>PLNR01000006.1 GCA_003141835.1 Candidatus Omnitrophota bacterium | reverse complement strand
TCTGCCCGGTGAAACCGAAGAAAGCCATAGAAATGGTCAAGGAAGAAAAATGAGCAAAAAACTTTTAGCTTTGACAGGTAACGACGCGGCAGCGTACGCGATGAAACAGATAAATCCCGACGTAGTCGCGGCATATCCGATCACGCCGCAGACGTCGTTGATGGAAAAGTTCGCGCAGTTCGTGGCCGACGGTGAATTAGATACCGAGATAGTATTGGTGGAGTCCGAGCATTCCGCGATGTCGGCATGCGTCGGAGCGTCCGCGGCCGGCGCGCGCGTCATGACGGCTACATCATCGCAGGGTTTGGCGCTTATGTGGGAGATAGTCTATATCGCCTCGAGCTACCGCCTGCCGATAGTGATGCCGCTGGTGAACAGGGCGCTTTCAGGGCCTATCAATATCCATTGCGACCATTCTGACGCGATGGGCATCCGCGATTCGGGCTGGATACAACTCTGGGCCGAGAACGCGCAGGAAGTATATGACAATCTTTTGCAGGCGATAAGGGTAGCCGAGAATCCGGATATCCTCCTGCCTGTAGTGGTAAATTACGACGGCTTCATCATCAGCCACGCGATAGAGAACATGTATCTCTACGATGACGCAGAAGTGAAGAAATTCGTCGGCGAGTATAAGCCGAAATACGCGCTGCTCGACCCGAAGAAACCTACGACGATCGGGAGCTTCGATCTCCCGGATTACTACTTCGAGCACAGGCGCCAGATGGCCGACGCGATGACAAAATCGGCGAAGGTCATAGCCGATGTCGCGAAAGAGTTCTCGAAGATATGCGGCCGCGAATACAAGTTCATCGAGGGATACAAGCTCGAGGACGCGGAAGTCGCGATAGTCGCCCTCGGCTCGACCGTCGGGACGGCGCGCGCCGTGGTAGATGAATTGCGCGAGAAGGGCGTCAAGGCGGGCCTGTTGAAGATCCGCATGTTCAGGCCGTTCCCGGAGAACGAGATAGCTGACGCGTTAAAACACTTGAAAGCAGTGGCTGTCCTCGACCGCGCTGATTCACTCAACGCGGTGGGCGGGCCGCTCTTCGATGAGATAAGGGCCGCGCTTTATAAGAAATCGACAATACCTATAGTCAATTACGTATACGGTCTCGGCGGGCGCGACATGGGCCTGGTCGAGATAAATAAGGTATATTCGGACCTGGCTGATATAGCCAAGACCGGCAAGGCCAACGACCTTGTGACATACCTGGGAGTAAGGGAATAAATGGCAAATTTAAAAGAACTCAATAAGAGAAAAGAAGTATTGTGCGGCGGCCACAGGATGTGCGCGGGATGCGCCGCGCCGATAATCGTAAGGCAGATGGGGCTCTCTCAGGAGATCCCGCTCGTGGTCGGAAGCGCCACAGGTTGCCTCGAAGTTTCTACAACGCCGAATCCTTTCACGGCGTGGAACTGCAGTTTCGTGCATTGCGCTTTTGAAAACTCCGCCGCGACCGTTTCAGGCGCGGAAGCCGCTTACAGATCGCTCAGGCGCCGCGGCAAGGTCAAGGAAGAGATGAGGTTTGTGGCGCTTGGCGGCGACGGCGGCACGTATGATATCGGATTACAGTCGCTCTCTGGCATGCTCGAGCGCGGGCAGAGGATACTTTATATCTGCTATAATAACGAAGCTTATATGAATACAGGCGTCCAGCGCTCAAGCGCCACCCCGCGCGGTACGCAGACGACTACGGCGCCCGTAGGTTTGAAGTCTATCGGCAAAAAACAATACCCAAAAGACTTGACCGGCATAGTGGTAGCGCATAGAATACCCTTTGTGGCCACAGCATCCCCTAGCCACTGGAATGACCTTATAACGAAGTCGCAGAAGGCGCTTTCGGTAGACGGGCCCGCTTTCATGAACGTGATATCGCCGTGCCCGTTAGGGTGGGCTTATCCGTCAGAGAAGACGATAGAGATGGCGAAACTCGCGGTCGATACATGCTTCTGGCCGCTGTATGAGGTAGAGAACGGCAATACCTGGAAGCTGAGCTATAAGCCGGCTGCCAAGAAACCGGTCACAGATTACCTAAAGGCGCAGGGCCGTTTCCGCCACCTGTTGAGGCCGGAGAATGCTTCTGTAGTCGAGGAGATCCAGAAGAGGATAGACGACGATTGGGCCGCGCTATTGAGGCGCTGTAACGTAGAAGCTTAGCGTCGAAATCCCGCCTCAGCGGGATTGAAACGCAGTTATAAATAACATCGTTCTTTGTGAAATATCCGCTCCCCTGTAGCTCAGTTGGTAGAGCAGTGGACTGTGCGAGGGCGAAGCCCGAGCAAAAACTCGGACTATGGCCAAGCGGACATGAAAGGAGGTGACAATGGCAAAACGCGATACGCGGACTTACAAAGATCGCCGGCAATACATAATAGCCGCCGTCCATAAAAGACGGAGAAAGATAAGGCAAATGGCTATTGAGTATAAAGGCGGTCGCTGTGAAGTATGCGGTTACGACCGTTGCAGCGATGCTTTGGAGTTCCATCACGTCGATTCTTCCAAGAAAGACTTCAGCATATCCTCAAAAGGATATACGAGAAGTTGGACGAAAGTAAAAGAAGAATTGGACAAATGTGTATTGCTGTGCGCCAATTGTCACCGAGAGACTCATGTCCAAGCGCAGCTTTCCCGAGAAATCGGGATTGAAAAAGCAGGAGAATTGTCCGCAGCGTAGTATTAGCTGACGGAGATGCCACATTGTGGCATCCTGGAAGCCCCTCTGGGGTAATCAGCAGCCGAGCCCTTTAGAAATAAAGGGAAGGTTCAGAGACTATGCACCTGCCTCCTAAACGTAAAGCCGTAGGAGATGATATAGTCCAAGTCCGGTAGCAATACCGGGGTACTTGTAATCCACGTGTCCCTGGTTCGAGCCCAGGCGGGGGAGCCAAATTTTCTCGCGCCAAGAGTAATAAAATTTGGCGACACCGCCGAGAAATAGGGAGTTACAGAGGGAAAAGACCGTTTTCCCTCTGTCCCGTAAGCATCCCGGCGGAAGGAAAGAGAGCAGTCCCGCTAAAGGTTGTGCGGCGCTGAGAGAAAACCATCAGGGTTTTCTCTCAGGGAGCGAAGCGACCCGAGCGGGGTATTGTTTGGAGTAAAATTAGGAAAAGGAGGGAGGAATGAAAAAAATAGTTTTTGCATTAATCGCTGTCGCATTTTCCGGGTCCTTGTGTTTCATCAGCCAGCCGTCCCTAAAGGCTGCCGATGAGGCCAAGACCCTTGCAGGCAAAATAGAATCTAAGAAGATGACTATGAGCAGGTCACCGAGCGGACCGTATTGCAAAATGACGGTAGCTCCCGACAGCGGCGAGAAAGTCGAATTTTTTGTGATGGGGACCACGTCCGTGACCGACGCTTCCGGCAAAGACCTGAACGATGGCGGAAAAACGCACGGAGCCATGCTTCTCAAGATGGGCGAACGCGTTGAAGTTAAATACTCTACCATAACGGACGGCTCGAGCATAACTAATGGTAAGAACGGGGCCGAATCGATTAAAGCGCTCGATTGACCTATGACAGCTAGCGGCATTGCCGTTATAGTTACCCTCTGCAATTAAACATTGCGGAGGGTTTTTGTTTGGAGTAAAATGATTGAAAAAGGAGATCCGAATGGTTAATGAATTATTGGACATCGCGAAATTCCTCCTGGGGTTCTTGCCCTGGATCCTGTTTTTGATCCTGCCGACAGATAGCTGGGGCCATTTAGAGAGAGCAGTAGCGATATGCCTGGTCATGTCCGTTATTTTCGGCTGGAAAGAGCTGCGCAGGGGCTTCATTTTGCAGTGGGCTACCATAATGTTTTTTCTTGTTTGCACAATATCATTCTACGGATTCAAGTGGATGTGGCTGGCACAACATATGGCGATCATTTCAAACGGCTTCCTGACCGGTGTTATTTGGTTCACGGTGCTGACAGGCAAACCGTTCACATTGCAATATGCGCGGGAAGAACTGCCGAAAGATCAATGGAATAATGAAGATATGATCAGCGGTTGCCGGTTCATCGCCATTTTCTGGGGAGCGCTGCTTTTAATCCCGACAGCTTTCAGCGCTTTCCGGTTATTCTATCCCGCTGCCTTACCGGGTTCTTTCTATTCTTACCTCAGCCCGCTCTGCATCATTATCGGCGTATCTTACACCACTCTCTATAAACACAAGAAACGGGAGAAGCGGGGAGCCGCATAGTTAATCGCAAGCCGGTTTCCCAAACAGAAAGGACCAGCCATGACAAAAAAGGTACTGTTTTTTGTATTATCGGTAATGGTGTTAATGCCGCAGTTAGCGCAAGCCGCAGAAGCAAAGCCTATCCAGTTGGCTATTTTCGATCCCATCCAGCTCGTCCCGGAGAATGAGTCGATAAATGGCCTGAGCCTGAGCCTTATCTACGGCGCCAACCAGGATGTTGGCGGCATAAGCCTCGGCCTCATCAACCGCACCAAGGGGCGCGGCGTAGGCCTGCAATGGGGCGCCGCAAATATTACGGAAGGCGATTTCAGCGGCGTGCAGCTGGGTTTCGTGAACTGGGATGAAGGATTTATGCATGGCCTCCAGTACGGGTTCCTGAACGTTTCGAAAGGGCAATCTGCGGGAATGGAACTTGGCATGGTGAATTATAGCGAAGGATCGTTCAAGGGCCTCCAGTTCGGCGGCGTTAATTATGCCAAAGAGATGCACGGGCTCCAGTTCGGGTTCGTCAACTATACGAAATCCCTCGACGGCCTGCAGATAGGCCTCGGAAACTATAACGGCAACAAGAAACCGTTTGAGTTCATGGTCCTGGTAAACTGGTCGTTCTAATTTATGTGGTACGTATATATATTACGCTGCCTTGACGGAAGTTTTTATACCGGCGCCAGTTCCGACGTAGGCCGCCGCCTGAAAGAGCATAATTCCGGTAAAGGCGGAAAGTATACCAGGATGCACAGGCCTGTCGAATTGTTATACAAAGAAGTCCATCCTAACAGGTCGATAGCCCAGAAGCGCGAATCCCGGATCAAGACCTGGCCCCGCGAGAAAAAACTGGCATTGGTAAAAAGCGAAAGGGGAAAAAGATGAAACGGATAATGGCCGCGGCCGCGATATTATGCCTTGCGGCGAGTTGTTTCGCAGTGAGCCCTTCCCAGCAAAAAGCGGCACGTGAAGCTTTGGTGGGAGATGACCAGTCGGCAGGGATCTCCGGGGAAGGAGCGCCCCTCATGACATTGTCCGGCGAAGTAGTCTCGATCAAGAGGTCGTTCAACCAGATCACGGTCAAGGACCCGAATAAGCTCACCGAGAGACAATTTACGGTAAAGCCCGAAGAGATCAATTCGCTCAGGCTCGGAGATACTGTCGAGGTCAAATATAAGAGCGACTCAAGCGTCGCCGAAAGCATTACGTCCTCAAAGCCCGTACAACCTTCACCGGGGTACTGATAAAAATATGTTGCGCTGGGCCCTGATTTAGGGTAGAATCACACCTAGAGTGTAGTTCAATAAAAAGGAGGTAACATGGGGTACCAAGGTGGTGGCGGTGGTGGTGGCGGGTTCGGCGGGCCTAGGGAAATGCACAAAGCGACTTGCGCGGATTGCAAGAAGGAATGCGAAGTCCCTTTCAAACCGAGAGATGACCGTCCCGTATATTGCAAGGATTGTTTTTCGAAGCGCAAGAACGAAGGACGTTAATTAGAGATTCGATAGGTACACCAGAGATCCCCTGCAATTTAACTTGCAGGGGATTTTTGTTTGCCGTAAAATAACGCCATGCCCAAGAAGATCCTGGTCCTCAACGGAAGCCCTAAAAAGAACGGGAACACCGCAAAGCTTTCCTGCTGGTTCGCGGCCGGCGCGCGCTCTAAAGGCGCCGGTGTCGAGGTCATAAATGCCGCTTTCCTTAAGTACAAGTCCAGCGGCTGCACATCCTGCAGGACGTGCCAGAAGATCAAGGAATACGAGTGCGTGATAAATGACGGCGCGAAGGCCGTCCTCAAGAAAATGGCCAAAGCGGACGTCATTGTTTTCGCTACGCCGCTCTATTTCTACGGCCCCAGCGCGCAGCTGAAGGTGATCATCGACCGGATGTTCTCCCTGTACAAATGGGACAATACGACCGACACCTTCGAATCCCCGTTGAAGGGTAAGGCTATGGCCCTGCTCCTGAGCGCTTATGAGGATATAGGGCTGGATAACGTTAAAAGATCTTTCAAGATCATAGCCGATTACAGTGAAATGAAATTCTTCTCCCTGCTCGTTCCCAACGCCCGCGAATCCGGGGATATCGTAAAGCTTAAGGGTATCCGCGGTAAAGCGTTCGCATTCGGCAAGAAAATAGCGTCCCTATAAGGAATAATTATCGAGTAAACCTTCTCAGGACATATCGCGTCTAATATGTTAAAAGAGGAGGTAGAGAGATGAAGAAGCTGTGTATGTTAATGGCAGTTGTTTTTCTGACTTTGTCGTGCGCTCCCGCGTTCGCGGATTGGGGCCGCGGCGGGCGTGGCGGCGGCAGGTATACTTACCGCAACCATCGTTATTACCGTGAAGGCGCCTGGCTTGATTTCGGTGTTACCACGCTTGCCATAGGCGCAATATTGGCGTCCAGGCCGGATAACGGGCGATATATGGTGATGAACGGGCAGACTTACTACTATTGCGACGGCAGCTACTACCAGCAAGTGCCCCAGGGCTATATGATCGTCCAGCAGCCTGTCGTGGTAGCCGCGCCTGCGACAAATTATTACGTTGCGCCGGCGGCTCCTGTCGTCGTGCAGGCTCCTGCCGCAGAGGGGCAACCGGTGGAAGTAAATGTCCCGAATTCAGACGGAACTTTTACCAAGATAACGCTGTTTAAGCACGGGAACGGATACAAAGGGCCGCAGGGTGAATTTTACCCGGGCAATCCGACCGTGGACCAATTGAGGGCCTTGTATGGCAGGTAAGAACGCCATGGGCAAAAAGAAAGAGTAAGATAATTTTCCGCAAGATATGGTAAAATAAGAAAAAAGGAGATGCGGACAATGGAGAGGATATTTGTCTTTATTACCGTCCTGTTTTTCTGTATAACCTGTATTAACACCAACGGAGGCCTTTTTGCCATGGATGACCAGGTCGTTGTCTTAGAGACTAACCAGGGGATCATCGAGATAAAACTTATGCCTGAAGTAGCGCCGAAGGCTTGCGAAAATTTCACCACGCTGGTAGGGAAAGGGTATTATAACGGCCTGATATTCCACAGGGTCATAAAAGGTTTCATGATACAGGGCGGCGACCCGACCGGGACCGGGATGGGAGGGCAATCATGCTGGGGAAAATCGTTCGGGGACGAGATCGATCCGAAAGTCCAATTTGACGCACCGGGCCTGCTGGCCATGGCGAATTCCGGGCCCAGCACCAACGGGAGCCAGTTCTTCATTACGACCGCCAAGACCCCTTGGTTGAACGGGAAGCATACCATATTCGGCAAGGTGGTATCGGGCTACGACGCGGTCGAGAAGATAGAGAACTCGGCCGTCGGCAGGAACGACAAACCTAAGGCCGAACAAAAGATCATCAAGGCGTACCTAAAGGCCGCAAAATAAAAGTTTAGTTAACGGCCGTGAATTTTTCCCTGGGAGCTGCGCAAATAGGGCAGACCATCGGCGGCTTATTCTCCACTACGTTGCCGCATACCAGGCAGACGAAGAAATCTTTCTTCTGTCCCTTCCACGTTTCCATGTCCTTTAGGGCCTTCTTGAATAATTGGGCGTGGATCCCCTCGATCTTCAAGGCGCCTTTGAACGAAACGATCGCGGATTTGACCTTATCTTTCTCCGCCTGCTTCAGGAATTCCGGGTACATCTTCCCGAATTCGTAATTTTCGCCGTTTATGGCCGCCTCAAGGTTCTCTTTAGTGCTCTTTACTACCGGTGTCGCCATCTTTATCGCCGGAGGAGCGCCGCCCAGTTCATTTATTGCCTTGGCGTGTCCTTCGTAATGGACCTGCTCGGAGCGCGCTGCTGCCCTGAAAAGGCTGGCTACGCCGTTATAGCCTTCCTTGTCAGCCTGTTGGGCGAATAGCATATAACGCATCTGGGCGTTCTTTTCGCCGTTATAAGCGGCTAAAAGATTGCTGAGCGTGGCTGACGGCGCGGCGGCAGCTTTTACGGCGGCGTATGTTTTGCCGGAAAACAAAGAAAAGACAGAGATGCAAACCGCCATTAAAACAACACTTGTCTTGGACATGGCACCCTCCTTTGTTAAGGCCATTTTTACATAAACAGCCGAAGATTTCAATAGTCTTGCAGAGGTTTCGTCTTTAAGGTAAAATGTAGCCATGCAAAAAAACGTTGAGACGAAAGGAAAGTGCCGGCCCAACCAGACCAAATTCAGTTTCGGCGGGACCTCGGCTATCATCACCATCCTGGGGCTTATAATAGGCCTGGACGGCACGGCCAATCCCAAAGTAGTGATAATAAGCGGCATATTGGTAATAGCGCTGGCCGATAACATCTCGGATTCCCTGGGGATACACATCTTCCAGGAATCGGAATGCGTAGACAAGAAAGAGGTCTGGCTGTCGACCGTTACGAATTTCTTTACGCGGCTTTTCGTCTCCTTATCATTCGTCGCTCTGGTCGCATTCCTCCCGCTTAACCTTGCCGTACCGTGCTCCGTGATCTGGGGAATGGGCCTGCTTGCCGCAATAAGCTATTCCATAGCCAGGGGCAGGGGACTGAACCCGTACCAGTCGATACTCGAGCACTTTTCCATCGCGATCGTTGTCATCATAGCGAGCGAATTTGTGGGAAAGTGGCTGATGAAAAAGTTTTAACAGGGGGATAGGATGGCGGCCGGGATCCTCAAAAAAAAGATATATTACCATGATACCGATTGCGGCGGCGTAGTCTATCACGCCGCATACCTTAACCACCTGGAGGAGGGAAGGACCGAATTCCTCCGCGAGAAGGGTATCGACGTCGGGGAGCTGGCCCGCAGCGGAACGATATTCCCGGTCATCCATATCGAGGTGGACTACAAGTTCCCCGCGGTTTACGGGGACACTATCGAGGTGGCTACCTCGATCGGGAAGGTCGGCCACGCCTCCATTGATTTCGAGCAGGAGATAAGGAAGGGCGGCACCCTTTTATTGAAAGCGAAGGTCGTATGCGCGTGCGTGGATACAAACCTCAAGACAAAGCCTATTCCGGCTGCGGAACTTTCCAAACTGAAGATTGTCTAAATGGATGAAGAGAGCGTAAATTTCGACGAGCTGGTCCTTAAGCATAAGGACAAGGTCTTCAATTTGTGCTACCGTTTTATGGGTGATCACGGTGAAGCCGACGATTGCGCGCAGGAGACGTTCGTAAAGGTCTACCGGTCTTTGAAAGATTTCAGGGCCGAGTCGTCCGTCTCGACTTGGATATACAGGATAGCGGTGAACACATGCAAGAACAGGCTCAAGTCCGCGCAGTACCGCGGCAGCAGGAATATGGTCCGGCTGGATGAGCCCAAAGAGACGGAAGACGGCGAGCGGGCGGTCGAGGTTGCGGGGAGGTCATTGTCCCCGTCCGGCGAATTGGACAGGAAAGAGAAGGGCGAGCTTATACAGGCCGCGATAAATTCCCTTCCGGCCGACCAGAAGTCGGTCGTGGTGCTGCGCGACGTTGAAGGGCTGCCGTATGAGGAGATATCGGAAGTGACCGGTTATAACCTCGGGACCGTGAAATCGAAACTCGCGAGGGCGAGGCAGGAATTGAGAGAGAAATTAAAGGGGCTGGTATAGATGGAACGCGAAGACAAGAAAAACATGATGCCGGAAGAAGAGTACCTGAAGCAGATGAATTCCCTGCCGAAGGTAAAAGCGCCCGAAGACTTCCTTAAGAAGGTGCACGAGCGCATCGAAAGGCGTTCCGCGTTTGAAAAGATAATGCGGACTTTATTCGTCCCGGTAAAGATCAAGGTCCCGCTGGAAGTCGCCGCAATGGCCGCGGCGGTCATCCTGATCGTCTCTACTATCGGAATAAAGAAACCGGCTGAACAGCTCGCTTATGCGCCTAAACCTGATCATGCGCCTAAATCAGAAATGGCGTTTAACGGATTCGCGAATCAACCGGTTGCCGATAAGAAGTTAGCCGAGGCGGAAGGCGGCAGGGGCGACGCCGAAAACGTCTATGCAAATAAAGAACGTATTTCGGCAAGTCTTGAGTTTAGCGATAAGATCGCTGCCCAGGCGCCGGCCGCGGAAAGCAAACCCGTAGAACTTGCCCTCCTGGTAGGTGCGGTAAAAGGGAATGTATTTACGGAGAGAGGGCGTGAAGAAAAAGCCTCCGAAGAGAGGGTCTACGAAGAGAGGGCCCTTGAAAAGGGAAAATCAGTTCCTCAAGCGGAAATGGCGCAAGCCAGGAGACCCTATTTAACCGAAGCCCTTTCGAAGGTTAAGAACCAGGTAGAACTGGCGCAGGGCAAGGTCACGAATGTCGAAATGAATAAAGATACAGGCATGCCGCAATACATCGATGCCGAGATACCCGCGGCCGGTTACCCGGCATTTATAGGGAAGCTCGCCGGCATCGGCGTCCTCCAAGAACCTATCCTGAAAGAAGCGCCCCAGGGCCTGGAAACCGTCCGGGTCCGCATCAAGCTCGCCGTAAAATAATATCCGGGAACTTTTTGCCCCCTTTCCTGTCTAAACTGGTGTAAAGGAAAGGAGGGTCCCATGAAGACCAAAGCGTTTTTACCGGTAATGTTGTCAGTGTTAGGCCTGTTTTTTGCGTTGAATACCGCATTCGCGGACGGTGTATTGATAGCCGAACCTCCCATTGGTATCCGCATCGAAAGGTTCGTGAATCCCCAGCCCCTGCCTGTCAAATACCACAGGGTCAAGGTCGATATCAATAACGGGGTAGCGACCACATCCATCGACCAGGTATTCAGGAACGATTATGACGCCGACCTTGAGGCGACATATATGTTCCCGATACCGGAAGAGGCGGCGATAAAGGATTTTGCGCTTTACATGAACGGCAAAAGGGTAAGCGGCGAACTCCTGGATAAAGACAAGGCGCGGCAGATATACGAGGATATCGTAAGGCGCATGAAGGACCCGGGGCTGCTGGAATACGCCGGGCGCAACATGTTCAAGGCGCGGGTATATCCCGTCCCGAAACACGGGGAGACCCGCATCGAGATAGTCTACCAGCAAACACTTAATTACGACGCGGGCGTATACAAATACGTCTATCCGCTCAATACCGAGAAGTTCTCTCCCAAGCCGCTTGAGGAAGTGACGATATCTGCCAAGGTCACCTCGAAGGTCGCCATAAAGAGCATCTATTCGCCCAGCCATGAAGTGGATACGAAGCTGGACCGGTTCACTGCCAGCTGCGGTTTCGAGGCGAAGAATGTCAGGCCGGACAAGGACTTCGTCATGTATTATACGGTCTCCGAGAAAGAGATGGGCCTGAACCTCCTCACTTACCGCGAAAAGGCCGGCGAGGACGGTTACTTCATAATGCTGCTTTCCCCGGGCCAGCTCGACGCGCGCGCGATAGAGAAGGACATAATATTCGTCCTCGACACGTCGGGGAGCATGGCCGGGGATAAGATAGACCAGGCGAAAGCGGCGCTGCGGTTCTGCGTCAACAGGCTCGGCGAAGGCGACAGGTTCAATATCGTGAACTTCGCTTCAGACGTGAATACATTCAGGGATACCCTTGTCGACGCCACGAAGGATAATATAAGCAGCGCTTCCGAATTTGTCGGCAAGTTCCAGGCGAGGGGAGGGACTGACATAAATAATGCCCTTCTCACGTCCCTCAGGATGTTCGGGGACTCTAAAAGGCCGCGGATGGTGGTCTTCCTTACCGACGGGGAGCCGACTGTCGGCACGACGAACCCCAACGATATCCTCAAGAATGTCGCGGATGCCAACGGGGTCAAGGCGAGGATATTCATCTTCGGGGTAGGAAGCGACGTGAACACGCATCTTCTCGATAAGATGGCCGAAGTCCAGCGCGGCGTGTGCGAATACGTCGTCCCGGGAGAGGATATAGAGGTAAAAGTCTCGTCTTTCTACTCGAAGATAAGCGAGCCGGTCCTCTCGGACATAAAGCTTGATTTCGGGAAGATCAAAGTGAAGGATATGTATCCAACGGCGCTTCCCGATATATTCAAGGGATCGCAGCTCGTATTATTCGGCAGGTATGAAGGCGCCGGAGCTGTCGCTATCACCCTTACGGGAAATGTCAACGGCTCCGAGAAGAGGATGACATTTGAAGACAGGTTCCCGGAGGCGAGCACCGAGAATGATTTCATCCCGCGCATCTGGGCTACGCGCAAGATCGGTTACCTTATGAGCGAGATACGCCTCAAGGGCGAGAATAAGGAGCTTGTCGATGAGATAGTAAAACTGAGCAAGGAGCACGGGATCATGACGCCGTACACGTCTTTCCTCGTCCTGGAGAACGAGCAGGATTCCGGACGGTGGGGGATAAGGGGCGAAGAGGCCAAGAAATTAGAGTTTAACGGTATGGTGTTCAAGGATTCGATGCAGCGGGAAGTCGGAGCCGATGCGGTATATGCCTCAGTGGACATAAAGGGCATGAAGGAAAAGATGTCCGCTTCCCAGCCGTCGCTCGATACGGTCAAACATGTCGGCGACAAGACCTTTTACCTGAACGGGAACGTTTGGATAGACGCGAAATATAAGGAGAGCATGAAGACGGCCGAGGTTAAATATTTGAGCGGCAAGTATTTCGAACTGCTCAAGCAGAATCCCCAGGCCGCGAAATATTTCGCGATCGCAAAGAACGTCATCGTCGTCCTGGACGGAGGGTGTTATAAGATAACGGAATAGGACCGAATATTTACTGGATAAATGGAGGGGCACAATATATAATTGATGTTGTGCCCCTTTTGTATAAATGAGGAGGAAAAATAATGAGGGTTCCTTTTTGTTTTGCGGTCATGCTGGTTTTTTCGCTGGCCGTACCCGCCTTCGCGGTGGACTTTTCCGCTGATGTAGTCACCACCCAGGGTGGCAAGACCTTTAGTGCCAGGGTTTTCGTCAGCGGGGAGAAGAGCAGGATGGAAGCCCCCGAGAGCATATCCATATCAAGGGTGGACAAGAAGGTCGTGTGGATACTTATGCCGGGCCAGAAGATGTATATGGAGCAGCCTTTTGACCCTAAGAAAATGACGACCGCCGCAGAAAAGGTCGAAGGCGAGCTTGAGCGCACGCCCCTCGGCAAGGATACGGTCGACGGGAAGACGGCGGACAAATATAAAGTGACTTACGAGATAGACGGGATCAAGAACGAGATGCTGCAATGGGTGGAGAGCGGTTCGAGCCTCCCCCTTAAATCGGCTGCGTTAGACGGCAGCTGGAGCGTCGAATACAGGAACATAAAGACCGGGCCGCAGCCGGACTCGCTGTTCGAGGTACCGTCGGATTACAAAAAATTCTCCATGGACATGCCGGATATCGGCAATATGATGAAAGGAATGAAAGAAAATGAATAAGCCCGTTGTTTTTATGGTCTCCCTTGTTTCGGTTTTTTTGCTTTCGGGCACGATACTTTACGGCGAGGATTCACAGGTGGAAAAGAAGATAGACGAATTGATAAATAAGATGACACTCAGTGAGAAGGTGACCCTTATCGGTGGAAACGGCATGGAGACGTATACTATCGGGCGGCTGGGTATCCCGAAATTGAAGATGTGCGACGGCCCGGTCGGCGTCGCCAGGAGCGGCCCGGTGACGTCTTTCCCGTCGTCGGTATGCCTGGCGGCGACATGGGATCCGGATGCGGCCTACAAGATGTCAACGGCGCTTGCCGAAGAAGTCAAGGCGAAGGACAATAATATGTCCCTGGGCCCGTGCGTGAATATCCACAGGGTCCCGATGGGCGGAAGGAATTTTGAGAGCTTTGGGGAAGATCCCTATCTATCATCCCGGCTGGCCGTAGCGTATGTAAAGGGCCTTCAGGACAATAAAGTCGTCGCGACGGTAAAACACTACGCCTGCAATAACCAGGAATGGGACCGCGGCACGATAGATGTGGTCATCGACGAGCGCGCGCTCAGGGAGATATACCTCCCTGCGTTCGAGGCGGCGGTAAAAGAGGGCGGTTCGTGGTCGGTGATGTGCTCCTATAATAAAATAAACGGCTATCATGCGAGCGAGAACGACCACCTGCTTAACGATATCCTTAAGAAAGAATGGGGATTCAAGGGATTTGTCGTCTCGGACTGGGGAGCCACGCACAGCACGGTCAACGCGGCGAATTACGGCCTCGATCTCGAGATGCCGAAAGGGGATAATTTCAACGCGAACCTGGTGAGCGCGGTTAATAACGGCCAGGTAAAGGAATCGGTAATAGACGACAAAGTAAGGCGCATCCTTAGGGCTATGTTCTGGCTCGGACTTTTTGACGCCAATCCGGCGCCGGTCCATGGCGTCCTTAATACTTCGGAACACAAACAGGCCGCACTCCAGGTATCCAGGGAAGGCATAGTCCTGCTTAAAAATTCCGGCGGGATCCTTCCTATAGACATAAATAAGGTCAAATCGATCGCGGTAATAGGTCCGAATGCCGCCATCAACAGGTTCGGAGGCGGCGGCAGCTCAGAGGTGACGCCGGCTTATGCCGTGAGCCCGCTTGACGGCTTGAAGAAAAAGCTCGGGGATAAGGTCGCGATCAATTACGCGTTAGGCTGCAAGCTTGACGGGGAAATGACGCCTATCGAATCTTCGGCGGCACATACGGTCTTTGAGGGCAAGAAAGTGAACGGTTTCCTGGGGGAATATTTCAATAACCAGCAGCTTTCGGGCTCACCCGTCCTGTCGAGGGTGGATAAACAGGTAAATTTCAACTGGGGCGAAGCGTCGCCGGCAGACGGCATCCCGAAAGACCATTTCTCCGTAAGATGGACGGCGAAGCTTGCGCCGCCGAAGACCGGGACGTACGAGCTAAGCGTTATGAGCGATGACGGTTCCCGCCTCTTCATAGACGGCAAGGAAGTCATAAGCAACTGGAAGGACCACGGTGAAGATACTAAAAGCACATGGGTAACTCTTGAGGCGGGAAAAGAGTACGGCGTGCGCGTGGAATTTTACGAGAATACCGGCAACGCAACCTGCAAGCTGGGATGGGACATTCCCGGTGAGCTGGCAAACCAGGCAGCCGAGGTCGCTAAGAGATCCGATATCGCGATCGTATTCATCGGCCTTTCCGGCCGTATTGAGTCGGAAAATTTCGACAGGAAGGACATGAGCCTTCCCGAGAACCAGAACGATCTCGTCAAGAAGGTCGTTGCGGCGAACAAAAATACAGTCGTCGTGCTGAATACCGGCGCCCCTGTCGTCATGAACGACTGGGGGGATAAAGTCCCCGCGCTGATCGAGATGTGGTTCCCCGGGCAGGAGGGCGGCAACGCTATCGCGGACGTGCTCCTCGGTGATTATAACCCGTCGGGCAAATTGCCCACGACCTTCCCCCTGAAGTGGGAGGATTGTCCCGCGTATTCGAATTATCCCGGGAAAAACGGCAAGGTGATTTATGCGGAAGGCATCTTCGTCGGCTACCGTTATTTCGACAAGCACGGGATGAAAGTCCTCTTCCCGTTCGGACACGGCCTTTCTTACAGCACGTTTGAATACAGCAACCTCACGATAACGCCCGGCACGGTGCAGGCCGGCAATATCGATCTCGAGGCGTCTTTCGACCTCAAGAACACGAGCCAGAGGGCCGGCGCCGAAGTGGCCCAGCTTTATATAAGGGAAGTCGCGCCCGGCGTCGAGAGGCCGGTGATGGAACTCAAGGGATTCAAGAGGGTCGACGTGAAGCCCGGCGAGACGGTAAGGGTGACGATCAGGCTCGATAAGAGGTCCCTCGCATTTTATGACGCCGGGAAAAAGGACTGGGCCGTGAAACCCGGGCAATTTGAAATCCTGGTAGGCAGTTCGTCCAGGGATATCAAGCTCAAAGGGGCATTTACGCTCCAAAACGGCAAATTGCTTTAATGCTGATCCGGGAATTCGTATCGCTCAGCGTTTTTCTGGCGTTTGTCCTCGCAATATACATCAAGGAGGGGCAGCTGATATCAAAGCTGCTCCTCCATAAGTTAGGGCGCAAAGAAGGCCCTTCAGGTTTCCTGACCAAGCCTGCGATAGCCGTACACATAGTTGCGGCAGCCGGCATCCTTTGTTTCCTGTATGGCCTCCTCATAGAACCGCATTGGATAGACGTGAAGACGGTAGAGATAAAGACCCCAAAACTATCCCACGCCAGCCTCCGCATAGTCCAGCTGTCGGACTTGCATACCGACCCTAAAGGAATAAACGAGAAAAAAATAGTAGAGATAGTCAACGCCCTGAAACCCGACATCATAGTTTTTACCGGGGATACGGTAAATGCCTCGAAGGCGCTGCCCGTATTTAAGAAGACCATGAAGAGCCTGAAGGCGGGTATAGGGAAATACGCCGTGACAGGGAATTATGATTACTGGTTCCTGCGCGGCATTGACCTTTTCGGCGGCACCGATTTTAGCGTCCTGGACGGCAGGATCGAGAAGATAAACAAGGACGGTGATACCGTTTTCATCTCGGGGGTAAACTTCGAGCATGGCATGTATTGGTTCCCCGTGTTGAAGAATGTGCCGCGCGGGTATTACAGCATATTCCTGTATCATAGGCCAGACCTCATCGAAGATGTGAAGAACTCGAATGTCGACTTGTATCTTGCCGGCCACACGCACGGCGGCCAGGTGGCGCTGCCTTTTTACGGGGCCATAATCACGCTTTCAAAATACGGCAAGAGATACGAAGCAGGGGAATACAAGGTCGGGAATACGGTCCTCTATGTGAACCGCGGCATAGGGACCGAAGGGAAGTTCGGCATCAGGGTAAGGTTCCTGGTCAGGCCGGAGATAACCGTATTTGACATTAGGCCGTTGAAATAACGCGCCGTTTGTGGTATAACACCATAAATATATATATTTATGGTATATATATAGTCATCCCACCGAGGAGGAAATCAAAAATGGGCAAATCACTGAAGGGCACACAGACCGAGAAGAACCTGCTTGCCTCGTTCGCGGGTGAATCGCAGGCGAGGAACAGGTACACATATTTCGCAAGCGCCGCGCGGAAGGAAGGTTACGAGCAGATAGCGAATATATTCATCGAGACCGCGGAGAATGAGAAGGAGCACGCCAAGGTATTTTTCAAGTATCTTGAGGGCGGGGACGTCGAGATAACCGCTACCTATCCGGCCGGCACGATAAATAACACGAAGGCGAACCTTGAGGCTGCCGCCGCGGGGGAGAACCTCGAGTGGACTACGTTGTATTCCGATTTTTCGAGGGTAGCCGAGAACGAGGGATTTCCGGAGGTCGCAAGGTCCTTCGACAATATCTCTAAAGTGGAAAAATTCCACGAATCCAGGTACAGGAAGCTGATCAATAACATAGCGAATGGCGAAGTCTTCAAGAAGAAGGCGCCGGTCAAATGGCATTGCATAAACTGCGGCTACGTGTTCGAAGGGGCTGAAGCCCCCAAAGAATGCCCGGCCTGCAAACACCCGCAGGCGTTTTATGAAGTCCTTACCGAAAATATCTAGCCCGTCTTTTAATTATATCAGCACCCCCATCGAGGAGGTCTTTTTAAAGCTTAAAACCTCCCAGAAGGGCCTTTCCGAGAAAGAAGCGAAAAAACGCCTCGAGTATTACGGGTTAAATGAGCCCGCCAGGAAGAAGAAGAGGACTATCTTTACCCAGATCCTCTCCAAGTTCGTAAACCCGCTCGTGATCGTCCTTATAATCATCTGCGGATTTTCCCTCTATTCCGGCTCTACGGTGAGCGCCTTCCTTGTCTTCCTGATGATCGTCCTTAGCGTGTTCCTTTCGTTCATACAGGAGCACCGTTCCGAAAAAGCCGTCGAAAAACTCAGCGAGATGGTACACACGACCGCGACCGTTTACAGGAACGGCAGGCCGAAAGAGATAAATATCCGCGAAATCGTCCCGGGCGATATCGTAGACCTTTTCGCCGGCGACATGATCCCTGCCGACTTAAGGATAATCTCGTGCAAGGACCTTTTTATCAACCAGGCCTCTTTGACAGGGGAATCTTTCCCTATAGAGAAAGTCGCCGGGCCGGTACAGGCAAAATCCTCCGCTAATTCGGAATTGCGCAATATCGCGTTCATGGGCTCAAGCGTGGTAAGCGGCACTGCGCTGGCGGTGGTCGTAAAGACAGGCATCTCGACGCAGTTCGGCGAAATATCGCGCAGGCTGGCTACCATGAGGATCGAGACGAGCTTCGACAAGGGCGTGAACAGTTTCACGTGGCTCATGATCCGGGCGATGATATTCATGGTAATAGTCATCTTCGGGATAAACGCGTTGCGCGGGCGCCCTTTCAGGGAGGCTTTCCTTTTCTCTCTCGGCGTGGCGGTAGGCTTGACTCCGGAGATGCTGCCTATGCTCATCACCCTTAACCTTTCAAAGGGCGCTATCGCGATGTCCAAGAAAGACGTCATAGTAAAGCGCTTGAACTCGATCCAGAACTTCGGCGCCATGGACGTCATCTGCACCGATAAGACCGGCACCTTGACCATGGACCACATCATCCTGGAGAAGCATTGCGACGTGGTCAGGAAAGACGACGAGACCGTCCTGAAGTACGCGTACCTTAACAGCTACTACCAGACAGGGCTTAAGAACCTCCTCGATAAGGCCATCCTGAAGTACAAGAAGATGCCTGTCAAGGAGTTCAAAAAAATAGACGAGATGCCGTTCGATTTTTCGAGGAAGATCATGTCGGTCGTTGTGGGGATGGACGGCAAGCATACGCTTATCGCGAAAGGCGCGCCGGAAGAGATATTCAAACGCTGCACGCACTATGAGCTTGACGGCGAGATATTCGAGATGGAGCAGTGGCTTTTGGCGGATCTGAGGGAAGAATACGACAGGCTGAGCACCGACGGTTTCAGGGTCCTCGCCATCGCCTATAAGGATGAGGAGACAAAGAAAGAGGCCTATTCGCGGGATGACGAGCAGGAGCTCGTCCTGAAGGGCTATGTCGCTTTCCTTGACCCTCCGAAGGCGGACGCGAAAGAGGCTATCGAGGCGCTTACTAAGCAGGGGATACAGTTCAAGGTCCTGACGGGCGATAACGAGCTCGTCACGAAAAAGATATGCAATGAGGTAGGCCTCAATATCACGGGCCTTATCATAGGCGAACAATTGGAAAAGATGTCCGATGCCGAACTCCAGGCTGCGGCCGAGACCTCGAACGTCTTCGCGCGAATGTCGCCCCTCCAGAAAGAGCGGGTGATCCGGGCTCTCCACCGGAATAAACATATAGTAGGTTACCTCGGCGACGGCATAAACGACGCGCCGGCGCTGAAGGCGTCAGACGTCGGCATCTCCGTGGATAACGCCGTGGACATAGCGAAGGAATCCGCGGATATAATACTCCTCAAAAAAAATCTTCTAGTCCTCGAGGACGGGGTCGTAGAAGGGAGGAAGACTTTTGGCAATATAATAAAATATATAAAAATGGGTTCCAGCTCGAACTTCGGGAATATGCTCAGCATGACCGGCGGTACCATCTTCCTGCCGTTCCTGCCGATGCTGCCGATACAGATCCTGCTTAATAACTTCCTTTACGACCTGTCGCAGGTAGCCATACCCACCGACGAAGTGGACAAGGAGTACCTCGTGAAACCTCGCGCCTGGAACATCAAGTCGATAAGGAATTTCATGGTGTTTATAGGCCCGCTGAGCTCTATCTATGATTTCCTGACTTACGGCGTGATGCTTTTCGTATTCAATACCTGGAACAACCCGGAATTGTTCCACACGGGCTGGTTTATAGAGTCTCTTTGCACCCAGACGCTCATCATCCACGTCATACGCACCGGAAAGATACCGTTCATCGAGAGCAGGCCGAGCAAGTTCCTTATTATGACGTCAATAGCCATAGTCGCGATGGGCATATTAATTCCCTTGTCTCCACTGGCCAAGTCCTTCGGGTTCGTGGCGCCACCGCCATTATTCTTCGTGATCCTTTTTGTCATGGTCGTGACATATATGCTGCTGGTGCAGGTCGTGAAAACCTGGTTCGTAAAGAAATTCGGTTATGATTAGGATCGGATATGCGAAACCTTAAAAGATATATCTGGATCTCGACGATAGCGGTCATCATTGCCGCGACGGCGATAATGGCTTTTTGCGTCTTTTTTGACCAGGCAGTCCTCGTGCGCAAATCCACCATCTACCGCCTTAAAACCGACGAGAAAGTCGTCGCGTTGACCTTCGACGACGGCCCTTCGCCGTTATGGACGCCGCAAGTCCTGGACGAGCTTAAAAAGGCCGGCATCAAGGCGACTTTTTTCATGATAGGAAAACACGTGGAACAGTATCCCGAGATCGCCAGGCGCGTCGCGCGCGAGGGGCACGATATAGAGAACCACGGATATGACCACAAGGTCATGATCTATTATAAAACAGATGAGCTTAAGAAAGAGATAGATGAGACGGAGAAGGTCATTAAGGACGTCACCGGCCGGACGACAAAGTATTTCAGGCCCCCCAAAGCCTGGCTTAACGATACGGAGAAACAAAAGGTCAAGGATATGGGATACGGGGTGGTCCTGTGGTCCTTGAACTCCAAGGATTGGGTCACGTTCCACGATAAACAGATCACCTCATTCATAGCGAGGCATATCAAGCCCGGGGACATCATCCTGTTCCATGACAGCGGAGGGGTCTTCAGCACCGAGGGAGGGGACCGCAGCCAAACCGTCAAGACCATCCCGCGGCTTGTAAAGAGGTTGGAGGAAAAGGGCTATAAGTTCGTGACCGTATCGGAATTATTGAGCGGTAAATTCTAAAACTTGTAGCAGCTTTTCAATTGGAAGAAATGGCCTTTCGGCGAGTTCTCCGCGAAGGCGTCGTAAAGATAGCTGAAATCAAAACTCATCCCCGAGAACTTCGTGTAAAATTCCGCCCCGGCCGAAAGCGTCTGGCGCGCGCTGCCCGGCACCCTGGCCCCGTCCACCCGCTTGTCCCGGCTTATCATCCAGCTTACCGAGGGGCCGAGCTTGAAGTTTTTCGTGACGTTATATCCGAGGAGATATTCCAGGTGGAGCTCGTCGCCCGGAGCGATATTCTTATCATTCTCCAGCCTGAAAAAATATTTCGCGGCCGCATCCATGCTGAAATCGTTTATCGTCTTATGGAAGAATACGACGGGCTTGATGTCTACCTGGTGCGTACCGTAATTTGTGCTCTTGTCCGAGGCGTATTGCCCGGTAGGCGCCTTGACAAAGAGCATCGGCAGGATATCGACTTCCTTGACAGGCAGGAACCAGCCGGCGCCTATCGAGGCGTCGCCGAGGCCGAATGAATTTTTGTCCGTCGACCCGACATGGACGCCTCCAGCCGGCAGGAGCGCGGTGAAGACGAAATCGGGCGAGTAATAGCAAAAACGCAGCAACTCCTCGACCTTAAGGAGGTCGTAATCCTTTATGGCTGTCCTGCCCTTTGAGTCGGTCACCTTGTCGGCGGCATAGACGGTGGAGTAGGTGAGGAAGTAGAGCCCTTTGGCCGCGCGCACCCCGTCATAGAAGTTTATGGCTGCAGCAATATTTGGTATAATGATCAGCAGGGAGAAAACGGCAGCCATCCTGGCTTTACGCATTGTAAACCTCCTTGATGTTTTATGGTTTACAATTATATAGGAAATACGGTATAATGCAAGAGAAAAATAAAATGACGCCTTCATTATATGTGCACATACCCTTTTGCGCGAAAAAATGCGGTTATTGCGATTTCTACAGCATCGCTTACGAAGAAGGCCCGGCAGCCGCTTACGTTGACGCGCTTGCCGCGCAAATAAACGGCATTAACAGCAGCGTCTCTACCGTATTTATCGGCGGAGGCACCCCCAGCGCGCTTGGTAGTCCGTTGTTGAAAAAACTTCTGCGCGCCGCCCGAAGATTGGCCGCCGAAGGAGCCGAGTTCACGGTCGAGGCGAACCCTGAAAGCCTTGACGCCGGGAAGCTGCGCCTCTTATTGGACGAAGGGGCCAACAGGTTGAGCATCGGGGTCCAGTCTTTCGACGACAGGAAGCTAAAGAGGCTGGGCAGGATCCATAGCGCCAAAAAGGCGGTCGACTCGGTTATGCTGGCAAAGAAGAAAGGTTTCGCCGACCTCAACATAGACCTTATCTTCGGCGCGCCCGGCGAAACACTTAATGACTGTTACTCCGAATTGGCGCGGGCAGTAAAATTACCGGTCACGCATATCTCATGCTACGGCCTGACCTATGAAAAAGGGACAACGCTTTATAACGCGAGGAAATGCGGGAATATCATCCCTGTCGACGAGGAATGCACCGCCCAGATGTATTCCTTCGCGATCGGGTATCTCCCCAGGCACGGTTTCCGGCATTACGAAGTGTCGAATTTCGCCAAAAAAGGTTTTGAATGCAGGCACAACCTCAATTATTGGCGCAACGATGAATATATAGGCCTCGGACCGTCGGCTGTCTCGTATATCGGCGGGATCAGGAAGAGGCATGTGCCCGATGTCTGGGAGTACATCAATAGGGCCAATGCCGGGAAGAGCACTATCGTTTCATCCGAGCGGCTTACCGGCGAGCGCAAGGCGAAAGAAACTGCGGCGGTAAAGATAAGGACTGCCGAAGGGATAGATTTCAGCTGGTTCAAAAAGAAGACCGGGTTCGCCCTGGGCGAGCTTGAGGCGGATGCCCTGCGGAAACTTACCGGCGCGGGCCTCATAAAATATAAGAAAGCCAAAGGCAGGGCCGCCGCGGTATCGCTCACGAAGAAAGGGTTCCTCTTCTGCGACACGGTCTCAAGTGAGTTGCTTTAATACCGTAATGTGGTATAATCGTATCCCGCAAATATATATATTTGCGGGATAATCGTAAACGATAAAATTAACGGAGGTAGACGATGACCGCGATAACTCTGGGCGAAAGATACGCAAGGACAAGATACGAAGTATTCAAGTGGCGGTACCATTTGGCTGAGGCCGAGAAGCTGACACTTGCCTTTTTGATGGCCGGCGTTATGGTGATACTTGCGCAGGTAAGGATACCGCTGCCGTGGACGCCTGTCCCGATAACCGGCTCGACGTTCGGCGCGATATTCGCCGGCGTCCTCCTAGGGAATGTATGGGGCGGGATAAGCATGCTCATATATGTAACCCTCGGCGCTGCAGGCCTTCCGGTATTCACAGGGCTTAAAGGCGGCGCGGCCATTTTATTCGGGCCTACGGCCGGATACCTTATCGGAATAATAGCGGTCTCGTTCCTCATCGGTTATGTAACGGACAATTACGCGAAGGCGAGGAAATTCCTGCCGATGTTCAACCTGATGCTCATCTCGAGCGCTTTAATCCTCGCGTTAGGTTCGGCCTATCTCTGGATATGGCTAAGCGCCGTGAAAGGGCAAGGGGCCTCGTTAGGCGAGGTTTTATGGATGGGCTTCATACCGTTCATACCCGGGGACATAATTAAATCCGTCATCGCAGCGCTTATCGCGACCTCGATCATACCAAAAGAATCATATAAATAATTAAGACGGGCGGCCGGAAAAGGGCAGCCCTTCTTTTTTTGTTGACAAGTTATTGTGATTATGATAAGTTTGATAACAATAATAAGTATCATAGTTATTGTAACTATAATAAACGGGGGGATATGAAGAAGGACCTCATATCAGCCAAGGAGATAGCCACGAAACACAGCCTTACCTACCAGACTGTCAACCACTATACCAATATCGGCTTGATAAACGTCGTTTCAAGGAAGGGGAACATCCGCCTTTATGACGGAGATGATACCGCCGCGCGCCTCGCGAAGATAACCCAACTCATAAACGCGGGCCTTCCTTTGCGGGTCATCCGTAAGGCTTTGGACAATGAACTGGATTTTGGAGCGCTTTCGTCTTGATTCAATCGGGGGAGATGAAGGCGCTCCTACGTATTTCTCGGGGGAGGAGAAGGATCCGGCTCCGGCGGTGGAGTTTCGCCCCATCACATCTTAGATCTTCTGAAACTCCACCTCGGCGCTTATCAGCCGCCAGCCTGCCGTCATTGACATTTCCGGTATTTGCTAGTATACTTTAAAACAATTCGGGTAAGGGAGCCATACGAGGAGAAGTTAATGGCTAACGATACAGTTTTTAAGCGTTACAGAGGCAATCCTATCATAACGGCGAAAGCCGTTCCCCGCGCTAACTCCATCCACAATAGCGCCATCATCGCCTTCGGCGCCGAATACCGGGGCATATTCCGCGTCGATGAGATCGACTTGAACTACACCCTCCATCTCGGCAGGAGCAAGGACGGGATCAAGTGGGACATAGAAGCCGCTCCCATAAAGATGAAGAGCGGCGATCCCGAGGTCTTCGTGACCGACCATAGCTACGACCCGCGCGTCACAAAGTTAGGCGACACCTATTACATTACATGGTGCAACGCCGGCGCCCAGGGCCCGTGCATAGGCCTTGCCACGACCAAGGATTTCAAGGCGTTCAAGCAGCTGGAGAACCCGCTCCCCCCGGCCAACCGCAACTGCGTCATCTTCCCGGAGAAGATAGACGGCAAGTTCGCGATGCTCCACAGGCCGAGCGACAGGGGGCATACCCCGTTCGGCGACGTATTCTACGCCGAGAGCCCGGACCTGGTCCACTGGGGCCACCACAGGTTCGTATTCGGGCCCAAAGGCGGCTGGCAATCGACAAAGGTTGGCCCCGGGCCGCATCCCATAAGGACAAAAGACGGTTGGCTGCTCATATACCACGGCGTCTGGACGAGCTGTAACGGCTATATCTACTCGGCCGGCGGCGCGCTTTTGGACCTTAAAAAGCCATGGAAGGTGCTTTACAGGACGCGGGATTACCTGATGTATCCGTCCGAGATGTACGAGCGCGTAGGCGACGTCCCGAACGTCCTCTTCCCGAGCTCTGCCGTGGTCGATGGCGACCGCCTGAGGCTGTATTACGGCTGCGCCGACACCTGCATAGGCATGGCCGAGGCGAGCGTTTCCGAGATCGTGAAGTTCATAAAGAAATACAGTTTCAAATAATCAGTTGACAATAACGAAAGTTCAGGTATAATTAGGTAGTCATGGTTTTACGATTAAGAAGTGTTTTAAGAGTAAGTGAGGGTTTAGAAAGATTGAGCCGTAAGGCAAGATAGTCTAACCTTGCGGCTTTTTTTTGTTCTGCCCTTATCTACAATTTTTATCGAAAGGAGGTAGTACAGTGGCTACAGGCAAGGTGAAGTGGTTCAGCAACCAGAAGGGTTATGGCTTCATAACCCCTGAGTCGGGTAATGATGTGTTTGTGCATTACAGCGCCATCCAGGGCGACGGTTACAAGACCCTAGAAGAGGGCCAGGCAGTCAATTTCGACATCGAAAAAGGCGACAAAGGCGAACAAGCTAAAAATGTAACAAAGGCGTAAGACCCGAAAACAACGGGCCCGCGTCAAAGCGCGGGCCCTTTTTTATTCCGGGCATAGAAAGAACAGGCGTAAAATGAAGATAGTATTTATCGAACCGCGCTCGACAGAAGCGAATGTATACAGCAAAGTATCCATGCCACTTTTGGGACCGATATATCTGGGTACCATACTTAAAGCCCGCGGGCATGAGGTCGAGATATATAATGAGGATATATTCAAGCCGGATTACTCCAAGCTGGAAGCGGACCTGGTAGGGATCTCGATCCTGACCTCGACCGCCAAGCGCGGATACGAGATAGCGGCCCAATTTCCCAGGGAAAAAGTGATAATGGGCGGGGTGCACGCCAGCCTTATCCCGGAAGAGGCCATAAAATACGCCAGGCAGGTCGTTGTCGGCGAGGCCGAAGAGGTCATCGTCGATATCGCCGAAGGCAGGATAACGGAACCGATCGTAAAGGGCAGGCCGGTAAAGGACCTCGACGCCCTGCCGTACCCGGATTTTTCATTGATAATGGGCGACAAGTCGCGCTCTTTGGCGAGGCCCATCTCGACGTCCAGGGGCTGCCCTTACGACTGCAGTTTCTGCTCGGTCACGAAGATGTTCGGGCGCGAATACCGTTTCAGGAGCGCCGAGAACGTGATGGGCGAGTTAAAGAACAGGGACAAGAAGTCGATATTTTTCTGCGACGACAATTTCGCCGCCAAACCTTCGCGCACATACAAATTGCTTGAGCTTTTGCTCAAGAGCAATATAAGGAACTGGACATGCCAGGTCCGCTGCGACGTCACCAGGGACGACCGGATGCTCAAACTCATGTCCGACGCCGGGTGCATCGGCGTATGCGTGGGCATCGAGTCGGTCAACGAGAAGACCCTCGCCGCCTATGACAAGAAACAGACGGTAGCGCAGATCATAGACGCTATCCGCGCGTTCCATAAAAGGAATATCAAGGTCCACGGGATGTTCGTCCTGGGCGGCGATGACGACAGCATTAAGACCGTATGGGAGACGCTCAGGTTCGCGGTGAAACAGAAGATAGACACCATCCAGATGATGGTATTGACCCCTTTCCCGGGGACGAAGGTCTATCACGACCTGGAAGCCCAGAAAAGGATATTCACAAAGGACTGGAACCTCTACGACGGCCAGCACATAGTCTTTAAGCCGAAACTGATATCGGCCAGGGACCTGCAGTTAAGCGTCCTAAAGGCCTATACCAAGTATTATTCGGTATGGACGTCACTCTCCTTGCTCATGAGGATGCATTTCAGGAACGGGATGCTGCGCTTCATGGGATATTTCATCGTAAAAGAATGGAAGTGGAACAACCGCAAGTTTTCGTGGTTGTCTTCCGCTCCCGTTTAAGATATAATCCCTAGCTATGAAGATCGGTATTATAGGCCTGCCACAGACCGGCAAGAAGACCTTATTCGAACTCCTGACAAACCACAAGATCTCGGAGAAGGACCTTGCCTCGAACAAGAACATCAAGAGCATCGCCGAGATCAAGGATCCCCGTTACGACAAGCTCGTCGCGCTCTATAAGCCCAAGAAGAACGTCAGGGCCAGGATAGAGATAGAGCTCCTCCCTAAAATAGAAAAAGACGCCATAACCAAAGGTGACATATTTAAAGATATCGCCGAAACCGACGCCATATGCCATGTCGTAAGGGGCTTTAAGGACGATTCGGTCTACCACATAAACGGCACGGTCGACCCCAAGCGCGACATAGACAGCGTCAATTCCGAACTCATCCTCCATGACCTCATCTTCGCGGAGAAACGCCTCGAAAAACTTGACCTGGACCTCAGGAAGGCCAAGGACGAGGTAAAGGCGAAGGAGAGGGAGGTCGTGGCTCACATAAAAGCCCATATCGAAAAAGAACTTCCGCTCAGGCTCCTTGAACTTAAACCCGAGGAGAAGAGGGTGATCGCCAGCTATCCTTTCGTGACGTTAAAGGAGATGATACTGGCCGTGAACGTCTCGGAAGACGACCTGAAGAACAAGGCGCTCCTGGACGAACTGAAGAAAAGATACGAACATTTAAAGATCGAGGTGATGCTCGTCTCGGCCAAGGTCGAATCCGAGATCGCCTCCCTAGAGACGGAGAAGGAGCAGCAGGAGTTCCTTTCCGCGCTCGGGATAGAGGAGCCGGCAATAAATATGCTCAGCCGCCTTTGCATACAGGCGCTCAACCTCATATCGTTCTTCACCGTAGGTGAGGACGAGGTAAGGCAATGGCCGGTAAAGCGCAATTCCTCGGCGCCCGAGGCGGCAGGCGCGATACATTCCGACCTGCAGAAGGGCTTCATCCGCGCAGAGGTCATTAAATTCGCCGACCTCGAAGGGCTCGGCAGCGAGGAGAAGGTCAAGGAAGCCGGAAAGCTCTACCTCAAGGGCAAAGAATATATAGTAGAGGACGGGGATATAATAAACATAAGATTTAACGTCTAAGCCGGTCCCGCCGCAGCCCTCCCGCAGCAAATAATTTTCGTGACATTTAAGGATTATATGGTATAATTAATTAGATTGTGAAAATCGTAACAAAGTATTTTTGAATGCCCAAAACTAAAAAGTACATTCCCCAGGATACAGCAAGCCGTTTAAGCCTATACCTTAGAAGCTTAAGGATGCTTGAGAAGAAGAGAGTGGACGTCGCCTCATCTGAGGACATCACCGAGTTCCTCAATGTCTCGTCAGTCCAGTTCAGGAAGGACCTCTCTTATTTCGGCGGCTTCGGAAAGCGCGGCGTCGGCTACGGCACAAGCGCGCTTACAAAAGAGATAGAAAAGATCCTCGGCGCCGACGTAGCGTGGAAGATAGCCATCGTCGGGGCCGGCAAGCTCGGCTCAGCCCTCCTGGGATACCCCGGTTTCACGGAATCTAACCTCCAGATCAACGCCGCATTCGATAATGACCCTGAAAGGATAGGCAAGGTCCGCAAGGGCATAACGATAGAAGACGCCAAGTCGATGAGGGGCGTATTAAGGAAAAAGGGGATAAAGATAGCTATCCTCGCGGTCCCGGCCGATAAGGCGCAGGAAGTCGGCGAGGAGCTCGCAGCCTGCGGCGTAAAGGCGATATTGAACTTCGCGCCGGTAAACCTCATGTTACCCAAAAAAATTTCAGTCTCGAACGTAGATATGGCCTCAGAGCTTCAGGGCCTGATATATAAATTAAAAGGAGAACGTGTATGAAAGCAACTTTGGAAAAAGACGTCGATACGAAATCGCTGGACAGGATAATCGAGAAATATAAGGGAGGGCCGGGCGACGTCCTTTGTATCCTCGAAGAGGCGCAGGAGCTCCACAGGCATAAATATCTCCCAAGGGAGACGCTTGAATACATAGCCGGGAGCCTCGACCTGCCGGCCTCGAAGATCTACAGCGTCGCCACTTTTTACGCATTTTTTAACCTTAAACCGCAGGGCGAGCATTCGATAATAGTATGCAGGGGGACGGCCTGCCACACGAAGGGTTCAAAGGCATTGTTAGAGCATCTCGAAAGCATATTGAAGATAAAAGGGGTTTTTGACGAGGGCGAGTCGTTCTATACGACGCCCGATAATAAATTCACGGTGAGGACGGTCGCCTGCTTCGGCCAATGCGCGCTCGCGCCGGTCGTTGTCCTGGACGGCAAAATATTTGTCCATATGGACACAGGGAGATTATCAAGGATGGTAAAAGAGCTCAGCCGGGGAGGTAAGAAGAAATGAACATAGCCAATCTTGAACAATTGAACAGCGAACGCGATAAAAGGCTAAGGCAGATATTGTCGCACAGGCCGCGGATCTCCGTGGGCATGGGCACCTGCGGCATCGGGAACGGCGCCGACGAGGTATATAAGGAACTCGAGAAATCGCTGCGCAGGAAGAAGGCCGAGATATCCCTCGGAAAGGTCGGCTGTTTCGGTTTCTGCGCCGACGAGCCGGTGGTAAATATTTATATGCCCGGGAAACCGCTTATCATCCTCTCTAAGGTCAAACCGAAGGACGCCGCGAAGATAGTTGAAAAAACTATGAAGGGCGACATATATGAGGAAAGGGTATTATGCAAGATCGAGGAATGGGACCACATCACCGGAAAGGTGATATACGGGCGTGGTTGGCCAGGAGTCCCGATCTGGAACGAGGTGCCGTTCTTTAAGGGGCAAAAGAAGATAGTCCTGAGGGACTGCGGACTCATAGACCCCGAGAACATAGACGATTACATAGCGGTCGGCGGTTACCAGTCGTTATATAAAGCCATCACTAGCATGACCCCTGAGAAGATCATAGAAGAGCTCAAGATCTCGAAGTTGAGGGGCAGGGGCGGCGCGGGTTTTCCGCCGTGGAGGAAATGGGAGATCATGCGCGGCATAAAGGCCGACCAAAAATTTGTAGCGTGCAACGCCGACGAAGGCGACCCGGGCGCTTACATGAACCGCAACGAGATAGAGAGCGACCCGCACATGCTGATAGAGGGCATCGCGATAGCCGCTTATACGATGGGCGCTACCGCCGGGATAATCTACATCCGCGCCGAATACCCATTGGCGGTCCAGAGGATAAAGAAGGCGCTCGTCCAGGCCGAGGAGTGGGGTTTCCTCGGGAAGAATATAATGGGGACAAATTTTAGTTTTGACATCCAGATAGTCGAGGGCGCGGGCGCGTTCGTCTGCGGCGAGGAGACGGCGCTCATATTCTCGCTCGAAGGCAAGCCCGGCCGTCCGAGGCCCAGGCCTCCTTTCCCGGCGGAGAAGGGATTATGGGACAAACCCACGACCATAAATAATGTCGAGACATTAAGCAACGTCCCGGCGATAATCGCCAGGGGCGGCCAGTGGTTCGCGCAGACAGGCACGTCGGCGAGCGCCGGCACAAAAGTATTTTCGCTCGTAGGCAAGGTGAAGAATACGGGGCTTGTGGAACTGCCATTCGGCTCGCCGATACTTTCTCTCATCTACCAGATGGGCGAGGGTAGCGGCAAGAATAAGGTCATCAAGTCGGTCCAGTCAGGCGGCCCTTCAGGCGGATGCATCCCGGCGTCGCTTTTTAATTCCAAGATAGATTACGAGAACCTCGCGCAGCTCGGCGCGATACTCGGCTCAGGCGGTATGGTCGTCATGGACCAGGACAATTGCATGGTCGATGTCGCCCGCTATTTCATAGAATTCACCACTTCCGAGTCGTGCGGCAAGTGCACGCCGTGCCGCGAGGGGCTACAGCAGGCGTTGAAGATCTTAAAGGACATAACCGAGGGAAGGGGCAAGATGGAAAACATCAAGACCCTCGAAGACCTCGGCAAGGTCATAAAGGATACGGCGATATGCGGCCTCGGCCAGACAGCGCCGAACCCGGTCCTTACGACGCTGAAATATTTCAGGGACGAATACGAGGAGCACATAAGGGACAAGAGATGCGACGCAGGCGTTTGCCAGTCGCTGTTCCTATCTCCGTGCGAGAACAGCTGCCCGCTCCATATGAACATCCCGGGCTTCCTCGAATTGGTGAACGAAAAGCAGATGGACGACGCGTATGACCTTATCCTGCGCGACAATCCTTTCCCGGCAAGTTCGGGAAGGATATGCCATTTCCATTGCAAGATGCGCTGCAGGAGGGAGGATATCGACGATCCGGTATCCCAGGGCGAGATACACCGCTTCGTCGCCGATAATATGCACAAATACGGCAAGGACAAGCCGGTCATGCGCAGGTTATTGAAAGAGAAACTGCCTGCGACCGGGAAAAAGATCGCCGTAGTCGGCGCTGGCCCGGCCGGACTTACCGCGGCTTATTACCTGGCGCGGCTCGGCCATTCGGTGACAGTGTACGAAGAGAAACCGAAGGCCGGCGGCGTCCTGATGTACGGCATACCGTCATACAGGCTGCCGAAGGACGTCCTTGAAAGGGAGATTAAGTTCATCAAGGACTTCGGGGTGAAGTTCATTTTTAACTCTAAAGTCAGCGAGAAGAAATTGCGTGAACTCGAGAGTTCGTTCGACACGATCTTCCTCGCGACGGGCGCGTATAAAGAGATGGACCTCGACATCCCCGGCAGGGACCTTAAAGGAGTCCTGCGCGGGACCGAATACTTAGAGCAGGTGGCAACCGGAAAGAAACCGGCGATAGGCAAGAAAGTAGCGATAATCGGCGCCGGTAACGTCGCCATAGACGCGGCCAGGACCGCTTTCAGGTTCGGCAGCGACGTCACGGTAGTCTACCGCCGCGAGAAAGCGGATATGCCTGCGAATAAAGAAGAGATCAAAGAAGCCGAGCATGAAGGAATTAAATTCATCTTCCTTGCCGCTCCGAAATCCATCATCGGCGAAAAAGGAAAAGTGAAGGGCATAGAGATAAGCAAGATGAAGCCGGGTGAATTCGACCTATCCGGCAGGAGAAGGCCTGTCGCGACCGATACATACGAGGCGATCACCTGCAACTCGGTCATACTCGCCATAGGCGAGCGCGTCGACTCGGGCTTCATACGCAATGTCGGCATCGACGCCAACGAGGACGGTACGATAAAAGTAGATAAATCCACGCTCCAGACCGTCGATCCTAAAATTTATGCGGGCGGCGACCTTGTCATGGGGCCTGCGACCGCGGTCGAGGCGATGGCCCAAGGCAGAAAAGCTGCCGAGGCGATCGACCTTGACCTCATGGGGGAGAAGAGGATAGAGATGCTGTCGAAGAAATTCAAATATAAGAACATTGTCCCGCTCGAGCCGAGCCCTGAGGGCAGGAGGTATCCGAAGACGCTCTCGGTGAAAGCCAGGAAGAAGAACTTTAAAGAAGTATCGCTCGGATTGTGCTGGGATGACGTAAAAACTGAGACTACCCGCTGCTTGAGATGCGATGTGAAGGAGGCAATCTAATGGCCGACAGGATAATGAACATAAAGATAGACGGGAAAGAATACAAAGCGGCCGAAGGGACGACGATACTTAAGGCGGCCAGGGAAGCGGGGATCGATATACCGACGCTCTGCTATCTCGAGGGGATATCCGAGAACGCTTCGTGCGGCGTCTGCTGCGTCGAAGTCAGGAACGCCAAGAGCCTTTTGAGGGCGTGCATAACGAAGGTCTCCGAAGGTATGGAGATATACACAAACACGCCGGCAGTCCGCGGCGCGCGCAGGATGAACGTCGAACTCCTCCTTGCGGGCCATCCGAAAGAATGCCCGACCTGCGACAAAAACGAGACCTGCGAATTGCGCATCTTGGCCTCGGACCTCGGCATAAGGGATGTCAGGTTCGCGAAGACGCGGAAACGCGACTTCGACGTCGACCTGAGCTCCCCGTCGATCATACGCGACCCCAACAAATGCATACTTTGCGGACGCTGCATCGCGGTCTGCTCGCAGGTCCAGTCGGTCAATGCTATCGATTTCGTGAACAGGGGCAGCAAGACGATCGTCTCGACATTTTTTAACGAAGGGCTCGGCAAGGTCGAATGCGCTAACTGCGGCCAGTGCGTACTCGTCTGCCCGACAGGCGCATTGACAGAGAAGAGCTCGATAGACGACGTATGGAAGGCTATACACGATCCGAAGAAGACCGTCGTAGTCCAGACCGCGCCGGCTGTAAGGGCCGCGATAGGCGAGGAATTCGGCCTGCCTGCCGGGACGCTTGTTACCGGAAAGATGACCGCGGCGCTCCGCAGGCTCGGGTACAATAAAGTCTTCGACACGCAGTTTACCGCAGACCTCACCATTATGGAGGAGGGCTTCGAGCTCATCGACAGGATAAAGAATAAAGGCGTGCTTCCCCTTATAACATCGTGCTCCCCGGGATGGATAAAGTTCAGCGAGCATTTTTTCCCGGATCTCCTCGACCATCTTTCGACCTGCAAATCGCCGCAGCAGATGTTCGGCGCGGTCGCGAAGACCTATTACGCGGAGAAGGCCGGCGTAGACGCGAAAGATATGGTAGTCGTCTCGATAATGCCTTGCACCGCGAAGAAATTCGAGGCGAAACGCCCGGAGATGGACAGTGCCTTCGAATACTGGAAAGACAAGAAGGCATACAAGGAGAGCGACAAGTTCCCGGACGTCGATTACGTCCTTACGACGAGGGAAGCCGCCCAGATGATAAAAGAAGCGGGCATCGATTTCAATAAACTTCCCGATGAGGATTTTGACAATCCGCTCGGCGAGTCGACCGGCGCGGCCGTAATATTCGGCGCGACAGGCGGCGTCATGGAAGCCGCGTTAAGGACCGCGTATGAAGTCATCACGAAGAAGAAGCTCGACAAGCTCGATTTTCAGGCCGTCCGCGGCTTCGAAGGGATAAAATCCGCAGAGGTAGACGTCGACGGGCTGAAGGTAAAGGTCGCGGTCGCGAGCGGCCTGGCGAACGCGCGGAAATTGCTGGACGAGGTCAAGGCCGGCAAGTCCCCGTACCATTTCATAGAGATAATGTGCTGCCCGGGCGGATGCCTCGGCGGCGGCGGACAGCCCATCCCCACGAATACCGAAGTGAGAAAGAAGAGGGCTGAAGCGATATACAGGGAAGACCTGGGCAAACCGATAAGGAAATCGCACGAGAACCCCTCGATCACAGCTATCTACAAGGAATTCCTGGTCGAGCCGCTCGGGGAGAAGTCGCACCATCTCCTGCACACGACATACACCAAACGCGGACTGGTAAATAAATGAAGAGGTTTGCGCTTTTCCTGGCGTTTTGCGCCGCGCTCTGTATTACGGTCCCATCATATGCGCTGGGATTAAACGAGCGGCCGAAAGATATAGTACTCATCGGCTGGGACGGGGCGCAATTGAACCACGTGAAGGAATGCCTCGGCCGCGGCGAACTCCCGTACCTCAAAAAATTATCGTCAGAAGGTTCGTTCGTCGAGATAGACGTCCAGGGCCACCAGACCGAGACCGAGCCCGGTTTCGCGCAGATACTCACCGGATATAAAGCCGAGACCTCGGGCGTCCGCAGTAACGAAAAATATCAGGCGATACCGAAAGGCTATACGATATTCGAGCGGCTCGAGGACCATTTCGGGCACGATAAATTCGTGACGGTGGCACTTTATAATAAGGGCCATCGTTTTAAATCCGACAGCCCCGATAAGCCGTATTACAATGCCGCCAAGGAGACCGACGTATTCAAGAACGGCCTCAACGAAGACCAGAGGGTCGCGAGCGAGGCGGAGAGGCTTCTCGAGGAATACAAAGGAAGGCCGTTCTTCTTTTTCCTGCAGTTCGCCGCGATCGACAGCAAGGGCCATGAATTCGGCGAGAATTCGAAAGAATACAACGACGCGCTCATCGCCTGCGATAAGTTGACAGGCGACATCGTCAAAAAGCTTAAAGACCTGAAATTATACGATACGACGATCATCTATGTGACCGCCGACCACGGTTTTGATGAGGGGCAAAAGGGCCACGGTTATGCACCGTACGTCTTCATGGCCACGAACGACCCGAGGGGGATAAGGCAGGGTTTCCAATCAGACGTCACCCCGACTATCCTCGACAGGTTTGGTGTGGACGTGGGGAAGATCAGCCCGCCGCTGGACGGCAAACCGCTTACTAAGTAGGAGGCAAAAATGCTGGGATACGGGACCGCAGGGTTATTGCTTTTAGCCGGGCTGGTAATATGGACTGTTTTTACTTATAATCTCCTTATCAAATACAAGAACCTGATGAAAGAGGCCTGGAGCGGGATAGACGTCCAGCTTAAGCGCCGCGCAGACCTCATCCCGAACCTCGTAGAGGCCGTCAAAGGATACAAGCAATTCGAAAGGAAGACCCTAGAAGAAGTCACCGCTTTGCGTTCCAAAGCCACAGCCGCGGAAGGGCCGCAGGATAAAGCCGGCCCGGAGAATGCGATCTCCCGCTCATTAAAATCAATTTTTGCAGTAGTAGAAGCGTACCCCGAACTTAAAGCCAGCCAGAGTTTCCTCGACCTGCACAAGAACCTTGTTGATATAGAGGACAACCTCCAGATGGCCCGCCGTTATTACAACGGCACGGTCCGCGATTATAATATCCTGTCGCAGACCTTTCCCAGCAGCATGATAGCCGGCTCTTTCCATTTTGGCAAAGCTGAATTTTTTGAAATAGAATTAGCGACGGAGCGCCAGGCCCCCGAAGTAAAAATATAAAGGAGGTCCCATGTTTGGGAAAAGATCCCTTTTCGCGGTATTCTTCCTCATAGCTATCCTTTTTGCTTTGCCTGTTTCCCGTGCCTCCGAAAGCATACTCTCCTTTGACAGCCTCATTACCGTACATCAGGACTCGACGATGTCGGTGATCGAGGCTATAAAGGTAAACGCCGAGAATTACCGGATAAGGCACGGCATATACCGCGATTTCCCGACAAAATATACGATCTACAAAAACGGCACCTCGCTCCGGTATTCCGTAGGTTTTACTGTGAAAGAGGTCCTGCGCGACGGGACGCCCGAGCCGTATCATACTGCCGCGCTCTCGAACGGGGAAAGGGTCTACATAGGCAACGAAAATACTTATGTCCAGCCCGGAGTCCATACATATACGATAAAATATGACACCAACCGCCAGCTGGGATTTTTCAAGGACCACGATGAACTCTATTGGAATGTCACGGGTAACGGGTGGGATTTCCCGATCCTCAACGCGTCCGCGACCGTGGTCCTCCCTGCGGGGATCGCCCGGGACGTGATAAAGACAGATGAATACACCGGGCCGCTAGGTTCGCACGCGAAAGATTCTAATGTATCCTTCGATAATGAGGGCAGGCCGGTTTTTGTGACGACACGGCCGCTTGCCCCCCGCGAGGGCTTAACGATCGTGGTCGGTTGGCCGAAAGGTTTTGTGCATGAGCTGACCGCCCGGGAGAAATGGATGTATTTCCTGAGTGATAATCCCGGCTTGGCTGCCGGCGCGCTGGGTGTCGTCGTGCTTTTTGTTTACTTCATCATTACCTGGGCTCTCTTCGGCAAAAATCCGCCGAAAGGGACCATAATCCCGTTATTTGCGCCGCCGAAAGGCGTATCTCCGTCCGCGATCCGTTATATAAAAAATATGGGTTATGATGCCAAGTGTTTCTCCTCGGCAGTAATAAATATGGCGGTCAAAAGGTATTTCACCATAATTGAAGAGGACGGAACTTATTCCGTAGACCGCGGTCCCGCGGATCCGTCGAACTTAAGCCCGGAAGAAAAGGTCATAGCCGATGAGCTTATGGGGGAGCGGAAGTACTTCAAATTCGAGAACGCCAATCACGATGAAGTAGCGGGGGCGATAGATTCGCTCAAGGATACCCTAAAGACGGAGTTCGAGAAGACATATTTCCTGACCAACGCGCAATATTTTGTCCCCGGCATGGTGATATCTATTATTACCATCCTCTCCGTCGCGTTATTATCGTCCATGGATACTTTAAGCACTTTCGCATCATCTATTATTCTCGCCGCGCTTAATTTTATCTTCTACCAGCTGCTTAAGGCGCCGACGCTTGCAGGCAGGACCGTCATGGACCAGATAGAAGGTTTCGGAATGTACCTCCGCACGGCGGAAAAGGACGAGATAGCAGGCATGGCCGCGCCGGCGAAGACGCCGGAACTTTTCGAGAAATACCTGCCGTACGCTGTCGCGCTCGACCTGGAGAACGCCTGGGCGAAAAAATTCACCGATGTGTTATCGCGCGCCGGTACGGGAGGCGAAGGATACTCGCCGGTTTGGTATAGAGGGCCGGGTATCGGCGTAACGAGGTTCGGAGGCATCACCGGTTTTTCGTCATTAGGAGGTTCGCTCGCAAGTTCCATATCTTCTTCTTCGGTCGCTCCGGGTTCAAGCTCCGGTTTCAGCGGCGGAGGGGGAGGCGGGGGAGGTGGCGGCGGCGGAGGGGGAGGCGGGGGCTGGTAGTTTAAAACAGGCTTACAGCGTCTTTTCCCTGGAAAAAAATATAAGAAAAAACGCCGGCATTATGATGAGGCATATTAGAAGATAAACCCAATAATAAAGGGTGTATGTCTCGCTCACCGCGACCCCGCCGTAAGGGAGCATAAAATACAACCATGTCATGCATACCACGATAGTTATCCCGAAGAAAAGCGAGAATATAGACGCGATTATCACCATGCTCCTCGCCCAGGCCTGCCTGTATATGAGCCCCAATCCAATGATCACGCATAAAAGGCCTAAGGTCGAGAAGATGCCGAAGTTCACCGCCAGGAACGTGTGATGCGGGCTGGGGGTCAACCCCATTATGAAATTATAACGCGGTAAGAGGCGGACGAGCTGGAACGCCCCGAATACAGCCAGGTATATGCCGGACAGGAATGTAATTATTTTATTCATCTTGCCCATGGCCACTATTATACAATACTTATGGAAATAACTCACCGACTATATTAGAATATGGCAAAGGAGCCGTCCCGTTCCCATGGTTGAAATACTTACCGGTCTTATAAAAGAGATATGGAAAACGTTCAGCACCGCCGCGCCGTATATACTTTTCGGGACTTTCGTGGCGGGGTTTATCCATATTTTCTTCGACCGCGAAAAAGTGGTGAAACACCTCGGCAAGCCGAGGTTCAAGTCGGTATTCCTGGCGGCGCTCTTCGGCATACCGCTGCCGCTCTGTTCGTGCGGCGTACTGCCGACGGCGATGTCCCTGCGCAAGAACGGCGCATCGAAGGGGGCCACGCTTTCATTTTTGATATCGACGCCTGAGACAGGCGTAGACTCGATATTCCTGTCATACGCGCTGCTCGACCCGCTGATGACGGTATTCCGGCCTTTCGCGGCCCTTATTACCGCCCTGACGGCAGGCATATCGGAAAACCTCTTCGGGAAGAAAGAAAAGCCGGTTGCGGCGCCTAAAGAAGAAAAATGCGTATTCTGCGAGGAGGAAGGCCACGGACACGCGCACTCGCATTCTTTCTTCAACAAGTTCATCCACTCGATGGAATACGCCTTTGTGGACCTTCTCGGGGACATAGCCGCCTGGCTTGCCTTGGGCATAATCGCCGGGGGCGTGATATCGTATTTCGTGCCGGCGGACCTGATAAAAAATTATCTCGGATACGACTTGCCCGCGATGTTCATAATGCTCTTGATCGGCATCCCGCTTTATATCTGCGCGTCGGCCTCGACGCCTATCGCGGCGGCGCTGATCGCGAAGGGGATGAGCCCGGGCGTGGCACTCGTATTTTTGCTGGCAGGGCCGGCGACGAATACCGCGGGGATAATCACGGTCGCCAAATTTATGGGGAAGAGGACAGTCGCTATCTATCTTTTGGCCATATCGGTATGCGCGGTCGGCATGGGGTTACTTTTAAATTATGTCTACAAGACTTTCAATATAAATATAATGACGGGCCTTGGCAAGGGTTCGCATTCTCATATGGCGCATGACGCGAGCCTGATCGCGGGTCCGCTGCTCATCATCCTCATGATAAACGCGTACCGCAGGAAGATAGCCTGCCCGGCATAAGGGTGGTATAATAAGCACATGCCTAAATTCATAAAAAACCTCAAGACAAACGATACGATCGAGGACGTGTATTTCCTCAAGAAGAAAGAACTTGCGCTCACGCAAGGCGGAAAGCCGTTCCTTAAATTAACGCTCTCGGATAAGACCGGCCGGATGGAAGCGAAGGTCTGGGAGAATGCCGGGGCCGCCGACGAAATGGTCGCGACAGGCGAAGCGGTCTTCGTCAACGGCCGCGTCGATTCATTCAAGGGCGACCTGCAGATACGCGTCGACCAGATACGCCTTGCCGAGCCGAAAGAATACAAATTCGAGGAGCTCGTCCGCTCCGTCGAAAAGCCCGAAGAGATATTCAAGAATATCAAAGAGGCACTTGACGGGATCTCCGAAAAATGGCTCGCGGCGCTGGCGAAGGAGTTCCTCTCCGATGACGAACTGATGGCGAAATTCAAAAAATCGCCCGGCGCCCAGAATTGGCACAACGCCTACATCGGCGGGCTGATGGAGCACACGTACGAGGTGATGCGCATCAGCGGCGTGGTCTGCGACCTTTATCCCGACGCCGACCGCGACATCGTGATGATCGGCGCGTTCGCCCACGACATCGGCAAGACCGTCGAGCTCGACATCAGCACCTTCGAATACACGGTCGACGGCGGGCTGATCGGCCACCTGACGCTCGGCTACGAGATGGTCTCCGAGAAGATAAAAAATATCAAGAACTTCCCGAAGGACCTCGCCCTGCGCCTCAAGCATATCATCTTAAGCCACCACGGCGAATACGAACAGCAGTCGCCGATACTCCCGAAGACGCTCGAGGCGACGATCGTCTACCAGGCCGACGAGCTCGTCTCGCAGGCGAACGCGGTCAAGGAGATCATCGTCCAGCAGTCCGGCGGAGACAAGGTCTGGTCCTCGTATGTAAGCCTCAAAGGCCGCAAATATCTTCTCAAAAAAACCTAGGGGACGTCCCATTGGGGGACACCCCATTCCGGAGGAAAACATGTATAAAGTCGACATTTCATGCAAAGAGGGCAGCGTGTTTAATGTGACGTCGGGTGAGGCGAAATCCACGATAGACATGGCCGAAAAAGAGAACCTCGGTCCGCTGCCGACGCTTTTGGCGGCTTTGGGCTCGTGCATGGGCGTCTTCCTGCGCAGGTACGCCGATAACATGAAGCTCCCGATCAAGGAATTCAGCATCAGCGTCGAGGCCGAGCTCGAAAAGACCCCGGTAATGAGTTTCAGGAAGATAAACGTCGTGATAGACCTGAAAGACGCGCCGTTAGACCAGGCAAAAAAGGACAACCTCATGCGCTTCATCAATAATTGCCCCGTCCACAACACCCTGCACGGCAATCCCGAAATAAACGCAGTATTGCGGTAAAAAAAAGAGGACATCCTGGAGGGGGTGGCCCTCTTAAACTACAGATGTCCTCTTTACTGCTTTGGATCTATTTCAGTAATCTTATCGAAGTCGCTGAGCCGATGCCTTCTACTATAGAGGTGCCTTTTACCTTAACCGAGGCACCCTTTTTTATTACCTCTAACGTAACCGGCTTCATATCGATCCCGTAAAGAGTGGTGGTGGGGGTGATCTCGAATAAAGTCCTTTCACCCTTCTTATCGGTGACTGCGATCGTCGGTTTCATGCCTCTGGCCGGATCGGCTGACATCACGGAAGTCACCTTACCCTCGACGTTCTCCGATTCGACTTTTTTCGCCGCTATCGCGTTGGCAGTCAAAGAAAGCATGACTGCGATCAACAATACCGCTAAAACTATCTTTTTCATTCCCGCTCCTTCCATCCCGAATATCTTACTTCTTCTTCGGGGGTACAACTTTAACGCTATCAGCCACGTTGCTGCCTGTCTTCGACTCGATCTTAACCGCGTCGCCGACCTTCAGTGTTGCGATGACCTTAGGATCGACCGTTATGGTCTTCTCTACCTTCGTCTTCATTTCTTTGAGGACGATTACGTTCTTTGTCGTGTCGATCGAGGTTATTTTGCCCTTTATAGTCTCCATGCCGGCCTTCGCTGTATCCGCAGCTTTCGTATCTGCCGCCATTACCGTCCCGGATATCATGCCAAGAGACATCAATGCTACCAACAGGATCGCTATCTTCTTCATTTGTTTCACCTCCTTTTTATTGTATCTAGGAGGAAGTATACAATAACGGCGGTTAAACCATCATTAGTAGATGATTAAAAATTTCTAATGAATACCGTGAATGTGGCGCCGCGGCCCGGCTCGCTCTTAACTTCGATGCGGCCCTTGTGCGCTTCTGCGATGGCTTTCGATATGCTTAGCCCCAGGCCGAAGCCGACCGACCCGCGGGATTTGTCTACGCGGAAGAATCTGTCGAATATATGCGGCAGCTCGGCAGGGGGGATGCCCACGCCCGTGTCGGTAACCGAGATCTTCACGTAAGGATGGTCTTCGGCGATATCCACCGTCACGCTTCCCCCCTCAGGGGTGTATTTGACGGCGTTGTCGAACAGGTTCAAAAAGAGCCGGCGTATCTGGCCTTCGTCGCCTTTTATTTTCGTGGCTCCGGCCACCGCGGCCGGGGGTAGGGATATGGTTATATTTTTCTGGTCGGCGAGGACTTTGACATCACGCGCGGCGTTACGTATTATTTCCGCGGCATCGAGCGTCTTCATTTCAAGCGGGATAGCATTGCTGTCGAACCTCGCCAGCATCAAAAGGTTCTCGACGATCCGGATGAGGGTATTCGTCTCATCGAGGCCGCTCTTTAATATCGACTCGTAATCCTCGGGCGAGCGCAACTTCTTTAATGTGACCTCCATCTCGCCCTTTAAAACGGAGAGAGGGGTCTTCAATTCGTGCGAAAGGTCCTCGATGAATTGCTTCTGCATCATGAATGACCGTTCCAGGTTGGCGAATTTCGCCAGTATCGACCCGATCAACCCGGTCAGGAGGACGGTCAGGGGGAGGAGGATGAAGAGGAGGAACTTCAAATTCTGCCGCGCCGAGGTCACCAGGGCAAGGGGCCTTGCCACCTGCACGATATAGGCGACCTTGTGATTTTCCATCACCGGCATCGTGAGTGTCCTCAGGTCTACCGGCTTGCTTCCCGGCAGGTCAATATCTATTTTTTCAAATATGCCCTTTCCCTTGAGGATGTGAGCAAAAGTCTTTTGCGAAAGGATGGATATCTTCGGGATGTTCTTTGAATACGCGATGCGGTTCCCGTCGGCGTCGTATATCTGGACGATAGTCCCTATGAGCTGGGGGTCGTTGCTTTTTTCCTCGACCCAGCGCTGGGCTACCTTGGCGAAATTGATGTTGTCTATCTTGCTGAATTCCTCGATGACAACGCCGTCTTTTATCGCCTCGAGCCGCTCGGTCTCCCAATAGGTGTCTATAGAGTTCGCGATGCCCTCGGCCCTCGACCGCAGGAGGGCGTCGGCGCTGCTTCTTATGCTGCCGCTGAAGATGTTGTAGAGAAGCACGCTGAAGAATATAAGAGTCAGCGCGAGCAACATCATGTACCAGAGGATCAGTTTGACGCGGATAGACTTGATATTCATATTAACCTTTGAGGATATAACCCCTGCCGCGGACGGTCTGGATGAGTTTTTTGCCGGGGCCGTTGTCCAGTTTTTTTCGTAGATAGTTCACATAGACGTCTATGACGTTTGTAAAACTATCGAAATTCATGTCCCAGACGTGCTCGGATATCATCGTCCTGGTGACGCACGTGCCGGCGTTGCGCATGAAATATTCAAGGAGCGCGTATTCCTTGGCCGTAAGCTCGATCTCTTTGCCGCCGCGCGATACCTTGTGCGTGACGAGGTCGAGCGTGAGTTCGCCGGCCGTGAGTTTCGTCGACGCACTGCCTTCGCGTTTGCGCAAAAGCGCCCGCACCCGCGCCAGGAACTCCTCGAAAGCGAACGGCTTGGTGATGTAATCGTCCGCGCCGGAGTCGAGGCCGGAGACCTTGTCTTTTACCGTGTCCTTGGCCGTGAGTATCAATACTGGGGGACGTCCCATTGGGGGACACCCCATTTCGTGCAACTTCCTGCAAAGGGTGAGGCCATCCATCTTCGGCAGCATCAGGTCGAGGACGATGAGGTCGTAATCCTGCGTTGTGGCCATAAAATATCCCTGCTCGCCGTCTTCAGCCGCGTCGACAGCGTAGCCCTCTTCCTTCAGGCCGCGTTTTATGAAATTTGCTATCTTTTTTTCGTCTTCGACTACAAGTATGCGCATTTTTTCCTGGGGGACGTCCCATTGGGGCAAGGTCCCACCTCAGTGGGGGACACCCTATATTTACTCTGTTAGTTTTATTGACTTCGCCAGCCCGACCCCGCCCTCGAGATTATCGTATTCTATCTCGACCGGGTCGTTCTGGTTGATATTGCCGAGGCTTATCGGCTCGCCTATCGGGCCGGAGATGACGGTTGCGGCTGTCACATAAAAGAGTATCGTGACGCCGGATTCATCTACAACTGAAACGGTGGAATCCTCGCCCTCGGTCTGTGCCACAGTGACCGTATCTACCTGCGCGGCGAGCGTGCCGCTGGTGCCTTCGGCCTTGACCGTTGCCGGGCTCACGAAAAGGGTAAAAGAGAGAACAGATAACATAATAATAGCAGTTTTCATTGCGTCCTCCTTGGGGTATAATTATACCATCCAATTATAGCATAAATATGATCAATCTGAATACCAAGCAAAAATTAGCCGCCGAGACCCTCGATGGCCCCGTTTTAGTCCTAGCCGGACCCGGAACAGGCAAGACCGAGCTGCTTTCCGTCCGCGCGGCGAACATAATTAAGGCAAAGAAGGCCCGCCCCGAGAATATCCTCATCCTAACATACACGAATGCCGCCGCGAAGGCGATGAAAGAGCGCCTCGTGAAACTCCTTGGAGCCGCCGCTTACAATATTGAAACGGCGACATTCCACAGTTTCGCGAATTCTGTCGTGTTGGAGTCCGAAGAGGCGGCCGAATACATCCAGGAACGCGTCCAGATAACCGATATCGAGCAGATAAAGCTCCTCGAATATATTTTGGATAATACTGACGGCATCGATAAGATCCGGCCGTTCCGCGCGCCGTACGCTTTTGAGCGCGAGATAAGCCAGCGGATAACCGAGCTTAAGCGCGAAGGTGTTTCGCCGGCGCAGTTCGCTGAGATAATAGAAAAAACCGAGCCTGACGGCGCCTACATTGAAGAAAAGCACATAGAACGTCTCAAGGCCCTCGCCACCGTATATAAGCTGTATGAAGAGTACAAAGCGGGCAAAAATAAGGCACTTTTCGATGACCGGGGCCGCTACGATTACGATGATATGATACTTTTCGCGGTCGAGGCGATCCGCAATGAACCGGAGCTCAAATCCGCCCTCCAGAAGCAGTACACCTACATCATGGTTGATGAGTTCCAGGACACCAACGGCGCGCAGATGGACTTATTATTCGAGCTAGGCGGCACGAATATTTGCTGCGTAGGGGACGACGACCAATCTATTTTTAGGTTCCAGGGGGCGTCGGTAGCGAATTTCCGCGAACTAAAGAAGAGATTTCCGAAATTAAAAGAGATCCCGCTCGAAAAGAACTACCGCTCGACAAAAGAGATAATCTCGCTCGCAGGCCGCATAATAAATAACCTTCCGGTTAAAGAGCGCGTCCACGCCAAAGAACTCGCGCCGGAGACAGATTTCAAGAAAAAGACCATCGAATATGACGAATTCACGACCGAGACCGAGGAGTTGCTCTTTATCGCGCGCCGCATAAAGGAGATCGCGAAGAAGGAGGAGGTCCCGCTTGATGAAGTCGCCGTCCTCGTGCGCCAGCGCGACGATATCCTCAAAATAGTCGACACTTTCCTGCGCGCCGGTATCCCGTACGCAACCGACGGCAAGGAGGACATCGCCGGCGAGAAGCGCGTCCGCCAGATGCTCGACGTGCTCTATTTCGCGCACACGCCCGACATCGATATAGAGCAGAAAGACGCCTATCTCTACCGCATTTTGACCGCCGATTACATGCACATCCCGATGAGCGACGTCCTGCGCTTCATCGCCGAAGTCCGGGTGAAAAAATATGACCAGCGCAAGAAGGGCGAAGCCCCGACGATTTCGATGTTCAGCGAGCTAATGCGCTTGGGGACGTTTCAAAAAGGGTTACATTTCACCCCTGCTAATACTTCAGTGGGTGAAGTGTCCCTTTTTGAAACGTCCCCAAATTTAGCTTCGATTTCTGCTTTGCTTTTTGAAGCCGAAAGTAGACCAGTGCATGCAATTTTGATGCAATTTATCAAAGATGCAGGGGTTTTGAAGTTCATCTTGGATAAATATGATGATAATGATCTCCTGCGCATCCGCGACCTGCGCGCGCTAACGTCATTCGTCAACATGGTCAAGGAATCCGACATCGCGCGCCCGGGCATCACGCTCAAGGAATTCATCGATGAGCTCGAGACCCGCAAGGCCCACGGCATGTCCCTGAAGGGCGAGCTCGTCACGGCCACGCAGGAAGGCGTGCGCATCTACACGGCCCACGGCTCGAAAGGCCTCGAATTCCACACGGTATTCATCCCGTTCTGCCTCGAAAAGAAGCGCTGGCCGAAGCGGCCGCAGGGCGTCTCGATCCCGCTCCCGCCCGAGGTCTACAAGTCGAAGGAGATCCCGCCCGACAAGGATATCTTAAAGCAACTCGATTATTACGACGAGACGCGCCTGTTCTACGTCGCCTCGACGCGCGCCAAGGCGAACCTCATCTACACCGCCAGCCCGACCGAGAGCGCGATCCCGAGCTCGTATCTTACGGGCGTGGCCGATGGGGAGGCCTCCGCAAATAAAGAAGAGGACCTGCTCAAAGCCGCGCTCGAGATAACCGACGCAGAAGACCCGTTCATCGGCACCGACAAGATATTGAAAGACCTCGTCGCCGGCATCTCGCTCAACCCCACATCGCTCAACAATTATATAAATTGCCCGCGCAAATATCTCTATGATAACGCCCTGATGCTGCCGTCGGGCAAGAAGCAGCCGCTCGTCTTCGGTAACTGCACCCACAAGGCGCTGGAAAATACCTATGATAAATTCATGAAGACCGGCAAATTCCCGGATTTCGCGTTCTTCAAGGAGGCGTTCACCAGGGAATTAAGCCACGAAGCCCCGGAAGCGGCGATAAAGACCGCCTGCCTGCGCCAGGTCGAGACGTTCAAGGCCTGGTTCAAGGAAGAATCACGCGCGCCGATAAAGCCGCTCGGCCTCGAGAAAAACCTGATGGTCATGCTCGATGACGACCTGAAATTTACCGGAAAATATGATAAAACCGAACCCGCGGGCACCGCCGCCGTTCGTGTGATAGATTATAAAACGGGTGAACCGGATAGACATGTCAAAGGGATCAATAATTCTCTCGCGAAAAAGATACCGGTATCAAGTGATGAGTTCGAGGGGTACCTGCGCCAGCTCATCGCGTATAAACTCCTCTTCGACAGGGACAAGAAGGAATCACAGGGCCGCAAGGTAAAGGAGGGGGTGCTCGTCTTCCTCGACCCGGCTAAAGAGACGGTCATAAAGCACGACCTCAAGGAAGGCGAATTCGTCAAGAAGAAGGTCGAGCTGACCGAGGATATGGTCGCCGAGCTCGAGTCGCTCATAAAGGACGTTAGCCGCCGCATCAGGAAGCTCGACTTCGCCAAACTGCCGGAGATCGACGAGAAACCCGGCAAATGCGGCCAGGGCAACAATAAATGCGATTTTTACGATATCTGCTGGGGGTAACTGTAGCCAGAACTTAGAAAATATCAAGTTCTGGATAATGGCATTAACCAGAACTAATTATTGAGCTACTCTAACACGTTGGAATCATTGAAATTAAAACTTGCATATTGCGTAAGTATCGGATATACTACTTATCCAGAACTAACCAAAACAGTAGTTCTGGGAGGATGAAATGGGAAAAATAGGTTTTTATCAACAGCAACCTACAGGTTACAAGGCGTTTATACCGGCAAAATTTCCACCTGAGCATCTCATAAACTGGGATGACAATTTAATCATGCTTCTCTCAAAGGCAGATCGCGCTATAGGTAGTCTCAATGCCATAGACCAGCTTGTCCCCGACGTTAATTTCTTTATCTACATGTACGTTACGAAAGAAGCCGCGTTATCAAGCCAGATAGAAGGTACTCAGGCGACATTCATCGATTACATAAAAGCGGAGGCGAAACTAAAGGATAAGGATTCCCCTTCGGATGTCGATGAGATAAAAAACTACATAACCGCAATGGATCATGGCATAGAAAGGCTAAAGACCTTTCCTCTCTCCTGGCGTTTGATAAGAGAAATGCATTCCGCCTTGCTTAAAGGAGTGCGTGGGCAGCACAGAAATCCGGGGGAATTCAGGACTTCCCAAAATTGGATAGGAGGCCCTACTATAGAAACAGCTTTTTTTGTTCCTCCGCCCGCTCACCAAATGCATGAATCTTTGTCTGATCTGGAAAAGTTCTTGCACGATGAAACCACGAAACTTCCGCCTTTAATAAAAGCCGGCATTATACACGCTCAATTTGAAACCATCCATCCGTTCCTTGACGGTAACGGAAGGATGGGGAGACTCTTGATTACTTTTTATCTTTACAAAGAACAGGTGCTGTCCCGGCCACTTTTGTATATTTCGGAGTATTTTAAAAAACACCGTACAAATTATTACGATAAATTAAACGGATATAGGTTTAATAAAGGTATAGAAGATTGGCTAAAATATTTTCTTGTAGGCGTACGCGAAGTTTCTGAGGAAGCCGTGATAACTGCCCAAAAGATCACAAAATTAAGGGAGGAGCACATCAGGAAGGTTTCCGGCATGGGCAGAAATTCCGCAACAGCCTTAAAACTGTTAAACAAACTATATTCAACCCCTATAGTAGATTCAGGGATTGCCTCGCGGATTACCGGAATATCCTCTAAAGCGAATATCCTTCAGTTGATAGAAAAGTTTGTTAAGGCAGACATATTATATGAAATAACCGGAAAAGAGCGCAATCGCAAGTTTATGTACAGTGATTATCTGCGCCAATTTAGCCACGAAAAGGTTTAGGTGCTAGGGAGCCATGCCTATACTTATAGACGGTTGGAACATGGTCCGCCACGAAGGCTCAGGGATAGATCATGACGACGCCCTGGCCGGCGCCATGCACCTGATCGCTATCCTGGAGAAGTTCCAGGAGACCCACGCCGACCCCATCACCCTTGTATTCGACAGCAAGAATGAATATCTCGATATACCGAACAGGAGCACGGCGAAACTGCATATCGTCGCGGCCCGGAACGCCGACTCTTACATAAAGAAACACATCGACCAGATCCCGCCGCGCCAGCGCCGCAACCTGCGTGTCGTCTCCTCCGACCGCTCGCTGTATTTTTATGCGAAGGATGCGCGTGCAACGCCGATGAAATGCGAGGAGTTTTGGAGTAAAATATGAAGGAAGAATTAGGCATCCAGCCGCTTGACAGGATCATGGTGCGGCTAGGTTTTTCAAACTCTGACCTTGTTAAGATTTCCACTGAGCAGTTGTCGCATAAGATGGTGCAAAAGGGGCGCAAGGGAAGGCGATTAACCCTTAATATCCAACATAAGATTCTGAATGCCCTTCGCGCGCTAAAGCCGGAAGATAATTTTGCTATTAAAGATATTTTTAATTATTAGGGACCCGAGTGCAACGCCGATGAAAGGTGAGGAGTTATAGGGGAAACTCTAAAAAATAGTTGAAAGAAAATCTTCCTAACTTGCGTCTATATAGGTAAGGAAGCAAAGAAACCTTGCATTGACGCATGAATAGGGAGGTGTTAAAATACACATGACAAGCGAGATAAAAGTCCATGTTAGAGACGAAAAAACGCAATATTGTCAGAGGCATTATATGAACCAAAAAATATTAGGACAATATTTTACTAAAAAAGATAAATGGCTAAAAACTCATATTAAAGAATTCGTGATATCCAGCGGTTGTAGTGAGATTTATGATCCATATGCTGGAGACGGCGATTTGTTAAAACTCTCCGATAATTTCGGAATTACCAAAGCGTTTGGTTTGGACATAGACTCTAAAAAGAATTTCCCAGTGAATGATAGTTTATTAAAAATTCCCACAAGAAAAAATGCCATAATAATTACAAATCCGCCCTACCTAAGTAATTATAGTGCTAAAAGAAAAGGTATCTATGATAGTACTGAAAATTATTTTATTAGTTCTGAATATGGCGATTTATATTTAATTGCACTTGAAAAAATGCTGCAAGCGCAAGAATACGTTGTAGCAATTGTTCCAGAGACTTTCATAAATAGTAATTTTAAGCATAAATATCGATTAAATTCGATTACTATAATAGAAGAAAATTGTTTTGATGATACAGAGACGCCGGTATGTGTTCTTTGCTTTGATGGCAGAGCAAAAGAATATTCGGAAATCAAGGTGTATAAAAATGATAAATATTTAAATAATCTGGACTATTATGAAAAATTGAGATTAAGGCCCGCAAAATACCTTAGGATATTTTTTAATGATACTAGTGGAAATATTGCCTTAAGAGCGGTCGACACAACAAATCCTAAATCCATGATAAAATTCATGAAAAAGGAAGAACTTGATTATGATTTAAAGGGGATTAAGATAAGCTCTAGGCTAATAACAATAATTAAATTGGATAAATTAAAGCATGATAAGCTAGAATTGTTTTTGGAGAAATGCAATAACATTCTTACAGATTATAGAGACAAAACGAATGATGTGCTTTTGTCGCCCTTTAAAGGAAATATGAAAAATGGTTGCAGAAGAAGGCGCCTAGATTATGAAACTGCAAGGGCCATACTCGAAAATGCGTATAATAATATTTATGGAGAAGAATTATTATGGACAACATCCTCTTATTCGAATACTCGTTAAAGAATAGAGAGCAGATTTTTGATGATGCTAATAAAAAAGAAATTATTGTAATAACGAAAAACGCAAAAGATAAAAACAAGATTATTAATAGCAATGAAAGGTTAATTGATCTAATAACAACGTACCATACTTTGGATGGTAAGCTCACCAAGAAGCAGGATGATGAAATTATCAGGGAGATTGATTCAATATTATTCAAAATACATCATATGAATTATACGGCATTCTCGCAATATTTAATGGTATGGGATATGCCATATTCTGTACTGCGTGCCGAAAAAGAACAAGAAAGAAAAAAATTACTACGGGAATTGTTAATTAAATATATTAAGGATAGGCATTCGATGTATTCATCTCATGGATATTCTAATATTGTTTTACAAGTACTATCTGACAATTATTCGCATAAAAGAGGGGGCTCAACAGGAGCAAATAAGATTATTATGCTTGTTGAGCGGGAAGGTTTCAAAAGATATAAAAGAAGCGATGATATCAAAAAGGATTCGTTTTATTTATTGCCTGATAAAGGAGAGAAAAAATATTTTAAAGACATTTGTAACAAACGTAATATTAAATTTGAATGGAGTAAATCAAAACAAGGTAAGATGCCAGATTGTTATATTCAAAAAGGGCCTAATATGTATGTTGTTGAGCATAAACATAAAAAAGGTGGCGGTGGAGGGCAATACGGTGCAATTGTAGAAATAGTGGATTTATTGAAATACACAGACAAAAATGTTTCGTATGTAGCATTTTTGGATGGAATTATGTTTAACGAACTAATTGAAGCATCAACAGACAATAAGATGTCAAAAGCAAAAAAAGATATATATAAATATCTTAAAAAGAATAAGAGCAATTATTTCGTTAATACCGCAGGATTTTCTAAGCTTTTGAAAGGCATTTGATTACTAATACTCCAATCTAGATAAGCTCTGAGCAGATCAATTCAAAATATTAGTGACGTGTCAAAAAGAAATAGATTGCAGGGTGCCCCAAAATGACACGTCCCCGAAGTTCCCATAGCAAATAATAGAAGTAGAATAGAGGACTCTTCAAAAAGGGACAGGTTGCACAGTGTCATAAGGTATGCGTCCCCCTAGTTAAATTTCAAATAAGGGCGGAAGATATTTTATTACTTGAGGAGGTTTAAATGCCAACAAATTATTCGGATTGGAAGATAGATAAGTATGATGTAGAGAATTTGTTACTAGACCCTGAAAACCCGCGATTTGCTAATTTAGAAGAGTTATCAGAAGAAAACATTCTTGAAGAGCTAATTAAATATGAGAATATTATAGATCTATCGTTAAGAATAGCAGAAAGAGGTTTTTTACCAACAGAGGTTATAATAGTTTGTGATATAGAAGGAAAACTATATGTATTAGAAGGAAATAGGCGGCTTGCAGCATGCAAGCTTCTTTTGAATCCCAGCATCGCACCTGATAAGTACCAAAAACGATTTAAGGCAATTGCAAAAAATGCTAAATCAGGTAGTATTAAAAAAATAAACGGGGTACTTGCTCCAAGCAGGAAAGATGCTGATTATATTATTGCAGGTAGACATACAGAAATACCTATTAAAAAGTGGCTGCCGATAAATCAAGCCATATTTTATTACCGGCGTATTAGAGATGGAGAAACAATCAATAATTTATCGCTATCCGTTGGTGTCAAAGCTAATAAAATAAAAAAATTAATTGTAAGTTACAACTTCATTCAGAGAGCACACAAACTACCTATTTCGAAAAAAATTAAAGATCAATTATTAAGTCTAGAAAACGGAAACGAAAAAGAAAAATTTGAATTTACTACCCTAGATAGAGTTGTTCAAAGCAAGCCAGGTAAAGATTATCTAAAAGTTACTTACAACGATAATGGAAATATTGAGTTTATAGAAAATGAGAAAAAGACTGATATAAAGTTAAAACAGATTGTTGAGGATATTGCCAATAAAGAAGTCAATTCAAGAAATTTAAGTACAGCAGATGCAATAGAAGATTATCTTTCAAATCCTGGAGATTTCAAAAAATCCGCCATAAAAAACCAAATACCTAAAACACTTCAGTTTAAGTCGATTATCCCAGATGCGATTATATGTGAAATCAATAATGAGCGAATCAAAGATATATTTAGAGAACTGCACGGGCTCAACCCTAAAACATATCCAAATGCCCATGCGGTAACTTTTAGACTATTAGTAGAATTGGGCACGTATATTTACATGGAGAGAAGCGGGGAATTAAAAAAATATAAAAACCGCGATGAAACTAAGTTAAAAAGCGGGAAAAGTTTACCAGATACGTGGCCCTCACTTAAGGGAATGCTACTTTGGCTTAGTGAAAATGATATAGCGATGGATCCGCAAATTAAGAAAGCGCTTAAAAAATATGTCGATTTTAAAGGAAAAGAACCAATATTGGACGATTTGAACTCTTTCGTACATAACGCTAGTTATATACCTGACAGAACAGTGCTTTCAGATAAGTGGAAAAAATTATCTGAATATTTGAGACATGTTCTAAAAAAGAACGAATAATGGATAATCATATAAGTCCCTTGAGATACCCCGGCGGAAAAACAGCTTTGTGGAAATATTTAAATAAAGTGATCCAAAGCAATGAATTAGTCAACGTAGCGTATATTGAACCTTTTGCTGGAGGAGCTGGCGCAGCTTTAAATTTGTTGACGAAAGGGTTCGTTGACAAAATCGTACTTAACGATTTGGATGAACGAATATATAAATTCTGGAAAGCAGTTTTAAATCAAACAGATGGTTTTATTGCGCGCGTAATTTCTACACCTGTTAAAATTAGCGAGTGGAAAATACAAAGAGATTTATTGAAGGACAAAGAATTTATAAAACATGGTTCAGATATTGATGTTGGGTTTGCTAGCTTCTATCTAAATCGTTGCAACCGTTCTGGAATACTATCGTCAGGTCCAGTAGGTGGCATGAAGCAGGATGGCGAATGGAAGATTGACGCAAGGTTTAATAAAATAAATTTAATTAAAAGAATCGAACTGATATCAAAATATAAAAGTAAAATTGAGCTATTTAATAAGGATGGAGTCGATTTTTTAAAAACTTACTTAGCGTTAAAAAGTCCTGATAAATCAAATTATTTAATATATTTGGATCCTCCGTATTATCAAAAGGGAAGAGATTTATATAAATATTACATGGAGGCCCAAGAACACGAAAGACTAAGCAATTATTTGAAAGAAAATAGCGATCTAAAATGGGTTCTTTCATATGATAACATAGCATTTATTAAGAATATTTACAAAGGCGTTCAGCGGAATAATCTTAAAATAAGATATTCTATTCATAAAGCTAGCATCGGTAAGGAATTATTAATATCCAGCGAGAATTGTATCTTACCCAAAATCAAAAATAAACATTGTTTTACATTATTTGTATAACCTAAGGTTGCTATTTTATGGGCGTAAAAAAGGCAAAATCACGAAGAAGTAATAGGTAATAGTAGGTAATAGGGGCGTGTCAAAAAGGGACAGGCTGCAGAGTGTCCCCAAATAAAAGGTTCGCAGGAAACCTAAAATGAAAAATAAAGTTATAAGCCGATATCTATCTCAGGAAACATACGAGGCCGTGAAGAGGGATTTCGACTTCTTGATTAATAAGATCAAGCAATCTGGTTTTGAGTATGGTTTGCAGATACGCGACGATTACCTAAATCTTTATTATAAAGGCAACAGCCTTGGGAAAATATCCTACCGTAAGTCAAAAAATCTGTACGAAATCAGAATCCATCGTAAATTTGTAGAAGGTATGGGCCCTGCGGTTAAACGGTTCAAGAACGCTATGGAGAAGGAGTACTATTTATTCACCGTTGGGCATAAGAAATTGCATTCCTTTTTTAGCACGAGAAATTTATTATTGATGGGACAAAAGGTTAAAGAAGTTCAGTTTCAAGAGGAGATCGTTTTCGAGCAAATGATCTTGACCGACAATTCTAACAGAGATGATTTGATAATAATCGACCGGCAGGTTGTTGACCGGGACAGCTCTACTAAGATGGATCTTCTTGCGCTCAAGAGGAATAATGCAGGCAAATATCAGTTCTGCGTCTTGGAAGTTAAGCTGGGAAATAATTTGGAATTGAAGGAAGAGGTCTTTACGCAACTTAGCGGCTATATTGAGCGTATTACAAAGAACTTTCAGCAGTATAAGGAGTGTTACGTAAAGAATGCATTACAGAAGCGGGGACTCGGGCTGTTGCCAGACGGTTTGGAGATCGATATTGTCGAAGGTGTTTTGGGAATTGTTGTCGTTGGGGGGTATTCAGGTTTGGCTGAGCAGAGCATAAATGGGCTTAAGAAAAAGCATCCCGAGATAAAAATATTACATATAAAAAACGAGATTGATTTTAGCAGGATTAAATAGTGCAAGTAACAATCCACCGCGGCACTCAGGAAATCGGCGGTAGCTGCGTCGAGTTAAAGACAGATAAAACGCGGCTCCTGATAGATTTCGGCCAGCCGCTGGACGAAGAGATCGAAAAGCCATCCTATCCCAAAATCCTCCCGGATGCCGTACTTATCTCACATTCCCACATGGACCATTATGGCTTGCTGGGCCACATCCATCCGGATATCCCCGTTTATATGAGCCAGGGGGCAAAAGAGCTGATAGAGGTGTCCAATATATTCACGCCGAACAAGACCGGCAAGATAAACACGCGCATCGTAAAGCCAAAAAAGCCTTTTGTCGTTGGGGACATGACGGTGACGCCGTATCAGGTCGACCATTCCGCGTTTGACGCGCTTACTTTCCTTGTGGAGGGCGAAGGCAAGAGGATATTCTATTCCGGCGATTTCCGCGGCCACGGGAGGAAGAGCGCGTTATTCAAGATGATGTTAGAAGCCCCGCCGAAGGATATTGATTGCCTGATAATGGAGGGCTCGATGCTCGGCAGGGGCGCGCAGGAGTATAAAGACGAGAAAGAGGTCGAGGCGCGGATCGCCCGGATATTGGAAGAGAGGAAGGAGATCACCTTTCTATTTGCCTCGTCCCAGAACATCGACAGGATCGTTTCGGCTTACAGGGCATGCTTGAAGACGGATTCGGTATTCGTGATAGACCTTTATACCGCGTTTATATTGGATAAGCTGAGAAAGGTGTCTAAAAATATACCGCAGTTTAATTGGAAGAATATCAGGGTAAAATTCCTTGGGTACCATGCCAAATGTTTAGAAAGCGCCGGGTACAGGGATTTGCTTTTTGTCTATAACAAGCGAAAGATCGATCTATTCGAGATCGCCCGCATGAAAAACAGGATACTTATGCTGGCGCGCGATAATTCCTTTTTCCCGATCGCGGTGAAGGAACTCGATGGCGCGCGCGGCGCCAAGATAATTTATTCGATGTGGCAGGGATATCTGACCGATGAATTCAAAGCATATTGTGAGCGCGAGGGTCTGATAATCGAGCCGGTACATACCAGCGGCCACGCTATCATCGAGGACCTCCAGGCCTTCGCCAAGGCCCTTAATCCCCGCGTCCTTATCCCCATCCATACCTTTGAAGCCGAGAGATATCCCAAACTATTCCAGAACGTCAAAATCCTAACTGACGGCGAAGAATACCAAGTTTAGGGCAGTCCTCCATCCACGCCCTTATAAAAATAATTTTGAAAGAAAATGCCTTCTTTATACGTCTATTACAATAAGGGCAGTAAAAAGACGTATTGACAATACAACTAAATGGTTGTAAAGTTAAGGAGGCGAGAGTGGGAAGATTTAACTGTTTCTATTACAGTTTAAGTTCAGGAAGGATGCCGGTAAAGGAATTCATAGAGTCGTTTGAATCAAAAACACAGGATAAATTTGCTTATATTCAAAGATTGCTCGAAGAATTAGGAAGGGAGTTAAAACAACCGTATTCAAAATATATCGGCGATGATATATTCGAATTAAGATTTCAAAGCGAAGCTGGCACAATCAGAATATTATATTTCTTTTGGGAGAACAGAGCCATTATGACAAACGCGTTTGTCAAGAAGAGCGCAAAAATGCCACTTAAAGAAATTTCATTGGCCAGACAAAGACGTAAGATATCTATTAGTAGCCAAAGGGAGGGAATATGAAAAGAAATATTCATTTAGGAATGAGTGTTAATGAGCATATCGAGGAGCTGAAGAAAAATCCGGATTTCAGGAAGCGGTGGGAGATAAGCCAGCAAAAATTAAAGATTGTTATACCCATCATCCGCTACCGCATCGACCACAAACTCACGCAGGGACAACTGGCGAAGAAGATCAGTGTTACCCAACAACATATATCGAAGATCGAGAATGGTGAATTCAGCAGTATGGAGACGCTGGAAAAGGTCTTGCGTTATGTCGGTTTTACTATTAAACTTGAGGCTGTGCCTGTAAAAGAGAATATAAGATTGCGTGATTTTGTTTGCACCGGTATAGCATGGGGGAGGTGATGAAGATCAAACAATGATGCCGGGCAAGCGGTAAAGATAAAACGGGAATAAAAAGATGTAAAGGGGAGAGAGATGGAGAAGTACGGTTTCCTGCGTAATGCGCAGATAGTGATCTTGGGGATATGTTTTGTAGTGGCGGCGATCGGTTCCGCGGTGATATTGACCAACGGGATGGTGAAGTTCAAGAAGGCCTCGGCCGAGGTGATAAACGTAACCGGCTCCGCCGAGAAGAGGATAACATCGGATTACGCGGTCTGGACGGCCGAGTTCTCGGCGCGGGACCCACAGATGAAGGACGCGTTCGCCAAATTAAAAGAGGACACGGCCAAGGTCAGGGCTTACCTCGCGTCCAAGGGGATAACCGAGGGCGAGATGATCGTTTCGCAGGTGGTGACGACAGTCATCTACAAGAAGAACGAGAAGGGCATCGCCACCAACGAGATCGAGGCCTACGACCTCAGCCAGGTGATAGAAGTGCGCTCGGCTGACGTCGCCAAGATAACCGCCGTGTCGCGCGAATCGACCGGGCTCATCGAGCAGGATATACGGTTCGTTTCGTACCCGCCGCAGTATTTTTACACCAAGCTGGCCGAGCTGAAGCTCGAGATGCTCGGCGCGGCCTCCGCGGACGCGAAGAAACGGGCCGAACGGATCGCCTCGGCGTCCGGCAACAAGGTCGGCAGGATACGCTCGGCGGATATGGGCGTCTTCCAGATAACGCCGGTCAATTCGACCGAGGTCTCGGACTGGGGCAGTAACGACACCTCATCGCTCGAGAAGAAGGTCTTCGCGGTCGTCCATGCGGATTTTGCGATAACGGAATAGTTGAAAGAAAATCCCTCCTTTTAGCGTCTATACAGCTAAAGGAGGGATTTTTTATGTCAAATCTGGTTGAGCAGGATGTTGTGCGGCAGAAGATCTTTATTATCAGGGGTAAAAAGGTGATGTTTGATAAAGATCTTGCACAGCTGTACGGAGTATCAACGAAGAGGCCGAATGAACAAGTTAAAAGGAATCTAAAGAGATTTCCAGCTGATTTCATGTTTCTTCTTACAAGACAAGAAGTTACGAACTTGAGGTCGCAATTTGCGACCTCAAGATGGGGCGGCAGAAGATACAATTTCAATGCTTTTACAGAGCAAGGGGTTGCTATGCTCTCGAGCGTTTTAAATAGTGATAGAGCAATTCGGGTAAATATCATAATAATGCGAGTATTTGTTAGGTTAAGAGAAATGTTAGCTGAAAATAAAGAACTTGCGCAACAGGTAAAAGAACATGGTAAAATACTTGGAGAACATGGTCGACATATTACAACGATTTACCAGCTTATTGATGAATTAATGGCGCCGCCGGAAGAAAAGCCAAAGAAGAAGATAGGATTCCATCCATAAAGGAGAGGGAATGAAGATTAGAAAATTATTCATCAGCTTGATCGGGATCGTGTTATTTGCAACTTGCTGCGCTTACGCGGAAGGTGAATATTCAGATACCACCAACGATAATCCGGGAACACAAGAAAACGTCGATAATCCTGAAACTGCAGATACTCCGGAAGCTACGGATAATCCGGTAATAGAGAATAAAGACAATAAGGATATCGGCAAATCAGGTGACAATACGCTCCCGCCGGAACCGACTACCGAACCCGTGGGAAAGCATATCGACTCGCCCGCCGAGGGAAGCGTCAACAACCCTGACGGCCCGGATGGAGGCAGCGTAAGCACCGAGAGCGTAAATAATCCCGTGGATAGATAGGAATGAATATCAATAAAATAATAGCAAAAGAAGGGCTGATAGTTATAGGATTAGCCATTGTATTATATGCGGTCCTGCACTTCCTCCCCGAAATACCCGTTGTATTCCCAAAGTATAAATTGGAGTTCCTTAACGGGGAAACATACACAATAAAGGTATATCCGGAGATCCGCAATGGTTATAATTCTAATGAGGTCATTGAAGACGCCCTTAACCCGCCGCCAAAACTTATTGAAAAACGGATAAAGGAATTTACGGATACGGCTCATATTAAATCCGGTTTAAAAGGATCGCGTTATGTTAATTCCACGGCGGTTTATTGGTATAAATTATTCATCTCATTTTTCGGCAAATTCTTTGTTTTAAAAGTCCTCATCGTTTACCTGGTATTATTGCTGATCCGTTTCATCGTATGGGCTCTAAGGACATTAAGGAAAAAATAACCAATGCGTAAATATTTAATGCTGTTGTTCTGCTGCACGGTCCTCTCGGGCTGCGCGGCCCTTCCCGTCAAGAAAGGCCCGTCCTATTCCCTTGATGACATTTATAAACGCATGAACTATAAAGTAGAAGGCAGCTACAGGGTAGTCAATATCTTCTACGCGACAAGCAGGGAAGTTGACTATACCGCAAAGCCTTCCCCGGTTTTCAAGGCCAACCTGGCTAACGAGACGACATATGGCACACTTGATATCAAGATGGACCCGAGGGTAAGGATAGGGACGATGCTGCCGGACCAGCTTAAGAAGAACGGCATAATAGAGCTGCAAAACACAACGAGACTCGATCCTGAAGTTTTCACAAGGGAGTTATCTGCAGCGGTGCAGGCGTCTCCGCACAAGTCCCTGCTCGTGCTTGTCTTCGGTTATAAAGACGGTTTTGAGGCCACGGCAATGAAGGCCGCCTATTTCGCGTATCTGCTGGATGTAAATACCCCGGTATTGTTATTTGACTGGCCCGGCGACCAATCGGTCAGCATCGGCGGCTATGTGAAAGCGCAATCCCTGGCCGGCGAGTCCGGGCTGTACCTGGCGAATGTGCTGGCGAAGGTCGTCCGTGAAGTCAAACCGGAAAAACTCTGGATAGAGGCGTCGAGCCTCGGCTGCCAGGTGGTCTGCGACGCTTTTGACACGCTTTATACGTATCCCGATTTTGCCGATGCGGATATCGAGATAGACCAGGTCATACTTGCGGCCCCGGACATCAGCAGTAATAAATTCAATGAAAAATTCAAAAATGAGTTTGAGGCCATATCGAAAAAATTGACCGCATACGTCTCTTCCGACGATGGCGCTTTGCTGATGAGCGGAATGATCACCGGGGAGAAGAAGCTCGGGCGCGAAAAACTGAGGGTGGCTGAGCCGGAGCAGCTCGAAGAAGCGAGAGGGGTGCTTTATTTGAAATCCCTCGACCCGGAGCGCTTCATGACGATCGATGTGACCGCGATAAATAACTCGAGTTTCAAGCACGGCTATTACCTGGAATGCCCGGAATTTTATGATGATTTTTATACGCGCATTCTTGACACGAACCCGAACATTAACAGGCACCTCTACCTTTTGAAATACACCAACGGTTCGGATTATTGGGTCATGCAGGGGTCGAAATAATTATGGTGACAGCTCACTTAATTAGGGAGGTATAAATGGAAAAATCAGAATTTGTGACAATATTTACGAGCGGTAACCGCGCCTCGTTAGCGACTGCAAAATCGCTTCTTAGAAGCGCCGGTATAGAGTATTATGTCAAGGGCGAGGATGTAATGAGCATGATCGGCCTCGAAGCCATAGACGGCGTTCCCGAGATACAGGTTGCCGAGAAAGACGCCAAAACGGCCAAGGAAATGCTCAAAGACCTGCAGGAATAATGGATATCATAACCCAAAAATTCAGCGAATGGACCGCGGGGAAAGGGCCGAAAGAGGCCCGCATCTCGGTCTATGAGCATATCCGCGACATCCCGTATGCCATCATTCCCGAACTAAGAGATCCGGTCTCCGGGCCGCCGGGCCTGATCGAGCAGAACAGGGGTTCATGCCAGCCGAAGCATTATCTTATGGCCGGGTTATTCGGAAAATTAAATATCCCCATCAGGTTTGTGACGTATGTTTTCAGGTGGGGCGATTCCGAAATAAAATATCCCGCCGATCTAAAGGGCCTGTTAAGCCGGATGCCTGTGAGTTATCACCTCGCCTGCAAGGCGGATATCAACAGCAAATGGGTACTGGTCGACGCGACTTATGACCTGCCGCTTAAAAAAGCGGGATTTTCGGTCAATGAAAAATGGGATGGTGAGAGGGACACGGTAAATGCCGTCAATTCGATCCAGGAGATCATCCATGAGTCCGCAGAGGACCGGTTAAAATTTGAGACCGAATGCCGTGGCCGCTACACCGCCGACGAAAAAGCCGCCTACGCGCAATTCATTGATAAATTAAACAGATGGCTTGAAACGTTAAGGAGACCATGAAAAGACCCGCTTTGTATGTGAGCATTGCATTTTGTATCCTGTTATTTGCGGGAACGGCCGGTGCAGTCTCGCCGGTAGAAACGGCGCATTTCAGGGTCGTCGCTAACGGGCAGGGCCTCAAGGCGCAGGACCTCAAGGATGTAGGCGATAGTGTAGAGGGTATTTATAAAGAGGTCTCGGAGGCCGTCGGCACGGGATACACCAGTTCGGGAAAGATAGAGATCCGGGTCTACGTAACGCCGGAAAATGGCAGGGCCCTTAGGACAGCTGCCAGCGCATCGACTATCTTTCTTACGCTCGGCAGGATCGACGAAGGAGTGCTCAAGCATGAGATCACGCACATCCTTATTTCCAAACCGCTGTCGACCGCGCCGCGGTGGTTCCACGAAGGCGTGGCGATGTATGTAGAGAACGGGGATATGAAGAAGGTGTACCATAAGGCCCTCCCGGATTTCACGGATTTTTCATTTACGCGGCTCGGGGCGAAATTCGGCGCGGGTAAGACGGAACAGTCCTCGTATCTCTATGCGTGGGCTATCGTCTCATATGTGATGGACACTTACGGCAAGGATAAACTCAAGGATATCTACAAGCAAAGCGGCAGTTTCAGCGATAAATTTACGAAAACCTTCGGCGTCGACCTTAAAACGCTCGAGAAGAAATCCGGCGAGATATTCGCAGCATATAAATAATTACGGAGGAGCCCGCATGAAAACCGTTAGCGCCGTTATTTTGTCGTTATCACTTTTGCCCATATTTATCACCCCCGCCTATTGCGCCGAAACGCCTGCACCGGCGCCGGCAGCGGCGGTCAAAGCCGTCACCGCATCATCCGATAAAGATAACAACAGGCCGGAGAAGGCGGTCGACGGGAATCTTCGCACCCGCTGGGAATCGGAATTGAAGGATAACCAGTGGATACAGGTGGAATTCGAACAGCCGGTCGACCTGTACGGCATCGAGATAAAATGGGAAACGGCCTCAGCCTACCGTTATAAGGTCCTGGGCTCGGCCGACGGCGCCGCATGGCAGACCCTCGCCGAGATAAACGACGGCAACGAAGGCGAAGATATAAAGATCAATTTTAAGGAGAAGGCAGCCTGTAAATTCGTGAAGATAGACTGCATCGAGAGGGCGACGGCGTGGGGCTTCTCGATATGGGAGATGGAATTCAAGGCAGGCGGGCCGTATAAGGATATTTCCAAGAGGGCAATGCTGACGAAGGGCAAGACGTTTTTCACCGTGAAACAGGATAAGGGCAAATACTGGCTCATCACTCCGGACGGGGAGCGGTTCATCTCGAAAGGGGTCAACGCGGTCCTGAGCAAGGATGGCGCGGTGCTTCCGAATTCCGAATATTATGACGTGTCGTCGAAGTATAAGGATTACGCCGAGTGGGCCAAGAGCGTTATAAAGCGCCTTAAAAATCTGGATTTTAACACGATAGGCTCATGGTCCGACCCGGCTACGTTCTATTATGACATGCCTTTTACCGTCATGCTGGGCATCCCGTCGACTAGCGACCACAGGCTCGTCGATGTTTTTGACCCGTTGTTCGACGAGATGGCCGAACAGAACGTTATGGGCAGATGCAAGCGGTTCAAGGACGCGAAATACCTTTTGGGATATTTTATAGAGAATGAGCTGCCGTGGTACGGGGATTATGGCTGGTATACCGGCCACCCATCCACGCTTCTCGATGAATACGCCAAACTTCCGGAAAAAGCGCCGGGCAGGCAGAAATTAGCCGAGTTCCTGCAGCAGAAATACGGCAAGAGCATCGAGGACTTCATGCACGTGCGCGGCGCCTCGGCCAAAGAGGCGCGGGAGCTTTTTGCCGGCGTCATCGCCGAACGGTATTTTTCCACGGTATGCGGGTTCATCAAAAAGTACGACCCGAACCACCTGATACTCGGCGTCCGTTTCGCCGGCAACGCCCCGGATGAGGTGGCGAGGGCGTGCGGGAAGTATTGCGACGTGCTGACGGTCAATTATTATTGCAAGGACATGAAGGTCAATAAAGAGCTGATCGATAATTTTTACTTACTCGGGCAGAAGCCGGTGATGATAACCGAGTTCTCCTACAGGGCGATGGAGAACAGCAGCGGGGACAAGAACAGGAAAGGCGCCGATGTCACGGTCCGGACCCAGCAGGACAGGGCGGCCGGGTTCAACAAATACGTGACACAGATGATGGAATTCCCGTACCTTGTCGGTTACCACTGGTTCCAATATTTTGACGAGTCGCCGCAGGGCCGCAGCTTCGACGGCGAAGACAGCGATTACGGGCTCGTCGACATCCATGATAATGAATACGCTCTCCTGGCTGCCGAGATGAAGAAGATGAATGCCGCAGCCGACTCCATGCACAAGAAATCCATTATGCCTTATCCGGATAAATTGATCAAGGTCGGCGGGTACGCAAAAGTTAACAATAAGGATGTCAAGCGCGAGGCCGAGCCGTTCTTCGACGTCAAGACTATTGATGTGGAAAAATTAGGCGTCTGGGCGGACAGCTCGACAACGGCCGGGATCAAGTTCAGCAGGGCCTATTTGAAATGCGTCATCGATACCGGCAGCGGTTGGGGCTGCGGTTTCGGCCTGCCTTGCCAGGTCAAGACCGTCAACAGCGACGGCTCTTTCGACCTCCAGGGTTTCAAGGGCATCAGGATAAAGATGTCGCTGACCAACGGCATGCCGTTCTCGGTCTTCATAAATGAATCCGGCGTGGCCGATCTCGGGAAGGTGAAGTATGACGGCGTCAACGGGGCCGACGGCGAGGGTTTCGCTTCGGAGACGGGTGACGGCACAGGCAAAACCGAGACGTATGAATTTACGTTCGAGGAATTCACCATCAGGAATATGTACGGCAACCAGGGCGGCAATAAGACGCTCGACCTGCAGGCCGTCAGGAACTTCGACCTCTATTTCCCCGGCAACACCGGCAAGGGTGAATGCGACATTTACGAGGTAACCCTATACTAAGGGGACGCTTTGTGCTAAAATACCCCTAATTCCGCATAATAACCCCCAGTAAAAGGAGACCGAGATGGACAAGGACAGAGTTATCTTGTCGTTGAACGACATCCCCAAAGCCTGGTATAACATTGCCCCTGACTTGCCCGAACAATTGCCCCCGCCTTTAAATCCCGGGACCGGGAAACCGCTCGGGCCAGCCGACCTGGCGCCGATATTCCCGATGGCGTTGATTGAGCAGGAGATGAGCCAGCAGCGCTGGATAGATATCCCCGACGAAGTCCTTGATGTATATAAAATTTACAGGCCGACGCCTCTCAAGAGGGCGGTCCGCCTCGAGAAGGCCCTGAAAACGAATTGCCGCATTTATTATAAAGATGAAAGCGCCTCGCCTGCCGGCAGCCACAAATTGAACACGGCCATCGCCCAGGCATATTACAATAAAAAGGAAGGCGTAAAACGCATAGCGACCGAAACAGGCGCTGGGCAATGGGGTTCGGCGTTATCGTTCGCCTGCAATATCCTTGGCCTGAAATGCACGGTCTATATGGTCAAGGCGAGCTATTACCAGAAGCCTTACCGCAAATCCTTGATGCGCGTCTGGGGCGCGGAAATATTCCCGTCTCCGACAACGAAGACCAATTCCGGAAGGCAGGCTCTGGCCGATGACCCGGAGACGCCGGGCAGTTTAGGCATCGCGATCTCAGAGGCGGTCGAGGACGCGGCCATCCACGACGACACTAAATATTCCCTCGGCAGCGTATTAAACCACGTGCTTACGCACCAGTCTGTCATCGGGCTCGAGACGAAGAAACAACTCGAGATGATAGGCGAGAAGCCGGACACGATGATAGCGTGCGTCGGCGGCGGCAGCAATTTCGCCGGGTTCACGTTCCCGTTCGTGCCGGATAAATTAAAGGGGAAGGATATAAAGTTCATCGCGGTCGAGCCGACCGCCTGCCCGACGTTGACGAAGGGCGAATACCTGTACGATTTCGGCGATACCGGGAAACTTACGCCGCTTGTGAAGATGTACACGCTGGGCCACAGTTTCGTGCCGGCCGGGATACACGCAGGGGGGTTGAGGTATCACGGCATGGCGCCTGAGGTGTCGTTGTTGGCGAAGAAGAAAGTGATAGAGGCGAGGGCGTATTCGCAGAACCCGGTCTTTGAGGCGGCTGTGATGTGGGCGAGAATAGAAGGATTCCTGCCTGCTCCCGAAACGGCGCACGCGATACGCTGCGTCATCGACGAGGCGAAGAAGAACGACGGCAAATGCATCGTCTTCAATTACAGCGGACACGGCCACTTCGACCTCTCCGCATACGACGCGTACCTCGACGGAAAGCTCGAGGACTATGAGCATCCGGAAGAGAAGATAAAAGAGGCGATAAAGAAAATACCGGAGATCGGCAACGCATAATAGGGTGTCCCCCAATGGGACGTCCCCCAGGAAAGGAAAATGATATATAAATTCATTGACGATAAGGGCACATTCGTCGTAAAAGATCCGCACAAGTATAACCTGTATTTTCCGCTGGCCGACAAAGACGGAAAATTGTTGTCTTCGATAAGCCCCAACCTCGGCGGGGACATAAAACGCGATAATGACCATTTCCTTACGCCGCCGGCGAGCATCGAGGACGTCCGCAACAACCTCTTCTGCCGCCGCGATTTCTTCATCAAAGTGGGAAATGAGATAATAAGGGTCTCTTATCCGCACGACGATGTCGTCGAAGCGGGTTTCCTGTACCATAAGGTCACGAAACAGGCCCACGGCCTCGAGATAGAGGTGCTGAATTTCATCCCGTTCAATACGGCGGTCGAAGTCATGCGCGTCCGCGTCACGAATAAAAGAGGCAAGGATGTAGAGATAACGCCGACGTCTTTCATCCCGCTATACGGCCGCAGCGAAAAAAATATCCGCGACCACAGGCACGTGAGCTCGCTGTTGAACCGCGTCGACCTCGAAAGAAACGGTATCTTCCTCAAGCCGACGATGATATTCGACGAGAAGGGCCACATCGAGAACAGGACAAATTATTTCGTCTTCGGATGCGAGGATAAGGGCAAGGCGCCGGCAGGGCAATTCCCGACGATCGGCATGTTCTGCGGAGAGGGAGATCTGATATTCCCGGACGCGACAGAGAAATACGTGAAGCTCGCCTCTAAAAAACTCCCGGATTTCGACGGGAAAGAAGCGTGCGCCGCGTTCAGGTTCAACCGTAAGAAGCTGAAAAAAGGCGGGAAGGTCGATTATATCCTCGTCATGGGGATCAGCGACGACAGGAAAGGCGTAAAAAAGATATTCAAGGGCCTGGATTCGCCGGCAAAGGTCGATAAGAGCCTCGATGCGACGAAGAAATACTGGCAGCAATACCTTTCGAAGCTCGAATTCGATTTCAACGACGGCGATTTCAACAACTGGCTGCTGTGGGTCAAGATGCAGCCGACCCTCAGGAAATTATTCGGCTGCTCATTTCTGCCGCACTTTGATTACGGAAAGGGCGGCCGCGGCTGGCGCGATATCTGGCAGGACGCGCTGACGCTTTTATTGACCGAGCCGGAGAAGGCGAGGGATTTTATATTCGACAGTTTCCGCGGCGTGCGGCTCGACGGATCGAACGCAACGGTCATCGCCAAAGACGGCAGGTTCATCGCCGACCGCAACAGGATAAGCCGCGTCTGGATGGATCACGGTATCTGGCCGTACCTTACGACCCGCCTTTATATCCAAAAGACGGGAGACTCGGACTTTATGCTGGAGAAGACCGAATATTTCAGGGACCACCAGCTAAAGCGCGCCAAGGAGATAGACAAGAATTTCAAACAGGCGGATTTCATCCAGCGCGACAATTCCGGGAGGAGGTACAAGGGCAGCGTCCTGGAACATATCCTCGTCCAGAATCTCGTCCAATTCTTCAACGTCGGCGAGCATAACGTCATACGCCTCGAGAACGCCGACTGGAACGACGGCCTTGACATGGCATCCGACAGGGGCGAGAGCGTGGCTTTCAGCTTCATGTACGCGCATAACCTGCGCGACATCTGCGTTATCCTCGAAGAGATGAAGAAGAGGCACAAGAGCGTCAAATTATTGACAGAATTCCTGATGCTGCTCGATAGCATGGGCACTCCGGTCGATTATAATGATCATAAAGAGAAACAGAGACGGCTTGAAGAATACCTCGAATCCTGCAGGGCGATCACCGGCGAGGCAGTCGAGGTGGATATCGACGACCTGATCGACGACCTGCGCAAAAAGGCCGACCATCTCTTCGCGTGGCTGAGGAAGAAAGAATGGATCGCCGACGCAGGATTCTTCAACGGTTACTACGATAATAAGGGATGTCGTGTGGAGGGCAAGGTCCCGCCTCAGCGGGGGAAATTTAGAGACAGGGTACGCATGAAGCTGGCCTCGCAGGTCTTCGCGATAATGAGCGGCTGCGCGACCGATGAGCAGATAAGGAAGATATGGCAGTCGATCAAAAAAAACCTGAAAGACCCCGTGCTCGGAGGGTTCCGCCTCGGGACGGATTTCAGGACGGTATATATGGACTTCGGGCGGGCGTACGGGTTCGCGTACGGCGACAAGGAGAACGGGGCGTTCTTCAACCACATGAACGTGATGCTGGCGAATGCCCTGTATAAAAGGGGTTTCGTCAAGGAAGGGCATGAGGTCTTCGATTCCATCTATAAGATGTCGACGAGCGGCGCGGCCCGGATATATCCCATGATACCGGAATATTTCAACAACGAGGGACGGGGGCTTTATTTTTACCTGACCGGCTCGGCGAGCTGGTATATTTACACGCTGATAGACGAGGTCCTCGGCGTAAAATTCGATTTCGGTAAAGTCGCGTTGAGGCCCAAGCTCGTTCCGGAAGATTTCCACGGCGGGAATATCGAAGTAAAGTATAACCTGAAAGGTAAAGCCGTAAGGCATACATTCAAAAGATGAGACGGGAAATAGTCATTTTCGCGGTCATCCTGGCGCTCGTGCTAGGTGTGGGATTATTCGGCAGGTCCCTGATAACCGGCATCGCGGTAAAGGAGATCAAGGAGATGTTCCCCGGCTATAATGTTTCGATCGGCGCCGCCGAGATCAGGAATGCCGACATGATCGCGATAACCGGAATAAAGGCTACGCGGGGCGCGGACCTTTCTTACAGGATAAACGGGTTAGAGATAAAATTTTCGCCGCTCTCGCTATTTACGAGGAAAGTCCCGAAGATCATTATAAAAAATTCTCTTATGGAAGTCAGTTCCGTGGATAAAAAGCTCAAAGATGTCATCGGGTACCCGGTATTTAATCCGGGGAAAGGTTTTACGGCTAAATCCATTGTGATATTGAATTTTAACCCGATATTGGAAACGGCCGACTGGAAACTTAACACTGTAGTCGGCGGGAATATAGAGATACGTAAGACACCGTCAGGCGAGACGGAGATAAAAGGCGATTTTTCCGTCGCCCCGGGCAGTTGGAACATTGCCATTAAGGATGAGGCATTCCTTAAAAGGCTTGCGGATAACGCGAAACAACCGCTGGCTGATATCGAAGACCTGAAAGATTTCGATTTCACGGAAGGCACCCTGCAGATATCGGGAAAGACGGGATCTCTGGTGTTTCATATGACACTCAAAGGCGTGAAGGGCAAGAAGGACCTGACTTTTCCTTTGCGCGGATTATGAAAAACTATTGAGACGGAAATTAGTTATCTTAGCGGTTATCCTGGCGATCTTGCCGGCCCTGTGGTTGATCGGCAGGCCCCTGTTAGTCAATATCGCCGTCGGGCAGATAAAAAGCGCGTTTCCCGGCTATGATGTTTCGATCGGGAACGCAGGACTCAGGAACGCGAATACGGTCGCGATCACCGGGATCGACATAAAGAAAGGCGATACCCTGCGCTACCGTATCAAGCAGGTAGAGATAAGATTTTCGCCGCTTTCGCTGTTTACGAGGATAATACCCGAGATAACCGTCAAGGGCGGCTCTTTGGAATTTAACTCTCCCGGAAAAAAATTACGCGACATTATCGAATATCCGGCCCTCAAACCCGGGAAGGCTTTTGCGGTCAGGTCGCTCGTCATGACGGGCATGACAGTGGTCCTGAATACGGCCGACTGGAAGCTTAACGCCGACGCGAGCGGCAATATGACAATAGGCAAGACGATAGTCTACGACGCGAATATTGAAGCCGGAGGGATCGATCTTGCCTTGCTGCCGAAAGGGTTGAATGCCGAAGGCCGCGTGGAGATGAAAGGCATTATGGGCGGCGCGATCATGCTCCGCGGCGAGCAAGCGAAGATCACCGATATAAAAGGGGATTTTTCGACTGTGTCTCCGGGAGGCTCGCTGGTCATCACCGACAAGGAGATCCTCAAAAGGCTCGCGGATAACACGAAACAGCCGCTTTCGCTTATCGAGGATAGCTTCGGGAATTATGACTTCACGAAAGGGACGCTTGGGATATCCAGGAACGAGGATTCGATACTCCTGCATGTGATCCTGGAAGGGGTGAAAGGGAAAAGGGACGTTACGGTCGCATTACACGGATTTTAAGGAGAGGGAAAGATGAAAAAAGAAATGGCAGTCTTGGCGGTCTTGCTGGTCGTGTTTTTGGGTATGGGATGCATGAGCATGCAGGTCAAAGCGCCGAAAGATCCGATAAAGGTCGATGTGACCATGCGGCTCGACGTGTATCAGCATGTGGCAAACGACATCAACAGTATCGAGAATGCGGTATCCGGCAAAGCCGCTCCGAAACCGGAAGACGGCATGAAACTTAATTTCCTCATGGTCAATGCTTATGCCGAGGAATCTTTATCACCGGAAGTGGTACAGGCGGCGGCAAGCCGTAAGGCCAGATACGCGGAGCTTTCATCACTTGAGGGAAAAGGCGTGATAGGCGAGAATAGATCCGGCATGGTCGAGGCAAAAGGAAGCGGCGCTCCCGCGGACCTTATCAGCGCGGAAAATGCAGACAGGATGACGATATACAAAGCGTTATCGCAGAAGAACGGCGCGGCTCTCGAAGATGTACGGAAACTTTACGCGCAGCGCCTGCAGAACGACGCGCCTTCCGGGACGCCTATCGAGGTAATGAACGCGTCCGGCTCGTACGAGTGGAAGAATAAATAATTGAAGATCAGCGTCAAGGTCAAGGCCAGCTCCAGCCGGGAGAAGGTCGAAAAGATCGATGATAGCAAGTACGCGGTATGGGTGAAGGCGAAACCTACCGACGGGAAAGCGAACGAGGCGGTCGCCAAAGCCCTCGCCGGGCATTTCGATATCGCGAAATCAAGGGTAAGCCTCATAAAGGGCCGCACCTCCAAACAGAAGATATTCGAAATAGATGCTTAAACTGATAATATTCGATATAGACGGGACGATAGTCGACGCGTATACCGCGATCGAGAAGAGCCTGAATTATACCCTGGTAAAGCTCGGATATCCCAAGGCGAAGATGGCTGTCGCGCGCAGGGCAGTCGGGCACGGCGACAAGAATTTCATAGAGTATTTCGTCGAGAAGAAGGATGTCGCGGAGGGGTTAAAGCTATATCGCGCGCATCACGGGAAAGCGCTTTTGAAATATTCGAAGGTCATACCCGGGGCAAGGCAGCTTTTGCGGGACCTTAAGAAGAGGGGCTATAAGCTCGCTGTTGCCAGCAACAGGCCTCCGAAGTTCAGCATGATACTGTTAAAGCACCTCGGCCTTGTTAAATATTTCGACGCTATCGCGTGCGCGAAAGATAAGACCGAGATAAAGCCGAAACCTTTCCTGATACCGAGGATATTGAAAGAACTGGGCGTCAAAAAAAGCGAAGCCCTGTATGTCGGAGACATGACGGTCGACGTCCATGCCGGCCATAACGCGGGCGTGAAAGTTGTCGCGGTCCTGGGCGGTTCTTCGTCGCATTCGGAATTGAAGAAAGCCCGGCCGTGCGGGATAGCCGGGAAACTCACAGACCTTTTACAGGTAAGCAAAAAATGCAAAAAGAAGAGATCCTTATAGTAGAAGACGACAAGAACATCTCCAGGCTTATAAAATTCAACCTGGAGAAAGATGGTTATGACGCCTTCGCGGTCCCGAGCGGCGAGGAGGCCCTCGAACACCTCAAAAAATACCACACCGACCTGGTCATCCTCGACCTGATGCTTCCCAAGATAGACGGTTTCGAAGTCTGCCGCTCCATAAAACAGGACCCCAAGCTCAAGAATATCCCGGTCATCATGGTAACGGCAAAGGGTGAAGAGGTCGACAGGGTCGTGGGGTTGGAATTAGGCGCCGATGATTATATCGTAAAGCCGTTCAGCCCGCGCGAGCTCGTCCTGAGGGTAAAAGCGATATTGAGGCGCGGAAAAGTCCCGGAGATAAAGAAAAATGTCCTAAAGGCGGGGAATATCACCATAGATATCGCGAAGCATAAAGTCACGGCGAACCGCAAGGATGTAGAGCTCACGCCGATGGAATTCAAATTGCTCGCGACATTGGTCGAGAGGCAGGGCCGCGTCCAGTCGCGCGAACAGCTGCTGACTGACGTCTGGGATATCGCCGCCGATGTCGATACGCGCACCATCGATACGCACATCAAGAGGTTGAGGGAAAAACTGGGCAAGGCCGGAGAACTGCTGGAAACCGTAAGAGGGCTGGGCTACAGATGCAGGGAAGGTGATGAGGATTAAACTGCAGTGGAAATTGACGGCGATCTTCTGCCTGCTCGCTGTTTTTATCCTGGCGGCGGCCTACACATATTTTAATTCCCACCTGAAATCTTTCCTCCTGAGGGATATCGAGAGCAACCTGAAAAAAGAGCTCATCTTGAGCAAGGATTATCTGGAGAGTGAGTTCAGTAGGCAGCCTGCGGCTGCGGGATCCGCGGCTTTGGCTGACAGGATAGGAGCGGACCTCGGCGTCAGGGTGACGATTATCGCGCCGGACGGGATCGTGCTCGGCGACTCTGAAGTAAAAAAAGAAGACCTGCCGAAATTAGAGAACCACCTGGGCCGTCCCGAGGTCCAACAGGCGTTGAAAGAGGGTTTCGGGGCCAGCCAGCGTTATAGCTATACCTTAAAGAAGTACATGCTCTATAACGCCGCGGTCGTCGGGAAGGACAAACCCGCGGCCATACTGCGCCTCGTGATCCCGGTCGCAAAAGTCGCGGAATTCGAATCAGGGATGCAGAAGATACTGGCGGTCGGGGTCATAATGGTCTTTTTTGCTTCGCTGATCCTGAGCTTCCTGATATCCATGGCCGTGACGCGCCCGCTGGCTAATATCTCATCGGCGGCGAAGGCGATGGCATCAGGGGATTTTTCCAGGAAAATATTTAACGTTTCCCGGGACGAGATAGGTGACCTTGCCGCGACATTGAATTATATGTCAGATGAAATAAAGGCCAAGATAGAAAAAGTAAGGTCGGGCGAGGCGAAACTCGAGACGGTGCTTTCCGGCATGGTGGAAGGCGTCATAGTGACGGACGCAAAAGGAAAGATAATCCTGGCGAACCCTTCGCTCAGGAAGCTGTTCTTTATCGATACGGCGCCCGAGGGGAAGACCCCGCTCGAAGTGGTCCGCAACTCCGCCGTCCAAAATATCGTCGACCGAGTGCTTAAAGGCGGCCAGAGGATAGCCGCGGAGGAGATATCCGTAAGCAGCCCCGAGGAAAAATCCATTAAAGTCAGCGGCGTCGCGATAATGAAAGAAAATCAGGTTGACGGGGCAATATTCGTCTTCCATGATATAACCGAGCTGCGCCGGCTAGAGAAGGTAAGGCAGGATTTTGTCGCTAACGTATCGCACGAGTTGAGGACCCCGCTCTCGAGCATAAAGGGATATTCGGAAACGCTTATGGACGGCGTGCCGAAAGCGGAAGAACGGCAGGAGTTCCTCGGGATAATTTACCGCGAGAGCGACCGCCTGGCGAAGCTCATAGATGACCTACTTGACCTTTCGAAGATAGAATCGGGCAAAATGGCCATGGTCTTCATGCCTGTGGGAATAGCCCCGGTAGTAAAACGTTCTGCCGGAGTGCTTGAAAAATCAGCTCGCGATAAGTCCATTAAGGTAGAATTTAATATTCCTGAGGGCCTGCCTAAGGTCATGGCGGACGAGAACAGGCTTTCGCAGGTATTCTTGAACCTGCTCGATAACGCGATAAAATATACCCCTGAAGGCGGGTCGGTGAAGGTCTCGGTCTTCCCGCAGGATAAGTATCTTCAAGTCGATGTCACCGATACCGGCGTCGGGATCCCGGAAAGCGACCTCCCGAGGGTCTTTGAGAGGTTCTACCGGGTAGATAAGGCCCGTTCACGCCAGCTCGGCGGCACAGGCCTCGGCCTATCCATCGTTAAACACATCGTCCAGTCCCATGGTGGACAAGTGTGGGTAAAGTCAGAAGCTTGCCACGGCTCCACCTTCAGTTTTACCGTCCCCAAGGCCTGAAACCCCCCTAAAATACCCCGTTTATAGTTCACAGAAAGTTCACATTTCCTCCCTTTGTCCGTAACCTTCAAATCTTATACTCTCCTTGAAGTTAAAAAACCACCATGCTAACCGGAAGTCCAACAAAAAGAGGAGAGGGTATGAAAAAGGCGACGTTGCTGTTAGGCGTGATGGGGATGGTTCTGTTGGCAAGCCGTTCCTACGCGGGCGAGATGGAGATCCTCGTCCAGAAGCTCGTAGACAAGGGTGTCCTGACGCAGGGGGAAGGCGCGCAGGTCCTCGCAGAAACGAAAGAGGAAGCAAGGAAAGAAGTAGCGCAAGGCAAGGCGGCAAATATCCCGCAGTGGGTGCAGGATATCAAATTCAAGGGCGATTTCAGGAACAGGTACCAGTGGGACAAGGCGAAGAGCGCGACTACGACCGGTACAGAGGAGAACAGGGATAGGATAAGGGTAAGGCTCGGCGCCGAAACGAGGGTGATCGAGGATTTCAAGGTGGGTTTGGGTATAGCTACCGGAACGACCACTGACCCGAAATCCACGAATGTAACTTTAGGCAACGGTTTTTCGTTCAAGAATATAATACTGGACTACGGTTACGGCCAGTATCTGCCTCAGTGGACAGCGCCGGTCGATACCACTTTCACGGCGGGTAAATTCAAGAACCCGTTCTGGGAACCGATAAACGCGCTCGTGGATCCTGATATCAATCCCGAAGGCGCAGCGCTGCAGTTAAGCTATAATGTCAATCCAAGCGCCAATGTGTTTTTGAACTACGGTTTCCTGTATCTGGGTGACACCTTTCCGAAATCAAAGAACCAACTGCAGAATGTCATCCAGCCGGGTGTTTCCTGGAGCGTGCTTGACAACGTCAAACTGAAATCCACAGTCGATTTCTGGTTGGCCGAAGTAAAAGGCCAGACGCAGATAGCCAATACTCCCGGGACGAACACCCTTGCAAGGAATTCCGACCAGGGCAGGACCAGTGACATAGTCTACCAAAATGATTACAACTCTGTCGTCCCGAAACTGGAACTGGGTTTTACCGAGCCGTTCTTCGGTTATAACCTGGGTTTCCCGTACTTTGCTGTCTTCGGCGAGTACATGGATAATATGAGCGCCAGCGCCAAGGGCACAGGTTGGATCGCCGGCTTCAAGATCGGCAACGAGAAGGTGGCGGATAAATACCAGTGGCAGCTGGTCTACGACCACAGGATCATCGAGAGGGACGCCTTTTTGGATGCCTATCCGGATTCTGATTTCTACGGAGGCAAGACGAACGTGGGCGGCAATCATGTATCGTTAAACTTCGGCCTGAGCAAGAATTCCTGGCTTGCGCTCAGTTATTTCAACACGTATAATTTGACCAGGTTGACAGCAGATAGCGAAAGCTCGAGGCTGCCGGCGCAGGTTATCCAGGCGGATTGGAACATAAAATTCTAAGGAGGAAAAATGAAAAAGGTTATTTGGTTGGCGGTTATTGCGGTCTTTGTGGCTGCGGGTTCCTGTGTGCCCGCGGCATCCGCAGCTACTAACAAGATAGTGGTCGAGGGATCGACTACGGTCCTGCCGATCGCGCAGAAGGCAGCTGAGGTTTTCATGTCGAAGAACCCGGCCGTGGATATATCGGTGCGCGGGGGCGGCTCCGGCGTAGGTATCGCGTCATTGATAGACGGCACCTGCGATATCGGTGATTCGTCGCGTTCGATGAAAGATGCCGAATTAGAGAAGGCGGGCCAGAGAGGCAAGAGCCCGAAAGCGAATGTAATATCAATGGACGGGATAGCGGTGATAGTGAACCCCTCCAACGGCCTGAGCGCTTTGACGAAACAGCAGCTGAAAGAGATCTTTACCGGCTCGGTCTCTAAATGGTCCGATGTGGGCGGGACCGGTGATAAGATAGTAGTCGTCTCGCGCGACAGCTCGAGCGGGACGTTCGAGGCTTTCGGCGCGCTCGCGCTTGACGGCCATAAGGTAAGGGCGGACGCGTTGATGCAGGCCTCTAACCAGGCGGTGGCTTCAGTCATAGCGAAGACGCCGGGCGCGATAGGTTACGTGGGCTTGGGATATATTAACGGTGAGGTCAAGGCGATACCCATAAACGGGGTTGAACCTTCCAAAGAGACGGTCCTTTCCGGCAAATACCCGCTCTCGAGGCCGTTGTTCATGTATACGAATGGCGCCCCGCAAGGCGCGACCAAAGCGTTCATCGATTTTATAATGAGCGACGACGGGCAGAAAATCGTTGATGAAGAAGGGTTTGTAGCGTTAAAATAAGCATATGGCTAAGTTAAAAGAGAAGGCCTACCGGTGGATCTTCACTGTGCTGGCCTTCTCTTCCCTTATTTTTCTGGTCGGCATAATAATCGTCCTTTTTAAAGAAGGGCTGCCGGTATTTAAAGAGGTCAAGCCGGCGGACTTTATCTTCGGGAAGGCATGGTATCCGACATTTGACCCGCCGGAATTCGGGATCCTGCCTTTGATACTGGCGTCGTTCTGGGTCACCGTAGGCGCAATGTTCGTCTGCGTCCCGTTAGGCGTAGGAAGCGCCCTTTACCTGAACGAGCTGGCGGGCCACCGGCAGAGGGCGGTATTAAAACCGCTTGTCGAAATATTGGCCAGCATACCGTCGGTAGTATACGGATTTTTCGGTATGATGATGATCGCGCCTTTTTTGCAAAATTTGCTCCATCTTCCGACGGGATTATGCGCTTTCACCGCGAGCCTTACACTGGGGATAATGGCGACGCCTACGGTCTGCAGCATCGCCGAGGACGCGCTGAGCTATGTCCCGAAAAGTTTCAGGGAGGCCTCATTCGCCGTGGGCGCGAACCGTTGGCAGACGCTTGTGAACGTCGTGATCCCGGCGGCAGGCTCAGGGATATCCACGGCGATAATCCTCGGCATGAGCAGGGCCATAGGAGAGACGATGACGGTCCTGATGGTAGCCGGAGGCGCAGCCGTTATACCACATTCGTTCTTTGAACCGGTGCGGCCGATGACCTCGGCCATAGCCGCTGAGATGGGCGAGGCGCCGATGGGCAGCGCGCATTACCATTCGCTCTTCGCGATCGCGCTGGTCCTGTTCCTTATAACTTTTGTATTTAATATCGTCGCTGAACTTATCAGCCGCAGGTTCAGGATAAAACTGGGGTTGGGCGGATGAAAAAACACAAGGTAACGCAGAATATAGGTTTTGCGCTGCTCTTCCTTTGCATGGCGGTCACCCTGTTCTTCCTCGGGGCGATAATCTATTTTATTACCATCAGGGGAATAAAGGTCATATCGTGGGAATTCCTGACCCAGGTCCCGCGGAACGGGATGACCGAAGGCGGCGTGGCGCCGGCGATATTAGGGACATTTTATCTTACGATGGGAGCTATACTCGTCTCATTGCCGCTCGGCCTGGCGTGCGCGATATACCTTTGCGAATATTCCCCGAAAAGCGCGTTGGTGAATTTGATCAGGATGAGCATAAACAACCTCGCGGGCGTCCCGTCGGTCGTATTCGGGCTTTTTGGTTTTGCGGTATTCGTAAAATACATGAAATTCGGAGTTTCGATATTATCCGGCAGCCTCACGTTAGGAATATTAGCCCTTCCCGTGATAATATCCGCGTCGCAGGAGGCGCTTACGGCTGTTCCCCAATCTTTAAGGGAAGCTTCCCTGGCACTCGGCGCGTCAAAATGGCAAACGATAAAGAAGATCGTCCTTCCGACTGCCCTGCCCGGTATTTTGACAGGCGTGATATTGAGCATCGGGCGCGTCGCGGGAGAGACGGCGCCGATCCTTTTTACCGCAGCCACATTTTATACGCGGCATTATCCGGATTCGGTATTTTCGGAAGTTATGGCGCTTCCTTACCACATTTACGCGTTGATGACCGAAGGCACGCATCCGGATAAACAGGCGGCGATCGCCTACGGATGCGGCTTGATACTTTTGGTCCTGGTCTTATTGATCTCTACCATAGCGATAGTCATACGGCAAAAACAGAGGGTCATCCATGGATAGGCGGATAGTCAAAATAGAGGCGAGGGATATAAATTTCTTTTACGGGAGCCGCCAGGCGTTGAGTTCGGTAAGCATTGAAATTTATAAGAACCAGGTTACTGCCATCATAGGGCCGTCGGGTTGCGGCAAATCGACTTTCATAAGGCTTTTGAACCGGATGAACGAGCTTGTGCCCAACACGTCATTGAAAGGGGCGATATTACTGGAGGAAGAGGACATCTTCGACCCGTCGGTGGACCCGGTCGAGATCAGGAGGCGCATAGGGATGGTCTTCCAGAAGCCGAACCCGTTCCCGAAGAGCATATTTGAGAATGTCAGTTACGGGCTTAAGATAAACGGGATAACCGACGGGAATTTCATCGAGAAGAAGGTCGGGGAGTCGCTGAAAAAAGCAGCTCTCTGGGACGAGGTAAAGGACAGGATACACGAGAACGCGCTCAAATTATCCGGCGGGCAGCAGCAGAGGCTTTGCATAGCGCGCTGTCTCGCGGTCGAGCCGGAGGTATTGCTGTTCGACGAGCCGTGCGCGAGCCTCGATCCTATATCCACCAGCAAGATAGAAGAGCTCATACTCGAATTGAAAAAGTATTATACTATAGTCATCGTGACCCATAACATGCAGCAGGCCGCCCGCGTCTCGGATTACACCGCGTTCTTCCTCCTGGGCGAACTGATAGAATTCGGCAAGACGCAGGATATCTTCACGGCCCCGAAAGACAAGAGGACGGAAGATTATATCACCGGGAGGTTCGGTTAAATGACCCTTCGACGCACTACGTTTGCTCAGGGTCATGGTGAGCGAGAGGAGCGAGTCTAACCATGAAGAAAAAAATATTGTTCGTGTGCATAGAAAATTCCTGCCGCAGCCAGATGGCCGAGGGATTTGCGCGGAACATCGGCGGGCATGTGCTGGAAGCTTACAGCGCCGGCTCCAAGCCATCGGGAAAGATAAACCCGTACGCGACGAAAGTGATGTGGGAAGAGAAGGTGGATATATTTTCGCAGAAATCCAAAGGTTTCAACGACCTGCCGGTCAAGGAGTTCGGCTATGTCATTTCCATGGGTTGTCAGGACACGTGCCCTTTCGTACCGGCGAAGAAACATATCGAATGGGACATCCCTGACCCGAAAGGCAAGGGCATAGAATTTTTCAGGACGGTAAGGGATACTATCAAGGAGAAGGTGCTGAAACTCATATTCGAAGTTGCGGAAGCGGATAAGCGCAAAAGAGGAGATAAATAATGGAAAGGCATTTTGACGAGGAATTAAAGGATCTTAACGCGCGAATATTAAAGATGGGCGCCCTGGCCGAGGAGGCGATAATGAGCTCGGTCAAGTCCCTTAAAGAGCAGGACAAGGCCCTGGCCCTGAAGGTCATCGATTCGGACAAGCAGATAGACATGATGGAGCTCGAGATAGAAGAGCGCTGCCTTGAGATGCTTGCCCTGCACCAGCCGATCGCCATAGACCTCAGGTTCATCACTACTGCTATGAAGCTTAACAACGAGCTCGAGAGGATAGCCGACCTCGCGGTCGATATCGCGCAGCGCGTCCTCGAGATAGTGGATAAGCCATTGCTCAAGCCCCTGGTCGACATACCGAAGCTCTGCGCCATAGCGCAAAGCATGGTAAAGCAGGGGATAGACGCTTTCGTCAACAGGGACATAGAATTGGCGAAGAAGGTCGTCCTTACGGATCCGGAAGCCGATAAACTGAGGAATTTTGTCCAGGACGAGCTTATAAACGATTACATAGCCAAGGATAAGTCCACCGCCCCGCGCGCGGTGCCGCTCCTCCTGATAGCCCGCCATCTCGAGCGCATCTGCGACCACGCGACAAACATCGCCGAGGACGTGATATACATGGTCCAGGCGAAGGTCGTAAGGCACCATCCTGAAAAGCTCGAATAGGCGGGTACATTTTTTTACTTGACAGAGTTTTTTTTGGTGCTATAATTACACCAATTCAATGGAATTAGTAGGAAATGAAATAAGGAGAGGTCCTGATGAAGTTAACGACAAAAGGCAGGTATGGGACGCGGCTGATGCTGGACCTGGCGCTTCATTTCGGTGAGCAGCCTGTTTTCCTGAAGGATGCAGCCAAAAGACAGGAGATATCGGAGAAATACCTGTGGCATTTGGTACCGCCCTTGAAAAACGCAGGCCTGATAACGTCTGTCAGGGGCGCTCACGGAGGTTATTCCCTGGCCAGGCCGCCGGCCCACATAACCCTGAAAGAGATATTGCTGGCGGTGGAAGGGCCTATAACTTTTGTCACGTGCGTAGACGATTCCGCCGTGTGTAAAAGGTCTGAGACGTGCGCAACGAGGGATATTTGGAGTGAATTATCGGAAAAATTTTTGCAGATATTGGAATCGGTAACGCTCGAGGATATAGTAGAGAAGCAGAAGAATAAATACGGGTCTGCGGCCGCATACAATTACGTAATTTAAAAAAGGAGGAGAAGATGCCGTTCGTAAATTTAAAGTTGGTCGGTAAGCTGACGAAAGAACAGAAGAAAGAGATCGCCGAGAGATTTTCAGAGACGCTCCTGAAAGTGGCCGGAAAACCTAAAGATAGCCTGTATCTGGTCTTCGACGAGGTCAACGGCGAGAACTGGGCCCATGGCGACAAACTATTGGGCTAAGGCCGGACAGGAAAAAGACGATGGAGACGGATAAGCAGAACAAGAGCATAATCAATGACGCTATAATCAAGGAGCTTAACAATTCGGTCCGCGGCCTGAAATACGGCACGATAAACATCACCGTGCATAATTCGAAGATAGTCCAGGTAGAGGTCTCGGAAAAGAAGCGGTTTGACGATGTGTGGACAATAGAGGAAGGAGGTGGTATCTGAACCCTGCGGCGCAGCCGAAGGGTAGTTTAGGTTTTTGTGTTTTCCGGATCACCGGGAACTTAAAAAAATCAAAAAAGCACCTGGACGACCAGTCACCTGGAGTTGAGGAGCATAGTCAAGAGGTCGTTCATGAAGATAGTAACATTGTTTGTGTCGGTAGCTTTATTGACCGTTGTTTATCCGTTCGAAGAGGCGCGCGCGGGAGTCCCGCTCAATAACCTTGAAGGCGTGGGCGGCATAGCGTTCAACCCGCTGGCTTATACGGCCGGCACCAGTTTCGAATCGGACAAGAAAACCGAGGAAAAAGAGGGGGAAAAGGACCCCACTTATAAGGACGTCTTTTCCAAACCTCAGTTCGGCGTGTGGTATGCGAACTTAAACGGCGTCAAGGTCGATTGGACGGCTATCGGGGTCGCGGAGACATTTTTCAAAAGGCTCGAGGTCTCGTACGGCCATGAGATAATAGCCCCGCCGGGAACGAACATCCACAAGAACAACGTGGGCGCCAAGCTGTTGTTGCTGCCGGAGAACTTCAACGATTATAAGTTCCTCCCCGCGATATCGGTCGGAAGCATATACAAACAAGTGACCAATACTGCGCCGGGCGTGCATGACGATGGTTTTGACATCTACGCTGTCGCAACGAAACTGATAACCCAGACACCGAGGCCGGTGCTGATATCGGGAGGCGTCCTCTCCACGCAAGGGTTAGTGACCGGAGTGTTCGGGTTTGACAGGCAAAGAAAACAGGTAGGTTTCGCTAACGTCGATATCCTGCCTTTAGACAATCTCGCGGTCGGGTTCGAGTTCAAACAGGGAGCGAGGTTCAGTGATTTCAAGAATGCAAATTACTGGGACGCGCATGTGGCCTGGTTCGCGAACAAGAACCTGTCTCTCATACTTGCTTATGTCAATGCCGGCGACAGGAAATCAACATCGAAAGTAGGATTGGGTGACGGAGTAGTCCTGAGCGCGCAATATGCGTTCTAAAAACATTTGGGTCGGGAGCGGTTTTCTCCCGACCCAAAAAAGGGAGAATAAAAATGAGCAAGATAGACAGTAAACTGAAGGTGGAATCATTGGCTTTGCACGGCGGGCAGGAAGCCGATCCTACGACAGGGTCCAGGGCGGTGCCTATTTACCAGACGACATCATACCAGTTCAAGAACACGGAACACGCCGCAAATCTTTTCGGGCTTAAAGAGTTCGGCAATATCTACACGCGCCTCATGAACCCGACGACGGATGTTTTTGAAAAAAGGGTCGCGGCCTTGGACGGCGGAGTGGGCGCATTGGCTGCGGCAAGCGGGCAGTCGGCAATAACGCTGGCCCTCCTTAATATAGCCAAAGCCGGGGACGAGATCGTCTCGGCGGATAACCTCTACGGCGGAACGTATAATCTTTTTCATTATACATTCCCGAAGTTCGGGATCACCGTAAAGTTCGTAAAATCAAACGACCTCGCCGCGCTCCAAAAAGCGATAACACCCAAGACAAAGGCCGTATACGCCGAGTCGATCGGTAATCCCAAACTCGACGTTGCCGATCTAGAGGGCATCTCAAAGGTCGCCCACAAGAACGGGATACCTTTCGTCCTCGATAATACGGTATCTCCTTACCTGTTAAGGCCGATAGATTTCGGTGTGGATATCGTCGTCTATTCGGCGACGAAATTCATCGGCGGCCACGGGACCTCTTTAGGCGGGGTCATCGTCGATTCCGGCAAGTTCGACTGGACAAGCGGAAAATTCCCGCTCATCTCCGAGCCGGATCCCAGTTATCACGGCATCAATTTCGTCGAGGCCTTAAAACCTATGGGCAACATCGCCTATATCATCAAGGCGAGGGTGACCCTGTTAAGGGACCTCGGCCCTGCGCTGTCTCCGTTTAATTCTTTCCTGTTCCTGCAGGGGCTCGAGACCATTCATCTTAGGCTGCCGAGGCACTCCGAGAACGCTCGTGCGGTCGCGGAATATCTCTCGAGGCATCCGAAGGTGAGCTGGGTCAACTACCCCGGCCTTAAGGATAGCCCGGAGAAAGACAGGGTAAAGAAGTATCTCCCGAAAGGCGCAGGCGCCATACTCGGATTCGGCATAAAAGGCGGGCTTGAGGCGGGAAGCAGATTCATCAACTCTCTTGAACTTATATCGCATCTGGCCAATGTCGGCGATGCCAAGAGCCTTGCGATACATCCCGCGACAACGACGCATCAGCAGCTTTCGAGCGAAGAGCAGCTGGCGACCGGTGTCACGCCCGACTTCGTAAGATTATCTATCGGCATTGAGCACATTGATGATATAATTAAGGACATAGAACAGGCCTTGGAAAAGGCATAACTATCAAGGAGACAATAAGATGGCGAGAATATTTGACGATATAACAAAGACGGTGGGTAACACGCCACTGGTCAGGATAAATCGCCTTACGAAAGGCTTGAACGCGACGGTTATTGCAAAACTTGAATCATTCAATCCGCTATCCAGCGTCAAGGACAGGTTAGGCGTCGCGCTGATCGAGGCGGCCGAGAAGGCGGGCAAGCTTAAGAAAGGCACCGTGATCATCGAGCCGACGAGCGGGAATACGGGCATTGCTTTGGCATTTGTCGCCGCCGCAAAAGGCTATAAACTGGTCTTAACGATGCCCGAGACAATGAGTGTCGAACGCAGGCAGCTGCTTAAGATCCTGGGAGCGGAGATAGTTTTGACAGAGGGCGCAAAAGGCATGAAGGGCGCTATCCAGAAAGCGGAAGAACTTGTAAATAGCACCCCTAATGCTTTTATGCCGCAGCAATTCGACAACCCGGCCAATCCCGAGATACACCGCAGGACGACGGCGGAAGAGATCCTGAAGGATACCGACGGTAAAGTCGACGTGTTCATCTCAGGGGTCGGCACCGGCGGAACGATAACAGGCGTCGGCGAAGTCCTGAAAAAGAAAAATCCTAAAGTGAAGATAATAGCGGTTGAGCCGAAGGATTCTCCCGTTCTATCCGGCGGTAATCCGGGACCCCACAAGATACAGGGGATAGGCGCGGGATTCGTCCCGAAAGTATTGAACAAAAACATAATTGATGAGATAATCCAGGTGACCGCCGAAGACTCCGGAGCGACCTCCCGCAGGCTTGCAAAAGAAGAGGGCATCCTCGTGGGGATCTCGAGCGGCGCCGCATTATGGGCGGCATTAGAGGTGGCAAAACGCCCGGAATCTGCAGGGAAAACGATAGTTGCCCTGCTTCCCGATACGGGAGAAAGGTACCTTTCGACCTGGCTGTTCCAGGAGTAAACTTCCAAGGAGAAACTAAATTGAAACGCAAAGTATATCTGGATCATAACGCGACAACGCCATTGCATCCGGAAGTAAAGAAGGCGATGATAGAAGCGATGGACGCCTTCGGGAATCCCTCCAGTTTACACAGTTTCGGCAGGCAGGCGCGGCGCCTCATCGATGACGCGAGGGAAAAAATAGGCACGTTTATCGGGGGAAAGGCCGAGGACATTGTATTTTCCGGAAGCGGATCCGAGGCGAACAACACCGTCCTGAACCTGCTTTATTGCGCCGCGAGGCACTGCGAGGCGCCCCACACAAAAAGACACCAGATAATAACGTCCCAAATAGAGCATCCGTGTATCCTGGAAGCGGCGGCATGCCTCGAGGAGAGAGGCATCGACGTCGTCTACCTGCCCGTGCATAAGACCGGGAAGATAGACATGGAGAAATATTCTTCGGTCATATCGGATAAGACCGCGCTCGTCACGATCATGATGGCCAATAACGAGATCGGCACGATACAGGACATAAAAGAGATAGGCAGGATCGCCCATAAACACGGCGCGATGTTCCATACCGACGCGATACAGGCGGTCGGCAAGATACCCGTCAATGTCCACGAGCTGGGCGTCGATTATCTTTCGCTCTCGGCCCATAAGATATACGGGCCGAAAGGCGTAGGCGCGCTTTATGTCTCGCCCGGAGTGCCGTTCTGTCCTTTTATACGGGGCGGGCACCAGGAGAGGGGCAGGCGCGCGGGAACCGAGAATACGATAGGCATAGCCGGTTTCGGTAAAGCCATCGAGATGCGTGTTACCGAAATGGGCCCCGAGGCGAAGCGTTTGTTGTCGCTTAAGGCCAGGCTTAAAGCCGGCATCGAAAAAAATATCCCCAATATCCAGTTCAACGGCCATCCGACCGATTCGCTGCCCGGGACTTTGAACGTCTCATTCTTTGGCGCCGAGGGAGAAGCGATACTCCTCTACCTCGACCTCGAGGGAATAGCCGTATCGACCGGTTCGGCATGCGCGTCCGGCTCGCTCGACCCGTCGCATGTCCTGATAGCGGCTGGCCTCCCGGCTGAAGAGGCGCACGGCTCGATCAGGATGAGCCTCGGCAGGGATAACACCGAAGAGGACATCGATTATACGGTCGAAAAGACCGCCCTGGTCATAGACAAGATCAGGAAAATGTCTACGGTGAGGTAAGCCATGGACAAAAATTTTGAATGGGTATATTCGGAAAAAGTAAAAGACCACTTCATGCATCCCCGCAACGTCCTTGAGGACGAGGCAAAATACGATCCGGACGGCAGGGGCATCGTCGGCAATATAAAATGCGGCGACGAGATGGTCGTCGCGATAAAGGTCGACAAGAAGAAGAATACGATCGCCGAATGCAAATGGAAGACATACGGCTGCGCGAGCGCGATCGCCAGCACGTCCATACTTTCAGAGATCGTGATTGGCAAGACCCTCGATAAGGCGTACCACCTGACCGCGAAAGATATAGCGAAAGAGCTCGGCGGCCTGCCGGAGCATAAGATACATTGTTCGGTCCTCGGCCATAAGGCCCTGCGCGCCGCCATAAGCGATTATTACACCAGAAACGGCATGACCGATAAGGTCGAGGAAGAAAAGGCCCATACCGTATGCCAGTGCATGAATGTCACGGATACGGAGATAGAAAATGCCGTGTTGGAGGGCGCCAGGACATACCTTGAATTGCAGGAACACACGAAACTCGGCACCGTCTGCGGGCAATGCAAGGACAAGGCGATACAGGTGCTCGAGGAGTACAAGAAGAAACATTTCTCAAAATAAGAGCTGACCATATGCCGAAGAGGCTCTCCGCATTATTCCTGGCGGCCGCGTTATTATTTACCGAAACCCTTTCTTATCCCTCCGATGTACTTTCTCTAGACAGCCTTATCAAAGAGGCAAAAGAGAAGAATCCCGAGATCCTGGCGGCGAAGAACCGATGGGACGCGTCTTTGGCGAGAGTGCCCATGGCGAAATCCCTCGACGCTCCCACGATCGGCGTTTCATTCTGGAAAATACCCAATACTTTAAATGTGTTCAAGGCGCCGAACGACGAACATATGCTCACTATTTCGCAGTTCCTGCCGCTTTTCGGGAAGTTATCGACAAAGGGGAAGATCGCGCTTGCCGAATCGCAGATATTCGCGTCCGAGTATAAAAATAAAGAACTGGAAGTGGTGAATGAGGTCAAGGGCGCATATTATGACCTCTTCATGAATTACAAAGAGATTGAGCTGAACGAGCAGAGCCTCGGACTGCTTGAGTCGGTGGCCGGGATATCGGAAGCGAAATACATCACGGGAAAAACCACGCAGGAAGACCTCTTCAAGATAAATCTCGAGATAGCGAATCTCAGCAATAAGATCGCAAACCTGAAACTGGAACAGGCGGCAAAGAAGGCGCGCGTGAACAGCCTTTTAAGCCGCGACCCGGAAAGCCCCTTAGCCGCGCCTGAATTGCGCGAGGATGTCGTCTTTAACAGGGATATAACCTCCTTATACAAGCTCACCCTGGAGAACGAGCCGGAATTGCTTACCTTTTCTTACGCGATCGAGAGGAACAAACACGCGAAGACGCTCGCCGAAAAAAATAACTGGCCCGACCTGGCGGCCGGGATCACTTTAAGGGGGATAGGCACGGGCAGTTTCGGATTGTGGGATCTGATGCTCGCCTTTACGGTGCCGTTCTGGTTCTGGACAAAACAAAAATACGAGATCAAGGAAGCGATATCAAACCTCGATGAGGCGAAGGCCGCGTATGAGGCGATGAAGAACAAGGCCCTGCTGGAGACAAAGAACCTTTTTACCGATATAGCGGTCTCTAAAAGCAAAATAGACCTCAATAAAAATAACCTGATACCGATGCTGGAAAGCTCGATAAATTCGTCTATCGCCAATTTCCGTTCCGGAAGAGGCGACCTGATGGCGCTGCTGGACAGCGAGAGGATGCTCATAGATACGAAGATGGATTATTACAGGATCCTGGTGAAATATAATACTGATGTTGCGGACTTGGAAAAGGCTACCGGCACTGAATTTACGGGGGCGCAAAAATGAAGAAGAATATTTTTATCGAGATCATTTTAATAATTTTGGTGGTGGCCGCGGCCGCGGTTATCGGTACGGCTGCCGGCCGTAAGGTTAACAAGCCGCAGGAATCCGCAAAACCGAAGATACTTTACTACCGCAATCCAATGAACCCGCAAATAACATCCCCGGTCCCGGCGAAGGACCAGATGGGGATGGACTATGTGCCTGTCTACGACGAGAAAACCCAGCCGGCAGGCGCGGCAAAGGGCGTTTACGTGAGCCCGGAGAAACAGGAGCTTGTCGGCATACAGAGAGAAAAGATCGGCAAGCAGCATCTCGAACGCGAGATACGGACAGTGGGAAGGATTGCCTACGACCCGGAATTATACGTTGCCCAGGCCGAGTACCTGCAGGCGCTGAAGGCGAAAGATTTAACCGTGGATTCCACATTGCCGGTCATAAAACAGCAGATGGACTCCATGATCGCGGCTGCGGAGAAGCGGCTTCTCCTCCTGGGGATGAGCAAAGACCAGATAAAAGAATTAGCGCAGAAAGGGCAGCCGCAGAGGAACCTCTACCTGCCGGAAGAGGGCGATAAGGCATGGGTCTATATAGCGATATACGAATCCGATATCGCAGCCGTTAAAGAAGGCATGCCGGTGGAAATAACAGCGGTTGCTTTTCCCGGAGAAAGATTTGAAGGGAAGATCGCCGCGCTGACGCCTGTAGCCGATCCCGTGACAAGGACTTTAAACGCGAGGGCTGAGATAGATAACCCCGGAAATAGACTCAAACCTGAGATGCGCGTCGATGTGGTCATGAAAGGGGACCCGGAAGAAGCCCTTGCCGTCCCGGAAGAGGCCGTGGTCGATACCGGTGAGCGGCAGGTCGTCTTTGTAGTCAAGCCCGACGGTTATTTCGAGAAACGCGATGTTAAATTAGGAGTGAAGGCGGGGAATTATTATAAGGTCATTTCCGGGCTGTCCGAAGGGGAAGAGGTCGTGACGTCCGGAAATTTCTTCATCGATTCGGAGAGCACGTTACGTTAATATGGGAAATATAATAGACCGGATAATCGATTTTTGCGCCAGGAACAAGTTCATCGTCCTGGTGATGGTGGGTGTCGCCGTATTATGCGGCTGGTTCGCCATAAAAAATATACCGCTCGACGCCATCCCCGACCTTTCCGACACGCAGGTCATCGTATTTTCTAAATGGGACAGGCCACCGCAGCTCATCGAGGACCAGGTCACGTATCCCATCGTCGCCGCGCTTCTCGGCGCCCCTAAAGTAAAAGATATCCGCGCGTATTCGGATTACGGTTTCTCATACGTTTATGTTATTTTTGAAGATGGCACGGATGTTTACTGGGCCCGTTCAAGGGTGCTGGAATATCTTTCGAAAGTAATACCCCAGCTGCCCGCCGATTCGAAGACCGAGCTGGGCCCGGACGCGACAGGCGTCGGATGGGTCTTTGAGTATGCCCTCGTCGACGAAAGCGGCAAGCATTCCATCCGGGACCTGACCACATTCCAGAACTGGCACTTGAAATACGCCCTCCAGTCGGTCAAGGGCGTGGCCGAAGTGACGAGCGTCGGCGGGTTCGTGAAACAATACCAGGTGATGATCGATCCCAACGCCCTGCTTGCCTACAATATACCCATGACTGATGTCGTTATGGCGCTCAAAGTATCAAATCACGACGCGGGCGCCAGGCTTTTGGAATTCTCGGGCAAAGAATATATGGTGACGCTGAGAGGTTATATAACCTCCCTTAAGGACATTGAAGATATCGTGCTGCGGTCGGATAAGAACGGCGTCCCGGTCAGGATAAAAGATGTTGCGAAGGTGCAGTTCGGCCCCGAGATAAGAAGGGGCGTGGCCGAATTGAACGGCAAGGGCGAAGTCGTCGGCGGCATAGTCGTGATGAGGTATAAAGAGAACGCGCTCGCCGTTATCGAGAGGGTCAAGGATAAGATAAAGGATATCCAGCTTCCCGAAGGGGTGAAACTCGTAGTCACTTACGACCGGTCCGACCTTATCATCAAGGCGGTAGATACGTTAAAAAGGAAACTCTACGAAGAAATGGCGGTAGTAAGCATCATCATACTTATATTCCTGCTCCATATCCCTTCCGCTATCATACCGATCATCACGCTTCCGATCGCCGTAGCTATCGCGTTCATCCCGATGTATTTTATGGGGCTCACCTCGAATGTGATGAGTCTGGGCGGCATAGCCATAGCGATAGGAGCCATGGTCGACGCGGCCATCGTGGTCGTCGAGAACTCGCATAAACGCCTCTCGCGCTGGCAGGAAGAAGGCAGGAAAGGCGATTATAAAGAAGTGCTCATCGCGTCGATAAAAGAGGTGGGCAGGCCGTCGTTCTTCTCATTGATGGTCATAGCCGTAGCTTTCCTGCCGATATTCACTCTTGAGGGGATAGAGGGAAGGTTATTCAAGCCGTTGGCATTTACGAAGACGTTCGCGATGTTCTTCGCGGCACTGCTGGCGATAACGCTCGACCCGGCGATAAGGCTGCTGTTCACGCGGCTCGATTTCTATAAGTTCAGGCCGAAATGGTTGTGCAGCATTACCAACCATGTCCTTGTCGGGAAGATCCAACCGGAAGAGAAACATCCGGTAAGCAGGGTCATGTTCAAATGGTATGAACCCGTCGTCCGGTTTGTCCTGAAGCGGCCGTTTTTCATAATATCCTGCGCGGCGGTAATATTTTTGGTTTCAATGCCGCTATTCTTAACGCTCGGCAAGGAGTTCATGCCGCCCTTAAACGAAGGCACGGTCCTCTATATGCCGACTACGCCGCCCGGGATCTCGGTGACCGAAGCGTCGAAACTGCTTAAAACGCAGGACCGGATACTTAAGACATTCCCGGAGGTGACAAGCGTATTCGGGAAGGCAGGGCGCGCCGATAGTTCCACCGACCCGGCGCCATTTTCGATGATGGAGACGGTCGTAAACCTCAAGCCCCAGAACGAATGGAGGAAGGGCCTGACTTGGGACGGCCTGATAAACGAGATGGACGCGAAACTGCAGCTACCCGGGCAGGTCAACGCGTGGACTATGCCGATAAAGGCGAGGATAGACATGCTGACGACCGGTGTGCGCACCCCGGTCGGGATAAAAATATACGGCGACGACTTGAAAGTGACCGAAAAACTCGGCACCGAGATAGAAGGCCTGCTTAAGGGGCTTAACGGGACGAGGAGCATTTACGCCGAGAGGACCTCCGGCGGATACTTTGTTGACTTTACCCTTAAGAAAGACGAGATAGCCAGATACGGACTGAGGACCGAAGAGGTGCATACGACGCTCATGTCGGCTATCGGCGGCGAGAATATCACCCAGACGATCGAAGGGCGGGAGAGGTTCCCGGTAAATATCCGTTATCCGCGCGGACTGAGGGATGACATAGAGAAGATAAAGAGGACTTATATCTCGACCCCGGGCGGAGCGAATATCCCGCTTGGCCAATTGGCCGATATAAAGATCACGACCGGCCCGTCGATGATACGCGACGAGAACGGCCGGCTCGCCGGCTACGTCTATGTCGATATCGCCGGCCGGGATATCGGAAGTTATGTCGACGAAGCGAAGAAGATATTGAAGAAAGAGCTGAAGCTTCCCGCCGGATATTCGGTAGCTTTCAGCGGCCAGTATGAATTTATGGAAAGGGTCAAAGAGCGGATGAAGGTAGTCCTGCCGCTCACGATATTCATAATATTCTTCCTCATTCACATGAATACGCGCAGTTACGTAAAGACGTTCATAATACTTCTTGCGGTGCCGTTCTCCCTCGTAGGCGTCGTCTGGATACTTTGGCTGCTGCATTATAATATGAGCATCGGCGTCTGGGCGGGCATAATAGCGCTCCTCGGCGTCGACGCAGAGACCGGCATATTCATGCTCCTCTATCTCGACCTCTCTTACGAGGATATGAAGAAGAAAGGCCTGCTTAATACGGTAGCCGACCTCAAAGAGGCCATCATCCACGGCGCGGTAAAAAGGGTCAGGCCGAAGATGATGACCGCCTGCGTATTGTTCATAGGGTTGCTGCCGATAATGTGGGCGCAGACCTACGAGATCGGGGCGGATATGATGAAGAGGATTGCCGCGCCCATGGTGGGCGGCATATTTACGTCATTTTTGATGGAACTGGTCGTATACCCCGCAATATACCTGCTTTGGAAAAAGAAAGGGTTAAAAGATGGTTAAGCTTCCGGAAGATGTCATAAAATTTTTCCACAGCCAGCATTTTACCATCGTCTCTACGGTAGACCCTGACGGGATGCCGCATATCTCGTGCAAGGGCATAGTAAAGATAGACGCCGACGGGACGATATATCTCCTCGACCTTTATACCGGAAAGACGCGCGCTAACCTCGAGAGGAATCCCGCGATAAGCTTGAGCGCCGTCGACGAGCATAAATTCAAGGGCTACAGCCTGAAAGGCACGGCGAAGATAATAAAAGAGGAAGAGCTGAAACCGCATATTATAAAAGCCTGGGAAGAAAAGCTCACCGCAAGGATAGCCCACCGCCTCATCAAGAACCTGAAGGGCGAGCAGGGCCACGAGAGGCATCCCGAGGCGCAGTTCCCGAAGCCGAAGTACCTTATAGTGATGACAGTAAGCGATATAGTCGACCTCACCCCGCCGCCGCTCAGATAGATGGACAAATCCCCCCAAAGAAGTTAAAATACTACCTATGTTAGATGCCGGAATGCAGCCTCATGTGACAAAGCTCGTCGCCGAACTGGGCGACTTCGGCGTCTTTATCGCGATGTTCCTCGAGTCGAGTATCGTTCCCTTGCCCTCGGAGGTCATAATAATCGGGGCCGGGGCGCTAGGCCTTTCATTCTGGTCGGTGACGGTCTTCGGCTCGCTCGGCGCGACGCTCGGCGCGATAGTCGGGTACATGATCGGGAAATACGCCGGCGCGCCAGTCATCAAAAGGTACGGCAAATATATATTAATAAAGCCCCACCACATAGACAAAGCCGAAGCATTCGCGAAAAAACACGGCCTATGGGGTGTCCTGGTCGGCCGCCTTTTGCCGATCATCCCGTTTAAAGTATTCTCCATCGCATCGGGGATAACGAAGATCCCTTTAGGGCCTTTCATCCTGTGCACGTTTATAGGCGTCGTACCGAGGATAATCCTGCTTACGATCTTCGGCGCGAGCCTCGTGAAATACACTAAACCGACGATCATCGTCGTTGGCCTGCTGGTATTGATATTCATATCTTATAAAATAACGAAGAGGATATTTTACATGAACAGGAAAAAGAAATGACCGGCCGCACGGCTGCCGTTGATTATTATGATGTCGTGGTCGTCGGAGCCGGGCCGGCCGGCACGATGGCCGCGATACGCGCAGCGCAATTAAAAAAGAACGTCGCGCTGGTCGAGCGGAACGCCTCTGTCGGCAGGAAGATACTGATAACCGGCAAGGGCAGGTGCAACCTGACCAACACCGCCGACATGGATCCGTTCATGCAGAAATTCGGCAAGCAGGGACAGTTCCTGCGTTCGGCGTTCTACGAATTTTTCAACAACGACCTTATCGATTTCTTCAAGGAATACGGCCTCTCGGCAAAGGCGGAAAGGCAGGGCAGGGTCTTCCCGTCCGACGACAAGTCGATGTCGGTGGTCAGGGCCCTCGAGAAAGCGCTCGCCGAGACCGGCGTCAATGTCTTCACCGGCTCGCGCGTGATGGGCATCAGGAACGACGCCGGCATATTCCATTTGAAGGTCGAAGGCAGGACAGAGATGTGGACCAACAGGCTCATCCTCGCGACAGGCGGGGCATCCTATAAGGCGACGGGCTCCACCGGCGACGGTTTCCATTTCGCGAAATTGCTCGGACACACCTTTAACCCTTTAAGGCCCGGTCTCGTGCCGTTAAAGACCAAAGAACCCTGGGTGATCGAGATGCAGGGGCTGACGCTCAAGAACGTGCGCATCACTTTCGAATGCGGCGGCAAGAAAATACATTCCGAGATAGGAGAGATGCTCTTAACGCATTTCGGCGTCTCCGGGCCGCTGGTCCTCGACTTAAGCTCGCAGGTCGTCGAACTCCTCGGGGACAGAAAAGAAGTTTCACTTTCCATTGACCTTAAACCCGGGCTCACGATGGAGCAGCTCGATAACAGGATGCTGCGTGATATAGAGGAGCACGGGAGCATAAATATCAAGACGCTCCTTAAAGATATGCTGCCGCTGAAGATGATCCCGGTATTCGCGTCGATGCTAAACCTCGACCCGGCAAAGAGGATAAACCAGCTTGCCAAGGGAGAGAGGGAAGGGATAACGGCGCTGCTCAAGGATTTCAGGATGACGATTACGGGCGCTTTACCGCTCGAGGAGGCGATGGTCACGTGCGGCGGCATCCCGGTCAAGGACATCAACCCGCGCACGATGGAGTCGCGTATCATTCCGGGCTTGTATTTTGCCGGAGAGATAATAGACTTGACCGCTCCGAGCGGCGGTTATAACCTCCAGCAGGCGTTTTCGACGGGTTATTTGGCAGGGGAGAGCGCGTCGTGCGAAAAATAATTTTAGCGTCGCAATCCAAACAAAGACAGCGGCTTCTCAAACAGATAGGCCTGCGTTTTATTTCCGCGAAGTCCGATGTTAAAGAGGATATGCGCCTTAAAAGCGGCTGCGCTGACCTGGTCATGGATAACGCGCTGAAAAAAGCGAAAGACGCCGCGAAAAGGTACCGCTCCGGAATCGTCATCGCGGCCGATACGGTCGTCCTCTCCGGCAAGAAGATAATCGGCAAACCGAAGGACCTCGACGACGCGTTCAGGACGTTAAAGCTCATCTCGCGCAGGCCCCAATGGGTCTATACCGGGATGGCGGTCATAGATATTGATAATAAAAAAGTCCTTACAGATTATGAGAAGACGAAGATCTATATGTACCGGTTAAGCGACAGGCAGATAAAGAATTATTTCAGGAAGGTCTCGCCGCTCGATAAGGCGGGAAGTTTCGATATACAGGGATTAGGCAGTATATTCATCAACAGGATAGAAGGCTGCTTTAATAATGTCATCGGCCTGCCGCTCGCAAAGTTGGCAAAGATGCTTAAAAAAATAGATATTGACCTCTTTGCCTAATCCCCAAAAATATTACCCCAAAAAAGCAATTAAATTTACTAGACAAGGAAGGTGGAATATTGTATATTAATTTCTCCTATGTACAAGAGAATAGCCGCAGTTATATTTGTCGCGTTAGCGTCATTGACGCTATTTTTTACGCCTTCTTATGCTCACGAGGGCATAAATTATCGCTTACCAACCCTGGAATCGATAGTTCCGCCAGCCTTCTCTATAATAGATACCAAAACGGTAGATATCAGCGGCCGTATAGTGACAGGATCAAATATCTTATCTTTGCGGATAGACGGCAAGCCGGTCAAATTTAGAGGATCCAAATTCACGATATCTAACCTGCCGTTATCAATAGGAAAAAATGTCTTCCTATTTGAGATACTTGATTCGACCGGTAAAAGGAAGTTTTATTCTTATTCGCTATATCGTAAAGAAGAATTAAAGGACGAGGCCGGAAAACTCCTGGAAGCGACAGGAACTAATGAGACAGAAGCTAAAAAAGTTCCGTCAACAGATACTGCCATCGTAGCAGAGGGTTTTACACCGGCGGTTACCGCGTCTAACAGTTCGCCTATTGATATTGCGCCTGCCCCAACGCCAGCAACTTCGGGTTATAGTATTAAGAATGATAATTCGCAAGTCATTTCCGTTATCCAGCAGATAACAGGCGGCGTTACCACCGGAGCCGACGCCGTCAATAACCCAAGTTCCCAGGCTGATGTCGCCCAAACGCAAACACCGGCTCCCAATAATAAAGAAGATTATTATAATGGCGAGCCGATACTGTCTTTTTCTTCTCCCTATAAAGACCAGATCATAACCGAAAATGCCCTTCAAATAGGCGGCAGGTTCAGTGGAACCGCCCACGTAAGAAACATAACTATAGGCGGCCAGCAATGCACGATAGATCAAGCCAGTTCTACCTTTACGGGTCCGACGCTTATTTCCCCGGGAGAAGCGCGCCGCAGGAATATTGAAAGCGACTCACCGGATTATATCATTATGAAGGTCGATCCCGTCACGCATTCCGGGAAAAACATCCTCACCGCGCAGGTAACCGATGATAGCGGGCATGTTACCGAAGAGAAGATAACGTTTTATTATTATCAGTTGTTTGTGAAACTATATTCGACAGGCGAATCTTATGTGTTTCCTCCCGTTTATGCCGAGAAGCCTAATGATCCTTACCATCGTGAAACAGACATCAACTGGTGGGGGACCGTCAAGGAGATAAAGCTTGAGAACATCTACGCTCAGGCATTCAATAGCGATTTCTTGAGGGAGCCGCCTTTTCTTGGCTGGTCGGATATAAACTTCAATTTCCGTGAGCATTTCCCAGCCGGTCCGCCTTTTAATCGATACGGTTCCGCCGGCGGTTTTGTATATGGTAGCGGCATATCGTCATACTGCTATGTCTCGGAGGTTCCCTGGTTAATGTATCCTGTTAGTGAACCATGGGAATATTATGGGCGTCCCGGAAGAGGCTGGGGCAAGTTAATTACAACTATTCATTCTCCGCCGTTAAAGGAAAGGCCCTTTATCGTCATATTCAAGGACTGCCATTTTATCGAGACCGAACCTATGATCACGGGCAATAGCCAACTTTCACTCGATCCTTCAAAATACAAAATAAACGGCAAATACCCTTTAGTTGCCTTATTCGATCCAGCGCATAAGTTAATCTCCGATCCCGCGGGAGGATTGCATCAAGACACAGTTTTCAAGAGGCCGGCATATATTATTATGGAGAACCCTAATCCCGATACCGATATCGATATAACCATGGAAGCGCCCGCCTACGGCATCAGCCATGATGACGGCGTGTCTTGGAGCTACGGGTGGTATAGAAGAAGTTTTACTTGTTATGACATGCAAACTCTTGAAGGCGACATCCTCGTAGACTCCAATAACGACGGCTTCCTGGGCGGTGATGATAATGCCGTCGAGCAGGTCGCGCCGGGGTGCGTGTTGTGGGTGAATGATGACGATGATTATAATGAGTCAACGATCCATTCCGATGACAATGATCCTAATTTGGCGAGCGGCGCAGCCGATGCTTTTGATGGTAAGATAAATGGCATCCGCGATCTCGAGGACTTTATGCCAATTAATCTATCAATACCCAACATTAAGGAATGGACTACCAACCAGAATGTAAAATTCTATCTAAAAGCCAAAGGAACGGGCAGAATAAGGGTTTTTGAAAGAGTAAACGACGCCTATTTAACAGATTTGCACTACGCAAAACAACAATTTATAAAAGAAATGGAATTTTCTATTCCGGATAAGGATGACAAAAATGAGATAATTCTTGATCCTATGTGGTTCAATTCCGAAGGCAATTTCTACGGTATCTTCGAAGGCGTCTCCACAGGAGAGCTCAAACTCACATTAGAGGTAGAGTTAGGCGTAGGCCAAGATAAAAAGAGGGTGGTTTTGGATGAGGCGGTTATCACTTTAAAAGACCTTAATGATATGTATTTGTTTTGTAACGTTAGGTATAATACCGTAGGATATGGAAATGCCGTTTCAAGCAAAGAGATTATTACTGATAATAAAATGCAGGGTCCGGAGAAGGATAATAATGGCATATACAGATATCTCTATAATCATGAGACCGGTCACATTTATCCTGATAACCCTAAAGAGGTAGTATTTTGGACCCATGGTTATTACAGCGATGCCAAACAGGCAAAGGTAGTTACCGATACTATATTTAAGAGGATGTACAGGACCGGTTACCGAGGAGCCTTTATCGGAATTACATGGCACGCGCATGAAGGCTGGACTCAATTAGCCTTCAATGCGGATTGGATTAATTCGTTTCAATCCGGCCAGATCGTTGCTGATATACTAACGACTTATAGAAACAAATACCCCAACGCCAATATTAATTTAAGCGCGCATTCGCTGGGCAATAATGCGATTTCTTATGCGATAAGATTGATTGCGGTTGAGAACGCAAAAAAACCAGTTGAAAACAAGATAACTCTAAATAATCTTATATTGGCTGAAGCGGCAGTTCCAGGGGAAACATTTTCCGGATACGACCCAAAGAGAAGAGGATACTATTTTGATAATATGTACGGAATAGACGCCACGGTAGTAAAAAAAGTTTATAATACTTATTCTGAGAAAGACAAGGCGTTAAAAGATGCTTGGTTAACGAATAATTGCTTGTCTGGGCTTGAGACGCCCCTGGATAACGATTATAATCTAATTAATAGAAATCCAATTGGCTTCATTTTTCCACAAGAAGCTTTAAGAGCGCCCCTTGGATTGAATGCAGCCGAATCAGGTCTAGCGAATTTCGAAAATTGGTCATTATTCTTAAACGAAAACAATCATCCCTATGGCATAAGAAACCATGGAAGCATGATGGACGAGTATTATTCTGATGTTCTAAACTTCTACGAGTATGTTCTCGATCCCGAGAGACATAAAAAACAGAATGGAGGAAATAAATGAATAAAGTATCGCTTGGTTTTATTTTGTCCATTTTCTTGATAGCGTTATTATCTGAGGGCGGTTATTGTTCGGAGCGTAAATTGTTGCCGGTCGATATATCCGGGAAAATTCTAGACAAAGATGGGAAAGAAATTTCCGGGGATGTAACTTTGATAATCAAAGTTAGTAAACACAAAGATGATGCTTCGAATATGTATGGATTCGTTGAAATCAAAGATACTTTAGAGCTGAAATCGCAGGGAAGCCGTTTTAGCTGGACAGGAGAAGCTACCAGCGTTTCGGTTTTAGCGCAAAAAGACAGCTATTATAGCACTGAGGTGGATGTTCCATTTTCGGGCGGCCCGGATGTTGTGAATGGAAAATATGCTTTTATACCATTCCAGCTAACCGAAAAAGACATCCTGATTTATCTTATTCCAAAGGGCAACCCCTCGAGCCTTGAGTTTACCAGGGGCGGTGAAATCCCTGACATAGACGAGCAGAAATCAGGAGGCAAGCAATGCGGCTGGTCCTTCTCGAAGAGGTGGTATTTCCCCGTTGACGGAGATAAGGCTGTTGATATAGTTCGCGGTGTTAATGAGGACGGTAAGAGTACTTATACCATAAAAGAACCAGGCGGCTTTATATATTTTGAAGGATACCCGAAATTCGAAAATAGCACGGAGCGATATTATGCTGACTTTGATCTAATGCCCGAAGCCCCTGAATCAGGCTATGTACCAACTTTCACTCCGGCGGAACATAAACCTGACGACAGGTATCGCAAGTTTTGTTATTTCAAGACTCCAGAGGGCAGGTATGGAAAGATTTGTTTTAGTGGAGACTTCGACTACTACCTCCAGCCAGATGGCTCAAGGAATCTGGAGGTAGATAAAATTTGGAACAGGCCTCCGTTAAATCCCAAAGCTGAACATATGCCTGATGATCCCGTGGCGTACCCCGTAAATCCAGAAGTTAAATGAGAGGCGTAAATTAACTCATTGAAAAAATATTTTTGAAAGTTTTTCCTTCCAATTAACGTCTATTACCTTAGAAAGGAGACACAAGCAAATGCGTCCTGATAAACTGAGCGTGATTTTGGTATTGTGTATGACTGTGCCGTGGATAAATGGTTGTGCTCGGGAGAAGGTGGAGAAAACATCAATCAAACCGGCTCCCGTTGTTAATGAAGAGGCCGTGGCCTCTAAAGAGGAAGCTGCTGAAACAGCCTTAGTCCAAAATAAAGCTTCTTATCATCCTGATCCCAACGAACCGGCCATCCTAGAACTCCAGCGCGCCGCGATCAGATACGCTGAGGTCAATCCCGATAAGATAGCCAACTGGCGAGCGCAGGCCGCCGCGCGCGCACTTATGCCCGAGGTATCCGTCGGCTACAATAACGATATCGACGATACCATAACCTACGCCACCGCAAGCGGCAAGACAAATTTCTTCGTCGGTCCCGATAACATGAGCAGTGGCTGGGATTTCACGGCGAAATGGGACTTGGGAGATCTTATATATAACACCGCCCAGACCTCGATAGACTCGCGCTCGAAACTTATGGTTGAGCTAAGGAATGAAATAATGGAGGCCCTTAATACCGCCTATTTCGAAAGAAAGAAACTCCAGAGGCAACTTACCAGGGTAACCGATACAGAAAACCCTGCTTACACGGAAAGAGAGATCAGGATAGAAGAGCTCACCGCCACAATTGACGGCCTCACAGGGGGCTACCTCAGCCGCAAGCTCGGGAAAGAATAAATTAGAGGAGGGAAACAGAGAGATTGCGCAGGACCGGAATAGCTTCCTTGACCACGGCCGGGTCGAACTGGGTCCCGGCGCATCTTTCGATCTCGTCGCAGGCCGCTTCCTTGGACATCGCCCTGCGGTAGGTCCTTGTAGATGTCATCGCGTCGAAGGCGTCGGCGACTGAGATTATCCTTGTTCCTAAAGGTATCTGGTTGCCCTTGATGCCCATCGGATAACCCTTCCCATCAAAACGCTCGTGATCGGAGCTCGCTATCAAGGCTATCTCTTTAAAATCCACTATCGTCTCGAGCAGTTCGCGCGTAAATACGGCATGTATCTTCATCGCGTCAAATTCCTGCGGGGTAAGTTTTCCGGGTTTGCTGATGAGGCCCTTGGCGATGCCGAGCTTACCTACGTCGTGGAGCAGGGCCGCCCATTTCGTTTTGGTTATATCGTCGTGGGAGAGGTTCATTGCCAGCGAGATGAGTATCGAATAGACCGAGACCCTCTTGGAATGCCCGATCATCGAGGGATGTTTAGTGTCTATCAGCTGCGAAAATACCTCGCAGGCGATGCCTACCGCGTCGACGCTCCCGGGAATGTCCACCGGCCCGGTCTCAGCCCTTACCCTGTTGAATACCGCCGGTATTTTCTCTTTATCCGATACTTCTTCGACCAGTCCCTCATCCGTGAGGACCCTCATTGCCGTTTCAAGGAGCTCGGCCGAGACGCGCTCATTTGACCATAAGGATATTTCTTTCTCGATCGCCTTTATGCCGGTTATCGATTTGCTCCTCATGAGCATGTCCATCTGGTCGGCGAGCAATATTATCTGCGCGCCCAGCGGGATCTCGTTGCGCTGCTTGCCGAGCGGATAACCCCTGCCGTTGTACCATTCGTGGTGGTTCAGGATAAGCTTCGCTATCGTCGAGAGGTTCGGTATCTGGCTGGTCAGTTCCGCGCCGATGATAGGATGGGAAAGGATCACCGGGTCCTTCGAAGGGTCTTCCTGCGATGAAAGGTAATGCGTTATATGTTCGGGAAGCGCGAGATAACCGATATCATGCAGGAGCGAGGCGTAGAATATCGTTTTTCTTTCGTCGGGGATGAGCGTTTTCGCGAATTGGGAAGCGAATATGCTTACGCGCCAAGAGTGGTAGAGGTTTGTGCCTTCACTCATCACATCAAGGACATAAGCAATAGCGGAGACTAGCTCGTTAATAGTACGGGTTGTATTTATGTCCATGCTATTGAATAAAGTTAGCATATAAATATTACATTGTCAATCCCTCACCGGCGGAGGTATAATCACGTCGATGAGCGGATCCAAAATACTCTATGAAGATGACCACATAATAGTCGCCGATAAGCCGGCCGGGATGCTGGTTATACCGACCCCTAAGGGAGAATCGAATACCCTTACTGCCCTTTTAAACCGGGAGCTCGACGCCCGCGGCATCGAGGCGAACGCTCACCCGTGCCACCGCCTTGACAGGGAGACTTCCGGGCTGATAATATACGCGAAAGGGAAGAAGACCCAGCAGGCGATGATGGAGGAGTTCAGGAACCGCAGGGTCAGTAAGACTTATATCGCTTTTGTCCACGGGCGGCTCGCCAGGAAGGCCGGCGCCATCGACCTCCCGATCGAGGGAAAAAAGTCCGTGACGAAATATAAGGTGATCGAGGAATGGAGGAGTTTTTCGGTCGTGGAGATCGAGCCGGAAACGGGCAGGACCAACCAGATAAGGATACATTTTAAGTCGATAGGCCATCCGCTGGTGGGCGAAAGAAAATTCGCGTTCGCCAAGGATTATGAGCTTAAATTCAGGAGGGCGGCGCTCCATTCCCAAAAGATCGGGTTCACGCATCCCGTGACCGGGGAACAGCTTGTTTTTACGGCGCCGGTCCCGGAAGATATGGCGAAGTTCCTTGAAACTAACGGAGAAAAAGGAGGTGCTGCATGAGGAAGGTATATGTTCTGCTGTTGATCGGCGCGTTAACGGCGTCGATGTTGTTGACCGGCGCAAAGGCATACGCCGACAAATGGGAAGACCTTATTACGGAAGCGGGCAAGGTGCTCAAGGAAGTGAATTCAATGCCCGATACCTCGATCCCGACGGACCTGTTAAGGAAATGCAGGGGTATAGCGATATTCCCCTCGACGGTCGGCGGCGGTTTCATAATCGGCGCGAAATACGGCCAGGGCGTCGTGCTCTACAAAGACAATAACGGCAACTGGAGTCCCCCAGCCGTCTTTAATATAGGAGGGGGGAGCTTCGGATGGCAGATAGGCGGGCAGGCGACGGATTCGATACTCATTATAATGAGCGACCGCGGGGTCGACGGTTTCCTCGCGAGCAAATTGACTCTAGGCGCCGACGCTTCGGTGGCCGCGGGCCCGGTAGGAAGGGACGCGCAGGCCTCGACCGACCTCCAGTTGAAGGGCGGTATATTCTCGTATTCGAGGTCAAGAGGCGCCTTTATCGGGCTGAAACTTGAAGGCGCGGGGATCACCCAGAATAAAGAAGGAGACAAGGCGCTGTACAAAGCTGACGTGACCGCGAAAGAGATACTTAAGAGCGGCAAGATACAACCCACGCCGGCAGGCGTCTCCCTCATCGCGGAGATCCAGAGCTATTCGAAATAAAATTTGGTGACGGTATACTTATCTCCCAATAATTAAGTATACTGTCACCATTTTTATTGTTATAATTATCAGGCGATGAAAGCCTATACCGAGTATCTCGCGTTCAATACCGAAAAAAGGTACGAGATAGTTAATATTACCGCCCAGGTCGAGAAGGCGCTCGATAAGAGCGGTATCAAAGAAGGGCTTTGCCTCGTGAACGCCATGCATATCACGGCGAGCGTCTTCATAAACGACGACGAGGAAGGGTTGCACCAGGATTTCCTTGATTGGGTCGAGAAGCTGGCGCCTTACGGCGTCGAGAAATACAGGCACAACCGCACCGGCGAGGACAACGGCGACGCGCACCTTAAAAGGACGATCATGGGCCGCGAGGTCGTCGTGGCCGTGACGAAGGGAAAGCTGGATTTCGGGCCGTGGGAGAGGATATTCTACGGCGAGTTCGACGGCCAGAGGCGCAAAAGGGTTCTGGTCAAGATAATAGGGGAGTGAAATGAAGATAGACTATAAAGGCGACGAGATAATCATATCGGACTTCAAGCCGCTGGAGGCGTACAAGATCGCGCGCAGGCTCGAGGCCGAGGGGATAAATTTTTACAGCCTCTTCCTGTCGTCAGTGGATGATGTGGAGGCCGAGAAGGCGGTCTATTCGCTCCTTACAGAGGAGAGGAAGCACTTGAAGTTCTTCAACCAAAAGGTCGAAGAACTCTCCGGGCCTTTCGACGAGAACAGCATAGTCGACGAGATAGATACGAGGGTCTTCGGGGCTCTCGGCGAGTCGGTCGACCTGGCTGACATAATAAAAGACGAGAAGAAAGCGATAGAGTTGGGCATATTTTTCGAAAAACGCTCGGTCAGCTTCTTTAAGGCCTGCCTGGTCAAGACCACCGACGCGCCGGCAAAGAAGGCTTTTGAGGATATAATAAAAGAAGAGGAGAAGCACCTCGAGTCGCTAAAAGGGATCCTGAAGATCTGGAGGGGCGTGTCATAAGATGGGGGAGAACCTTTTTTTCCAGTGGCACATAACCGACGCGTGCAATTTCAGGTGCCGCCATTGTTACCAGAATGATTTCACGAAGGCCTCCGACCTTCCGTTGGCAGCCCTCATTAAGATATATGAGAACATCGCCTCGAGCGCAGGCGGCAGGAAGACGAAAATAAACCTGACCGGCGGGGAACCTTTCCTGAGGAAGGACTTCCTCAGCCTGCTGCGTTATCTCGACAAACACGACACCACCGAAGAGCTCGCAGTGATAACGAACGCGAGCCTCATCGGCGATGATACCGTCACGGAACTTAAGGGGATAAAGAAATTAAAACAGATAAAGATATCCCTCGACGGGGCGACAGAGAAGACTAACGACGCGATACGCAGGCCCGGCGCTTTCAAAACCGTGCTTGAAAAGATAAACCTGCTCCAGGAGAAGGGCGCCTTCGAGGTCATAATAATGCTTACCGCCATGCGGTCGAACACCTATGAGCTGCCCGCGCTTTTCCAGTTATGCAGGGACCTGAAGGTCGACGGCCTTATAATAGAGCGCTTCATACCGCTTGGCCAGAGCAAAGGCCTCAAATCCGAGGTCATAGGCAAAGAGGATTGGAAGCGGCTTGTCGGCGAGATATGCGAATACATGGAGGTCGACTCGGCCGGGGATGATATGCTCCCGTGCAAGGCGTTCTGGATAAAGTTCAAAGAGGGTGACGCCGAACTGCTGGGAGCCGAATGCAACCTCGGCGAGGATGCATTCGCGATAATGCCAAACGGGGACCTGCTCCCGTGCCGCAGGTTTGCCATGAAGATCGGCAACCTCCTCGACAAGGGCTTGAAGGATATAATAAGCGAAAGCAGGGTACTCAAGGAAGTGACCGATAAGAGCAAATTAAAAGGAAAGTGCGGCACCTGCCGCATAGATAAATGCCGCGGATGCAGGGCTTTCGCCTACGCGGTGGGGAACGATTACCTGGCCGAAGACGGCCTCTGCTGGATATAAAGGAGATAGCTTTCGAAGATGCCTTCTTATGATTACGAGTGCCAGAAATGCAAGCATATATTTGAGGTCTTCCAGTCGATGTCCGACAAACGCCTCGAGAAATGCCCCAAATGCGGAGGCAAGGTCAAGCGCCTCATAAGCGGCGGCGCCGGGGTGATATTCAAGGGTTCGGGTTTTTACGAGACCGATTACAAGAAGAAATCCCAGCCGGCTCCTTGCGAGAAGGCGACATCGAGTTGCCCTTCAGGCTGCAAGCATAAACATAAATAAAAAAGGCCGATTATGCGCGTCGCGATGTATTACAGTAATAATGATGTTCGTCTCGAAGAAGCTCCTGTCCCTGAGATCGGGCCGGGCGAAATCCTTATCCGGGTAGTCTCGAGCGGCATATGCGGCAGTGACGTCATGGAATGGTACCGCATCAACAGGGTGCCGCTTGTCCTCGGACACGAGATAGCCGGAACTATAGAGAAGGCCGGCGCTGGCGTTAAAAATCTTAAAATAGGCGACCGCGTCGCGGCCTCCCATCATGTCCCGTGCCATAAATGCCATTATTGCCTAAGCGGGCATGAGACCGTCTGCGAGACGCTGCGCAAGACGAATTTCTACCCGGGAGGTTTCTCCGAATTTGTCCGCGTCCCGGCGGTAAATATCGAGCAGGGCGGAGTTTATAATCTGCCGGCAGACGTCTCTTTTGACGAAGCAACATTCATCGAGCCCCTTTCGTGCGTCCTGCGCGGCCAGAGGCTGGCCGGGGTCAAAAAAGGCCGGACCGTCCTCGTGATAGGAAGTGGGATATCTGGGCTCCTGCATATCCAATATGCGCGCTCTCTCGGCGCGAAACTTGTCGCAGCGACAGATATTTCGCAATACCGTATTGACGCTGCTAAGAAATTCGGCGCGGACAACGCATTTGACGCGAAAGAATATTCCCCTGAAAAATTGAAAGCTGTAAACGGCGGCATGCTAGCTGACGTTGTCATCCTGTGCGCCGGCGCAAGGCCGGCCGTGGAGCAGGCGCTGGCCTCGGTCGAGCGCGGCGGGACCGTCCTCTTCTTCGCGGCCGCGGAGAAAGACCTTATGCTTCCCAAGTCCATAAATGATATCTTCTGGCGCAACGAAGTGACCCTTACGAGCTCTTACGCGGCGAGCCCCAAAGAACACCTTGAGGCCATCGAATTGATCAGGTCGCGCAAGGTCAACGTCAAGGATATGATAACGCACCGGTTCGCCCTGGCCGACACGGGAAAAGGTTTTAAGCTCGTCGCAAGCGCCGCGGATTCCATAAAAGTCATCATTGAACCCCAGAAATAAAACGTATATAATGATATCCCATAGTTTAAAAAACAGGAGGTAGCGCGATGGTCATATTATTTGTCATCCTCGTCATCGTTGTCGTCGCCGCGCTTTGGCTGATCGGCGTCTATAACGGCCTCGTCCAGCTGAAGATGCGGGTCAAGAACGGTTGGGCGCAGATAGACGTGCAGCTCAAGAGAAGGCACGACCTTATCCCGAACCTTGTAGAGACGGCCAAGGGATACATGAAATTCGAGCGCGAGACCTTAGAGAACGTCATCAAAGCGCGCACCCAGGCGACACAGGCGACGACGGTCAAGGACAAAGAGGGCGCGGAAAATATGCTTACCGGCGCGTTGCGTTCCTTATTTGCCGTCGCGGAGAAATATCCCGACCTGAAGGCGAACCAGAACATGCTGGCCCTGCAGGAGGAGCTAACCTCAACCGAGAACAAGATCGCCTTCTCAAGGCAGTATTACAACGACGAAGTCACGCGCTTTAACACGGCCGTCAAGACCTTCCCGGCCAATACGGTCGCCCCGGCGCTGGGTTTCGCGCCTGAAGAGTTCTTCGAGCTCAAGGACCTCGCGGAGAGGGAGCCGCCAAAAGTCAGCTTCACCTAGAGTTAAATGCCCTACTCATTCGTCGAGATAGAGAAAGAGAAGACGTGGGTAATATCGATAGTCTTCGCCTTCCTGATGGTCTTTTATTTCCTCGCCGCCGAGCTCCTATGGATAGTGACGAGGTTATTTTTTAATTTTCCGTCCTCGTTTACCGGCCCGGCCGGGCTCTTCTCCCCGGGAGAGTTCGTAATAGTATTTGCCGTTGCGCTCGTAATTGCATCCCTCCATTGGTACTATTCGACCAAGAACATGATATCGGATGTGACGATATTGCTCGATGCGAGGCCGCCGGATCCCAAGGATACCTACCACAAGATGTTCCAAAATGTCGTCGATGAGGTTTCGGTCGCCACAGGCGGAAGGAAGATAAGCTGTTATGTCGTGCCGTCGAGCGGGATGAACGCCTTCGCCGTATCGGATTTCGAGGGGAATTCCGCAATAGGCGTCACCGAGGGGCTGCTTTCAAGGCTTAGCAGGAGCCAGCTCGAGGCGGTCATCGGCCACGAGGCAGCGCACATCGCCTCGGGAGACAGCTTTTCTACGACGGTAATATGCTCACTCTTCGGCATATACGGCGCGCTCCTCGAAGGGATCAACAGGATCACCTTGACGAGGTCCGGCGACAGCTCCGAAGAGAGGGTAAGTGTCGGCGCGAGGTTCGGGGCATACCTTTTGGTCGTCTACCTGGTGCTCTTCGTCATAAAAGGCGCGAATTACCTCCTTAATATGTTCATCTCCAGGCAGCGCGAATACCGGGCCGACGCGGTCGCGGTCCGCCTTACAAGGGACCCGGTCGCGTTCTCCGAGGCGCTTTACCTTATTTCCAGGGGATGGCGTGGTGTCGGAGTGATCCCTGATTCGCTATCGCCCATATTCATAACGAGCCCGGATACAGGAGGCCTTGAGGAATCCGAAGGTATCTTTTCCGACCTGTTTTCGACGCATCCCCCGGTCAGGAACCGCTTGAAAGTCCTGCTTGGCATGGCGCACTCCGACCTGGTATCGCTAAAGAGGAACATAAGGATGCCTTATAAAACAGTGGTCGAAGAGGAACCCGTAGAATTGGAAGGGCTTTCCGCCTCAGGTGAGGGAGGGCAGCTCTCTTGCCCTAAATGCGGCCAGGGGCTCTCGGAAATATCATATGAGGGCGCGCCTGCGATGAAGTGCCGTTTTTGCGGAGGTGTTTTGGCCGCCTCTGATGTAGCGAGCAGGGTGATCGCAAGGGAAAATTATTCATTTCCCGGCGAGATAACAGAGGCTGCCGAAGCGCTCATGAAAAGCCATTGGAGGGAGGCCCCGCCTAATTTTTTTAACGTGACAGATAAGCTGCCCTGTCCCAAGTGCGGGGAGGCGATGGAACGCGGCTTCTTCACATACGGTCTCCCGGTCATCATAGATAAATGTTTAAAATGCGGAAATATCTGGTTCGATAAGGGGGAGCTCGAGATGCTCCAGTACCTGATCGAAAAGAGCAGGAACGGGGAGTTATAAACGAAACGTTTCTATGACTCTTGAAAAATAAGGCAAATAGGGTATAATTATGGGGACGTCCCAAAAAGGGACACCCCACTTTCAGATGATAAATAAGAAAGTGGAGTGTACCCTTTTTGGAACGTCCCCGCTAAAAAGGAGCTACAACATGGATTGGGGACTCAAGAACCGTTTAAGCCGGATAATAAAACCGGACGGCCGCACAGTCATGCTCGCAATAGACCACGGGTATTTCCTCGGACCCGTCCAAAGATTAGAAGATCCTTCCAAGACCGTTAAACCCCTGCTTCCTTATACTGATGCCCTTATGCCCACGCGGGGAGTACTGCGGAATTGTATTGACGCAGGCAACGATATACCGATAGTCCTCAGGGCCTCAGGCGGGAACACCATAATAGGCGAAGACCTTTCGAACGAGGAGATCACGGTTTCGATGAAGGACGCGGTGCGCCTCAACGTCTCAGCCGTGGCTTTCTCGATATATATCGGCTCGAAACATGAGCACCAGACAATCGTGAGTTTTTCAAGGCTTGTAGACGAGGGTATGGAATACGGCGTCCCGGTGCTTGCCGTGACCGCGGTCGGGAAAGAACTCGAGAAGAGGGACGCCCGTTACCTTTCGCTCTCCTGCAGGATAGCCGCCGAATTAGGCGCAAGCTTCGTAAAGACATATTACTGCGAAGATTTCGAGAAAGTGGTAAAGAGCTGCCCTGTCCCGCTAGTCATCGCAGGCGGCCCGAAGTTAAAGACCGAAACGGACGCGCTCGAGATAGCGTATGAGGCGATAAGGCGCGGCGCATGCGGCGTGGATATGGGCCGCAATATATGGCAGTCCAGGGATCCGGTGGCTATGATAAAGACCATCCGGGCCATCGTCCATGACAATATTTCTTTCGATAAAGCGAAGCAGATGTTAACCAGCCTCAAGGGCAAGTAAAAGTCCTGAGCGGATCGAAAGGGTCAATGTTCGTAAACCTCTTCGTAAAGAACGATAACTGGGTCAAAGAGAATAAAGCCGCTTTCGCGTTATTCGACGACTTCGGCATGGGCGTCTCCGTAATAAGCCCGGAGATGGAGATCCTCGCTTTAAACAAAGTCATGAAGAAGTGGTTTCCCGAAGTGGACGTAAACAAAAAGCCTATCTGTTATTCCTGTTTCAATAATCCGCCGCGCAACGAGAAATGTACATATTGTCCGACCGCCAAAACCCTGAAAGACGGAAAAGTCCACGAGGCGGTCACCGAGACCCCCCGATTCGATAAAATAATCAATTTCCGCGTAGTCTCCTCTCCGGTCAAAGACAAGAACGGCAACGTGATCGCCGCGATCGAAGTCGTAGAAGATGTGACCGAGCGTAAATATTTAGACGAAGAGAGGGAGAAGACGGAAAAAAAATACCGTTCACTTGTCGAAAAACTTCCGGCGGTCACTTACATCGCGGAACTGGGCAAGGACAGCAGGACGCTTTTCATCAGCCCCCAGATCAAGGACCTGCTGGGGTTCACCCCGGAAGAGTACTATAAGTCGAGCGCGGAGGTATGGCTGAAACAGCTGTATCCGGAAGACCGGGACAGGGTACTATCCGAGCTGGAGAAATGCCATAAGGCAATGTCATCTTTCCGGGTGGATTACAGGATGATGAGGAAGGACGGCCGTGTTATATGGATCACCGATGAGGCGTCAGTAGTAAAAGACGAATCAGGGAAACCGCTCTTCCTCCAGGGTGTCATGTTCGATATCACAAAGCGGAAACGGACAGAAGAAACACTTAAAGAGGCCGAGAGGCAGCAGGAAGCTATACTTGACAATATACCCGATATGGCATGGCTAAAAGATAAAGAAAGCAGGTTTATCGCGGCAAACGAATCATTCGCGAAAGCCTGCGGCATGGCGGCCAAAGACATTGTCGGAAAGACGGATTTTGATTGTTGGCCCAAGAACCTCGCGCAGAGCTACAGGGCTGATGATGCCGAGGTCATGCGGACCGGGAGGAGAAAAGTCATAGAAGAGCCCATGCACGACAAGGAAGGAATAGTGACATGGATCGAGACGATCAAGACCCCTATCTTCAACGAAAAAGGCGAAGTGATCGGGACGACAGGCATCGCGCGCGACATAACGGTCAGGAGAAAACTTGAGTTCCAGCTCAAGGAATCCGAAGATAAATTCAAAAGTATCTTCGAGTCAGCAAACGACGCGATAGTCATAATGGATACGCGGACAGGCGAAATATTGGATGTCAATAAACAGGTGGAAGAGCTTATTGGCAGGCCCAGGAAAGAGCTTATCGGGATTAACCAGGTCAGGCTCCATCCTCCGGAAGAAGCCGAGAGCTATCAGGAGAAATTCCGCGATATCGTCAAGGCAGCGGAGGAATCTAAAGGCTCTCATAATCCCTCTCTTGAAGCGGAGATATTCAATTCAAAGGGTGAAAGGATACCTGTCTATATAAGCGCCTCTGTCTTCGAGCTTGGCGGCAAGAAAGTGGCGCAGGGAATATTCAGGGACATATCGGAGCTCAAGCGGATCGAACGCGAAAAGAAGGAAGCCGAAGCCCTGGCCCTGATAGACCCGCACACCCAGCTCTATAATTACCGCTACCTCCAGAGGAGGATACATTCCGAATTCGAGCTGGCGAAACGCAGGGCGACGCCGCTTTCGATACTCATGGTGGACATAGATTATTTCAAATCCGTGAACGACACCTACGGGCACGAGTACGGCGATACGGTCCTGCAGGAGTTCGCCATAGTCCTGCAGCACGCTTCACGCGGCATAGACGTCGTAACGAGGTTCGAAGGCGAGGGTTTCGCCATCATCCTGCCGGATACGGAAGAGAATGGCGCCCTGGCCTTTGCCGACAGGATACAAAGGATAATAAAGAAACACAGGTTCGGGGCGAATAAAGTGAAACTCAGGATAAGCATCGGCATCTGCTCATATCCTGCGGATGGCGTCGCCACCGTAGACCAGCTGCTTACGAGCGCGGATAAGTGCGTGCGCCTCGCGAAAGAACAAGGCGGTGACACGATAAGCGTCTCCAGCCAGCTGCGCAAGAAGAAGGCCTCGGCGCCGCCCGTAGATGCCGATTCGCAGAAACGTCTGAGCAGTATCACGAATAAATTCCTGGAACTCCTCAGGCGCAACAAACAGAATACGATAGAGGCGGTCTATGCCCTGGCGCACACGGTAGGTGCCAAGAACGCGTATACCGAGGAGCACTCGGAAGAGATGGTGAAATTATCGACCGAGGTGGGCAAGAAAATGAATCTTACGGACCAGGAGCTCGACGACCTCAAGCACGGCGCCATGCTCCACGACATAGGCAAGCTCGGCATCGGCGAGAAGATACTCCTCAAGCGCGGCAAGCTCACCAAGAAGGAGTTCGAGGTAATAAAGAAGCACCCGCAGATCGGCGCGGACATAATCAGGCCCGTGCATTTCCTTAAGGATGTCGTCCCGATCATCCTGCACCACCACGAGAGATACGACGGATACGGGTACGGCTCCAAATTGAAGGGCGATGAGATACCGATCGGCGCCAGGATAATCGCGGTCGTAGACGTATACCAGGCCCTCGTTTCCAACAGGCCGTACCGGAAGGCCTACCCGAAGAGGGAGGCCCTGAAGATAATAAGAGAAGAATCAGGGACGCATTTCGACCCGAAGATCGTGGCGATCTTCATGGAGATAGTGGCGAAAGAGAAGAAGGCCAAAAAGTGATCCTATGAGGGAGAAAGGTGTTTTAATGCTGCGGATATTTTTAGTAGTGCTCATCATCGCTGTTGCGGCGCCGCTGTATGCCGTCGAAAGCCCGTTGATCGGGAAGAACCTCCTTAAGAATGAGAGTTTCGAAAATCGCCCCGGTTTCAAGGACCAGACCCCGTCCGGTTGGGGAAGCTGGAATGATAATTTTAACGGGATCTCTACGACGGAACGCAGGAGAGGGCAGCAATCGGTCTATATGGATTGCCCCAAACAGAACGAGTCGACCGGCGTCTACTATACGTATAGAAACGCGAAAGCCGGGTACAGGTATAACTTTTCCGCATATTTCCTGAACTACGGATCAAACCCGGTAAGCGGCAATGCGTTCGGCCAGTTGCATATAGAATGGCGTAAGAAGGGAAAGGATAAAGATAACAAAGAGATAGACGTGGAGATAAGCCGCGATTACGGGCGGACGCTCGGGCCGGAGATGTCGACGACGAAATGGACACCCGTTACAATGTCGGCCGTAGCCCCGGCTGATACCGATAGCTGTAATTTCGTCGTGGAGTTCGACAATAAGGAGAACGGCACAGGGAGGTTCTATGCTGACGACGCGGCGGCCGAAGAGATAAAAACTAAGGGAGGCATTAAGGGCTATATGCTTGCGGATACGCGCCCCGGCGCCAAGACCGTGACGCTCGTGGAAAAAGATAAGACGGAAAAGGTTGAAACCGGGACAAGCGGCGGCCAGGAAGAGGAGACCGGATTGTCGCTAGTGGTGGCCAATTTCAACGCAGGCGATCTGGAATCAGGCGGCGGGACCTGGGCAAAAGACCCCAATGACAATACCCAGAGTTGCACCTTGACTTATAACCAGAATATCAAGCGCGGGGATTCCGGTTTCTCCCTCCAGATTGACTATGACGTAGATTCACCTAACCAGGCCATGGTCGGTCTTTGGATGGCGCTGCAGAACCTGGACCTTTCCCAATACGGAAAATTAAGCCTTTGGATAAAGGGCGACGAGACGGTAGGTTTCTCGAAAGGGATCAGGATGGAGCTCAAGAACCGCAAAGGAGAAGTCGGGAGATATACGCTTTCCGGGATAACAAAAGATTGGAAGAGGTTCGTGATACCGGTGAAGGAATTCACCGATCTAAAGGATATCTCTTCGGTGTCGGAATTTGTCATCCGTTTTGACGATGAAGTGAACTCCGATAAGAAGACCGGAAGGATATACGTAGACGATATATCGTTCGGGAAATAGCCGTTGCGCACGTGGGCAAAAAATTACTAAAAAATAGCAAATTAGTTTTCTTGACAAACCTGCGATAGCGTGGTAAATTTTACGTAGTTCCTTAACAATCCTCGGATCTAAATAACCACATTTTGTTTTATCCTTTATTTTGCCCTCGGGGGCAGAATATGCACAGAAACATAAAAAGGGAAAGGGGGTAGACAAGTGAAGAAACTGTTCTTCCTTGGGTTAGTAGCGGGTATGGTGCTTTTGTTGTCCTCAACAGCGCATGCCAACATGTTGATCAACTCGAGCTTCGAAAATCCTATGACCAACAATGCGGATCCGGAGAACTGGTGGGGCCTGCGTCAGTTTCCTGAGATTAGTGATGTCGAACTGAAGACGTCAACCGCGGAAAAGCATACAGGCAACCAGAGCGGAAGGATCTCAATACTTACTTCGCCTACATCAGGCAACAAAAACACTTGGGCAGGATGGGGCCAGGAAGTAGAGATCGGCGGTAATCAGGACATCTCAGCTTCAGTATGGCTTAAGAGCACAGCCCGTAATGGCGCGAACCCCAAGCTTCAGCTTGAGTTCAAGAACTCCGACGGTGCTCAGATCGCTAAAACGTTTGTTACAGCTCCGACAGGAACGTTTGACTGGACGCAGTTGGCGCTTCCGGCAGGGTTCAAAACACCGGATGGCACGGCAATTGTCCTGGCCAACCTCCTGGTTGAAAAGAACCTCTCTTCAAACACCGGTACGTTCTACTGGGATGATGCACAGCTCGATACGGCTGCTGTCCCGGAACCGGCGAGCCTTTTATTGCTCGGTTCAGGTTTAGTAGGTATATTTGGGTTGAGAAGGAAAAAGTAACTTGATTTAGGGGGCCGGCCCTGCTAAAATCTCATCCCCCACAAATAAGACAAGGCAGGGCCGGTTCCTTGATCAGGATATCGGCAGAAGGGGGGAACATATTACGGCTTCTTTGTTCATGCGATACCCCCCCATGCTGATGCTGCCTAAGAGGCAAATGACCCAACCGCTGCTATTCAGGGCAGCGGTCTTTTTTTCGGAGTTTACTTTTTCCGGCTTGTCTGATAGTATGTCATTTATGGGAAAGGTCGGTAAATGAGCGTAAAGTCGCTGGAGGAACTCGCGCAGAAACTCAACATCTCGCGCCGGACCATCTCCAGGGTCCTGAAGAACGACAAGAACGTGGCCGATGGTACGCGGGAGCTCATTTTAAAACATCTCGACAAAGAGAAATATTTCCCTAACATCCACGCCGCGAGCCTCGCCTCAAAGAAGATAAACGTAATAGGCCTCATATTTCCCAAAGACACTTTTATAAATACCGATTTTTTCGCGATAGATACTATCAAAGGGGTGGCCCGCGCCGCCAACGAGAACAACTACCAGCTCATGATATTCACCCAGGGCAAATTCGACGGCAACCAATGCCTCCAGATGTACAAGAGCAAACTGGTCGGCGGATTGATACTGGTCGCCATTTCGAAAGACGATACGGAGAAACTCGAAGAATTGAGGAAGTACCAGGTGCCGGTAGCGCTGCTATTCGCGTATTCAGACAGGGCCGACTCGTTTGGCTGCGACAACAGGAAGGGCGGATATATCGCCACAAAATATCTCATAGACACCGGCAGGAAGAGGATAGCCTTTATCCACGGGCATGAGAACTGGTTCGACGCCGAGGAGAGGTTAAAGGGCTATAAGCAGGCGCTTGAAGAGGCCGGGCTGCAATTCAGGCCGGATTACGTGGAGCGCGGCTATTTCAGGTACGAGGACGCCGAGATCGCCACCAAGAAATTCTTGTCGCTGGACTCCCCGCCCGACGGGATCTTCGCGGCGAACGACAGGATGGCCATCGGCGCGATAAAAGCTGTCAAGGCGGCGGGTAAGAAGGTCCCGGAGGATGTCGCCGTAATCGGGTTCGATAACATACCGATATGCGAGCTCTTCGACCCTCCCATAACCACCATCGACCAGCCGGTTACAGATATCTCCTATGAGGCCGGCTCAGACCTGCTCAACTCGATAAACTCCCCCCATAAGAAATCCTTCACGCGTTTCTTCGCTCCCAAGCTGGTCGTCCGCAAATCCGCATAATAGCATTATTGCGCCAACCCCCTATTCGTGATATAATTATCCACTTATGAAAGAGACAGGGCAGGGTAAGAGGCTGGAAGACAGGTTATTGGGGGACGAGTGGGCCGATTGGCAGCCCGGCTCCAAGGGCGGAAGCTCGAGCGACGCACCGAAATCGCTATTCATCTTCTTTTCTTTTTTGGTATTAATCCTTGTCTTGCTTGGAGTTTGGTTGTTTTGGTACCTCGCGTTGCCGCGTTTTGAAAGCTTTGGGCCCGGGTTTACCGGCATGGCCGGTGCGGCATTCTGTATTTCCGCTTCTTTACTCGCTGCCTGGTACCTATCGCAGGTCTTATCTGCGCTCTTGAAAGTCAAGCTTGCGCCGTCTTATTTTGTCAGGCGGATCTCGTTGCGCGTCTTACTCTCCGGAGCGGTGAGGTTGGCCGGGATATCCGGCATAGCGAGAGACAGGATAGGCAATTCCTTCGTCAAATTCCATAACGACCTTATGTACGCTACGCGGACGGGAAAGAGCTCAAAGAAGATACTCGTCCTCCTGCCGCGCTGTCTCTCGGCCGAGGTAAGGGCCAAGGTAAAAGAACTAGGCGAAAAATACCAGTTTGTGGCTTACACGGCTTTTGGAGGCGATGAAGCCAGGAAAGCCGTTAAAGACAACAATCCCGACGCGGTGATAGGCGTCGCGTGCGAGAGGGACCTTATCTCAGGCATACAGGACACCGCCCCGAAGATGCCGGTCTTCGGCATCCCGAACAAGCGCCCTGAAGGGCCTTGCAAAAACACTTCCGTAGACATAAAAGAGCTTGAAAAAATAGTCAAATACTGCCTTAACATATGAACGAGAGACTCTCGAACGCGATAAACAGCGCCCAGGAGTATATCCTGGGCAAACAGGATGCCGACGGCCATTTCCATTCGAATTTCCATATGGACCTGGGCCTGGAGGCGGATACTATCTTCCTTCTGCGGTTCCTTGGCATAAGGGACGAGGAGCTGGAAGGTAAACTTGTGAATTTTATTTTGGCCGGGCGCCTTGAGGACGGGGGATGGCCGGTCTATCCGGGCGGCCCGCCGGAACTCAACGCCACCATAAAGAACTATATGGCGCTGAAGCTTAAAGGCTTCGAAGAAGGGAACCAGCTGATGGCGCGGGACCGCCGGATAATATTAAGCCTCGGCGGAATCGAAAAGTCCAACAGCTATAACAGGTTCTACCTGGCCATGTTCGGCCTCGGGAACTGGGACGCAGCGCCGGCTATACCGCCGGAGCTTATCCTGCTCCCGGAGTGGTCCCCGGTGAATATTTACGATTTCAGCGCCTGGACGAGGACGATCGTCGTGCCGCTTTCGGTGATCTGGGCTTCCAGGCCGGTGCGGCCCCTCGCGAAAAATTTCAGCGTCGATGAGCTTTACACGGCCGGACACAGGACGAAAGATTGCGGCATACGATGGGACATGCGGGTGGTAAGTTGGAAGAACCTTTTCCTCTTCCTGGATGGCACGATAAAGACCTTATATAAATTGAGATTAGCGTTCTTTAAGGGCGCGGCAGTGAAGAAAGCCGGGCAATGGATGATAAAAAGGTTCGACAAGAGCGACGGCTTGTGCGCCATCTATCCGGCAATGATAAATTCCGTAATGGCATTGAGCTGCCTGGGCTATAAGAACGACCATCCGCTCTTGAAATCGAATCTCGAAGAAGTTCTGAAATTAACTATAGATAACGGCAATGAGGCGGAGATGCAGCCCTGCGTATCGCCGGTCTGGGATACGGCGCTCTGCGCATACGCCCTCGGGATATCGGGTTTCCCGAAGGGCCACGATGCGATGAGGAAGGCCGGGCGCTGGCTCCTCTCGAAGCAGGTGAACGAGACCGGCGATTGGAAGGTAAAGGCCGGGGACGCTTCGCCCGGAGGATGGTATTTCCAGTTCAGGAACGAATTTTACCCGGATATAGACGATACCGCGCAGGTATTGCTCGGGTTGACGCAGATAGATATGGGGACGGAAGAGCCGCAGAAGAAAGCCGGATTCGACCGCGGCCTTGACTGGATGCTGAAGATGCAGTCCAGCGACGGCGGGTTCAGCTCTTACGACAGGGATAACAACAAGCGTTTCCTGAACAAGGTGCCTTTTTCGGACCATAATGCGATGCTCGACCCAACGTGCGCGGATGTAACCGGAAGGACGTGCGAGCTTTTGGGCCGGCTCGGCTTCGACGCTAAAAAATCCCCGCTAAAGGACGCGATAAGATTTTTGAAAAAAGACAGGATAGCCGACGGCACGTGGTACGGCAGGTGGGGAGTGAATTATATATACGGCACGTTCCTTGCCGCGCGCGGCCTTTCTTTCTCGTCCGGGGGATCGTCGAAGGGCGAGCTCGAAGCCGCGGCGAAATGGATATACGGCGTCCAGAATGACGATGGGGGGTGGGGGGAATCGGCGGCGACTTACGAGGACCCGTTCAAGAAAGGCAAAGGCCCATCGACCGCTTCGCAGACGGCCTGGGCGCTTTTCATACTCTTCGCCGCAGGCGACCACGAGAGCGGCGCAGCCGCGCGCGGAATAGATTATCTCATAGGGAGCCAGGAGGCGAACGGCAACTGGAAAGAGGATAGTTTTACCGGGACGGGTTTTCCGAGGGTATGCTACCTGCGTTACGAACTTTATTCCGTTTATTTTCCTCTTATTGCCCTCTCGGAATATGCGGCCAACCGCGGAAAGACAAAGGTCTGAAAAATGAGGTTCAAGCCCGGCTTAACGGCCAGAATGACGAAACACATAATCGCGAACAAGCTCAGGAACAATAAACGGTTCTCGCTTGTCTTGATGCTGGAGCCGTCGTTAATGTGCAACTTATCGTGCGAAGGCTGCGGGCGCATAAGGGAATATAAGCGCGACCTGCACAAGATGATGACCGTCGCCGAATGCCTCAAGGCGGCGGATGAGTGCGGGGCGCCGATAGTGTCGATCTGCGGCGGAGAGCCGCTCGTCTACCCGTATATCTCCGAGCTGATAGAGAAACTCGCCAGGAAGGGAAAATATATATACCTCTGCACCAACGGCCTGCTTTTCAAGGACAAGATCGACAAGCTGAAGCCGAGCGGAAACCTCATGGTAAATTTCCATATCGACGGGCTGGAGAAGACGCATGACGCGATAACCGGGCTTAAGGGGACATACGCCAGGGTGATCGAGGCGATAAAGGCGGCGAAGAAGAAGGGTTTCTTCGTCTGCACCAATACGACCATCTACAGGCAGACGGATATAAACGAGCTTAAGCAATTGTTCAAGACCCTCCAGGGCGCCGGGGTGGACGGTTTCCTGATATCGCCGGCCTACGGGTACCCGCAGGTAGGCGAGGAGTTCTTCTTCCGCAAGAAAGAACTCGCGGATTTCTTCCGGAAACTTGAGCCGGAGTTCAAAAAATACAATTTTCTCGGCTCGCCGCTATATTTTGAATTTGTGCAGGGCAAGCGCGACCTGGATTGCGCGCCCTGGTCGACGCCGACGCGCAACCCCATAGGATGGCGTTCGCCCTGTTACCAGCTTGCGGACAAGCATTTCGCCACTTACAAGGAACTTATCGAAAAGACCGAATGGAAGAAGTACGGGCCCAAAAGCAAGAACCCGCGCTGCGCGGAATGCGCGGTCCATTGCGGCTTCGAGCCGGCCAGCGTGCTCGAAGGGAAATCATTCAGGGATATAATGACTTTGATCGGCTGGCAGTTCACCTAGGGGACGTCCCATTGGGGGACACCCCATTAGATGAAAATAGATAAATGGAGCGTCCCCCAATGGGACGTCCCCATAAAGGAGAAACATGGACTGGGGGACTCATATGGTTTTGGCGGCGAGGCTTTTGGATTCCAGTAAGCTTGACCTTGGCGCCGCGATATATTCCGTGATACCCGTTATCGACCAGAAACCCGCGCATTTCCACAGGGTCTACGCCCATATACTCGAGAACCAGCCTGATTTCCTCGACGTCACGCTCGAGCTTTTCGCGAGGCCGGAGGCGGAGAAGAAAGATTTTGCGGCCCTGGGCAGGTTCGTGGACGGGAAGGCGGCGCAGCTGCGGAAAGAATTTGACGGCACGCCGCCGGCCGACGCCGCAAAAAGGCAGAAGCTCGAAAAGAAGATATACGCTTTCACGCGCATAAGCGAAGAGGCGCCCGGATTCCTTAAGCTGCTCGACGACGCCAGGGATGTGGTCGGCGACGGGAGAGTGACCAAGATATCCACGGACAAGCTCTCGGCCGCGGTGAGCCTGCTCTCGCACACCTATTTCGATACCTATAACAACCCCGTCCAGATATTCCTCCCCAATTGTTCGCTCTGTTCGGCCCAGTGGGATTTTTGGTCGAAAATAGATTACATGAAGTTCAGGGGGGATTTCTATAAGCCGGAGAATATAATCCCGTTCCGTAAAGAAGTGGCAAAGAGCAAGGTCTGGGACGTCGAGCTGAAGCCGGAGGCTCTCATGAAGGCAATAATAATAAGGCTGGGCGAGATGGGCCAGCCGGCTATCCCCTACGAGATCGTTGACATGGGCCTGAGGGATTTTCTCAGGTATATGGATGTGAACGAATACCAGAGGGCCGACGCCGAACTGAAATTCCTGCATGACCTCGAAGACGAGATATCCAATATAATATACAGGAAGTTCGCCAGGGCGGTCTGATAGGAAGCGGTATGGATGCGACAACGCTAAAGACGAGACTTAAAGGCCTGGGGTTCGATTTTTTTACCGGTGTGCCCTGTTCCCTCCTGGGAGGCATAATAACCGCCCTCGCCGGGGAATATATCCCGGCGGTCAGGGAGGACACTGCGCTGGGCATGGCGGCCGGCGCGTATCTCGGCGGAAGAAAGCCCTGCGTCCTGATGCAGAATTCCGGCCTGGGCTATTCACTGAATGTCCTCACCAGCCTCAACATGATCTATGACATCCCGGTCCTTATGCTTGTCAGTTTCCGCGGATACGGCGGGAAGGACGCCCCGGAGCACATAATCATGGGCAGGCATTGCGTCGAGCTTATGGAGACATTCGGTATCCGCAACAGCGTATGCGGCAGGGAGGATCTCGCCGCGGCCCTGGCCGAGGCCGATAAAGAGATCGCGAAAGGCAAGCCATATTGCATCTTCATCAAAGAGGACACGCTGGAATGATCATGCGCGAGGCGATAACGAAGATAATCTCCCTTATAGGCGACGAATATGTCGTCTGCGCCAACGGGTTCATCTCCCGCGATGCCTTCAACGCGAAAGACCGGCCGCGGAATTTCTATATGCTCGGATCTATGGGCCAGGCGTCATCGATCGGCCTGGGGTTCGCGATGGCCCGGCCGGGAAAGAAGGTCGTCGTCCTGGACGGGGACGGTAACCTGCTCATGAACTTCGGCGTGCTTTCGATGATATCGAATATCTCACCAAAAAACTATATCCACGTAGTGCTCGATAACGAATGCTATGATTCGACGGGCGGCCAGCCGACCATCTCCCCCCGGGTGGACCTGGCGCGGGCAGCCGAAGGATGCGGGATAAAAAACGTCATAAAGAAAGACCTCGGGCAGGATTTTGCCGAAGCATTCAAGGATTGCCTGAAAAAAGAGGGGCCGAGTTTTATCCTGGTAAAAGTGGGGCGCGATCCTTCGGAAAAAGTGCCGAGGGTCGGCATCGCCCCTCCTGAGATAGCGAAAAGGTTCAAAAACGCATGAAAAGATACGTACTGTTGAATCCCGGGCCGGTGAATATCAAGGAAAAGGTGAGGAGGTCGCTTCTCGCGCCGGATATGTGCCACCGGGAACCGGAGTTCGGCAGGCTCATGACAGGCTGCGCGAAAAAACTGCTCCGGGCGTTCGGCATAGCCGGAGCTTACGAGGCTGTATTCTTTACCGGTTCAGGTACGGCGGCATTGGAGGCCGCGGTCGTCTCGTCTGTCCCGCGGGGCAAAAAGATGTTGGTGGTTAATAACGGTATTTACGCCGGAAGGATAGCCGAGATAGCGAGAAGGCACGGCATAGGCCTTATAAACCTTGCCTCCGACGTGAAAAAGACGCCGGATATAGATGCCGCTGAAGAAAAGATAAGGAAAAATAAAGATATCTCCGTTATAGCGATGGTGCATCACGAGACGTCGACCGGGATCTTGAACCCCGTATACGGCATAGGCAAGCTGTGCAGGAAATACAAAAAACTCTATCTCCTGGATTCCATAAGCGCGTTGGGCGGCGAAGAACTGGATCCCGGTAAGGCGGGCGTCGGGCTTTGCGTCGGGACCGCCAACAAGTGCATAGAGGGCATCCCCGGGATATCGTTTGTGCTGGTAAAAAAGACCGCCCTGCCAGGGCTGAAAAAGATCGCCCCGCGTTCGTTGTATTTCGATATCCCCTCGAATCTCGAGGGGCAGAAGAAAGGCGAGCCGCTCTTTACGCCGGCGGTCCAGGCGTTTTACGCCCTGGATGTCGCGCTCGACGAGCTTTTGAAAGAAGGGGTGAATAACCGCGTTAAACGTTATAAAAACCTGGCGGTCTTTCTAAGGAAAGGTTTCGAGGCCGCCGGTTTTGAATACCTCATCGCGCCAAAATACCTTTCGAATACGATAACCGCGCTGCGCCTCCCTAAAGGGATGACTTACACCAGGTTGCATGATGCGCTGAAAGCGGAAGGTTTTATCATCTACGCGGGCCAGTCAAAACTCAAGAAGGTCATTTTCAGGATAGCGAATATGGGGCAGATAACCGCCGGTGATGCGCGCAGGTTTTTGGCGTCGTTAAAGTCCGTGCTAAGGAAACCTGGCCCGCATAAAGGAAAGAGGGCGGCGGGGTGAAAGCGATAATACTTGCGGCCGGGATCGGCAACCGCCTAAAACCCATTATTGACAAGACCCCGAAATCCCTTATCCGTATCGGTGGAAGGACCATCCTGGAACGCATGCTCGATTCCCTCGCGGCCGCCGGCGTCAGGGATATATGCTTGGTCACCGGCTATCTTAAGGAGATGATTGCGGAGGCGGTCGGAGAAGAGCATAACGGCGCGAAGATAAGATATATCGAAAACAGGGAATATAAACTCGGCAGTATCGTCTCCCTGTGGGTCGCGCGGAGGGAGTTTTCAACAGCGGATGACCTTTTGTTGATGGACGCCGACGTCGTTTTTGAATCGCGCCTGATCGGAAGGCTTATCGGCTCCAAAAATGAAAATTGTTTTCTTATAGACAGGCATTTCAGCGAGAGCGGGGAGGAGATGAAGGTCGCGGTCCTCGGCTGGAGGGTTACCCAGATAGCGCGGCGGATAACGCGCAAACACGATGAGGTGGGCGAGGGTGTCGGTTTTTTCAAGACATCGGCCGCTCACAGGAGGGAATTCCTTAAAGCCGTCGAAGAGACTATTGCCCTGGACCGGGGGGCCGATTACGAAGAAGCGCTCGATAATTTTATCAGGCACGTCCCGGCCGGGATCGAGGAGATAACCGGGTTGAAGTGGACCGAGGTAGATTTTCCGGAAGATATAAAGAAAGCCGAATCCCTGAAGATACGCTGATCGCCGGAAGGCGGGGACCGGGAGGGTTGGGGGATGAGAAGCATAAATCGCGTTTTGGCTGCGCCGTTCACGGGTTTTTTTATCAGGTCCGGACTGCACCCTAATTTCATAACCCTGTTGGGGGGGCTGGCCGGGATCCTGGCGTTCCTTTTTTTCTCGGCCGGGACAAAAGCGGGCTTTATAGCCGGCGCCGTCATGTTCGAGATGTTTTATATCCTCGACAATTGCGACGGGGAAGTGGCGCGGGCGAGGGGGCTCTCTTCGACGTTCGGGAGCTGGATGGACACTGTGGTAGACTGCTGCATCCACACGCTTACCTTTGTCGGGATCAGCGTGGGGCTCTTCCGCCTTACCCAGGACCCGATAATGCTATTCCTGGGTGTCGCGGCGGGCATAGGAACGTTTTTGTCGACATTTGTGGCGATACTGCAGAAGACGATGAACTTCGGCCCGGCCATCCATGGCATGCCGAAAGCGCCGGAGGGGGAGATAAAAAGGATAACGGCCGCCGATCGCGCGATCGAGGTCTTTTGCGCCGGTGATCTTTCGCTCGTGGTCCTGCTTTTCGCGGTCCTGAACAGGATGGAACTTTTCCTCTGGCTGGGAGCGATAGGCGCCAATATATTCTGCATCGTCCTTTTGGCTGTGAACTTCAAATATTTGACAGGCCGGCAGTAATGAGCTTATTTAAAAAAATAATATTTATCGTCGCGGTATCGCTTTTCGCCTGGATAATCGCGAGGTCCGGCCCTGCGCTTATATGGAGCCAGGTAGTATCGCTAAATTGGCGCATATTGGCCGTGATATTCGCTTATCTCGTAATATATTTTTTCGACACGATGGGCTGGCGGCTGTCATTCAGGAGAGGAGTGAAACTACCGGGCCTTTGGAGGTTTTTCCTGGTGCGCCAGGCGGGTGAAGCGCTTAACTACACGACCCCGTCGGCGTATATCGGAGGGGAACCGGTCAAGGCGATCCTTCTGAACAGGCGCTACGGCGTCGATATGGTCGACGGGCTTGCCAGCGTCGTGATCGCCAAGACCACGCTCTTCCTGAGCAAGATCGCGTTCCTGCTCATAGGCGTCGTGCTGGCCTTGAAATTTTTGCGGCTTGAAAGCGTTGTCGCCGCCGGGATACTTTGGACGTTCATAGGCGTCCTAGGGTTATTTGTAGTCTTCCTCCTGCTCCAGAGGAAGGGGCTGTTCATGGTGGGACTGCGGTTCGCGCGCAGGTTTAAATTAAGCGGGACCTTTGAGGATAAGCAGGACCGCATCGAAGAGATAGACAGGACAATAGGGGATTTTTACCTTAAGGAGCGGCTGCGGTTTTGCGGTTCTTTCGCGTTCCACCTGCTTGGGTGGGCCGCGGGAGCGATAGAGGTCTATATAATATTATATTTCTTGGGCGTCCCGGTCGATTGGGTAAAAGCGTTCGTGATAGAAGTTTTCATGAAGACGGCTAATTCGGCTTTCTTCTTCGTTCCGGCGGCGATAGGCGTCCAGGAAGGCGCGGGTTACGCGGCGCTGGCGGCCCTCGGCATAGGAGGGGAGATGGGGGTCGCGCTCAGCATAATAAAGAGGATACGGGAACTTTCTTGGGCGGGTTTCGGGTTATTCATATATTGGATGCCGCCTAAACAGGAGACTAAAAGATGATACTCGTCACCGGTTCGAACGGGTTCGTGGGTTCGCACGTAGTGAGGTTATTGGACAAAAGAGGGGACCGGGTCCGCTGCCTCGTGCGCAAGAATTCCAATCTCGTTAACCTCATCGGGGAGGAGAAACTGAAATGCGATGTCGAGTTCGCCTACGGCGACCTGCGCGACCAGGATTCGCTCAAAAAAGCACTTGCCGGGGTAAAGACAGTATACCACCTCGCCTCTTATGTCCATCTCTGGTATGCGAATCCCAAGGAAGTCTATGATATCAACTGGACAGGGACGAAGAATTTATTCCAGGCCGCGCTCGAAGAAGGGGTCGATAAGGTCATCTTTACCAGCACGGCGGCCATTTTAAAAGGGGGCACGAAAAAGAAACCGTCAGACGAAGGAGCGGTCCTGGGTTTGGAGAATATGCCGGGCCACTACGCCCGCTCAAAATGGCTGGCTTACCAGGAGGCGGTTAAATATGTCAAGGCAGGGCTGCCGATCGTCACCGTCAGCCTGACTACGCCTGTGGGCGAAGGGGATTATAACCTGACCCCGCCAGGGAAGATGATACTCGATTATCTGAACGGCAGGCTCCCGGGTTATATAGATACCGTCATAAATTATATCGATGTGGAGGATGTCGCCGCCGGACACCTGCTCGCGGCAGAGAAGGGAAAGACCGGGGAACGCTATATCTTCGGAGCCGATAACCTGACACTCGATGAAGTGTTTGATATCTTAAGCAAGGCGTCAGGCAAGCCGAAGCCTGCGATGAAATTCCCCCCGGCGCTTTTTTTGCCGCTTGGTTTTGTGTCGCAGAAGGTATGCCAGTATATTACGCATAAAGAGCCGTTGATCCCGTGGGAGGGCTTGAGGCTTGGCGGCAAGCCGTTCGCGTTCGACTGCTCAAAGGCGGTAAAGGAACTCGGGCTCCCGCAGGGCGACATCGGGAACGCCTTCCGAAAATCAGTGGATTGGTTCCGCTCGAAAGGTTACGTGAAACAGGGAGAAAAGAAATGAGGATATTGACACCCAAGAAGATAGGATGCTGTTTCGGCGTGAACCGCGCGGTCAAGCTGACCGAAGAAGCGCTTTCGAAAGGCGTGCCGGCCTACATAACCGGCGAGCTCGTGCATAACGACGCCATAACCCGCAAACTTTCCGAAAGGGGTTTGAGGGAAACGAAGAGCATAAATGACGTAAAAAAAGACGGTATACTTATCATTCGCGCGCACGGGATATCTCCCGACGAGAGGGCTAAGGTCGCGGCGAAGAAGATAGAGATAGTCGACGCCACGTGTCCCATCGTCAGGCAGGCGCAGATCGCGGCGAAGAAATTGGAAGAGGAAGGCTACCAGGTCCTGATAGTGGGGGATAAAGACCACGCCGAGATAAAAGGGATACTGGGCCACCTGAGCGCCAAGGCGCTCGTGGTAGCCACCCATAAAGAGGTGGACCAGGCGAAACTGAAATACAAGGTCGGGCTTATCTTCCAGACTACCCATTCGGTGGAGCTCTGCAGGGACGTCGTCGCCGAGGTGATGAGGGTAGCGCATGAAATAAAGATAATCAACACCATATGCGCCGACATAAGGAAGAGGCAGGAAGACGCAGTAAAGCTTGCCCAAAAGGTCGACCTCATGATAGTTGTCGGAAGCCATCACAGTTCGAACACCCTGAAGCTCAAGAAACTCTGCCATAATTACAACAAGAACACTATCCAGATAGAGAGCGCGAAGTACCTGAAGCCTTCCGCGTTAAAAGGCGTGAAGTCCGTGGGCATAATCGGGGGCGCGTCGACGCCCGACGTCCTGATAGAGGAAGTCAAAAATAAACTTAAGAATATCAGCCGGAAATGAAAAAGATCGCCGTTATCTTCGCGTTTTACTGGGAACTCAGGCCCCTGGCGCGCCGTTTGGGGATCGATCTTTTCAGGTCGATGCGGCCCGTGATAGAGGCGGCGGACGGATATGTGATACTGGCGAGGAGCGGCATGGGCGCGGACAAGGCCGGGGTGACGGCTGAGGATATCATAAGGGATTTCAAGCCCGACCTGATAATCTCGGCCGGGTTTTGCGGCGCGCTTTCCAGGGACCTTAAGATCGGTGACGTGGTGGTATCCGACCCGGAAGACCGTAAGTTGTTCTGCTCCCCGCGTCCGTTATTTACTTGTGAGGAGAAGACGGCCGCAGCAGAAAGGGAAGGAGCCATCATCGTTGACATGGAATCAGGGGCGGTCTTATCGGTGGCAAAAAAACATGGTATACCCTTTATTGCCATGAAGGCGGTAAGCGACACGCTGTTGGATGAGCTGCCGAGGTCTTTCCTGCAGCTCTTGTGGCTGCCGAGGCTGCTGCGCCTCAAGAGGGACGTCGATCTCGCCTCAAATAATCTCGCGGAATTCTTACTCGATTATATAAACAAAGGAGCGACCTGATGAGGATAGTACCGGCATTGCTGACCGACAAACCCGGCGAATTGGAAAGGATGATCGCCCAATCCGGAGGTTTCTGCGACCTGGTCCAAGTAGACATAATGGACGGGAAATTCGTCCCGTCGAAGAGCATATCTGCCGGGGACCTGGCGAAGGTCAAGACGGGGCTGAAACTTGAGATACACCTCATGGTCGAGGAGCCGGGCAAATACCTCGAACCCTTCAAAAGGGCCGGCGCGGGAAGGATCATCTTCCACTATGAATCCAAAGAGGACCCGGCCGGGCTCATCCCGAAGATCCGCGCGCTCGGCATGGAAGCGGGCATCGCGATAAACCCGGAGACACCCGTGTCGAAAGTCGAGGGATATTTCAAGGATATTGATGTCTTGCTTTTCCTTTCCGTGAACCCGGGTTTTTACGGCAGCAAGTTCATCCCGGAGGTATGCGATAAGGCGCGCGCGTTAAAAGGGCGCAGCGGCAGGCCTATAATCGCGATGGACGGCGGCTTGAAAACGGAAAATATCCTGATGATAAAGGAGGCGGGCGTCGACCTCGCTTGCGTCGGGAGCGGGATATTCGGGAAAGGCGATCCGAAGGAGAACTACAGGGCCCTCGCCGAGAAGGTAAGGTAAGGGTATAGACATTTTGGCTTTCTGTGGTATAATTTAACCAATAAGGAGGGGAAGAGATGCGTATAGCGGTAATATTTGTAGTGGTAATTGCCCTTATGTTATCTGTCTCAGCTCCGGTATTTGCTGACGGCGCCAGCAGTCTCATTAAGACCGGTTTGATCGGCGCAGCGACGGGTGCCGTAGCTTCAGGCGCTTCAGGCGGCAAGGCCGGTCAGGGCGCGCTCATAGGAGCGGGTACCGGGATAGCGGCGGGCGTTATAGCCGATGCGCTTATGCCGGATGAAAAACCGGCTCCTCAGCAGGTAGCTCCGGCTCCGGCAGCGGATTCGGGCGGGTTCGAGAGAGGCTACACCAAGGGTTATGAGTCCGGTTATCAAGCCGGTTATCAGGCCGGGACGAACGCGCATAAGTAGCGCGGAGGCTCATCAGGATATCTACTGAAAGCCCTTTGATGATTGAATCAGGGGGCTTTTTGTTTTATAATATTACCCAAAATCAGGACGGAAGATGACCATTAGAAGGGTAAAAGGCGAGACGCTGGGCTCTATAATGAAGAATGAGTTCCTGGCGGTCTCCGGCGAATCCACGATAGAAGAGACTATAAAGCATTTCCGCACCGCCTCGCTGGAGAAAGTATCAAAGCCCTCCTATATATATGTGGTAGATCCCCGCGGCCATCTTGTAGGCGTAGTCCAGATGCGCGACCTTTTGAGCCACGCGCCGGGCGTACACGTAAGGGATATAATGATCAAGAACGTGGTAAAGGTGCACGCGGAGATGGACCAGGAAGAGGTGGTAAGGTACTTCATAAGGCACAGGTTCCTCGCGCTGCCGGTAGTCAACAACGAAGAGAAACTCGTCGGCATAATAACGGCCGATGAGATGGTAGATATAGCCGAACTCGAGGCCGAAGACGATATCGCCAAGATAGTCGGTACCGGCGTCGACGAGATAACCTCAAGGTCAATACCGCGAATAGTCAGGCTGAGGTTGCCGTGGCTCGCGATAAGCATAATCAGCGGGTTCGTGTCCGCGTTCATCCTCGGATGGTTCGAACGCGACATGAAGTCGGTCATAGCGCTGGCGCTTTTTATCCCGATAGTGCTTGGTCTTTCCGAAAGCATCGGGATGCAGTCGTCAACGATAGTGGTAAGGAACATGGCCCTCGGCAGGGCGTCTTTCAAGGACGTCAGGTGGCTGCTCCAGAAGGAGATGTCCGTCGGGATCATCGTAGGGCTTATATGCGGCTTGCTTGTAGGCGGGGTCGCCACTCTGTGGCAGGCAAACGCGAACCTGGGCGCGGCGCTGGCGATCTCGATGTCGATGTCGATAATCCTTTCAGGCGTCATCGGTTCCTGCCTGCCGTTTTTGTTCAAGCTGTTCAAGATAGACCCGGCGTTGTCATCCGGGCCGATAGTCCTGGCCACGTGCGATATCATAACCCTTCTTATATATTTCAGGGTTTCCGGGTTTTTTCTGTCGAGCCAGTAAAACATCCCAGGGAGCGCGAATAAACTCATGAAGAAAGAATATACTGCTAAGCATGCCGGCAAGGGCATAAATGACAGACTGCCGCCTATCGAGGCCTTTCCGAGTTTTCACAAAGATTATGATATAAAGATCGAGATACCCGAGTTTACCTCGGTCTGCCCGAAGACCGGCCTTCCGGATTTTGGTACGATAACGATAAGATATATGCCGGGCAGGTCATGCATAGAGCTGAAGTCCCTGAAATATTACATCCTCGGCTTCAGGAACATGGGAATATTCTACGAGAACGCGGTGAACAGGATACTCAAAGACGTCGTCTCATCGTGCAAACCGAAGTGGTGTATAGTGACAGGAGAGTTCAGCGTGCGCGGGGGCATGAAGACGACTGTGACCGCCAGGTACAGGATTGTCCCTGAAGTTAGCCGAGGGGCCAGGTGATGCGTATCACGACAAGGTCAGGCGACGGCGGCAGGACACGTCTCTGCGGCGGGAAGGCCGTTTCCAAATGCGACCCGTGCATAAAAGCACAGGGCGCGATAGACGAGTTGATCTCTTTCCTCGGGCTCGCGAAGGCGAAGATAAAAGACCGCTCCGTGAAAAAGAAGATCGCGCTCATACAGAGGGATCTTTTCAAAGTGATAGGATGCATCTCGTCCGGCGGCAGGAAGGCCGCCATCCCCCCGGTGAAAAATTGCGACGTGAAGATGCTCGAACAGTTCGGAGACCTGATGGAAGGCCGCGTCCATATGCCTTCGGGGTTTATTGTTCCGGGGGTCAATGAGAGTTCGGCGGTCCTGCATGTAGCAAGGACGGTCGCCCGCAGGGCCGAATGCTGTGTTGTCGAACTTGGCCGCAAGGCCAAGGTAGATCCCTGTATACTGGCCTACCTTAACAGGCTTTCAGACTTTTTATTCGTCCTTGCCGTCCGAGAGGAAAGAACCTCCGACCCGCTTAAAATATGAACAGGATACTCCTTTGGATAACAGCGGTCAGGCCGCAATTCTTTACGGCGGCTATAATCCCCATCGCGTTGGGTGCGGCGGTCGCACGCCACGATACGGGGGTTTTTGATTGGGGGCTCTTCTGGCTTACCTTGATAGGCGGCATATTCATACACGGCGGCCTCAATTTCACCAACGCTTATTACGATTTCAAGACGGGAAACGATGTCATCAACAAGACACCCACGCCTTTTAGCGGCGGAGTCAGGTTCTTGCGCGAAGGAACGCTCAAGCCCCGGCAGGTGCAAGTGGCGGGATTTATCTGCTTCGCGGCGGGAAGCGCGATCGGCCTTTATCTCAATTACATTTGCAGAGGGTATACGATCCTGCTGATCGGTATCGTGGGAGTATTTATCGCGTATTTTTATAACGCCGACCCTCTGAAGATAGGCTATACGCGGCTATCCGAGGTGACGACGGGTTTCGGGTTCGGGACGCTTATGGTACTGGGCGCATATTATGTCCAGGCGAAGAAGCTTTCGTGGGAGGCGTTTTTCGCCTCTATCCCCATCGCTATACTAATCTCGCTCGTACAATTCATAAACCAATTCCCGGATTACGAGGCGGATAAGGCGACGCGCAAGAACAATACCGTAGTCATGGTAGGGAAGGCGAAGGCGGTCGGATATTACAAGTTCTTTTTAATATCGGTGTATGTCATAGTCCTGGCCGGCATAGCCGCCAGGATCTTCCCGTTCACAGCGGTAATAACATTTGTGACATTGCCTGTCGCTATAAAAGCGATAAAGATTGTCGATATGTATTTCGACAAGATAAAAGAGCTGTTGCCGGCAAACGCTCTTACGATAGCGATACATCTCTCTTTCGGGATACTTTTCACTTTCGCATATTTGTGGGGAACAAAATAGGAGGCAGTGATGCTGACGGCGATGAGGGTGTTGGCGTGGACAACGGTGCTGGTCCTGTCATTTAACGGGATCGCCCGCGCGCAGGAGAGTTCCGGCGGGGATTTGCTTATCCCGAGCGCGATGCAGGGGGCATGGGAGAATAAGGGGACAGCGAAGCAGTCCTATACCTCGCAAGGCGCCCGCACCGAAGGCGCGAAGGTATGCCAGCTGAAATATAACGTAAGCGGAGAGAAACAGGAATCGGGTTTTTGGTTCGGCCTGGTCGGAAAGGACCTGAGCAAATACGGGATCGTCGTTTTCTGGGTGAAGGGCGAGAAGGGCGGAGAAGTATTTAAAGTAGGGATGAAAGACGGCTCGTCGTTCGAGGAAAAGCTGGATATAAAGACATACCTCCCGGCAGGCGTGACTACGGAATGGCAGAAAGTCACGGTCCCGCTGGCGGATTTCAAATCGATATACGACTGGTATAATATGGATAATTTTTCGATCACTTTCCATAACGATTACGGACAGCCGTTCACCGGCGTGATCTATTTGGACGGGCTTACCCTGTCGGGCGAAAGGACCGGTGTCATCAAGCCGCAACCCGTCAGGTGGGAGGCTCCTAAGCTGTCTACGATGACCGACGACCAGTTCCTTGACCTCATCGAACATTCGGCATGCATGTTCTTCTGGGAGGAGGCGAATCCCGAGAACGGGCTTATCAAGGACACCTGCAATACCCTCCTCAAGGATAATTCGCCTATGGCGAGCATCGCCTCGGTCGGGTTCGGACTGCCGGCGCTGTGCGTTGCCGCGAAGCGCGGATGGATACCCGAGGATAAGGTCAAGGAGAGGATAATCACGACGCTTAAATTCTTCAGGGACAGGGCTGAATGCGTCCACGGCTTCTATTACCATTTCCTGGACATGAAGACAGGCCTGCGCTGGGGCGATTGCGAGCTCTCTTCGATAGATACGACCCTCCTCCTGGCCGGCGTCGTCTTCGTCGGGGAATATTACAAAGACACCGAGATAGAAGGCCTCGCGAAGGAGATCTGTGACAGGGTAGATTGGGCGTGGATGATGGACAACGGCACCACGCCGAGCATGGGCTGGTACCCGGACAAGGGGTTCCTTCCTTACAGGTGGTCGGGTTATACCTCAGAGCACCTGGTGCTGTATTTTATGGGGATAGGTTCCGGCACGCACCCGATGCCGCCTGATTCGTGGAGCGCCTACGGCAGGGGGCTCACGGCATATAAGGGCTTCAAGTTCACGGGCCCGCCCCCGTTATTCACGCACCAGTATTCGCATTGCTATGTCGATTTCAAGGGTAAAGAGGATAGCTTCATGGATTATTTCCAGAACTCTGTCCAGGCGACGCTGGCGAACAGGCAATGGTGCATAGATAACATGAACCGGAGCAAGTCCTACGGCCCTGACTGCTGGGGCCTGACAGCCTGCGACGGGCCGGACGGATACAGGGCATACGGCGCCCCTAACGGCGATAACGACGGCACGGTATCACCGACAGCCGCGATATCCTCGATCATCTTTACCCCGGACCTCTCGATAAAGGCGGCCAGATATATGTACGCAAATTACAAGGATAAGATCTGGGGCAAATACGGGTTCGTCGACGCGTTCAACTGGGACAGGAACTGGGTCTCGTCGAAATATATCGGCATCGACCAAGGCCCGATAGTCCTCATGATAGAGAACTACAGGACCGGGATGGTCTGGAAATGCTTCATGCAGAACGCGAATATCAAGAAAGCGATGAAACTCTGCGGCTTCACCAAGCCGAAGAAGGTCCTTGATACGCTGGACCTCTCCGGCAAATGGTATTTCAGGACCGGCGATGATATCAAATGGGCCGGACTGGCCTCTCCGGGAAAGGAATGGAAAGAGGTGGATGTGCCGGCGACCTGGGAGACGCAGGGATTTGCGAACTACGACGGATACGCGTGGTACGTGTGCGGCTTCAAGGTGCCCAAGAATAAGGCGGAGGCCTGGAAGGAGAAAGGCGCCAAGATAATCCTGCAGTTCGGCGGCATCGACGACGTCGACATGACCTTCGTCAACAAGAATCTCGTAGGCCAAAGCGGCATGTTCCCGCCGCATGTCCAGTCGGTATGGGAGAAAGAAAGGAATTACGAGATCCCCGTGGACATCTTGAGCCTCAAGTCGAGAAATGTGATAGCGGTTAGGGTATACGACGACGGAAAGCAGGGCGGCATCTTTAAAGCGCCGGTGCAGATAAAAGTAATAAAGGAAGAAAGCCTGGAGTAGATGACAGGGAAGAGGGATTTTTTCGAGATACCCGATTGCGCCTGGAAGAGGGGCCTCGGAGATGTGCCTTCCAATACCGCGAGCTCGTGCCCTGACAGGGGCGTGGCCCTCGGAGGGTTCGGGGCCGGATCTTTCATGTACAGCATCTCCGGCGCGTTCGGGCCTTGGGCGCTCAAGTGCGGGGCTTATGACCAGACTTGGCTTTACGAGGGCGCGTTCCATGTCTATGAGAAAGTCGGGAACAGGCCGGCTAAAGTAAAGACGCTCGGGACGAACCCCTCGCTGAAACCGGCGTGGGACAAATTACAGAAGGGCGAAGCCGCATATTACGCCCTCCAGCCAAAGGGGTGGGTCACGTATGACTGCTTCACCCTCGATATCTCGCAGAAGTTCTTCTCCCCGATAATCACCAATAATTATAAAGAGACCTCGTATCCGGTAGCCGTGTGGCAGTTCAAATTTTCAAACCCGACAAAAGAAAAGGCCGAGGCCTCGGTAATGTTCACCTGGCCGCAGCCGCCTTTCAGCGGTTCCCTGCCCCGGAAGGGATATAAAAATAACCTCAAAGAAGACGGCGGGATCACCGGGACAGTCTTAAAGGCCGCCGGCCCGGACAATACTCCTGAAACTCAGGGTTCGGAATGGTGCATCGCCTCGAAGGCGGGCAAGAGCGAAACGCTGTCTTACGCGCTCAGTTGGAACAAGGACGGCGACGGCTCGGAGATCTGGAGGGATTTTAAGTCCGACGGCCTTTTGGATAACAAGCGGCTAGACGATTCCGATTCGGCAGGGGCCATAGCGGTAAAGGTCGCGCTTGATCCCGGCGAGTCAAAGACAGTGCCGATCGTCCTTTCGTGGGATTTCCCGGTAGTGAAATTCGGGGACCCGCGCGTCACCGGCACCGAGTGGTGGAGGAAGTATACCGAATATTTCGGGCGCGATTCCGCGCAGTCCTTCAATATCGCGAAAGAGGCCCTCGCAAATTACCCTGAATGGGAGAGGAAGGTCGACGCGTGGATGAACCCGGTCATAAAGAACAAGAAATACCCCGCCTGGCTCAAGACCGCGGCATTCAACGAATTGTATTATACCCAGTTCGGCGGGACGTTCTATGAATCCGGGCTTAAGTCCGGGCATGAGCGGGAATACATGGGGCTCCACGAGGACGACCATAAGTTCTTCGTAATGGAATCGATCGGGTACCCGTTCTGCGAGACTTTCGACGTAAGGCATTACTGCTCGATACTGACGCTCAAGTTCTGGCCCGAGATAGAACGGGATATATTGAGGTGTTTTGCCGACGGTATCATGTATTACGACGGCCTCCACCAGACGCCGCACGACTTCGGCGTGCCTACCGGCGACCCGTTCTTCAAATTCGACGCCTACGGGACGAACAAACTGCACTGGAAAGACCTGCATGCCAAGTTCATCCAGCAGGTCGCCAGGTATTATTATGTCCGCGAGGACAGGGAGTTCCTCGATTACTGCTGGACGGCGGTGAAGATGACCTATGATTACATGAAATCCCAGGACACGGACGGCGACGGCCTGCCGAATAACAACGGCTCGGACAACACCTACGACGCGTGGGGCTTATATGGCACCAGCCTGTTGTGCGGCGGGCTCTGGATCGGCGCGCTCGAGGCGATGGTAAAGCTGGCGCACGTCCAGCGAGACCCCATACTTAAAGAAGCGCTCGGGCTCCTTGATAAAGCGAGGGCTAACCTCGACAAGCAGCTGTGGGATGAGGCGGGCCAATATTACAGGATGGACACCGCGGGGAAGAATTCCGGGGCGATAATGGCCGACGGGTTGAACGGCCAGCGGTTCTGCGAGACGTCGGAACTGCCCGATATACTTCCGCGCGAGAGGATGGTCAAATATTTAAAAAAGGTCTATGAAATGTGCGTAGTGCCGCTGTGCGATTTTAACGGCGACGGCGTGGGCGACTGCGGCGCCATGAACAGCAAGAACGCCGACGGCAGCGATATAAATATAAACATGGCCAGGGAGATATGGCCCGGCTCCACATATTTCATGGCCGCGACGATGTACCACCTCGGGCTCAAGGAAGAGGCGCTTAAGGCCGCATACGGTTGTTATTATATCGTCTATGAACACGGGCCGAGCTCATACTGGTTCAATACCCCGGAAGGATGGCACGACGGAGGAGGCGCTCCGCGGCCCACAAAACCAGAACAATACCAGCGCGCCCGCGCCGTTTGGGAACTACTCCTGGAGATAGACGACCCGTACGAGAATATCCTCAAGTCCCTCTTCCGGCATATTAAGGCGGGGAGCGAGGCTAGACTATTTCAAGGACGAAATACTTGAGGTTAAACCATCTCAAGTACTATGCACTTAAGATAATTGGATTCGGGGAAGTTGAGCAGGATGGGATGGTCGGCAGGCTGGATGCGTTTCTCGATGAGGCGCGCGCGCCTGCGCGATTCCGACAAGGCCGCCTCAAGGATCTCCATGAATTGCCCTTCCGAAAGGTTGTAAGAACACGAGCAGGTCATAAGGTGCCCGCCTCTTTTTAATAATTTCATAGCCCTGAAATTTATGTCGATATAGCCGCGTGCCGCGGCCTGTATGTCTTTCTTTGACTTCGCGAACGCGGGCGGGTCGAGTACAATGAGATCGAACTGCCTTTCTTCCTTCTGGAATGATTTTAAAGTCTCAGAGACTTTACCCTCGACTGTTTTTATCTTCGTAATCCCATTGAGCGCCGCGTTCTCCTTTAAAGCCTCGAGCGCCGGGCCCGAGGAATCCACCGCAGTGACTTCATCGGCCGAGAGCGCCATATGCAGGGAGAAGAGGCCCTGGTATGCGAAGCAATCAAGAGATCTCCCTCTCGCATATTTTTCCGAGGCGATGTGGTTCTCGCGCTGGTCAAGGTACGAACCGGTCTTCTGGCCGTTCATTATGTCGACAAGGTATTTTACATTACCTTCGCGGACCTCTGTTTTTTCTGGTGGTTTACCATAAAGGATCTCTTTCTTCTCTTCCAGGCCTTCGAACTTCCTTATTGCCGAGTCATTCCTGGCGACGACCGATGCCGGCTTAAGCAAGTCCTTCAGCGCCTCGACGATAGTATCTTTTATGTTATCCATGCCGAGGCATAACGTCTGTATGGAGAGGTGGTCTCCGTACCTGTCTACGATGAGGGACGGCAGGCCGTCGGCCTCGGAATGCGCGATGCGGTATGCGTCCGAGACCTTCACGGTTTTTTTCCTGTACTCGATGCATGCGGCAAGGCGGCCGCGCCAGAACCCTGCATCGACCGGCACATCCTCGTAAGAGATGATCCTCAGGGCGATCTTCGACCTGTCATTATAAAAAGCCTTGGCGAGGAAATTGCCGCTGTTATCCAGCAGGGAGACTATCGAGCCGGAGAAGGAAGGGTCGCTTTTTTCGAGGTCGTCCTTATATATCCACGGGTGGCCGGTGCGGAACCACGTCGCGCCTTTTCTTGTTATCTTCAGTGACGGGATAGGCATAGGATGATTTTAACAGCGCTATACTTGCATGTCAAATATTGTTATAATATCGCCGCTATGGAAAAAAGAGGGAAGATAAGGCAAAGCCTCAGGAATTCCTTCATAGACGGCTCGTTCTGCGCGGCGATGGTAGGTTTCGCCGACCAGTATATTACCCCGTTCGCGGTCGCGCTGAAGGCGTCGACCGAGCAGATAGGCATGCTCACCGCTTTCCCCAGCCTCATCGCTTCCCTGATACAGCTGAAATCTGCCGATGTCACCGAGCACCTCAAGAGCCGGATGAGGATAATAACGATATTCGTTTTCTTCCACGCCCTCATATACCTTCCGATATGCCTCATACCCTTACTGTTCAAGACGAACAGGGCCCTGTGGCTCATCCTATTCATCACTCTGGCGGCGTCGTTCAACGCTTTCCCCGGGCCGGCATGGACGAGCCTGATGTCCGATCACATACCGGCGCGCAGCAGGGGAAAATATTTCGGCTGGAGGAACAGGCTGATGGGGTTGATCACCGTCGCGTGCGCGTTCCTGGCGGGCTTCATCCTTAACTTCTTCGGCAAGGATAAGCTTTACGGTTTCATGATCATACTCGGGCTCGCTTTCGTATCGCGGTTCATATCGTGGTATTTCCTGAGCAAGATGTATGAGCCCCCGATAAAGGTCACCAAGGAGCATTATTTCACGTTCTGGGATTTCGTAAAAAGGACGAAACAGTCGAATTTCGTGAAGTTCGTCATATACGTCGCAAGCATAAGTTTCGCCCAGAATATCTCGGCGCCGTTCTTCGCCGTATATATGCTCAGGGACCTTAATTTGAGTTACGTGACTTATACGGTCATAGTGCTGGCATCCACCATCGCCACGCTTTCTACCATGGGCATCTGGGGCAGGCATGCCGACGCAGTCGGCAACATAAAAGTAATAAGGCTCACGTCGTTCTTCATACCGGTGATACCGGTACTGTGGCTCTTCTCTCAAAACATCACCTATCTTATAATCATTCAGCTCTTCGCCGGATATGTCTGGGCCGGCTACAACCTCTCGGTATTCAATTTCGTATATGATGCCGTGATGCCGGAGAAGAGGACGCGTTGCGTCTCGTACCTTAACGTCATAAACGGCACGGCGATCTGCTGCGGAGCCCTGCTGGGAGGCTTCCTGGCGGTGAACCTGCCGCCCATTTCCGGCTATAGGCTGATGACCTTATTTTTGCTTTCCGGGGTCCTTCGTGCGGTGTTTTCCGCTGTCATCCTTCCAATGATAAAAGAGGTAAGGCACGTCCAGCACGTGAAGAGCATAGACCTCTTCTTCAGCGTAATAAAGGTCAAGCCGATGGAGATCGACCGCGACAGGGATATCTGAGCGGCCCGTGTTGACTTTTGCATAGGCATGGTCTAATATTGAAGCAGGAGCACGCAATGAAACTCGCCAGGATATATTCATTGATATTCATTCCTCCTTTAGCGCAATACGTCATCACCCTGGAGGAGGTGGACGGGTCGAGGTTGATACCCATCTGGATAGGCGTCAGCGAAGGGACGTCGATCGTCCTGGTCCTCGACGGCGAGAAGTTCAAAAGGCCGTTGACGCACGACCTGGCCGTAAACCTCATCAACGCGATGGGCGGCTCTATCGAGAAGGTGGTCATAAGCGACCTCAAGGAGAACGCCTATTACGCGGTCATTGCCTTAAAGCAGGGCGGCAAGTCCCTTGAAATAGATTCCCGGCCGTCCGACGCTATCGCCCTTGCGGTGAGGACCGGCGCCCCGATATTCATCGAAGAGAAAGTGCTCGAATTATGCCCTGTCATCAACAAACCCATAAGCGGAGAGGAAGTGAAGAATTTCGAGAAAGAGATCGAGAGCCTCAGGCCGGAGGAGTTCTTCAGCAGGCTGGATAAGGACGGCGGCAAGGCAAAAGGCGGATTAGAATAATATGCTGATAACGAAAGAGGAGCTCAGGGACGCATCGACCTCGACCGGCGAGACGATCCGTTTCGGCAGGGAAGTATGCGGCGATTTCCAGGCCGCCTCATCCAAGGAATGGATCGAGACGAACGGGCTCGGCGGCTACGCGTCGTCTACCATAATCGGGACGAACACCCGCCGTTACCACGGCCTGCTCGTGGCCGCGGCAGGGCCTTCGCTCGCGCGCATGGTGATGCTGTCGAAGCTCGAGGAGACCGTAGTCTTAAAGGACGGGAGCAGGTATAACCTCTCCTGCAATAATTATCCCGGCGGGATAATCCACCCGGAAGGCCACAAATATCTCGAGGAGTTCAGGATCGACCCGTTCCCCATATTCACCTACAAGGCCGGGGATGTGACGATAGAGAAAGCCGTATTCATGGTCCACGGCGAGAATACGACCGTGATCACATATAAAGTACTTAAATCGCCGGGTTATCTCGAGCTCGTACTGCAGCCGCTTATCGCGGCGCGCGATTACCACTGGGTATCTATGGAGAATTCCGGCTTCGACAGGTCCGTCGAATGCCTCGATGGTTACATCAAAATGAAACCATACGGCGAATCCCCGATAATATACCTGGCCAATAACGCCGACAGGTTCGAACGGACAGGGTATTGGTATAAATCGTTCGAGTACCAGCGCGAAAAAGAAAGGGGCCTCGAGTACCACGAGGACCTCTACAGCCCCGGGGAGCTCGGGTTCCTGCTCAAGGAAGGCGATAAGGCGTACGTCGTCGCCTCGACCGGGGGCCGCAAGATGCGCTCGCTCGAAGTCCTCGAGTCGAGCGAGGTCCTGCGCCACAGTGAGATCGCCGCAGCGGTAGGCGTGAAAGATGATTTCGCCGTGCAGCTGGCGAACGCGTCAGACTCGTTCCTTATCAAGCGGGCTGACGGGTTATCGACGATAGCCGCCGGCTACCACTGGTTCTGGGATTGGGGCAGGGATGCCCTGATATCCCTGCCGGGACTCACCCTTACCCTGGGCAGGTACGATGAGGCGAGGGATATCCTGCTGGCATTCGCGAAATACTGCGACGAAGGCATGATACCGAACAGGTTCCCGGAGAAGGCGAAAGAGCCAGAATATAACAGCGTCGATTCCTCCCTGTGGTTCTTCTGGGCGATCCACAAATTCCTCGAATACACCAACGATTACGATTTCGTAGAATCGAACATGCTCGACTGCCTCGAGGAGATAATCCAGTTCTACATAAACGGGACGCGGTTCGGGATAAAGATGGACAGGGACGGCCTCATCGCGACCGAGGACCCCGATATCCAGTTGACTTGGATGGATGCGAAGATCGGGGGATGGGTGGTGACGCCGAGGAGCGGAAAGGCCGTCGAGGTCAACGCGTTATGGTATAACGCGTTGAAGATAATGGAAGATATATGCGAGAAGCTAGGCCTCACATACCGGCACGAATGCGCGCGGCTGGCCCATCTCACGAAGAAGAGCTTTGAGATCGTCTTCTGGAACGAGGCAGGGGGCTACCTCTACGATTGCGTCAATGAAGGCGGGCCGGACGCATCGTTGCGCCCCAACCAGATATTAGCCCTCAGCCTCCCGTACCGGCTGATCGGGAAAGAGAAGGAGAAGAGGGTCATCGATGTGATCGGGAAAGAGCTCCTTACTCCTTACGGTTTGCGCTCCCTGTCGCCGAACGACAGGAATTACCGCGGCGTATATTCCGGCGACCAGCGCATGCGCGATGCCTGCTATCACCAGGGCACGGTCTGGCCGTGGCTGCTGGGGCATTTTATCGTTGCCTACCTCAACGTTTACGGCAGGAATAATAACACGAGACAGGAGGCGAAAAGGTTTTTGGCGCCTCTCGCCGGGCACATAAAGGACGCGGGTCTCGGGACGATATCGGAGATCTTCGACGGGGACCCGCCTTACAACCCAAGGGGAGCCATATCCCAGGCATGGAGCGTGGCCGAGATATTGAGGGTATATAAGGAAGAGCTGCGATGAATTCACAGGGGCTGGGCTTAAAAATAGACCCGACGGATTTCGTTTTCGCGCTGGTCAAGTTATTGGCGGTCTTCGGCGCGCTGATCTGGGGGATGTACCATCCGATGGCTCCCAATGGCAGGTTCTTTTTTCTCATCCTCATCGGGATCTACTTCATTTACAACCTCGCGCTGTACCTTTGCGTATTCAAGTTCGCAGACATGGCCCCCAAGATATATTTTCTTGAGCTGATCATCGACCTTATCTTCCTCAGCGTGATCGTGCCGATGACCGGCGGGCTCAATTCGACCTTCACTTTGGGATTTTTCCTCCTTGCCGCCATACATTCTTTTTATTATGGCCTCTTCGCCAGCATAGGGATAGCCCTCCTCGTATCGGGCGTCTATATTTTTTCCTGTCCGGACTGCCTGATGAAGATCCATTGGACCGATATCTCGCTCCGGGCGGGATTCCTGCTGCTTTTGGCCGTCACGATGGGATATCTTTCGGAAAGGGAGAGGCGGATGCACCGCCAGCTTGTAAACGCCGAACAGCTCGCGGCTGTGGGCATGATGTCTTCGCAGATAGCGCATGCGGTAAGGAACCCGCTGAGCACCATCAGCCTCAGCGCCGAGCTCCTTGGCGATGAGATAAAGAAATGCCGGGGGTTCGATACCAAGGAAGCCGAGACGCTGATAGGCTCCATCATGAACGAAGTCCAGGAGGTAAACGACGTCGTCGAGGAACATCTCAAGTTCATGAGGAAGTCAAAGTCCGGATTCAAGAGCTGCGACGTGAACGCCCTCCTAGATTCGCTCGTGAAATTCCTGGAAAAAGAGGCGGCGCACAAAGGTATCTCGTTCATGAAGGAACTTGAGGGGAACCTGCCCGACGCCAGGATCGAAGAGAGCGAGCTGCGCCAGATCATGTTGAACGTAATGAGGAATTCCTTCGAGGCGATGCCGACGGGCGGCCAGATAAGGGTCTATACGAACGGCGGGAAGAAAGACATCGAGATCACCATCGAGGATACGGGCATCGGGATATCCAGGGAAAACCTCAGGAGGATATTCGAGCCTTTCTTCACGACAAAGGATGTGGGCACCGGGCTGGGACTTTACATAGCGCGCGACATGGTCATCACCGCGGGCGGGGGGATATCCTGCGAAAGCAAGGTCAATAAAGGCACCAAGGTCAAGATAAGGCTGCCGTTCGTGTCCTGAAAAAGGAGGGTTTAAATGGCGAAGATATTACTGGTCGATGACGACGTGGAGTTTGGCGTGGCCTTTTCAAAGATATTGAAAAGTGAAGGGCATGATGCCTCGGTCGCGCTGAACTCGCCCGAGGGGCTGGCCGCCCTTAAGAAGGAAAAGTTCGATATCGTCTTCGCCGACCTTTCGATGCCGGGGGAGAGCGGCCTGGTCTTCCTCGAGAAATCCAAGAAGGAGTTCCCGCGCATCCCCGTCGTCATGGTCACGGCCTTCGGAGACTGGGACATATACGCCAAGGCGATAGAGACCGGCGTTAACAAGTTCGTCAACAAGCCGGTGAAAAAGGAAGAGATAATCCAGATAATAAAGGAGATCCTGGCACCACAGAAATAATAGCGGAGGATTTGGCTTCCTTGAAATCGCTATGCGATTTCAAGGATCTGGGGTCCTAGAGATCGCGTGCGATCCCTAGGATTTGGCAAATTTTCGTTGACTTTTTGGCCCCTTCCTAATAAAATACTCCTATCCCACAACTTACAACCCAAAAAATCTAAGGAATATGAAATGAGCTCAAATGGTCTGGAAAGGCTTTTTAACCCCCGTTCTATCGCCGTAATCGGCGCATCCCCCAAAAAAGGCAAGATCGGCCACGACGTACTTTTCAACCTCAAGGAATACGGATATAAAGGGAAGGTATACCCCATAAACCCCAAGGACACAGAGGTCATGGGGGAGAAGTGCTATCCCTCGGTCCTCGACGTAAAAGAGGATATAGACCTTGCCGTATTCGCGATCCCGGCAGCGGGCGTGATCGAAGTCATGAAGGAATGCGGAAAGAAGGGCATCAAGGCCGCGATAGTAATAACAGCCGGTTTCAAAGAGACGGGCCCGGAAGGGAAGAAGCTTGAGTTGGAATTGGCGGCGGTGGCGAAAGAGCACGGCGTACGGGTGCTCGGCCCCAACTGCCTCGGATTTATAAGTTCCACAGCCCGCCTCAATGCTTCCTTTGCCGCCATTTCGCCGCTTCCCGGCGACATAGCTTTCTTCTCCCAGTCAGGCGCGCTCTGCACCGCTATCCTCGATTGGGCGGTCAAGGAGAAGATAGGTTTCTCGAAATTCATAAGCATAGGAAATAAAGCGGATATATCGGAGACGGACCTGCTGAAAGCGCTCGGCGAGGATCCCGACACCAAGGTCATTCTTGGCTATATCGAGGACGTCAAGGACGGCAAGGAATTCATGCGCGTAGCCAGGGAAGTCACGGCTAAAAAGCCCGTGATAATCTGCAAGGCCGGCGGTTCCAAAGCCGGGGCCAAAGCGGCTTCAAGCCATACCGGCAGCCTTGCCGGTTCGGAAGCGGCATTCGACGCGGCGTTCGCCCAGACCGGGATAATACGCGCAGCCAAAATAGAGGATCTTTTCGACTACGCGGTCGCATTCTCGTACCAGAAACTTCCGCAGGGCCCGAACCTCGCGATAATAACTAACGCCGGCGGCCCGGGGATAATCGCGGTCGATGCGGTCGAGCGTTCGCAGTTCGCGAAAGTCGCGCCGCTTAGCAAAGAGACGGTCGACTACCTGAGAGGGGCGCTTCCCAAGACGGCTGCATTGAATAATCCCGTCGACGTCATAGGTGACGCCGACGACCAAAGGTACAAGATCGCGGTAAGCGCGCTGCTCAAGGACCCGAACGTCAACGGCCTCATAGTCATATTGACCCCGCAGAGCAACAGTAAGATAAAGGAGACCGCAGACGTCCTCGTCGCAGCCAAGGACAGCAAACCCATATTCTCGAGTTTTATCGGCGGGAGGATGGTGGAGAAAGGGACGAATATCCTGCAGGATAATAAAATACCGAATTTCCTCTTCCCGGAACGCGCCATCGCGTCATTCAATATAATGGTCAAATACAAGAGAATGCTTGACCTTCCCAGGGAAGAGATAAAGACCTTTAAGGTCGACAAGGATAAGGTAAAGAAGATCCTCGACGCGGCGGCCAAGTCAGGGCAGAAAGAGATACCCGAATATACGGCGCGCGATATCATAGAAAGCTACGGCTTCAGGCTGCCGAAGAGCACCCTCGCAAAGAGCGCGGCTGAGGCTAAGGCTGCGGCAGAGAAGACGGGTTATCCGGTCGTCATGAAGATCGCTTCGCCCGACATATTGCATAAATCCGACGTGGGTGGCGTAAAGGTCGGGCTCAAGGATGCCAATGAAGTCGAGGCGGCGTTTGACGAGATAATGAGGAAGTCCAAGGCTGCCGTGCCGAACGCGAATATCCTCGGCGTCCTCGTCCAGGAGATGGTCTCGGGCGGGAAAGAGGTCATACTGGGCATGTCGAAAGACGCGCAATTCGGCCCGATGCTGATGTTCGGGCTCGGAGGGATCTATGTCGAGGTGCTTAAGGACGTCAGCTTCAAGATCGCCCCGATACTACCGCGCGAGGCTGCTGAGATGGTGGATTCGATCAAATCGGTCGCGCTCCTTAAAGGCGCACGCGGCGAGAAACCCGCGGATATAGATTCGATAAAAGAAGGGCTGCTCAGGCTTTCGCAGCTGGTCACGGATTTCCCGATGATAAAGGAACTCGATATAAATCCGCTTAAGGTCTTCCCGGCCGACGGGGACGGCGGCTCGATCGCCATCGACGCGAGAATAAGCATAGAACTAGAAAAATAATAGATGACTTCCACTGAAGACAGGAAGACCCCCCTCTACGAGGCGCACAAGGGTCTTAATGCGAAGGTCGTTTCATTCCACGGCTGGCTTTTACCCATCCAGTATACCGGCATTATCGAGGAGCATAACGCGACCCGCACAAAAGCCGGACTCTTCGATATCTCCCACCTCGGGAAGCTTGAGGTCTCCGGAAGATCCGCTAAGCAATTCCTGCAGAAGATCTTCACCAATAACATAGAGAAGGCCGCCCCGGGAGGCATAGTCTATTCCCCGTTATGCAACGATAACGGCGGAACGCTCGACGACGCTTTCATATATTACGCAGGTGGCGACAGGTACATCCTTATAGTGAATGCCTCCACTTTTGAAAAGGACTTTGCATGGATGCGGTCCCATAACGCGGAAGGGGCCGATATAAAAGATATAAACGATTCGCTCGGCGGGATAGCCATACAAGGGCCGGCCTCGCAGCAGATATTGTCTCACTTTTGTAAAGCCTACATAGACCAACTCAAGCACCGCCATTTTGTCGAGACGGAAGTCGACGGTTCTTACGCGCTCCTCTCGAGGAGCGGATACACAGGCGAGGACGGGTTCGAGATGTTCATACCGGCAGGCAAGAGCATAAAGGTCTGGAACGATATCCTGGCGGCCGGAAAAGGATACGGCCTCATCCCGGCAGGACTGGGCGCGAGGGATACTTTGAGGCTCGAGGCGGGATGCCCGCTTTATGGTGTTGATACGGATGAATCAAAAACACCATTGGAGTCGGGGCTGGAGAAGACGCTAGACCTCAGCAAAGATTTCATCGGCAAAAAAGCGATACTCGAGAGGAAGGCGAAGGGGATAAAAGAGGTACTGGTGGGATTTAAGATGCTCGACAGGGCGATCCCGCGCACCGGATATATCATAGAAAAGAGCGGGAAGAATGCTGGTATCGTTACGAGCGGTACTTATTCGCCGACCCTGAAAGAAAATATAGGTTTTGCGTATGTCGCGCCGGAAAATTCGAAAACAGGCGGGACATTCGATGTGATAATCCACGGCGAAAAGAAGAGGGCCGTAGTTGTGGATACGCCATTTTATAGGAGGAAAAAATGATCGATCTGGAGAAACTGCGTTTTACAAAGACGCATGAATGGCTTAGGGTCGAGGGCAGCACCGGCTACGTAGGCATCACAGACCACGCCCAGAAAGAGATAACCGATGTCGTATTCGTCGAACTTCCCAAGATAGGTAAAGAGGTGGAGAAGGCAGGAGAGGCCGCGGTAGTGGAATCGGTAAAGGCCGCCTTTTCGATATATGCCCCGGTATCCGGGAAGGTCGTAAAGGCGAACGGCGCCGTGGAGAAGGACCCGTCGCTGGTCAATAAGTCGCCCTACGAAGAGGGCTGGTTCTTCGCGATAGAGATAAAGGACAAGTCCGAGATAGATTCACTTATGACAGAGAAGGATTACCTCGAATTCATAAAGACCGGAGCGCATTGATTTGAAGTATTCCCCGCATACCGATAAAGACAAAAAAGAGATGCTCGCCGCCATAGGCGCGGCATCGCCGGAAGATCTTTTCGGCGCCATCCCCAAGGAATTCCGCCTGCAGAAACTTGACCTTCCCGAAGGCATCTCTGAACTCGAGCTGAAAAAACTTATATTTGAAAAGACCGGGAAGAATTATTCCACCCAGAAGCTCGATTCCTTCCTCGGCGGCGGCGCATATGAGCATTATATCCCGCAGGCCGTCGAATCGTTGATCTCGAGGGGAGAATTCCTTACCGCATACACGCCGTACCAGGCCGAGGCGAGCCAGGGTACGCTCCAGGCGATATACGAATACCAGAGCCTCATCTGCGAATTGACCGGCATGGACGTCGCCAACGCCTCAATGTACGACGGCGCCTCAGCCCTGGCCGAAGCGGTGATGCTTGCCGTAAGGGAGACAGGGAGGAACCGCGTGATATTCTCGAGCTCCCTGCATCCCGAGTACAGGCAGGTAATGAAGACTTATTTCGAAGGATATAAGATAGAATTCGTAGAGATACCGCATGCCGGCGGGCTCTTTGATGAGGCAGCGCTTAAAAGAGAAGCCAACGATTCCACGGCTTGCGTAATAGTCCAAAACCCGAATTTCTTCGGCTGCATCGAAAAAGCCGACAAGATCGAAGCCATCTGCCATTCCTGCGGCGCGCTCCTGATCGCCTGCGTAAATCCGGTATCGCTCGGAATATTAAAAGCTCCGGGCGGGTATAACGCCGATATCGCGGTCGGCGAAGGCCAGCCGCTCGGGATACCTCTTAGTTTCGGCGGGCCGTACCTCGGTTTCTTCGCGGTAAAAGAAAAACATATGCGCAAGATGCCGGGCAGGGTCGCCGGTATGACGAAAGATATCGAAGGAAAGCGCGGTTTCGTCCTGACGATGCAGGCGCGCGAACAGCATATCCGCAGGGAGAAGGCGACGTCCAATATTTGCAGCAACGAAGGGCTCATGGCCCTGGCCGCGTGCGTCCATCTTTCGCTGTTAGGGAAGGAAGGAATGAAGGAAGTCGCGCGGCAGAACGTCTTAAAGAGCCATTACCTTAAAGATAAGATACTTAAATTGAGCGGGTTCGAGCTGATGTTCGAGGCGCCGTTCTTCAACGAATTCGTTGTCAGGTGCGGGAAAGAGACGGATAAGATAACCGGCGACCTCCTCAAGCATGGCATGATAGGCGGCCTGCCGCTCGGCAGGTTCCGCGCCGATATGAAGAATTGCATGCTGATCTGCGTCACCGAGACGAAGTCGAAGGATGACCTCGACAGGTTCGCCGAACTCCTGGGGAAACACTGATGGAAAAACTTATCTTTGAGATAAGCAGCCCGGGGAGGAAGGGTTATTCGCTCCCAAAGCTCGATGTCCCGGATGCCGATATAAAGTCGCTCATCCCGCAGGAATGCCTGCGCAAGGACGGGCCTGACCTTCCCGAGGTAAGCGAGCTCGACTGCGTGCGGCATTTTACGCGCCTCTCCCAGCTGAACTATTCCATAGATACGAATTTCTATCCGCTCGGCTCATGCACGATGAAATATAACCCGAAGATAAACGAGAAGATGGCGAGCCTGCCGCAATTTACAGGGCTCCATCCTTACCAGCCCGAGACGAGCGTGCAGGGGATGCTCGAGGTGCTTTATGAAACGGAACAGGCCCTCTGCAAGATCTGCGGGATGGACGCGTTCACGCTCCAGCCCGCTGCCGGGGCGCACGGCGAACTTACCGGCATGCTTATCGTGCGCGCGTATCATACATCAAAAGGCAACGCGCGCAAAAAAGTCATAATACCCGACTCGGCGCACGGCACGAACCCGGCGAGCGCCGCTCTCTGCGGATATGAGGTCGTAACCGTAAAGTCCGATAAAGCCGGCCGCATCGATCTTGAAGCGCTCAAGAGCGTAATGAGCGAAGAAGTCGCGGTCCTGATGCTTACAAATCCTAACACGCTCGGGCTATTCGAGAAGAACGTCAAAGAGATAGCAGATATAGTCCATAAGGCAGGAGCGTTATTATACCTGGATGGGGCGAACTTGAACGCGCTCCTCGGAGTGGCCAGGCCCGGAGACATGGGATTCGACGTATGCCACGTCAACCTCCACAAGACCTTCTCGACTCCGCACGGCGGCGGCGGGCCGGGAGCGGGACCGGTCGGGGTCAAGGCGATCCTCGCGGATTTCCTTCCCATCCCCAGGATAAAGCAAAAGAGGAACAAGCTCTCCTTCGATTATGACGCGAAAAAGTCGATAGGCAGGGTCCGCGCCTTTTACGGTAATACGGGCGTGATAATAAAGGCATATTGCTATATGAGATCTCTCGGCGCAGACGGCCTCAAGGACGCGACGCTCGAGGCAGTGCTTAACGCGAATTACCTGAAGGCGAAGCTCAAAAAAGATTATATGCTGGCCGTAGACGGCGAGCCGTGCATGCATGAGTTCGTCCTCACCGGGAAGGATAAGAAGGAGTTCGGCGTAAAGACGCTCGATATCGCGAAGCGGCTGCTGGATTACGGATATTACGCCCCGACGGTATATTTCCCGCTCATCGTTGAGGAGGCGATAATGATAGAACCGACCGAGACCGAGTCGAAAGAGACGCTCGACGCCTTCGCTGAAACGATGATAAAGATAGCCGCGGAAGCGAGATCAGACCCTTTATTATTAACCGGCGCGCCGCATATAACCCCCGTACGCAGGCTTGATGAAGTCCTCGCCGCAAGGGAGCTTAACTTAAGATGGAAAAAACCTGGCGCCTGATAATTGACGCTGCCCGCGAGCCGGCTGCCAACATGGCCCTCGACGAGGCGATAATGCAGCGAATGGCCGAAGAGCCGTCTGATCCCACCCTGAGAGTATACCGCTGGACATACCCGTGCGTATCTATCGGCAAATTCCAGCGGCTTGACGATATCCCGTTCCTTATGAACAGCGTGCCGATCGTAAGGCGGCCCACAGGCGGCGGTTCGGTATACCATGATGAGCTCGGGATCACGTATTCTTTGGTCTTCGGCGAACGCTCAGGCGTGATACCCGAAGGGACCGTCGCGTCATACCGCCATATACACGAGGGTGTGGCCGCCGCGGTAAGGGAATTAGGCCTTGACGCCGTGCTCTATGCCCCGGCCTCCGTCCCTTCTAAGGCGTTCGGGTCGTGTTTTGCCCTGCCCGTGAGGTCGGATGTGGTCTCGCGCGGGAAGAAGATAGCCGGCGCGGCCCAAAGGCGCAAGTTCGGGGTCGTGCTGCACCAGGGAGAGGTCAGTTTGCCACTTGACGTATGGCGTAAATGGTCGTATAATAATGCCTTAAGTATATTCGTAAACTGCCTCTCCAAGCAATTGCAGGCTAGGTTCCTTGAAGGTCAGATCACCGATAAAGAGGATCGTTTAGCCGAAGAGTTGCTTATGGAGCGAATGGAGGAGGTGACTAGATGAAGGCGAAGGTAGATTCGAATCTCTGCACCGGTTGCGAACTCTGCACTAATATATGCCCGGAAGTTTTCGAAATGAAGGGCGATACCGCTTCCGTGAAGGTCAATCCGGTACCCAAAGCCGCCGAAGAGACTTGCAAGGAAGCCAAGGACAGCTGCCCTGTTGAAGCTATCTCTATAGAGGAGTAAGGACGTCCGCTAAATATCTTGGCGGACATAATTCGCCCCGATCGTCGGGGCTCATTAAAAGGGGGAAGTAGATGAAGAAGTTGGCATTATTGGTATTGGCAGTAATGGTTGTAACATGCATGGTCGCAGGTACGGCCCGCGCGGAAGAGCAGGAGAACGGTTTTGTGAAGTTCTGGCGCGGAGTGTTCCACTGGCCGTTCAACGCAGCTAAAGATTCCGCCCAGGTCGTCGGCGATACAGGCGTAAAGGCCGTCGGGACCGTGGCTGACACCGGGAAAGCTGTCGGCGGGACGTTAACAGGCGAAAAAGGCGCGCCGGAAAAGATAGTTACGACTCCCGTTACCGGGACGGCAGATACGGTAAAGACCGGGGTTGTGGGTACGGCAGAGATGCCCGGAAAATCCGCGAACGAATCCTGGCCAGCCGAAAAGAAATAAAAGCATTTCCTTGAACCTAAAATAAAGCCCGGGATCTTTGAAAACTCCCGGGCTTTATACCTAATAAGACAAATATGGGAAAAACAATTTCAGAAAAGATTTTGTCCGAGCATTCAGGTAAGGACGTAAAGGCGGACGATTTTGTCATCGCCAAGGTCGACCTGTGCCTCCTGCAGGACGGCACCGGGCCGCTCGCGGTAAGGCAGCTCGAGCAGCTGGGGATAAAAAAAGTCGTCAACCCGCAGGGCATAGCCGTATTCCTCGACCACGCGGCGCCCTCGCCCAGGAAAGAGCTCTCTAACGACCACATAACGTTGAGGAATTTCGCGAGGAAGACGGGCTGCTATCTGTTCGAGATAGGCGAAGGGGTATGCCACCAGATAATGAGCGAGCTTTTTACCTCGCCCGGCAATGTCCTCGTCGGCGCCGATTCCCATACCTGCACCGGCGGGGCATTGGGCGCTTTCGCGACCGGGATGGGCTCTACCGACGTGGCTGTGGCCATGGGCCTGGGCAAGACCTGGTTCAGGGTCCCGCAGACGATAAAGATAGCGGTAAGCGGTAAATTCAAGCCCGGCGTGTACGCAAAAGATTTCATGTTATACCTTATAGGCACGCTCGGCGCCGAGGGAGCCACTTATAAAGCCCTCGAGTTTACAGGCGAGGCGATGTCATCGCTTCCTATGCCGGAGCGGCTGGTCATATCGAACATGGCGGTCGAGGCCGGGGCCAAGGCCGGCATATTCTCCTCCGACAAGATAACCAAGGCATACCTTAAACAGCACGGCAGGGAAGAGAAGTACCGCGAAATAAAATCGGACAAGGACGCGAAATTCGAAAAAGAGATAAATATCGAAGTGGATAAACTGGCGCCCATGGTCTCGCTGCCGCATACGGTCGATAACTCCAAGCCCATAGACAAGATCGGCAAGGTCAAGATACACCAGGTCTTTATCGGCTCGTGCACGAACGGCAGGATAGAGGACCTTAAACTGGTCGCTGAGATATGGAAAGGCCGCAAACGCGACCCGGATACCCGCGTAATCGTTACGCCCGCGTCAAAGGACGTATATCTTATGGCGGCCAAGGAAGGCCTGCTCGAGACGTTCATCGAGTTCGGGGCGACGGTGACTACGCCGGGCTGCGGCGCGTGCGTCGGTGTGCACGGCGGGATACTCGGTGACGGGGAGAATTGCATCTCCACCTCGAACAGGAATTTTCTCGGAAGGATGGGCAACCCCAAGAGTTTCATATACCTCGCATCGCCTGCGACTGCGGCCGCCTCGGCGATCAAGGGTGAGATAACCGACCCCAGGGAGTACCTATAATGGTCTTGCGCGGAAAAGCGTGGAAATTCGGCAACGATATATCTACCGACCTTATCGCCCCGGGAAGGTATTTCCACCTGAGGTCTGACCTTAACGAATTGGCAAAGCATGTCCTGGAAGACGCGGACCCGCAGTTCGCCTCAAAGGTCGGAAAGGGCGATTTTGTGATCGGCGGCAGGAATTTCGGGCTGGGCTCATCAAGGGAGCATGCTCCGGCCATCATAAAATTATCCGGCGTTTCCTGTGTTATAGCGAAATCATTCGCGAGGATATTCTTCAGGAACGCGATAAATATCGGCCTGCCGGCCATAGAGTGCGATACCGATAAGATAGCCGCCGGGGACGAGCTCGAGGTCAACCTCGAGAAGGGCGTGATAAGGAACGCGACAAAGAACATTGACCTGAAATTCGCGCCGCTCCCGAAGGCGATGACCCAGATACTCGGCGACGGCGGGCTCGTCGAGCACATAAAGAAACACGGGGATTTCAAGATTGAATAATCTCAAGGTCGCGGTCATCGGCGCCGGGCAGGTCGGCGGGACATGCGCGCAGAGGATAGTAGAAAGGAAACTCGCCGACGTCGTCCTGGTCGATATCGCCGAAGGGCTCGCGAAGGGCAAAGCCTTGGACCTCGGCCAAGCGGCCTCGATCGAAGAGTATAATTTTAAGATAGAAGGCGGCACCGATTATTCTCTCATAAAGGGCTCGGGGGTGGTCATCATGACCGCAGGCCTGGCCCGCAAGCCCGGGATGACGCGCGAAGACCTCCTGGTCAAGAACGCGGCGATCGTCAAGGTCGCGGCCGAGAATATACGCAAATATTGCCCGGGATCGATCATAATAATGGTGACGAACCCGCTGGATATCATGACGTACCTGGCTTATAAGATATCGGGTTTTGACAGCGGCAAGGTCTTCGGGATGGCAGGGGTCCTCGATACGGCGAGGTTAAAATATTTCATAGCGGAAAGGCTCGGAGTATTGCCATCGGAAGTGGAAGCGATGGTGCTCGGCGGACACGGCGACTCGATGGTCCCGCTTATAGAATATGCGAAAGTGAGCGGGAAGCCGGTATCCGGGCTTATACCCGACGCGGAGCTTAAAGCCATAATACAGAGGACGCGCGACGGCGGCGCCGAGGTCGTCTCACTCCTTAAAACGGGAAGCGCCTATTATGCCCCGTCCAGCGCCGTGTGCGAAATGGTCGAGGCGATCCTCAAGGACAGGGGAGAGGTACTTCCGGCGAGCGTATACCTCCAGGGGCAATACGGTATCAACGACCTGTATTGCGGGGTCCCGGCCAAGATAGGCGAGGACGGCGTCGAAGGGATAGTAGAATTAAAACTTTCGGATAAAGAATCGGCTGCGCTCCGCTGGTCCGCGGAACAAGTCAAAGAAGGAATAGAGTACCTTAAAAAATCCGGTCTGGTTTAACGCAAAGAGGTAAGAAGATGAGAAAAGGCGAGATAAAGTTCAATAAGAAGACGAACACGCTCGAGGAAGAGTATTACAGGTATGAGCTCCAAGATATCGACGACCCGAACCTCTTCAGGGAGATATTCAACTATACCGACGTCCCGAAGATCGCATTCAACCACCGGATAGTCCCGATGAACCCGCCGGACGATATCTGGATCACGGATACGACTTTCAGGGACGGCCAGCAGTCACTGCCGCCGTTCACGGTAAAACAGATACTCGACCTTTACGACATGCTGCACAGGCTCGCCGGTTCGAACGGCCTCATAAGGCAATGCGAGTTCTTCCTGTATACCGATAAGGACAAGGAGGCGGTAAGAAAATGCCTGGAGCGCGGCTATAAATTCCCCCAGGTGACCGGATGGATAAGGCCGGTAAAAGAAGATTTCAAGCTCGTCAAGGAGATGGGCCTTAAAGAGACCGGCATACTTACCTCCGCGTCCGACTACCACATATTCCTAAAGCTCAAGAAGACGAGGAAACAGGCGATGGACATGTACCTCGGCATCGTCAAGTCCGCCCTCGACCTCGGGATCACTCCGAGGTGCCACCTCGAAGACATCACCCGCGCCGATTTTTACGGGTTCGTCGTACCATTCGTACAGGAGCTGATGGAGCTTTCGAAAGAGGCGAAGATACCGATAAAGATAAGGGCCTGCGACACCTTGGGCTACGGCGTGACCTATCCCGGAGCGGCGCTCCCGAGGAGCGTCAAGGGGATAATATACGGCCTCGTCAATCTCGCCGAGGTCCCGTCGGAGCAGCTCGAGTGGCATGGACATAACGATTTTTACCACGGGCTCATCAACGCGACCACCTCCTGGCTTTACGGCTGCTGCGCGGCTAACGGCGCTATGCTCGGCATAGGAGAGAGGACCGGCAACACCCCTATTGAGGGCCTCGTGATGGAATATCTCGCCCTCCGCGGCGTAAAGGACGGCATAGATACGACCGCCATTACCGACATCGCCGAATATTTCACTAAAGAGATAGGCTACGAGATCCCGCATAACCAGCCGTTCGTCGGCAGGAATTTCAATATGACGAGCGCGGGCATCCACGCCGACGGCCTGATAAAGGACGAGGAGATATATAACGTATTCAATACAGAGAAGATCCTCAAGAAGAAGGTCGGCGTCGCGATAAACGACAAATCCGGAGCCGCGGGGATAGCCAAGTGGCTCAACCTCTACCTGAACCTCGGCAAGGAGGAGGAAGTCGCCAAGGATAATCCGGGCGTGCTGAAGGTAAAGGAATGGGTCGATTCCGAATACACCAGAGGCAGGACGACCGTCATCTCGAACCAGGAGATGCTGAGGAAAGCCAAGAAATTCCTTCCCGAGGTTTTTGTCTCCGACGAGGAGTAGTCCCGTAAAAGGGGCCATCATATGGCAAAGGGAGATCTCGTTCAGTGTGAGCTATGCCCCAACCTATGCGTCCTTGATGAAGGCCAGAAGGGCAATTGCAGGGCAAGGGCGAACAAGGGCGGCAAGGTAATAAGCCTCGTCTACGGGAAGCCCTGCGCGGTCCACGTAGACCCCATTGAAAAGAAACCCCTCTACCATTTTCTTCCCGCATCGACGGCCTTCTCGATAGGCACCGCCGGGTGCAATCTCCACTGCAAGTATTGCCAGAATTGGGACATCTCGCAGTCAAACCCGGAAGATACCAATAACATGGATCTTCCTCCCGCGGAGCTGGTGCGCAAGGCGGCCGCGTATAACTGCAGGTCGATAGCGTATACTTACAACGACCCGGTCATATTCCAGGAATATGTCGTGGATACCGCGAAGATAGGCCGGAAGGCGGGCGTCAAAAGCGTATTTATCACCGCCGGATATATCAACCCCAAGCCGCTCGATGAGTTATGTTCGGCGGTCGACGCGATAAAGGTGGATTTTAAGGGGATAACCGAAGAGTTCTATAATAAGGTTTCCCTGGGAAGGCTCCAGCCGGTCCTCGATACGATAAAGATGATCAAAGAACGCAAGGTCTGGATGGAGCTCGTCAACCTCATAGTCCCGACCCTAAACGACAAGAAAGATGATGTAGCCCGCCTGATAGATTGGACGGTGGATAACGTAGGCGTCGATGTCCCGCTGCATTTTTCTAAATTCTGGCCGCAGTACCAGTTAAAGAACCTGCCGCCGACCCCTGAGGAGACGCTCGACGCGGCGTGGCAGACGGCCAAAAAGAGGGGGATCCATTACGCTTATATCGGGAATATCCCGGCGCATGACGGGAATAATACTTATTGCCCCAAATGCCGGAAACTTTTGATAAAACGCGTAGGCTACGATGTGCTGGAAAATAATGTCGCGAACGGGAGATGCGCCTCTTGCAATGAGGCGATACCGGGAGTATGGCAGTGAGACCATCCCCCGTATAAGGGGATAACGACAGGAGGCGGTATGGATAAACTAAAAGAAGGCATGACGAGAAGGGAATTCCTGAAAAATAACGTATTGATCGTCGCAGCGCTGGCTTTGTTCGGCTCGCCGCTAAAAGCGTTTGCAGGTATTTTCAAGCGGCAGCCGCGCAGTCCCAATGTTTCCGATAAAGAAGGCCGTTATTACAGGAGATTAGCGGGATGATGAAAGGCGGCATGAAAGAACTCGATAACATAGTCAGTCCGGTCGCTGCGGAACTCGCCGCGGTGAAGAGCAATTACGCGCACCAGCTCAAATGGAGATCCGAGCCGATACGGGGCATAGGAAAATACCTGTCGAAGACGCGCGGAAAGTTCTTCAGGCCTACGCTGGTCCTGCTTTCGGCCAAATTGGGCGAAGGCGATATGGAGAAGGCCGTATCGGTCGGCGTGGCGATAGAGCTAATACATGCCGCGAGCCTCGTGCACGACGATATAATAGACGAGGCGGTGTTAAGGCGCAGCCAGCGGACGATAAACAGCAAATGGGGCAATGCCGTCTCGGTCATAGCCGGCGATTACCTCTTGGCGCGCGCTTTCGACATAGTCTCGAAGCTCGACGAGCCGAGGATAATGACGGTCTTTGCCAAGACGGCCGCCAGGATGTGCGAGGGGGAACTTTCGCAGCTGGCAAACGCCTATAATTTCGATGTCACTGAGAAGGACTACCTCGATATAATAAAAAAGAAGAGCGCCTATCTCATCTCGGATTGCTGCGCGGTCGGCGGCATGCTCGGGCGCCTCAGCGAGGATAAGATAAACCGGCTTACGGCTTACGGGCTTTATCTGGGCGTGGCTTTCCAGATAACCGACGATTGCCTCGACCTCACCGGGAAAGAGAGCCAGCTCGGGAAATCCGTCTGGCAGGACATGGAAAAAGGAAAACTCACCCTGCCCATAATATTCCTTTTAAAGAACGCCGGCAGGAAGAACAGGATGGATATAGTCGAGCTCATCACCTCGGGCGGGAAATCTTCCCACAGGATATTAAGGGAGAAGGCGCTGAGTTCCGGGGCGATAGCGCGCTCGAAGAGCATAGCTTCCGATTACGTGAAGATGGCAAAGAAGAAGCTCGCCGACAGCGACGGCATGTTGAGGAAGACCTTCTGTGAGATCGCCGATTATGTTTTAGAGAGGAAGAGCTGATCCCCGCCCGCGAGTAACACCAGCACCGCGAGATTCACGAACCCCACCGAGATGCACGCGAAGTCCATTCCCTTGACAGGTATTATTACCGCGGCGGCCAACAGCGATCCGGCGCACGCGCCTATAAGGTCGACTGCGTAGATCGCCGGCGCAAGATTCCTATTGCCGCCGGAACATATCCTGTTCGCTATAGTGAACTGCAGCCCTCCCAAAAGCCCCGCGGCTGCCGGCAATAACAGGAAGAACCCCTCGGAGACCCAATTCATACGGAGCGCGACCGGGAGTAGGAGGCAGTAGGCGCAGAGTGCGGCCTGTATATTGAAGTACGGCTTAGCGAGTGACGCATCATTTTTAAACGGCTTAGAGGCCGCTGCGGCGTAACTCCCGCCGGCAAGCCCCAGCATGAACGAGGCGAATATAAGCCCCATCTTGTAGTAGACGTAGCCGTACGCCGACTGGAACGCCAGTATAAGGACCACCTGCAGCAGCATCGTAGTGAAACCAGTAATCCCGATCGAGATGAAATACGGCATCCGTTTCAAGGAATCGCTCTTCCCGCGGAACAGGGTCAGGCCGATGAAGGCAAAACCCAGTATCCCCAATATTATCCCCCAGTTGAAGGTATTGAGCCCCTCAAGGAAAGACTTGAGCCGCGGGTCGACCCGCGCCGACCAAAGGACCAGGTCATAATAATATCCGACCGGCCGCAGGTCGAAATTTATCTTTGCCCCCTTAGCGGCCTTTATCGCGCCCTCGAGGTATTCTACGCGCATCGGGTCCAGCTTATCCGGCAGGTAATGTTCGTTGACGAATTTAAGCGCGAGGTTTCTTTCTTTGGCCCTCGCGACGAGCGTCTTATAGTCATATGTCAGGATGCCGGCGGAAGGCGAGGCGAGGAAATAATTATTGTCTCCCGGGATGATCTTTATATCGGGGAAACGCTTTGAAAGGGTAAGGACGAGGCACTTCAGGAACCTGGCCTGTCCGGCGCTTATATAATCCCCTGAAGACGTCACTCCGAAGGAGAAGACGCCGTTCGCGTCAAGTATGCGCCTGGCCTCCCCGTAAAATTCAAAAGAGAAGAACCTGTTTATCTGCGCCGTATAAGGGTTCGGAAGGGTAAGTATTATTACGTCGTATCGCGAGGAAGGCGCGTCCAGTGCCAGGGCTCTTTCCTTTACAAAGAGCCTGGCATCAAGATAATGCATCTTTACCCTGCGGTCGGATAAGCCCGCGAGCGATCCCGCAGGGTACCTTTCTTTTGCGACCTCCACAGATTCGGGGTCGAGCTCGATGCAATCGACCGACTCGACCGGATGTTTCAGCACCTCATCCAGTGCGCCGTTCAACGCCCCGCCTATAAGCAGGATTTTTTTGGGCGCCGGGTGCTCGAGCATCGCGTAATGGACCGATTCTTCGGCTGTGAGCGGGTCGTTGGTCGCCGCGGTAAGGAGCCCGTTCTCGAACAGGTTGAATTGGGAGCCGAGCTTTGTCAACGCGATATTCCCGTATTTGGAATCTTTTACGGTTATCAGCTCGAGGCCCTTCCATTGCGCCTGACGCATCTCGAAATCGTTCAGTCCTGAGCCGAACATGATATAAACGGAAACGGAACACATGAATACCAAAGTCGCCGCCCATCTTATAGGAGCCTTATTCCTGTCGGCGACTACAAGAACGGCGATGGCGTTCAATACGCCGCAGAATAGAGCTATCTGTAAGGGGGCGAAGATATAGATCAAGACCAGATTGAACGCGACGCCTCCGGCGACAGCGCCAAGCGATTCTATCATGTAGATCTTTCCGGCTGTGGCCGGTGCCGAAGGCGTTTCCGGTGAGGCGAGGCGGCAGCTGACCGCGAAAAGGGAACCGAAGACCAGGCAGGCCGGAGCGAGCAGGATAAAAACGGATAAAGCCATCGGCACCGGCCCGATCAGCTCGCCGGCGGAGACGCCGAGGATGTTCCTTAACTCTCTTATAAAATATATAGTAGCCGGCGCGATTATAGAAACGGAAAGGAGTAGTAAGTGGAATATCTCTTCCCGGAACTTTTTGAACCTTGCTGCGAAGCTTCCCGCCGCGACCCAGAAGAGCCAGGAGGCGAGCATGACGCCTGCGGAAAGCTCGTTCCCGTAGAAGACCACCAGGAGTTCCCGCATCATCAGTATCTGGACGGCCATCGCGGTGAAACCGAAAGTAAATACCGCAAACGTCAGGGGACGTGTCACGTTAGGACACCCCGGTTTATTTTGCACAGGTATATTATATTAAATTTTGCTATAAAAAAGCAACTAATTTAGTTTGACAATTGAAAATTATGTGATAAATTGCTCACGTGGGCATAAATCGTGAAAAAACACTAAAAAAGAAAGTCGCAAATGAAAAAACTGGTTTTTATCCTCATGATTACTTCACTTTTAGTATTGAATCTCACTGCGCCATGTTTCCCTGATGGCATCTCTGCCGACGCGCAATTCTCCGGCATAGTCAGGGATATCCCTAATTTCTGGTGGGACGGCGGCTGGGACAAGCTGCAGGACCTTCAGGACTTCATAATTAATAATCCCGGCGAACCGCTGTTGTGCGCCAAGGCGCAGTATTATATAGGCTGTTACCACTATTCAAAACAAAAATATCAAAAAGCCATAGATGAATATGAAAAAGTGCCGAAGCTGTATCCGTCGATCACGGCCGAGTGTTCCAGGGCCCGGTTCGAAATAGCCCAGATAACATTAAATTGTCTCAATAAGCCCGATGCGGCGATAGCCGAGTATCGTAAAATAATTTCGGATTATCCGAATGATTATAATGCTCCGGTCGCCCAATTAATGATAGGCAGGGCGTATATAAAAATGAAAAATCCGGCTCAAGCTAAGGCCGAGTTCCAGAAACTCATAGACAACTATCCATCCGCGAATAGCCAGAGAGCCGAGAGTTTCGCTGAATTAGGAGACGCATTCATGGCCGAAGGCTCGAACAAAGAAGCTCTTTCCTGTTTTAAGAAAGCGTTCATGGCCTGTCCGGCCTCGGATCCGGCCTTGATGACACACATCATGGATAAGATGTACGAGGGTTTAAGGAATCTTGACGGCTCTGTCGCGAGGGCAAACCAGTTTATCAAATACCAAAAATACGGCTCGGAAGGTGAAGATAAAAAGTTGGGGACGCCGGACGACCTGACAGACCCGTTAGCGGAGTTCTAAATGCGCGCTGTCGTTTTTTGCCTTATTCTCGTTATTCCCGTTTTTCTTTATGCGGCTGAAGACAGCCGTCTTGACGCGGTAAATAGGATAGAGTCGTTCCTCGATGAAAGAGAGGCGGTGTCTTTTTATATAGATCCCAAGCTTGACGGTATAAATTGTGATGAAAACGCCTCATCCTCCGGCGGGATAGACCCATTCGAGGAAGCTCTTCTCAATGACCCTAATATGACGCGGGATGCGAGGCTCGCGATAACGAAGCGGTTAATGCCATCCCTGATAAGCTCAGCCAAGTATGACGATGTCCTGCGTTTATGTGATGATTTTTCTAAGCGCTATCCCGGGAGCAAGATGGATATACTAAGATTGTATTATTCGGCGGGCGAATCCTTTCAACATCTGAAAAGATATGACCAGGCGATCGAATCCTATGAAAAAGCCCTTCATTATTCCGAAAAGAGCGGTTTGGCCGGCTACATCCGTATAAATCTCGGCTGGTGCTACTGCGAGAGGACAAGATACGGCGACGCGATAGAAGAATATGCAAGCGCCCTTAAAGAAGGAACGTTTACCCCGGAAACGGTGCAATGGGTCTGGCTTGAGAAAGGCAGATGTTATTTCTTTCTCGGGGACCGCGTGAGCGCGCTTGATTCATTCAAGGAAGTTTTGAGGGCAGGTCCGGACACCAAACTTGCCGAACAGGCAAAGGCGAACATAGAAGACATTGAAAAAACTAACTAACGGAGAAAACTAATGACACGGCGCTTAAGTGGTCCCCGGCATCTTGAAAAAATCGCGGCTGTTTCCGTCATCCTTATGGTTTATTTTAGCTCACTCGCCTTCGGCTGCGGCACGCCCCCAAATGACAACAACGTTGATAAGCGGCCCATGAAGGGAGAAATTAAAAATAACGCGCCTCTTGCCGATCCGGTCTACGCGACAAATGGGAGGCTTCACGCCTCCAACCAGGATATTTTGGTCCCGGGCCGCGGAGATAGCTCTCTTGAGATAACAAGGGACTATTACGGCATATCCGGCAAGGATTATATGGGCCTCTTCGGGCGCGGCTGGAGCTTCAACTATGAAATAAATGTAAAAGTCCTTTCACCGACTTGCGTTGAGATCCAGAATGAGGAAGGCCTGAGAGAGGTATATAACCGGGAAGGCGGTAAATGGACTCCGCCGAAGGGAAATTTCTCAAAATTAACGGGAAAAGACAGGAGCTCGTGGATCCTGGTCCGCAAGAACGGAAAGACCTACAATTTCCGCTCTGACGGAAAGCTCCAGAATATAACCGACAGGAACGGGAACCCGATATCCATCTCTTATAGTAATGGGCTTCCGTCCTCGATATCGGATAATTCCGGCAGGCGCCTGGTTATTTCCTATAACGCGGACTCCTTGATATCATCGATCAGGTGGCCGAATAACCAGGTCACCGCTTATTCTTACGACGCTTCCAAGAACTTGTCTTCGGTCACTGATCCCGAGGGAAACCGTATAGGCTACGGTTATTCCCTGTTCGATTTCTATAACGGCATGATCTACGTGAAAAACGTTTACTGGCAGATCACCTCGATAACAGACCCTAATAATAACAGGACGTCTTTCTCGTTTGACTCAACAGCCGGAGGGCCTAATTTCCTTAAGTGCGTCGCGATCACCTATCCCGACGGCAGCGCTGTGAGTTTTACGCATAACAGGTCCCTGCGGGTCACGACAGAAACCAACGAACGCGGCTATACCACAAAATATGACTATGACAAGGACGATAGCATAACCGCGGCAACCGGCCCTATCGGCGATGTAATCCGCTATACTTATGACGACGATCTCAACAAGACAAGCATGACGGATCCCGAAGGGCGCACGACATATTACGCTTATGACGATAAGGGGAACTGCACATCCGTGACCGACCCCTTAGGCCGCGTAAGCAGGTTTACCTATGAACCAAAGTATAGCTTTGTGAAGACAGCCACAGACCCAAGGGGAAATACGACAACCTATGGCTATGATACCCGCGGCAACCTGGTCAGGCTGACGCATCCGGCCGTAAACGGGCAGACGCCTATCGAGCTTTTCACTTATAACAGCTACGGCCAACCCGTTAACCAGACAGACCCTAACGGCATAGTGACCAGGAATACTTATGACACGAACGGATATCTCTCGCAAAAGATACTCAATTACGGCGGGATAAACGCTACAACACTATTTGGCTATGACGTTCTAGGCAATCCCATATCCGCAACCGACCCGTTGGGCAGGAAGGCCACGAACCAATACAACAAAATAGGCCTGCTCCTGAAGTCTATCTCGCCGGCGCCATTTAATTTCCAGACCAAATATACGTATGACAAAAACAGGAATCCCGTTAAAATTGAGCGCCAGCTTGATGACGCGGGCTCAATTTGGCAGGCGGTCGAGAACATTTATGACAAGCGCGACCGCCTGGTCTCTGTCGCGGAACATCCTTCGGCTTCGGAGACCGTCACGACAAGCTTCTCCTATGACGGCGCGGGGAATAAAATAAGCCAGGCTGACCCCAACGGCAATACGACTGCATATGCGTACGATGAGCGCAACCTGCTTATCAGGACGACCGACGCTGAGGGCGGCAGGGTTGAGAATACCTACGACAGGAACGGCAAACTAAAAAGCATCACAGACTCAAACGGCGCCGTTACTTGCTATGATTATGACGCTTCGGGATGGCTTATCAAGGCGACATTCCCTGACGGTTCAAGCGAAACATATACCCCCGACCTGAACTCAAACCTTGCTTTAAAGACGACAAGAAGGGGAGATGCGATAACCTTTTCCTACGATAACTTAAACCGCCTGGTATCCAAAGCGCCTTCCTCAGGCCCTGTGATCAGCTACGCTTACGATATCGCTTCGCGCCTATCTTCAATAAGCGGGGCGGGCCAGACGATCTCATATCAATATGATAACTTGAACCGTGTCCTGCGGACAACCACAAGCGGTAAGATCGTCGCTAATGAATACGATAAGGCCGGAAACAGGACAAAGCTGACTTATCCCGACGGCGCGTATTTAACCTACACATATGACCAGCTGAACCGCCTGAAGAGCATTGTCGACCAGACAGGCCAGGCAGTATCGCAGTATACATACGATCCTTTATCTCGAAGGTTGACGATCAAATACAATAATGACACGCGTTCCGCCTATACATATGATAACATAGGCCGCCTGCTTAAGAAGGTCAACGGAAACTCCGTCTTCTCAAGTTTCGCCTATACCTATGATAACGCCTCCAACAGGCTGACCATGACGACTCAGCAGGGGACCCATAGCTACACATACGACAAAACCTACCGCGTAAAAGGGGTAAATTACCCTTCAGGATACCCGTTCGCGGACGTCTCATATGATTACGACTTGATCGGCAACCGCACCCAGGTCTCAGGCGGGGTGGTTGAGCTCTACAGCTCGAATAACTTAAACCAATACACCCAGGTCAACTCGACCCCGTATTCCTACGATGGTAACGGGAACCTGACAAGCGACGGCACGAACGCTTATTCCTTTGATTATGAAAACAGGATGGTCTCGGCGTCAAAGACCGGCACAACAGCCGCATACACTTACGATCCCACCGGAAGGAGAATAAGGAAAGATGTCAACGGCCGGATAACCGGCTACATCTATGACGGCGACCAGGTAATCGCCGAATATGATTCAACAGGGGCCCTTTTAAGGAAGTTCATCTACGGCCCGGGAATAGACGAGCCCGTATGCTTAAAGGCCGGCCAGGCAACCTACTATTACCACACCGACGGCCTCGGTTCCATCACGGAGCTTACCGACCCCTCCTCCAGCGTAATAGAAAAATATACCTATGATATCTTCGGCAATGTTATAATAAAAGACGCGCAGGATAACGTTCTTTCTCAAAGCGCCGTAGGCAACACCTATTTCTTCACAGCAAGGGCCCTTGATCCCGAGACAGGCCTGTATTACTACAGGGCCCGTTACTACAACCCCAAGATAGGCCGCTTCCTCCAGACCGACCCGGTAGGATACTCTGCAGGGATGAATCTTTATGCCTACTGCTCGAATAATCCAATAAACAACACTGATCCAATGGGGTTGTGCAAGGGTGGATGGGGTTCTGAGTCAGCTAAATTGTTAGATGAAGGAATAGATACAGCCGAAGGATTTTACACGCAGAATCCAAAGGTTTGGGTTTGGAATGGCCTTGTTTCCACGGCAGCTGACGTTTTACATGGAACTTCAGATCTCCTTAGACTAGGTGAAGGATGGGCAGATGCAGAACGGTATAGTAGCCAAGGTAATTACTGGATGGCTGCTGCATCAGTCTCCAAAGATGTCTCGAGGGCGGCATCCATTTCTGCGGTTGCAGCCTCCGCTGCGTATTCAACAAGGCCATTTTATCAGTACGGTCCTGCGGACAATCCTGCATATACTTCAAAATATTTAACAAGGGGAGAAGGATGGAACGCGCCATACAAAGTTGGTACAGAAGCCGCAGAGAAGTTAAGCTTGCCAGCATATAATCCCGGGACAGCAGTTAGAGAAGTTAGACCAAGCTCTTTTAGATATTTAAGAGGGCCTGAAAGAGTACCACCAAAATTTGGTCATTCAGGAGGAGGAATACAATATATACAATGAAAAACTCATTAGATAATAAAAAGAATAACTTTTTAGAAGGGGAAAGTTCACTTTTGGAAATAGATAAAGAAATAAAACATTATGCCGAAGAGCATCAAATGAAATTAACTAAGAATTACCATGATTGGCCAGAAAGGTCGCTTTCATGGAAAAATAAAAAAGTAACAAAACAAATACAGATTTATTTGGACGGGGAAAATTTAAATAACTTTTTGGTTTGGGGTTGCACTTTTAAAGACACGATATTTGGTAGGCGATATTGGTGGAAGGTAGAACCTATAATTTTTACTGTGCCTCTAGATTGGAATACGATAGAGAAACAATTTAATCTTCTTAAAGAAGCACTTGAAAAAATAATTGCATCGCAGTTAATACGAACCTAGCTGCGAGGATAATTGGGGACGTGTCACTTTAGGCAAAATCCCCGCAAGGGAGACACTCCACTCATATAACTATCCTTTGACGGCTTCGGTTCCATCACGGAGCTCACCGACCCCTCCTCCAGCGTCATAGAAAAGTATACCTATGATATCTATGGCTCTGTTATAATAAAGGACGCGCAGGATAACGTTCTTTCTCAAAGCGCCGTAGGCAACCCTTATTTCTTCACCTCAAGGGCCCTTGACCCGGAGACAGGCCTCTATTACTACAGGGCCCGTTACTACAACCCCAAGATAGGCCGCTTCCTCCAGACAGACCCTGTCGGCTACTCCGCGGGCATAAACCTCTATGCGTATTGCTCGAATAACCCGATTAACTACACGGATCCGATGGGGAAGTGCCCATGGTATGACAGGTTAAAGGGATGGGTTGAAGGAAAAAACTCAACTTTGAAAGACATGATTTTTAGTAATGTTACCACCACGTATGATATAATTGGCGCCACTGTTGCATCCAGCGTAGTAGATTTAGGCACGAACATTTTAAATATTCCTTCCGACATAGGTCATCTGGGAGAAGGCACTGGAAAGTTTATGGCGAATCCCTCCCTGGAGAATGCTTCCGGTTTCTGTAAGGACATTTCCCTTACGGCATCGATATTGGCATTGACAGGGTCTCAAATGAACAACGGTAGTTATTGGCAATATTATTCGAAGGGTAATGAGGCATATGAATCTCGTTTTATGGTGCGCGGAAACAAGCCGCCATATGAACCTGGCAATGAAGCATATAAGGCTTTAAATCTTAAAGAATCAGCGGGCGGAAACACAGGAACAGCGGTTCGCAAGATAGATGTTAAACCTTGGGAGCCAGTGCGAGGTCCACGCGATATAGAGGGTGGTGCCGGTAAAGAATATTATAGAGGATGGAGGTGGCCTAAATGATAGGAATGAAACTTTTGTTATTAAATTTATTTAATAGAAAAAGATTGAAAATTGGTAATAGAGTTAAGCTGTGGGGTGGGTACTCAACTAGCCCTGAATGGCTCAGCGGGAAAAACGCGTATTATGGAGAAGTCGTAGATTTTATTCCTGGATATTATAAAAATGAAGATGCGGTTGTTAGATTGGACGAAGAGATATCATTTTCTGGCATTAAAGGTAAAATATTGATTTTAACCCTTAGATATAAAAACGCTATTTGGAGTAAAGCAGAAATAGTTCATTTGCATTTATTTGATAGCATCCCACAGGGTGATAAATGGCGTCTTAATAAAGACGGATGGGACAAAAGCCATATTGAATCCCACGCCTCGTATAGAATCGTATAAAAATATAGGATGAACCGGTGGATGAACCGGAACGCGTCACTTCAGTACACCCTCCGCTCACATAACTATCCTCCGACGGCCTTGGCTCCGTCACAGAGCTCACCGACCCCTCCTCCGGCGTCATAGAAAAGTATACCTATGATATCTATGGCTCTGTTATAATAAAGGACGCGCAGGATAACGTTCTTTCTCAAAGCGCCGTAGGCAACCCGAATAGGAATAAGCGGGACGTGTCACTTCGGGACATTCCGCTTATATAAACAACCTACGACGGGCCTTGCCTCGCTTTTATCCTTGTGCTATAATCTCCGTAGATAAAACGGAGGCCCAAATGTTCAATATCGGTTTTCCCGAATTGGTAGTCATCCTTATCATCGTCCTTCTCGTCTTCGGGGCGGCGCGCCTTCCCGAGATCGCTCGCTCATTAGGCAAGGCCATCAATGAGTTCAAGAAGGCGATGAAAGAAGACGATTCCCAGTCACCCAAAAAAGATTAAACATCCCGCACGATATGGCCGATAAACAGATGTCACTCGTGGAGCATCTTGACGAGCTTCGCCGGCGGATACTGGTATCCGCGGTAGCCGTCATCGTCTGCGCCTGCGTCGCTTTCCTGAAGATACAGGCGATCCTGGACCTTTTGATCTTTCCGCCGGTCGACCACCTCGCGTTCTTCTCTCCGACCGAGGCGTTTTTCGAATACTGCAAGCTCGCTTTCTTTACCGGGCTCTTCATAGCCTCTCCGCTGGTCCTTTACCAGGTATGGGCTTTCGTATCGGCCGGGCTGACGCAAAAAGAGAGGAGGGTGGTAGTCTTCGCGCTGCCGTTCTCCGTGACGCTGTTTTTGGGCGGGGTGGTCTTCTGCTATTTTTTTGTCCTGCCGTGGTCGCTCAGGTTCCTCGTCGACTTTGCCGGGCCTCAGGTCTATCCGATACTGTCGATCTCCAAATACCTTTCTTTTGTGATAATGATGCTTCTCTCATTCGGGATAGTATTCGAATTGCCGGTCGTCGTGATGATACTTTCTAAGCTGGGCATAGTGACGCCCTCTTTCCTGAGCAGGAACAGAAAATTCGCGATAGTCGCGATATTTATCGCGGCCGCGGTCATAACGCCGACGCCGGACGCGTTCACGCAGTGCCTGATGGCCGTGCCGATGCTGTTTTTGTACGAACTTTCGATCTGGATATCAAAAATCGTATATAAAAAGGGGGATAAGAGATGACGCTTGCAGAGAAGATCGACGCGGATATAAAGGAAGCGATGAAAGCCAGGGACGCGATAAAGCTCTCGACCTTGCGGATGCTCAAGGCCGGGATAAAGAACCTCGAAATAGAGAAGAAGGCGGAGAAGCTTGAGGATAAGGACGTTATGGGCATCATAGCCAGGCAGATAAAACAGCACAGGGACTCCATCGACGGGTTCGCGAAGGGCAACAGGCAAGACCTCGTAGATAAGGAGACGGCAGAGCTCAAGATACTCGAGTCGTATATGCCGAAGATGATGCCGGCCGATGAATTGAAGGCAATCGTCAAGTCCGCGATAGCCGCGGTGGGCGCTAAGGGCAGGGCCGATATGGGCAAAGTGATGAAAACGGCGATGGAAGAGGCCAAAGGCGCGGCTGACGGCAAGATGCTCAGCCAGATGGTCTCAGAAGAACTTGCGAAATTAGGGTAGGAGGGGACCATGGAAACCAAGACCGTAAAGATAGAGAAGCCCGCGGAATATAATATCATAATCGGCCAGTCCCATTTCATCAAGACGGTCGAGGATATCCACGAGGCGATGGTGACGGCGGTGCCGGGAATAAAATTCGGAATGGCTTTCTGCGAGTCGTCCGGCGCGTGCCTTGTCAGGTCTACGGGCACTGATGACGGCCTGAAAAAACTTGCCGAAAAGAATGCTCTCGCCATCGGCGCGGGGCACTGTTTTGTCATCATAATGAAGGATTCATACCCGATAAACGTCCTGAACGCTATAAAAGGCATTCCCGAGGTATGCGGGATCTACTGTGCTACCGCAAACCCGGTCGAGCTGGTCATAGCCGAAACCGAAGGCGGCAGGGGCATCCTCGGCGTGATAGACGGAGCGAAACCGAAAGGCGTAGAGGACGAATCCGGCGTCAAATGGCGGAAGGACCTGTTGAGAAAAATCGGTTATAAAATCCCTTGACAAAGCGCTTTTGGGTGATATAATTCTAATGGTTCTTTTGAAATGAAAGTCTCAGGAGGTAGATGGTGAGCAAATATCTCTCTGTAATCGGCGGACTGATCGCCATCGTCCTCGGAGTGGTTGGCCTGGTCAACTGGTGGGAAGAATATATAGTGGGCTTCCTCAAATCCGGGCTGGTCATGATACTTTTACTCGGCGGACTTCTCGCGGTGATGGCGGGGATCGGCGAGATAAAAGACTCCCTGGAAGAGAAGAAAGAGAAGAAATAATAAATCTCCCCGGACCTCCTTCATTGCCTTCGACTAGAATGTCGACGGTTGGGCGGTTTCAAGCTGCCCGGTGGTGCTGTATGTCGGCTCACCTCAGAGGTAATGAAGGAGGCCTTTTTTTTGAGCCCCGCTATTAGGGGTAATGGCGAAATGGTTGATCCGATCGGATCAACCATGAGTCCCCTCAGGCACAACCATGAGTGAGGTTATGAAGACCAAAGAACAATTCTCTGCGGGCGGCGTCGTGTACCGCAAGGCAGGCAAGACGACCGAAGTAGCGATCCTCACCCGCGGGGAGGGTAAGATATTCTGCCTTCCCAAAGGAAAGATAGAGAAACCCGAGACCCCCCAGCAGGCGGCCCTCCGCGAGATAAGGGAAGAGACCGGTCTCACCGGCACGATCGAGAATGACCTCGGAAAGATAAATTACTGGTTCTACTCGGATGAGGACGATGCGCGTGTCCACAAGACGGTATATTTCTATTTAGTTAAATATGAATCGGGGAGCACCGCCGACCACGACACTGACGCCGAAGAAGTGCGTTGGCTTCCGCTGGAAGAAGCCTTGAAGATAATGACCTATCCCTCGGAACGCCAGATGGTCGAAAAAGCCCAGAATGAAAATAGATTATAAAAAAGAATTAAATCCCGCCCAGCTCAAAGCTGTTGAATCCACCGAAGGGCCGTACCTTGTCATCGCAGGCGCCGGGAGCGGCAAAACGCGCACCCTGGTATACCGCGTGGCGTACCTCGTTGAGAAAGGCATCAAGCCGGACCGGATATTGCTTCTTACTTTTACCCGCAAGGCGTCCGAAGAGATGCTCGTCCGCGCCGCGAAACTCCTTGACGACCGCTGCGAACGGGTCGCCGGAGGGACTTTCCATTCATTCGCGAACAAGGTCCTGCGTAAATACTCCAAACTCGTAGAATACCCCGGCAATTTCACGATAATGGACGAATCCGACGCCGAGGACGCGGTAAATGTCGTGCGCGTCAAGCTCGGCTTCGACCACCTCGAGAAACATTTCCCGCGCAAGGGAGCGCTCCTCGACGTCATCTCAAAGTCGGTCAATAAATCCGATGATATCGGCAATGTCCTCGAGCTCGAATATCCCCAGTTCCTCGAGTGGGAGAACGCGATAAAGAAGATAAAAGAGGGATACATCAAATACAAGCGCGAGAAGTCGCTCATGGATTATGACGACCTGCTCGTATTCCTCAAAAAGCTCCTGCAGGACCACAAAGACGTCCGCTCAAAGCTTTCGGAACAGTACCAGTATATAATGGTCGATGAATACCAGGACACTAACAAGCTGCAGGCCGATATCGTCCGGCTCCTGGCGGCCGAACACGATAACGTGATGGTCGTCGGAGACGATTCGCAGAGCATATATTCGTTCCGCGGCGCGAATTTCAAGAATATCATAGATTTTCCCAAGGTCTTCAAGGGCGCCAAGGTGATAATGCTTGAGGAGAACTACCGCTCGACCCAGCAGATACTCGACCTGACCAACGAGGTCATAAAGAATGCCGAGGAGAAGTTCGAGAAGGTCCTCTTCACGAAGAAGCGCGAGGGGAACTGCCCTGTCTTCGTGGAGGCGCGGGATGAAAATACCCAGTCCAGGTATATCGTACAGAAGATAATGGAGCTGGTCGATGAAGGCGTAATGCTTAAAGAGATCGCCGTGCTCTTCCGCGCCGGCTGGCATTCTAACGACCTTGAAGTCGAGCTCGCCAACCACGACATCCCGTTCGTCAAGTACGGCGGGCAGAGGTTCGTCGAGGCGGCGCATATAAAGGACGTCATCTCATATCTGCGCATAATCCATAATCCCGACGACCAGGTGAGCTGGCACAGGGCGCTGTTATTGATGCGCGGCATCGGGCAGAAGACCGCCGCGAAGATAACTGAGCAGATAATAGAGAAGAAGAAGGGCCTTGAGGTCGACAAGGAAGTATTGAAGAAATCCGCAGACCTCGTAAATCTTATTGATATGCTGAAAGAATTGAAGCCGGAGAAATATGCCCCGGTCGAAATCCTTAAGGAATTCCTGAAATATTACGACCCGCTGCTCAAGGCGAAATACGACGATTTCCACAGGCGCGCGCCGGATTTGAATTCGCTTGAGCGCATTGCTTCCAGGTATAAGTCGCTCGAGACCTTCCTGACCGACATGGCGCTCGAGCCGCCGGAGAAGAGCGTCCTGGAAGCGGGATTCAGGGGAAAGCACGAGCATGCGATGACCCTTTCGACGATACATTCGGCAAAAGGGCTCGAGTGGCACACGGTCTTCGTCATATACGTGGCCGAAGGGCACCTGCCGTCATACCAGTCGATGGACGATAACGACGCGATAGAAGAGGAACGCCGCCTGTTTTACGTGGCAGCTACGCGGGCAAAAGAGAACCTCATACTTTTAAAACCTGCCATAGACCGTTCCGCCCGCTGGATGAAAAGTTATGCCGGAGGCAATACAGGCTCGATATTCACCGAGGTCTCGCGGTTCCTTAAAGAGGGCAGCATTCTCGAGCGGTTCATGGACGTCGAGCGAGCAGGCGAAGGCTTCGACGACGATGTTGAATTTGAAGAAGCGTTTAAGGTATAATGGTACCCCTAATAGATGTAATTACCACCCTGTGAATCGACCCGAAGAGGTCAGTTCACAGGGTAGGTCTAAGGCATAGGATCCCGGCGGGTCCTGCCTGCCGAGCACCTCGTCCCTTTTGCTTCGGGCAAAAGGGCCAAGGGCTCCGTCGGCAGTCACCCGTTGCAACCCTGAAGGAGAATTTAATGTATAAAATCGTATTACTTCGCCACGGAGAGAGCACCTGGAACAAGGAGAACCGTTTCACCGGCTGGACAGACGTCGACCTTTCCGAGAAAGGCTTGGCTGAGGCCAAAAGGGCAGGCGAGGTATTGAAGAAAGAAGGGTTCGTATTCGACGTCGCGTTCACATCCGTCCTTAAAAGGGCCATACGCACGCTATGGATCACCCTCGACGGGATGGACCTGATGTGGATACCCGTATATAATTCATGGCGATTGAACGAGAGGCATTACGGCTCTTTACAGGGCCTCAATAAATCCGAGATGGCGGCGAAATTCGGCGAAGAGCAGGTTTTGGTCTGGCGCCGCAGCTATGATACTCCGCCGCCGCCGTTAGACAAGAACGACCCGCGCAGCCCGGAGAACGACCCGCGCTATAAAAATTTAAAACAGGGCGAGATACCGTTGACCGAATGCCTTAAGGATACCGTCGCGAGATTCCTTCCTTACTGGCACGAGACGATCGCGCCGGTAGTAAAGAGCGGCAAGCGCGTAATAATCGCGGCACATGGTAATTCCTTAAGGGCACTAGTGAAGTATCTCGACAATATATCGGACAATGACATCGTCAGTTTAAACATACCTACAGGATTACCACTCGTCTACGAACTTGACGATAACCTGAAGCCGATAAAGCATTACTACCTCGGCGACCCGGAAGAGGTCAAAAAGGCGATGGAAGCCGTCGCCAACCAGGGCAAAGCCAAAAAATAGGGGGGCCGCGAAGAGGAAAAAGCGCGGAAAAGATATCATTGCGGAATTGAAAAAAGATGGTATAATTATTGCCAGATACGCAAGGGATGAAAATCCCTCGGAGCGTTCAGGATAGCTCGAGGGATGGTGAGCGAAGTCGAACCAGAGGAGAGAATACGATGTGCGGATCATGCGGTTGCGGTAAGAAGAAACCCAAGAAGTAACAACCTTTGCCTGGGGGACGTCCCATTGGGGGACATCCCATATCGTAATGAGAGACGGTAGAAATGGAGTGTCCCCCAATGGAGCGTCCCCTGATTTTTTGACGGAAAACACAATATGTAGTATTTTTTCCTTGACACTATACTAGCGGTTGACTATACTGGCGGTTGGAAAGGGGGGCTTGGTTATGGGGGATACGGGTATCAAGAATGGCTTGTCAGCCAATTCTAAGAAAGTCCTGGAGAAACGTTATCTAAGAAAGGACTCGGAAGGCCGCGTCATAGAGACCCCGGAGGAGCTCTTCAGGCGGGTAGCGCATAATATAGCTTCAGCGGACTCATATTACGATCCGGATTATAATGTCGCAAAACTTGAGGATGAATTTTACTCCATAATATACAACCTGGATTTCCTTCCGAATTCACCGACCTTGATGAACGCCGGACGCGAGCTTCAGCAGCTCTCCGCGTGTTTTGTCCTGCCGGTCGAAGACTCGATGGAATCGATATTCGAGGCGATAAAGAACACGGCGCTCATACACCGTTCAGGCGGAGGCACCGGGTTCTCTTTCTCAAGGCTGCGCCCGGCCAACTCGATGGTAAAGACTACCGGCGGCATCGCGAGCGGACCGGTATCTTTCATGAAAGTATTCGACGCGGCAACGCACGCGGTCAAGCAGGGCGGCACGCGCCGCGGCGCGAACATGGGCATACTGCGCGTCGACCATCCGGACATCCTCGATTTCATAAAATGCAAGGAGACTGACAAGGACATAACGAATTTCAACATCTCGGTGGCGATCACCGAGGAGTTCATGAAGAGGGTCGAGCGCGACGAGGAATACGACCTCATCGCCCCGCATAACAAAAAAGTATTCGGCCGCCTCAAGGCCCGCGAAGTGTTCGACATGATAGTCAAGAGGGCGTGGAAGAACGGCGAGCCGGGCATCATATTCATCGACAGGATAAACAGCTCGAACCCCACGCCGCAGATCGGCGCGATAGAATCTACCAACCCGTGCGGCGAACAGCCGCTGCTTCCTTACGAAAGCTGCAACCTCGGTTCGATAAACCTCTCAAAGATGGTCAGCGCGGATTCCGCAGTCCCCCAACTCGACTGGGAGAAGCTGCGCCGGACGACGAAGCTCGCCATCCATTTCCTCGATAACGTCATCGACATGAACAAGTTCCCGCTCCCGCAGATCGAGACGATGACCAAGGCCAACAGGAAGATCGGCCTCGGGGTAATGGGTTTCGCCGAGATGCTCATAAAGCTCGGCATCCCGTATAATTCCGACGAAGCGATAGAACTGGCCGAGAAGATAATGTCGTTCATCCAGGAAGAGTCGAGGAGGGAGGCGCACGCTCTCGCGTTAAGGAGAGGCCCGTTCCCGAATTTCTCGAGCTCCGTCTATTCCGACGGGCCGAGCTTAAGGAATGCGACCCTGACGACCATAGCCCCGACCGGCACGCTCTCGATACTCGCCGACACATCGAGCGGGATCGAGCCGGTTTTCGCCATATCGTATTACCGCGAGGTGATGGACAAGACGAAGCTGGTCGAGGTCAATAAATTGTTCGAGGACGTCGCGAGGGAACGCGGTTTTTATTCCGATGAACTGATGCAGAAGATCGCCGAGAAGGGCACGCTCCACGATATAGAAGGGATCCCGGAGGACGTAAAGAGGATATTCGTGACCGCGCACGACATAACGCCGGTCTGGCATATCAGGATGCAGGCAGCTTTCCAGAAATACACGGATAATGCCGTTTCCAAGACGGTCAACTTTTCGCATAACGCGACCCCGGACGATGTACAGGAAGTCTACCTGCTCGCGTATAAGACGGGATGTAAGGGCGTGACCATATATCGCGACGGAAGCCGCGAGGAGCAAGTCCTTTATATAGCGCGCACGAAAGAAAAGCCGTCGGCGGAAAATGCGGAAGGGATCGAGGTCCAATCCGCGAAGCCCGAAGAGAAGGCGCGCACATCGCCGCGCCCGAGGCCGGAGGTCACCAGGGGCACGACAACGAAGATACTTACAGGCTGCGGCAACCTCTATATAACTATAAATGAGGATGAGAATGGGATGCCGTTCGAGGTATTCACGCAGATGGGCAAGGCCGGCGGCTGCGCGGCAAGCCAGCTCGAGGCGATAGGCAGGCTCGTTTCATTGGCGCTGCGCTGCGGTCTCGATACACATTCCGTAATAGAGCAGTTGAACGGGATAAGATGCCCCAATCCCTCATGGGAGAAAGGCGGAAGGATATTCTCCTGCGCTGACGCTATCGCCAAAGTAGTCGAAAGGCGGCTGCTGAACAGGAAAGCGCAGGACGTCGCCGCGGCTCCGCAGGCCTCGCCGGAAGTGAAGGTCGAAGCCAAGGGCAAGCTCGGCAACGTCGTAGGCGTCTGCCCGGATTGCAGCGGCGCGCTCCAGCACGTCGAAGGCTGCATGGTCTGCAAGGCGTGCGGCTATTCCAAGTGCGGTTAAATGATCAAACCTGATCGCTGGATCAAAAAGATGGCCCTCGAGGCCGGGATGATCGAACCTTTTATCGACCACCAGGTCTCTGAGGGCCATATAAGTTACGGGCTCTCGAGCTTCGGTTATGATATAAGGGCCCATGACGAATTCAAGGTATTCGTCGGCACCGGTGATCCCGTCGTAGACCCAAAGCATATCGACCCGAATTCCTTCGTTGATTTCAAGGGGAAGGAATGCGTCATCCCGCCGAACTCGTTCGTCCTCGCCCGCTCGCTCGAATATTTCAAGATGCCGGAGAAGGTCATCGCCATCTGTTTCGGAAAGTCCACGTATTGCCGCTGCGGTATACTCGTAAATATCAGCCCGCTTGAGCCGACCTGGGAGGGCTATCTTACAATGGCCATCTCTAACACGACGCCGCACCCCGCGAAAATATATTCCAAAGAAGGGATCGCGCAACTCCTCTTTTACGAATGCGACGAAGCGCCGGAAGTGACATACGGGGACAGGAAAGGCAAATACCAGGCGCAGCAGGGGATAGTCCTACCGAAGGTAAAATAGCTTGAAATTCAGCTTACCGGTCTCAGATTTTAACCTCGAACATACGCTGGAATGCGGACAGGCGTTCCGGTGGGAAAAGTCCGGCAGTTTTTATACCGGTGTAATAGGCGATGCGGCGGTAAAGGTCTCCTTCGACGGAAGAAAGCTTGCCGTCGAGGCATCCCCGGGCGCGGACAAAAAACGGATAGCCGATTATTTCGGGCTGAACGAAGACCTGCCTCGCATATATAAGAAAATAGGCGGGGACCCGAATATAAAAAAGGCAATAAAAAAATACCGCGGTTTGAGGATACTGAACCAGGACCGGTGGGAATGCCTCGCCTCGTTCATCCTTTCCTCGTATACGAATATCCCGCGCATAAAAAAGATGATAGCCAGCCTCTCGCGAAGGTTAGGAAAAAGGCTGGTGCTGGGCGGGACCGAGATCTACTCCTTCCCTCCGGCCGGCAAGATCGCGAAGGCCGGAATGAAGGAGCTCAAAGGGCTCGGCCTCGGTTTCAGGGCCGGTTATATAAAGGATACCGCGCAAAAGGTGGCCTCGAAAAAGTTTGACTTGGATGCGCTCGAGGATTTAAACTATGGGGAAGCGAAGGAAAGGCTGATGACGCTTAAGGGCGTGGGCGGGAAGGTCGCGGATTGCGTCCTGCTCTTTTCGTTCAAGAGATACGAGGCCTTTCCCGTAGACGTATGGATAAAGAGGGGCCTCGAGGAGTTGTATTTTAACGGGAAGGCGGTCACCCCGGAGAAAGCCGCGGAGTTCGCGCGGGAACGTTTCGGCGGCTACGCGGGATACGCGCAGGAATACTTATACCATTACTTAAGGCACGAAAAGGAGAGATCATGATAGGGGAGTACAGGCTAAAGACGAATATAGGGGTGGGATTCGGCATACTGGCGCAGATAATCGGGTTCGCGGCAAGTTATTATGTCCATATCGGTATAATCCTCTGGTGCGCGGCGATCCTTATCTACGGCGGGTTCTTGCTATTGATATGGGGCCTGTGGAATTACGCTAAAGGCAAGGGCTACAAAGGCGTCTGGGGGTTGCTCGGGCTCCTGAGCATCTTCGGGTTCGCCGTATTGGCCTTATTCCCCGATAAGAAGAAGGCGCAAAATAAATAAGGTTGGTTGCGCCCTACCGGTTCCTGCCTGAGGCTTCCTTAAGCTTATTGATGAATCCCTTGTACAGCATGTCGTCGGATACGCCAAGGGATTCAGCCTTATGCACGTCATCCCACGCCTTGTCGTACTCCCCCGTATCATAGTAGACCCTCGCGCGGTTAAAATACGCGTCGGTATACCGGGGATCTATGGCGATAGCCGCGTCAAGGTCTGCTAATGCGTTATTATAATCTCCCGTATAGGCATACGAGATCGCGCGGCCGTAATAAGCGGACGAATATTTAGGGTCGATCTGCAGCGTGCGCGTGAAATCCATGATAGCGAGCTCATATTCCTCTTTGTAGCGGTGCGAAAATGCGCGGAGATAATAGGCGGCAGGGCAGTTCTGGTCTATGTTCAGCACGTCATCGCATGTCTTTATCACCTTGTCGTACTCGCCGGCGCTTAAGAACTGGCTTGCTTGAGTCAAAAGCTGCGCCTCCCTCATATCACCGGCCGCAAAAGCCGCCGTATTGCAGAAAACCAGCATTACAAGGAGAAAGATCCGCGCTTTGTGGCAAAAAAGTCTTTTCATTTCGTCTCCGTTTAATTTTTATGATTATATCATAATGCCGCGCTTGCGGAATAGAAATTTATTGCTAAAACTGGAAAAAGTGCTTGACAAATATTTTCTTTATGATAACATTAAACCAACAGGAAATAATTTTAGGTAATAAAACCTGAAAGGAGGAGGCAAAATGGAACAGCAGGGGCAGCTGAAGTTGATTTTTGACACCGCAAGTACGTTCTGGAATTCGTTGTTGCCTTATCTAACCAAGCTGGTCTTTGCATTGATAATCTTGATCATAGGTATAATCATTGCGAAGATCCTTGAGAAGTTGATCGTTCAAGTTCTCAAAGTTGCCCGTTTCGACGTCTTGTCTGAAAAGGCAGGCATTGCGAGTATCCTCGCCAAAGGCGAGATCAAGCATAGCCTCTCTGAACTTCTGGGTATCATGATATACTGGCTGCTTATCCTTGTGGTAGCCATAATCACACTGACAATCGGTGGGTTGCAGGCGACAGGGCTTCTTGATAGCGCAGTTATTTATGCCGGTAACGTGGTTCTTGCAATATTCGTCTTGATCTTAGGCCTGTTCCTGGCCGCTTTTGTAGGCTCGATAGTGAGAACTACAGCCTCCAACGCCGGAATGGCGACAGCGAAGAACCTCGGATCGATAGCGCAGATAGTGATCATAGTCATAACGGTGCTTACGGTCCTCCCGATGCTCCATGTCAGGACATTCATATTGGACACCGTCGTCGTGGTGGCTTTGGCGGCGACAGGATTGGCTTTGGGCCTGGCCTTCGGCCTCGGCTGTAAGGATATTGCCGGAAAGATAATGTCGGAAATCGTCGACAAATGGAAGAAGAGATAACCAGGAGAAACGAGCAGTAACAGTTGAATAATTTCAACTAGGTTTATAAAAGAAGGGACTTCTAAACGGGGAAGTCCCTTCTTTTTTTGTACCCCGGGAAGATAAATTATGGCAAATGTTGGGGCGAAACGCGGAATGAGACACAAGGTCCCGCATCAGCGGGGCAGGATAGTGGGGCTGACCTACGACGTCAAGCCCGACTATGTATTTAAAAAAGGCGACCCGAAAGACGCCAATGCCGAGTTCGACCATCCCGATACGATCGATGTCATAAAGGACGCGATAGAATCCGGCGGCCACAGGGTCGTGAAGATCGGAAACGTGCGCAACCTCCTGCGCCGGCTGAAAAAGCTCGACGTCGACATCGTATTCAATATCGCCGAAGGCGTCGCCGGCCGGAACAGGGAATCCGAGGTGCCCGTGATATTGGAGATGGCCGGTATCCCGTTCGTCGGAGGCGACGGGCTTACGCTGGGCCTGACCCTCGACAAGATAATGGCGAAGAAGGTCCTGATCTCTGAGGGCGTCCCAACTCCTGCGTTCTTTGAAGTATCGGACATAAGAAATATCGACGGCGTAGGGATAGGATATCCCCTGATAGTCAAGCCGAAACAGGAAGGCTCTAGCAAGGGGATAAGCGACAGGTCTATAGTAAAGAACGTCCGCGAGCTCAAAAGGCGCGCGGGCTGGGTAATACGGACTTATAAGCAGCCGGCACTCGTAGAAAAATTTATTACCGGCTCGGAATTTACCGTGCCTATCATAGGAACCGAAAACCCGGAAGTGCTGCCGACGGTCCAGATCAGCATAGACGGAAAGACAAACCTCGGCGACCTCTGCTATACTTTCTCGAGGATAAAGTCGGACACATTGAGCTATGTATGCCCGGCGAAGATCACGCGGGACCTGGACAGGAAGCTCAAGGCCGTGGCTTTAAAGGCCTATAAGGCGGTAGAATGCCGCGATTTCGGTAGGGTAGATATAAGGGTGGATAAGAATGGTAATCCCTATGTATTGGAAATCAATCCCTTACCATCACTCTCAACCGAGGATGTCTTCATGACGGTGGCGAGGAACATGAAGATATCATACAACAACATAATAAACAGGATACTCGATCACGCGCTAGAAAGGTACGGGATGAAATAAGATGGGACTTAAGGTAGCTCTTACATATAATTTGAAGAGGAAGACAGGCAATACCGGGCTCCCGGACGATTATTATTCGGAATTCGACAGCAAGGAGACTATCGAGGCGATAGCCAGCGGGCTCCGCTCCGGAGGGAACCAGGTCTCCCTGGTAGAGGCGGACAAGGGGTTGTTGAACTGGTTCCAGGAGAATAAAGTAGACATAGTTTTCAACATAGCCGAAGGGCTTAACGGCGAGTCGAGGGAGTCGCAGGTGCCTGCGATACTCGATTTCCTCGGGATACCATACAGCGGCTCGGGTGTCCTCGCATTAAGCGTATCATTGAACAAGACGCTCACGAAAAAACTTTTTGAACAGGCGGGAATACCGACTCCGAAATACAGGCTGGTTACCGATCCCTCGGCCGTTTCCGACGAAGGGCTTAAATATCCGCTGATAGCGAAACCTAACAGCGAGGGCTCGGGCAAGGGGATAACCATGGCCAGCGTCGTCCGCAACAAGGCAGACCTCGTCCGCGAGGTCGAGAGGACCGCGCGCGTATACCAGCAGGAAACGCTCGTCGAAGAATTCATAGATGGAAAAGAGCTGACCGTAGGCATCCTGGGCAATTATCCGGCTGCGGCCATGCCCATACTCGAGATAGATTTTTCGAACTGCAGGGCGTCCGGGGAATTTTTCTATACATGGAAGGTCAAGGAGTTCGAGAAGGAAGTCGAAGAGAGCAAGGGGTTGACCCCGAACTGGCATTGCCCGGCGCGTTTGAGCGCGGCCGAGGCGAAGACGGTAAAAGAGACCGCCCTCAAGGCGTTCCGCGCCATCGGCTGCGTAGATCTTTCCCGCGTCGATATAATGCTCGGGAAAGACGGCGTCCCGTATGTGCTGGAAGTGAACCCTCTGCCGGGATTAGACCCGGTAGATTCCAATTTCCCTTATATAGCGAAATGCGCTGGGCTCGATTATCCGGACCTGATGAACAGGATACTTGAAGTCACCCTCGAACGACACAACAAAAACAAAAAGCTGGCCCTACAAGAAAGGAGTTCACGTTGATAAACGCCGCTAATTCCTTGGCAGAACACTGGAAGGATGTGCCTGAAAGCGACTGGGAGGATTGGCATTGGCAGATAAAGAACAGGGTAATGACCTATGACGGCCTGAAAGAGGTCATCAAGCTCACCCCGGCCGAAGAGATCGGGGTCAAGAGGTCCAAGGGCCGGCTCCTGATGGCGATAACGCCGTATTGGCTTTCGCTTATAGATGAGATGAGGCCGACCTGCCCTATAAGGAAGCAGGCGATCCCGACTGCCGAGGAGTTCGACGTCTCGGCTTTTGATATGGAGGACCCGTGCGGCGAGGACAAGGATTCGCCGGTCCCGGGACTCGTCCACAGGTACCCGGACAGGGTGCTATTGCTCGTCACGGAAAAGTGCGCGATGTATTGCCGCCATTGCACGAGGAGGAGGATAGTCGGTTCCGAGGCGCACCTGACAAGCCCGCAGAATTTCGAGAAGGCTTATGAATATATAAGGAATAACCACAGGGTCCGCGATGTCCTGATCTCAGGCGGGGACCCTTTGATGCTCCCGGATGAGACATTAGACGATATCCTCAAGAATTTAAGGGCGATACCTAACGTTGAATTCATCCGCCTCGGGACGAGGATGCCGGTAACCGTCCCTATGAGGGTGACCGAGAGCCTGATAGCGGTGCTTAAAAAATATTCCCCGGTGTGGGTCTCGCTCCATTTCAACCATCCGAAAGAACTTACGAAGCGCTGCAGGAAGGCGTGTGATATGCTGGCCGACGCGGGCATTCCGCTCGGCAGCCAGACGGTGCTGCTCAAAGGCATAAACGACAGGCCGTCGACGATGCGGCGGCTTATGCATGAACTGCTTAAGGCGCGCGTACGCCCTTATTACATATACCAGTGCGACCCGGCAAGGGGGATAAGCCATTTCAGGACGCCGATAGCCACCGGCATAAACATCATGGAGAAGATGCGCGGCCACACGTCGGGTTACGCTGTCCCGACATATGTCGTCGACGCGCCGGGCGGCGGCGGGAAGATCCCGGTAGCCCCGAATTACGTCATATCGCAGGCTAAGGGCTCTTTCACCTTAAGGAATTACGCCGGCCAGATGTTCACTTACCATGAACCGGTAGAGGAAGGCGAAGTCGTGAGGGTCAGCCACCAGGGCAAGCATGCAAAGAAGGATGTGAAGACGGCCGAAACAAAGACGGCCGAAACAAAGCCAGCGGCGGCATGACGACCCATATGAGCGTGATAAAGTCATCCATATTGATCGCCGCAGCGGTTATCCTGCCGTTGTCATCCCTGGGCTGCGGGCCCCAGCAGAAGCCCGAAGAGGTGAAAGCTGCCCTCATCTCGTTCGATCCCTCTTTCAAGGCCGTCCTCGATAAAAAAGCCCAGATAGACTCCCAGGTAGAGACGATGAACGGTGAATTCCGCGCGAAACAGGGCGAAATAAACTCAAAGATCATGGAACTTGAAGAGGAGCTCAAGGCCGAGAGGAAAGAGCTCTACGCGAAGACCCACGACCTGACCGCCCAGCTTGACCCGGAGAGGCAGAAGATAAACAGCAAGGCCGAGGAGCTGAAGGTGAAGCTGACCGGCAAGGAGGCGCGGGCATCGTCCATCAGGAGTTCTATAAAGAACCAGAAGGGCCTCCTCGATAACAAGAAATTGAGCCTTTCCGCGCAGGAACAGGCCGAATTGCAGGGCAACGTGGAGAAGGCAAGGCAGGAATTGGCTCCCCTCGAAGAAGAGATAAACACCCTCCGCCGCGAAATCCAGCTTTACAGGCAGGAACTAAACCTGCTAAAATATTAGCCTACCCAGAAGCATCCCAAAACAGGAGCGATAAATGGCCAGGATAAAGAGGGCACTTATCAGCGTTTCCGACAAAAAGGGAATTGTCGATTTCGCCAAAGGGCTTGAGAAGCTCGGCGTGGAGATCATCTCGACAGGCGGCACAGCCAAGGTCTTAAAGGAGAACAGGATAAAGATCCGCGCCATCTCTGACGTTACGGGTTTTCCCGAGATGCTGAGCGGGCGGGTAAAGACGCTGCACCCGAAGATCCACGGCGGGATCCTCGCGCGGCGCGGCGACAAAGAACACATGTCGCAGGCCAGGAAGCATAAGATAGGCCTTATCGACATGGTGGTCGTCAACCTCTACCCGTTCGAGGACACGGTCAGGAAACCCAGGGTGAGCCTGGACGCCGCAATAGAGATGATAGATATCGGCGGACCCGCGATGATACGCTCGGCCGCCAAGAACTTCAACGACGTCGCTGTCTTATGCAACCCGGACAGGTACCTTTGCGTGCTCATGGAGCTGCAGAAGAACGATTGCTCCATTTCGGAAAGGACGCGCCAGGACCTGGCCGTAGAAGCATTTGGGCATACGGCCAAATACGACGCGGCGATATACGCTTTCTTAAGCGGCCGTTTCGGGCGCAACAAGGATAAGTTCCCGGAATTGCTGCACCTCGTCTTCGAGAGGGCGCAGGGCCTGCGTTACGGCGAGAACCCGCACCAGAAAGCCGCTTTCTACGCCGACGCGGTAAAGCCGGCTTACGGTTTCGGGAGAATGAAACAGCTGCACGGCAAGGAACTCTCATTCAACAATTTCCTCGACCTCCACGCCGCGGTCCAGATAGCGAAAGATTTCGCGCAGCCGACCGCTTGTGTCGTAAAGCATAATTCCCCGTGCGGGGTCGCCTCTTCGACGAGGCTGGACCAGGCTTATAAAGACGCCTTTGCATGTGATACATTGTCCGCATTCGGCGGGATAGTGGGGCTAAACAGGAAAGTCGACTTAAAGACTGCGAAGGCAATATCGGATTCGGGTTTCCTGGAATGCGTGATCGCCCCTGCATATGACGCCGGCGCGCTTAAACTCCTGGCCGAGAAGAAGAACGTGCGCATAATAGAATATAAGGATATGGAGAAGGGCCCGGAACGGGGCGTCTATTCCTGCGATGTAAAGAAGATCGAGGGCGGTATGCTGCTGCAGGAACAGGACGAGCTTGAGATAAAGGCGCAGGAGCTGAAGACGGTCACGAAGAAAAGCCCATCGCAAGCCCAGGTAAAGTCGCTCCTTTTCGCGTGGAAAGTCGCCAAGCATGTCAGGTCGAACGCTATAGTCATCGCTAAGGGCGAGAAGACGGTAGGCATAGGCGGTGGCCAGCCGAGCAGGGTTGATTCGGCGAGGATAGCTATCAGGAAAGCCGGGAAACAGGCAAAGGACGCGTGCCTGGCGACCGACGGGTTCTTCCCGAAACCGGATTCCGTGCAATTGGCCGGAAAAGCCGGCATATCCGCGATAATACAGCCGGGCGGATCGATAAAAGACGAGGATTCGATCAAAGCCGCCGATAAGGCCGGGATAGCGATGGTGACTACCGGCGTAAGGCATTTCAGGCATTAACCTCAAATGAACTATCAGGAAGCTTTAGAATACCTCGATTCATTCGTAGATTACGAGAAACGTCCCGCGTACGATTACCGCGCCGCGATGAAATTAGGCAGGATGCGGTCCCTGCTCGACGGGTTGGGCAACCCCCAGCGCAATTTCAGGTCGATACACATAGCCGGGACGAAAGGCAAGGGCTCTACCTGCGCGTTCGTATATTCTATCCTGAAAGAGGGCGGGATAAAGGCCGGCCTTTACACATCCCCGCATCTCATAGATTTCAAGGAGCGCATAAGGATATCCTTCCCGAAAGAGAGGAATATCGACGAAGCCGAGATCACGGCTCTCGTTACGAGGATAAAGAAGTTCCTAGATAATTTTTCCAGGTCATCAAAGTTCGGGCCGCCTTCATTTTTTGAGGTCTACACGGCGCTGGCGTTCCTCTTCTTCAGCATTAAAAAAGTCGATATTGCCGTAGTAGAGGTCGGCATGGGCGGCAGGCTTGACGCCACAAATACGCTTGAACCGTTGGCCGCGGGCATAACCCCGATAAGCCTGGACCATACCGACAGGCTCGGCAAGACCATCGAGGCCATCGCGAAGGAGAAATGCGGTATAATAAAAGAAAATTCCGTCGTCGTCTCCGCTGAACAGGAAATGGCGGCATTGAATTGTATACGCAAGGCCGCCACCGACAAGAAAGCTAAACTTTACCTCGTCGGCAAGGAGATATCTTATGAGCCGCTCACGGCCGGCCCTGAGGAACAAACTTTCAATGTCCGCGGCCTGTACGGCGAATACACTTTACTGACTACTCCGCTCCTCGGAAAGCACCAGGCCGCGAACGCAGCCGCCGCCGTAGGGATAATAGAATCTCTGAGGGCGCACGGCATAACCATATGTTCGCATAACATAACCGGCGGGATAAGGAACGTCAATTGGCCGGGCAGGCTCCAAGTCGCCGCAAAGGCCCCGTGGATAATACTAGACGGCGCGCAGAACGAGGCGTCGGCGCAGGCGCTCAGGGAGACGGTAAAAAGCATCTTCTCCTATAAAAAACTTTATCTTATATTCGGCGTCTCCTCCGGGAAAGACATAAAAGGCCTGGCTCGCAACCTTTTTCCGCTTGCCGACGAGATCTTCTTTACCAAGGCAGATTCGCCGCGAGCCGTATCGCCGGAAAAGATACGGAAGGATTTTCCGGATTGCGAGAAGAAGTCGGTCGCGACATTCAACGTGGGGGAAGCCGTAGAACTTGCCCGCAGGCACGCGGGGCAGGAAGACCTTATACTGGTTACCGGTTCGTTATTCGTGGTCGGCGAGGCCTTAAAATATCTGGGAATGAAGAGCTTAATAAATGAAAAAGCAGTCTAAAATAGGCGCGGAAGATACCATAGCGGCGATATCGACCCCTTTGGGCGAAGGCGCTATCGGCATAGTGCGCCTGAGCGGGAAGGACGCCGTCGAGATAGCCGACAGGATATTCCGCTCTAAAAAAGGGAAACTCCCGTCGAGCTTCCGTTCATTTACTTCGCATTTCGGCCATGTCCATGATAAGGGCTTGGTTGTAGATGAGGCCCTGTTGACCGTAATGAGGGCCCCGAAAAGCTACACAAAGGAAGAGGTCGTAGAAATAAGCTGCCACGGCGGCGTAACACCGTTAAAAAAGGCGCTGGGGCTCGTATTGGAGAACGGGGCGCGGCTCGCCGAACCCGGCGAGTTTACAAAGCGCGCTTTTATCAACGGCAGGCTTGACCTTACGCAGGCCGAGGCGGTGCTCGATATAATAAGGGCAAAGACCGACGCCTCGCTAAGGGCGGCGCTGGGCCAACTCGACGGCAGGCTCTCATCCAGCCTTAACAAGATAAGGGACGAACTGATCTCGATATCTGCGGAGGTCGAGGCTTCAATAGATTTTCCAGATGAAGATCTGGAGATACTATCCGGGGCGAAGACCTCGGAACGCCTCGGATCCGTGAAACTGGAGATCTCGCGGCTGCTGGAAACGGCGGACAGGGGCATTATCCTGAGGGAAGGGATCTCCTGCGTCATATGCGGCAAGCCGAATGTCGGGAAATCAAGCCTGCTTAACGCGCTAATCGGCAGGGAGCGGGCCATAGTTACCCATATACCGGGCACGACCAGGGATACCATCGAGGAATTCGTCAATATCCTGGGGATCCCTTTCAAACTGACAGATACGGCCGGCATCACCCCTACCGAAGACATAGTCGAAAGGGAGGGCGTGCTGAGGAGCCGCGAACATATCGAGGCCGCCGACCTGGTCCTGCTCCTGCTCGACGCCAGTTCCCGCCTTACCGATGAGGACAGGGTTTTGCTCGAGGATACGAAAGGCCGGCAGAGGATAGTAGTCTTAAATAAGATCGACCTTGCGAGGAAGTTAACGTTTGCCGTCGCTAAAGGTGAGACGGTCGCGGAAGTATCCGCGAAGTCAGGCGAAGGCATCGGCGGGCTTAAAGAGAAGATGGCCGATAAAGTATTCGGCGGCGGGGTGCGCGCTGCCGAGGGCGCGGTGATAACGAATGCCAGGCAGAAGGACGCGCTGAAGCGGTCGTACGGATCGCTCGAAGAGGCGATCAAGGCGGTGGACAACAGGCTCTCTCCGGAATTGATAGCGATAGAGCTCAGGGAATCCCTCGACTCTATCGGCGAGATGGTCGGGGAGACCGTGACCGACGACATACTCGATAAGGTCTTTTCGCAATTTTGTATCGGGAAATAGCATAGAAAGGAAAAATCAAGTGAGAAACGCGGACAAGAAGAAGATAATCAAGGCCGTGACAATGATACTGGAGGCGGTCGGGGAGAACCCCAGGCGCAAAGACCTGCAGGAGACCCCGCGCAGGGTAGCGGAGATGTACGAGGAGATATTCGCCGGAATAAGCCAGGACCCGGCCAAGGAACTCGAGGTCGTCCTCGACCAGAAACACGAGGAGATAATCCTCCTCAAGAACATACCTCTTTATTCCGTCTGCGAGCACCACCTGCTGCCGTTCCTCGGTAAGGCCCATATCGCCTATATCCCCAAAGAGGGCAGGGTTACGGGATTAAGCAAGCTGGGCAGGGCGGTAGATATACTCGCCAAGAGGCCGCAGGTCCAGGAGAGGCTTACGACCCAGATCGCAGAGGTCATAATGCGCGAGCTCAAGCCCCGCGGATGCATGGTCGTGATAGAGGCGGAGCACCTCTGCATGTCGATGAGGGGTTTGAAGAAGCCCGGGATATCGACGGTCACGAGCGCGGTGAGGGGCGTATTCCGTTCGAACGAGAAGACGCGGTCCGAGACGCTTGCGCTAATTAAATAAAGGGGACGTCCCATAAAGGGACACCCCACTTCCTTATTTGATTGCATAAGTGGAGTGTGCCCTTTTTGGAACGTCCCCAAGCGGTTTTTTGTTATCAATCAAGCAAAAATATAGTATAATACATGCCAAATATGAATAACTCAGTCTTCCTGGTCTTCCAGAACAAGGTATTTTGGGCTACGCTCCTTGGCTGGGTGACCGCCCAAACCATCAAGATAGTCATAAACAGCGTAAAGGAGAGGAAGTTTAACTTCCGCTGGTTGTTCAGCACCGGCGGGATGCCCAGCGCCCACTCCTCCGGAGTGATGGCTTTGGCGACGGCCGTCGGGCTCCAGCAGGGGTTCGATTCCGCTATCTTCATAGTGACATTTGTTATTGCGGTTGTCATCGCCTTCGACGCGCAGGGCGTAAGGCGCTCTACCGGGCAGCAGGCCGAGATCCTCAACAAGATAATGGATGACATCTACTGGCGCCGCAAGATACAGGAAGACAGGCTCAAGGAACTGATAGGGCACACGCCTTTTGAAGTCTTTGTAGGTTCGTTGATCGGGATAATAATCGCCGCACTGGTAATGAGATAGAAAGGGGAGATCCGGGGTCATGAAAGTTAAAGCTTTTTTACCCGCGATAGTGGTCGCGGCAGTCGTGATAGTCCTGTTGGTCATATTTGTCCCGAAGATACAGTTCGGGTCCAGGGAGGGCGAGGCGCTGATATCGCAGGCCGCGCTCTATGAGAAAGAAAATAAACTTCCTGAGGCGAGGGACGCCTATAAGAACGCATATGAGACGTATCCGGACGCGGCGATAGTGAAGGTCGCGAAGCCGAAAGCGGAAGAGCTCAGCATGAAGATACTCTTCTCGCCGATCGTGGACAGCAACAGCAAGGAATACACGGTCCAGGCCGGCGATACGCTCGCCAAGATATCGAAGGTCTTCGGCACGACCGTCGAACTCATAAAGAAGTCCAACAACCTGGCCGGCGATAACATCAGGCTGGGGCAGAAATTAAAAGTGGTGACCGCAAAATTCAGCGTCGTCGTTGACAAATCGCAGAACCTGCTGCTGCTAAAACAGAATGACGATGTCATCAAGACCTATAAGGTCGCGACCGGCCTGAACAACTGCACCCCGGTCGGCACATTCAAGATAACGACCAAACTGGTCAATCCCGTCTGGTACAAGACAGGCGCGGCCGTCCCTCCCGGAAGCCCGGAGAACATACTGGGGACGCGCTGGATGGGCCTGTCCAAGGAAGGATACGGGATCCACGGCACGACCGACCCGTCTTCCCTCGGGAAACAGGCCACGGCCGGATGCGTAAGGATGCTTAACAGCGAAGTCGAGGAACTTTACGGTATTTTGCCGGAAGGCACTGAAGTCACGATAGTCGATTGAAGAGCCCATATGAACGGAATCGGACTGGATTTCGAAAAACCCATACTTGAGCTCGAACGCAAGATCGAAGAGCTCAAGAAATTCACTTCCTCAGAGAACATAGACCTCTCCTCGGAAATTAAGAAACTCGAGGACAAGCTCGACAAGGTAAAAAAAGAGGTCTTCGAAGGGCTCACGCCCTGGCAGAGGATCCAGATAGCCCGCCATCCCAAAAGACCCTATACGCTTGATTATATAGGCCTCATCATGACCGATTACGCCGAGATACACGGCGACAGGGTCTTCGGCGATGACAAGGCCCTGATATGCGGATTTGCGAAGGTAGACGGACAGAAGGTCATAGTAATGGGCCACCAGAAAGGCCGTGATACCAAAGAGAACCTCATGAGGAACTTCGGTTCCGCGCATCCGGAAGGGTACAGGAAGGCGATGAGGGTGATGAAGATCGGAGAGAAGTTCAAGCTGCCCGTTATAGTCTTCATAGATACGCCCGGCGCTTATCCGGGCATCGGCGCGGAAGAGCGGGGCCAGGCCGAGGCGATAGCGTTAAACCTTATGGAGATGGCGCGGATAAAAGTGCCGATCATATGTTTTGTCATCGGCGAAGGCGGCTCCGGCGGCGCGTTGGGCATCGGGGTCGGGGACAGGATATGCGTCCTCGAGAACGCTTATTATTCCGTCATCTCGCCTGAAGGCTGCGCCGCGATATTGTGGAAGGACAGGGCAAGGGCCCCGGACGCGGCTAAGGCCCTAAAACTGACCGCGCAAGACCTGCTCGGACTCGGGCTTATCGATGAGATAGTGCACGAACCGCTGGGCGGCGCCCATCGCGATCCCGCCATGACCGCGGCCGCGATAAAAGAATCCATAAAAAAATACATCAAGGACCTTTCCGCGCTTGCCCCGGCGGCGCTGATCGAGGCCAGGTACGAAAAATACAGGAAGATAGGAGCGTTCTCAACGGAATGAAGGACCCGGTTTTCGAGATACCAAGCGATCCTAAATATATAAGGCCCGCCTCTGCCAAACTGATCAGGGCGCTCAGGAAACTTAAACTGGGCAGGGAGACGCTCTTCGACATAAGGCTTTGCCTGGAAGAGGCGGTCATAAACGCCATAAAATACGGCAATAAGCTCGATAGCAGGCTTCCGGTCGTCATCAGCTACGCTATTTCCGACGGGAAGATCGAGATAACGGTCCGTGACCAGGGCGAGGGTTTCGATTACAAGGCGACGCCGGACCCCCGTTCCGATACGAATATACTCAAACACGGCGGCAGGGGCATATTTCTGATAAAAAACCTCATGGACGAGGTCGGATATAATGATAGCGGAAACGAGATAAAGATGATAAAATTTATAAGCGGAGGTAAATCCCATGGTAGTAAAAGATAAGAAGGTCGGCGACGCGGTCGTGCTGGTGGTGGAGGGCGAGATAAATTTCACCTCATCCCCGGAGTTCAGGAAGGGATTCCTTAAGATCCTGGATTCGAAGGCGCAGAAAGTAGTAGTCAACCTCGCCGGAGTGGCCTATGTCGACTCGTCGGGCCTGGCCACGCTCGTCGAGGCCCACCAGAAGATAAAGAACATAGGAGGCAGGCTTAAGCTTGCCAACCTCACCCCGAAGGTGAAGAGCCTCTTTGAGATAACCAAATTAGAGAAACTTTTCGAGATATACTCCACAGAAGAGGATGCCCTAAAGTCCTAAAGAGGATGAAGGCTCTATGAACATATTACAGGCTATAGGCAGGACTACCCTGAACGCGGGCGCGGCCATATGGGACGTGTTCGCGTTATTTTTTCATACGCTCTACTGGCTATTATTTGCGCCTTTTATAGGCAAGTTTATCGGAAGGCGTTATATTTTCGCGCAAATGGTCTTTGCCGGCGTCCAGTCTATTTTGATAGTCTTCTTTGTCACGTTGTTCATAGGAATAGTCCTCGCGATGCAGGGCGCGTATCAGTTGAGTCAATTGGGCGCGGTGAGGTTCGTGGCGGCCCTTATCAGCGTCTCGGTGTGCCGTGAGATAGGGCCGGTGCTTGTTGCGCTCGTCGTGGCCGGCAGGGTCGGTTCCGCCATAGCCGCAGAGCTGGGCACTATGAAGGTCACCGAGCAGATAGAGGCGCTCGAGACGATGGCCCTCAACCCGATAAGGTTTTTAGTCATGCCGAGATTTTTATCCCTCGTCGTCATGCTTCCCGTCCTTACGATATTAGGCGACCTGGCAGGTATGCTCGGAGGATATTTGGTAGGTGTCTATAACCTCAAGATAAGCCCCGGACTTTATATAAAGACAAATTTTGAGTTCCTCGTGATGAAAGATGTTATGACGGGTCTTCTAAAGAGCGTAGTCTTCGCCATGGTAATAGCGATGATAGGATGCTATCAGGGGCTTAACACGAAAGGCGGAGCCGAAGGCGTAGGGCGCGCGACGACCTTAAGCGTCGTGGTTAGTTTTATCCTGATAATCCTGACCGACGCGATATTAACCGGCATATTCTATTTCTCGAACGTGTAAAATGGCGGATAAGATGGAAACAGTCATAAAGATCGATAACCTCGTAAAAGCATTCGACGGACGCCGTGTCCTGGACGATGTAAGCCTCGAGGTCTATAAGGGCGAGACGCTCGTCATCGTCGGCGGGTCGGGCTGCGGCAAATCGACCCTTCTGCGCCATATAATAGGGCAGTTGAAGCCCGACTCCGGCAAGATCCAACTCTTCGGGGAGGATATAACCGGCCTGAGGGAGAGCGGGATGGACCGGCTGAAGAAACGCTTCGGCATGCTCTTCCAGTCGGCCGCGCTCTTCGATTCGCTTACCGTCGAGGAGAATATCGCGCTACCGCTCAGGGAGCACACCAAGCTCGACGAACATATCATAAAGATAATGGTAAAGATGAAGCTCAACCAGGTAGGGCTTCGCGATTTCGGCCATCTTATGCCGTCGCAGCTTTCAGGCGGGATGAGGAAACGCGTCGGCCTTGCCCGCGCCGTGGCCCTCGACCCGGAGATAATCTTCTATGACGAGCCGTCGGCCGGCCTCGATCCTGTCGTGACCGCTGTCGTAGACAAACTGATAATAGACCTGGCCAACGCGCTGTCAATCACCTCGGTAGTGGTCACCCATGACATGAATTCGGTCTTCAGGATCGCCGACAGGATAGTGATGTTATATAAAGGCAAGGTCCTGCAGATCGGGACTAAAGACGAAATAAGGAACTCAAAGAACGAATATATACAGCAGTTCATAAACGGTACCATAGAAGGGCCGATGCAGTTCTTCGCGCCCGACGAGGGCTACCTGGAAGAGCTCACAAAATAATGGTTATCTAAGTCGAACTTAGCTAACCATACAAAGGAGTCATGACATGCTAAAGATCAATAATGAGATCAAGACGGGAGTCGTCGTCGTGGCTGCGGTATTGGTATTTATGTTTATTTCCGCGAAGATGAGCGGCGGGAAGGTCATCGGCGGCTATAAGCTTAACGTCATATTCAATTATGTGAGCGGCCTCGAAGATAAGGCGCCGGTCAAACTAGCGGGCGTAAAGATAGGCGAGGTCGAGAAGGTGGCCCACACATATGCCAACGATGAGACAAAGGTGCTGGTCTCATTAGCCCTTAATGGCGACGCTAAGGTAAGGGAGGATTCGAAGATAAAGATAAGCACGACCGGCCTTATCGGCGAGAAATACATCGAAATAACCGGCGGTTCGAAAGGTTCGCCAATCGTTCCTCATGGAAAGACATTGGTCGGGGTCGACCTATATGAGATGGAAGAGCTCATAGCCAGACTCGATTCGTCCATGCAGGACCTGCAGAAGCTGATGGGCCACGCGGACGCCGTCCTCGTCGATAATAAAGATGACTTGAGGGCGACCATAATGAACCTCAAGGATTCTTCCGAGAACTTAAAGGAATTCAGCGACGAAGTGAAGCGGAATCCCTGGAAGCTTCTCATGAAAGGCAAGGAAGTCCCGCCTGCGGCGCCCGGTCCTAAGAAATAATACCAGGAGATGAGTGAGATGAAACTTAAATTTGCGGCATGTTTCTTGTTGTTTGTCTTCCTTTTACCTCATTCCGAATCCCTTTACGCCAAGGAGCTGGAAAGGGAAGCGAGGGTGATCTTCGTCAAGGGAGACGTGAAGGTCCAAAAAGCCGGCAAAAGCGAATGGGACGTCGCGAAGAAAAATATGCTTTTGGCCGCCGGCGACACCGCGAAGACCGGCGCCGGAGCGGCCGTAGAGGTCTCTTTCGATAATGAGAACAAGAACCTCGTACGGCTCGAGGAAGGCTCTACCATGGTCTTGCGCGGAAAGATGCTCAAGCAGATCGAATTGCCCCAGGGAAGGATACGTTCACTGGTCAAAAAGCTTGAAAAAGAGAGCTCGTTCGAAATAAAGACCCCGACCATCGTTGCAGGGGCCAGGGGAAGCGGCTGGGACGTCTCCACTTCCGAGAAGAGGGATGACGTCAAGGCTTTTGAGGACGAGATATTCGTCCGGGCTTACGACCAGGACGGCAAGTTGATAAAAGAGGCCACGGTCAGGGAAGGGTGGGAAGTGATAATAGACAGGTTCCAGCCGCCGGGAGAACTCATCGAGTTGACAGATAAGGATAAACGCGACTGGAGCTCGTGGCGCGATGACCTGAAGGACCGCCTGCAGGCCGGAACGCCGAGGGAGAACGATAAAGCCGGCGAATTCAATAATATCCAGGCGATAGACCAGACGATCGAGGAACGGGACGATTTTAAGCAGGACCTCCGGGAAACGGAAGATAAAAAAATAATAGAGGACAGGATACAGGGAGAACGCAGCAATCCGGTTAGCGGCGGCGGCCAAGGCGGAGGCCTGCATTATTAAACTGTCCGTAAAGCCCCACAGGGAGATAATGAATAAATTTTTACTGTTTCCTCTCGCGCTGTTATTCATTTCGGTATCTTTTGCCCCGGTAAATGCGGCTGATATAAAAGAGGAACAGACGACCGAGAAATACATCGGGAAGTCGGAGGAGAATGCCTACAGGAAGGTCGAGACGGTCAAAGAAGGGCAGAGATATACGACGAAATTACTGGCCGCGGCCATCCAGGGTTATGATAATAATGTCTTTTTGGATCCCCGCAGGGAGCAGGATACGTTTTCGGAAGGTATCCTCGACGCCAGCGTCTCCTGCCCTTTAAGCGGAAGGTGGGACGTCACCGGCGGGATATCGGCGCATAACATAACTTACTGGAAAGCGACCGACGCCAACCTTACGGACGTGAACTTGAAATTCGGTTTCGACGGTAAACTGCCGGGCGGCATGACGCTTACGACCTACAATGACGTCGAGTTCGTCGAGTACCAGAAGAATGCCGACGGCAATTACTTCGGCGATAAGGTAGGGCTGGTCCTGAAACAGAAGCTGCCGAATAATTTTTTCCATTCGTTCAGCTACGAATATCTATACAAGAATTATTCCGACAGGAAGGCCTTCGACGGCACGGGGCAGCCATCCGGCCGCGACAGGATGGACAGCAGGAACACGGTCTATTACGACCTGGGCGTGTATTTAAAGAGATCAATGTTCAAGGTCTTCGGCGAATATTACGCCAACGACTCCAACGACAATTTTCTCGATTATTATGATTACGATTCCCTGAGGCTCGGTTCCTCGATGATATACCTCCTGACCGACAAGATGAGCACGTCTTTTTCTTATTACAGGCAATTCAGGAATTATTCCGGGAGGACTATCCCTGGAGACAACACCAGGGGAGAGAAGGACAGGACATGGGTCACGTCCGCGTCGGTCTTTTATGATCTTTACAAGAACACGAGTTTAGGCCTCAGCTATTCCTACAGGCAAAACCTCTCGAATAACCCGACACAGAAATATTCGGGTTCCATCACCTCCCTCGGGCTTTACTGCAGGTTCTAAACACGCAAGTTGCCCCCCTGAAGTAAGCCGCGAATCTCGATTTGTGTCGTCGCATCGCCGTTCGCTCGCCCCTGCGAGGCTCGCTCTCTCTAGAAGAACTCTCGCTCTCCCTCGCTGCCGCTTGGGATCCGTGCCCGCTCGAGTTCTTCCAAGCGCTGCGACTGACAAAAATCTCGATTCTTGACGTACTTCCCTTAGCGGCTTGTAGCGGGTGACTGCCGACGGAGCCCTTGGCCCTTTTGCCCGAAGCAAAATGGGCCGAGGTGCTCGGCAGGCAGGACCCGCCTGCAGGAGGTCGAAGAGGCCAGCTAATGATATGCGGGAAGTTATGGCACAAGTCGCGCTGTGAATTTGCGGGCAATTTATCCTGCTGAAAATATTTTAAAAATAATTGAAAGAATTTGTCCCGGACTTTCGTCTATATAGGTGAAAGGAGGGCATTTTAATGCTCAATTTCAGCGTAAAGAGGCTGTACAGGTTCGACGGGGAGGGGCCGCTCAAGGCGGTAGCCGATGTCGCCATCGGGGAGGAGTTCCTGGTGAAAGGTTTCCGAGTGGTCGAGGGCAAGAAGGGGATATTCGTATCCGGCCCGCAGCAGGCAGGCAACGACGGCAAATGGTACCCGACGGCCTACCCGTTGAACGATGAGGTCAAGAAGGAGATCGATAAGATCGTTATGGAAGCCTTCGGAAGTGGGGAATAAGGAACTGGGGGACCTCGGCGAGGAACACGCGGCGAGGTCCCTCGCCTTAAACGGCTACAGCATAATCGCGCGGAAGTTCCGCTGCAGGTTCGGGGAGATAGACATAATCGCGCTGGACCGGGGTACGCTCGTATTTATAGAGGTCCGTTCCAGGTCTGATGAGGAATACGGGCTTCCGTACGAGACCATTAACTATGTCAAAAAACGGCATATAAGGAAAGTTGCCGTAACTTTCCAACTGAAATACGGCCTTTTGGACCACGATTCAAGGTTTGACTGTGTATCGGTTATTTTCGAAAAAAACGGCAACTTAAAAAACATAGAACTCATAAAAGACGCGTTCTGGAGCTAAAAATGCTTGCTAAAATAGAAAGTAGGACCGTATTGGGGATCGAAGCGAAGAAAGTGGAGGTAGAGGTGGATATGAGCGGCGGCCTTCCGTGTTTTACGATAGTCGGCCTCCCGGATACCGCGGTAAAGGAGAGCAGGGACAGGGTCGTCTCCGCGATAAAGAACTGCGGTTTCAAATTCCCGCCTAAGAAAATAACGATAAACCTGGCACCGGCGGACCTGAGGAAAGAGGGGGCCTCTTTTGACCTTGCAATCGCGGTGGGAATACTGGTGGCTAACGGGGATCTCGAACAGGGCAGCGTCGACGGAAAGGTATTCTGCGGGGAGCTCTCCCTCGATGGCGGCTTGCGGCCGATAAACGGCGCCCTGCCTATCGCGATAGGGATATTAAAGGACGGCGGGAATGATTTTATTCTTCCGTCAGAGAACGCAAGGGAGGCGGCTATAGTCAAAGGTGTTGCGGTATTTCCCGTGAAAAACCTGGGTGAAGTGATGAATTTTCTTAAGGGCAACGCGAAGATCGAACCGTTAAAGGTCGATTTTGACGGAGTGCCGAAATCGGCGGACAGCTTTGATATCGATTTCGGCGACGTGAAAGGCCAATGGCACGTTAAACGCGGCCTCGAGGTCGCGGCGGCCGGCGGCCATAATGTGCTTATGATCGGCCCGCCCGGTTCCGGCAAGACGATGCTCGCGCAGCGGTTGGTCACTATATTGCCCGGGCTCTCGTTCGAGGAGATGCTCGAGACGACAAAGATCCACAGCGTCTCGGGGCTGCTCGACAGCAAAAATTTTCTTGTATCGCGGCGCCCGTTTCGTATGCCGCACCATACGGTCTCATATGCCGGCCTTGTCGGGGGAGGAAAGATATTAAGGCCGGGGGAGATAAGCCTAGCGCATAACGGTGTTTTATTCCTGGATGAGCTTCCGGAATTCCATCGCGACGCTTTGGAAGCGTTGCGCCAGCCGCTTGAAGGAGGGTCGATAACCGTCTCTAGGGCGGCGTATAATTTCAATTACCCGGCCAAGTTCATGCTCGTCGCCGCGATGAACCCCTGCCCGTGCGGATATTTTACCGACCCTAAGAAGGAATGCCACTGCGCGCCGCCCGCGATCCAGCGTTATCTTTCGAAAATATCGGGGCCGCTCTTGGACAGGATAGACATACATCTCGAGGTCCCGTCATTGAGGTATAAGGAACTCTCCAACAAAAGCCGCGGCGAGAGCTCGGCGGATATAAAAGGGAGGGTAGATAAGGCAAGGAAGATACAGGAGCAGAGATATAAAGGGCTGAACGTATTCTGCAACGCCCATCTCTCCCCGAAAATCCTCGAACAGTTCTGCCGCATAGATAAAGAAGCGGAGGAACTTCTGAAACTCGCAATACTTGAGTTGGGTTTGAGCGCGAGGGGCTACGATAAAGTGCTAAAGATCTCGAGGACGGTAGCCGACCTGGCGGGGGCGGAAACAATATCTGCCGAACACATCTCCGAGGCGATAAATTACCGCAGCCTCGACAGGAACCTGGGATTTTAATAATTCTTGACAGCCAGAGGCGTCAGGTTTAAAATCAAAAAAGGAGATTCCATGAAGAACCATTATTATATTTTAATTATTGCGGGTTTGTTATCTTTGGTTAATTTTACCTGCCGGGCCGGTTTGATCGAGAACGGGAGCTTTGAAACGTTGGTCCCGGGAAAGAATCCCACCGGGAATTCCGATGCGGACGGGATCTCGAAATGGATGCGGTACGGCTACGAGAATAACGAATCGTCGACGCTTTTCGCCAGGACCGGGAGCCGTTCTTTCAAGGCCTGGTATACCGGCGGCATCTACCAGGATTTTACCGGGCCGGTCGTCCCGGGCGACGTATATAAAGCCTCATGTTACATGTTCACGCCTTCCGGCGGCCTCAAGGGGACCTTTTACGGTTTGATCAAACTGGAATGGCGGGATGAGAGGGGAGAAATATTGTACAGCCAAACCAAGGAGAGCGAACGGTTTGACGGCAAGGCGCCCGCCGATAAGTGGAAATATATTTATGTCCAGGAAGCTGCGCCTGAGGCGGCCAAAAAAGGCAGGATAACGCTTGAATTCCGCGGCGAGGGGCAGGGAAGCGGGATAATATTCTTTGATGACGCAGACGTCCAGGAGGTCAAGCCGCAGTAGAAGCCGGTTCAGCTCGGTTCAGACGTGTTTGCCGAAATTCGAAACCTTTGGTCTCGCCAATTTCTCAAAATCCGCGTATTTCATCTTCACCGTATCCTTGTGGGTCCCGCCGTTGAAGACGATCTCGACATCTTCCTTCAGCATCTTATCGACGTATGTCTCGAGGCCGAAGAGGTTCCCGAAAGGCGGCATCGCGCCGGGCTTGTAATCCGGGATGACCTTTTCGATGTCCTTTTCAGTGGCGATCTTTATGGATTTGCATTTTAGGACGGTCTTGAGCTTCTTCGCGTCTATCAGGTGTATGGCGGGAAGCACCGCCAGGACAAATTTGTCGCCGGCTTTTACCAGCACGGATTTTACGACCTGTTTGCCCGGCACTTCCTGCGCGGCCGCGATCTCCTGGGCCGTGTAGGCCAGCTTGTGCTTCAAGGCTTTGTATTTTACCTTATTAGAGTCCAGGTATTTCTTCAATTTCGCCGCTATTGCCATATCGACCTCCTTGTGATTTTATCGGGGAGATGGTGCCGAAGGAGAGATTTGAACTCTCAAGACCTTACGGTCACTGCGCCCTGAACGCAGCGCGTATGCCAGTTCCGCCACTTCGGCTTATTTATTTTTTGTCGAACCACATCCTGTCACGGTATTCCCGGACCATCCTGCAGGTGTTGAAGTAATGGCTTTGTATGATACAGTTTATCATAATGTCGATCCACTTGGAACCGGCATTGACGCTGCCGTCCCGGTTCGTCTCGTAATATAGTTTTATGAGCCTTTCCAGCGCGTTATAGAGCTCGCCGGAGTCGGCGTCAAGGCGAAGGTCGAGCTCGTTGCCTATCGGCTCGCCTGTCTTGTGCCGGTAACCGAATATCTCGCCTATACCAGCGTCCTCGGCCTCGACGACCCATCCGTCGAGCGTGGAGAGCTGGACGACGCCGTTCAATATCGCCTTCATCCCGCTCGTGCCTGAAGCCTCGAATGGGGGGAGGGGATTATTAAGCCAGACATCGACCGAGTTGCTGAGTATCTTCCCGAAAAATATGTCGTAATTCTCGAGCATTATGATCTTTATGGCCGGGGCTTGCGTCCCCAGGGAATCTATCGTGTCCATCATGTTGTTTATGAACGTCCCGACGAGGCTGTCGTTGGGATGCGCCTTCCCGGCGATGATCACCTGGACCGGGCCGACCCTGTTCGCTATGTCGACCAAACGCCGCGGGTCCTGGAATATCAGGCTCGGCCTCTTGTATCCGGCGATCCTGCGCGCCCAGCATACCGTAAAGACGTTCTCCTTAATGTCCCAGTTCTCGAATATAGATTGCAGGTTGCGCTTGTTCTCCTGGTGCGCTTTCCAGAGGTCGGTCCTGAAGTCGTTGTTATTCCTGAGCTTCTCGAGGTCCAAAAGTTCACCGTGGCCCGCCGCGCACTTGCCGATGTCGCTGCCGTATTTTTTCATCAGGTCCGAGAAACTGGCGGATATCCACGTCGGGATGTGTATGCCGTTTGTTATCGATTGTATCTTCTCCGCGTGCTGCGGGAATTGGAGCCGCGTAACCTCGCCGTGTTTTTTTGCGACAGCATTCACATGGTCGCAGCAGTTAAGGAGGAGCTGCGTGAAGTTCGCGGTATCGTCCCCCTCGAGGCCGTTATTTTTTATGAAATCGATGTTCTCTCCGGGCAGGATCTTCTCGAGCTCTTTTATCGGGAAACGGTCGTGGCCCGCCGCGACAGGCGTATGGCAGGTATAGATAAAATCCTTCTCGAGGCCGGCCAGGGTGTCTTTTTTCAGGGCGTCTGCCTTCTGGACGAGCGCGAGTGCGGCGTGCCCTTCGTTGAGGTGGTATTTCTTTATCGAGTATCCGAGCGCCTCGAACGCTTTTATGCCGCCGATCCCGAGTATCACGCGCTGCATGATCTTTATATAAGAGTTATCGCTCCTGTAGAGTTGGTCGGTCAGCGTCCTGAATTCCGGCTTGTTGCCTTCGACATCGGAATCAAGCAATGTCAGCGGGATGACGTGTTTTTTATCAAAACTGTAGACGTAATATTTCCAGAGCCGGAGCAGCAGGTCCCCGTCCCTTAACGGCACTTTTATTACGGTATCGAGCGGGATGAGGCCGGGGTATGAATACGGGTCCCAGTTGAGGACTTCCGGGACCTGTCCGTCCTTGTACCAGAAATTCTGCTTGAAATAGCCCTTGCGCCAAAGTATCCCTGCCGCAGCCAGCGATACGTTGAGGTCGGCCGAGGACTTGAGCGTATCTCCGGCCAGGACGCCGAGGCCGCCGCTGTAAATGGGCAAATCCATTATCCTGTGGTCCACCCTGAAGGTGAAATAGTAGTCCCGTATCCTCATGTTGGAGAATATGTTCTGCTTGGGGAGGATATTCGATTCGGAGACGGGCTTGGCCGGGATGAAGTTGTTGTAGATGCTGGTGCCGAGGCCGTATTCCATGGAGAGATACGCCACTGAGGGTTCTTCCGCAGAGAGGAGCCTTTTCTCGGCTTCGACTATGCTTCGCAGGGGGAAGCCGAAATAGCTATCGGCAGTTATATCTTTTGAATATAACTCCTCAAAACGGTGGACTTTGACAAGATCTAGGAATTCTTTAAGGTAGTCTTCCATGGTTTTCTTTAAAAACTTAATAGATTATACCGATAATTTAAGAGTTTTTCAATGGAAAATGCGAACATCCCACCTCAGTGGGAAGCCGTCGTCCCCCCATTGCTTTATCAGCTTCGATATGCTATATTATTACCACAAAATGGCAGACGAGACAGTTGCCACAAACAGAGAAGCCCGCCACAATTACCACATCCTCGAGTCGTTTGAGGCGGGGATAGCCCTCCAGGGAGCCGAGGTGAAGTCCCTGAGGGACAAGAAGGCAAACCTGAATGACAGTTTTGCCCGTATAGACGACGGCGAGCTTTTTCTCTTTAATTTACACATCTCGCCGTATCCGCAGGCCGGCAGGTTCGCGCCGGACCCGACGAGGCGGCGGAAGCTTTTAATACACAAGCTTCAGATGAAGAAGCTCCTCGTGGACTTGTCGCAGAAGGGCCTTACGCTTGTTCCGCTCAAGATCTATTTCACGAGGGGCATCGCGAAAACCGAGATAGCCCTGGTAAAGGGCAAAAAGCTCTATGACAGGCGTGAAGATATCAAGAAACGCGACTCGGACAGAGATTTAAGGCGTGAAACTAAAGGAAGGTGATAGAACCTTCCAATTAGGAAGAGAGATTCCTGAAGAGAGAAACTACGTTTCTCTCTTCAGAAGGAACCTGCATATATTTTAAGTTGAAACAGGTTCATTGAGAGGGGGCGAAAGGCTTCGACTTAAGAAGCAAGGTATGGGTTGCGTGCCGAGGGTGTCAGGTGGCCTCGTTAAAACCTGGCAACAAAATTAAACGCGAATGAACTCGCGCTAGCTGCTTAATTAAGCAGCATGTCCTCCGGTTTTGCCTGCGAAGCCGGGTCGGACACCGCAGCAGGCTGGTCCCATTTTTTTCGCCTTTAAAAAATGGGATAAGAAGATCAAAAGGCTAGTCCTACCGGCAGCGGGCCTGCTCGCGCGGCCGGATGGATGAATGACAAACCGCAGGAAACGCACGTAGGAGCTCTTATCAAGTGACTTAAGGACCGGGGTTCGAATCCCCGCGCCTCCACCATCAAGGGGAGAATGATAACGAGAAGGGTAACTCTGGCAATTTTCGCGGCGTTTCTTCTTTTTGCCGCTGGCTGCGCGACCGCGCCGCGGCACGGGACGTTAAGAGGCGCGCTGTCGGCGCAGGCCGTAAATATCGACGGCAAGAGTTATATCCCGCTTACGCTTATCGCCGGGTACTACCAGGCAAAATGCGAATGGGACCCGGTGGCTAGAAGGGCCGACCTTATCAAGGGAAACAAGACATTCGCTTTTTACGTGGGCGTGGATTACGTCGCGATAAACGGAAAGCCGGAAAAAATGGCTTCCTCGGCGGTTTTTTATGAAGGCTTGGTCGCGATCCCCGCTGATTTCGCCATAGAAGAAATATCCAAAGTGCTCAGCCCTCCGCGGATCACCGGCCCAAGGCCGCCGGTAACGCAGAAATACATGATAAGGAAGATCGTGATCGACCCGGGCCACGGCGGTAACGACCCGGGCGCTATAGGCCGCACCGGATTGAAAGAGAAAGACCTCGTCCTTGATATAGGAAAGCGCGTAAAAGAGCAGCTTACCGAGAACGGCGTGGATGTGGTCATGACGCGCGACAGGGACAGGTTCATCCCGCTGGAGAAGAGGTCGCAGATAGCCAACGAGAGCGACGCGGATTTTTTTGTCAGCATCCATGCGAATTCGGCGAGACTCAAGGGCGCGAGGGGATTCGAGGTCTATTATCTCTCGACGGCGGTAGATGATAACGCCCGCGCGGTGGAAGCGGCAGAGAATTCTTTCCTGAAATTTGACGATTCATCCTTCCAGCGCCATAATACCGACCTTGAGGCCACGCTTTGGGACCTCGTATATACCGAGAACCGCCAGGAATCGGTCGAGCTGGCAAAGTATATTGCGAAGGCGGTGGATGGGTCCACGTCATTGCATAACCGCGGGGTCAAGAGCGCGAGGTTCTATGTGTTAAGGGGCTCGCAGATGCCGTCGGTTTTGGTCGAGGTCGGCTTCATATCGAACCCGGCGGAGGAGAAGAACCTCAAGGACCCGGCCTACAGGCAGGCGGTGGCTGCCGCCATAACAAAAGGGATATTGAATTACAAGAGCGTCTATGAATCCAGCAACGGATTTACACAATGAGAAATAGGCCCATAGGTGTTTTCGACTCGGGTATAGGCGGCCTCACTGTAGTCAAGCAGTTGGCCAGGGAAATGCCTTCCGAGGATATCATCTATTTCGGCGACACGGCCCGCGTCCCTTACGGGACGAAATCCCCTTCGACGATAAAAAAATTCTCGATAGAGAACGTGCTTTTCCTCCTGAATTTCGACGTGAAACTCATAATCATCGCCTGCAATACCTCATCGGCCATAGGCCTGCCGTTCCTTTCGAAATATTTCAGCGTGCCGATAATCGGCGTCATCAAGCCGGGCGCGAAAGCTGCGATACGCTCTACCAGGAATGGCCGCGTAGGAGTCATTGCAACGACAGCCACTGTAATGAGCGGCGCGTATGAGAAGGAGATAAAGGCTCTTAATCCCAAAATAAAAGTATACAGCAAGAATTGCCCCCTCTTTGTCCCGCTCGTCGAAGAAGGCTGGGCCGGCGACGGGATAGTCGACATAGCGGCGAGGAAATACCTGGCCGGGCTCAAGGAAAAGAAGATAGATACGGTGATACTCGGCTGCACGCATTATCCGCTCCTGAAACCCGCTATACAGAAGGTGATGGGGAAGGGCGTAAAACTCGTCGATTCGGCGGAGGAGACGGCGAAAGAGGCGAGGAACCTGCTTGAGGGATGCGGCCTGGAATACCGCGGCCGCAGGGCCGGCCGCTCCAGATTTTACGTAAGCGACGCTCCCGGAAAGTTCCTGGCCGTCGCCAAAAGGTTTCTCGGCAAGGACGTCAAAACCGCGGAGCAGGTGAAAGATGTTTGAGGTATCGGTCAAAGGCAGTTTCAGCGGGGCCCACAGGCTGAAAGGCTACCGCGGCAAATGCGAAGCCCTCCATGGCCACAATTGGGACGTAGAGGTCTTCGCGGCGACGAAAAAACTCGACCACGGCGGCCTGACGATAGATTTCAAGATCCTCAAAAATAAGATGAACGCCGTCCTGGATTCACTCGACCACCGCGACTTGAACGGCATAGAATTTTTCAAAAAAAACAATCCCTCCGCGGAGAACATCGCGAAATATATTTACGATAATTTAAAGAAGGCGCTTAAGGGCGACAAAGTATCCCTGAGGCGCGTGAGCGTCTGGGAGACGAGGGATTCCTGCGCCACGTATTTTGAATAATGAATCCCGCACATTTGAATAAAAAGAAGTGCGGAACCTGCGGGAAGGCAATAGTCTTGCTTTCCGGTGGGCTTGATTCCGCGACCACGCTGTATTACGCGAGGGAGAAGGGCTACGATTGCACTTGCCTGGTCTTTGATTATGGCCAGCGCCACAAGAGAGAGATCGAGAGCGCCAGGAAGATCGCCAAGTCCTGCGGCGCGCATTATAAGATCATAAAGATCGCTTTACCCTGGAAGGGGAGCGCGCTTCTCGACAGGCGCGTCGCCGTGCCAAAGAACAGGAAACATCCGGCAAAGGAGATTCCGGCCACATATGTGCCGGCGAGAAATACCATCTTCCTGGGTTTCGCGGTCTCCTGCGCCGAGGCGATAGGCGCTAAAGCGATATTTATCGGCGCCAACGCCGTAGATTTCAGCGGGTATCCGGACTGCAGGCCGGGATATTATAAAGTTTATAACGAATTGATCGCGCGCGGGACAAAAGCAGGCGCCAAGATAAAGATATTTGCGCCGCTCATAGGTATGACGAAAGCCCGGATCGTCAGACTGGGGATGAAATTAGGAGTGCCGTATGGATACACGTGGTCATGCTACACCGGCGGGAAAGCTCCCTGTCTTACGTGCGACTCATGCATCATAAGGGAAAAGGGCTTCAGGGAAGCTAAAACAAGGGATCCCCTGGTAAAGAGATGAAAATAATATTTAAACAACCTACCGCGAAAGTGACCGAAGTCTTCCTCTCTATCCAAGGCGAGGGCGTCTATGCAGGGGAAGACCACGTCTTCGTCCGTTTCCACGGGTGTAATTTACGCTGCGCGTTCTGCGATACGCCACAGCCCGAGGCGCCCGAAGAATCTTCCATTAGGGCGGTCGTCGACAGGATATTCGACGCGAATAAGGGCAAGAAAGCGACAGCGGTCACGATAACAGGCGGCGAACCGCTGCTCCATACGCAGTTCCTAAAAGTCCTGCTGCCGGCGCTCAGGGAAAGGGGATATAAGATACACCTCGACACGAACGGGACCCTGCCGGAGAAGGCAAAGGAAGTGATAGGCCTCGTCGATATCATCGCCATGGACATCAAACTGCCGTCATCGACGAAGAACAGGCATTTCTGGGAAGAGCACCTCGAATTCCTGAAAGCGGCCAAGTCGAAAGAAGTTTTCATCAAGATGGTGATCACCGACGAGACTCATGACGCCGATATCGAAAAGGCGGTCGCGCTTATAGAGGCTGTCGACATTAATATACCCCTCGTACTCCAGCCGGCCTCGGCCTTCGGCGATTTCAAGGGCGTCCCGGAGAACGCCAGGCTCCTTGACCTGCAGAAGAAGGCGCTGGCGAAGCTCAAGGACGTGAGGATAATACCCCAACTCCATAAGATCAAGGGCATAAAATGAGAAAAATAAACGTCAAAAAGATAAAGTCTGCTGTCGCGAGGCTCGCGGTCGAGGCAAATTTCGTCCTGCGCGCCGACGTGGTCCGCGCCATAAAGAAAGCATATTCTGCGGAAAAGAACAAAAGAGCCAAGGAGGTGCTTAAGATACTGCTTGCCAACGCCGCGATCGCAAAGAACGAGAAGGTCGCGATCTGCCAGGATACAGGGATGGCCGTCGTGTTTATCGGCATAGGCCAGGACGTCATACTTACCGGAGGCGGTCTTTCGAAGGCAGTCAATGACGGGATCCGCGAGGGCTATAAAAAAGGCTGCCTTCGCAAATCTGTCGTTGCCGACCCGTTCTTGAGGACGAACACAAAGGACAACACGCCGGCGGTCGTACACGAAGAGATCGTCCCGGGCGATAAGATAAAGATAACCGTATTACCGAAAGGGTTCGGCAGCGAGAACAAGACCGCGATCAGGATGTTCAACCCGACCCAAGGCGCGGAAGATGTAGCGTCGTTCATCGTCGAAGCCGTAAGGAAAGCCGGCGCAGACGCCTGCCCTCCGTATATCATAGGCGTGGGGATAGGCGGCACCGTCGATAAGGCATGCCTTTTATCCAAGGAAGCGCTCATGCGCCCGGTGGATAAACGGAACGCGAAACGCCATATCGCGAAGCTGGAGGCCGCCTTATTAAAGAAGATAAACGCCTTGAAGATCGGCCCGATGGGATTCGGCGGAGGCGCCACCTGCCTGGGGGTCAATATAGAGACATACCCGACCCATATTGCCGGCCTTCCGGTCTGCGTAAGCATATCCTGCCACGCGACGAGGAGCGCGACAGCCATACTTTAATCATGATGCGGCCTATCAGGTTACCCCTTAAAGATGACGTAATAAAAACCCTCAAGGCAGGCGACGAGGTGCTGCTGAGCGGCTATGTTTACACGGCCCGCGACCAGGCGCATTTCAGGCTGGTCGGCGCATACACGAAGAAAAAGATGCCGTTGGACCTCAAGGGCCAGGTGATCTATTATACGGGTCCTACACCCGCGTGCCCCGGGAAGGTGATCGGTTCGTGCGGCCCGACCACTTCAAGCAGGATGGATTTTTTTACGCCGCACCTTTTGAAGGCCGGGCTCAAGGGGATGATAGGGAAAGGCTCGCGTTCCGAAGATGTCAGGCTGGCGATAAAGAGGCATAAGGCGGTCTATTTCATCACTATCGCCGGCGCCGGGGCGTATCTTTCCAAGAGGATAACGGAAGCGAAGCCGGTCTTGTATAAAGACCTTGGCGCCGAAGCTGTTTACAGGTTGAAATTAAAAGATTTTCCCGCTATCGTCGGGATAGACCCAATGGGAAAGGAAATATAGCATGATTAAGAGACAGGACGGCCGCGGCGCGGAATTCCTGAGAAAAGTGAATATCACGCGCAACTATATGAAATTCGCCGAGGGATCGTGCCTGATCGAGTTGGGCGATACCAAGGTCATCTGTACCGCGACGGTCGACGAGAGCGTCCCCCAGTTCCTCAAGGGCAAAGGCACGGGATGGGTGACGTCCGAATACTCGATGCTCCCGCGCTCATGCCAGCAGAGGGTGCAGAGGGAGGCGGTAAGGGGAGCGGTCGGCGGGAGGACGCACGAGATACAGAGGCTCATCGGGCGCTCGATGAGGGCCATCATAGACCTCCCGGCTTTGGGCGAAAGGTCGGTCTGGATAGATTGCGATGTCTTACAGGGCGACGGCGGCACCCGCTGCGCCTCGATAACCGGCAGCTTCATCGCGCTTTCCGACGCAATATCATGGATGAAGAAGAAGGGGATGATAACGAAGGCCCCGGTGCTCGATTACGTGGCCGCGATAAGCGTCGGCCTGATAAAAGGCGAGCCGGTCATCGACCTGACTTTCCAGGAGGACTCGAATGCCGACGTGGACATGAATATCGTAATGACAGGCGGCGGGAAGTTCATCGAGGTCCAGGGGACGGCCGAAGGCGAACCCTTCGACGGAGAGCAGCTGCATAAATTGCTCGACCTCGCGAAGAAGGGCATAGGCCAGCTTATCGATATACAGAAGAAGGCGCTGGGTGTTTAAGTGTTCGAGATAGTCGTATCTTCAAGGAACAAAGAGAAGAAACGCGAACTCAAGGCCCTCCTTAAAGGCCTCGGCATAAAAGTCCTCGACTTGAACGATTTTCCAGGCGCGCCGGAAGTAAACGAAACGGGAAAGACATTCGAGGCGAATGCCAAACTTAAAGCCCTTAAAATAGCGGAATATACAAAGCGGCCGGCCTTAGCCGACGATTCAGGCCTTGTCGTCAAGGCGCTCGGCGGAAAGCCCGGTGTCCGCTCCGCGAGGTTCGCTGGAAACAAAGCCGCCTACGAAGATAATAACCGAAAACTGTTAAAACTTCTTGAGGATGTACCCGGGAATAAGAGGGGAGCTAAATTCGTTTCAGTGGTCGCGGTCGCCGGCCCGAAGGGCGTCGTAGGTATAGTCAGGGGAGAATGCTCCGGCAGGATAACCCTTTCGCCAAAGGGCAGGAACGGTTTCGGCTATGACCCCGTATTCTTTTCACCAAAATTCGGAAAGACATTCGCCGAACTCTCCGCTTCGCAGAAGAATTCGATAAGCCATCGCGGCCGCGCGTTAAAGAAAGCGCGGACCATCATTAGTCGCCTCCGAAGATCCCGTCCTTGATATTATTGAATATTTTGATAGGATTAGTAGGCATTTTGATCTCGGTTTTCGGTTCTTTTACCGTGCCGCCAAGATTTATGTCTCCCGAATAACGCCCCTCCTTATCCACGAAAATATTACGCAGCGGGCCGATCGGAGAAGCTATTTCCAGCAGGCCCTTATCGAAAGCCGCGGTAACCTTGAAGTTGAGGTTGCCGTCGAAATCCATTGTGCCGTTGCCTGTCAGGTTCATCTGTTGTGAGTTCATCTGGACGTCTTCCGTGTAGACCTTCCTGTTCGCTATGGAAAAGGTCCCATGCGCCTCGCCGAAGACTATCGTGCTCACCTGCGGTATATAAAGTATGCTCGATATCCCCGAGAATACCGGCAATTCCCAGAAATGTCCGTCTTTTATCTCGAACTGGCCTTTGCCTTTCAGCGTCTCCAGGTTATTCCCGAAGCCGCCGAAGTCCCCGTTCGCCGAGAAGCGCCCCTGCAGGTTCTTGTCCTTCATGTCGGTATCGTTCTTCCACCTGCCGATGTCGATATCTCGCACCGCGATCTGCACGACATACTGGGGATCCTTCTGGCTGAAATCGATGACCGCGTTCGCGGCCAATGTGCCGTCGTACGGGTTGGCGGTGACGCGCGGGAATGTCAGGAACTTATCCTTGAATTTGGTCTCGAGATGGAAATCGGCGAACTTGAATTTTTTTACATTGACCTGGGGTGAATCGACGACAAGGTCGGCCAGCCAGGTGTTTTGGTCTTTCGGTTTTCCTTTAAATGTGAATTTCGTCGCGAGGTCACCGGCGACCCCGTTCTTGGAGAGCATATCTGCCTGTCCCTGCGGGAGATATTTTTTTAGTTCTTCCACGGTCATTGCCAGGCTGCCGTGTACATCCAACGACGGCTCTTTAAAATCAGAAATAGAACCAAAGATAGCCAGGTCGACGGCGCCGGATTTTCCCTCGAATTTATTCAGCAGGAGGTTCCATGTCTCCCGCTTTTTTGTCTTCCCCTTAAACTCAAAAGCGGAGGAGAGGGAGGTCGCTGGGTCGAGCTTATTGAAAAATCCCGCGTTCTCTTTCGGTAGATACGGCGATATCTCGGCCAGGCTCGTCATGACGTTCCCTTTTACGCTGACCGCGGGGTCCTTGAAATCTGCATAGGACCCGCTGAGGTTAAAGACGGTATTTTTGTACCGGCCGTCGAATTTACCGAACGTCACCGAATCTTCCGTGTATTTGAATGCCGTCCTCAGCTTGAGGTCATCCGATGAGAGGGAGAGGTCGCATACCGGCGTTTTGAAATTCGTTATCTCGCCGCTTAAAAGGTATTTTTTATCGTTAAAAAACGCCGAAATATCCTTCAGCGACAGCGAATCCGGTTTCATGACAAGCTTGCCGTTTATCGACTTGACCGGCTTGTCAAGGAAGTCCGTCTTTACGCCGCAGTCCAGTAGCTCGGAGGTCACGACGTAGGCGAGGGGAGCCTTATCCTGCTGTTTCAGCGGGCCGCTGACGTTAAGGGAAAGCTTGCTTATGCCGCTGAATATGTAACCTTTAAGCTTTCCTTTCATCTCCGGCGGTAGCAGTTCGTTAAGCCGCGCGAGGTCGAGATCGGTCTTGGCGGTAAGGTTCAGGTGCGGATCGTTATAATCCTTTACCGTCCCGGAGAATACGCAGTCGAAGCCCTTTGCCAGGCCCTTAAGCAGGTCGGTCCAGAGCTTCGTCTCGTCGAAATATATCTTTCCGTTTATCATATCTATCACGCCGAAGACCGGCACTCCGGTGAGTTTCGTATCTTTAAGCTGGGTGTCGGCCGTATATTTCAGCGGGACGGCCTTATCCTTCAGGTCGAACGAGAATTTGCCATTCGCGTCGACGTCGCCTTTAACCGAGAAATCTTTCGATACCAGCTCGGACTTGGACAGTTTAGCTGCGGCGTTTATGACGCACGGCATCTTCGCCCCTGTCTTATCTTTTAGATCTACAGACATCTTTCCGCTCAGGTCGATTGCGCCTTTCGCGGTATAATCCTCGCGGCCGAGGTTGAGCCCGGTGACCGAGGAGACCGTCGCGACGGTCAGGCTGTTATCCTGCGTATAGGAAGCGCTGATATTCCCGCTCAGGTTGCCGGCGAGGGTCTTGAACGGCAGTCCCGCGTAATACGGCTGGAATTCCGAGAGGGGGACCCCGTTGATCTTGAGGTTCAGCGTCGCGCTCTTTTTGACCGGATCGAGTTGCCCGTCGGCAGAAAGTGAATTGTCCTGTTTTATGTCGAGCTCTGAGTTTAACCTGTATTTGATCTTGAGAGGATACGAGAGCGACGCCTGGAAATCCGTATTTTTCAATTCTTTCCTGAAGACCGGCACAGTGGCGAGGTCCTCCAGCGATATCCGCGCGTTGGATATGATGACGCTGTTGACTAGGGTGGTCATCTCCCCGCCCGCGGATTTAGGCTGGTTAAGGAATGCAAGCGACTGGAAATTCCATTTATCCCGGTCGTCTACGGTAAGGGCTATCTTCGGAGAGTCTATCCTCACCGACGAGACGACCAGCTTCTTTTCCCGGAAAAGGGGGATATAGAGGATGTTCACATAGAGCTTGCCGACCTCGAGGAATTTCCTCTTATATTTCGGGTCATCGGATATCGCCAGGTTCTTAAGGACGATGCCCCTGAACGGGTTGTAATAGACGCTACCGAGGGTGACCTCGCGGCCCGTCGCCTTTGTCAGGTAATCTATGATCAGCGACTTGCCCTTCGTGGGCATGATATTCTCGTTGACGTACCAGACCACTATCGAGCCCAGGACGGCGACCAGCATGAATAAGAAGAATATCTTATGTAAAAAGGGGATGCCCCTGCGTTTCGGTTGTTCGCGCATAGTTTATATTCTAATAAAACCGCGCCGGCTTTGCAACCTTAATTAAAAGGGTTTGACTTTGCAAGGGGGAATTGGTAAAATCTAAATGGCAAATTTCGTTCGCTCCCCGACGATTGGGAGCGTTTTTTAATCTTCGGGGCGTAGCGCAGTTTGGCTAGCGCGTCTGCTTTGGGAGCAGAAGGTCCTCGGTTCAAATCCGAGCGCCCCGACCATAAATTAGATTTACCCGCTCAAACGGGCGGGGCAACGCGCCTGTAGCTCAGTTGGATAGAGCACCTGCCTTCTAAGCAGGGTGTCGGGCGTTCGAATCGCCCCAGGCGCGCCAAAAATTGAAAATTAAATATGTGGTGGGTGTAGCTCAGTTGGTTAGAGCACGGGACTGTGGCTCCCGTTGTCGCGGGTTCGAAACCCGTCACCCACCCCAATAATTTCTCTCTCCT
>PLNR01000010.1 GCA_003141835.1 Candidatus Omnitrophota bacterium | reverse complement strand
TGATGCCGATGCCGCCGACGAGGAGTGATATGGCGGCGATCGAACCCAAAAGCAGGGCCATCGTCTTGGTCGTCTGCTCAAGCGTCTTTTTCAATTCGGCCATGTTCCTTATCTGGAAAGTGTCCTGGTTATCCTTGCTTAAATGATGCTGTTTGATTATTAGTTTTGTAACAGCATCCTGCGTGTTATCGATCAGGTCGGCGGACTTTACTTCCATGAATATCGAATCTATATATTGCTTTCCGAGGACGCGGTACATCGCGGTCGTGACCGGGATTATGACCACATCGTCCTGGTCGCGGAAACCGGTAGCGCCTTTCATCGGGAGTACGCCGATGACCTTGAAATTTATGAGATTGAGCTTCATCGTTTTGCCGATGGGATTTTCATCGCCGAAAAGGTTACGGGCGACGGTCGTGCCTATGACCGCGACCTTATAGCGCATTTTTACGTCTTCGTCCGTGAAAAACCTTCCGATCGCCGGAACGGCAGAGCGCATCTCCGCGTAATTCGCGCCGTCGCCTTCTACCTGGGTGTTCCAGTTATTACCCCCGTAGACGACCTGGCCTTTCCCCTGGACGCTGCCGTAGACCTTGCCTATTGATTCCGACATCTTCTCGATCGCGGCGATGTCCTGGAAAGTGAAGCGCGTGACCGTGCCTGTCCCAAGTGAGATGCCTCCGGATTTCGCCGAACCCGGCATCAGCAATAAAAGGTTTGAGCCGAGAGAAGACAATTGTTTCGATATCGATTCTTCCGCCCCGGTCCCAAGCGCGAGCATGGCTATGACTGCTGCGACGCCTATCAATATACCGAGCACCGACAAAAAAGTGCGCATCTTGTGCGACCACATCGCGCTGGCCGCCTGACGGATGTAATCGAGCAACTCAGCCTGCGCCGAGAATTTTTCTTCTTTAGAGAACGCCTCGGACATTTTTTTCGCCTCCGGTGAGGGCTCGCACCTTTCGCCGGGCCTGCAATTAAGGTTGTCGGAGATTATCTGGCCGTCGCGCATTTTTATGATGCGCTTGGCGTGCTTGGCGATCTCATCTTCGTGCGTAACTATCACGAGCGTCTTCCCCTGCTCGTTAAGGCGCTTTAATATCGTGATGATCTCTTCCTTGCTTTTTGAGTCGAGGTTGCCGGTAGGCTCGTCGGCAAGGATTATCAGCGGCTCGTTGACGAGTGAGCGAGCTATCGCGACGCGCTGCTGCTGGCCGCCGGAGAGCTCGTTAGGCGCGTGCATCATGCGGTCCTCAAGCCCGACGTCCCTTATCTTCTGCCGCGCGACTTCCTTGAGATGGCGTTTGCCGGCGTAAATGAGAGGCAGTTCGGCGTTCTCGAGCGCGGACATCCTCGGGAGAAGATGGAATTGCTGGAACACGAAACCTATGAGCCGGTTCCTCGTAGAGGCGAGTTCGTCGTCGGAAAGTTTTGTGACGTCTTTTCCGCCGAGAAGGTACGAGCCGGAATCCGGCCTGTCCAAAAGCCCCATCAGGTGCATCAGCGTAGACTTGCCCGACCCTGACGCGCCCATAATGGCGACAAACTCCCCCGCTTCTATCTTTAAGGAGACATCATTGAGCGCGTGGACTTCAGCCGCGCCCATGGAATATGTCTTTTTTAAATGCTTTATATCTATCATTTTTTGCCGGTCGGCTTGCCGCGGGACGGCATGAACGGATTAGTGCCCTGGTCAGCGCTCGGAAGCATGTATTTTGACGCCGAAACTACGAGTTTGTCATTGTTTGTTATCCCGGATAATATCTCGGTATTCTTGTCGTCGGTGATCCCTATCGTGACCGCCCGCCTCATCGGTTCCCTGCCCTGGCCCTGGCTCAATAAGACGTAGCTTCCTTCTTTATCCTTATGCACCGCGTCGGCCGGGACGAGCAAGGCATTCTCTTTCCTGTCGACCAGGAAATCTATGTTCGCGTTCATCCCCGAACGGAAGAAATCCGGGACTTTTTCCGGGAGGAGGTCCGCCTCGTATATCGTGACGTTATTTACGGTCTTTGATTCGTAATAAATATGCTCGACCGTAGAATTCACTTTCTTGTCCGGATAGGCGTCGAGGCTTATGATCGCGGGCTGCTGCAATTTGACCTTACCGATATCGGTTTCATCTACCTGCGCTCTTACTATCAGGCGGTCCGACAATACCAGCACGGCATCGGCGGTCGTCAATGTCTGCCCGGGCTGGACCGTCTCGACTATAACCTCACCGTCGATAGGCGACAATATAGGTATCGGTTTATAGGCATCTTCCCAATATTTAAGTTCGGCTTCCCCCTTGCCCCTGGCCGCATCCAATACCGCCGCCCTCTCGGTCGAACTCATCCACGCCAGCGTCTGGCCCGTCTTTACCATCTCACCTTCCTTGACGAGTATCTGCTCGACGCGGCCGGCAACCGGCGGCTTAAGCGCAAGGCGGTTCTGCGGGAGGACCGTGCCTGTCGTCGTGACATAACTCTCGATAAAATCTACGGTGGGCGTTATCTCCTTGCTCTCTTCCTTAGACGCGGAACCGGACTTCGACCTCATATAGAAGAATGCCGCGACTCCGATAACGATGATCATGACGAGGAACACCTTCCAATTCTTATTGAACATTTTCAAGAGTTTCTCCTTTCGCCTGTATCCAGTTGGCCTCTGCTGTCAGGGCCAGGGCCTCGGCGTTTAAATATGATTGCTTCGCCGAAACAAGATTATTCTCGATAATTATCCAGTCGTTGAACGACACAAATCCTATGGAATATTGCGCCTCGGTTATCTTGGTGCGCTCTTCGTTCGCGGTCAGGAATTGGTTTTGGACGTCGACGTTTTCCAGGGCGTTCTGCAGGCTCGTCCACGCGTCGGTGAGGCTCTGTATTATACCGTCTCTGGAGTTCCTTTCGTCCGCTTCCGCTTTTGTCAGCAGGGCGTTGGCTTTGGAGACATCAGCTACGCGCTTCCAGCCCTCGAATATCGGGAATGAGACCGCCGCGCCTATGCTCCACTGGTTGCCTTCGGGAGGCCACCGCGTATCGTTTTTATTGGCGCTGCCCTGCGCGCTGATCGTCGGGAAAAATTCGCCCTTGGCCGTTTTCACGTTATAAGCCGCGGCGTTCTTCTGGGCTATAAGCTGTTGGAGCGAGGGGTGGTTCGAGGAGAGCGCGATAAAATCCGGTTTCTCGCGCGCGGAATCGTTGACGATAAAATCGCCTTTCGCTTCCACAGGCACAAGCTGCAGGAGGCCCATCTCTTTTGTCAACTGGCGCCGCGCGAGGTCGATATTCCTTTTCGCCACGGAGATGTCATACTGGGCCTGCCTGACGTTCGCCCCCTCGGTAAGGAGAGAACCTTTATTTTCCCTGCCGCTCTCATAGCGCAGGGTCACCAGTTCATAATTCTGGCGGCGGCGCTCATAGATCTCCTGGCTTATCTTGACCGATTCCTGGGCCTTGAGCAAATTAACGAAAGCCGTGCGGAGGCGCTGCCGGACCTGCGAGGACGTAAAATTATAGCTCTGTTGGGCGGCTTTGATGTTTTCCCCGGCCGCGTTCACCTTATTTATAGTCTGGAAACCGTCGAATAGGAGCTGGTTGCCGGTGACACCGTAATTATAATTATTGACGGCATTATTAGAGCTGCCTGACAAACCGGCGGTGCTGCCGGTGCCACTGGTGCTGCTGGACCCGCTTGACTGGGTTCCGCCCGAACTTCTTGACCTGGTAGCATTAAGATCAGTGCTTATCTGCGGGTATAGGCCGCTTGCGGTTATCGTCTTATCGGCCTGGGAACTCTTTATGGACTGCTGGGCTGAGACGAGGCCGGGATTATTCTTCGCGGCTTCCTTGACGCAGTCGTCCCACGTCATGGGAGTTGCGGGATTCGGAGCCGCCGGCGCTTCTTCCGCCGGAGCCGGTGCGCTCAGCAGCAGGATAAAACAAAAAGCATATATGAAAATATTTTTGTTCACAGTGTCAGAATTTGCCCTTTAGTTTGGAAAGCACCTTTTTCGCCTCATTAAGGAAACGGTTGAACTCATCGGCCTGTATAAGCCCGATCATGCCGTCCGGTTTGGCGAAGACGACAAGCTTATCGCCGGACTTTATCTTGAACGTCTTCCTTATGTCCGCGGGAACCACCACTTGTCCCCTCTCACCTACAGTCACCACGCTGTGGAACCCGCCGCCCGGGCCGCCCTTGAATTCAGTCTTCATCTTAACCTCCGTAATGTGTTATTGTATGAATTGTATGATTTGTATGATATATCATACATACGGAGATGTCAACATTAATATTTATGCTTATTATCATAGTTAGACGTTTCCCGGCCCGAAAGGTTTACGCAAAAAACAGGGGGCGCTTCAAAAAAAGGACACTTCACCATTACCTGAAAAAGTGAAGTGTCCCTAAATGAAACGTCCCTTCTAAATTACTTATTTCCCTCCGGGCATCCTGCCGGGCATTCCGCCCATTCCTTTACCCATCGGGCACATCCCCTGCATGTCCTGCATCATCGGGCATTTGCCTGTCGCGATGGTATAAATGCCTTTCGCATATAGCAGCGCGGACACGACGATCAAGACAACGGCAACTACTTTTCCGAAGTTCTTCAAGCCCTTCTCTTTTGCTCTTTCGAGCGCGAACAATACAAAAAAGCTTGCTGTAAGCAACGCGGATGCAGGGATCAGGACCAGCACACCCATCATTCTCATCATGGTACACGCCCTCCTTTTTTTAGTGTCTATATATTATACGCCATAATTATCCCAAAATCTCCTTCAAGTCCGCCTCGGGCGTCGTAATTGGTTTCACGCCGAATTTCTCGACGAGGACGTTGAGGACGTTCGGCGACACGAATGCCGGCAGCGACGGACCTATCCTTATGTTCTTCACGCCCAGTGAAAGAAGCGTGATCAGGATGCAGACCGCCTTCTGCTCATACCAGGAAAGTATTATCGAAAGCGGGAGGTCGTTGACGCCGCAGTTGAACGCGCCGGCGAGCGCCAGGGCGATCTTTATCGCCGAATACGAGTCGTTGCACTGTCCCACATCGAGCAGCCGCGGGATGCCGCCGATATCGCCGAATTCGAGCGTGTTGAAGCGGAATTTTCCGCAGGCAAGCGTAAGTATCACGCAGTCTTTCGGGACTTTCTCGGCGAGCTCGGTATAATAATTCCTGCCGGGCTTCGCGCCGTCGCATCCGCCGATGAGGAAGAAACGGCGTATCCTGTTCTCTTTTACGGATCCGACGATCCTGTCGGCGACGCCCAGGACCGCGTTATGGCCAAAGCCGACGACTATTTCCTTTTCGATCTTATCCGCTTTGAGCCAATCGAGCTCGAGCGCCTTCCTGATGACCGGCGAAAAATCTTTATCGTCGAACCCTGGGATATGGGTGACGCCCGGCCACGCGACCAGCCCGGTCGTGAATACCCGCGCCTTATAGGAGTCGCGCGGCTTCTGGATGCAGTTTGTCGTGAACAGGAACGCGGCAGGCACGCCGTCAAATTCCTTCTGCTGGTTCTGCCACGCGGTCCCGAAATGCCCGGCGAAGTGTTTATATTTATGGAAAGCAGGATATCCGTGCGCCGGCAGCATCTCGCCGTGCGTGTAAATATTTATTCCTTCCCCCTCTGTCTGCTTCAGCAGCATTTCGAGGTCGAGGAGGTCATGGCCCGTGACGATTATCGCCGGGCCCTTCTTTAAGCCCAGTTTCACCCTGGTCGGGGACGGGTTGCCGAAATGCCCTGTGTTGGCCTTATCAAGGAGCTCGAGGCACTTGAAATTCACCTTCCCGAACTCCATATTCAACGCGAGGGCCTCTTCGACCGAGAGGTTGTCTTCGGCGAGTTTCGCGAGCCCCTTGTGGAAATACGCGTCCACTTCCTCGTCCTCAAGCCCGAGGATCGCGGCGTGGTCGGCGTAGGCCGCCATGCCTTTAAGGCCTAACAGCAGGAGTTCCTGCAGGCTGCGTGAATCCTCATCTGTCGCAGGCCATGAAAGCACGCCCACCTGCCTGCCCTGGTCTACAAGCCCTTCTATCGAGTTCGCGGGTTTCCAGTCGGTCGCGGCCGGAAGCCGTGTCATGAAATCCTTGCCGTATTTCTTCTTATATTCCCGGAGGAAGAGCCCCTTCATCTTTTCCTTGGCCTCATACGCGCGCGTCAGGAATTGCTTGAGCCGCTCCGGGTCGAAATCAACGTTCGTTACGGTAGTAAAAAGCCCTTCTTTCAGGAAGAGATCGGCCTCTTTATCCTTTATGCCGAGCTCGCGCGCCATGTTGCCGTAGACCGCGATGCCTTTCATCGCGTATATGAGGAGGTCCTGGAGCGTCGCCGTCGTCGGGTCTTTCCCGCAGACTCCCTGCATGGTGCAGCCCGAACCCTGCGCGGTCTGCTCGCATTGCCTACAGAACATTTTAGTTTCCATGGATCATCCCCTCTATTGTTATCGGTTTCAGTTGGATGTTTATGAACTGCTCTATTGTACCGAGCCTCCTCCTTAAAAAGCAATTCTTTTTGTTCGGGCATGCCTCCTTTTGAAGTACGCATTCGCTTAATTTGATGGGACCCTGGAATACCTTGACGACTTCCAGTAAGGATATCTTCTTCGGCTCGCGCGCCAGTTTGAATCCGCCGCCAGCGCCTTTCTGGGAAATAAGAAGCTCTTTATTATGCAGTACCTGCAGTATCTTCCTGAGGAACGGCCGCGGTATCCTTAGGCTCTTCACAAGCTCCGGCACCGACGTCAGCCCCTCTTTTTTCCTCGCCATGTAGCACAGCGCCCTCACGGCGTAATCCGTATTCCTGTTTATCAACCTTATGCTCATGGCCATAATGATACCACAATGGTATCATTTGTCAAGTTAAAAATCAGGGACGCTTTTACAATGAAACGTCCCCGATTTATACTAAAATTATAACGGCAGTTCGACGATCTTCAGGTCGTCGATGTAAATCGTTACCGAGGACTTGCCCGCGTTATATTTGGGCCCGACCGCGAATTTTATCTCTTTAAGCTCGGCGGGATTGAAATCGACGTTCGTTACCATCTTGTTCTTCTCGCCATCCCAGTACTGCCCTTTCTTGGGAAACGCGTTAACCGGTATGGTGACTTTCTGCCAATCTTTGGTTGTCTTGACGTAAGTCGGTGTGGCCATCACGCCTACTTCGGTCTTGTTGTGGTCGGTATCATCGGAATCGACCAATTGTACCTCAAAATTCTCTCCGCCCTCGGCGCCTTTGACCCAGAACTCGACCGCGGCTTTATTGAGCTTTGTCAGGTCGACCAGCGGGATCAGGGGATTGTGCCCTACGACCACTCCCGACCATGTTGTGCAATCGAAAACCGCTTTCAGGCACGCTTCGCCTGAGTGGGCGCCGGCCTTCTCTATATCGAAAGTCGTCCCGCCGCCATAGGAATACATATACTGGCCGCTGGAATCTTCTATGGTGTCCGTGAAAAAATCCGATGAAGCGGCGCGCGCTATTCCGGCCGCGCCGACTAATGCAAAACCGAACAAAATCACCGCGACAAGCACCGTCTTGTTCATCTTATCCCCCTCCTGTAAGTTATGGATAGATTATAGCACAAAATTCAGGCAACAGTACGGCCTATCGAGGCGGCGATGGACTCCATGCACGGGCCGCAGGCGCCGGTCGATTCGCTGATGCATCTTTTATTGGGGTAGATCTCGTATAATTTCTTGTAAGGCGCGGGCGTGAAATTAGGCATGAGCACGTTGGCGCCGGCCTTCAGCCCCTCTACCCTGAAATCCTTTCCTAAACTGCCGAGCGCGGTGGTAGCCGGGAGGTTCGCCCTTTTCACGGCGATGCGGGTGAGCGCCAGCGTTTTAAGGACGAGGTTCACACCGCCGGCCTGCTTGTCCGCGAACGGCGTTTTACCGTGAGGGATGAAAGGCCCTATGCCTATCATGTCAAAATCCCATTTTTTGAAAAATAATATGTCATTCGCTATGGAATGCAAGGTCTGCCCGGGAAGGCCGACCATTATGCCGGAGCCGGTCTCGTAACCCAGGCCTTTCAGGTCGCGCAGGCAGCGCAGGCGGTTCTCGAAATCCATGCCATAGTGCAGGGAATTGTAAAGCGCCTTCTCCGAGGTCTCGATCTTAAGAAGATACCTGTCAGCGCCGGCATCCTTCCATAATTTATAATCTTCCCGCGGCCTCTCGCCTACGGATAGAGTCACCGCGATCTCATATCTTGATTTTATATCTTTAATGAGGCCGGCAAGCCACTCGGGCCTCAGCGTAGGATTCTCGCCCGACTGCAGGACGACGGTCTTGATATTTGCGGCGGCGATCCGCTCGATGCTCTCAAGTATCTCCTCTTTTGTCAGGCGGTATCTTTCGAGAGACCTGTTAGTCGCGTTGAGCCCGCAATAGTAACAATGTTTTCCGCAATAATTTGAGAACTCGACAAGCCCGCGCAGGAGTATCGCGTCGCCTACGTATTCATGACGGACTTTATCGGCCGCTTCATAAAGCTCCTGAAGCGACTTTTCATCCTCGAGCGAAAGCAGCCGTTCGATCTCCTTTGCATCATACATATTCATCACGCATGCCCGCATCGACCGCGGAGAATAACTTTGATATTTGCGCGCGGGATTTTTCGTCGAGCTTGGCGGTCTCGCGCTCGATAAGTTTATAGCCCGCTTCTTTTACTTTTGGCGAGGCGAAGTCGGCGAGGTATTCCTTGAGCGTCACGAGCGCGTTGATGCTGCACATGCCCTTGATGAGGCCGGGCTTTGCCAGGCTCATGAAGTTCTCCCCTGTCCTCTCCCTGCGGTAGCAGGCGGCGCAGAAGCTCGGGATATAATTTTTCTCAATGAGCATTCCGACGAGCTCTTCAAGGTTGCGCTTGTCGCTCGTGGCAAACTGTCCGTCCCATTTCTCGCTGTCTGAATATCCGCCGGGCGAGGTCTTCGATCCGGCGCTTATCTGCGAAATGCCGAGGCTTATGACCTGGTCCCTCATCTCTGCCGTCTCCCTCGTCGTAAGTATCATCCCGGTATACGGGACCGACAGGCGGATGACGGCGACGAGTTTCTTGAAATCGTCATCTGAGACCTGGTATGGGGGATGGAGTGAAAACTCTGACCCCACCGCAGGCTCGATGCGCGGAACCGATATCGTGTGCGGGCCGACGTTGAATTTTTTCTCGAGGTGCTCGATATGCATCATCATCGCCAGAGTCTCGAACCTGTAATCGTAAAGCCCGTAAAGCGGCCCTATGCCGACGTCGTCGATTCCGGCCGCGAAAGCGCGGTCGATGGCGTCGAGGCGGTTGTCAGGGTCGCTCTTCGGCCCTTTAATGTGGCATTTCCTGTATGTCTCGTCGTGATAGGTCTCCTGGAATAACTGGAATGTGCCGATGTTCGCGGCCTTGAGTTTTTTAAAATCCTCTACGGAAAGGGGCGCGCAATTTATATTCACCCTCTTTATATAGTGCGGGCCGACGCGCGCCGAATACGCGGCCTCGACCGCCTCGGTATAATATTCGATGGCGGTTTTCCCCGGGACGCCCGACTCGCCGGCGACTACGAGGATGCGCTTGTGCCCTCTCTTCAACAGCCACTCGACCTGCTCGCGGATCTCGGCGGCGTTAAGGTATTTCCTTTTTAATTCGGCATTCCCGGACTGGAACGCGCAGTAGACGCACTTGTTCGCGCAAAAATTAGAGATATAAAGTGGGGCGAACAGGACAACGCGGTTGCCGTAGATGGCGTTCTTGACGTAAGCCGCGGCCTCGTGTATCTTTTTTACCAGGCGCGGGTCGTTGACCGCCAAAAGCGCGGCCGTCTCCTCGAGCGAAAGTCGCTTGAGCGAGCGGGATTTCTTCAGCATCTCCTCGATCTTATCTTCGCCGGCCTTGCCCGCGTTGTTGAGCAGGTCCTGTATCCTGTTATTGTCTATGTATTTCATCTCTTCTCCTTTTTCGTCATTATTTCAAAAGCGTCGAGGGCCGCCGGGAACGGCGAGAGCACCCTTTTTACCACGCCCTGTGAAACGGATATGGCGAGCCCGTAATTTGTTATCGGCACACCCGCCTCTTTCGCTTTTTCTATACGGCTGAGCATCTCGCGGCGCGTTATCATGCAGCCGCCGCAATGGATCACCAGTTTATATTCCTTCAGGTTATCAGGGTAATCGCGGCCCGAACAGATATCGACCGTCAGGTCTCCGCCGACGTATTGCCTTAGCCAGCGCGGGATCTTCACGCGGCCGATGTCGTCTTCTATCGCGTGGTGGCTGCAAGCTTCGGCGATCAATACCTTATCTCCGGGCTTCAGCGTTCCTATGGCCGCGGCTCCCTTTGCCGCCTCGATGAGGTCGCCTTTATACCGGGAAAATAAAATAGAAAATGTCGTGCATTTAATTGACGGCGGCGTATCCGCGACCATCTTTAATACGACCTGAGAATCGCAGACAACTATATCCGGCGGCGATTTTAGCCTGGCGAGCGCGGACGCGTATTCTCTCTCTTTCACGACGAGCGCGGACGAATCGTTGTCGAGCGCGTCGCGTATCGTCTGGACCTGCGGAAGTATGAGACGGCCTTTCGGCGCCTGCAGGTCTATCGGGACGATGAGGACTGCGAGCCCGCCTGCCGGGAGCAGATCGCCGATAAGCGCGGCCGGATTAAAGAAATCTTCGGGGCAGGCCTCGAGCAGGTATTTTTTTAATTCATTTACGCTCTTGTCCCTGCCCTTGCCGTTCACGCTCGAACAGAGGATGACCCTGTTTATCTTTTTAATGATATTATTGACGAATGCGGCCGCCGGCATCCCGAGGTCGATCTTATTTATAGCCGCGATAACCGGTATCTTGCGTTTATTCGCCTCAGCCAGGACCGCGTCCTCATAATCGGTCCATATCCCCGGCTCGATTATGAGTATCACGACATCCGAACGGTCGAAGATCTTCTTCGTTTTGCTGAGGCGCGCCGAAGAGAGCTCGGACTTATCGTCGAGGCCGGCAGTATCGAGGAAAACCACCGGGCCGACCGGCAAAAGCTCCATCGATTTCTCGACCACATCAGTCGTCGTGCCGGCGACCGGCGAGGTTATCGCCACGTCCTGGCCGGCTACCATATTAAGGAAGCTCGATTTGCCGACGTTCGTCCGGCCGAAGATGCCTATCTGCAACCTTAACGATTTAGGTGTTTTTATCATCTTTATAACCTAATGAGGTCAGGTTATGCGGTGAAAGCGTCTTGTCTACGGTATCCTCGCCAAGTTTTTCCACGAGGAATTCCCTTAAATTCTTTTTTCCTGAGGATGAAAATTCTTTCAACAGCGCCTCAGCCCTCTCGTATCCTATCGAAGGCAGGAACGCGGTTATTATCGCCGGGCTCTTATCGAGATATTCGCGGCATTTTTCCGCGCCGGCCTTTATCCCCTCGATGTGCGGCGCCAGCATATTATTAATATTTACCAATATATCCAGCGATTCGAGCATCGCGTGTGCCAGCAGCGGCATGAACTCGTTTATCTGGAGCGAGCTCTTCGAGCACGCCTCTGTGACGATAAGATCATTGGCGATGGCCTTTGTCCCTGCCTGTATCGCCGCCTCGAGGATCACGGGGTTTACCTTGCCCGGCATTATCGAAGAGCCTGCCTGCGCCTTCGGCAACCCTATCTCGCCCAGCAGGTTCATGAGCCGCAGGTCGTTCGAGATCTTTATTAAGTTGGCCGCGTGCGCTTTTAATATTCCCGATACCTCGACGAAGGTGTCGGTGTTCGCGGTCGCGTCCAAAAGGTTCTCCCCTCGCGAGAGCCCGAGGCCTGTGACCTCGCGCAATTTCTCGATGACCAAAAATATATAACTTTGCGACGCGGTCAGGCCTGTCCCTACCGCGGTTCCCCCGATATTTACGACACGCAGGCGCTCCTCGCATTTGAACGTGCGCCACCTGTCGCGGGCGAACGCTTCGGCGAACGCCGAAAATTCCGCGCCAAGGGTTATCGGGACCGCTTCCTGCAATTCCGTGCGCCCGACTTTTACTATCCCGGCAAACTCCTTCTCTTTTTTCTGGAACGCGCCCTGCGTCTTCTCGATAGCGGCGCTTAAATTACGAAAGCCGTATATGCACGCTATCTTAAGCGCGGTCGGGTAGACATCATTCGTAGACTGGTGGAGGTTGACGTCCTCTATGGGATGGATAAGCGAGTAATCGCCCTTCTTGCCGCCTGATAACTCTATCGCGCGGTTGGCGATGACCTCGTTGACGTTCATGTTGGTCGAGGTGCCGGCTCCGCCCTGGAGCGCGTCGACTGGGAATTCTCCGATCAAGGAGCGATCCTCAACTCCTTCTATCAGCCAGTCACACGCAGATAATATCGCGTCCGCTTTTTTTGTTTCGAGATATTTTAGTTCGCGATTGGCCAGCGCGGCGGCCTTCTTTACCATTGCCAAGGCTTTTATCAGCCCGGCGTTGACCTTGAGCCCGCTCACACGGAAATTTTCCGACGCCCGTTGGGTATGTATGCCCCAGTAGGCGTTTTCCAGCACTTGTTTTTCGCCGAGGAGGTCTTTTTCGGTGCGGTTACGCATTTATTTACCTTTGCTTAGCGCCGATTTTACCGATACGCCGGGTATCAGCCCAAGCCTTCCGGTCAGCGCGCCGACATCGTCGGTCGATGCGTCTACGATGAGCGTTATTATCGAGCAATTCCTCTCTTTGTACGGGATACCCATCCTTCCTTGGATAATATTCCCGAACTCGGAGAGGATCTTATTGACCTCGCCGGCCTGCTTGTTCCTGTCAGTCACTATTATCCCCATAAATCCCAGCCTCTTGTTCATTTTTCCTCCGCATTAAAAAAGCCCGGCATGGCGAAGCCGGGCTAATATATGCTACTTTCAGCCCCTTGGCCTCAGAGCGTTGTCGCTCTTCACCGCAGGTATAAAATGGGGTGTCCCCCAATGGGACGTCCCCCAGGCTATCTCTTGTAGATGGGACGGCCTTTGTAGGTCGTGTGGAGAAGTTTCTCGGATTTTTCGCTCAACGGCTTCTCCAGGAATTCCTTGTAAAGCCTCTTTATATACGGGTTCTGGTGCGAGCACCGCACCGCTTTGGTCTTGTCGTCTTCATATAGCGCCGCGGCCCTGAGAGTCCTGACCTCGTCGGTTACCATGTACGGCTGCCCGCCGCCTCCGACGCAGCCGCCCGGGCATGCCATTACTTCGATAAAATGGTAGGGCAATTCCTTGCCCGCCTTCTTCGCTTCCCTTACTTTATTTAAAACATATTCGACGTTCGCCATGCCGTGCGCGACCGCAACGCGGACTTTCTTGCCGCCGACTTCGATCTCGCCCTCTTTTACCCTCTTAAGGCCCCTGACTACATCAAGGTCGACTTTCTTCAACTCTTCGCCGGTTATGAAATAATTCGCTGTCCTTAACGCGGCTTCCATGACGCCGCCGGTCGAACCGAAGATGACTCCGGCGCCGGCGTATTCGCCGAGTATCGTGTCCGATTCTTCATCGGGAAGGTTCATGAAATCTATGCCCGCCTGTTTTATCATCAGCGCGAGCTCCCTTGTCGTCATGACGATGTCGACGTCCTGATATCCCGAGGCAGACATCTCGTCGGTCCTGGTTATCTCGTATTTCTTTGCGGTGCAGGGCATTACCGAGACCATTACTATCTTCGAAGGGTCAATGTTGTTTTTCGAGGCGTAGTATGTCTTAGAGAGCACGCCGAGGATCTCGTGCGGAGACTTGCAGGACGAGAAATGTTCGATCATGTCGGTGTGGAACTTCTCCATGAAATCCACCCACGACGGGCAGCAGGTCGTGATCAACGGAAGCGGCTTTGTGCCCTTCACGAACCTCTGCTCGAACTCGCTCGCCTCTTCCATGATAGTGACATCGGCCGCGAAGCTCGTATCGAATACCGCCTTGAAACCGAGCCTCCTCAATAACGCGTATAATTTCCCCGTGAAATTTTTTCCCGCGACCCCGAACGCCTCACCTATGGAGGCCCTGACAGCCGGGGCGATCTGCACTACGCAATATTTATCGGGATTCTCGAGCGCCTTCCAGACCTTCGGCACGTCGAAGTATTCGACGATAGCGCCGGTCGGGCAATGCGCCGAGCACTGGCCGCACTTTATGCACGGCGACTCGGCCAACGTTATATCGCCGGCCGGGGAGAACCTTGTCTTTATGCCGCGCTGGAGGAACGAGAGCGCCCATACATCCTGCATATCCTGGCAGACATAGATGCACCTGCCGCACAAAATGCATTTTTCCGGCTCGAGGACGACGGCCTTGGTCGAGTCATCCATCGGAAGGTCGCGCTTTATCTTCGGGAAATATTCTTCCGAGATGCCGAAATCCGCGACTATCTTCTGGAGTTCGCAGTTATTGTTGCGTCCGCAGATAAGGCAGTCGTTGGGATGGTTCGAAAGTATCAGTTCGAGGACGCTCCTCCTTATCGCGACTATTTCGGGATCGTGGGTCGTTATCTCCATGCCCTCGTCGAGAGGCGTGCAGCAGGCCCTGAGCATCTTGTTCGAGCCCTTCGCCTTTACCACGCAGATGCCGCACGAAGCTGACGGCGGCAGGTCGGGATGCTTGCACAGCGTCGGTATCTTTATCTGGACGCTCTTGGCCGCCTCGAGTATTGTCGTCCCCTCGGGGACTTTGATGAATATGTCGTTTATCTTCGCTTGTATGGATTTTGCCATTTTATTCCTTTGATACCGCCTTGAACTTGCAGACCTCGAAACATTTTCCGCAGCGGACGCATTTGTTCATGTCTATGGTATAGCCGTCGTCTTTGTTGCCGGTTATCGCCTTCGCCTCGCAGTTCATCATGCAGACCGAGCACTTCTTGCATTTCTCGGGGATGATCTTATAGCTCAAAAGGTTGCGGCATTTCTTCGACGGGCATTTCTTGTTGATGATATGGACTTCGTATTCGTCCTGGTAATATCTTAGCGTTGAGACGACCGGGTTCGGCGCGGTCTGGCCGAGGCCGCAGAGCGCGGCTTTCTGCATCGCCTGCGATATCCTCCGTAAATTATCAAGGTCGCTCAATTCTCCCAGGCCCTCCGCGATCTTGCTCAAGGTGTTGAGCATCTGCGCCGTGCCGATCCTGCAGGGCGAGCACTTGCCGCACGACTCTTCAAAGCAGAACCTCTGGTAGAACCTCGCGATATCGACCATGCAGTCGTCCTCGTCCATGACTATCATGCCGCCTGAGCCCATTATGGAGCCGAGCTTCTGGAGGTTCTCGTAATCTACCGGCGTATCGAGAAAATCCTTAGGGATAACGCCGCCGGACGGGCCGCCTGTCTGTATCGCCTTGATCGCCTTGTTATTGAATATGCCGCCGCCTATATCGAATACTATCTCGCGGATAGTCGTGCCCATGGGGACCTCGACGAGCCCGGAATTTTTTATCTTGCCTGTCAGCGCGAAGACTTTCGTGCCTTTCGATGTCGCCGTGCCGACGCGGGCGAATACATCTCCGCCTTTAAGTATGATATAAGGGACGTTGGCGAGCGTCTCGACGTTATTTATTACCGTCGGGCTGCCCCAGAGGCCCTTTACCGAAGGATACGGGGGACGCGGATGAGGCGTTCCTCTCCTCCCCTCGATCGACGCTATGAGCGCCGTCTCCTCGCCGCAGACGAAAGCGCCGGCGCCGAGCCTTATCTCGAGGTCGAAATTAAAACTGCTTCCTAATATATTGTTGCCCAGGAGCCCGCGCTCGTAACAGCGGTCAATGGCATTCTGGATCCTGTCGACAGCGAGCGGGTATTCCGCCCTGATATAAAAATATCCTTTTGTGGCCCCGATAGAAAAACCGGCGATCATCATCCCCTCGACTACCGAGTACGGGTCGCCCTCGAGCACGCTCCTGTCCATGTAAGCGCCCGGGTCGCCCTCATCGCCGTTGCAGATGACGTATTTCTGGTCTGCGGCCATCTGTTTCGCGAAATTCCACTTCATCCACGTCGGGTATCCTGCGCCGCCCCTGCCGCGAAGGCCGCTCTTCTTTATCTCGTCTATAACTTTTTCCTGCGTCTTTAATTCAAAGAGGACTTTCTTTATCGACTGGTAACCGTCCCTTGCGAGATAATCGTCGATATTATCCGGGTCGACAACGCCGCAGTTCCTCAGGACTATCCTTAATTGTTTGGCTTCCTTGCGCGTTGCGAGGTCCTGGACGGCCTTGCCCTCTTTTATGGAATCTATGATGCGGTTGATATCCGCGTCTTTGACGTTGTAATAAGTCGTGTCCGGGAGGACCTTTATCACCACGCCCTGGCTATAGGCGCCGATATCGGCGACGCGAACGGCCATCACCGAATCCTGCATGCCGCGGTCGCGGAGGCCGTTAAGGAAGGCCGCGTAGACGTCCTTTGTCCTCTCCGGCAGCGATATCCCGGTATCCTTTATGAATACTATCTTCTTATCCATCAGCCTTCTTTACCTGTATATCGTAAATATGGTCGTTGACCAGCCTGTGGTTGTGTATGTGGTCGTCCAATATCTGTATCGCGACGTCCTTGTCCACCTTGCCGTAGGTAACCTGCGGCATCCCCTCGACGTTCACCTCGACGAGCGGCTCGACCGAGCACATCCCGACGCAGCCGCATTTCTTTATCGCGACCTGGATGTTCCTCTTCTTCACCTCTTCGGTGAGCGTCTTGAAGACCTCTTCGGCGCCGGCCGCGATGCCGCAGCTCGACATCCCGACCTTTATCCAGTCCTTATCTTCTTTTTTCGGCTGTTTCGCTATATTATCAAGTTCTTCTTTTGTTATCTTGCTCATTTGACGGCCGCTTCCTGTTCATATTCGGAGAGTATGTCCGCAACGCGGTCTTTCGTGACCTTGCTGTAGACCTTGCTGTCTACCTTTACGACCGGGGCGAGCCCGCAGCAGCCGAGGCACCTTACGACCTCGAGGCGGAAAAGCCCGTCTTTGGTGGTTGTCCCTTCCCTGACGCCGAGTATATCGCGCAATTCATGGAGCAGGTCCGAGGCGCCCTTGAGATAGCAGGCCGTGCCCATGCAGACCTGTATCAGGTGCTTGCCGGGCGGCTCAAGTTTGAAGAAATGGTAAAAGGTGATGACTTCGTATATCCTGGCGAGCGGGACCTCGAGGTAGTTCGAAAGCTGGAGCGACGTCGCGCGCGGGACGTATCCGTAGAGGTTCTGGATATCGTGCAGGATCATGATCAGGCTGCCCTTCTTGCCCTCCCATTTCTTGACGATATTCTCGATATCGACGGATAGTTTCTCTTCGCGCATCTTGGTTTTTGTCTCCGAAGTTTGGTTAAAGGCCCCCGGTGGGAAACTAGGAATGCTAATATATCATACCGCCGGAGGCCTGTCAAGCCGCTACGGGGCGGCGCGTTTCTTTTCCGCCTTCGCTATGATCTCCAGCATCGTCCCGGCGGACTTAGTGAAAAACTTGTAATTCTGGTCGGTGACATTCGGGCTTTTCTCCGCAACCGCCGCTTTCGAGAGATATTCCTTCGCCGACTTTAAGTCCCCGGCCTTTTTATAGATCATCCCGGCGTCGAAAAGGGCGACGGCATCGTCGGGGTCAAGCTCTATCGCTTTCTTGTATTCGACTAAGGCCTTATCGTCGCGGCCCATGAGGCTGTAGCAATACGCCAGCCAGTTCCTGGAGTCGACGTCTTTTCCGTTAAAGGCGATCGCCTTCTCATAACTCCTCGCCGCGTCGGGTACGATCCTCGCGCTCATATAATCCCCCGCCCGCCTGTAAAGGAGGTACGCGAGCGCCGGCCTCAGCGCGATGAACGATACCGCGATGATCACCGCGCTTATGATATAATTTCTTTTTTTTCCTATCTCTATCATGGTCATCCCAGTATGAACAGGAATATGCCCAGCACTATGAGTATATTTCCGCCTATTATCGAGGCGACCTTCTCCACAGCCTCCACTTTGGGGCTGATATATTTGACGATACCGCTGAATACGCCGACCAGTATTATCGGGAACGACTGGCCGAGCGCGTAGGTGAAGAACAGCAGGATGCAATAGATTATGTTCTGCTTCAGGATCCCGAGGCTCGCGATGACCAGGAGGAACGGGCCGCAGACCGGGCACGTCGGCGCCTCGAACAGGACAAAGACGAGCCCGAACAGGAAAGCGCCGATCATTCCGCCGTGCCGTATCTGGAAAACCCGAGATACGGCATCCTCAAAGAACCTGAACTTAATAAGCCCCGCCATTTGCAGGCCGACCGGCAGGATGATCACGGCCGCGAAATAATAAAAGCACCGGCTTAACTTCATCATATGGCCGGCAAGCGTGCCTATAAGGGAGAACATGACGCCCATAAGCGTATAACTCAGGACGAGGGCGGATACGAAAGACAGCGTCAGCAGGAACGCCTTCTTTTTGGACGTGGAAGCGCCGCCGATAAGGCCGACCAGCACCGGAATCCTGACTATGGTGCAGGAGGCGAGGCTGAGTACCGCGGCCGCCCAGAAGACGACGACGAAAGTCCAGGGCGACCCCTGTTTTATTATTTCCGTTATTTTTAAGATATCGAAAGTCACGGTCTCTTATCCCTGTAAGTCGAATATATATCCGGTCATGTCGACGTATCTCATCGGCAGGTTTGCGGGCTCGCTCACGAAAAAGATGGATGCCCTGCCCCTGCCCGGTTCCGATATTTCGCAATGCGGCGTGTCCTTAAGCATCGAGAAGACGCATGTCTTGTGGTCGTTGTATTTGAGCCGGAGGAAAAGGAAATCTTTCGGGGCCAGCTTCCCGCTTTTTGCCTTCCTCTCTATATCCCCGTATTTAGAGAGGGCTATGACCATCAATACCGGTTTTAATTTCAGGCCGGTATTATTTATCAGCATGAACTCCTCGTTATGGGGATGCGAGTTGAGGTTGATCTTGCCGTCGTTATCCGACCTGACGCAGATAAGCTTGTGGGTGCCGTACCCGCCCGGCGACGAATAGATGGTATCGACAAGGCCGTGCTTCGCGGTCCTGCGCGATACCTTAGCCGTAGGCCTGAGCGTCCTTATCAGGCCCTTCTTCTCGAGTAGCAGGAGTATCTTCTCGGTGACGTTTACGGGCTTAAGCTTTATCGTTATCACCCTAATTTTTCTCTCTCCTGCTTCTCATAAAATTTCCTGATCGCCCTGACGACGTCTTTCGGCTCATCGACGACCGTGAAGAGCGCAAGGTCCTCTTTTGATATGGCCCCGCTCTTAAGGACCGTCGATTTGAGCCAGTCGATCATCCCCTTCCAGTACTCGCTCCCCATCATGACTACCGGGAATTTCTGGATGCGCTGGGTCTGGATAAGGTTGATGGCCTCGTAGAATTCGTCGAGCGTGCCGTATCCGCCGGGCATTATTATGAAGGCCTTTGCGTATTTCACGAACATGACTTTCCTGACGAAGAAATAGCGGAAATCAAGGAGGGTGTCCACGTATTTGTTGGATTTTTGTTCGGACGGTATCTGGATATTCAGGCCTATCGAGTGGCCTTTTGCCCTTTTGGCGCCTTTATTCGCGGCCTCCATTATCGCCGGGCCGCTGCCGGTTATGATAGCGTACCCTTCCTTGGCGAGGAGGTAGGCGGTCTCCTCGGCCATCTTGTAATATTTATTGCCGGGCTTGAAACGGCTGGAACCGAATATCGACACGGCCTGGCCGGCCTTGGAGAGGGTCTCGAAACCGTCGACGAACTCGGACATTATCCTGAATATCCGCCAGGTATCCTCCTGCGTGAAATCATCCTTGATGGTGACGTTCCTTCGCATGGCGTGCCTCCTTATTAAGGAAAGGTTGGATTCTGTTGATTTATTGTATCAAAGAGTAGTAAAATAGGCAAACCAAAAACAGAAAGGGGCCTGCGGCGATGAAAGGGCTAAAATTCGATTTCAATAACATGTTCGGTTTCAATGTCGGGAAAGAGCACGGCGTCGGGGAAGCGGAATTAAACGCCCTCTCCTACTCCGTTAAAGAGGCGCATGACCACCTGGCGTCGGTGCTGGCCGACGGCCGCAACAGGGTGAAGTTGGGGCTCGAATGGACGCGCCTGCCCTTCCAGGACAAAAAGGAGATCAAGCGCATACAGAAGCTCGGGGACGAGATAGCGAAGAAATACGATAACGTGATATCCCTGGGCATAGGCGGCTCGTACCTCGGCCTGAAGGCGGCGCAGGACGCGCTCTGCCCCCCTTATTACAACGAATTCGCAGGCGCCAGGAATAAACGGCCGAGGGTATATTTCGAGGGGAATAACCTGGACCCTGACACCTTGTCGGCGCTGCTCAAGAATTTAAACCCGAAAAAGACCTTCGTCATCGTCATCTCAAAATCGGGCGAGACGACCGAGACGAAGGCCGCGTTTATCGCCGTCGAGAATTGGCTCAAGAAAGGCGCGGGCAAGGATTACGGCAGGCAGGTATTCGCGATAACCGACCCTGAATCGGGGAGCCTGCGCAAGACCGTAGACCGGCACCAGGAGAAAGACGCTCTCAGTTTCCGGAACCTCCCGCTGATGAAAGGCGTGGGCGGAAGATTCTCGGAATTCAATATGGGCCTCCTCCATCTCGCGGTGATCGGAGTAGATATAGAGAACGTCCTTGATGGCGCAGCGGATATGCACAAAAGATGCTCTGCGCCGGACCTCTCCAAAAATCCCGCGTATATGTACGCGGCCCTGCACACGATACTCTACAGGATGAAAGGCAAGGATATAGCCATAGTCATGCCATTCTCCGAGACTTTGAAATCCACGGCCGACTGGTACATACAGATGCTAGCAGAGAGCCTCGGCAAAAAATATGCACGTAAGATAAACAGGTCTAAAGACGGGCGCGAGGAATGGATAAATGACACCGGCCGCGTAGTCAATGCCGGGCGCACGCCTATATCGGCGCGCGGGACGAACGACCTCCATTCTATCCAGCAGAACAATATCGAGGGGATGAACAATAAAGTCGTTACCTTCATCCGTGTGGAAAAATTCAATAATGAGATCGAGGTCCCGTCGGGGCCGGAAAGCGGCATCTTGGCAGGGAAGAAGTTCTCGGAGATGATAACGCTCGCCCAGGAAGCTACGGAGTGGGCGCTCGTGAGGGAATCGAGGCCGAACTGCACTATAATAATGCCCGAGGCCTCGGCTTATAACTGGGGCGCGCTATTATTCTTCTTCGAGATGGCTACGGCTTTCGAGGGGGAACTCCTTGGGGTCAACGCCTTCGACCAGCCCGGCGTAGAGGGATACAAGAACTATATGTATTACAAACTCGGCAAGCCGGGCCTCCCCGAAAAGATCACCGGCGAAATAAAGGGCAATCCCCTCCTCAAAAACCCCAAACTCATCCTATAAAGAATTATTCGATAGGGATGAGGATATTGATGCCGGTCTTCAACTTATTCGGGTCCTTCACCTTCTCCTTGTTGAGCTCGTAAAGGTTCTTCCACCTCCCGGGATTGCCGAGTTCCTTCCTCGCGATGGAAGAAAACGTATCGCCCGCCTTTACGGTATATACCCTTGTAGAGACCTTTATCTTGCTCTCGACGTTCTTCTCTTCGTCGATGACATATTTCCCCTCTTCCACCTTCGTGGCCTGTTCGAGCTGCGCCTCACCCGGGACCGGGATCATCACCTCTTCGACCTCGGCTATCATGAACTGGGCGTTGCGGTCCTTCTGCATCCCGACCAGGTCGGTGACCGGCGCGACGGCATCGAGTTTTCCGCGGCTAACTATCTTGATACGGCCGTCAGGTATGCCGTTCTTGAGCATGAAATCCTTTACCGCGTCGGCGCGCTGCCTTCCGAGTTTTTGATTGTATTTTTCCGTCCCGCGGATATCGCAGTTGCCGGTTATAAGGATGCTACATTCGGGATTATGCTTTAAAGTCCAGACGGCCTCATTGAGGATCTTCTTGACGTCAACCCGCAGATAGGATTTGTTATAATCAAAGTAGATCTTGACGTTCTTTTTTATGTTCTTGATGAGCAACGACGGCCTCAATTCCTGCGGCTTGGGCGGCGGCAGCTCTTCCGATTTATAATCGAATATTATCTTATACATGTATATGTAGCCCCTGTTCCCCCACAGCGCGGTCGCGCCGGGCGCAGCAGTGCCGGGCCCCTTCGGCCACCACCAGTATCCTCCCATATCGGCATCTTTTATCGGCGCAGGCTTCGCGTCGGTGGGCCACCACTGGAATTGCTTTTGCAGATCCTGCATCTCGGTCTCGCGGTTGGCCTTTTTCTCCTCTTTGCTCATGAAAAGGCTTGTGGCGAACAGCGACGGCGCGGTCAAGATGACCAGGGCGATCAATGCGCATCTGACGACCATCCTTTTCGACATTTTAGGTCCCTCCTTTAAAGGGTTTTAGGTAAAATTTTTATGCCGCGAAATAAGACCAGGTGGTCCTGCAGTTGTATGAGAGGCTTCTTCGGAAGCCAGAATTTTTTATATACGAATTCGGCGATCTCTTCCCTTTGCGCAACGCTGTATTTATGGACATTAGGATAGAGCATTATCATCCAGATCACCGACATGAATTCCTCGAAATCATCTACGAAGAAATTCACGCGGCTCCTTTTCATCAATACTTTTGCCGTCCTGAATACGGGGTCCTTATCGAGCTCGCTCCTGAAATGCCGCAGGTCCTGGTCATTATGGCAGCTGAAGAATTTCCCGGCGAAGTGGCCATAGAGCCAGCTGGTCGTGGATTCCCCACCGCTCTTCGATGCCATCATTATAGCATGGATGGCTCCCTGCGCAGCAAGTATTCCGCGGTAAAGGTTTTCGAAAAGACGGTCCCATTCCGGCTCCTGGCAATAATAGAGCGAATGGTGCAGCATGATGAGGTTCATCCGCCTCCGTCCGAGGCGGCCTTCCAAAAAACGGCCGGTTCCGCCAGGGGAGGAAAATATCCTGTTGTAATCGCCGACGATAGTCTTCACGTGGTCGAGCGACTGCCTCTTGATGCGCTCATCGACCAGGCCGAGCGACCTCTTTTCTATGTCCAAGAGAAAAAGGCCTCCGCGGAAGACGGCCTCGAGTATCCTGAATTGCGGCTCGTTGCTGGAACCGACCGAGAGGGCGGCCAGGGGCTTGTCCAGCGGGAACTCCTTGCAGAGGACCCTGATCACCTCTTCGAGTTTCTCGCCGCTGTCGACCTTATCCTTGCTGTACTTAGCCCAGATCTTATCTTCTTCGAACATCTTCGAATCGGAGACCCTGATCCCCTTTTCGATCAATCTCATCCCGGCAGCGCCTATCCTCATCTTTTTTCACCGTTCCTGAGGCATTCTTTGAGGTTCTTCTCGATATCCTTGCGCGTCTCTATCTCAATGTGCAGCTGTTTGTTGATAAGGTCGAGGCAGGTCTTTGATATGGACAGCTCGGCGTTCTTCTTTTCGTACCTGTAAAATATTACCCCTGAGGCCAGGAAGATAATTAAAATGAAAGCGACAAAGACGAGGTTATCCCGGGCATTCCTGTTGATGGGCCCTGTTATCGAGCCGTAGTCCATGGCGACCGCGATCGACCAATTCTCCGGCCCTATCTTCATCGGGACGCGCGAGACGAGCATCGTAAGCTCCATACGGCTTACCAGCCCTGCGCCTTTCATGCCGATGTTCTTGGCCTCGGAAGAACTGAGGACATTGTCCTCATCGTCTATGACCGCGGCAGAGACGCCGTCCTCCCTGTTAATATGCCCGATAAGGTTGTTTATCCTGTCGACGAATATGACCGCACGGAGGATCCCGATCAGCTTTCCCCCGGAAAAGACCGGATGCAGGTTGGATATTTCCTTATTCCCGGAAATGCCTTCAAACAAACCGCTCGTGAACGGCTTCCGCCCGGCAAGCATAGCCTTAATATCGGGCAGTCCGGAAATATCGGCTCCGGCCGGAAGGCCTGTGGACGGGGCCGCCGCCATCACGATGCCTTTGTCATCAGTAAGGCAAAGGTAATCCGCAAGCTTCGAGATCTCGCCGTACGATGCCTTAAGCAGGCCAAGATACTTGTCTTCGCCTTTCTCTCCCGAGGCCATCAGGCCGGCCAGCCGCGGATCGGCAGCAAGGCCTGAAACCTCCTCGTCTATATCGCCGACATATTTTTCTATGCTCTGGGCTTCGGAACGGGCTATTATGGTAAGCTGGTTCTGCGACTGCCTGACCATCGCGTTCTCAAAGTGATTATGGTTCTGCCAGGCGAGATACCAGATAGTGGCCACGATGGCGGCGACTATTAGGAAGAACGGCGCCTTCTTAAGGTTATTCCTGATCTTTCTGGAGAGCATCCGATACCTTCTTTTACTGTGCTTCCCCGCTTCCTACGAGGCTTTCGTAAAACTCCCTGTAATTCTCTTTCTTGTCGCTGTCGCGCAGGGCCATGGCGGCGCGGGGATGCTCGTCAAGGATACCTGTTATCGCGTACGGTATGATGTAGCCCCACTCCATCTTTTCCCTTAACGGTATGAACTCTTTCGATATGAGGTCAAGCACGGGGCGTATGTCGAATTTCGGGTTCTTTAGGAACCCTAGTATGAGTTCGAGCGGGCAGTTGCCTGCGGCCCTTCCCAGGCCGTAGACGGTCCCGTCGACATAATTCGCGTTGTGGATTATCGCCTCTATCGTGTTGCCGAAAGCGAGCTGCTGGTTGTTGTGGGCGTGTATGCCGATCTCCTTGCTCTTTATTATGCTCTTGGCCTTCTTCACGAGATATTCGGTCGACTCCTGGTACAGCGAGCCGTAACTGTCGACCAGGTAGATCACGCCTGCCTTGCATTCCTCCTCAAGCTGGTGGAAGGCCTCGGTAAGCTCGGTATCCATCGCCTTCGATATCGCCATGATATTGACCGTGGTCTCGTAGCCCTTGTCGGCGAACTGGTTGACGAGGAATATGGCTTTGTCTATATCTTTCACGTAACAAGCCACCCGGATCATCGAGACCGGGCTCTCTTTGCGCGGCTTCACGTCCTCTACGTCGACGCGGTCGACGTCGACCATGACTGAGATCTTCGTCTGCGACTCGATGCCGTCGATGACCTTCTTTATATGCTCATCGTCGCAGAACTTCCATTGCCCATATTCTTTCTCCGAGAAGAGCTTCTTGGAGTTCTTGTACCCTATCTCCATATAATCTATCTTGGCTTCGGAGAGCGCCTTATAGACCGCGCGGACGAACTTGAAATCGAAGTCGTGCTTGTTTATGAGCCCGCCGTCCCTTATCGTGCAATCCAATACCTTTATCTTTTCCCTGAACACTTTATAGGTCTCCTTGTGGTTATGCCACCATCTTGCTCAATACCTTGAGGAAGGCGTCGACTATGCGCGGATTGAATTGCGTGCCGCTGTTCCTCTTTAATTCCTCTATGGCCGCCTGTTTGCTCAGCGGGCCCCTGTACGCGCGTGTGGTGGTCATGGCATCGTAAGCGTCCGCGACGGAGACGATCTGGACCAGTATATCGATCTCATCGCCCTTAAGCCCGTCCGGATAACCGCTCCCGTCATAACGCTCGTGATGCGACCTTACGATAGCCAGCATCCGCTTGTCGAGGAAGACCGGCCCGAGTATCTCTTCCCCCGTGATCGGGTGCTCCTTGACCGTCCTCCATTCCTCATCTGTCAGTTTTTCCACCTTGTTCAATACCCTCTCATCAATGCCTAACTTCCCTATATCGTGGAGCTCGGTGACCTTTTTGAGCATGTCGGCTTCTTTTTCGGAGATCCCCATCTCGATTGCAAGGGCGCGCGCGTACTCGGAGACCCTGTCCGAATGGCCGCTCGTGTAACTGTCTTTCGCTTCAAGCCCCCGCACCAGCGATTGGACGATGCGGTAGAAATAATCCTGCAGGGCCTCTTTTGACGCGACGAGGCTCTCCGCCATCTTATTAAAGGACTCCCCCAGGCGCCCTATCTCGTCCCTTCCCCTTATATGGACCCTGTAATTAAGGTCCCCGGAGGCAAAATGCATGGTCGCTTCCTCGAGTTCCTTGACCGGATCGGTCGCCCTCTTTGAGACCCACACGCCCAGGGCTATGGAGATCAGCATACCTACGCCCAGCACTAAAACAGCGCGGCGTAAAAGTTCCTTTTGTATGCCGTAGACATCCTGCGCGCTGATATCGATGCCGAGTATGGCTATAGCCTTGCCGTCTTTGCCCCGGACCGGCGCGTAACCCGAAAGCGTGGCGCCCCATTCATCGACCATTAGTTCCTTGTCGGCGGAAGGGCCTGCTATAGCTTTTTGCATCTCGGGGAACCTGGAGACATCATATTTATCCCCGGGATACGAGGTGGGGCCGGCTTCGCCCTTGCTCTGCGCCCTGGGTTCGGGATCCACTATGAACTGCCATATGCCGGTGGCGCTCCGGCCCATGGTATAAATGAAAAGTATCTTGGGGTTCGCTTTCTTGATCTGCGATAATTTTTCGGCGATGGCGTCATACTGTAAACTTTTTGCGCCTTCGCGGTTGAGCGGGACCTGCAAGAGGACGTCCGGGTCGACGGACAGGGCGGCGGTCTGAGCGACCATCTTGAGCTGTTCCCTGAACTGCTCGAACTGCATTTTGTAGCTGAACTGATATATGAGGAGACTGCTGATCGCGGCGACCAGGAAGAGCGAAAGGACGAGGGCCACCGTGATCTTTGAGCGGAAACTCCCGAAAAAAAACTGGCTGTTTTCCATGGAAATATTATACCCATATAATGTATAATAGCAAATAGAATCTATGCACGCACTAACCCTCATCATAACTAGTCTTTTAATATTCGCGCTCGCTTACAGGTTCTACGCGAAGTTCATAATCACTAAGGTCCTGATAGCCGACCCGTCCAGGACTACCCCTGCCCATACCCTGCGCGATGGCAAGGATTACCATCCGACTAACAAGTTCGTGCTTTTCGGCCATCATTTCGCCGCGATATCCGGCGCCGGTCCGCTGGTAGGGCCGGTCCTGGCAGCGCAGTTCGGTTTCCTCCCCGGTTTCTTGTGGATCCTTATCGGCGCCGTCCTCGGCGGCGCGGTGCACGACATGGTCATACTCTTCGCATCGGTCAGGATGAAAGGGCAGTCCCTGACCCGCCTCGCGAAGAAACATATCGGCTCTACGGCCGGCATCGCCACAGGCATAGCTATCCTCTTCATAATAGTGACCGCCCTCGCGGGGCTGGCGCTCGTCGTGGTAAACGCGTTGAGCGAAAGCTCGTGGGCCACATTCACTATCGCTATGACCATCCCGGCGGCGCTCATCGTGGCGCTCTATATGTATAAATTAAGGCCGGGCAGGATAGTCGAGGCCTCGCTCATAGGCGTGACGATAGTCATATTGGGCGTCGTATTCGGCGAGCCGCTCTCTAAAACAAGTTTCGGAAATTACTTCATCTTCTCAAAACCGGCGCTTTCGGTCATGCTTCCTGTCTACGGCTTCATCGCCTCCACCCTTCCGGTCTGGCTCCTGCTCTGCCCGCGTGATTACTTAAGTTCGTATATGAAGATCGGCACGATAGTGCTTCTCGTCGTGGGGATATTCATCGTAAACCCCGTCATCCGGATGCCGGCGATAACCCCTTACATACACGGCGGCGGGCCGATAATACCCGGGAAGGTCTGGCCGTTCGTCTGCATCACGATCGCCTGCGGCGCGATAAGCGGGTTCCACAGCCTCATCGCCTCCGGCACAACCCCGAAGATGATAAATAACGAATCTGAGATACGTTTCATAAGTTTTGGCGCGATGCTGATCGAGGCGGTAGTTTCGATAATGGCGCTCATCGCCGCGACGGTCCTGCTGCCCGGCGATTACTTCGCGATAAACGTCCCGCCTGACATCTTCGCGAAATTGGGGATGCATATCACGGACTTGAAAGGACTGGAGCAGATGACCGGCGAGACGCTGGCCGGAAGGACAGGCGGAGCCGTCTCCCTCGCCGCAGGCATGTCGCTGATCCTCTCATCGATAAAAGGGATGGCGCACCTGATGGGCTACTGGTACCATTTCGCGATAATGTTCGAGGCGCTCTTTATCCTGACAACCGTGGACACCGGCACGCGCGTGGCCCGTTACATACTGCAGGAGATGGCCAAGTTCGTCAACCCGAGGGCAGGCAGGGGCAACCCGATACCCGGCATGATAATAAGCGGTGCGGCAATAAGTTTCCTGTGGGGATACCTGGTCTATAACGGGGATATCTCTACTATCTGGCCGATGTTCGGCGTGGCGAACCAGCTGCTGGCGACGCTGGCGTTATGCATCGGGACGGTCTACATACTGAGGCATTCAAAGAAAAAATATTACTGCCTGATAACCTTCCTGCCGTCACTGTTCATGTTTGTCACGACTTTTTGGGCGGCGATAGAGAACATTATCATAAATTACCTGCCGAAACATACCTTCCAGGGGAACCTTAACGCGGGGCTTTCGATAATAATGCTGGCGCTCGTGATAATCATATTCGTTGAATCGCTCAGGAAGTCTTTTTCCCTCGTGAAAGCGCCCAGGCGCGCCCGATCACTTTAATGTAACTCCTGCCCACCTTGAAGAGGCGGAACTTTGATTTGCCTTGCCCCTCCCCCCTCTGTATCCACGATACGGGGACTTCGGCGATATTATATCCGGCCACGATCGGGAATATGCCTGTCTCGGCGTTTATCGCGAAATCGTCGCTCTCCCACGGGAGTGTCCTGATTATCCCGGCTTTATAAAGCTTGAAATTATTGGTAAGGTCTTCCTGTTTTATGCGGAAGAGCGCCTTGACGATAAAATGGAATCCGCGGTTCATTATCTTCTTCATGAGCGGATAGTTGACGAGCTTCCCGCCTTCCATATAACGCGAGCCTATCGCCCCGTCAAACCCTTCCCTTTCCGCGGCCCCGATAAGCGAGCGGACCTCTTTTATATTCTCCGTAAAATCCGAATCCATCGTCAGGACATAATCCGCCTTGGGGCTGACGTTCTTAAAACCCGCCCTCAAGGCGAGCCCTGCCCCGCTCGGTTTGCCTTTCTCTATAAGCCTGACCTTGTTGTCGCGGGCCATCCATTTCCGGACGATATCCGATGTCCTGTCGGTGCTGGAATCGCTGACCACGATGATCTCGAGGAGCTCATCGTGATAATTTTCCAGCAGGCCTTCTATCATCCTGCCGATATTCCCTTCTTCGTTATGGGCTATCAAAACGGCCGAGAGATTATTTTTCATATGAAACCTTCACCATGGCCGCCCACAAGAACAACGTAGACCACGAAATAACGGAAATAACCTTTAAGGCAGGTATGAATACCAGGCAGGTTGAAATGAATAAGATCGCTGAGGCCGTGAGTAATAACCTCTTGCCGGCGGGCGGGAGATCGGCGCGGCCGGCATAATCGAGCGCGGCAAAATAAAAGACGAACGTCCACGCCCAGGTATAATAAATGCAATATTGCGGAAGCAAGAGCGCGAGCATCAAAAAGACCGGATACGCGAGGCCGGCCCGGGAATCTTTCGGACCTCTCCAGACTGCACTCTTCCAGACCGTAGTCTTCCAGACTACGAAACACGATAACAGGACGATCGCCACAGAGAGCACCCTAATGACCAGGTGGATCGATTCCGGTGAAATAATGTAATGGAAATTCGTGGTCCCTCCCGGCGCAAGCAGCCTCCCTATGGCTCCGGGCAGCGACTGGTTGCTGACCCTGAGGTCGAGGTAGGCCGCGTAAGAACCGGCGGCAGAGAACGGTTTGATGGCGCGGTCGAACCATTCTTTCAGCAGGAAGTTATTGAACCCTATCCCGAATACCGCGGAAGGGACGAGGAAAAAAACGATGAAGACCCCGGCGATGAAGCTGAAGATGTATCTCCCCCTGCTTTTTATCATAAAATACAGGATAAAGACCAGTAACGGGCTGTATACGGTCAAGGCGAGGCAGAAATAGACGGCCGAAAAGAACGACCTTTTTTCCTTGAACAATAAAAGGGCTGTCAGCAGGAAGAACAGGGCGACGAGCTTGTTCTGGCTGTTGGATAATTCATAGAGCAGGAAAGGAAAAGCCAGAAGCAGGCTTATCTTAAGGTTCCGCATCCCCTCTTCTTTGGTCCTGGGCGGGATAAGCCGGAGTAACATCAATCCGCTAAGCGCTACCGCGATCAGTTCGGCCAGGTACCAGGCGAATACGGAAGGCAGCATGCCTTTGAAATCCAAAGGCTCTGTGGGCGACGGTTCGACTATCTTGCTTTTCAGCATAAAAGGATATTGGATGATCGTCATGCCGGGGGCGTAACGGAAGAGCGGGCGGTTCGCGTCGGAGATGTTATCATACGGCGACTTGCCGTGCAGCACCTGGTCGACCCCGTACAACCCCACCTTAAGGTCCCTGCCGCCCCTCATGGAAAGGGAGATGCCCGTAGCTATGACGGCAATGGAGACGGCCGTCCAGAAAAAAATATTGAAGGTCGCGGATCTTTTCATTTATTTCCGGTTAATTTTTCTTGCTGGACGAATATATCCTCGATGAGGCCGCGGGCATCATAGGAGATCTTCCACCCGGGATAATGCGACTTGAATTTCGAGAGGCCGGATATCCACCAGATATGGTCGCCTATCCTGTTGCGGTCGGCGTACTCATAGGACATCTTCCTGCCGGTGACCGCCTCGCAAAGCCCTATCGCCTCAAGGACCGAGACGCTTGCGTCCCTGCCCCCTCCCATGTTATAGACCTCTCCCGGGCGGGGCTTGAGATAGAACCTGTAGAACGCCTCAACGAGGTCGCGGGAATGGATGTTATCGCGCACCTGTTTTCCTTTATATCCGAAGATAGTGTATTTCTTCCCGGAGATGCAGCATTTCACCAGGTACGACAAGAAACCGTGCAGCTCGGCCCCGGAATGGTACGGCCCTGTTATGCATCCGCACCTGAACGCCGCGGTCTTGAGGCCGAAATACCTGCCGTATTCCTGGACGAGCAGGTCTGCGGCGGCTTTTGAGGCGCCGAAAAGGCTGTGGAGGCAGTTATCAATGCTGAACGATTCGTCTATCCCGCCGTAAAACTTGTGGCCCTCCGGAAGTTCGAACCTTTTTTCGAGCTCGACTAAGGGGAGCCTGTTGGGATTGTCTCCGTAGACTTTATTCGTGGAAAGGAATATGAAGACCGCTTCGGGGGCATGCAGCCTGAAATTCTCCAGCATCGTCTGCGTCCCGCCGGCATTGATGTCGAAATCCGTGGAAGGTTCTTTCGCGGCCCAGTCATGCGAGGGTTGCGCCGCGGCATGGATTATCAGGTCGAACTTATATTTTATAAAAAGACCTTCGATAGCCGCTTTATCCCGTATATCGAAGTCATAGTGGACGTAATCCGGGGCTGTCTTTAGGAGAAGGTCCTTGTTCCATTCCACCGAAGCGGCGTCGCCGAAGAAGGTCTTCCTCATATTGTTGTCGACGCCGATGACGCTGAAACCCTTCCCGGAAAAAAATTTGACGCATTCTGAACCTACCAGGCCGGCCGAACCGGTAACCAGGGCTAGTTTCTCCATGTTAACCCATCCCAAGGCTATCTATATGGCCGGCCATGATAAAATCGTTTTCGGTCAGCCCGCCGGCCGCGTGGGTCGTTAGCGTGACTTTCAGTTTATTATAGGCCAATGTCATGCTTGGATGATGGCCTTCCTCTTCGGCGATGACGCTTATAAGGTCGAGAAAATATTTTGCCTCGATAAAATCCTTGAATTTAAACTCCTTCTCTATTTTTTTATCTTCGACCAGCTGCCAGCCGCTATGCATGGCTGCCAGCTTATCCGCTTTCTCTTTTGGCGCTAGCATCACCCCGTCACCGGACGGGGTCTTCGCGGCTTGACTTTTTAAAATCAAATCTAGCTCAGTCAGGGCCGCTCGATAATCCGGGGGAGTGGCCAATTCGGGCACTATTTGGATGTATCTTATGATATCATTTTTATCCAATATTGTTATGGATCTTGCCAACAAGTTCATCTCTTTTATCAAAAGCCCGTAATTTATCCCGAAAGACGAGGTCTTATAGTCCGACAATAGGGTTATATCGTTTATGTCGAAGGATTCGCAGAACCTCTTCTGCGCGAAGGGCAGGTCCTTGCTTACCCCTATGATGACCGCGTCCCGGGAAAGCCCGGCGGCGCGTTTGTTGAATTCCTTCACCTGCAGGTCGCAAACGGGAGTGTCTATCGAAGGGAAAGAAGTTATCACCTTCGTCTTTCCCTTGAAATTCCCCAGCCTGACCTCTTCCAGGCTGCCCGAAGTCAGCCGGAAATTCGGCGCCGCGGCGTCGATCTTCAAGGCCCTTCCGACCAGGGTTACCGGGGTTCCTTTAAAAGTCACGGTCCTCATCGTCATTCTACGTCCAATTCCTGGGAGTTTTCCCACAGGCCGTGTATGTTGCAATAAGAGGAAGCGAGGATGGTCCCGGGCTTTTCCGTCCTGAAACTCAGCTTGACCGAGGGCTGTGTGTATACAGTGCTCGTATTCATCCCCTGGACAGATTCGCCGTGGGCGGTGAACTCGAACCGGCCTACCTGGTAAGGGAATTTCTCGCCCTTAGGCTGGAAATATACCTCTATCCAGCGGATATGGTGCTCGGTAGTGTTCGGATGGGGTATCTCTTTCCCCACGGTCACTGTGACCGGGATAGGTTCCTGTTTTTTGGCCTTAACCGGCGCTTCTATTACCGGCACGTGCTTCTCAGCCTTCCAGTCCGCGTCCTGAAAAAGTTCCTTTAACTGTGCCATCGGTCCCTCCTATTTTTCGGGCAGTACGGTTAATTTATGCGTATTCTTTTAAAATGCTTGTTATGTCGATATCGTCTATCTTGCTGTCGACCAGCGGCGGCATTTTATCGAGGCCGCTCTTCTCCCCGTATGAAGGTTTCTCGGTCCTGTATATTATGCCTGTCGGGATCCTGTCGCCCCATTCCGAGGCCTTCTGGAACGCCGCGGCAAAATTCCCGGGATCGTATGCCGGGTCGTCGTTGACCTTATATACCCTCTTCGAATACCATTCGTGGGTATTTTTTTTGTTGAACGAGACGCACGGCTGCAATACCTCTACGAGTGAGAACCCCTTGTGATTGATCGCTTCGACGATCAACCATGAAAGATGTTCCATATTCGCGGAATAACCGCGGCCCACAAAACCCGCGCCGAGGGCTATCGCCATCTCCAGCGCGCGGATCGGCTCCAAGATCACTCCCTGGGGCTGCACCTTAGTGACATAACCCTCATCGGTCGTGGGCGAGGCCTGTCCCTTGGTGAGGCCGTAGATCTGGTTATTGTGGACTATCACGGTAATATCCGTATTGCGCCTGATATTGTGTATGAAATGGTTACCGCCTTCGCCGTAGCAATCGCCGTCGCCTGTGGTGACGATGACGGTCAATTCACGATTGACGATCTTGACCGCGGCCGCGTATGAGAGGGACCTTCCGTGGAGCCCGTTTATGCAATTGCATTTTATATAATGCGGCAATTTAGCGGCCTGACCTATCCCCGAGGCAATGACTATATCCTTGGGTTTCCGCCCCAGTTTTACTAGCGCCGCTTTCAATGCGTTCAGGATGCCGTAATCCCCGCATCCCGGGCACCATGCTATCGGATCATTGCTCATGAAATCTTTAACGTCTGCCATGGCTTGTGACCTCCGAGACCCTCTCTACGAGGAAATCGACATCAAAGGGCCGCCCGTCATATTTCAATATCGAACCGTCGGCCTCGATGCCGGTAAAACGGCGGATGAGGCCGGCGAGTTGCGCGCCGGCGTTGTTCTCTACCGTGAGGATCTTCTTATTTCCTTTCAATAACGCGGCCAATTGCCTCGAAGGGAACGGCCACACCTGCGAAAGGTGCACAAATCCGGTTTTCCCGCGCGGGATCGCGTCGCAGGCCTCTTTCATGACCCCGTAAGTCGAGCCGAACCCGACCAGTATAGTATCGGCGCTTTCAATATTGAACCTGGCCGGCTCTTCGATCTCCTGCGAGAGAAGTTCCATCTTCTTATATAACCGCTTTTCCACCATCGAGACCCTTATATGCGCGTCCTCGGTGATGTGCCCCTCTTCGGTATGTTCGTCGCTGTCCGCGTAGATCACGTCGTCTATCCATGAAGGCACTGCCATAGGCGAAATGCCCGTCTTAGTGATCTGGTAGCGTTTGTATCCTGCGACCTTCTTCGAGTCCTCTTTCGAGATGATATGGCGCTCCACCCTGGCATTACCCAGGTCGAAGGCCCCTATATCGCGCGAAGAATCGGCGAGATGCTGGTCGGTCAGGATAATGACCGGCACCTGGAATTTTTCCGCGAGGTTGAACGCCTTTACGGTAAGGTAAAAAGCCTGCTCTGCCGTCCCCGGGGCAAATACCGCCCTCGCGAATTCGCCGTGGCCCGCATGGATGATAAAATCGAGGTCGGCCTGCTCCGTGCGGGTCGGGAATCCGGTCGCCGGAGCCGGCCTCTGCGCGTCAACCGCGACAATAGGCGTCTCCAGCATACCGGCAAGGCTTAGCCCTTCGGCCATCAGGGCGAACCCGCCGCCGGATGTGGCGCACATCGAACGTACGCCGGCGAACGAAGCCCCTATTATCATGTTTATCGCCGCGATCTCGTCCTCGGCCTGTTCGACGATGATGCCGAAATCCTTCGCGTAACGGCTTATATTCTCCATTATGCTAGTGGAAGGGGACATCGGGTACGCGGAATAAAATTTGCAGCCGGCCCTTATGGCGCCAAGCGCGATCGCGTCGTTGCCGTTCATCAACAAATTGCCGTTCGGTCCGCTTTCTTTGATCGCGAACATATCCGGCTTGAAATTATCCTTCGCGAAGTCATATCCCAGGCGAGCCGCGTCTATATTTATCTTTATCACGTCCGCAGACTTGTCGCCGAACGTCTCTTTCAACGCTTCTTCAACATGGCGGAAATCGAGGCGCGTTATCCCGGCAAGGATGCCGCTTGCCGCGGAATTGGCGTAGAGCTCGCTGCCGCCGGCCTTCTTCGCCATGTCGTAAAACGGGACGTCAAAATATGACGGCTCGTTACCGGTTATCCCGGTCTTTTGCCTGTCCAGGATCATTATGCCTTCGTTTGCGACGGAAGCGCTATGAAGGCTTGCGCTTTCCTTGTCAAGGGATACGATGATATCAGTCCTCTCCCTCGGGGCAAAAACTGGCTTTGCCGCGACCCTTAACTGGGAAAAGTTGTTGCCGCCGCGTATCCTCGACATGAAATCCTGGTTAACAAATATATGCAGGCCGGCTTTCTTGAATGCCTTGGCCAGGACCGTACTTACCGTCTGCATTCCCTGGCCCGCGTCCCCGGCGATCTTTATAGTCAGTTCATCCCGCAATATCTTCTCCCTTGTCAGAATTTGCCGGCCGCAAGCCTGGCGGCCTGCTGGGCTTCGCCTATCTTTTGCTTCTGCAGGTCGGGCCCCATGTCCATGGGCTGGGCAACGACAAAAGAAATGTCGGTGATGCCCACAAGGCCGAATATCGCGCGCAGGTAAGGCTCCTGGAAGTCGGCAGCGCGGGTTTCCTTAGAGCTGTAATCACCGCCGCGGCTGGCTACGATGACCATTTTTTTGCCCTTCACGAGCCCCTCTGCCCCGGTCGCCGTATAACGGAACATGTACTTCGGCTGGATTATGACGTCTATATAATGCTTGAGCGTGTACGGGACGCTGAAATTCCACATCGGCGTGCTTATCAGGTAACCGTCTGCCGACAGGAACCTTTCTATATGCTTTACGATCTCTTCCCATGCAGCTTTCAGGTCTCCGGAGAGGTCTTTGCCTGACAAGAGGACATATTTGCCGTCTACCCTCTTTACCGTAAGCGAGGGCAGGTCTTCCTTTGAAAGATCGAACTCCTCGACTGCCCAGTCGGGATGGCCCTTCCTGAAGGCCTCGAGAAAGGCGCCGGTCACCGCCAATGTCCTGGATTCTTCCCCTCTCGGCGTCGCTATTATGTGCAGTAATTTTTTCATTCCGCCCCCTTTCGATATTATCTTTTGGGAATGGGCTATTTTACTTGTTGATCTCCCTCTCGGTCATCGCCCCTATGCTCAGCCTGTTCACTCCCAGTTCGTTCAGGACGTCGAGGACGCTGACCACATCCTTGAAAGGCGTCATCCTGTCTGAATGGACGATTACGCTTAAGTCGGGATTGCTGCCGTGCAGGGCGTTGATCTTGGCCCTTAATTCCTTCTTCGTCACTTGGTCCTTATCAAGATAGGTCGAGCCGTCTTTCATTATCGTGACATAAACCTGCGCTTTTTTCGGGGCCTCAAGCGGCTGCCCGCTCTTGGCCTCAGGCAGCCTTATCTTAAGGCTCGTCTGGGATATGAGCGGGGTCGCTATCATGAATATGACCAGCAGGACAAGGATAACGTCGGTGAACGGCGTTATGTTTATTTCCGCGACCAGCCTTTGTCTCCTGGATTCTCTTTTCATCTGTGTTTTGCGGCGATCAGGTCCATGGTCTCGGAAACGACCAGGTCCATATCGACGACGAACTTATCTATCCTCTTGATGAAATAATTATACGCTATGACCGCAGGGACTGCCACGCAGAGGCCGGCCGCCGTGCATATCAGCGCTTCGGCTATGCCGTTGATGACTACATTTATCCCGCCGGACCCGGCGCTCTGGGCTATATCGTGGAAGGCCCTTATTATACCCAGGACGGTCCCGAAGAGGCCGATATAGACCGCGGTGCTCGCGATTGTGCCGACTACACTTGTATACTGTTCCAATTTCGTGGTCTCTATCGTGACTTCCCTTTCCATGGCGTTGGATATCACGGATTCATTGTGGCCGAAGAGCTTCAGCCCCGAGTGGACGACGCTGGAGAAAGGGGTCTTGGTGTTCTCGCAGATATCCAAAGCGTTCATGAGGCGGTCCCTCTTCAATTCCGCGCTTACCTCATCCATAAAATCCCTTCTTTTCACCCTGGACCTGCTTTTATAATAAAAACACCTTTCTATTATTATCGCGAGCGACAAGATAGAGCAGCCGACAAGGATTAATATGACAAAACCGCCGCTGATGACCCCCTGGAACAATGACATACAGGTTACCTCCTTATATTCCTATTTTATTAAACATCGAAACCGAATATCTTTCTTATCGCAAGCCCGATAAGGAACGTCAGAGCGGCCGTGGCAAGGCTTAAACCGGCCATCTCCAGGAACCTCTTCCTGAAATCAAGCCCCTTGGCCGTCGAGATGTAAAAAGTGAAGACTAATATTACCAAAAGCGAAACAGCGACCACCAGCCCCAGGTTGATGAAGACGTTATCGAACAGGAAATACGGCAAAACCATCAGCGTTACCACTATGACATATGCAACCCCGGTGTAGATACTGGCCTTAATGGGCTCTTTCCCTGTTTCTTCATGCTTCACCGACAGGTATTCCGAAGCGGCCATAGAGGTGGAAGCGGCTATTCCCGTTATCAGGCCCACTATACCTATGAGCCTCGCGTGCTGCAATGCCAAAGTATAACCGGCCAGGCTAGCCGTGAATTCTATCAAAGCGTCATTCAGGCCGAGGACTACAGAACTTGCGTATTTCAGGCGGTCTTCGTTGACCAGCGCAAGCAGCGCGGACTCATGCTTCTGCTCATCTTCGATCGTTTTTTCTATCCCGGGCAGGGCCGTCTTTAACCCGGTATAGACGTCCTGGGCGAGGCATTCCCCGTTTTCCATCAGCTTCAACCCGAAGTTCAATCCTAATACTTTCGATATGAACACATAAATAAATACCTTGAAATTCTTCGGGTCGACATCCTTCTTCGTGAAAGCCTTGAAGAGCTCGTAATGGTCCAACTCCTCGCGGGATATCTTCTCCAGGACTTCGGCCTGCGCTTTATTTTTTACGGCGGCGGCAAGCTTTTTGTATACGATATGCTCGGTGAGCTCGTTTTTCTGGGCGTCTAGTATTTTTTCCCGTAATCCGCGGTCCGGCATCCTATCGCCTGTTCCCTAATCCAATAACGTTTCTTTGAACGGCCCTGAAGATATCGAAACTGCCCCGGTGAAAGGGTAGTCCAGTTCCATAATAGTAAAGAGTATCAATGATATCATCGCTGAAAGTATTACCACCATTATGATCTGGGCTTTTACGTTTTCCGCGCCGAACAAAAATGTGAAAGAGATGGTGGCTACCGCTCCCCCTACCAGGACGAACCATAACAGCGGCTCGATCCCGGTCCTGGAGTCCATCAGCCGCTGCCTCCTTAACTCCCGGAAAGAATTCAATTTCCTTACCGATTCGTCAAAAAAAGATTGCTCGGTAACGGTCTTCGGCTGGTAAGACGTATAGAGCGTCCAGATCCGCCTCATTATATTTTCCACCTTTGGGCTCATCTGGCCCCTCTGCATCGCCGGCCATTCAACGTCTACGACAGCCTGCCGGTATTCCCGCATCAGGTCACCCACCTTCTGCCTGAAATCCGGGGAGAAAGCCTCGGCGTCCCTGTAGATGTCGGCCATGTAATTAGCCTCCATCTCCACGTTGGAATTCGATTTGTCAAAAGTCTGCCATACGGTCACCACGACGAAAGCTATAAGCACTGCATAGACCGCGCCGACGGCGCCGAGGATAGGGTCGGCTACATCATGATGGATCTTTAGCCTGCTATGCGGGACGAAATGCCGGACGACCAGCAGCCCCGTTACCGAGAATAAGATGAAAACCCCGACGACGAGCGGGCCTAATAAATACGGAGGGAACATCGTCAACAACCGCTGTGTGATAGACATCCCTATCCCCCTTTTTTAAAGGTTCCGGTAATAATTATAAGTCAATAACGCGATATCTGAAATAAGCCTCTTGGCGGGTATCGCGAACCTGTTCTGGTGCTTGACCAGGACGCATATCAGGAAATCGCCGTTGTTGGTAAATACGATCCCGACATCGTGGCAGATGTGCCTCTCCAACCCCGTCTTATGGGCGATGAAAGTCCCGTCCCTCGGAAGTTTCCTGGGTATCCTGTCGTTTATCTTCTGCTCTCCCAGCAGGTCGAGGCATTTGTCTGATATTTCGTTACTCAAGAATTTTTTCCGGTACAGCTCCTCGAGGAGGTCGGCCATGTCCGCCGCAGTCGTATAGTTCTCCTCGCCCTCCCTCCGCTCCTTGAAATCCATCATCTTGCGCGCTAAATTGGTATCCCTTAAGCCCATCTTCCTGAAATAAGCGTTCAAGGTGTCGAATCCCACGTATTCGATGAGAAGGTTTGCGGCGGCGTTGTCGCTCTGCGTTATCATGGGATGGAGCAGCTGCTCTACCGTAAAGACCGAACCGACCGGCTTATTCCCCAGTACCTTCGATCCTTCCACCCTGTCGGCGTACCTTAGCCGCACAGGGTCGTTCAAATTTATCTTACCGTCCTGGGCTGCGTAATAGCAGGAGAGCATAATGGGGATCTTAACCAGGCTGGCGGATGGGATCGAGGCATCTTTGTTGAAGTCGATCTCGCGGCCCGTGTCCAGGTCCTTGACCACAAGGCCGACCGTGCCGTTGAAACGCGCGACCTTCTTCTCCAGGTCCTTTTTCAGCCCCTGCCACGCTTTCTCCCTGGCCTGTAAGGAGACCCGATTGCTTCCGGCCTCCGGGGACCCGAAATAGTTCCTGTATGAAAAGAACAATATCGCGCCCGCAAAAATAAGGGCAGCAGCCAATAGTACCGTCTTTATCTTCATCTATACTATTATAGGGGATTATGCCTTATTATAACAAGGATTTTGATGCGCCGCCGCCTAAAACGCCAGGTACCGCTCGGCCTTCGTAAGAAGCTTATTCCGCCTTCCCAGTTTTTCAATAGAGCCTACCCTTGCCCCGTTCTTCCGCAATGAAAGTATCCGTTCGACCATCACGTGCCCCAAGCCGGGAACGCGCAACAAACGGCCCCTGTCATCCCTGTTGATATTTACCGGGAAAAACTCGGGATGCGACTTCGCCCACATCTCTTTAGGGTCGGTCCCGAGGGAGAGGTTACCGTCCCGGTCCAGGGGTATCTCGTCCGCCCTGAACCCGTACTTGCGGATGAGCCAATCGGTCTGGTATAGGCGGTGCTCGCGTACTAGCAGATCCCTGCTAGTACTGTTAGCCAGGCCCGAACGCTCGCCGGGAAGTTCCGGCGACCCGGCGCCGCGCTGGTAAGCGCTGAAATAGACCCTGTTAAGGCCCAATTCCTTATACAGCCTCCAGGAATAGCTTATGATCTCCTTGTCGGTCTCTCCGGAAGCGCCGACGACAAATTGGGTGGTCTGTTTGACCCCCGCGTAACGGGACCCCTTCGCGGTTAGGCGGCTTATCATCTCTATCGGCCGGATGATGTCGCGGAGGTAATCTTTTGTCGTGCTGAGATGCTTGAAATTATTCTCGCCTGCGGTCTCTATATTCAACGAAACGGCGTTCGCCAGGGAGAGACTCTGGCGGATAGCAGCCTCGGACGCGCCGGGGATGACCTTTAAGTGTATGTAGCCCCTGAACCCGGCCCTGCGCAGGTTGAGCGCCGAGCGGTTTATCCGTTCCATAGTGATGTCCGGGCTGCCGGTCACAGCGCTGCTGAGGAAAAGCCCGCTGACCCTGCGGGCGTTATAATAAGAGATAAAAGCCCCGGCCAATTCTTCCGGGCTGAGGGCGCAGCGATCAGTATCCGAACCCGCCCTGAGCGGGCAATATTTGCAATTATTTACGCACTCGTTGGAAAGCAGCGTCTTAAATAGATATGTGGTCCCCCCGTTGGGCAGCACGACCGGATATATCCATTTGCCCTCTTTTGAGCGGCGGCGATGCTCATCATCGTTGGTGCCGCAGGCGCAGGCGAGGTCATACCGGGAATCGTTCGATAATATCGAAAGTCGCTCTTCCGCGCCGGGATTTTTCCTGATGTATACCATCATCTTTCCCGTTTCGAAAAAAACTTTAATAATTTTTGCACCAGGCGCCGGCTGAAGCCCTTGAAGACCGGGTTCAGGAACCTGTTACGGTGCCTTACGTAATTATGCAGCGACGCAAGCCTGAAGCCCAGCCTCCTCTTCGATTCATACCCGGTAGGCCCGAATTCATACAGCCTGATATTATTTTTGATACACCACTCCAGTTGGTCGCGGAACCTTATAAAATAAAGGTGGTAGTTATAGGCGATCGAATAATCGAACCCGAGGTAATAATCAAGGAAACGGCCCCCCGAGGCCAGGCAGTAACTGAACGCGACCATCTTTTTGTCTACCCGCCAAATGAAAAATTTCGTCTCTTCAGGCATGTTCTTCGCTATGTTCCTGAAAAAATCCACAGGCACTTTCTCGAGCCCAACCTCTTTCTTACCGTACGTCTGGAGATAGAGCGCGTACGCATCCTTCAATTCGTCTTCTTCCAGCCTGCCCTTCACTTCCAGGCCTAACTTGACTTCCTTTTCTATCTTCCTGAACTTCCTCCTCAACCCGCTCCTCGATATGTAGCTTAACGTGTTCAAGTACCCGTCAAAGTCCGGGAAGCGGACATCCATCTCCATGTAAGGCAGGGACCCTACCTTGAAAAAACCGGCATCAAGGCACTTATCCAGCGTATCCTGGTACCTGAAACTGAAATCCTTGAACACGATGATCTCCGCCTTATTTTCCTTCGCTATCTGCTCCATCGCTTCGCATATGGCCTTGATGACCGTGCCCGGATCTGCCGCGATCCCTATCTTTCCCTGGCCGTTAGGCAGGCCGCAGACCAGGATCCTCGGGTCCAAGATATAAGGGAATATCTTCTTAAGGCATCCCGTGAACCCTTTGAGAACACCGGTAACTCCGAAATCCAGGCCGAAGTTCATTATAAAGCAGCTGGCAGCCCCGACCGGGGCATCCTTGTCATACACTAAAATATAAAAGAACGAGAACTGGGACATGCCGGATTCGTCGAGGGTCTTGAAGAAATAATAGTTCTCCCCGGTCGCCGGCATCAGCTTATTCCAGTCGGCAACGGGGATATCTTCGATCTTCCTCGCGATCTTTACCTTAAACCCGGACTCCGCGCTCAATATCGTATAGCCCTATTTCTTCCTGGCCAGGATATCCTTGACCTGTTTGACAAATCTATCCTTGGGCGTGGATTTGGATATGTAATCCAGGCCGCCGATCTTCCCGCCGCTTTCCGCCACTTCCTCTTCTCTCACGAGCGCCGTCAGGAAAACGACCGGGACGTCCTTCGTCTTATCGTTCTGCGAGAGGGCCTCATGCACCCGGGTCCCGTCTACGGTCGGCATCATGATATCGAGGAGGACCAGGTCCGGGGCCTGCGAAACAGCCAGGTCAAAACCATTTTTCGCGTCGCTGGAAGTCAGGACCTCGAACCCCTCTTTCGATAATATCTCCGAATAGAGTTTTAACACCATCGCGTCATCGTCTATCATCAGGATCTTCGCCATTGCAGCCTCCTCTTTTTAACCGACGTTAAGCGGCAGCGTGAAATAAAAATGCGTGCCTTTACCCTTTTCGCTCTCGAACCACATCTTCCCGCCGTGGAGCTCGACAAATTTTTTGCTTAAGGGCATACCCAGCCCGGTGCCGGCGTATTTGCGCGAATATTCGCTGTCGATCTGCTCGAATTCCGAAAATACCCTGCCGCTGTCCTTGGCCTCTATCCCTATGCCTGTATCCGAGACGCAGACCAGGATCTCACCTTTGCCGGTTTTTTCGGCGGTTATGCCGATCTTGCCGCCGTCCGGGGTAAATTTTACCGCATTCGAGAGGAGGTTAAAAATGACCTGTTTCACTTTCCTCTGGTCCGCTTTTACGGTCCCTATGCCTTCTTTTATATCCGCGGAAAGCGCGATGCCGTGTTTCACCGCTTTTTCCTGTATAAAGATAAAACTCTTCTTTAAAAGCTCTTTCAGGTCGAACTCGCTAAGCTCGAGCTCCATCTTCCCGGCTTCCACTTTTGAGAGGTCGAGTATGTCGTTTATCAGCGAGAGCAGGTGCTTGCCGCTCTCCCAGACGTAATCGAGGTATTCCTTCTGCTTATCGGTCAGCGGGCCGACGCTATCGTCCTTCATCAGCTCGGAAAAACCTATTATCGCGTTAAGCGGCGTCCTCAGCTCATGCGACATGTTCGCGAGGAACGAGCTCTTCGCCTTATTGGCGCTCTCTGCGGCCTCCTTCGCCTTGATTATCTCTTCCTCGGCTTCCTTAAGCCTGGTTATGTCGTTGCCGATGCAAAGTATCTCCCTGACCCGGCCGTCCTCGTCGAGGATAGACTTGTTCGTCCAGGCGATCCACGCGCGCCTGCCGTTCTTCATCACGTTCTCGTTCTCGTTGCTCACATAGCTCGACGGGTGGAGCGCCATGTCGTCTATCATTGCCTTGAGGTCGCGGCCCGAGGAATCGGTCGGGGCCACTATCGTGCCGACGACGTTCTTGCCGAGGATCTCCTCCTGCCTGTAACCGAAGAAATTCTGGGCGAACCTGTTGAAATAGGTGACATCGCCGTTCATGTCCATGCGCAGGATGATGCTGTTGGCGTTCTCTACGATATCGCGGTATTGTATGTCGAGTTCGTCCCGGCTCATATGGACAAATATTCCCTTATCTTTTTTACCAGCCCTTTGGTGTCGATCGGCTTCGGGATAAAATCGTTAAAACCCGCTTTTCTTATCCTCTCCTCGTCCTCTTTCATGACCGACGCGGAAAGCGCGAGGACCTTGACGCGGTCGAGGCGGCTGTCTTTCCTGATATTTTCATGGACTTCGTATCCGTTCATTTTAGGCATATTGATATCGAGGAGGATAAGGTCGGGGATGGTCTTCTTTAAAGTCTCGAGCGCGGCAATTCCGTCACAGCAGCTTAACGTATTAAAACCGTTGATCTCAAGGAGATCAACGGTCAATCTCATGTTCAGGGGTTCGTCCTCAATTATAAGTATCGTCTTCTTCTCGTCGGCCATCTCAAGGCACTATATTAAATCTTTATCACCCCCGTGTCAAGGCGCATAACTGAACGGCAGGCTCTGGAAAGCCACCTCTCCTCCGGAAGGACCCCTGAAAACGAAACCCTTCGGAGGGCGCGCAGTACCCGAAGCCTCGATCTTCAAAACACCGTTCTCCTGCTTAACGGAATAACTGATATTACCGTAAAATGTCGGGAAATTGCCTATCGATACGCCCTCTTTGTCCGAGAGCCATTTTTCTGGTATGCCACCACCAAGAATGAGCATACCATCATCTTCATACACAAATAAACTCCTGAACGCGTTTATGAATATTGAGGCTACCCAGGTGTGGGGCAAGTCACCGACGAACCACGGCCTGCGGTCATCTGCCAAAAACCCCTCCGCCCACTGGTTCCAGGCAAGCGGCCTGCGCATCCTCATGAACTCCTCAAGCATCTTTACGGCATTATCCCTCTGGCCGGAGATGACGAATACCTGGGATATCCTGAAGGCATACGGCGAATACGACCACTTCGGCCCGCTCGCCAGGCTCGGCAGGAACTGCTTCTTCCAGAATATCCCGAAAGTATTATCCAGGGAAGGCTGCGGCAGGTATTTCGATTCCTCGGTCGGCCAGACGGCGATAGCCGTTGACGGCGCGTCAAGGTCGGCCTTTTCGACCGATCCCGGTATAAAATCTATCTTCTTTGATGCCTGGACGGCCTTAATGGAATCGTTGACGCACCTCCTGAAATCTTCCGTTTCTTTTTCAGCGCGGGCGGCCAGCTCCTTATCCCCCAGGATATCCGCGATGGAGGCGGCGTCTTTCCATCCCTTGATACCCCAGAAATCATCCCAGTAACTATGGACGCCCGGCGCAGGGAAATAACCCTCGTGGCTGACAGAGCGCGGGAATATGCCGCCTGCCTCTTTCTTCCTCAGGGCCTCGGTGAAATCGAGGACGCGTTTTACGGCGGGAAGTTTGCCTTTGAGCCATTCCTTGTCCCCGGTAAACCGGTAATATTCAAGCACGGAGTAGACGTATTGGCCCTGGCTGTCATACTCTTCGAATTCCCTTTCCCACGCGGGCTCGGCCGAGGTCTCGGAGATCATGATGGGCGGGACCTTGCCGTTTGGCTTTATGCATCCGGTAAACCAATCGATATATTCCTTCACCTCTTCGGTAAGGCCCATCCTCATCATTGCGGCTGAAGCCGAACATGCGTCGCGTATCCACGACTTCTTGTAGGCGCCTGAGCCGGCCTGCAGCATCGGCCCGTTCTTATTGATGAGCATATATGCCAGGCTGGTCTTAACGGCATCCGACATCTCTTTATCCGGGATATTCACCTGTACCCGGTTTAATTTTTCTTCCCAAAACTCCCTCGTCTTCACCCGCATTACTTCAAGATCCTTTTCCGGGCCTGCGCTGTCCAATACTTTTAATGCCGTTCCAGCGCCATGCAGAGGTATGAGGAAGAAATATTCTTTTTCGGCCTTCGGAGCGATGCTGAAATCATATTCCAGGACGCCTGAGGCATAGTCGAAAGGATCGTTGATCGACGGCCTGGCGGTGATATTCCCGCTCTTCAACGCGGCGACGAGGCCGTCTTCCATATACGTAGAACCGCCGAACCTGTCCGGGACCCGGAGCGATACCAGGCGGTCTTTCCCGTCTATCCTTAGCGTATGCCCGCCCGCCGTATCATATTCCAGGTTCCTTATCATCGCCATCCCGCCGCTCCACTGCCATGCGGGATAGACCTGGAAAGGCCTTACGGTAAGGAAGAGTTTGCCGGCCAGTTTTTTTTCGCTTTTATTTTTTAACGTATATTTGAGGCAGGTAAGGGCCTCATCCGGTTTACCATAACCGAACAGCCTCTGGGAAAAAACCAGGTCATTGTTCTCCCAAACCACTTCAGGCATGGGAAGATAACCTTTTTCGAGGGACTGGGAGACCCTGAAATCCTCGCGGGTAAGGAGTTTATTGTCCGTGTAAATGAAGGGCATCAGGGAAGGGCCCCAGTTGTACAACTGGACCTGCCCGTCTTCGCAAAAACAGCTCTCCGCCTTATCCCCTTCTACGCCGACCACGGTCCAGTAGGCCTGGCGGCCCCCTATCCATTCGGGATAATATTTCCTTTCCGAAGGCCTCGCTTTCAACTGGTAATAACTTTGCGCGTCCAGCCGTTTTTTTATCTGCGGGACTGCGTCTTCGTTCTGCATGAGCACCATAGGGGGTTTGGATATCCCGCCGTTGCCCCAATCATCGAAGACGCGGAAAGTAAAATTATTCGGTTCGCCCGGCACCAGGTATTTCCCGACCTGTGGTAAGGTCAGGGTCTGGTTTACGCTGCGGGGTATAGTCGAGTTCGTGACCCTGGGGCCGTATCCGGCGACGAACCGGCCGTTAACGTACAACTCGTAAGCGTCGTCGACTCCGCCGATCATCAAAACGGCCTTGCCGTCATTCCAGGCCGCGGGTATCATAATATCTTTTTTATACCAGGCGTACCCGTCGTAATTGGGAAAACCCTGGTCTTCCCAGAACCGCCCGGTCTCTATCTTGCCCCAATCTTTAGGAGCGCCGGCAGGGGTAAACCACATTTCTTTAACCCCTACGTTCCGGGGGTCTGTCTTAAAATCCCATTTATCCTCGAGAGGTATTATCTCCTTCGCGTTTATTTTCCCGGTATCATTTATGCCGGCTCCGTCTATCGAGATCTCAAACAGCGAATATCCCCATTTTGTGGCCCTCTTATTAAAGACCAGCTTTATATATCTTGCCACGGTCTTCTCGAACGAGACCTCTTCGCTTCCGCAGGGGCCCTTATCCTGCTTATAGACGCTCTTCCAGTCTTTTTCGTCAGCTGATACCAGGACCTCGTAAGAGGACGCGTAAGCAGCCTCCCAGAACAGCGTCAGGCCGGATATCTCTTTTGCTTCACCGAGGTCTATCTCAAGCCACTCTTTGTCGGAGAATTTGCTGCTCCACCGGGTGGCCATGTTGCCGTCAAATACGTTCTCAGGGCTTAACGCGGCTTCGGATGAGGAAGCCGTTATCTTTATTTCCGAAGAAAATCCGCCGGAAGGAAAAAATAAAAGGAAGGCCGCCAATAAGAGGCTGGATTTCAGGTTTAAGTTTTGCATATACATGGGGGGTCGGGTTCTCCTGTGTTCAGCCGGCAACTGTGATCACCTGCGGCCGTGGCGGCGCCTCGGCGCGAAATGATATGATCTCCCCAGGCCTGAAGATTTGTCGAACTGCTCCTGTGGGATCTCCGGATGCTTCGCGATAGGAAGCGAAACCCTGATCAGCTTTTCGATGCTCCGGACATCACTGCTCTGGTCCGGAGTGGCGAATGAGATCGCGTGCCCTTTATGGCCCGCCCGGCCCGTGCGGCCGATGCGGTGCACGTAGTTCTGCGCGTCATCAGGCAGGTCATAATTGATGACCAGCTCGATCCCGGTCACGTCTATTCCCCTAGCGGCTATATCGGTAGCGACTAGCACCTTATATTTTCCGGACTTGAACCCGCCGAGCGCTTCGCGGCGCTGGCCCAATGAGCGGTCCGAATGCATTTCTGCCGCGGTATACCCCATATCCCTTATCGAGTGCGCGATCTTCTTCGCGTTATGCTTGGTACGGGAGAATAACAACACCGCTCCGTGATATTGCGCGAGCAGTTTGCGGAGAAGCTGAGATTTCGCGTCTTTCCTGACGACGAACAACTCCTGGGTAACGTGCTCCGCCATTGTCCCTGAAGGGGCGATCTCTATGCTCATGGGGAGTTTCATGTATTTGGAAGCTATTGCCATGACTTCCCTCGGGATGGTCGCGGAAAAGAGCATCGTCTGCCTATCTTTCGGGACGAAACGCAGTATCTTATCGACCTGCGGCGCGAATCCCATATCCAGCATGCGATCAGCCTCGTCGAGTACCAGCATCGCGACCCCGCCGAGCGTTACGTAGCGCTGCTCGACATGGTCGATTAGCCTGCCCGGCGTAGCGATGATAATGCGCGGGCTCCTGCGCAGGGCCTGTATCTGCTCGTGCATGGAAGCTCCTCCTATGAGGCATGCCGTCCGCATCCCGAACGGGCGAACTATCGCCTGGAAGGCCTCGTCTATCTGCAGGGCCAGTTCCCTGGTAGGCGCCAGCACCAGCCCGGACCCCTTCTTCTGCGCGAGGATCTGCACCATCGGTATGGCGAATGAATGGGTCTTGCCGGTGCCGGTCTGGGCGACGCCGACTATATCTTTGCCCTGTATCGCTATCGGGATAGCTTTCAGCTGGATAGGCGTCGGCACCTTGAACTTGATCTTTTCCAGGATATCGAGTATCTTGGGCGCGATGCCCAGGCCGTAAAAACCGTCGGAACTGTTTTTTACCGGCTGCGGCAGGTTATCATTATTATTGCTTATTTTATGTGTCATCATGGCTTTTAAACCTTTGCCCTCTGCTCTTGAGGCACCTGTCCGAGGTGGACATGGCAATAACCCTCATGGTTATAGATGCTTAAGATCTGTTTACAATGCAGGTATTTGCATTTCCTGCCTTTAGACGAAGTCCTTACTTTTTTGATATTTACTCCTTATGGTTGATCAAGCCCTGTTAACTATGAATGTCCTTTTAAGCGAATCCATCAGCCTGCCCCTTTTTATCTCCCTCGCGAAGACGCCGGCAAGCAGGCGGGGCATTACGCAAATGAACGAAACTACCTCTCCGATGGTTAAAACCCTGTTTTGAAAAGCACCCTTAAAGAATATCTTAAAATAGCGCTGCGGTGTGTAGAAAGAGAACTTTATCGTCCTGCCTATCTTCTTTAGCGCCGGATAGTCGTATGTATCGGAATATAGCTCTCCCTTTTCGGTAATATGGTAACCCTGCGTCTTCTCGGCCAGTTCCCTCATAGGGGAATACTTCTCTATCCTGAGCTTGTTGCAGGAGATAAAATCCAGCCCTATCTCTTTGGCAAATTCGGGTATGTAGAGCATCTCTTCTTTACTCTCGCCTATATTGCCGTAGATGAAATAACCGTTATAAAAGATCGGGTATTTTGTCAGTACCTTGAACGCCTCCCTGACCGTGGCGGAATCAAAACCCTTGTTCAGCTGCGTCAATATACGGTCGTGCGGGGACTCTATGCCGACCAGCAACGCCTTAAATCCCGCCTTTACCATCTTCCCCAGCAGGCGGGGGTGCTTGAATAACTCGATCCGGGCCTGTGCGATAAAACGCTTCTTTATCTTGCGCTTTATTATCTCGTCGCATATCTTTTCCGCCCTGCCGGCGTCGGCAAAAAGGTTATCGTCGCTGAATAGTACTATCTTGGCGGTTATCCCTTCCAGCTCCCTGATCACCGAGTCGACGCTGCGCGCCGTATAAGTCCTCTTTTGGCCGAGGGGGTTCAGGTTGAACGTGCAGAATTTGCAGTTGTGGGGGCAACCCCTCGCGGATAGGATCGAATCAAACGTCAGGTTCATCATCTCGATCCCGTTCACTGCCAGGCTGTATTTATTATTCCTTAAAGAGCGGCGCGGGGCAGGCATATCCTCTATGTTGAGCAGGGGCCTGTTCTTATTATGGACCACGACGCCTTTTTCCGCGTAAGAGATGCCGAGGATGTCTTTCAGGGGCAGGCCTTTGAGTATCTCCCGTATCGTCGCCTCCCCTTCCCCGCGGACGACAATAGTGACATTCGGGCAGATCTTGAAAAACTCATCCGCCATCTCCGTCGCCTTATACCCTCCGACGACCACTGGTATATTGGCCGGGAAACGGTTAAGGAGCTCGCATATCTCCTTGAACTGGCGGTCCCAGCCGATACTTACGCAGACGATATCGATCTCTTTTGCTATAAAATCCAGCAGCTTCGCCGGATCGGAGAGCTCTTTTTCGTACCTAAGATCGATGAGCGTCAGTTTCTCGACAAGACCTTCGGCGCTGCTCGCGACGTACTCAAGGCCGGTCGGCGGGAAGAGTTTCATGACGCTTGTATTGCTGCTTTCGATATAGGGATTCAGGAACAAGGCGTGCTTGTATTTCACGGGGATATTATAACATAAAATACCCCTCTTGGGGCATAAATACGGCTCACTGCCGTTGCCGGAGGAACCTTATACTACGGGGGTTTCCCCGTCCGGGGCCTTCTCGGGCTCAGTTTTGTCCTGCGAATTCTTTTTTTCCAGCTTGCGTTGGTTTTTTTCTTCTTTCTTCTTTTTATTCGCCATTTCTCTCTGGTATTTTTTAAACGAGTAATTATCTCTTGCCAACATTCCCTCCTTTTGCCTTTTCTTTCTTTTTTGATTTTACCCGCACGCACAACACGTCTGCGTACGGCGATAATTTCCCTTTTTCATACGGGAATTCCTTGCAATGGGCCGGCTTCAAACTATAGTTCACTTTGTGGATGGAGCATAACCCGTCCGGCGTAATGAAAGAGCAGCGCTCATCTTCAATGCTCGTCCCGACTTTATACCCGGAGGGAAAATCCTTGTCCTTCTCAAGATGGAAAAAATCCCCTTTTAATTTAAGGGATAATATTTTTTTAGCCAGCTCCAGGTCCACCCATGCCCCGAAATCACAGCAGGCATGCTGCTCTTTGCATTTCAAGCAATCGATCTTCTTAGTCTTCTTCATCTTTTCCTTTCTTGTTTACCTGATTTTATTATAAAGGTAATATCTTATTATATCAAGGAATTTTGGGGAAGGTGCCATTACAGAGGAATTTGCAACTTTGTTTATCTATTCGCCGAGAGCGGCTTCTCCTAACCTGATCCTTCCCGGCTGTTGTTTGAAGTACCAGTTCAGCTTCTTTTCCTTACCGCCGCCAAGATCGTGAAGAGCGACCGAAAGCCCGAATACCATGCCCGGCTGCGGTTTCTGGTTCAAGAACGACCACTTGATGGCCGCCTCCATGCGATAACCTTTCTCGGTCTTTTTGACGGCCAGCTTGACGTTATCCTTCGGGTCAGTATCCTGGAACCACGCATACGCGGCAGGGCCGCCGGTCGCGCAGTCCGGCGCCAAGCCTATCTGGAAGTTCTTCTTGTCGCCCCAGATGAAATTTTTTCCTTGCGTCATGAAATCCAGATAGATCTCAACGCAATCGCCTTTATAGATCTCCTTCTGTTTCTCCTTGGCAACGATCTCACCACCGTCCGTCACGTCAATGGCGAAATAAAGGTTCTCGTCATCCCATTGGAAACCGAAGGCTCCGGACAGCTCCGCCGGGCCTGAGATCTTCCCGGATTCCAGGTCTTTCTCAATATCGTACTTTTCGAATTTATTCTTGTCCCATTGCTGCAGCGTCCCGTCAACATCGATCTTATTTTTGGAGCGGGCTATCGTAAACTTCTTCGTGGCGCTACCGCCTGCCTTCTCAAGTTCTTTTGCGCGTTCGTCTTCCAGTTTCTTCAGTAACGCCACATCCAGCTCCTTTGTGCCCGGCTGGAATCCCGCCACCTCCATCCCCCGATTGATATATGGGTTCTTCATGAACGTCTTCCAGACGAAACCGGTGCGGTAATTCTCCAGCATCAAAAGGATATCTCCTTCGTCGATCCCGATATATTCGGTCGAGAACCAGTTCCGGTCCAGGTTGAAAGCGCTCACGAACCCGTATCTGCCCCAGACCCTGTCGCCGTAATTCGCCAAGAGCGAGCGGATAGCCGGGATAGCTAGCTGGGGCACAAAAGGAACGGCCGCGCAAAGGGAATAGGGCGGTATAGTGCCGTTATGCATGCCGAGTATGGCCGTAGCCCCGAAAGCGGAATACCCGTCCGGCCCGTCCGAGGCCGAGATCCCCCAGTAACCTTCCTTGTATGTCCTGAAGTTACTGGCATTCTCTTTACAACGCTCATAATTCGCCGTGATAGCCGCGACCGAATTCTTCCAGTAATCGGCGTAAGCGTCGTGTTTATCCCGGAAATCCACCCACGCCTGGGAATAGGTATAAACAAACATCGATTCGCCTTCGTGAAAGATATAGGTCTGGCCGGCGTACTCCTTTACGGGGCGCCTGAAGGCGTCCCACGACTTCGCGGGAAGCGGATGGGTGGGCGAGCCGATAGCCAATAGGTACATCATCATGTCTTCGGCGAACATATCCCACTTGATATATCCGGTGAACCCCTTTTCAGGGTCCCATCCCATCGATAAAAGGCCGGTTTCCGGGCTGCCGTCCAGCATCCACGGCCAGTCCAAATCCTGGTAGATCTCATCCGCCAGCTGTTTTATTTCCGGCTGGGAAAAATATTCCCGGGCCGTCAGGACTCCTCCGATGAGCAGCGCCGTATCTACAGAACTATACTCCGACTTTCCGTCGCGCTCTCCCGTGCGGCCATTGATCCAGTGACAGAAGAACCCGTGTTCCTTGGCGACGATATCCCTGAGCGCTTTCAAGGTCTTATAGACCCGGTCGTAGGCTTCCTTCTGGGTGATCCATTTCCGTTCCGCGCCGATGCACATCGCGGTCAACCCGAAACCGGCCGCGCCTGTGCTGGCCGCGCCGTAGACCATGCTCCTGTCCTTTGTCAAACCCGTGCTCGGGCTTGCCTCAAGCCAGAAATAATCGAATGTCTTACGTTCAATAAGGTCGAGCAGCTCGTCTTCCGGCAGGGCAGCGATCCGGCGCATCTCTTCCCGTGTCTTTTCGGTGTCCTCTGCGACCAGCGCCTTCTCGCGCTGGAAGTATTCCGTGTCCGCAGAAAAGCCGATATCATCCAGATAAAGGACGCCGGAGACAGGCCTGGTCTGTCCGCCTTCGAATACAAAAGTCATTTCACTGGACCGGTCCCATTTCTCGCTGTCGAAATTCGTGAAGTCGGCCAACGGGATCTTTGCATAGATCCATTGGTCCGCGGACGTAGGAATACGATAACGGTGGGCGGCGAGGTACGGGCCGCATTTAAGCTCGATCTTGAATGAGTCGGGATAAGTCCCTTCGCCGCGCTTGACCCAGAAAGTGAGATACTGATACGGGCGGAGGTCGAGGCCGTTTAGCTTGGTGTAATATCCGTTGTAGTCGACGTCGCCGCCGAGCCGGAATTTCAGCCCGACGTACTGTTTCGCGCGGCCGTCCGGTCCGACCTGCTTGGCATAGTATTTGCTGTAATCAACGTTGCCGGAAGTCTTGATATACTTTGAGTAGTCAGGTTTGATGTAATATTTACTGTAGTCAATATCGCTGGCGGAGGTAGACCTACTGTAATAGGGCTTGGTGTAATATTTGCTGTAATCTACGGCTTTGGGACCGGGAATATATTTTGAATAATCCGGCTTCTTATAATACCTGCTGTAGTCGAGATTACTTGAGCCGGGGATGTACCTCGAATAGACGGATGAGGCCAAGAGTTTTTTCTTATCCGCGGCTTTGGACGCGGCTTTGGCGGCGGCGTACCCTTGCTGCAGCTTGTTCTGGTAATACCGCAAGGCCTGCACGTCGATCGCTTTCGTGCGAGCCTTGGTTTCGGAAAGGGCGAGCGGGTCGATGGCTTTGGGATTGAGCTTATACCGCGCCTGGGTTTCGCTGTAGTAATAGGTGATATACTTGGGATCGGCCAGGCCGTACTTAAGTTTCAGGACGCTCGTGTTCCCGCCATCACGGATGAGATCAACAAAAGACGCGGTGCAAGCGGCGCTGGGGTCATTCGGATTACCGGCCCATGCGGAAGACATGCCGTCAAGCAGGTTTTTGTCCTTCTTCGCCTCAAAGTCATCAACAAGGAGTGTGATGCTTTGGCTTTCCTTCGCCGGAAGGCCGGTTTGGACCGCGAAACTTAATGCCAGCAGGACGGCGGCATAAGACGCGCTACTTCGAAACGTAAATGTCATCGATATAGATAGAACCCACCTTCGGCCTGCAGCGTATGTCGTCGAAGACGATAACAAATTCGTTCATCTGCTGCATATCGGAAAGACCGAAATCCTTCAGCGGGATTACGAACTGCTGCCACTTATCCGTTATGCCGGTAAGGATATAGTGCCCGGCTTCTTTTTGCTTGTTCTTGATCTCGATCTTAAAGCGGGGCGTAAAACCCGCGTCCGCGACACCTTTGACTGATATGACTAAATACCTGTAAGGTGAAAAATCGCTGTCTTGGAGCTTCATCCAGAAACCGTTATAAGCCGGCGTTGGGGAATCGACCCGGTAGTTTAACTTCAGCGAATTACCCTTATCCCCCACCTTATCCTCATCCGTGATCTCTATCAGGCACTGCTGGGTAGGATCGTCCGGGTTTTTGGCCCAGCCGCCGAACGCGCCGCCCAAGTTGTTAGTGTCATCCCAACTGTTAAAATCTGCGACTGTCAAAGTACCTTCGGCCCCCATAGACAGGGCTTTCGGCATATCTTCATTAGCGGCGTTCGCTGCAGGAGATAAAAACAGGGCTGATACCGCGACTAACCCGAGAAAGAATAACTTCTTCACTTACTTAACCCCCCTTCGTTTTGTGTTCGTCCGTTACTTTGCCCACTAGGGCAGATAATCTATAAAAGTTTACGCCCTAATCACACATTTGTCAAGTAAACAGACTTGTTATTTATTAGTAATATTTTACTACCTTGCCCCGCTGTTGATAAGCACCCAGGCTATTTCATTATGCCCGTTTCTTTTAGCTGCGCTTAATGCGGTCCCGCCATCGTTAGTCTTCGCATTAACGTCTGCGCCTTTGGCAAGGAGAGTTTGTGCTATATCAAGATGTCCTTCTTCCGATGCCGCCATCAAGGCGGTCCAGCCATCGTTAGCCTTCGCGCCCACGTCAGCGCCTTTGGCGATGAGCGCCTGTACTATATCGAGGTGGCCGGCTGAAGATGCCTGCATTAAAGCGGCCATGCCATCGTTAGTCTTCGCATTAACGTCAGCGCCTTTGGCGATGAGCGCCTGTACTATATCGAGGTGGCCGGCTGAAGATGCCTGCATTAAAGCGGTTATGCCATACTTGGCTTTCGCGTTCACGTCTGCGCCCTTGACAAGAAGTTCCTGTACTACATCGAGACGCCCGGCCCGCATCAAGGCGGTCCCGCCATCGTTAGTTTTCGAATTAACGTCAGCGCCTTTGGCGATGAGCGCCTGTACTATATCGAGGTGTCCTTCTTCCGATGCCGCCATCAAGGCGGTCATGCCATACTTAGTTTTCGCATTTACATCTGCGCCTTTGGCGAGAAGCGCTTTGACAGCCAGGATATTACCTGTCTGGGCGGCATTTATCAGGTCTTGCCCATCGTCCGCATAGGAACTTAGGCATATTATAAAAACAAATAAGCAGGCTAAAACCGGTAGCATTATCGCTTTTAGGGTTTTCATAATTTTATTATTATAGAGGTAATGTCTTACTATATCAAGGAGTTTCGGGAAGCAGCGCCTCGTTTTTATCATATAACGGGACCTTGAGCAGGCCGGCCCATTTATCTTCCCATCCTGAATAATGCGTAGCGCCCTTGACTGTCGTGATGCTCTTATATTTTTCATCGCCGCAATTCCCGGCAAATGATTCTGCGACGTAGGAAGGGACGACTTTGTCGCCGGACGCAATAAAGTGGCGCTGGGGGACAGCGCTGATCTTGGCCGCAACATCAATAGGATTCAACGAATCTTTGAGCGGACTTACTTCATTCCATCTGCTGACGGCATCGCAATCAAGATTCCCGGCGATAGTGCGCAGGCCCGTAATGTCATCGCGCCTCGCTGAAATAAGGACCGCAACAGCGGCTCCCCCGGAATAACCGACTAGCGACACCGACGGCGCCTTGGCTTTTTCGCGCAACCGGCTGACAGCCGTATCCATATTTTCTATAACTTCCCGCGAGAACCGACTTCCTGTCCAGTATTTCGGGTCGCATCGGGACGCTCCCAGGGAAGGATATTGTCCCGGACGGGCAAGGTACGCGACATTCGGCGAAGGATCCAAGGCGGTGAGACGCATAACGAGAGGGTCCGTTGGGGTGGGGTCGGAAGAGACACGGGAACGGGATTTCCATGCCAATCCATCCCCTTCGATGTAAATTACAAGCGGCTTACCTGTTTCTTTGATCCTGGTATACGAAAGAAGGGTGAAATTACGCCCGGGGATAAGAGTTTTTATGAATCCGTTCTCGTATCCCGGATCATAGGATGTCGTGGCGCATCCGCACAGGCACAAAGAAACGGATAAGGCCGAAATAAAAAGGCTAAAACTTGTACCTGATATCAGCCCAACCCGTATGGGAGGTAAAGTCCTGTTTGTATTCGAAGTCGTAGTTGGCATCGAAGCTCCAGTTGCCTTTCGTTATCAGCGCAAGACGCCCGCCGGCGTTTAAGGCATTGCGCGCGGGACTAAAACCGTTGGTGGCGAATGAGCCGCCGCCGCCTGAGAAAGTCGAAGTGGCGGCCTGCTTGTCGGTTATGATATCGTAGAACCACTTTACGTGCACCTCGGGGATCAAGGTGCCGTAGCTGCCCTCAAAGGGACGGTCGAACCTTGCGCCCAGGCCGGATTCCAATAGATTGTAGCCTTGGCCTTTGACACTTAGGTTGAGGGCATCTGCCCCTGTCTCGGTGTAGATCTGGAGGTTTAGGCGCAGGTACTGTAATGATGCGATAGGCGTTATGTTTATGTTCTTGGTCTTAAAGGTATATCCGCCGTCAAATAAGACAGAGTACTGCTGGCCCTTATAGCTTGAGCTGGCAATCCTTCTAATCGTGCCTATATCGATGTTTCTTTTGCCTTTGTAGGTATTATAGGCGAATGAGAAGGCACCGTTTATGTAGTAGGGCTTCTCGGGGTTTATGTATCCGCCGTAGAATGTAGCTTGGTAGCTGTTGATGTCTGTTGCTCCGGAGTTATCCTTTGAGTTGACGTCGCTAAAGGCATAACCGCCGCTGGCGCCGAGCCTTACCTTGTCGTTAAATATGGGGAAGTCGCCGCCTAATGCTGTCCCCCAGATGGTGGCGGTATAGCCGTTACTTAAGCCTCTGGGGTCTTGGTGGGCGGCTTCGCCGAATCCCCTGCCCCATGCCTCGAAACCGCTTTTTTCCTTACTGCCGGTAGAGACGCCTGTCTCTTCCTCTTGTTGCGCCTGGGCGAAGAGGCCTCCCAGCCTATCGGTACTGGTCCCGATGAACTGGTTAATGGTAGTATTGCTGACGTTGGTCACTCCGCTGTCTACTATCGGGACGACAGTGGCAAGGGCCGATTCTGTTTGCGAATTACTCAGTCCTTCGAGTGTATTTAAGACGGTTGTCATATCGCCTGACGGGCTTGAGATGTTATCCAGGACACCGCCGACGGCAGAGGTATTGGAATTTGTGCCTAAACTGGAGAAACCGCTCGTTGCGCGGCTCGCTGTTAAAATGAGGCCGCCGTTTGAGCTTACGCCTGAGAACGTGATGCGGGGGTCGCTTGACGCGATCATGCCGGGTACATTTACGTCGGCGGCGCCTGCAGCGTCTACTACCGTGAATGTGGTATTATTCGGGATGAAGGTACTGTTCGCAACCGTAACATTGACATTGCTCGCCGCGGATACGGTCGTATCGGTGTTGGATATTATTTTACCGGATGAGGACGGGTCGGCAACGGTCACCTTGAGGGTTGAGCTGTTATCCTGTACATACTTGCCGTTAACATTCAATGTGGACGCGCCGACATCAAGCGAGGCCCCGGATGCCACGACCACATTCCCGTTGATAGTCCCGCCGGTACTGTCGATAGCGGTAGTTCCTCCGTCGATCCGGATCGCCGCGGGATTACCTGCCGCGGGTCCGGTCGCGGAAATGGTCCCCATATTAGTGATCCTGTTGGTGCCGCTCAAAAAATGGATGCCGTATTTATATCCGGAAATTATTCCGCCGGTATTATTGGTTATCTCGGTGGTTCCCGCATCAGCCTCTACGGCAGTACTGGCGTTGGCGGGATCGCTGGAGATCTCCCCTGAGTTAATGAGTATATTTTTGCCGCCTGGATCTCCGTAACTGGTATTACCTAAAAAAAGTACGGCGATATTTGCGGTGCCGTCCATCCCCGGATTATTCTTACCTGCACCGGCAGTGGCATCTTTTAATTTGTTAACGGTCGCTCCGCTTATGGTGCCGTTATTGGTAACGGTATAGTTCGTCGACCAGACCAGCAGCCCCTGCCCCCCTGAAACAGTCGGGACGCCGGGTAAGGCGGCTAAAATTATCTGGTTAGGATTATTAGGGTCATTGCCGGCATTCTTCTGGAAAGCATTGCCTGCCCAGATAGTATCGCAGGTATCCGTTACATTGAAACTTCCGAAACCGTTGCCGTATTCGGCGTCTGCGTCGCTGCTGAAGGCGCCATTCTTGTTTTTGGTATACATATAAGATTGCGGCGAATACATGCCGATGATCTTAACATTGGTGCCGCCCAAAATGATGAACTCGCTTGAACCCTGTATATCATTAAGGGTTATGCCGCTCTGCCCCCAGTAATACGTATACCCCAGCTCGGTCCAAGGAAAAACACCGGCATCCAACTGAGTGGTTTGCCAGTATTGAAGGTAAGCCTTTGCGTGATCAAAGACAGCCTGGCCCATATCCGCGAGCGGGGGCTGCACCGGGTTAAAAAGAGGGGTGTTATATGTGTAATCGGCGTGATCTGGAGAATAACTCTTGATCAAAAGCAGGTTGGTAGGCCGGATCAAATGATTGAGATCGGGGATCACGCCGTATTCCACTATCGCGGTATGCGAATTACCGCCCTTTGCCGGGTCGGTATTAATACCAAGCGACCGCTCCAAAGTCGTCACTATATCACCGGGGAGAGTGTGGCTGGCATCAATAACCTTAGTCATTTCATTGCCGGTAGTCATCCACGAGGCGCTATGGATCCCGGTCCCGTCGTTGAAAGTGGTGTAGTCTCCCACCCCGTTCCGCAGGTTTCCGCTGCTATTGTTATAAAACCCGTTATTAGTCAATGTCCTGACCACTAAATAGTTCGTGCCGCCGCCAAAATTACTGTTATATGTAAGGCCGAAAGCAGGATTCTCAGAGGCCGGAGTGCCCTGTATCGTAATGATCGCCTTGTTGCCCCTGGCAGGGATGGCATTGGGATCGGGGACGAAAGCGTTGGAACCCGATACTGCCTTGATATTGGCCAGGGCATTAGCGCATGCCTGATCAAAGGTTTCGGCTGTAGCTGCGGGTGGGCTAAAAAGTGAAAGCAGGACAAAAACAAAAAGGCCGGAAAATTTGAAAAATTTTAAATAACGCGCTCTCATAACCTTATATCTTCCAATTTTTTTGATTCTACCATAAATCAAAATTATTAACAACGGCTATGGGGTCAGGCGAGGATCTCTGCGGATAAATACTCATCAAAGGTTATGCCGGGGCGGTCTATAAAACCGTTTGGCGTGATCTCGACAATGCGGTTAGCCACGGTCTGGATCAGCTGATGGTCATGCGAAGCGAACAGCAGTGTCCCTTCATACTTCTCCAGGCCCTTGTTCAGGGCTTCGATCGATTCCAGGTCAAGATGGTTGGTCGGCTGGTCCAGGATCATTACATTCGGCTGGGCAAGCATCATGCGCGACAGCATGCACCTGACCCGCTCGCCGCCGGATAAGACCCTGACCTGTTTTAAGGATTCATCCCCGGAAAAAAGCATCCGGCCCAAAAATCCGCGCGCAAAACTTACGTCGGTGCTCTTCGATTGCCGGAGGAGCCATTCGATAATGTCGCAGTCCACGTCAAAATATTTGGTATTATCCTTTGGATAATACGCCAGGTTGACCGAAGCGCCCCATTTGAAATTGCCGCTATCAGCCCGCGCCTCCCCGGCCAGCACCTGGAACAGGGTCGTATTAGCGAGGTCATCGGAACCGACAAAAGCGATCTTATCGCCCTTCTCAACCGTAAATGTAAGGCCCTTGAACATGGGCTCGCCGTTAAGCGACCTGGATAAGCGGTCGATAGCCAGGACATTGTTCCCTGCTTCGCGCGCCTGTTCGAAATTTATATACGGGCTCCTCCTCGAAGAAGGCTTGATGTCCTCAAGGGTAAGTTTTTCCAGGATCTTCTTGCGGCTGGTCGCCTGCTTTGCCTTGGACGCGTTGGCGCTGAAACGGGCGATAAAACTTTTCAGCTCCTCCCTCTTCTTCTCGATCTTTTTATTGGCCTCCATCCGCTGCCTGAGGATAAGTTGGCTGGACTCAAGCCAGAAACTGAAATTGCCCGGATAGAGCTGGATCTTGCCGTAATCGATGTCCGCGATATGCGTGCAGACCTTATCCAGGAAATGGCGGTCGTGTGAGACCACGATAGCGGTATTCTTGAAATTGGACAGGAACCCTTCAAGCCATATGCAATTCTCGATATCAAGGTGGTTCGTGGGCTCGTCGAGCAGAAGGATATCCGGGTTGCCGAACAAGGCCTGGGCCAGCAGCACGCGCACCTTCTGGCCCTCTTCCAAATCCTTCATCTTTACCCCTTGGAACTGTTCCTCGATCCCAAGGTCGCTTAACAATTTTGCCGCGTCGGATTCGGCGTTCCACCCGTCCAGGACCGAGAACTCGGCCTCAAGCTCGGAAAGGTCCATCCCGTCCTTATCGGTAAAATCCTTTTTTGCGTGGAGCGCTTCCTTTTTCTCTATGATATCATAGAGCCTCTTATGGCCCATGATGACGGTGGTCAGGGCCGTGAATCCGTCAAAAGCGAACTGGTCCTGCTTTAAGACCGCGATCCGTTCGCCCGGAGTTACCGCCACCTCGCCGGCCGTGGAATCGATCTCACCGGAGAGTATCTTCAAGAACGTGGATTTCCCCGAGCCGTTAGCCCCTATCAGCCCGTAACAATTCCCCGGCGAAAAAATTATATTAACGCCGGAAAAAAGTTTGCGCGAGCCAAAATGCAATGATAAACCGTTTGCTGAGATCATCTTTTGGGATCCTTAATATCGGCAGAAAAAAAGGCCCCGTCATCAAACAGGGCCGAATTTAACTAACCCGATTTTTTATTTGTCAGGTTATTATACCAAATACTGTCCGGATTTGCAAGTAATCTATAAAAGTCAGGTTATTTATCCCTTCCCGAGCCTTTTTTAAGCGCATCAAGGAATCCGGGTTTAACGGGGCATGTCCCCTTACTTCAAAAGATCCAACTCAGGTTAAGCGACCAGGAGCTGCCTTCAAAATTCATTTTCGTGCCATATTCCGCACTGTACTTGGCGGCTATGGAACACTTATCCTTCACGACCCAGCCCTTTATCTGGCCGCCTATTCCTCTGGTGCCGCTTATCGGATGCTTGCCGGTCACGTTGTCCCCTTTTTCCCCGGACAATTGGATCTGCTCATATCCGAGGACGGCCAATTCTGCCTGTGAAAAAACGATCTGCGACACGCCGTATTCGATGCTGATGGTCTGGCCCGGAGTTACATCTTCATCTATTCTCTCGGAGTTCCACTCATAGGTAGGCCGGAGCACCAAGGCGGTACCCTGGCTCTTGAACGGGAAGTAATAGAGGTTCGCCTGGACCTGCTGGGTCCAGAAGCCGTATCCGATGTTCGCCAGGCCGTTCTTGTCATGCTGGCCGGTCGGGGCGTAGAAACCGTAACTTAAGCCCGCGTCATAATGCTTGCCGCGCCAGGCGAACCAGAGCGGCTGGACATACAGGTCGCCGAAACCGGTATTCTCTTCCTTGATAGTATCCGAAATAGCGGCGGTAAGGGTTTTCCTTATGTCGCCTATGGAAACGGTGCATCTCGCATCCGCCTTTAATTTTGCCTCAAACATGGCGTATCCCCATGTAGGGGATACGGAAAAAGCGTAATCCGCGCCCAGCAATTTCACGTCGGGCTTGTATGTCAGGTCCCATGTCTGGTAAAAAGTATTATTGTTGAAATCAATGTCGACTGTGGCGCTTTCGGTGCGGGTAACGGGTATCGTTTTATCGAAGAGCTTTATGTATTTTGTCTCTGTGCGCGTAGCGGAGAGTGAATTTAATTTGCCGCCGTCCGTCCCCTTGAACGTATTGCTGGTGAAATACGTATTATCGACGGTTACCGATAATCCCTTCTTATGCGGCATAACGTAATCCCTGACACCGTTGTCATCGGGGCTGTAATGGCCCATGTTCGCGGCATATGCGGCCGGGCAAACGCAGAAGACAATCAAAGCAAAAATTATGCTCTTTCGCAACGCGATCATTCTCCCCTCCTCATTGACTCTTGCAGGATCTGGTTAAGCATGCAAAGATCGTCATGGCCCCGGCTGTTTAAACCGGACGGTCCATTCCCTAATATTTCCGATTCCCTGCCCGTGTACATAGAAACCTTGCTTTTATATTTATTCCGGTAGACCTTCCCTTCAAAGATGTTCCCCCACACGGCGATATCCTTTAATTGTTCCGGTTTTACCGATAAGGGATCCTGCTCAAGGATAGTAAAGTCGGCGGTCTTTCCCGGAGCGATGCTGCCGATCTCTTTTTCTTTCTGCAGGACATAAGCAGCATTAATGGTAACGGCCTTGAGAGCGTCATTCACGCCGATCTTTTCTTCGGGTCCCGCGACCTTGCCGGACATGGTCAGGCGGTTAACCGCGCACCATGCCAGCGTCAACGGCCTTGCCGGCGCCATTGTGCAATCGGAATGCAGGGATAACGGTATATTATTTTTAAGCAAAGTATTGCAACGCACCATGTATTGCCCCCGCTCCGGCCCCAGGCCGAACTGGGAATACAAGTCGCTCAGCACATATACATAATAAGGATTGACGCTGACGAGCCCGCCGAGCTGGGCGATCTGCTTGGCCTGTTCCGGCGTGGAGACGCAGTAATGGTCGAATGTGAAACGATGGTCCTTGCGCGGGTTCTCTTTCATCAATTTATCAAGGTCGTTGATGAGCACGTCATTGCCCTCATCGCCGTTGACGTGTACGCGGATCTGGTAACCCGCGTCCCAGTACAGTTTAGTGCATGCCTCGATCTCATCCGGCGGCTGGATCCAGGAGCCGGTATGGCCGTCCGTATAACCGTCCTTTAGCTGCATATTCTGCGAAAAAGCGGCGCCGTCACAATAAAATTTTACCTGTTTCGGCATGTAATAAACGCGATGGCCGTTCTTCCGGAGGCGTTTTTCCGTCTCCTCCAGCGCTTTGGCCGCGCCGTAAGTCTCATACATCGTCTGGCCGTTGGCGATCAAACAGCTCCGGAACGGCGTATTGTCATTATCGAGCACCAGCCTTATCATCTCCATGGCGGAATTTGGGAGCTCTATGCCGGGATCGGCGACAGTGGTCATCCCGCTTGCGCTGACATATTCCTTGAACATCTTCAGCCCCTTATAAAAACGGAGCGGCGAGGCCAGGTGTTTCATAAGGTAATTATTGCCGAGATAGATGAACCCTGCTTCCCAAAAATGGCCGTTCGGGAGGTCTATCTGCTCGCTCGCATGGCCGTGCCCTTTCATATTCTCGTCAGTGATCTTCATGGCGTTGATCGCGGCGGTGTTCAAATATATCTCATGGAAGGAACGGTGCCAGACCACGATCGGACGGGTCATTGAGACCGCGTCGAGGTCCTTTCGCGAGATCTTGCCGTGGAAATACTGGTGATAGCCCCACGTGATAAACCATTCTTTTTTGTCCTTCATCGCCTTTTCGGACTCAACCAGCTTTTTCATATAGGCGTCATGGCCGGTGACCCCCTTTATCTGCGCCCAGGGGAAATCCCAATCGTCAGGCGTGATGAAGGTCGTCGGCGCGAGGAACGCGAGCAGGAAGACATGGAGGTGGGGGTCTATCAGCCCAGGCATGATCACCTTGCCGGCAAAACGGTTATCTACGGTAAAATCCTGCCCGTTCAGGGCGTTCTTGACCTCGTCGAGGGTGCCGACAGCGACTATTCGGTCCCCGGTGACCGCGACCGCCGAGGCAGACGGCTTACTGTCTTCCATCGTTATTATCTTCTTCGCGACATAGACCGTCGTCTTATCCCGCGGCGCGAACACCTCTCCTAAAGAACTCAATGAAAAAGTCTGGGCAAAAGCCTGCGCCGTAAAAAAACAGAGTGATAATAAAGCGATGGAAATCTTTGCCTTCGGCATATTAACCTCTCTAATTAAGTTTATAGACCATCCGGCTTTCCTTGATCGTCTCCGTCACCTTAAGCCCCTTCAGGTCGCCGGTCTTAACTTTCAGCGGGTTACGGTCCAGGATGACAAAGTCGGCCAGTTTACCCGGTTCGATCGAACCCTTGATATTCTCTTCATGGTATTGATAAGCCCCGTTGATCGTCAGCGCCTTGAGCGAATCCATCACGCCGATACGCTCATTCGGCCCGACGATCACACCGGATTTCGATCTGCGCGCCACCGCGGTCCAAAGCGGCATCATCGGGTTAAGCGGGGTGACAAGGAAATCGGTGTGATTGCTGAAGCGAATGCCCTTGGCTTTCGCGCTTTTCATCGGGCTCAAGAAAAATGCGCGGTCTTTTCCGAAATTCCTTATGTGCGTGTCACCCCAGTAAAAGGCGTGGTTGGTGAAGAACGAGGGAAAAACACCTAGCTTGACGTATTCATCCAATTGTTCGGGACGCATGAACTGGGAATGCACGACCACGTCTCGCCGGTCCTGGCTTGCGGTAACCCCGGCGGCCTTTAGCCCGGCTATTACGATGTCGATGGAGGCGTCCCCGTTGCAATGCGTATAGACCGGGATGCCGCGGTCGACTACCTTCTTGACGAGTTTGTTAAAATCGTCTGTGGTAACAGACTGCAGGCCGTGCCAATTCGCCTCTCCGTTCGGCCCCTGGACCAGGTAAGGCTTCGACATCAAAGCCGTAAGCCCTTGCGGCGAACCGTCTATCAGGAATTTCACTCCGGCCAGTTTCAAATGGTTATAGTCTTTGCCGAAGACAACGCTCTTGTCAGCATCGAATTTATCCAGGTCCCAATAAACGGGCAACGAACGGATATCGAGGTATAAAAGGCCTTTTTGGGCAGCGGCAAAGAGCAATTTGTAATCATCATATCCTGTGGCCCCTTCAGCGGCCGTGGTGTAGCCGTTTTGCGCGTACAATTGCTGCGCCTGTGGTATCATTCCCAGCAGTTTATCCGGCGAAGGCCGCGGCAATTTCCCTTCGCACGGGAGCCATGCGGCTTCCATCAACAGGCCGTTCGGCCGGTTCGTCCCGGGAAAACGCCCGATAGTCCCGCCGGGAGGCGTCGGGGTCTTGTCGGTGATCCCCCATTGCGCGAGCGCCAGCGAATTGATCACCGCGCCATGGGCGGAACAATGCACGACTACTGTCGGGTTATCCGGAGTGACGGGATCAAGGTCTTCACAAGTGATGTGGCGGTTTTCCTTGAGCGCGGAGTTGTCATAACCCCACGCGAGGACCCATTCGCCTTTGGGGACCTTATTTTTGGCTATAAAATCCTTGATAATGTTTTTAAGGCTGGGGATGTCGGTCACTGTGCCGATCGGTACCGGGGAGACGTTCGCCGCCTGCAGATAGATAAAAGCCATGGTCAAATGGCTGTGGGCATCGATAAATCCCGGAAGCATTGTCCTGCCCCCGAGGTCGACGATCTTAGTGGAACTGTCTTTAAGGGCTAAAATATCCGCCTTTTTGCCGACGGAGAGGATCTTGCCGTCTTTGACCGCGACTGCTTCAGCCGCAGGCTGGACATCGTTCATCGTAACGATATCGCCGCCTATGTAGATAATATCGGCTTTGTCTTGAAGGGCCCAGGCGTTAGCGGCGTTGACCGCAAATACCATCCACAGCAACAGACCGGATATTCTTTTCATATTTTATAGTTATTATAAGGATAATATCTTATTATATCAAGGATTTTTGGGGATTAGGGGTCGTTTCACAGTCCGGCTGTGTGACTTTGCATCGACATGCTGCAGCCGACTGTCCCCTTGATAAGGACAGGCAGGCGGTCCTTGTCTTTGCTGATCCATACCTCGAACTTATCGGGCTTGCTGGTGAAGTGGTAGGCCGTTATCTTATTATCGTTCACCTTCACGTCTTCGATGCCTACCAAAGTGACGGTAAAAACTTCCTGTAGGCGCACGACCATGCTCCATCCTACTTTCAGGTTGTCGACCCGGCGGAGGTAGAAAGGCAGCAGCACGGCATTCTGGTAGGGGCTGTCGGATTTATACCTGTACTCCTCGGCAAGCTTATCGTTGGTGAATTTCCTGATAACAAGCGAATTTTTCTGGGGATCGTATTCCTCGATAAGGCGCTCTTTCGATAACGGCCAGCTGATCTCCCTTTCGACTATGAGCGGCAAGTTTGTTTTGGGATCGGCATAGATCTTTTCAAGGTCGCTGAACCCGGCAAGTTCGGTACGAAAGGTCACAAGCCAATACTTCCTGCCCTGGTAATCTATCAGCCCCATATCCTCGTATTTGGCTGTCCCGGCAGGGCTGACATTGTAGACTATCTTCTCGCCCTGGGATACCGCGGAAAAGGCCGCATCGTATGAAATGAGTAATGACGCTGCCAACAAAATACTAAATGTTTTCTTGCTGCCCATATCTGCAAACCTCTCTAACCAATACAACACCTCACCTTGACAAGTTCGACCAATTCGCCCACAGTCTCTACTATCCTGATCTCTTCATCGGAAATTTTAATATTATACTTCTCTTCCATGTCAATTACCAAACAAAAATGTCCGCCCGGTTATGGGCGGACATTGATGTTCTTCCCGTGGTATGGTTTATACAGGATCGTTATTTAGCAGGCACGGAGCTGAAATCGGCATCGTCAAAATAGCAGGATCCCGGTGTGTTCTGCTTGGGAGCCTGGATAGTTACCTTGACCTTTGCTTTAGCGGCGCCTGAGGGCGCAGCAACCGCCGGGGTCGATAAAAGCGCCCAGGTGTCGCTTGCAGTAATCGAGGGGCTCTTTACCGGGTCGCCTATCACGGCGTTATCGGCGCTGAGCCATTCTATCTGTATCCACGCCTTGGTATCTTCGGAGATCCTGTCGTCGGGTTTGCTTAAAGCGTAGACGCTCGCTTTATACTGCGTGCCGGGGGTTATCCCTACGAACTGTTCGAACACTCCGTCGCCAAAATCCCAGGCCCAAACCTTCCCGGACTGGCTGCCGCTTTTATAGGTTTCGGTATCGTATGTAGAGTCGCCGTACAAGTCCCATCCGCCCGGATCGGCTTTCTCAAAACCCGGGTTGACAAGCAAATTTGCCTGCTCGGCGCATGATAGCGTACCGACACAGCTTAAGGCAAAGACAAGGAAACAAATAACGTACAACCTTTTCATCCTTACGTTCCTCCTTAACGACAAATCGGGAGGACAAAGGCCTATTGTCCTCTGTCCTCCCATTATTTTTTTCTGATTACTTTGCTGTTCTCTTTCTTAATCCAAACAATCCGACTAAACCGGAACCTAGCAAAAGAAGGCTTGCAGGTTCAGGAACCGCCTGTGCATCAAAGCTGGCATTATCAAAGAAGACGTCGTTGGCGCTCTGGTTCCCCGGAGCTGACAACACATAAGCGATTTTTGCTGTAGTAACACCTGTTGGCGCTACAGCCGACGGAGTCTCAAATAATGTCCAATCGGTGTCCGCGGTCGTAAGCTTGGCGCTTTCTACGGCCGTCCCGGCGCCATCCCACTGGAACTGTATCCAGGCGCTGCCCGTAGCTAAACCGGTAGACTTCAGATAACCGCTTGCCTTATACGAAGTACCCGGCGTGACATTGATCGTCTGTTCAAACTTACCGTCAGCGTTGAGCCATGTCCAAGCATGCCCTGACTGGCTGCCGCCCAACTTTGTGCCTGTCGTATATTCGCTATCACCCCAGTTAGCCCAACCGGAGCCGGTTTCAAACCCCGGGTCGCTGAGCAAGTTTGCGGCTAAAGCTGTTGACGGCATCGAGATAAGCGCAACTGCCACGATTACCAACACTGTTAAACAAAATGTTTTTACCAATCCTGCCTCCTTTCTTTTTTGTTCTGCTCCCGAGAGCAGAAATGACGAAAAAAATAATACCCTTCTCTACTCGTGCAATGTTACCATGCTTTAACTAATATGTCAATATAAATGTGTTGTCTTTTTCTGGTAATATATTGCTTATATTTCAAGTCGACTTTCTTATAATAAGATTTGGCTTAAAAAATCGCGTACTCTTCTCGCTCTTGCCCGAAGATATCGCTTTGATCAGGCCCTGCGTCGCTTCAATGGCCATACCGTTTACAGGCTGGGCGATAGTAGTAAGGGCGGGAGAAAAACTTTCGCAACTTGGTATATTGTCAAAACCGATCACGGCTATATCCCGGGGTATGTTTTCCCCCTTTTCTTTGATAGCCGACATAACGGCAAGAGCCATCCTGTCATTGACGGCGAAGATAGCGTCCGGAGGTTCTTTTAATCCCAGCAATTTTCCCGTAGCCTCTTTCTCATAATCACCGTGGGTATTGCCTGAATTGTATTGAACGTACCCCTTTTCTATCTCTTTACCGGCTTCTCTCAAGGCCTTCCTATATCCCTGGAACCTGTCCTCGGCGTCTATCCAATTTTTATTACCGTGGAGAAAAGCTATCTTCTTGCGGCCGGAGCCTAATAAATATTTTGTCGCCAGGTATCCGCCCGTTACGTTATCGCAGTCAAAAGAAGGGACGCCTTCAAGATGCGAGCATAGAAGGACCATCGGTATTTTATTGTCTTTCAGCTCAATAACATCCTTGAAATTGTCTTTACCTATGGACGGCAATATAAAGCCGGCAACTTGCTTGCTCAGGTACAGTCTAAGGCAATCGGAACTGTTAAACTGCTCCTGGGTGAACAGCATAAGCTGGTAACCTTCTTTTTTTGCAACCTCGCTGACCCCCTTTATTATCTCCTGGATATAAAACTCCATACTGAAAAAAGATTCCCCGATAAAAACCAGCCCGAGGATATTCACTTTTCCCGAAGAAAGCACGCTTGAGTGGACGTTCGGGACATAAGGCTCTTTTTTCAGGTAATCAAGCACCAGGGCGCGGGTTTTTTCCGATACATATTTTTCGCCTCTCAAAACCCTGGCTACCGTGAACCTTGATATTTTTAGTTTTTTCCCTATTTCTTTAAAAGATGCCGAAGCCATTAAGTATTCTCTTTTTTGTTGTCCGGCGGACCGTTACATAGGAGGCAAGTAGCTGAAACTGGCGTCATCAAAATAGCAGAACCCCGATGTCTTACTTTTGGGAGCCTGGATGATCACCTTGATCTTTGCTTTAGCGGCGCCTGAGGGCGCGATAGCCGCCGGAGTCGATAAAAGCGTCCAGGTGTCGCTGGCGCCGGTAAGCGGAGGGCTCTTTATCGGGTAACTTATTATGACGTTATCGGTAGTGCACCATTCTATCTGTATCCACGCTTTAGAACCGCCGGAAGAGGGGTCATCGGGTTTGCCTAAAACATAGACAGTCGCTTTATACTGCATCCCGGGAATTATTTCAACGTACTGTTCGAATACTCCGTCGCCATAATCCCAGGCCCAAACCTTCCCGGACTGCTTACCGGTCCTATGGGTCCCCGTATCGTATGTAGAATCGCCGTATAAGCCCCATCCGGACGGATTAACTTTTTCAAAACCCGGGTTGACAAGCAAATTTGCCTGCTCGGCGCATGATAGCGCGCTGACACAACTCAGGGCAAGGACAAGGAAACGAATGACATCTGATCTTCTCATCCTTCTCTGTTCCTCCTTTTTAATCTTGGACTGCCCCTGCTGACCCCTTTCGTTCAGCTGGTTTTATTATAAGGGTAATGCCTTACTATATCAAGAAATTTTGGGCAATTGCCAAACAAAAATGTCCGCCCGGTCAGGGGCGGACATTGATGTTTTTCTTGCGGTATAAACTACCGGATCGTTATTTAGCGGGCACGGAGCTGAAATCGGCATCGTCAAAATAGCAGGATCCCGGTGTGTTCTTTTTGGGAGCCTGGATAGTTACCT
>PLNR01000003.1 GCA_003141835.1 Candidatus Omnitrophota bacterium | reverse complement strand
AAGACGCCGTTTATGGCGAAGAGCGACCTGTACAAGATCTCGGGCCACTGGGACCATTACAGGGAAGGCATGTTCATAATCAGCGGGAAAGACGAAGAGATCCTCGCTTTAAGGCCGATGACCTGCCCCTTCCAATTTATGATATACAAGGCAAAGACAAGAAGCTACAGGGACTTGCCTATAAGATACAGCGAAAACGCGGTCTTGTTCCGTAACGAGACGTCCGGAGAGATGCACGGGTTGACCAGGGTAAGGCAGTTTACATTGGCCGACGCGCACATCATATGCATGCCCGGCCAGCTTGAGGACGAGTTCAAAAAAGTGCTCGACCTGGTCAAATTCGTGATGAGGACCCTTGGGATCGAGGACGAGATATGGTACAGGTTCTCGAAATGGGACCCGAAGAACAAGGAAAAATATATCGACGACCCGAAGGCCTGGGAAGAGTCCCAAAGGGTGATGAAGAAGATCCTCGAGGATATAAAACTTAAATACGTCGAAGCCGATAATGAAGCGGCGTTTTACGGGCCGAAACTGGATATCCAGTTCAAGAATGTTTTCGGCAAGGAAGATACCCTCATAACGATGCAGGTCGATTTTGCGCTTCCCGGAAGGTTCGGCATGGAATACGTGGACAATGACGGCACGCAAAAGACGCCGATGGTGATACACAGGTCTTCCATAGGTTGTTACGAGCGGACGCTGGCGATGCTGATAGAGCATTACGGGGGGGCGTTTCCGGTATGGCTTTCTCCGGTCCAAGCTGTTATAATACCGATTGCGGACGAACACAAGGATTACGCCATTAAGGTCGCAGAGAAATTACGCGATAACAATATAAGGGCGGAGATCGATGACAAGAACGCCAGGATGCAGCATAAGATAAGGGAAGCGGAGACGCAGAAAGTCCCTTATATGCTCATCGTCGGCGGGAAGGAAGCCCAGGCCGAAAGCGTTTCGGTCAGGGAAAGGAGTAAAGGCGACTTAGGCCCGATGAAACTCGTCGAATTTATCGATAAACTGGTTAACGAAATAAAAAGTAAAAAATAAAAGGGGGTGATTGTATCCAGTTTCAGGCAAAATCTATCAGGGTAAATGATAGGATAAGGGTACGCGAGGTGATGGTGATAGCCGAGGACGGCGGGCAACTCGGAGTAATGGCCCCGGAAGAAGGCCTAAAGCTCGCGCAGCAGGCAGGGTTGGATCTGGTAGAGATAGCGCCGACGGCAAAGCCGCCGGTATGCAGGATAATGGACTTCTCCAAATTCAAATACGAGCAGGAGAAGAAAGAGAAGGAAGCCAGGAAGAAGCAGCACGCCACCCAGCTTAAGGAGATAAGGCTCAAGCCCAAGATCGGCGACCACGATTACCAGGTGAAAGTAGGCTTCATAAAGAAATTCCTTGAGCATAAAGACAAAGTAAAGGTCACGCTCATTTTCCGCGGGAGAGAGATGGCGCATCCTGAGCTTGGCAACAAGGTCCTTGAGAGGCTGAGGGTTGACATAGCGGATGTAGCGCAGATAGAAAAAACGCCCTTCAGGGAGGGACGCGCGATAATAATGATCATCGCCCCTAAGTAGTAGAGGAGACCCCTCTACTATAAATAGATAATCGGTTTTCGAAGGAGGATCAGCAATGCCTAAAATGAAGACACGCAAGGGAATTGCGAAAAGGTTCAAGGTGACAAAAAGACGCAAGGTCTTGAGGCATAAGGGCGGCAAAGGCCACCTGTTAGGGCACAAGACGAAAAAAAGGAAGAGGGCGCTCAGAAGGGCGACTCTCGTAAGTAAACACGAGCGCAAGAAGATATTAAAGCTTCTGCCTTACGCTTAAAATCAATCAGTAGAAGGAGAGATCGGAAATGCCTAAGTCGAAATATTTGCCGGCAAAAAGAAAACGCAGGAAGAAAGTCCTAAAAGCAGCCAAGGGATATTTCCTCGGCCGCTCGAAGTTATACAAGAAGGCCATCGAGACCGTCAGAAGGGCGATGGTCTATGCCTACCGCGACAGGAAGGCCTATAAGCGCGATATGCGCAAGCTCTGGGTCGTGAGGATCAATGCCGAGTGCAGGAACAACGGCATGATGTATTCAAGGTTCATAAGCGGCCTCAAGAAGCTGAAGATCGAGTTGGACAGGAAGATCCTCTCGGATATGGCCGCGAACGACCAACCCGCTTTCGCTAAGCTGGTCGAAGAAGTAAGCAAAGCAAAATAATGCTCGATAAGATCAACGCACTCGAGGCCGAAGCAAAAAGCGAGATAAAAGCGGCCGGCGATTCGAAGGCGCTCGATGATCTTAGGATAAAATACCTTGGAAGGAAAGGCCTGGTCACCGAGCTTCTCGGCGGGATCGCGTCTTTGCCGCCCGAGGAGAAACCCCGCCTCGGCAAGGAGCTGAATGCCCTGAAGACGAGGCTCGACGAGGCGCTTAAGGAGAGGCAAGCGGAGCTTGCAAGGTCGCCCGTGATACCCTCGGCATTACCGAGGGATTTCGCAGACCTGACCCTGCCCGGTTTCAGGCCGCAGGCAGGCTCGAAACATCCCCTCACAAAGACTATAGACGATATCTGCTCTATCTTCCTCGGTATGGGTTTCAAGGTAGTCGAGGGCCCGGAGATAGAGACCGAGTTCTATAATTTCGAAGCCCTCAATATCGCGCTCGACCACCCTTCGCGCGACGCATTCGACACATTCTACATAAAAAACCAATATCTGCTGCGCAGCCATACCTCGCCGGTCCAGGTGAGGTTCATGGAGACGGAGAAACCGCCGTTCAAGATCATCGTCCCGGGAAGGGTATATCGCCCGGACGCGGTAGACGCGTCGCATTCTTTCATGTTCCACCAGGTCGAAGGCCTTGTCGTAGGCGACGGGGTGACTTTCGCCGACCTCAAGGGAGCGTTGAGCGTATTTTTGAAGGGATATTTCGGCGCGGACGTGAAAGTCCGGTTCCGTCCGCATTATTTCCCGTTCACCGAGCCGAGCGCCGAGGTAGACGTCTCGTGCTTCATCTGCGGCGGGAAAGGATGCAGTGTCTGCGGAAGGAAAGGATGGCTTGAGATCCTCGGCTGCGGCATGGTCCACCCGAACGTATTCAAGGCGGTAAAATATAATCCCGAAAAGATCACCGGCTTCGCATTCGGGATGGGAGTGGAGCGCATTGCCATGCTCAAATACGGCATTAACGACATGCGCCTATTCTTCGAGAACGATATGCGCTTTTTGGAGCAGTTTAGATGAAAGTTTCATATAACTGGTTAAAAGAATATATTAATTTCAGCGCAAAGCCCCAGGACCTGGCCGATAAGCTCACTATGGCAGGGCTCGAGGTAAAAGGCATAGACGGGAAGAACGGCGATTTTATCTACGAGGTCGAGATCACCTCGAACAGGCCGGACTGGCTCTGCCTTTACGGGATCGCGCGCGAGATACAGGCGCTCTACGGCTTGAAGCTAAAAAGTTTCAAGCCATCTTTACCTAAATCCGCTAAGTCTGAAAAACCCTCCATAACGATAGAGGATAAAAAAGGCTGCGCCAGGTACGTAGGAATAATCATCGACGGCGTCCAGCCCGCAGGCTCGCCGAAAGGCCTCGCCCAAAAAATAGAGAGCTCCGGTTTGCGGCAGGTGAACAATATAGTGGATATAACAAATTTCTGTTTGCTCGAATCAGGACAGCCGCTCCACGCCTTCGACTATGATAAGCTGGAAGGCGGGAAGATAATCGTCAGGAGGGCGCGCAAAGGCGAGGAGATAATCACCATAGACGGGATAAAGCGCGCGCTCGACGAGGAGATCCTCGTCATAGCTGACGCGAAAAAACCGGTGGCGATCGCGGGAATAATGGGCAGCAGGGACACCGAAGTCAGTTTCTCTACGAAAAAAGTCCTTCTCGAGAGCGCGTATTTCGACCCGGTGCTGATACGCCGGGCCGCTAAAAAGCTCGGCATATCAAGCGAGGCCTCGTACAGGTTCGAAAGGAACGTCGATATCGGCGGATGCTTGGCCGCGGCCGAGAGGGCCGCATCGTTGATATGCGAGTCGGCTAAGGCGAAGTCGGTCTCTAAGCCCTCGGACCTGGGGACAAAAGGGCGCGGAGCCGTAAAAATAACGTTAAGGATATCAAGGGTTAACAAGGTGCTCGGGACGGAGATTCCCGCCTCGAAATGTGCCTCGATACTTAAAAGCCTCGGGTTGAATGTTAAATCTAAAGGCAAGGACGCACTGGCGGTCTCAGTCCCCTCTTTCAGGAGGGACCTGAATGAAGAAGTCGACCTGATAGAGGAGATATCGCGTATATACGGATACGATAAGATACCGGAGACGCTTTCAAAGATACAGCTTTGGGGTAAGGGCACCCAGAAGAGCCGCGACAGGGTACTGGAAGAGGCGGTAAGGGAGGCCTTGACCGGCGCGGGATTGAATGAGGTCATCACCTACGCGTTAAGATGCGACGACCCGTATATACGGCAGGGGTTGGGCATAGCCGATACCCGGGTCTTGAAGGTCCAGAATCCCCTGAGCTCTGAATCAGAGGTGCTGCGCTCGGTATTGATGTGCGGGATGCTGGACGTGATAGCGTATAACCTTAACAGGAAGGTGCCGGACATAAAAATATTCGAGTTAGGCAAAACTTATTTCTATAAAGACGACTCGGTCCCCTCGGAGAAAGGGGTCCTGGCGATCGCTTTATGCGGGACGAAAGAGAAGGATTGGCACAGGAAAGAAGCCGTCGACGTATTCGACCTCAAGGGGGCCATCGAGGCGTTATTTTCGAGACTCAGGATCGATAAATGCGAATTTGAATTAAAACCGCTTCCGTTTTTTTCCCCGGCGGCGTCGGCCATAGTGAAGGTCGGCGGCAGGGAGATAGGCGGTTTGGGCAAAGTCGACAAGGCCCTTTTGGACAGGTATGATATAAAGGCCAATGTCTTCGTCGCCGAGCTGGAACTCGAGGCGATATATTCGCACGCAAAACTTGAGCGCAAATTCTCGGAACTCCCGAAGTACCCGTCGTCATCGCGCGACATATCTCTCATAGTCGACGACAAGGTCTCGAACAGGGATATCGTCGGGACGATCAAGGAGGCGTGCGGAGAGCTGGCGGTCGACGTCAACCCGTTCGACCTTTACCGCGGGGAGCAGGTGCCCAAGGGATCCAAGAGCATCCTCTATTCCGTGGAATACAGGGCAGCCGACAGGACCTTGACCGACGAGGAAATCAATTCCCTCGACAGGAAGGTCCGCGAGGTGCTGGTCCAGAGATTTAACGCCAAGATAAGATAATTCCCGGTTTACATATGGCAGATACCCACCTGAACAAAGACCTGTTTGAGAAGAAGAAAAAGAATTCCTCCAAACCCGAACCCCTCTCCGCAAGGATGAGGCCTCGCGCACTGAAGGAATTCAAAGGGCAGGGCCATATCATCGGACCGGGAAAACTCCTCACCCGCGCGATCGAGGCCGATACGATAGCCTCGCTTGTGCTCTACGGCCCTCCCGGCACGGGAAAGACCACCCTCGCCCATGTTGTCTCTAACGCCACAAAATCGGAATTCGTGCAATTGAACGCGACGACCTCGAACGTCCAGGAATTAAGGAAAGAGATAGAGTCCGCGAAACAGCGCAGGTCCCTTTACGACAAAAAGACGATACTATTCATCGACGAGATACACAGGTTCAACAAGGCGCAGCAGGATGTCCTGATGCCGGATCTCGAGGCGGGCGCGGTGGTATTGATTGGCGCGACGACCCATAACCCTTTCTTTTCGATAGTGGCGCCGCTCATATCGCGTTCGCTCGTCTTTGAATTAAAACCGCTTTCAGAAGCGGATATCATTACGATATTGAACAACGCGCTCAAGGACAAGGAGCGCGGGCTCGGCAATATGCCGGTGAAGGTAGAGTCCGAGGCACTTAAATTCCTGGCCAAGCTCTCAGAGGGTGACGCGCGCCGCGCATTAAACGGCTTGGAACTCGCGGCCCTTACGACGCCTAAGTCCAAAGACGGGACGATAGACATAACGCTGCAGGCCGCGGAGGAATGCATACAGAAGAAGGCAGTAGTATACGACAGGGACGAGGACGGCCATTACGACACCATTTCAGCCTTCATAAAATCCATGCGCGGCTCGGATCCGGACGCCGCGCTCTATTGGCTCGCCAAGATGCTCTACGCGGGCGAGGACCCGAGGTTCATCGCGCGCCGCATCGTCATATGCGCGGCAGAGGACGTAGGCCTCGCCGACCCGCAGGCGATAGTCGTTGCGAACGCGGCACTGCAGATATCGGAATTCGTGGGGCTTCCCGAGGCCAGGATACCCCTCGCCGAGGCGGCGGTCTATGTGGCATGCGCGCCGAAGTCTAACGCGGCTTATCTCGGCATAGAGAAGGCGTTAAAGGACGTCGAGGCCGGCAGGGTGATGGAAGTGCCGGCGCACCTGAAAGACGCTTCGATGGATTCCGAGGGGCTCGGCCACGGCAAGGGATACAAGTACGCCCACGATTATAAAGGGCATTTCGTCGAGCAGGAGTACACCCCGAAGAAAGTGACTTATTATGAGCCTACCGATATAGGATTTGAGAAACAATTTAAGGAACGCTTAGAAAAGTTATGGAAAAGAAAGTGAACCCTGTTAGAAACACTGTTTCTAACAGGGCAAAAGCCATAGGCTTGTTAAGCGGCGGGCTTGATTCTATCGTCGCGGCGAAACTCATCCTCGAGCAGGGGATAGAGGTCGAGGCGCTGAATTTTACCACGGCCTTCTGCACATGCACGTCCAAGGGCTCGGGCTGCCTGGCTTCGCAGAAAGCCGCTGACCAGATCGGCGTCCCGCTAAAGATCTTCGATATCTCAGAGGAGATCCTTGACGTCGTAAAACACCCGAAATTCGGCTACGGAAGCGGGATGAACCCGTGCCTCGATTGCCGCATATTCGTCTTCAAGAAGGCGAAGGAATATATGCGCGAGTCAGGCGCCGATTTTATATTTACCGGCGAGGTGCTGGGGCAAAGGCCGATGTCGCAGAGACGGGAGGCGATGAATACCATAGAACGCGAGTCCGGGCTTAAAGGTTACCTGTTAAGGCCTCTCTGCGCCAAGTTATTCCCGCCTACGCTTGCGGAAGAGAAGGGCATCGTCGACAGGGAAAAGCTCTTGTCTATTTCCGGACGCTCAAGGAAGGGGCAGATAGCCCTTACAAAAAGATTTAACATAAAAGATTACCCCTGTTCGGCCGGCGGATGCCTTTTGACTGACAAGGGTTTCGCGCAGCGGATGGAAGACCTGATGAAATACAAGCCGGATTTCACGCTGCCCGACGTGCTGCTCTTGAAGTATGGCAGGCATTTCAGGATGTCCTCGTCGGTGAAACTTGTTGTGGCCCGGAATGAAAGTGAAAATTATTTGATCGCATCGCTTAAGACCGACGAGGATATAATGTTCCACGCGCAGGATCCGCTCGGCCCCGTCTCGATATTAAGGGGCAGCACCGGCGGGGAGTTTGTAGACGAGGCCGCATCGATAACCGCAAGGTACGCTCTCGGCAAGGATAACGAAGGCGAGGTAAAGATAAGGTACTTTATGACCCCGGGCGAGGACAGGTTCCTTAAGTCAGGGCCTTGCCGGGAATCTGCCGTGAACGAGAGGAGGGTTTAACGATGGATACCGGGACAGGATCGGTAGGTTTTGCCGCGGCTTTTATAGCCGGATTCCTGTCATTTCTCTCTCCGTGCGTATTGCCGCTTATCCCGTCTTATATCTCGTATATAACAGGCATCACGTTCGGCGAACTGACCCGGGAAGCCCCGCCCGGGAGGATAAGGTTCCTGACCGCGGCCCATTCGCTGATTTTTATACTGGGGTTTACCCTGGTCTTTATGCTTCTGGGATTATCACTTACTTTTGCCGGGGGGCTGATCCTGCAGCACCGGCAGGTCATAAGCAAGGTCGGCGGGGTCATAATAATCATCTTCGGGCTCAGCATAACAGGCGTGATAAACCTCGCCTTTTTGCAGAAAGAGAAGAAAATCGAGATAAAGTCCAAGCCTGTAGGATATTTCGGGTCATTCCTGATAGGGTCGACTTTTGCGCTCGGCTGGACGCCGTGCGTGGGGCCGCTCCTGGCATCTATCCTGCTGTTGAGCTCTACAGAGAAGGACATAGTGAGGGGGGCCATGCTCCTGCTCTCTTATTCCCTGGGCCTGGCGCTGCCTTTCTTCTTCTCAAGCATACTCATAAACAATTTCCTGGCTTATTTTAAGGCGATAAAGAAATATTTACGGGTGATATCCGTGATCACGGGCATATTCCTGATAATCGTGGGTGTGCTGATATTCACGAACTCGTTCGGCGCGCTCGCGGGCTGGTTCGAGGGCCTGTTTTCGAGGCCGTAATTCCGGGGCATTTTCCCTTGACTTAGCGGCATTTTAACTTATAATAAATAGATGATACATAAGCTAAAACAGAGTCTTAGAGAAAATATCCTTGAAAGGTTAAAAACTCAAAAGGAGGATGAAAGGCATAGTAGGAGCCTCGCTATAAAGAGGAGGCTTTTGTCGTTGCCCGAGTTCAGAAGGGCAAATGTCATAATGTTTTACGTCTCGAAAGACGGCGAAGTTGAGACGATGCCGATGATCGAGGCGGCTTTGGAACGTGGTAAGGCAGTGCTTGTGCCGGTCATAAAAGTGAGAAAGAAAAAAATGGTGGTATCCGAGATAATGGATCCCAATAAAGATCTGGTTAGAGGCCCTTACGGGATTTATCAGCCTAAGGCGCATTTTGAGGTTTTTCACCCGCGCTCGATAGACCTTGCGGTGGTGCCCGGTGTCGCTTTCGATACGAAAGGAAACCGGCTTGGCCGCGGGATGGGCTATTACGATAAATTCCTTGTCAGGCTCCGTCCGGGAGCGACGACCGTAGGCCTCGCCTTCAAATTCCAGGTAGTCAAGAAGTTACCCAGACTTTCTCACGACCAGCCCGTCACAAAACTCCTTACCGCTTAACGATCAATATAATTTAATCAGGGGGTATTTACGATGAACGGTGTTTTATCACTCGTCCTCTGCCTTGCTGCGCTGATAGGCGGAGGCTTAGTAGGTTTTGTTGCAAGGAAGATGTACGCTGAAAAGAAGGTACAGTCTGCCGAGGAGAGGGCAAAACTCATCCTGGAGGAGGCCGACAAGAAGGCGCTGGAGAAGAAGAAAGAGATAGAGCTTGAATCAAAAGAGCTCCTCCATAATATAAGGGCCGATTTCGAGAAAGAGACGAAGGACAGGCGCGCGGAACTTTTTAACATGGAGAAGCGCCTCATACAGCGCGAAGAGAATCTCGACAAGAAGGTCGAGCTCCTTGACAGGAAAGAAAAAGAGCTTAACGACAAACTAAGGGATATAACCGCCAAAGAACAGAAGCTCCGTTCTATGGAAGAAGAATATAAGGTGCTCCTCGCCGAGGAGAAGGACAGGCTGCAGAGGGTCTCGGGTATGACCGCAGAGGAAGCCAAGAAACTGCTCCTGGCCAGGATGGAGGAAGACGTAAAGCAGGAAGCCGGCGTGATGATGAAGCGGATAGAGGATGAAACCAGGCAGGAATCCGACAAAAAGGCGCGCGAGATACTCGCTACCGCCATACAGAGATGCGCGGTCGAGCATACCGTAGAGACTACGGTCTCGGTCGTCAATCTTCCGAGCGACGAGATGAAGGGAAGGATAATCGGGCGCGAGGGGCGCAACATACGCGCGCTCGAAATGGCCACGGGTGTTGACGTCATTATAGACGACACCCCCGAGGCAGTAATACTCTCGGGATTCGACCCGGTAAAAAGGGAGATAGCCAGGATAGCCCTGACCAAGCTCATGGAAGACGGCAGGATCCATCCGGGCAGGATAGAAGAGGTCGTCGAGAAGGTTAAAAAAGAGATGGAAGTATCGATCAAAGAAGCCGGCGAGCACGCGGTATTCGAGCTCGGGATACGCAACCTCCACCCCGAACTCGTCAAATTGATAGGTAAATTGAAATACAGGACCTCGTACGGGCAGAACGTCCTAGACCATTTGAAAGAATCGGCTTTTATAATGGGCACTATGGCCAACGAGCTCGGGCTTGACGCCAACCTCGCGAAACGCATCGGGCTTTTACATGATATAGGCAAGGCCGTAAGCCACGAGGTCGAAGGCGCGCATCCGAAACTCGGCGCAGATATGGCCAAGAAATACGGCGAGAACGAGATCGTAGTAAATGCTATAGAAGGGCACCACGGTGAAATACCCGCCCTCTCTATCTACACGGTATTGTCAAGCGCGGCAGACGCAGTTTCCGGCGCCAGGCCGGGCGCCAGGCGCGAGACGCTTGAGATATACATAAAACGCCTCGAAAAGCTCGAAGAGATCGCGGACTCGTTCAAGGGCGTAGAAAAGGCGTATGCTATCCAGGCCGGGCGCGAGATAAGGGTAATAGTCGAGCCGGCGAAGATAACCGACGCGCAGGCGACGGTCCTCGCACGCGAGATAAAGAAGAAGATAGAAGAGGGGATGGAGTATCCGGGCCAGATAAAGATAACCGTGATACGAGAGACCCGTGCCATAGAATACGCGAAGTAAAAAGATGAACATACTATTTATAGGCGATATAGTAGGTAACCCCGGCCGCGAAGCCGTGAAATCGCTCCTGCCTAAGATAAAGCAGAGGGAGAAGATAGATTTCACTATAGCTAATTCCGAGAATGCGGCCGGAGGCGCCGGCATCACGCCCGAAATAGCGCAGGAGCTCCTGGGCTTCGGCGTTGATGTCCTGACGAACGGCGACCATATCTGGGACAGGAAAGAGATCCTCGAGGAGATAGACAAGGAACAGAGGATCCTGCGTCCCTCGAATTACGGCGACGGCGCCCCGGGAAGCGGGGCGATAGTCATGCACTCGAAGACGGGCGCGAAGGTCGGCGTCATCTGCCTCGTCGGCCGCGTATTCATGCAGGCGGTCGAATGCCCGTTCAAGGCGGCGGTAAAAGAGATAGAGAAGGTCAAAAAGGAGACCCCGGTCATCATTATCGATATGCACGCCGAGGCGACATCCGAGAAGATAGCGCTCGCGTATTACCTCGACGGGATGGCGACCGCGATATGCGGGACGCATACGCACATCCAGACCGCGGACGAGAGGGTATTTCCCAAGGGGCTGGCCTTTATTACCGATGTAGGGATGACAGGCCCGTTCGATTCCGTGCTGGGGCGCAAACCCGAGCAGATAATAAGGCGGTTCATTACCGGCCTCCCGACGAGGTTCGAGATGGCCGATTCGGATATACAGTTGCAGGGAGCGGTGATAAGCTGCGACGAGAAGACCGGCAGGGCTATTTCCATAAAGAGGATCCAGGAGAAGCTCTCCTAAAAAGGATTTCTATCCAAGATGCCTTCGGCAAACCCGGTTGATACAGGCAGGCTGATATATACGGTCACGCAGATCACGAAGGAGGTCAAGCTTGTCCTCGAAAGCGCGTTCCCGCAGGTCTGGATCGAAGGCGAGATCTCCAATTTCAAGCTCCACTCATCCGGCCACATGTATTTCGCGCTTAAAGACGCCGAGTCTGTCCTGAATTGCGCGTTCTTCAAAGGCTCGAACCTGGGCCTGAAGTTCCAGATAAAAGATGGGATGAAGGTCCTCTGCTTCGGCAGGATAGGTTTTTATAACAAGACCGGCCAGTCGCAGCTTTACGTTGAAAAGGTAGAGCCCCGGGGAGTGGGCGACCTCCAGCTTGCGTTCGAGCAGTTGAAGGAAAAACTGCAGAAAGAAGGGCTTTTCGACGAGGCGCACAAGATACCGGTCCCGATGCTCCCCGCGAAGATAGGCATCGTCACGTCGCCTACGGGAGCCGCGATACGCGACATATTGCATATATTAAGGCGGCGTTTCAACGATATAGAGGTGCTCATCTATCCGGTAAAGGTGCAGGGTGACGGCGCTGCCGTCCAGATCGCGGAAGCGATAAAAGACCTGAACCGCGTGAAAGGCATTGACGTCATGATACTTGCCAGGGGCGGAGGCAGCCTCGAGGACCTGTGGGCCTTTAACGAAGAGGCGGTTGCCAGGGCGATATACGGTTCGGAGATCCCTGTAATATCGGCCGTGGGCCATGAGATAGATTATACGATAGCGGATTTTGTCGCGGATATGCGCGCGCCCACACCTTCGGCAGCGGCCGAACTTGTCATCGCGAATAAGGAAGACCTGGCCGACAAACTCGAGTCATTGGTAAGGATATTACGTAAATACCCTATTGAGGCGGTAGAGCGTTACAGCCAGGAGATAGACGACCTGCGCAGGAGGATGGACAGCCATATCACCCACGCCGTTGAGATGGGGACGGAGCAGCTGAATTCCCTGGTCGGCATGCTTGACGCGCTCTCCCCGCTTGCTATATTGAAACGGGGATACAGCATAACGCTCCAGATGCCGAAGCGCGAAGTCTCGCCTCAGTGTGGAAGATTATTAAGGGACGTGAAAGGTGTAAAGACAGGTGATATAATAGAAACAAGGCTCGCAGGCGGGCGGTTGACAAGCGAGGTGAAAGAGATCGTCAAGGAGGAGGCCAAATGACTGCCGAGATGAAATTTGAAGAAGCGCTGAAAAAACTGGAGAAGACCGTGTCCGACCTCGAGTCCGGAGAACTTTCGCTTGACGACTCGCTCAAGAAATACGAGGAAGGCGTGAAACTGGCGCAATTCTGCTCGAAGAAACTTGATACCGCGCGCAGGAAAGTGGAAATACTCGTCAAGACCGGCGGCGGGAAACTGGAAGCGAAACCGTTCGACGAAAAGTCGCTCGAGGATTAACGAGGAGGACCCGATTGAAGATCACAGGATACCTTAAATCTAGGCAAAAATTGGTCGACGCGGCCCTGGATTTTTATCTCCCGTCCGAAAAAGAATATCCGAAAGAGATCCACAGGGCGATGAGGTACTCGGTCTTAAGCGGGGGCAAAAGGGTAAGGCCTATACTTACGCTGGCTTCGTGCGAAGCGTGCGGCGGGAACTTAAAAGGGGTTGTGGCGGCGGCCTGCGCCGTAGAAATGGTCCACGCCTATTCCCTGATACACGACGACCTCCCGGCGATGGATGACGATGATTTCAGGAGGGGGAAACCCACCTGCCATAAAAAATTCGGCGAGGGAATAGCGGTATTGGCCGGCGACGCGCTTTTGACCCACGCCTTCGAACTTTTAAGCCGGGGCAAGGACCCTGCCGTAAATAACGAGATAATAAGTACGCTTGCCGAGGCGATAGGCTCTAACGGCATGATAGGCGGCCAGGTCGTGGATATCCAGAACCAGTCCGACCCGGACCTGCCGACGCTCACTTATATAAATGCCCACAAGACCGGCGCCCTTATCGCGGCCTCCTGCAGGATAGGCGCGATATCGGCCAAAGCCCCCAAAAAGAAACTCGATGCGCTCAAGAGATACGGCGAATATATCGGCTTTACGTTCCAGGTCGTAGATGATATATTAGATAAAGAAGGTTTTGCCCTGGCGCTCGGCGTAGACGGCGCGAAAAGGGAGGCGGCGCGGCTTATCGCGAAGGCCCACAGGGAACTGGAGGTCTTCGGCAGAAAGGCCAAGCCGTTAGGCGACCTGGCCGATTTCATCTTGAACCGCAAGAAATAAATTATGTTCAAAATCCTTAATTCCATAAATTCTCCGCAAGATCTCAAGGTCCTGTCCAAGGAAGACCGCGAGCTCCTGGCTAAAGAGATCAGGGAATACCTGGTCGATACCGTATCGAAGACCGGCGGCCACCTCGCCCCGAGCCTCGGCGCGGTAGAGATAGCTATCGCCCTCCATTATTGTTTAAATACGCCCTACGATAAGATAGTCTGGGACGTCGGCCACCAGGCCTACGCCCATAAGATACTTACCGGCAGGCGCGATAAATTCAAGACGATCCGCCAGCTCGGGGGCTTAAGCGGTTTCCCGAATATCAACGAGAGCGAATACGACTGCTTTACGGTCGGGCACGGCTCTACCTCCATATCGTCCGCGTTGGGACTGGCGAAGGCGAGGGATATAGCGGGCGAGGCATATAAGGTCGTGGCCGTCATAGGCGACGGTTCCCTCGTCGGCGGCATGGCGCTCGAGGCGCTCAACCACGCCGGGCACACGAACACGAACCTATTGATAATATTAAATGATAACGAGATGTCAATCTCGCCTTCGGTCGGCGCGTTCTCGAGGTACCTCAACAAAATACTCATCAACCCCACATATAATAAGATACACAAAGACCTTGAGGGCCTTGTCAAAAGGGTCCCGTGGTACGGCTTCAGGGCGTATCGCGCCGCGAAGAGGCTCGAGGAGAGCGTGAAAAGCCTCCTGATACCCGGGATGTTGTTCGAGGAGTTGGGGCTGAGGTACATCGGCCCGATCGACGGGAACAATCTCGAAGAGCTTATAAAGACTATAGACAGCGCCTTGAACCTGGATGGCCCGATATTGGTACACGCGCTTACGAAGAAAGGGAAGGGGTACGCTCCTGCCGAGAAACATCCCGAGAGGTTCCACGGCACCGCGCCCTTTAATGTTGAGACGGGAGACCTGAAGGAACCCGCGTCGAACTCCGGCGTGTCTTTCACTGATGCTTTTTCAGACGCGATAATGGAAATCGCGAAAGATAACCCAAAGGTGACGGCGGTAACGGCTGCCATGTCGGACGGCACCGGCCTCGACGAGTTCCAGAAGGCTTATCCGGACAGGTTTTTTGATGTCGGCATGGCCGAACAACATGCGGTGACGTTCGCGGCCGGGCTGGCGAAAGGCGGGCTCATTCCGGTCGTCGCCATATATTCGACTTTCCTGCAGAGGTCTTACGACCAGATAATACACGACGTGTGCCTGCAAAATCTCCATGTAGTGCTTTGCCTCGACCGCGCGGGTATTGTGGGCGAGGACGGGCCTACGCATCACGGACTTTTCGACATAGCTTACCTCAGGCACATACCGAACATGACCATAATGGCGCCGAAGGACCAGTCCGAACTTAAGGCGATGCTTAAGTTCGCGGTCGACGAATGTAAAGGCCCGGTAGCGATAAGATATCCCCGCGGAAAGGTCGTATCTCCTCCTATACTCGAAAAGACCGCGCCGGTCTCCTATGGCAAGGCCGAGGTGATGTCAAAAGAGGGAGAGCTCGCTATCCTTGCCGTCGGCTCGATGGTCTGGCCTGCCGCTGCGGCCGCGGGACTACTGTTCAATGAGGGGATAAAAAGCTCGCTCGTGAATATGAGGTTCATAAAGCCGCTCGACGAAGAATTGCTGAAAGCCCTGGCATCGAAGACGGATATGTTCGTGGTCATTGAGGAGGGGGTCCTTGACGGCGGCTTCGGGAGCGCTGTGATGGAATTTTTTGAGCGCGAAAAGATCAGCGGCATATCCGTAAAAAGGATGGGGTTCCCCGGCAAGTTCATCGAGCACGGGAAGAAGCCCGAGCTCCTCAAGAATTACGGATTGGACGCGCAAGGTATAGCGAACGAGATAAAAAAGGTATGCGCGAAGGGGAAGTGCGCTAGATAGATGGCAAAGATAACCATAAATAGGAATGCGTGCAAAGGCTGTGAGCTCTGCTCGGTAAACTGCCCGGAGAAGCTCATCTTCATGGATGAATCGCTTAACGTCCGCGGCGTCCATCCCGCGAAATTCCGCGAGTCGGATAAGTGCAAGGGCTGCAAGATTTGCGCGATGATGTGCCCGGATGTATGCATCGAGGTATTCAAATAAATGGCGAAGATAATGATGTGCGGCAACGAGGTGATCGGGGAAGCTGCTGTCCATGCCGGATGCACATTTTACGCCGGCTACCCGATAACTCCGCAGAATGAGCTGACGCAGTATATGTCGTCGAGAATGACCGAATCAGGAGGGACTTTTATCCAGGCAGAATCAGAGCTCGCCGCGATAAATATGGTCTTCGGCGCGGCCGCGGCAGGCGCGCGCGCGATGACGTCGAGCTCAAGCCCGGGTATAAGCCTAAAACAGGAAGGCATATCGTATCTTGCGGCATGCCAGCTCCCCGCGGTCATCGTTAACATGATGCGCGGCGGCCCGGGATTGGGCAACATCGCCCCGTCCCAGGCGGATTATTTCCAGGCGACGCGGGGCGGCGGCCACGGCGATTACAGGACGATAGTCCTGGCGCCATCAGCGGTGGAAGAGGCCTGGCACCTGACGCATCTCGCTTTTGACTTGGCCGATGAATACAGGAATCCCGTTATAATACTCGGCGACGGGATCCTCGGCCAGATGATGGAGCCGATAGAGGTCGTAAGGAAACACCTCCACGGGAAAACCGCAAGCCATGACCCCCGCAACAAGCCGTGGGCCCTGACCGGATGCAAAGGCAGGAAGCCGAACGTCACCCGTTCTTTATACCTGGGTGAAGGCGAACTCGAGGAGCTCAACAGGCTCCTCCAGATGAAATACAGCAAGGTGAAATCCAAGGAAGTCCGTTTCGATTCGCTCTACACAGAGGATTCGGACCTGGTGGTGGTGGCATACGGCACTACCAGCAGGATAGTGCGTTCGGCGATATCGAAAGCCAGGCAGGAGAGGCTTCATGTCGGGATGCTCAGGCCTGTCACGCTCTGGCCTTTTCCCGAAGCCGAGCTGCAAAAACTGGCGAAGAGGGTCAAGGCGTTCCTCGTCGTCGAAATGAGCGCCGGCCAGATGGTAGACGACGTAAAACTTTCCGTGCTCGGGAGGAAACCGATACATTTTTACGGAAGGGCGGGAGGCGGCATACCTACGGAAGACGCGGTCCTTGATATCATCAGGGACATACTCAAGGCAAAATCAAGGAACAAGGTGCGGGTATGAAAAAGGTATTCGAGCGGCCTAAATCTTTAAGGGATGTGCCTACACATTATTGCGCAGGCTGCGGGCACAGCCTCGCCCACAGGCTCATCTGCGAGGTGATAGATGAGCTCGGCATCCGCGAAGATACGATCGCAGTATGCCCTGTCGGCTGCGCTGTCATCGCCTACGATTACTGGGATTTCGACTGCTCCGAAGCGGCGCATGGCAGGACTCCTTGCGTCGCGACCGGGATAAAACGCGTCCATCCGGATAAGATAGTCTTCAGCTACCAGGGGGACGGCGACCTTGCCGCGATAGGCACCGCCGAGATCATACACACCGCGAACCGCGGCGAGAACATAACCGTGATATTCATAAATAACGGCGTATACGGGATGACGAACGGACAGATGGCCCCGACGACGATGATCGGGCAGAGGACATCGACGACGCCGCTCGGCCGCGATGTAACGCGGGACGGGTATCCCCTGAAGATCACCGAGCTCTTGGCGCAGCTGCCCGGGTCGAGATATGTCGAAAGAGTGTCGGTCGATTCGCCGGCGAACATCATCAAGGCAAAGGCCGCCATAAAAAAGGCTTTCAAGAACCAGATAGACAAGAAAGGTTTCTCCCTGGTCGAGGTCTTGTCGCCGTGCCCGACCTACTGGGGTCTATCGCCTAAGGACGCATGCCTGCGCATCTCAGGTGAGATGGTAAAAGAATATCCCCTCGGCGTGATAAAGGATACATAAATGACCCATGAGCACATACTCAGGGTCATTTTAAGCCACTAAAAAGAACCAGAAAATGAAAAAATGAAAGAAGAGATAATATTCGCGGGTTTCGGAGGGCAAGGGATAATGGTTATGGGCAAGGTCCTTGCCTGGGCCGCGATGCGCGAGGGATTAAAAGTGACATGGATGCCTTCCTACGGCGCCGAGGTCCGCGGCGGCACGGCGCATTCGATGGTCGTAATTTCTGATGAGATGGTCCCTTCGCCGGTCATAACGAATCCGACCGCATGCATTGTCATGAACAGGCCTTCGATGGACAGGTATGAGGATTCGCTTACGAAATCGGGCACCCTGGTAGTCAACTCCACGTTGATCGACAGGGACGCGGCGAGGAAGGATATAGACGTCCTTGAGATACCGATGACGCAGATGGCCAAGGCGCTGGGCAATACGCGCTGCGCGAACATGATAGCGCTCGGCGCGTTGAACGCGAAATTAAAGATAGTATCAATGAGGGCATTGGTCGACGCTTTAAAGGAGGTCATCCCCCCGGACAAGCAGGACCTTATTCCTATAAACGAAGAAGCGCTGAAGGAAGGCGCCAAACTGGTCTCAAGGTAATCGTAAGATGGTAAAAGTCAGGTTTGCCCCGTCTCCGACGGGTTTTCTCCATATAGGAAGCGCGCGCACCGCCCTCTTCAACTGGCTCTTCGCCAGGCACGAGAAGGGCACTTTCGTCTTCAGGGTCGAGGACACTGACAGGGAGAGGTCGAAAGACGAATTCCTGGAGGAGATAATCTCCTCACTCGAGTGGATGGGAATGAATTGGGATGAGGGCCCGTTCTACCAGACGAAACGGCTCGACGTTTACCGCGAATATTCCAAAAGGTTGCTGAAAGAAGGCAAGGCATACGAGGCCGAAGGGACGCTCGGCGGCGAGAAAGCCGTGATCCTGGCCATGCCGAAGACGACGATGACGGTGGACGACATCGTCCACGGCCCGGTATCGTTCGATATGAACCTGCAGAAGGACCTCGTCCTCATGAAGTCCGACGGTTTTCCGGCCTATAACTTCGCGTGCGTCATCGACGATTACGACATGAAGATAACCCATGTGATACGCGGCGACGACCACATATCCAATACGCCGAAACAGCTGGCCGTATACCAGGCGCTCGGCATCGAGCCGCCGAAATTCGCGCACATACCCCTTATATTAGGTACGGATCGTTCCCGGATGTCAAAACGCCATGGCGCGACATCTATTTCGGATTACAAAGAGATGGGTTTCCTGCCGGACCCGCTGGTCAATTATATATCCCTCCTGGGATGGGCGCCGACAGGCGACCGCGAGGTGATGCCGATAGAAGAGATAATAAAGGAATTCTCCCTCGAGAGGGTCGGCAAGACCGGCGCAGTGTTCGATATAAATAAGCTGATTTGGATGAACGGCGAATATATGAGGGCAAGGAAAACGGAAGACCTGGTCAAGCTCGTCGAGCCGAGGCTTAAAGAAAAAGGTGTGATCGGGGAGGGCCACGACAAGGCGCGTCTCTCCGAAGTAGTGGAGCTTTTCCATCCCCGCGCGAAGACGATCGCAGAACTCGCCGATTCGGCCGCGCCGTTTTTTACCGATGCGGTAAATTACGACGAAGCCGCTGTCGCTTCTGTGCTCGCGAAAGAGGGAGTAAAAGCGAGGATGGAGACGGTCATCGCGAAATTCAGTTCGCTCAAGGCGTTCGGCGCGAAGGACCTCGAAGCTTGCGTCAGGGACCTCGCCTCAGGGTCCGGCGTTAAGGCGGCCGAATTCATACATCCCATACGCGTAGCGGTTACCGGCCACAAGGTAGGCGCGGGCCTTTTTGAGACGCTGGAGCTTATCGGCAGGGAAAAGGTGCTGGCGCGCCTTAAAGCGGGCCTTTCGAAAGCCCTTATAGTGCCGGTGGTCTTCGGGCTCCTGCTCGTATGCAAGCCCGCGTCTGCGGAAAAGATATTCTATAGAGACGGCACGACCGCCTCCGAACAGGTGATCGGCCGGGACAAAAATTCCGTCTGGGTCAAAGGCGCTTCGAAGGATACCGCCATAAACCCGGAACGCATAGAAAAGATACAAAACGACGACGGGTCGATCTCTAAGTATGATTACGGTACGATATTGAGGACGATAGAGGAAAAAGTAAAGGCCGGCAATTATAACGATGCCGCGGACCTATGCGACCTCCTGGTGCAATCGTTCCCTAAAAGCAACGAGGTGCATTATCTCCGCGCCGTGCTTAACCAGAAGGCGGGAAGATTTTCGAAGACCGCCGAAGATTACAAATTCATAATCGACAGCCAGGATATGGACGCGAAGGTCCTTAACAACCTCGGCGCTATATACGCCTCGGATAAGGACAACCGGCGCGCGATGGAGATGTTCAAGAAGGCCGCAGAGAAGAACGGAGACATGCCGGAGGTCCATTATAACCTCGCATTCCTGTTCATGCAGGAGAAGGATTATAATAACGCGATAAGCGAATACAATAAAGTGATAGCGAAAGAGCCGGATAACACGACGGCCTTATACGATCTCGGCGTAGCTTACGCCTTTAAAGGCGATTACGCCGCGGCGCGGGACCAATTCCAGAAGGTCCTTGCGATTAACGGGAAGGACGAGGGCGCGAAGAAGGCGCTTAAGTCGCTTTCGGAGAAAAAATAAGGGGTTTGATATTTTGCAAGGATATGGTAAAATTATAGCATGAAGAGGGTTATGCGATATAAGAGGACAGGAAGGAAGGCGTTCACGCTAGTCGAGATAATGATCGCGCTGGCGGTAGTGGGTGTCCTTTTTGGCCTTATTTTCGCCTTTTACAGGTCCGCTATAGACAAGTCCAAATATGTGGAGGCTGTTGCCACGGTCGATTCTATCGGCAAGGCCGAAGAAGTAAACCAGATGAATACCGGCGAGTATGTGGCGGCCGATAATACGCAAGAGGTAAACGAAAATCTAGGGCTGAACATAGAATCGAAAGAGTATAATTACAAAGTCGTCGGCGTAACGAATGATAATTTTATCGTCCTCGCCGAAAAGATACTGGATGACATAAATAACGGCGCTCTCGCCACGGAACCGACCGTAATAGCCAGGAATAAGACAGGCCCTGTCTCACCGGAATCGGTCGGCGAACCCGAAAGTACTCCACCCCAGGATAATCCTTCTCCCCCGGGCGGCGGAGGTCCAGGCGGCGGAGGCCCGGGCGGCGGAAGCCCAAGCAGCCCGGCAGATAATCCTCCTCTTTCAAGCGGCCCGAACCCCTCAGGCGGAGGAGCGGCCGTCCTATATCCGCATCAATCCGCAGTGCCGCAGAATATCGTGGACTTGCTGAACAACGCACCAGCTTGGGGTCAATATGCGGACGATTTGATACATGACAATAAGATTAAAGTTGTTTATGTCAACATGGCCGATTACGGCGAGACGAACAGAACCGATGCTTTTTGGTGGGGCATTCGCGATCATACCGAAAATATCAACGGAAAATTGGTATTTGTGACGGGTAACACGATATTTGTAAATAAGGCTTTGTTAAGCGAAGGCTATCCCGATAGCGCCATCGCTGCGATAATTTCCCACGAAGCGACTCACGCTGATTACGACTATAATCCTCAGGAATGGATAGATACCACGAAATTAGCCAATCCCCTTATATCGGATCCGTTCGGGACCCCGCCCCGGCCGATAACGGATGGCGATATTCACATAACTCATTCACCGGGCAATTCGATAGATCAGGAATTTAACGCTTTTAATAATGAAAATACGGTATGGACTCAGATAAAGGGAGCCGATACAAACCCTTATGATTTGGATTACAATGCGTCCATTCTAAACGAGGTTCCTGCGGCGCAGGCCGAAGCCGACTTCAAGGCAGAACTAAGAAGCGGCAATTACGGGAAGGCCTATACGACTTTACCGGAGTATTGAGAGTGATGGAGCCAGCGAGATGAACAAGATGAGCGTAAGGATATCCATTTTTTTATTATTGGGAGCAATCTATATGATTACGTTGAATGGTTGTTCCGGAGCGGGAAGGTTTAAAAAATATTCCAGCGAGGCGCCAGACCTCAACATAACGATGGATTATATCTCCGGATGGGAGGGGAGGGAAACGCGCGGGACCAACGGCAGCTATGCCGATGTCTATTTCGGCGAACCACGGGATAAAGCCGGCACAAAAGCCTATAGGGCGTTTATGCAAATCACATCGTTTCCGGTTATGAATGCCCAAACGGTCGAAGTCTTTGAAGACAGTCTTGTGGCCAACAAATTGAAATTTAAGGACGGCAAATTGCTCGGTAGGACCAAAGTCAAGATTCCCGCCGGAGAGGCCGCGGATCTCGGTTTCTCCTTTAAGATTCCGGACAGGCTCTACAGCGTGAAGAGCAAATTTATACCGATGAGGGAAAGGATCATAGTCTTTGAGGGCGGCGGCAGATTTTATACCGTCAAATATCAGAACGCCGAAGAGGATTTCGACAGATATAGCAAAGATTTTGATCATATAATAAGGTCGCTAAGAGTTAAATAAAAAGACAATATTTACCGTCGTATCTGGACCGGTTCCCTCCTAAAAATTAAAGATGACTGACAAAATAAACGTTCTTATCCTTATAGTATGCTGTCTTTTTTTGTATTTTATCGGCAGCGCATCCATTAACCTCACCGACCCGGATGAGGTCTTCTACGCCGGCACAGCGAAAGAGATGCTCGCTAACAAGAGCCCGCTTACGCCGCTTATCTTCGGAAAGCCGCAGTTCGAGAAACCCCCTTTATTCTATTGGCAGCTTATGGCCTCCTTCAAGATATTCGGCATCAACACGTTCGCCGCGCGGTTCGTCCCGGCCATGGTCGGGCTGATCGGAGTGCTGGGCACTTATTTTTTCATGAGGAAGTTCTCCGGGGGCCCGGCTTCTTTTTACGCGGCCCTCTTCCTGTCGGCTGCCGGTCTTTATTTCGGGCTTTCCAAGACCGTTATCACCGATATAGTATTTTCGGTATTTACGGCGTTCACCCTTTATGCTTTTTACCTCTGGTACAGGTCCAAAAAGGACTTATATATTGTCCTTTTCATGATAGCCCTTTCTTTGTCGGTATTGACAAAAGGGCCGCTTGCGATCGCCTTATCTTTCGCCGCCATAATCCCGTTCCTTTTTTTGGTCAGGGGGATCAAGGCCCTGCCGGCATTCATACTGAACCGGTACTGGTTGATCTTCCTGGCGTTCGGGTGCAGCTGGTTCGTTTACGAATTTGTTAAATACGGGAACGCGTTCGCGTGGGAATTCTTTGTGCGCGATAACTGGCACAGGATAATTTATGCGGAGCATAGGAGTTCCGACACCTGGTATTTCTATCCGGCCGTCGTGGCTGGGGGGATGGCCCCCTGGACGGCGTACCTTCTATTCCTGGGGAAAGGTTTTAAAAAGCATAAGGACGAATACCTCTTCCTCGCCTCATGGATAGTCTCGACCTTTATAATATTTACCTTCGCGCACTCCAAGTTAGCCAGTTATATACTTCCGCTCTTCCCGGCGTTGTGCTGCGCCCTCGCCATCTCGGTAGATTCCCTGTCCGGAAGGTCGAAGCTGCTGGTCCCTGCCGGTGTTATTAATATCCTGCTTGGCGCGGCGGGCTTAATAGCATCCCCGTTAATAGCGAAAGAATACCCGGCCCTGGCAAAACCCCTCTTCCTGAGCCTTTTCCTGCTTTTCCTGTTCATGGCCGCTGGCGGGGTATCCCTTATGAAGGGCAGGGTCAGGCAGGCGGTATTTTTGAATATTGCGGCGCTCGCCGCTTTCCTGATTGGCGGCCTCTCTTCGGTCCCGGCTAAACTCGAGACGGCTTTTAGCGACCACGACCTGCCCGGGATAATCAGGGAATACGGCTATGAAGGCAAACCGATAGTTTGCAGCAAAATGTACGTGAGGGGAGTGTACTTTTATACAGGTAACCCCGTCCTGGTCCTGAATATGGGCGGAAAAAAACCTTTTTGGAGCGATCACCCCCTGGACGTATTGAGCACGGAAGCGGAAGCGGTGACCTTTTTCAAAGATAAAGACAAGGTGCTGTGCGTCCTGACCGATGAAGGTCGCGAGAAGATAAACGGCTTTTTCGGGAGCGCAAGGAAGAACATCGTGCTCTCGAGCAACCTGGACAGGGTGGTCGTCCTGAGCGAAAGGGCCCCCCCGTTAAAATAGGTTTTATTTCCGCGGGAAATCAGGTATAATTGTTCTCCGGCAATAAAAGATCCTAAATTTCTGCCCCGTTGGGTAATGGTAGCCCACAAGATTCTGGATCTTGCTGTCTAGGTTCGAGTCCTAGCGGGGCAACCA
>PLNR01000011.1:218271-219699 GCA_003141835.1 Candidatus Omnitrophota bacterium | reverse complement strand
GCGTTGGCGTTCCTGGCAAGTATTTTACTCGGTTTAATACTCGCCTTCATATTTGATTATACTGACCAGACGTTCAAATCACCGCAGGAAGTAGAGGCGTTCCTCGGGGTATCGTTCCTCGGCTCTGTGCCTAAAATGGCCCGTCCGGAAGCTTATTACAAGCTTGCCGAGCAGGTATATTTCGAGATGAAGGATAAGAAGGTTAAGACGCTGCTCGTGGCCTCGGCAATGCCGAAGGAAGGCGTGTCGACTGTTATATCGCATTTAGCCAAACTGATGGCCGCGAAACCCGGATGTAAAGTGTTGGCGATAGACGCCAACCTTAGGAGACCGGCTTTGCATCATCTGTTTAAAGTGCCAAATAGCGCCGGCCTTGTAGATATACTTGAGGACAGGTCGTCTTTCGATAAAACCGTGGTCCATATGAGCGATAAGGTATCGGTGTTGACCGCGGGCAAGCCCGACCTGAACCCGGTGACGCTCTTGGAGTCGCATAAGATGGCTGAACTGCTTAAGAACGTCTCCGAAAAGTATGATGTTGTCCTGATCGACGGCGCTAATCTCAGGGAGACAAAGGATACGCTTAATCTCGTCTCGCATGCCCAGGGCGTATTGATAGTGATAGACGAGGGTAAGACCAGGAAACAGGCGGTCAGGTTTGAATTCGAGCCCATGACGGATAGAAAAGTGGTCATAGGCGCGATACTTAACAACAGGACCTTTGTAATTCCGAAGGCGATATACGAGAGATTGTGAAAAATAGGGCCTACGGCTGGCTTCCGGACATACCGGACCAGCGGGACTATTTATATAAGGCGATACAGCCGGTCATCCGCCTGCCGCGCAAGGTCGATTTGCGGGGTTTATGCTCGGAGATAGAGAGGCAGGGGGACCTGGGAAGCTGTACCGCGCAGGCGCTTGCCGGAAACATCGAATTCCTCGATAAGATAGCTGACTTTAAATATACCGACGTGAGTCGGCTATTCATCTATTACAACGAGCGGGCGCTTATGCATACCATCCGCTATGATTCAGGCGCGTCCCTGCGCGTAGGCATAAAGACATTGAAGAACTCGGGCGTATGCGAGGAGACGCTCTGGCCTTACCAGATAAGCAAATTTACCCGCAAACCGCCGCTTAAATGCTTCACAGAAGCCAAAAAACACCGCATTACGTCCTACCACCGCATTAGTTCCTTGAATGAGATGCTTGCCTGCCTTGCCGAGGGATATGCGTTTGTCTTCGGCTTTACCGTCTACGAGAGTTTTGAGTCGCAGGAAGTCTTGCGCACAGGCATAGTTCACATGCCAGGGAAGAAGGAGAGGGCCATCGGAGGGCACGCCGTGATGGCTGTGGGCTATGACCAAGTCTCCAAACGCTTTATTGTGCGCAATTCCTGGGGCACGGACTGGGGCAAAGACGGATACT
>PLNR01000011.1:215654-218185 GCA_003141835.1 Candidatus Omnitrophota bacterium | reverse complement strand
AACTTTGTCGAATGGAGCTTTCGCTGATAATCAGGACAGTCGTGGCGATAGCAGTAGCTATCCTACCCTTCCTGAGCCGCTTACGTCTATATCATGCCTGTTAGGCGGGACGGTTTTGGTTGTAAGAAGATTGCGCAAGAAATAGTGCGCAAGAAATAGGGGACGTTTCAAAAAGGGACACTTCACGTTATAGGACGTTAGATTGCTTGCCCTCCTCGAAAGGGGAGGGCAATTTTTTTCTCTCTAATTATAATGTTGACCACAAAGCCGTTATACCATAGAATATAACCAACTGGAAAGAGGGAGGTTGCGAATGTTCACATTGTATAGGCTGATAATCTACTCCGGCATAGCGACATTTACGTGTCTTGTCATAACCGCGGTGCTGGGGATCACCGGCGCCAACTACAGTATTCACGGGAAGATGGGAATAACGACGTTCGTCTTCGCTTGCGTTCACGGCGGGCTCGTCCTGTATAAACAGATGAAAATCCGTAGGGCAAAGAAGCAGGCGATGAAACAGGTGCCGAAATGAGGATGACCCCCGGGATCGTCGCCATAATTATTTTACTTTTTTCCCCGTTCGCGTATTCCGATACGCAAGTAAGCAAACCCCTCACCGCCGCGACGCCCCAAAATACCGTCCCGCTGGCGAGGCAGAGCTCGGCCGAAGAGGGCCGGATGATAAGGGAGCAGAAGTTTAGCACCTATTACACGGTAAAAGTCACGACGATCAACCAGAAAAAATTCGACAGCGACCATAACGGTTACCTGACAGGCAGGGAGCTCCAGAGGTATATAAAGCACTACAACAGATAAAAGGGGGACAGATGGTCGACTTCGGCGCGATAATCGGCGAATCGGTTGATTGGACAAAGTTTATCCTCTTTAAACCTTTCAATTTCAAAAAATGGATGGTCCTCACTTTTATCGCGTTGATGGCCGGCGCGATGTCGAATGGGTGTAATTTTAATTCAGGCGGCGGGAACAACAGCCATTACGAGCAGAAGCAGGAACAAAAACAGGCCGTGCCGGGCCAGCCGGCCCAGGCGCCGGAAGCCGCTAAAAGGGCGGCAGCGGCCGAAGCGCGCATAATAATCACAACCATTGCCGTAATAATCGCAATAGTTATTGCGTTGGTCGTAATATTCATGTGGCTGGGCTCGCGGTTCTCGTTCGTATTTCTGGAAGATGTCATTAAGAACGACGCATCTATCAAAGCGCCTTTCGGCGCGAACGCGGACGTGGGAAACTCGTATTTTCGCTTCAATATCGTCTTCACCGCGGTCTTCCTCGCCATATTAGGGTTTTTAATATATCTTATCATCGCCGCACTGATAAAATCGGGGCTTATCAATGTCCCCCACCCGAGCCCTGAGCAGGTCATCAAGTTAGTCCTTATGCTGATCCCTGCCCTTATCGTAGGATTGATAGCCTTCGTTATAGCCGGGATGATCTCGCTTATAATGAGGGACCTCGCCGTCCCGATAATGTATAAAGAGAGGATACACTCGCTTGCAGCGTGGGGCAAGTCCTGGGCGCTCATAAAAAAGAACGCCGGTAACTTCGTCGTGTATGTCCTGATAAAGATAGGCCTCGGGATCGGCGCCGGCATAGTCTATCTCCTGGCGTTCATCGCGGGTTTTATCATCGTAGCGATACCGGTAGCCCTGGTGGTCCTGGCGCTGTGGCTTGTCACAAAAACGGTCCCGCACATCGCGCTCCTGCCTTACTGGATATTCTTCGGCGTGGCATTGACGCCGGTCTGCTTGTTCCTGTTATATTGCCTTATGGCGCTTAACCTGCCGTTCGCGGTATTTTTCAGGACATACAGCCTGAAGTTCCTCGAAAAACTGGACCCACAGTATGCCTTCATCAAAACAGACAAGCCGGTGGCGGCTCAACAGTAACCACGACGTAGAATTCGTCGTCACCGATACTACCGACCTGTCCGGGAAGGAAACGCTCACCTTGAGGGCCGACCTGGCCTCGATCTCGCCTGATGAGCTCACCTGCATCGTAACCTCGAAGAAGGAGAGGGATGTCGAGGTCGCGAGCATCCTGAAATTAAAAGGCAAATGGCAGGCCGACGATAACAACCGCCTGTCGTTCGCCGTGTCCAAGGAAGACGGGACGCAGGACGTGCTCGTCCTCGACGGCGTCTGGGAGATCGGCGACGATAACCGTATATTATACAGGTATAAGAAGACCAACCTTGCGCGCAAGACAAAAGAAGAGCGCAGCCTGGTATTTAACGGCGCGTGGCGGTTGTCCGACAGGGACAAGATCGCCTACATGCTTGACTCGAGCGGCGAGTCGGGATTTTTGTTCAGGGCGCAGCTTGAAAATTCCGGGATATCGGGGCGGTTCGGGACTCTCAGCTACAGGCTGGGGATCGGCGTCTCGGAGTACAAGAGGCCGGTCGAAAAAGTAATTAAATTTTTCGGGATGCTGCGGTATAAGGTCGATAAAAAGACCGCCTTGGAATTCGAATTTACCGACGCCCTGGGCCAGAGGGTCGGGATGAGCGC
>PLNR01000011.1:0-215648 GCA_003141835.1 Candidatus Omnitrophota bacterium | reverse complement strand
GGGCCGCTAGCTCAATCGGTAGAGCAGCAGACTCTTAATCTGTTGGTTGAAGGTTCAAGTCCTTCGCGGCTCACCATGTGCCTCGTTTTTTGTTTCCGCGCGGATGGCGGAACTGGCAGACGCGATAGCCTTAGGAGCTATTGGGGAAACTCGTGGAGGTTCAAATCCTCTTCCGCGCACCAGTTCGTTGGCAGTCGAAGATAACGCGGGTGTAGCTCAGCTGGTAGAGCGCTACCTTGCCAAGGTAGTTGTCGACGGTTCGATCCCGTTCACCCGCTCCATTTTTCAACGTCAAGAGGAGGAAGCCGTAATGAAGATAATGGATTTTCTCAACCAGGATGCTGTGACCGCCGATCTTCAGGCGAAGGACAAGGAAGGGGCGATCAAAGAGCTGGTCGACCTGTTGGCCAAAGCCGGCGCGCTAAAGGAGAAGGACAAGCTGGTCAAGATCCTCCTCAGCCGCGAGGCGCTTGGCTCGACCGGGATAGGCCAGGGAGTGGGCATACCGCACGGCAAATGCGACGGGATAAAGGAACTGACCGCCGCGTTCGGCCTCTCGACCAAGGGCGTGAATTTCGATTCGCTCGACGGAGAGCCGGTGCACATATTCTTCCTTCTCGTAGCGCCGCAAGATTCCGCGGGCCCTCACCTTAAAGCATTAGCCAGGATATCACGCCTTCTGAAGGACAAGCCCTTCCGCGATTCCCTCAGGCAATGCAAGGATGAGAAGAGCATCCTGAGGCTGATCGAAGACGAAGATACGAAACGCCATTAATTTTTCCCTGAGGTAATAGAATGCGCTGGTTCAAATGGTTATATCCCGGCATGCGTATAAAGAGGTGGATATTCCTCTTTAGCGTCGGGATACTCGCGGTCATGTTCGCTGCAGGATTCCTGTGGTTCGGTTACGAGAAATACATGTATAANNTGATGATGATAATCGGCATGCGCAAGATGGTCAAATCGTTCGTTACCGTCTTTTTGCCGCGCCGCGAGAAAGACCTGCTCGACATCATGTTCAGGCAGAGGGCGCTTTCCAAGGGCCCGAAGATAGTGGTGATAGGAGGCGGCACCGGCCTGGCTGTCCTTTTGCACGGCCTTAAGGAAGACACATCTAATATTACGGCGATCGTCACGGTGGCCGACGACGGCGGCAGCTCGGGGAGGTTGAGGAATGAATTCGACGTCCTTCCGCCCGGCGATATACGCAACTGCCTGATCGCGCTCTCTGATGCCGAAGGGCTTATGAGGGAACTTTTCCAATACCGTTTTACCGAGGGAGAGGGACTGAAGGGTCACAGTTTCGGCAACCTTTTTATTACGGCCCTTTCCAAGATCACAGGGGATTTCGAGAAAGCCATAAAGGAATCGAGCAAGGTCCTCGCGATACGCGGGAGTGTGGTGCCGTCCACGCTTGAAAAGGTGACACTGGTCGCGAAACGAGAGGATGGGACGGAGACATCCGGCGAAAGCACCATCCCGAAAGTTACCGGTTCCGTAAGCCGGATAAAAAGGTTATATCTTAATCCCGCGACCGTTAAAGCGACGCCCGAGGCGCTTGTTGCCTTAAAAGAGGCCGACGCGATCGTCATCGGCCCGGGCAGCCTTTATACGAGCATCCTGCCCAACCTTTTGGTGGGAGGCGTGGTCGACGCGATACTGAAGTCCAGGGGCGTCAAGATCTACCTGTGCAATGTGATGACCCAGCACGGCGAGACCGACGGGTATACCGCCTCAGACCATGTCCATGCGCTCTTGAAGCATACAAGCAGCGATTTCGTGGATTACATATTTGTGAATACCTCCAAGATACCCCAGCGCTTTTTGGAAAAATACAAGACCGAGGACGCTTACCCGGTTGAGGCGGATATAAAAAATATACGCGAGATGGGCCTGGGAGTGGTCGAGGGCGACATGATAACCGTCGACGATTATATCAGGCACAATGCCGAGAAGATATCCAAGAGGATACTTGAACTGATATACGAAGTAAAGGGGACAAGCTTCTGATGCCGCAGAAGATAGATCTGTTGCTGGCGATACATTCCCACCAGCCTGACGGTAATTTCGAGTGGGTGTTCGCCGAGTCGTACGAAAAGTCGTATCTGCCTTTTTTGGGATCGCTTTACAGGTATCCGCGGCTCAAGGCGGCCTTGCATTATTCGGGCTGCCTGCTCGACTGGATAGACGCGAAGCATCCCGAATTCATCAAGATGCTGAAAGAGATGGTCGGGCGCGGGCAGGTCGAGATGCTATCCGGCGGTTATTATGAGCCGATACTGACGCTCATACCGGAGCGCGATATCCTCGGCCAGGTAAAGCTGATGAACGAGAAGATAAAGAGTTTCACCGGCTACAAGGCGAGCGGCGTATGGCTGACCGAGAGGGTATGGGAGCCGACGCTGATCAAGCCGCTGGCGAAGGCCGGCATAAAATTCGCGATAGTCGATGACTGGCATTTTTCGTATGTAGGGCGGAAGCCGGACGACCTTTCCGGGTATTACGTGACCGAGGATGACGGGGAGAAATTATTCATATTCCCCGGCTCCGAGAGATTAAGGTATACGATACCGTTTCGGATGCCCCAGGAGACGATAGATTATTTGGGGCAGCAGAAGGAGAAGGGGTTCCCGGCAAGTTTATACGCGGACGACGGCGAGAAATTCGGCGTCTGGCCCGGGACACACAAGTGGGTTTTTGAGGAGAAGTGGCTCGAAAATTTCTTCGGCGCCCTCGAGAGGGAATCGGCGTGGATCAGGACGACGACGCTGACCGAATATATAAAAGAGAACGAACCGACCGGCAGGATATACCTGACGTGCGCCAGTTACCGCGAGATGATGGAGTGGAGCGGCGGTTATTTCAAGAATTTTTTGGTGAAATATCCCGAAGCGAACAGCATGCAGAAGAAGATGCAGTTCATCAGCGGGCTGGTTGCGGAAGCGAAGTCGAAGAAAGCTTTGGAATATTTATATAAAGGCCAGTGCAATTGCGCCTACTGGCACGGGGTATTCGGCGGGCTCTACCTGAACCACCTGCGCTCGGCGGTTTATTCGAACCTGGTAAAGGCGCAGAAAGAACTCGATAAGGCCGCGCATAAAGACGCGAACTGGGTCGAGTCGGTAGAGACGGATCTCGATTGCGACTCGTATGATGAAGTGCTGGTATCGAACTCGAAGCTGGAGCTCGATTTTTCCCCGCGGAACGGGGGGACGCTCTTTGAACTGGATTTCAAGCCGCTCGCGCTGAACATGACGAATACGCTGGCGAGGCGCAGGGAGCCGTACCACGACAAGGCGCTGGAGAAGGCGAAGGCCCGCGATACGGGAAAGAAAGGCGACGGGATAGACTCGATACATAACGTCTCGAGGCAGAAGGACGCCGAGCTTGTCGCCGACTTAAGCTACGATTCTTACAGGCGCGTATCGCTTTTGGACCATTTTTTGAAGGAAGGCACGACGGTCAAGGATTTCGCGGCATGCAAATACGGCGAGGCCGGGGATTTTTTGGGCGGCGAGTATAAATACGATATCAGGAAAGAGGCGAGGCCTAAGGGCATCGGGGTCGAGCTCAGCCGCGAGGGCAATTATTACGTGGCGCCCGGCGAGGCCTATAAATTAAAAGTGGCTAAGACGGTAAGCATCAAGCCTGACAGCCAGGAGATGGAAATAGAATACAAGGTAACGAACATCGATACGAGGGAGTTTGAGCCCTGGTTCGGCGTGGAATTCAATTATTCGCTGAAGGACCCGCATCTTAATAAAGTGGGCGAGGCGCACGGCCTGACGAACATAAACGTCAACGACCAGTGGTACGGGGTGAAAATAGATTTCGAGCTTTCAAAGGCCGCGGATCTCTGGTACTTCCCGATAGAGACGGTATCGGATTCCGATCAGGGGCTGGAAAGGACTTACCAGGAGCTTTCGCTTTTGTTCCATTGGAAGTTCAAGCTCGCGCCGCGCGAGGTATGGGGCGTGAAGATCAGGAAAAATATCAAAATAGAGGAATGAGATGATAACGGAAAAGAAGATAACCATAAAGAACAAGTCGGGGCTCCACGCGCGGCCTGCCGCCATCTTCGTGCAGATCGCCAATAAGTATGACTCGGAAGTCATCGTGAAAAAGGGCAAGCTCGAGGTCAACGGCAAGTCCATCATGGGCATACTCATGCTCGCGGCCGGTAAAGGCGCCCAGGTCACCCTGAAGGTCGACGGGGAGGACGCCGAAAAAGCCATGCTTGAGCTCGAACAGGTTTTAGCAGGAGAGATAGATGCTGCTTAAAGGCATACCGGCCTCGCCGGGTGTCGCTATAGGCAAGGTCTTCATATTAGACAGCGAGGCCTATACCATAATAAGGAGGGAGATCTCGGAAAGGGACCTTCCCCGCGAGATCGCGCGCTTTGAGGACGCCCTTATCCAGACTAGACAGGAGATACTGGGCATCCAGGAGCGCATCTCCGAACAGCTGGGCATAAAGCACGCCGAGATATTCAACGCCCACCTCCTCGTCCTCGAGGACCGCACGCTCATCGAGGATGTCATAGCCAGGTTAAAGAAAGAGCTCGTCTGCGTCGAGTATGTGTTCGACGATGTGCTCAAGAATTATATGAGCGCGTTCCAAAAAGTTGAGGACGAATACCTCAGGGAGCGCGTCGCGGACATCCGCGATATCGGCAAGAGGATACTGCTCCACCTTCTCGGCAAAAAACGCGAGACGCTCGCGGATATAGGCGAGAAGGTCATCGTGATAGCTTATGACCTCTCGCCGTCAGATACGGCTTCCCTGCATAAGAAGAATGTCATAGCTTTTGCTACGGATATAGGCGGCAAGACATCGCATACCGCCATCATGGCGAAAGCGCTCGAGATACCGGCGGTCGTCGGCCTGAAGTCCGTGACCAAAAGCGTCAAGAGCGGCGCTACTATTATCGTCGACGGTTCAAACGGGCTGGTGATCACCGATCCGGACCAGGAGACGCTCGCGAAATACGAGCAGGCGAAGACCAAGATCGCCGAATTCGACGCGTCACTGACCCACCTGCGCGACCTTCCCTGCGTGACGCGCGACGGGCACCAGGTGCACCTTTCGGCAAATATCGAAATACCCGATGAGATGCCGTCGGTAAAATCGCACGGCGCGAACGGCATCGGGCTTTACCGGACCGAATTTTTTTACCTTGACCGCGTTGACTTTCCCACCGAAGAGGAGCAATACGAGGCCTATAAGAATGTCGCGGAAAAGACGGCGCCGGATTACGTCGTAATAAGGACGTTTGACCTCGGCGGCGACAAGTTCATGTCCCAGTTGAAGATACCTAAAGAGATGAACCCGTTCATGGGATGGCGGGCGATAAGGTTTTGCCTGGCTCGCCCGGATATTTTTAAAGTGCAACTGAGGGCGATACTCAGGGCCTCGGCGCACGGCAAGCTCAAGATAATGTATCCGATGATCTCAGGGGTGGAAGAGCTCCGCGAAGCGAACAAACTGCTGGGTGAGATGAAAGACGAGCTCAGGAGGGAAAATGTCCCGTTCGACCAGAACGTCGAGACCGGCGCGATGATAGAGGTGCCTTCGGCGGCGATGACCGCGGACATCCTCGCCAGGGAAGTGGATTTCTTCTCGATCGGTACGAATGACCTTATACAGTATTCACTGGCCGTCGACAGGGTCAACGAAAAGATCGCGTATCTTTACGAGCCGGCGCATCCGGCCGTACTACGGTTGATAAAGAGCGTAATAGATATCGGCCACAAGACGAATATCTGGGTCGGGATGTGCGGCGAGATGGCCGGTGACCCGGTTTTCACGCTGCTCCTGCTCGGTTTCGGACTCGATGAGTTCTCGACCAGCCCGGTCAATATCCCGGTGATAAAACAGATAATCAGGTCGGTCGACTATAAGACCGCCCAACAGATAGCGAATGAGGCCCTTACCCTCTCGACCGGCACCGAAATAGAGGAGTTCGCGGCCAGGAAACTCAGGGAACTCGTCCCTGACCTTCAATAAAGGAGAACAGATTGAGCGGCCTGGATAATACCGATGAGATAAAAAAGACGGACAAGTCAGGGATGCTCGACCTGATAGTGAAATTCCCGGACCAGTGCGAGAAGGCCTTTGCCATAGGGAAGGATTTCTTCGTGCCCCAGTCGTATATCGGGGCCGGCTACAAAAATATAGTATTCTCGGGGCTGGGAGGCTCGGCGATCGGCGCCGACCTGCTGCGTTCTTACCTGGTCGATGAGATAAAGATACCCATATACGTAAGCCGCGATTATACGCTGCCGAAATTCGTGGGAAAAGATACGCTGTTCCTCGCCTGCAGCTATTCGGGCGACACCGAAGAGACGCTCTCCTCATACGCTGAAGCGAGGATGAAGGGCGCGAAGATAATCGCTATAACTTCCGGCGGCAAGCTCGAGGTCCTCGCGAAAGAGGACAAGGTGCCCGTCATTTATATACCGGGAGGCAATCCGCCAAGGTCGGCGCTCGGATATTCTTTCTTCAGCTGGCTGGACGTGCTGCATAAATTCGGTTTCATCGATGACAAGGCCGGGGATGTCGGGGAGACTATAGCCGATATGAGGGAATTCCGCGACAACGTCATAGGCCCGGAAGTCCCCTCGCCGAAAAATATCGCCAAAAATCTCGCGGCTGAATTGAGCGGGAAATACGTGATAATCTACGGCGCCAACAAGCATATCGATTCGATCGTCGTGAGATGGAGGGGCCAGCTCGCCGAGAACGCGAAGACCCTTGCGTCGACGCACGTCTTCCCGGAATTGAACCATAACGAGACCGTCGGATGGGAAGGCCCGAAAAAACTCCTTAAAGATTTCACGGTCGTGATATTGAGGGACGAGAGCGAGCATCCGCGCGTCGCCAAGAGGATAGAGATAACCAAGGCCATGATCGAGAAAGAATCGAAGGTCATCGAGGTGAGGTCGAAAGGCAGGAACCTCCTTTCGAGGATGTTCAACCTGATAAATACCGGGGATTTCGTGAGCTGTTACCTCGCGATACAAAACGGCGTAGACCCGACGCCTGTCGAGAGGATCTCCAACCTTAAAAAGGAGCTAAGCAAGATCAGATGAAAGCCGTTATCCTCGCAGCCGGATATGCCACGCGGTTATATCCCCTGACAAAAAACAAGCCGAAACCGCTTTTGACCGTGGGCAGGAAGACGATAGCCGATCACCTGGTCCAGAAGCTCGGCGACATAAAAGAGATAGACACGATATATATAGTGACCAACCAGAAGTTCTACGGCGTGATCGGCGATTGGCTGAAAACGGTCAAGTCCACGAAGAAGATAATCCTCGAGAACGACGGCAGCACGACGAACGACGACAGGCTCGGCGCGATAGGAGATATAAGGCTCGCCATAAACAGGCAGAAGATAGACGACGACATGATCGTGCTTGCCGGGGATAATATGTTCGACTGGGGATTGAAAGGTTTCGGGGGTTTCGCGAAAAAAGTCCCCGAGAGTTTCTCTATCGGCGCGTACGATATAGGGGACAAGAAGAAGGCGAACATCTACGGCGTCGTTGAGGTGGACGAAAAAGGCGACATGACCAACTTCCTTGAGAAACCGCAGGACCCGCCGACCTCCCTGATAGCTACCGGCATCTATTATTTCCCTAAGGGCAAGCTGGGCCTGATAGAGGAATTCCTTAAAGCAGGCGATGAAAAGGACGCGCCCGGCCATTTCGTACAGTGGCTGAGCAAGAGACAGGAAGTAAGGTGTTATATATTCAAAGGGGTCTGGTACGATATCGGGGACCTGGAGTCGTACCGCAGGGCTAATTTAAGTTTCCAGGAAAAATAAAGGAGAAACAGCAGAGAATGGAAAAGCGAGATTTTCTTTTTACATCAGAATCGGTGACCGAGGGCCATCCCGATAAAGTTTGCGACCAGATATCCGACGGCGTGCTCGACGCGGTCCTTAAGGACGACCCGAAGGGAAGGGTAGCGTGCGAGACGTATGTCACGATGGGTTTGATCATTGTCGGCGGTGAGATAACTACGAGGACCTTCATACATGTCCACGACCTATGCCGCAATGTCCTTAAAGATATAGGGTATTCGGACCAGAAGTACGGTTTCGATTACCACACCTGCGCGATCCTGAACGCGATACACACCCAGTCGCCCGATATTTCACAGGGCGTGGACCGCGGCGGCGCCGGCGACCAGGGAATGATGTTCGGGTACGCCTGCCGCGAGACGAAGGAACTGATGCCGCTGCCGATAATGCTGGCGCATAAATTATCCTTGAAGCTCTCCGAAGTAAGGAAGAAGGGAATATTGAAATATCTCGGGCCTGACGGAAAATCGCAGGTCACGGTAGACTACGTGAACGGCAAGCCCAGGAAGGTCACGAACGTCGTCATTGCCGCCCAGCATACCAAGGAAGCGGTCGAGAGGGGCGCGTTCTCAAACAAGGCGCGCAAAGACATAATAGAGAAGGTAATAAAACCGGTCGTCGGTGATTACCTGACGAAAGATACGGAATTTTTCATCAACCAGACAGGCGTCTTCCTCGTCGGCGGGCCGCAGTCGGATACGGGAATGACCGGCAGGAAGATAATCGTGGATACCTACGGCGGGTCTACCCCGCACGGCGGCGGCGCTTTCTCCGGGAAGGACCCGACGAAGGTCGACCGTTCGGCCGCGTATATGATGAGGTATGTCGCGAAGAATATCGTCGCGGCGGGCCTGGCCGACAAATGCCAGCTCCAGATCGCGTATGTCATCGGAAGGGCGGAGCCGGTCTCGGTCAATGTCGATACTTTCGGCACAGGGAAGGTCCCAAGCGAGAGGCTTGTAAAGCTCGTGAGGGAGAATTTCGACCTGACGCCAAAGGGCATAATCGAGACACTCGACCTGAGGAAACCCATCTATAAGAAGACCGCGGCCTACGGCCATTTCGGGCGCGAGAACATGGGTTTCTCGTGGGAAAAGACCGATAAGGCAGCCATACTCGCGAGGAAAGCATGAAATACGATATAAAGAACATCAACCTGGCGAAAAAAGGGAAACTGCGCATAGAATGGGCCGACGAGAACATGCCGGTCCTGCGCCTGATACGGAAGCGTTTCGCGGCGCAGAAGCCGCTCAAGGGCGTGAAGCTCTCCTGCTGCCTGCATGTCACGACGGAATCGGCGGCGCTCATGCTTACGCTCAAGGCCGGCGGCGCGGATTGCGTATTGTGCGCGTCTAACCCGCTTTCGACCCAGGACGATGTCGCCGCGTCGCTCGTCAAGGATTACAAAATTCCCGTATTCGCGATAAAGGGCGAGGACGAGAAGACATATTACAAGCATATCAACGCGGCGCTCAACCACAAGCCGAATATCACGATGGACGACGGGGCGGACCTCGTCTCCACGATACATTCGAAGAGGCGGGACCTCGTTTCCGACATAATCGCCGGGACAGAGGAGACAACGACCGGCGTAATAAGGTTAAAGAGCCTCGAGCAGAAGGGGATGCTCATGTTCCCGGTCATCGCGGTAAACGACGCCATGACCAAGCATATGTTCGATAACCGTTACGGCACCGGACAGTCGACGATCGACGGGATCATAAGGGCGACGAATGAGCTCCTCGCCGGCACGAATTTTGTCGTTGCCGGATACGGCTGGTGCGGAAAAGGCGCGGCGTCGCGCGCGAAAGGTTTGGGCGCGAACGTCATCGTCACCGAGGTCGACCCGTTAAAAGCCATAGAAGCTGTCATGGACGGGTTCAGGGTCATGCCGATGAAAGAGGCGGCAAGGATCGGGGATATATTCGTGACCGTTACCGGCGACCTGAACGTCATCAGGGGCGAGCATTTCAAGACCCTGAAAGACGGTTCGATAATATGCAACTCCGGGCATTTCAACGCCGAGATAGACATCCCGACGCTCGAGAAGATGAGCAGGAAGAAGAGAAGGATAAGGGATTTTGTCGACGAATACACATTGAGGGACGGGCGCAAGATCAACCTGCTGGGCGAAGGGCGACTCATCAATCTCGCCGCGGCAGAAGGCCATCCGGCGCAGGTCATGGACATGTCGTTCGCGAACCAGGCGCTCTCCGCGGAATTCGTCGTGAAGAATTCGAAGAGGCTGCAGAACAAGGTCTATTCGGTCCCGAAAGACATAGACGAGAAGATCGCGGCGCTGAAACTCGAGTCGATGAAGACAAAGATAGATACCTTGACCAAGGAACAGGAGAAATACCTGTCTTCCTGGGAGACCGGCACTTAACAGGGGACGTCCCATTGGGGGACACCCTACGAAAGGAGAGATAAGTGGCATTCATATCGACAAAAGAGATGTTCGCGAAGGCTTATAAAGAGGGCTACGCGGTCGGAGCCTTCAATGTCAATAACATGGAGATCATACAGGGCATCACCGAGGCGATAGCCGAAGAGAAGGCGCCGGTGATCCTGCAGGTATCGGCAGGCGCGCGCAAATATGCGCGTCACCAATATCTCATCCATCTCGTCGACGCCGCGATGGAGTGCACCGGGATAGACTGCGTCCTGCACTTGGACCACGGCGAGGATTTCGAGATGTGCAAGTCGTGCGTTGACGGCGGGTTCACCTCTGTCATGATCGACGGGTCGAAGTTTCCCTTTGAGGAGAATATCAGGCTGACGAAACAGGTCGTCGATTACGCGCACACGAAGGGCGTACCTGTCGAGGCCGAACTTGGCAAGCTTGCCGGCGTCGAGGATAACGTCTCGGTAGCCGCGAAAGACGCGATATACACTGACCCTGACCAGGCTGTCGAGTTCGTAAAACGCACCGGGTGCGATTCGCTGGCCGTTGCCATTGGCACGAGCCACGGGGCATATAAATTCAAGAGCGAGCCGAAACTGGATTTTGACAGGCTCGAGAAGATAGGCAAATTGCTGCCTAATTTCCCGCTCGTCCTCCACGGCGCATCATCCGCGCCTGCCGACCTCGTGAAGATATGCAACGATTACGGCGGCCAGATACCCGGCGCCAGGGGTGTGCCTGAGGAGATGATAACGAAGGCGGCCAAGATGAACGTCTGCAAGATAAATATAGATACCGACCTGCGCCTGGCCATGACAGGGGCGATAAGGAAGGTCTTTTTCGAGACTCCGGCCGAGTTCGACCCGAGGAAATACCTGGGTCCGGCGCGCGACGCCATTAAATTGGTTGTTAAGAGGAAGGTAAAACTCCTGGGCTGCGCAGGTAAGGCCTAGGTCCGCAATTTCGCGATAAGGTATATGCCGAAGGCCGCGAATCCTAAGTTCGCGGCCCAGGCGGCGACCACAGGTGGAACAAGCCCGCCTTTTCCGAGCGCGAGGAACATCGCGTTCACCACGTAATAACTGATCGATATCGCCAACGCCATCCCTATGCTTCCCATCGCCTTGGTCCTGGTCCTCTTCAGCGCGAACGGTATGCCTATGAGCATGATGACGAGACCGGTAAAAGGCACGGAAAGCTTGTAGTACATATCCACCAGCAGTTTCCTCGCCGTAGACTTGCTCTCCAGGTTCAAGATGTGCACGTATTCCTTCAGTTGGCCGTAATTCATGAACTCGGGCTGGGTCTGTTCCTTTAGCAGGTCGTCCGGTTTTTGGTTGAACTGTATTATCTTCGGCGCCCGGAAAATGGCGGGTTTTCCCAGGGTCTTGCCTTCCTTGTCGAACCTGAATACGTCGCAGCCGATAAACCTCCATTTGTCCCCGGTCCATTCCATGCGCTGGGCGGTGATCTTGCGTTTCAGCACCTGGTTCTTGTCGTGCTCGAGCAGGACGACATCCGAGAGGATCTTGTTCTTGATATCGTATGTCCGCGCGTAGAAGAGCCTGCCGTCTTTCCCGAATATCGTTATGTTCTCGAGCTGCTGGTTCCTCTCCCACTTGTATTTCCTGAAATAAAGGTCATCGGTCATCTTCATGGTGACCGACGCCTGCGGGACAAGCTTGTCATTGATGAGGAACACGCCCAGGCTTATCGCCAGCCCTATAAGCAGGAGGGGGGATATTATGCGCAGGGTGTCGACGCCGCTTGCCCTTAACGCGATTATCTCGTTATGCCGGTTAAGGTTTCCCAAAAGGAAGATCGTCGCGAGCAGCATCGCGAACGGCGCCGTCTGGACTATCACCACCGGGAACGAGGAGAGGTAATAATTCTTTATCACGTCAAAAGGTATATCCTGTTTTATCAGGGTATCGATGCGGCTCAGGACGTCCGAGACCATATAGAGGAAGACGAAGACGATGAGGCAGTACAATAAGGGCCAGACGAATCCGGTAGTTATATATTTGTCTATTATTTTCATTGTTCTGCCATCCAGAATATGAGCGCCGGGCCGATCGCGCCGAATATGATATTCGGCAGCCAGATACCCAGGCCCGGGGGTAGTATGCCTTTTTTAGCCAGGACCTCCCCGAAGATGAGCAGGGTATAGTAGACCAGGATCACCCCGAGGCTTAAAGCGAAACCTATCATTTTTTCCCCGCGCCGCGCCATGAGCCCGAGCGGCACGCCTATGAGTATCAGGATAAGGGAGGCGAAGGAGTAGCAAATTTTTTTATGTATCTCGATGCGCAGTGGGGTCGTATCCACCGAGTCCGCGCCGAGCTTGTTTATCTCCTGGTTCAGCTCATCTATCGACATGTCTACCTTTTTCTTTGCCACGTTCAGGTTCCTGGCCTGGTTGAGGTCGAGGGTCATATAGTACGTCTTGAAGTTCAGTTTATAAAAACTATTTGGGTCCTGGGGATTGGGTTCGTCGACCGTCCCGTTTATCAGCTTCAGCCGGACCGCGTCCTTCGCTTCGATGTAATCTATCTCGCCTTTCTGGGCGATTATCGTCCTGGTCGGCTTGCCTTCCTGCGGCTGGTATATCCTGATATTGGTGAGCTTATTCTTGTCGATCCCGTAGATGAAGACGATATAGCCCTTGAAGTCCTTGATGAAAGTGCCGGCGTCCAGGTAAGCGGCCGGGTTCTTTGTGCCTATCCGGGCGGTCAGCCTCCTCATCTTATAACGGAGCGACGGGATGACCCAATCGTTGAATTCATAGGATATGAGGCTTATCACCAGGCCGAGTATCACCAGGGGGAATACGAGGCGGTAGAGGCTTATGCCGCTCGCCCGCATCGCGGTTATCTCGTTATCGGCCGAGAGCCTGCCGAAGGCGAGGAGCGTGGCCACCAGGATCGAGATAGGCGTGGTCCAGGTCGAGACCGACGGCAGCATGTAGAGCAAAAGCTGCATGATCGAAAAGAAGTTTACGCCCTTGTTTATGACCATGTCGGCCAGTTTTATCATGTTGAAGACCATGAAGAAAAAACTCAGGACTACGAAGGCCGCCAGGAAAGGGCCGATGATCTCTTTTAGGATGTACTTTCTTATTATCTTCATTTAGTTCCCACACGCGAGGGTATAGGCAAGCACTTTCTTGGCGCCGGCGGATTTTATGGTCTTGGCGCATTCGTGCAGGGTGGCGCCGGTCGTCATGACGTCGTCGATGAGGAGGATGGTCTTGTCCGCGAAATCCGCGTCCCTTTTGACGAGGAAGGCGCCCTTTAGGTTCCTGAGGCGCTGCTCCCTGGAAAGGCCGGCCTGCGGCGAGGTATACCTGATCCTCTTCAGCCAGTTTTTCTCTATTTTTTTGTTGAATTTTTTCGCCAGGTGCTCGGCGATCAGCTCGGACTGGTTGAATTGCCTCTCGCGTAATTTGACCGGATGGAGCGGCACCGGCACTATCATGTCTATCGACCCGAAATTCAGGTTCCTGGCGGCGTATTCGACCATGACCGAGCCGAGGACCTTCGAGAGGCGGGTCTTACCCTCGTATTTGAAGAGGCAGATGCATTTCTTGACGATATCTTCGTAAGAGGCGACATGGTAGGCCGCGTCGAAAGCCAGCTCCCTTTCGGCCGTGGCCCAGTGGGGCGTCCCTACGTAAGCCATTATCCTGTCGTTGCACGGCTCGCAAAGCGGGGTGGGTTTCAACTCGTGCGCCCTGCCGCTGCAGACTAGGCAATCCTGCGGGTAAATCAGGTTCAGGAACGTCATGCAGAAATCGCCTGTCGATGACAAAATCGTCTTTAACATTTGTTATAAAATAACATAATATCGTGAGGGTGTCAATTGACTTATGAAACGCGAATACCTATAATGTTAAACAACAGGGAGGTTGGCCAAAATGAAAAAAACAAATCACAAGAGACGCCTGTATTTCATAAACGCAGGGATCCAGCTGAGGTATATGTCGGTCATCGTGGCCAGCATGTTGGTCGCTTCATTCATCACGGGTTTCGTCCTTTATTTCGGGATCTGGGGAGCGGTGATCCCGGAATTCTCGACGGAGTCGCTGGCGAGCAAACTGGAGACCGCCTCGCGCCTGAGGGATTACGAACAGGTCCGGATGCGCATGCCGGAAAACAAGGAACTCAGCGTTTTTAAAGAGGCGAAACTCTTGAGTGACCATGAACAAGGGGTCGTGGCGGGTATCCTGGCGTCGGCGAACTTGAAATTGATACCGAGGCTCCTGGCCGTGATCCTGGTGATGGCCGTGGCAAGCATATTTATCTCCCACAAGATAGCCGGTCCTGCTTACCGTTTCAAGAGATCGGCCATCTCTATCGCCGAAGGCGACCTGACGACTAAATTTAACCTGAGGAAGGAAGACGAGTTCAAGGATGTCGCCGAGAGCCTGGAAAAAATGGCCGGTTCGCTGAGGAAAAGGATCGGCGGTGTTTTATCATCCGCAAATGAGATATCGCGGGGGCTGGATAAGCTGCAGGGCACGGCGGAAGACAAGCGCCTCATACCGGAGCTTAAGGCAGGCCTGACCGCGCTTGAAAAAGAACTTTCGGCATTCAAATTAAAGGCCTGACACGGGGACTTTATGCATAAATTCGGGATAATCCGGGCATTGTTGAGGATCCTGGTATTTTTCATCATCGCGGCTATGGTCCCGCCCTTGACTTTTGCCGACGCGCCTGAACAACCCGCGATCCCGGCCGATGACGAAAAATTCCTGGATAAGGTCGAGCACGATACTTTCCTGTATTTCTGGGAAAATGCCGATCCCGAGACAGGGCTCGTGGCCGATACTTCCCAGCCCGGCGCCCCGTCCAGCATAGCCGCAACCGGGTTCGGCCTTACCGCTATCTGCATCGGGCAGAGCAGGGGCTGGATAACATACGACGATGCCTACAAGCGCACGTTCAGGACGCTCAGGACCTTCAAGAACAAGCTGAAAAGCGAGCACGGGTTCTATTACCATTTTGTCAACATGAAGACCGGCCAGCGCATGTGGAATTCCGAGGTCTCGTCCATAGATACGGCCCTTTTCCTTGCCGGCGCTTTGTTCGCGGCGCAATATTTCAAGGGCACCGAGGTTGAACGCATCGTCCACTACCTTTATAACCGCACGGACTGGCAGTGGATGATGAACGGCAAGAAGATCATGTGTATGGGCTGGAACCCGGAGAAAGGTTTCCTAAACGCCTACTGGGACTGGTATAACGAGGGGCTGATAGCGTACGTGCTGGCTATCGGCTCGCCGACCCATCCCATCCCGCCGGAATCGTGGTACAACTGGAGGAGGGCTAAAGGGGAATACGGCGGCCACAAAGTCGTATATTCTTTCTTCGGCAGCGTCTTTACTTACCAATTCGCGCACGCGTGGATAGATTTCAGGAACATTTACGAAGGCGACCTGAATTACTGGCAGAACTCGATAAACGCCGCCCAGGCAAGCAAGCAATTCTGCATAGACAATTCCGGGAAATATACGGGATACGGCGAGACGGGCTGGGGGCTGACGGCCGGGGACGGGCCGGACGGTTACAAAGGGTACGGCGCGATGCCCGCGGAGGTCCTGGTGCAGGACGGGACGGTCAACCCTTACGGAATGGTCGCTTCCATGCCTTTGGTCCCGGATATAGCGCTGAAGTCGATAAAGGGACTTTACGAAAAATACGGCGACAAAGTATACGGGCAATACGGTTTCAAGGCGGGTTTTAACGTGAACAGGAATTGGTGGAGCAAGATCTGCATCGGGATAGACCAGGGCGTCTCGGTGCTCATGATCGAGGACTACAGGACCGGCATGGTGTGGGATTATTTCATGCGGAATGACTGCGTCAAGGCCTGGATCCAGCTCTGCAAACTCAGAAACAAATGACTTGAAGCAGCTCCCTGATTATGGGATAATATTTTTGCTGTGGGGACGTCCCAAAAAGGGACACCCCACTTCTGTTGTGTTGATAGTTTTAAGTGGAGTGTACCCTTTTTGGAACGTCCCCTAGGAGAACAGATAATTGACTCGTATCGAAGATAAATTGTTCGTGAACAGGTTCAAACTCGGGCCGGAACCGCATATAAAGGTCAAGGACAAGGACCTGTGCCTTAAGTGCACCAGGAAGCAATGCTCGATAGGATGCCCGTCGGACTGCTGGAAGATAAATGACAAGGGCATAGCCGAAGTCAATGTCGACGGCTGCCTCGAATGCGGCACCTGCCGCGTCATCTGCGACGAGTTCACCAACGTCGACTGGAACTACCCGCAGGGCGGTTTCGGGATACTTTACAGGCTCGGTTGATCCAAATTGTCCCAATAGTAAAACCGTAAAACCCCGCAAAAGGAGACTATCATGCCGAAAAAAGACCTCAAGATCCTGCAGGCCGCGATAAAGATGGAAGAGGACGGCCGCAAATTCTACCTTAAGTCAAGCAAGGCCGCGAAGAATGCCGTCGCGAAGAAACTCCTCGTCTCGCTCGCCGACCAGGAACTTACCCATATCGAACGCATCAAGGTGATATCGCACGGCCTGAAAGGGGAGAAGGACTGGTCCGATTTCGAGAAGACGATATCCCGCGACGCGAAGAAGAAATTGGTCCTTGTCTTCAAGCCGCTTTCCGCGGCGGAGAAGAAGAAGCTGAAAGCCGACCCGTCGAACCTCGAGGCGATAACGATCGCGATGGAGAAAGAGACGAAGAGCTACGATTATTATGACAAACAATCGAAGGCGACGGATACACGCATAGCCAAGCTCTTTTACGACAGGTTGAAGAAAGAAGAGGAGCACCACTTTGAGCTCCTCGAAGAAGCTTACTCGATGCTTTCTGATTCGGCAAGCTGGTTCGTGAAACAGGAAGGAAGGGTAATGGAGGGCGGCTAAGATGATGCCGGTCGAGATAAAAAAAGGCATTTACTGGGTAGGCGCAGTCGACTGGGACATAAGGACATTCCACGGGAATACCTATTCGACGAAAAGGGGGACGACCTATAACTCTTATCTTATCATCGATGAGAAGGTTACGCTTATCGACGGCGTCCTCGGCTCTTTCGCCGGCGAACAGGTCGAGCGGATACGCGAGATAGTCCCCGTCGAAAAGATAGACTACATCATAGTAAACCATATAGAGAACGACCATTCCGGCTCACTGCCCGGGCTTAAGAAACTTTGCCCTAACGCGAAATTCTTCGGGACCTCGAAATGTAAGGAAGGGCTTGGGAGGATGTATCCCGTGGACTTGGGCATACAGATCGTAAAGACACGGGATAAATTGAATATCGGAAAGAGGAACCTTACGTTCATAGAGGCGCCGATGATCCACTGGCCGGATAGCATGTTCACCTATTGCGCCGAGGAGGAGCTTTTATTTCCTAACGACGCCTTCGGCCAGCACTACGCGACTTCCGAGAGGTTTGACGACGAGACGGACCAGTGCGCGCTTATGGACGAGGCGGCGAAGTATTACGCGAACATCCTCTGGCCGCTCGGCGGCATGATCGCCATGAAGATAAACGAGATCCTCAAGATGAACATATCCATAAAGATGATAGCGCCGAGCCACGGGATAATCTGGCGCCGCGACCCGATGAAGATAATCAATTCTTATATTTCGTGGACGAAGAATGAGACGAAGCCCAAGGCGGTAGTAGTTTTCGAAACTATGTGGGGCTCGACCGATATGATGGCCAGGAAGATAACAGAAGGCCTCACCGATGGCGGCGTCGAAACGAAGCTGTTCGATATTACGCGTTACGACAGGACCGAGGTGAATTACCAGATGCTCGACGCGAAATGTTTCATCTTCGGCTCATCCACCCACGATAACGGCATGCTCTCGAACTTGGCCGGGTTCCTCGAGTTCCTGGGCGGCCTGAAGCCGAAAGGCAGGATAGGCGCGGCGTTCGGCTCGTACGGTTGGGCCGGAGGCGCGGTCCCGGCCCTGGAAAAGTTCCTTAAAGAAGCGGGGATAGAACAGGCCCTTCCGTCCATCGCGGTCAAATACGCGCCGGATGAAAATGAATTGAAGAGATGCTACGAAATGGGTATCGAACTGGCGAAGAAGATAACCGGAAAGGCATAAGACCATGGACAAATATCGTTGCACGGTATGCGGCTACATCTATGACCCTGCGGCAGGCGATCCGACAGCCAGCATCCCGGCCGGCACGCCTTTTGACAAGCTTCCCGCGGCTTGGGTATGCCCCGAGTGCGGCGCCCCGAAGGAAATGTTCGAGAAAGCATAACCGCCCCAGACTATGAAAATAGCCATTGTAGGAAATGGGATATGCGGGACCACTGCCGCTAAATATATCTCCGAAAATTCCCCCGGCGCAAAAATATTCATCTTCACCGACGAAGAATACAATTATTATCCCCGCCCGCTCCTCGACAGGCTCCTCGCTGAGACGATGGACTTAAACCAGCTCTTCCCGTATAACGACGAATGGTACAAGAAGCGCGGCATAGATGTCTCCCTCAAGAATAAAGTCCTCGACATAGACCTTCCCTCGAAAAAGTTAAAGACCGAGAAGGACGGATGGCAGGATTTCGACAAGGTACTGTTGACGACCGGCGCTTCGCCTTTCGTCCCGCCGATAGAAGGGATAAAATCCGGGGATGTCTTCACGTACAGGAATATCGCCGATGTCCTAAGGATACGCTCGTTCGCCCGCGGGAAGAAGAGGGCGATAGTCATAGGCGGCGGCCTGCTCGGGCTTGAGACGGCAAAGGCATTGACAGACCGCGGCCTCAAGGTGACGGTCGTCGAACACGGCTCAAGGCTCCTCCCGAGGCAGCTGGATGAAGAGGCCGGCGCGATACTCAAATCCAGGATCGAAAAATTCAATATCGAGGTAATGTTGCAGGTGACGTGCGACCGCATCGTGACCGAAGGCGCAAAGACCTGCCTTCTCTCCAAGGAGACAGGCAAGCTTGAGGCCGACATCTTCATCGTCTCGGCAGGCGTACGCTCGAATACCGGATTGGCGAAAAATTGCGGCATAGGCACCGAAAAAGGGATATTGGTCGATAAGTTCATGGGGACTAGCTGCGATAATGTATACGCGGCCGGAGACTGCGCAGAATTCAACGGCATGGTATACGGCATAATCCCCGCGGCGATAGACCAGGGGCTTGCCGCTGCATCGAACATCATAGACAGGCCGTTCGAATACAAAGGGACGACTTTCCAGGCGACGCTCAAGGTGATGGGCATCGATCTCACTTCGATAGGCGTGGTCAATCCCGAGGGAGAGGGATACGAGACGCTCTGCAGGAAAGACGCGTCCAAAGGCATCTACAGGAAATGCGTGATCAAGGACGGGAAGCTCGCAGGAGCGATACTGTTGGGCGAGAAGGACGGCGTCGCCGGGCTAACGCGGATAATAAAGGACGGGATAGCGGTCTCCGGAAATAAGGACGCGCTGTTGGGCGGAGAAGCTGCGTTGGCCGAGGCGTTCCCTAAAAAAGAGCAATAATAAATATGGACATAATACAATCTGTCATTCTTGGAATAGTCCAGGGCGTGGGCGAATTTTTGCCCATCAGCAGTTCCGCGCACCTAATAGCCGTGCCGTGGCTTTTGGGCTGGCAGGCGCACAGCCTCGCCTTCGACGTCGCGCTGCACGCAGGCACGCTTGTTGCGGTGCTCGCGTATTTCTGGAAGGATTGGCTCGGCATAATCAAGGGGCGGCTCCTCTGGTATATCATAGTCGCCAGCGTCCCGGGAGCGGTGATAGGAAAACTGCTCGAGGAGAAGGCCGAGACCGTCTTCAGGTCGCCTCTGCTCATCGCGTGCGCGATGAGCGCCTTTGCTGTGGTATTTTATTTCATCGACATGTCCAGCCGGAAGACGAGGACGCTGAAATCCCTGAACTTCCTCGATTCGGTCTTGATCGGGATCTCGCAGGCGCTCGCAATAATCCCGGGCGTATCGCGGTCAGGCGTGACCATGGCAACGGGCATAGGGTTGAAGTTCGACAGGGAAGCCGCGGCCAGGTTCTCATTCCTGCTTTCGGCGCCCATAATCCTCGGCGCGACGGTCCTGAAGTTCAAGGATATCGGGACGCTCGCTTCAGGGCAGAACGGCCTGTCGCTCTTCATCGGCTTTATAGTCTCGGCTGTAACGGGTTTTATATCGATAGGATTCCTTTTAAGATACCTTAGGAAGCATTCATTTACGGCATTCGTGGTATACAGGATAATATTCAGCATGGTGATCTTTTTAGTACTATTCTTAAGAAAGTAAAATGCCGGAAATAAAAGACCTCAAAGAGAAAGCGCGCAAGCTCAGGATGGATATCCTGGAGACCATCGCCGGTGCCGGAAGCGGCCACCCCGGCGGTTCGCTCTCGTGCGTGGAGATCCTCATAGGGCTGTATTTTTATAAATTGAAGCACGACCCAAAGGACCCTTCATGGGACGGAAGGGACAGGTTCGTAATGTCGAAGGGGCATGCCAGCGCGGCTCTTTATGCGACATTGGCCGCCTGCGGATATTTCCCGAAAGAAGAACTGAAGAATTACAGGAAATTCGGCGGTATGCTACAAGGGCATGTTTATTCCGGCGTGCCGGGAGTGGAGTTCTCTACCGGCTCGCTCGGAGAAGGATTATCCGTAGCCAACGGCATGGCGCTCGGCGCGAAGATAAAGAAAAAGGATTTTAAGGTATACTGCCTGCTCGGCGACGGCGAGATGCAGGAAGGGCAGGTCTGGGAGGCGGCCATGACCGCAGCGCAGCATAAACTCGATAACCTCTGCGCCATTGTCGATTTTAACGGCGTCCAGCAGAATGGACCGGTCTCGAAAGTGAAAAATGAAGAGCCGATCGCCGCGAAGATGAAGGATTTCGGCTGGAACGTCCTCGACATAGACGGCCATGATATCGCAAGCGTCATAAAAGCCTTGGATTCGTTTGGCAGCGTAAAGGGCAAGCCCGCCTTCATAGTAGCCCGAACGATAAAAGGCAAAGGCGTCTCTTTCATGGAGGGTAACCCTAAATGGCACGGCAAGGCGCCGGATAAGGAAGAGCTTTCCAGGGCGCTGGAAGAGATCTCGGGGGCGAAGATATGAGCGAAGAGATGAAGGCGACGCGCGACGGGTTCGGCGAAGCCCTGCTCCAACTGGGGCGGGATAATAAAGATATCGTCGTATTGTCCGGCGACCTCGAGGATTCCACGCGCGCCGAATACTTCAAGAAGGAATTCCCGGAGAGATTTTTTAATCTCGGCATAGCCGAGCAGGATATAGCCGGCACCGCGGCCGGGTTGAGCAAAACAGGCCTCATACCTTTCATCTGCTCGTTCGCCGCCTTTTGGGCCAACGCCTTCGGCGTATTCAGGGTGTCGGTCTGCTATAATAAATGCAACGTAAAGATCGTCGGCACGCACAGCGGGATATCAGTGGGCCCGGACGGCGCAACGGCGCAGGCTCTCGAGGATATTGCCGCGATGCGGGTCCTGCCGAATATGTCGGTCGTATGGCCGGCCGACGCGTATGAAGCGGCAAAAGCGACAAAAGCCATTGCCGCCATCGACGGGCCGGTATATCTGAGGTTGGGCAGGGAAGCGGTCCCGTTCGTGACCGATAGGGACAGGCCGTTCGTCTTCGGTAAAGCCGACGTCTTAAGGGAAGGCAGCGATGCCGCAATTATTGCCTGCGGTGACATGGTATCCGAGTCCGTGAAAGCGGCAGAAAAACTTTCGCGGGAAGGGATAAAAGCGCGCGTAATAAACATGCATACTATCAAGCCGGTCGATAAGGAAATAATAATAAAGGCAGCGAAGGAGACAGGAGCCATAGTGACGGCCGAAGACCACCAGGCCAACGGCGGTCTCGGCGGCGCTATCGCGGAGGTGCTGGCTTGCGGATATCCTGCGCCCATGGAAATGGTCGCGGTGCGAGACACGTTCGGCGAGTCGGGCACGGGAGAAGAATTGCTGGAAAAATACGGGTTGAAAGACGTCGATATCATTAATGCGGTCAAAAGGGCCGTTTCAAGGAAAAAATAATGGAAAAAACAAAAGCGATACAGAAGATCGAGCGGCAGATGGAAGGGCTTGACGGGAATTCCGTAAGGTACAAGGTCCTGCAGAACGTCGTAAATTTCAAGACATCGTGGATAGAGCTCGGCCAGTCGTTATACTCAGTCTGGAAAGACAAGCTTTACAGGGACTGGGGATACCTGACCTTCGAGGCATACGCGTCGAAGGAGATAGGCGTCAGGAAAGATACGGCGATGAAACTTTTAAAGTCGTATTATTTCCTCGAGAAAGAAGAGCCCCAATACCTCCGGAATAAAGGGGCGGCCGACCCGTCCGGGGCCGCGAGCATGCCGAGCTATGAATCGGTGAACCTGCTGCGGCTCGCGAAGAACAAGAAAGAGATAGGCGAATCGGACTATGAGTCGTTAAAGAAGAACGTCTTCGAAAAGGGCAGGGATGTCCGCGACGTAAGGAAGGACCTGACCGCGCTCATAAGGCAGCGTGAGGAGGCCGATCCGCAGGAAGCCAGGAAGATAAGGAAAGAGTCCGCCGTAAAAAGGGTCGTGGCCACGCTCAAGGCCCTGAAGAACGACATCGAGATATCGAAACTCCTGCCGGCCGGGACGATCAAGGATATCAAGGACCTGATAGAAAAACTCGAAGAGGAGATAACCGTATGAAAAAGGCCATGGCGGTAATTTTCATGCTGGCGGCCGCCGCGTCGCTGCACGCGGTGGAGGAGGGGAAGCCGGAGATCAGCCGTTACAAGTGCGTGGACATGAAGGGCGAAACGCTCTGGGAATCTACGGTAACGATAACCCCTGTATCAGGGGAGAAGGACAATTTTAACCTGACCGAAGAGGGGAAAGGGCGGTATTACGGTTTTGACGGCATAACATCCCGCAAGAGCGAGATGCGTTATATGGAGAACAAAGAAGTCCTTATCCCTATCATTATGAAAGAAACGGTCTTCTCCGGGTCCGGGAAGCCGGTCCTCGAAACGACGCAGAAATTTTACCCGGACCGGAAAAAGGTCGAGTGCACGGTGAAGGACCTGGCCAAAGGCGAAGAGAAGAGTAAAACTCTCAAATACGAAGGCGATATAATAAACGGCAAGATCATGGATGATTATATAGAGAGGTTCCTGGCGGCCGGGGAAAAGAGGAGGACCGTCTATCTCCTCAGCGATGATGACTTTTACCGCGTGACGCTCAGGGTGGTAGCGAAAGAGCAAGTGACGGTTAACGGCAAGACGCGCGAGGCATATAAGATAGCCGTTGACCCGGAGATAGGCATCTTTAATCCCGTGAAGGTGTTCATAACCAAGAATTACGAATGGTATTCATGCGAACCGCCTTATGAGTGGCTTAAATTCAAGGGGCTCGAGAGTTCGCTGGATTCAGAGATAGTGGAAATGGTCCCGGTAGGTAATTAAATAAATGGCGAGCGCGATCATACCCGAGAGGTTCAGGCAAGAGTATAGGGGCGAACTGAAGAACATATTCGCCCAGCGCGTGAACCTCTTTTGTTATATAGCGTTGAGCGCCTTCTCAATAGAGGTGATCGTCGCCTGGCTCTTCTTCAGGAGGCTTCTCGGCACCAAGGACATGCCCGGGATCCTGGGCGGCGCGTTCTTGTCCTTGCTCCTGTTGACTACGGGCAAGTTCGCCAAAAAGCTCACCGCGCAAAAGATAAGGGGTTTCTTTTTCAGCGTAATAATAATCTCTATCTCCATCCTGGCCGCCGCGGCGCACCCGGACGTGATCACTAACCTGGGGATAACCCTCGTGCTGATAGCGTTCTTCGTAAGCGCGCTGCTCCTTCCGTGGAACATGCTTGAGACGGGAATGCTCGGCGCTTATACGCTGATAATTTTTACCGGCGTATACAGCATGAGCAATATACGCATCAATTACGTCAATTACGTGCATACGGACATTTTCGGCATAAACGTTACGCTGCTCATCGTCGCGGCGTTCATATGCATGGTCGTCAAGAGGAACGAGGGCGTAATGAGCCAGAAGGATTTCGTCCTCAAGAAGGAGATCGAGGAGAAGAGCAAGATAATGGTAGAGGAGCTGGAGCTCGCCAACAGGATACACAGCGGCCTCATGCCGAAATCCATAAAGACAGACCTGGTGGACGTCGCGGTCGATTACAGGCCCATGCTTTATATGGGCGGCGACTACGCCAAATTCCATTTCCTCGACAAGAACCGGCTCCTCTTCATGATAGCGGACATGACGGGCCACGGCGTCTCGGCCGCCCTGCTCGTGAACAGGATACACACCGAGATCGAGGGGCTCGTCCGCGAGAACCTTATGCCCGGGGAGATACTGAAGAAGCTCGATAATTTCATAAAGGCCGATTTCGGGAAGATAGGTATATTCCTAAGCGCGTTCTGCGGCGTCATCGATTTTTCGGACAAGAAACTGGTATATTCGAATTACGGCCATCCGCCCCAGATATTGTTCCAGAAAGCCGATAAGAAGATAGTCCTCATGGAATCGCAGACGTTTTTGATGGGCATCGGGATGGAAACGAGCGACATATACCAGGTAAAGATAAATTTTGAGAGAGGCGACAGGATATTCCTTTTCACCGACGGGCTGATCGAGGCGAAGAACAAGGCCGGGGACGAGTTCGGCTATGACCGCTTCGAGCGGTTCGTCAGGGAGAAGGGTCCCCTCGACGTGGCCGGTTTTAACGAGGAGTTGCTGGCCTCGGTGAAGAAATACCAGGAAGGCGCCCAGGCGGACGACATCTTCCTGCTCTCGATACAGATAAAATAGGAGGCGCACCGGTGAAGGGTTTCCTTTTAAGATGGCTGATAAATATAGCGGCGATGATACTGGTCATAAGCGTCGTGCCAGGGATACATCCCGAGGGCAGGATGACCACGGTGGTGGCGGCGCTTGTCCTGGGCCTCATAAACGCCACCCTGAGGCCGATCGTCTTCGCGCTCACCCTGCCGTTGACCATCCTCTCTATGGGGATATTCACGCTTTTCCTGAATGGGTTCTTCTTTTACCTCGTCTCGAAGATAGTCGAGGGTTTCGTCATAGACGATTTCTGGGCGGCCTTCTGGGGAGCCCTTTGCTTCAGCGTGATAAGTTTTTTCCTTAACCTCTTCATCAGCCCGCAGGGGAGATTTAAGGTCTATCGCTATGATCGGAATAGTGATGGTAGAGGGGGTCCTCTACCACGGGGCCGCGCGAATACGCCCCGTGACAGCGATGTGATAGACGTCGAGGCGAAGGTCGAGGATAAGGACGAGGAGGAAAAAGATGGGAAGAAATAACCCGGTGCTGCTTTACGGGAGGAACTCCATACTGGAGCGCCTGAAAGCTAACCCGAAAAGCTTGAGGATGATAATGATATCCGAAACTTTCGACGACGCCGAGATATTCGCGGAAGCGAAGGTCCGCCGGACGCCGATAAAAAGGGTGGCAGAGAAGGAATTATTCAAGATGAAACACAGCGAGCGCCTCCAGGGGATAATAGCCGAGGCCGACCCTTTCGAATACTCATCTTTCGAAGGGCTCCTCAAAAGGGAAGACGGCGTGAAGCCCACTTTCGTCATGCTCGACGGCATAACCGACCCGCAGAACCTGGGCGCGATAATAAGGACGGCCGCCTGCCTCGGGGATTTCGCGATAGTGATCCCGGAGCGGGATTCGTGCGAGGTGAACGAGACGGTCCTTAATATCGCCTCGGGCGGGGAAAATTATATACGCGTCTGCAAGATAAACAACCTTTCGAACGCCCTGATACACGCCAAGGAAGCGGGATATTGGGCGGCAGGGGCGGTCGTCGAGGGCGGCGAGAGCCTCAATAAGGTATCCTTCCCGTTCCCGCTTTGCATCGTCCTAGGGTCCGAAGGGAAGGGCATACACCACGGCGTCTCGAAACATATCGAGCTCAAGGTCACTTTGCCGATGCGCGGCGCGGCGTTATCTTTTAATGTCGCGATGGCGTCGGCCATATTTTGTTACGAGATAGCCAGGCAGAGAGAGGCGGGGAAGAAGCAGAAGTGAAAGCCGTCTTCTATGAATTGCCGGCGGAATTCATCGAGAAGGTCAAGAAGGTATATCCCGGGGTCTTCCCGAAAATATTCGAATCCTTCCTGCATAAAAAAGAACAGACTTTCAGGATAAATTACCTCAAGACCGGCCTTCCGCAGCTTAAAGAGGACCTGGACAGGGAAGGCATAAGATACCGCGAGCTCCACTGGCCGAAGGGGAGTTTTATCCTGCGGTCCGAACCGAAAGACCTGCAGAAGAGCTCTTTGTACACGGGCGGCAAGGTATATATGCAGAACGTATCTAGCATGATACCGCCGCTGCTCCTCGATCCCCGCAAAGGTGAAAAGATACTCGACCTGTGCGCCGCGCCCGGAGCGAAGACGAGCCAGATAGCCTCGCTTAGCGGCGGGGAAGCGGAGCTCGTCGCCGTCGAGAGGCTGGAGATAAGGTACCAGAAGCTCCTGGCCACGCTGAAGATACAAGGCGTCGATAACGTCAAGACCCTTTTTGCGGACGGGATGGGGATAGGCAAGGAATATCCCGGATATTTCGACAAAGTCCTGGTCGACGCCCCGTGCTCGGGGGAGGCGCTCTTCTATTTGCGCGATCCGAAGACATTCAAGCCGTGGAACCGGAAGAGGGTGGCGGACCTCTCGCATACCCAGAAAGTCCTGATATATTCCGGGATCTCCGCGTTAAAACCGGGCGGCGAATTGGTCTATTCGACCTGTACTTTCTCCCCTGAGGAGAATGAGGAGGTGGTCGATTGGGCCTTGAATAAATTCGAGGGCTTGCATGCCGTGCCTGTGGAGATACCATTGCCGAACAGGGTCCGCGGCCTTACGTCATGGGAGGGAAAGAGGTTTTCCGGCGACCTGGGCCTGGCCCTGCGGATACTCCCGAATGAGTATATGGAAGGTTTTTTTCTGGTAAAGTTTAAAAAAATATAGTATAATCACCGACATGGCATTGATATTTTCTCTTAATTCGGGAAGGTCGGCTAAGGCCGAGGCTCCCGACTTAGGGGATGGGATATTTTTGAAAGGGCAGAACGGCCGGGCGGCTATCCTTATCCATGGGTTGACAGGCACACCGAACGAGATGAAATGCCTGGGCTTAGCCCTGAATAAGAAGGGATATACCGTAATATGCCCGCGCCTGAAAAACCATGGCGCCCCGCTCGATGTCCTTAAGGACACGAGATGGGAGGATTTCTACGGGTCGGTGAGAGAAGCTTATTTGAAGGTCAAGGACGACCACGATTTCATAGTCGCTTCAGGGTTATCCATGGGGGCGCTGCTGGCCCTCCTGCTCGCCGATGAATTTCCCGAAAAGATAAAAGGCGTATCATGCCTCTCCCCGACGCTATTCTACGACGGCTGGAACACGCCGTGGTATAATTTCCTTTTCCCGCTGGCCACGTATACTCCGTTGAGGAATTTCTTCTATCATAAGGAAGACCCGCCGTACGGGATAAAGAACAAACAGATGCAGGAGCGACTTCATAATTATTATTCGTCAGCGACCATCGATGACACCGAGAAGATCGCCGAATACGGCTATCCCTTCTTCCCGGTCGTCCTGCTGTGCCAGCTTAAAGGACTCGTCAGGTATTTGACCCGGAGGCTTAAGGGCATAACCGTGCCGGTCCAGCTCATCCAGGCCAAGGACGACGATATGTCGAGCGTGAAAAATTCCCAGTTCATTTATGACGGGGTCGGTTCGAGGACAAAGGAGATGGTGATGTTATATGATTCCTACCATTGCATAACGGCGGACCAGGAGCGCAAGACCGTGACCGCAAGGATGGAGGAGTTCTTCGAAAAGATCCACAACGGAGACGCGAAATAATGGCAAAAGCGACGCTCGATTTTTCAAAATGCAACGTCTACTTCGATTTCGACAACACCATGACCCCTTTCGACGTCCTGGACGATATCATCGAGAAATTCTCGATCAACAGGGATTGGGTGGTTTTTGAGAACGCGTGGCAAAAAGGGGAGATCGGCTCGAGGGAATGCCTGAAGTGGCAGATGCGTTCGGTCAGGGCGACGAAACCGAAGCTCTCCCGCTATCTCGATAAGGTACAGCTTGACCCCAATTTCGCCGACCTGCTCGGGTTCCTGAAGCGCAGAGGCGCAGAGACAGCGATATTAAGCGACAGTTTTTCTTTTTTCATAGAGCGCATCCTGCGCAAGAACGGCGTACACGGCATAAAACTGTATTCCAACAGCCTGCGGTTCTCGAAGAATAAAGTCATCCCGACCTTTCCGCATACGTATAAATCCTGCTCCCATTGCGCGAACTGTAAAAAATTGCACATCTTTAAATTGGGCGGGCGCGGCAGGACCAACATCTATATCGGGGACGGGCTTTCAGATATCTGCCCGGCCGAACATTCCGATATCGTCTTCGCTAAAGGAAGCCTTCAGGCGCATTTCGCTAAAACCAAGAAAGAATTCATACCGTTCGATAATCTAAGCGATGTATATCGCTGGTTTTTGGAGGCGGGTAATGTTTACAAGGCAGAAGCAGAGCAAGAACTCGTCGCGATCAAGAGAAAATAAGCTCCTCGACCTGGAAGCGAAATATTGCTCATGGGGGGATACGGTCCATTATACGGACAAGCTGAATATCTTCGACCGTTCCGAGGGCGTTTACCTCTACGATAAGAAGGGAACCGAGTATCTCGACCTGCAGATGTGGTATTCGGCCGCCAACTTCGGTTACAAGAACAAACGCTTGAACAGGGCCCTTAAAAAACAGCTCGATAAGCTGCCCCAACTCGCCTGCCAGTACCTGCATGAAGAGAAGATACTCGTGGCAACTAAACTGGCGCAGAAGATGGAGCGGACCTACGAGACCAAAGGAAGGGTCCATTTTAACGTCGGCGGTTCGGCTGCCATAGAAGATTCCCTTAAAGTTGTAAGGAACTCCACCGGCGGCAAGTCGCTGGTATTCGCCTTCATGGGGGGTTATCACGGCCGCACGCTGGCCGCCTCGTCTATCACATCGAGTTACCGGTACAGGGAAAAATTCGGCCATTTCTCGGACAGGGCCTGTTTCATACCTTATCCTTACTGTTTCAGGTGCCCCTATGACAAGAAGCGCGACCATTGCGACCTCTACTGCCTGAAACAGTTCGAACGGCTCTTCGAGTCCGAATATTATTCGGTCGTCAACAACAAGACCAACAACTGCGAATTCGCCGCGTTCTATATTGAGGCGGTCCAGGGTACAGGCGGATACATAATCCCGCCGACCGATTATTTTTCGGGCCTGAAAGAGATACTCGACAGGTATAAGATATTGCTGGTCGATGACGAGGTCCAGATGGGCTTCTTCAGGACAGGTAAATTCTGGGCGCTCGAGCATTTCAACGTGACGCCGGACATAGTCGTATTCGGCAAGGCGTTGACGAACGGGCTTAACCCGCTCTCAGGCATATGGGCGAAAGAGGAATTGATCTCTCCGGCCGTTTTTCCCGCCGGCATGACACACTCGACTTTTTCCTCGAATACCCTCGGGACGGCTGTTGCCCTTGAGACGCTCAAGATAATGGAAGAGGAGAACTTTGCCGTCTCAGTGCCGAAGAAAGGGGAATACTTTGTATCCCGCCTTAAGAATTTGATGAGAAAGTATCCGCAGATAGGCGATGTATCCGGTCTCGGCCTCGCGTTAAGGGTCGAGATCTGCCAAAAGGACGGCTTTACGCCGAACAGGCAGCTGACCGACGCCATAGAGAACATCGGTTTGAGCGGGAACCTGAGGGCCGGCTCCAAGAAGAGGGGGCTTATCCTCGATGTGGGCGGTTATTACAAGAACGTCTTCACTATCGCACCTTCTTTCTACATCAAGGAGAGCGAGATCGACCTGGCCGTGGACCTGTTCGAGGAGGCCCTGAAGAAAGGCATCGCCGGTACGGCTGCCTGATCCTGGCGGCCTCGGTTCTCCCCCAAAACGCGCCCCGATATTTTTAGGGAAAGGTAAATATGGACATAAAGGAAAGGCTCAAGCGCTGGTTTAAGCTGCGCTTCGCGGTCTTATACCCGTTCGCGGTATTCATGATCATTTTCGCGAATTGCGACGACAGGTCGCTGAGGTACGGCATCTGGTTGATCGCCGCCGGCGAGCTTATCCGGATGTGGGCGAACGGTTACGCGATAAAGACGGAGAAGCTTACGACTTCCGGCCCGTACGCGTTCGTGCGGCATCCGCTCTACCTGGGGACGCTGCTTCTCGTCGCGGGTTTTATCGTCTTCTTGAGGGCTTATTACATCGGGGCGGCGCTCCTGGCGGTCATGGCGATAGTATATTCGGGCACGATAAAAAAAGAAGAAGCTTTGCTGGGAGGGAAGTTCAAGGAATACGCCGCATACAAGAAAAGGGTCCCGGCATTGTTCCCGGCTATCTTCCCGTACAAGGAAGGGGAGAAATGGGGTTTCAGTTTAGAGCGTTTTTTCCGCAGCCAGGAATACAAGCCCGTGCTGTGGATCGGCGTCATCATCATTGGGTTCTACCTGAAGGGAAAGTTCCTTGTGGATAAAGAACCGCTCGATGCCGGGAAGATACGGCTGATGGCCGTCGCCGCGCTCCTGATAACAGCGGACATCACCGGCGAGATCGTAAAATGGTTTAAGAGGCGGCATAAGAGAGGGGAATAATGGCGCAGTCCTCGGGAAAAGATAAGATATGGAAAAGAGAAGACCTCAGCAAGCGATATTTGGAAGGGGTCAGGGGCGCGATCCCGCTCGCAGATTACCAGATAAGGATCATGCTGATGCTGATCGAAAAGATGAGGGATGATCCCCGGAAGATACTCGACCTGGGCTGCGGAGACGGTATCCTCGGGAGTGCGGTGCTGGCAAAGTATCCCAAGGCAAGCGTCGTGTTCCTTGATATTTCCGATACTATGATAAAAGCGGCCATGAAAAAGTTTTCAGGCCGCGGCAAGAACGCGGTATTCCTCACTGAGGATTACGGAAAACCGTCGTGGACCGCTCCTGCCGGTAAATACGGGAAATACGACGTGATAATCTCGGGCCTGTCTATCCACCACCAGACTGACGGGAGAAAGAAAGGGTTATATAAAGAGATCTTTGGCCTGTTGAAACCGGGCGGAATATTCCTTAACCTCGAGCACGTCTCATCAGCTACGCCGCGGTTAGGGCATATCTGGAATGAGTATTTTATTGATTCCATATACAAATATCATCGCGCTTCGGGTTCAAAGAAGACGCGCAAGGAGATCGCGAGTACCTATTATAATAATCCTCTCTTGGAAGCGAATATCCTGGCGCCGGTCGATATCCAGTGCGCCTGGCTGAGGAAGATAGGATTCAAAGAGGTCGATTGTTATCTTAAAGTATTCGAACTGGCTATTTTTGGAGGCATCAAACCGGTCTGATGCCGCTCAAGACGGAGATCTTTAAAAAGATATCGGATATACCCGCCGGAGACTGGAACAGGGTCTTTCCGGACGTCCTTGAAAGCTATGATTTCTACAGGACCCTGGATGACTCAGGCCTGGGGCAATTTACCTTTTACTATATAATGGCCTATGACGGCGGAACGCCGGTCGGGGCCGTGACTTGCTTTTTGATGAAATACCCGTTGGATACAAGCATAGTCGGGCCGCTAAAACGCATTACAAGCTCCGTAAGGAAAAGGCTGCCCGGTATGTTAGACGTCAAGGCGCTTATTTGCGGCATGCCGCTCGGGCTGGGGAGGATGGGGATAGCCGGGGATACAGGTGCCGTAATGGAGGCGGTACTCCAGGGCATGGAAGGGATAGCCGCGAAGGAGAAGGCCCCGATACTGGCGTTTAAAGATTTTGATAAAAGTTATGCCGCCGTGCTGGACCCCTTGCGCAGGCACGGTTTTTCCAAACTCGACAGCCTTCCTTTTGCCGAGCTCGAAGTCCGTTTCAATGATTTTGAGGAGTACCTGAAGAGCCTAAGCGCCGCCACCAGGTATGACTTGAGGAGGAAGTTCAAAAAAGCGGATAACCTCGCCAAGCTCGACCTGGAGATATCCGAGAGGCTCGAAGAGGGCGCGCTGCAGGATGCCTACAAGCTCTATCTCGATACCGTCGCCAGGCACGATATGGGATTCGAGCTGCTGACCGAGGATTTCTTCAGGAACATATCCGCGAACATGCCGGGCCGGGTGAAATTTTTCCTATGGAGGATAAAGGGAAAGCTCGCCGCGTTCCAGCTCTGCCTGGTGTCGAAGGACGTGATGATCGATTATTACGTCGGTTTCGACTATGCGATCGCGCACGAATACCACCTTTATTTCATAAGGTTCCGCGATTCGCTGAACTGGTGCATAGGACATGGGATAAAGAAATACGAGATAGGCGCGACCGGGTATGAACCGAAGAGGAGGCTTGATTTCGATTTCAGGCCCCTTTATATTTACGCGAAGTTCCGCAACAGGATGATAAGGCCGGTATTCAACATGGCGTGCCGTTTCCTGAGTTTTGAGAACTTCGACCCGGACCTGAAGAAGGCAAAGGAAAAGATATCCCCATGAAGAGCCACCTCACACTAAAGATATTCCTGATGATCATATTGAGCGATGTCGTGGATACGGCCGCCCAGTTGATCATGAAGAAAGGCCTGGCCGGCTCCCCGTTATTGGTCGGGATAGGCGTGCTTATTTATGTCCTGAATTTTTTCATCTGGATCGTCATATTGTATAAAGTCGACCTGAGCATAGCCATGCCGGTCGGTAGCTTTTCCTACATCCTTGTGCCTGTAGCGGCGATCATATTTTTAAACGAACGCGTAGACCTGTTAAGGTGGGCCGGGATCTGCTGCATAGTCCTGGGGATCTATTTTGTGGCGCAGAGCAAGAAGCCTGCGGGGAGGCCTGTAAGCCGTGGTTAAAATAATACTGCTGGTGCTGGCGGCTGAGATACTCAGTACGATCGGCCACCTGCTCTTTAAAAAAACAACCAATATGGTCGAGGCGTATGACCTGAAGAAGGCCGGTAACCATCTCCGTTTTTTAAGGGATGTTTTCGCGAAACCGTCGATATGGCTGGGATTGGCCGCATGCGCCGCCGGCCTTATCATATGGCTTATGGCTTTGGCGCAGGGCGACCTTAGCCTGGTATATCCTCTCGGCAGCGTGCAGTTCGTACTCATCCTCTTCTCGGCGCATATGTTCCTGGATGAAAAGATAGACAGAATGAAGCTCCTGGGCACATTTTTGGTAGTGCTCGGCATCGTGTTTATTACATTGAGTTAGCCAATTATCGAAACGGTTTGCGCATGAGTGTGTTACGAGAGATCCCGCCTACGGCAGGTTGGCCGCTTCACGCAAAAGACATCCTGTTGTTCAATGAAAACAGCCATGAAGGATCGTTAGAGCTCGATTTCAAGAATTATCTGGATGTAGAATATGTGAAAGTGCTTAATACCGCTACCGCTGCGTTATACCTGATCTTAGAGACGCTTAAAGACATCTCCGGGAAAAAGACAGTTATCATACCTTCGTTTATCTGCCCTCTTGTGCCGTTAGCCGTGAAGAAGGCCGGATTGAATATTGAGGTATGCGATGTTACGGGAACAGATTTCAATTATGACTTAAACGCATTAGAGAATACCTGTTCGCGTGATAATGATATCCTGGCTGTCATAGCCGCGCATATAGGCGGAATTCCGGTAGACCTTGACCCGATAATAAGAATGTCCGAAAAATGCGGCGCATTCGTTATCGAGGACTGCGCCCAGGCCTTAGGCGCAAGGTATAAAAACAGGCTCGTAGGAACGATGGGGGATTTTTCCATGTTTAGCCTTGGCCGCGGGAAGGGGCTCACCATTTACCAGGGCGGAATAGCCGTTGCCAATAAAAGAGGACACGCGCTTCTGCTGGAAAACAAAATCGCCCAATTAGTAAAAAACGATTTCTTGGCCGAAAGCGTAAAAATATTAGAACTATTAGGATATTGGATTTTTTATAGGCCGCAATTATTCTGGTCCGTATTTAAGCTGCCGCAGGTTTTTTGGCTCATGCAGGGCGATAAATTAAAAGCGTACACGGATTATTTCGAAATAGATTTTCCGGTCCACAGGGTATCGTTTATCAGAAAATACGCGGGGCATGCCGGTTTTCACAATTTGGAAACAGAAATAAATAAACAAAAGCAGAAGGCGGCGTATTATATTAACAATCTTAAGGGTGTTAACGGCCTCAGGCTGGTCACGGAAATGCCCGGGACGGAAGCGGTTTATCCGTATGTAACGTTAATTTATGATGAACCCGAAAGGCGGGAAAGGGCTTGGAATGCCCTTAAGGATTCCGGACTTGGCGTCTCCGGCGTTTATTCTTTTGCCATAACGGATTTTGATTATCTTAAGGATATAGTCCCGGGCGGAGACCCGGCAGGCGGCCGTTCCCTGGCAAAGAATTCGATCACGCTGTCAACGAGCATGTTCCTGGGAGAAGAAGATCTCTCTTATATAGTAAATCAAATCAAGAAATTATGAACATTTACGGATGGCTTTAATGAAGAAGCTGAGTGATTGTGATCCAAAAATTTGAGTTGATAAATAGGGGCGTCCAAATTTTTAAAAAAGGAGTTAACGCATATGGTTAGGTTGATAAGTTATATTATTCTGGTTTTTGTCATTGCTTTGTGCGCATACGGTTGTGAACCTTCTGTGCGTTCGCTGCCGTTTGCCAATACTCTTTCATCGGACAATGTGCCTATTGCCTACGCGGCGTATGGCCCGGCAACTGATCCGGCCGTGGTTTTTGTGCATGGGTGGTGCTGTGACAGCCGGTACTGGCATAATCAAATTCCATATTTTTCGAAGAAATACCGAGTAATTACTATTGATCTGGCAGGACACGGTAATTCCGGTTTCGGCAGGAAAGTTTATACTACGGAAGCGTTCGGCCAAGATGTTGCAGCGGTATTGCGGAAGCTGAATGTGAAAAAAGCGATCCTGGTTGGGCATTCCATGGGAGGAGAGATCATTCTATATGCGGCTAAGATTGCACCTGAAAGGGTGATCGGGCTGGTTGCTGTCGATGATCTTGAAGATCTGGGGATGGTTTATCCGGATGACGTGAAGAACAAGATATATGAGCCTATTGCCGCGAATTTTGTGCCGGAAGTACAGAAGTTTGTGCGCACTATGTTCCCGGCCAACGCCGACAAGGAATTGGTCGATGCCATTGCCCTGGATATGTCATCTGCTCCGCAGGAGGTGGCATTGAGCTCAATGAAAGAATATTTTAAGGTGTCTGATCCGGAACTGATCAAAGGCCTTGCCGTGCCGCTAAAAAGTGTTAATGCCGATCTCTGGCCGACCAATGTTGACGGCAACAAAAAGCTTGTGCCGTCATATGAGATGGTGCTGATGAAAGGACGCGGTCATTTCATCATGCTGGAAGACCCGGATGAGTTTAATATGTTGCTTGAGCGGATGATTAACCACATTCTTGTTGAGACAAAAGGGAAGTAAGTAGCGCGGGATGATTTCGGGGATACTTAAGATGCTAAGTGATTGTGATAAAAATGATTAGGGCGAAAAATAGAACCTTCTTTATTATTATTTTTCTGTACAGCGTTGGTGAAGGTGAGTCGTGAATATTAAAAAACGTCAACATTATGTTTGGCGAGAATATTTAGTGTCTTGGGCGGAAAACGACCAAGTGTATTGCCTAAGAAATGGCTCCATTTATAAAGCTAATCCTGTAAATTTAGCAGTTGAGGGTTATTTCTACAAAATTGATTTAATTGATACACGAGAATATGAGCTCATTAAGGTCTTAGGGATTCCTAAAAAGCAAATACCTTTTCTAAAAGGAATCAATGACGAATGGCTTAGTTTTTTTGATAGCGTATTTATTTTATTGAAATCATCAAAAGCTGCCAATGATTTGTGTACAGAAAAGACAGTAGCTTTACAAGCTATGGAAGATTTTCATTGCGAGATAGAAAGTCGGGGGGTTTATTTAAGGGATTTACTAGATAAAAATGTCGATTTTTGGCAAGATGAGAACAAGAGAATTGATTTTTTATTTTATCTATTTTTCCAATATTTTAGAACTAAAAAGATGAGAAATGCTTGTTTAAATGTCGTTAATGCCGGTATGAAAAAAAGCGATAATGATAGTCTATCTAGGATTTCTTCTACAGGATATGCAATTCTTTCAGTCTTTTTCTCTTCAAATATGGTATATGCCTTTTCGAAAGAAGCCACTTCTATAAAATTGATTAAAAATAATTCTAATCTTAATTTTATAACCGGAGATCAACCTGTAATAAATATAATACAGGATAAAAATGAAGGGGAGCCGTTTCCAAAAGATGTAGAGTTGTATTATCCTATTTCACCTAAATTGGGAATTTTTATAAGTCATAATGCAAAGTTTAGTTTGGGGTATGGAGATATAGTTGGTGTAGAAGAAGTAAGATATTTAAATAATTTAATTGTAGATAATTGCGAGGAAAGCTTATTCGCGAATAGAAAAGAAGATTTAAGTGCGATTTCAAAGAACCTGAAAACCTAGGGACGTTCCCCCAAGGGGCAATATAGTAAATCAGAAGCCTAGGATTAGGTTTAAAACAGGGCTATTTCCGATTTCATATAACTTATTATGCCAATTCCATTAATTCCAGCAATACCACAAGAGTTTTTAGAGATATTACCTTCTGGTAAAGTTGTAAGAAAATGGGGACGGTTCTATTTCAATTACGGACCGATGAATGTACGTGACATTTTAGGTCAAAGGTAGCCATATTTTGCAAAATCCCAGACGCTAAAAATATTTATAACGATATGATGAATAAAGAGATACAAAAAAAGAAGGTTTACCTTCGCACTTTCGGATGCCAGATGAACTTCCGGGATTCGGAAGAGATCGTCGGCATATTCATGCAGAAGGGCTGGGCGCTCGCGGATTCGGCCGAAGACGCGGATGTAGCCGTATTCAATACATGCTCGGTCAGGAAGCATGCCGAGGACCGCGCGATAAGCAATATCGGCGAACTTAAGGCCCTGAAGAAGAAGAGGCCCGGCCTCGTCATCGGCGTAGTCGGCTGCATGGCCAAGGCGCAGGGCAGGAAGATCATAGAGACGCTGCCTATAGTCGATTTCATCGTCGGCCCTGCCAATATTTACGATATTCCCGCTACCGTCGAAAGCATCCTTGTAAACCGCAGGGACGCGGTAATTGCGACCGATAAAGAGGCGCGCCCGTATATCGGAAATATCGCGTACCATACGAAAGGCATATCGGCCCTCGTGACCATAATGGAGGGCTGTAATAATTACTGTTCTTATTGCATCGTGCCGTATGTAAGGGGGCGGGAGGTCAGCAGGCCGGCGGAAAGCATAATTGACGAGATAAAAGCGCTGGCGGATAACGGATACAAAGAAGTCACTTTGCTGGGGCAGAATGTAAATTCATATTCAGGGTTCAGGGATCGCGAAATCAGCGGGTCCTGCCTGCCGAGCACCTCGTCCCCGCAGCTTTGCGAAGCAGCAGGGACAAGGGCTCCGTCGGCAGTCACCCGCCAAGAGCCTGAATCCCGATCCCTGACCCCTGGATCATGTAATTTTGCCAGATTGTTAGAGGATATAAATAAGATCAACGGAATCGAGCGCATCCGCTTCCTGACGAGCCATCCTAAAGACGCGGGAGAGGATTTATTTAAGGCTATGCGCGACCTTCCGAAAGTCTGCGAGCATCTCCATTTGCCCTTGCAGTCCGGTTCTGATAGAATATTGAAGTCCATGAACAGGGGATATACGGCGGCCGAATACCTGAAAAAGGTCGAGATGCTCCGCAAGCACGTCCCCGATTGCGCGATAACCACAGATGTCATAGTGGGCTATCCCGGGGAATCGGACGAAGATTTTATGATGACAAAAAAGCTCATGGAGGACGTAGAGTTCAATTCCGCGTTCATATTCAAGTATTCCCCGCGGCCGCCGGCAAAGGCGAGCGGGCTCGAAGATGACGTGCCGAAAGGCGTAAAGGAAGAGCGCAACCAGGTGCTGCTGGAGCTGCGGGATAAGATATCAGGCCTGAAGGATAAGGAGTTCATAGGCGGCCAGGCTGAAGTCCTCGTTGAAAACATATGCAGAAAGGAAAAACATAAAGTGACAGGAAGGAACAGGCAGAATATAAAGGTAGTTACGGTCGGGACGTCCGACCTTATAGGCAAATTAAAGACGGTCATGGTCGAGTCGGTTTTGGCGCATACACTGGTCGGCGCAGCCGTGTTATTTATTGTTTTGGCCGGCGGGATATTTTGTAATGCCGTTAAGGCTGAGATAACAGGGACCATCGAAGGATATTTTGTCAGCGGCGATTACGAGAATACGGTGCGCGAAGGCGTGAAGGCGCTCGGGACATCCAGGGAGAAAGACAAGGTCTTCTATATGATGGGCACGAGCCTGAACAAGTTGGGCAGGTATGACCTCGCCAGGAAGAATTTCAATACGCTTATAGAGACGTTCCCGGGGAGCGGGCTGGCTCCGCTCGCGCAGCTGGGGACAGCCGACAGCTATTACCTTGCCGGAGATTTCAAGGGCGCCATGGCCGAATACGGGAAGTACCTCGCCAAGTATCCCAGGTCGCAGGGCGCGGCCACGGCCTATTTCAGGATCGCGAAATGCGAGCAGAAAGAAGGCAAATGGCAGGACGCCAGGGACCATTACCAGAAGGTGAGGTCGGATTTCCCGTCAAGTTTTGAGTCCGAGATGTCCGCGCAGGCCCTGCGCGAGGAGACCCTGTATTTTACGGTGCAGGTCGGCTCGTTCAATAATAAGGCGAACGCGCTCAAACTCTGCGACGAACTTGTAAGGAAGGGTTATGATGCCTCGATAGCGAAGCTGCAGGGCGAGGAATCCAACAAAGTCAGGGTCGGAAAGCTTAACACCAGGGAAGAGGCGGAAGAACTCGCGAAAAAACTTCGCGCGGAAGGCCTCCCGACAAAGGTCCTCCCGTAGCATATGGCGAACAGGCTCGTATTCCTGGTCGGCCCGACCGCGATAGGCAAGACCGGCATATCCTTTGAGCTCGCGAAGCTCATCGAATGCGAGATAGTTTCCTGCGATTCGATGCAGGTCTACAGGCGGATGAACGTCGGGACCTCAAAGCCGGCGAGGCGCCTCCTTAATTCGATACCCCACCACCTGATAGACATCATCGAGCCGTCTGAGGAATTCTCTGTCGCCCAATTCCGCGGACTCGCAGTCAAAGCTATCGAAGAGATAATATCAAGGCGAAGGACGCCGCTATTGGTCGGGGGAAGCGGACTTTATGTCAAAGTACTGATAGACGGAATTTTCGAGGCGCCGGAGACCGACAGGGAATTACGGAGATGCCTTGAAGAGGAGGCGGCCGAGTTCGGTGTCGGGGCTTTATACCGCAGGCTGCAGGAGACGGACAAAGAGGGGGCCGCCAAGATACATCCGAACGACCTGCGCAGGATAATAAGGGCGTTGGAGGTATACCAGAAAGCCAAGGCGCCGATATCGCAATTAAGGAAAAATACGGCCGGATTAGGAGATAAGTATGAAGTCAGGATCTTCGGCCTTAATATGGAACGCCCGGCGTTATACGGGAAGATAGACGAACGAGTCGAACTTATGTTCGCCGAAGGCCTGGTGAACGAGACGAGGGGCCTGCTCGAAGGGAAGTTGAGCCTTACCGCCTCGCAGGCGCTTGGGTATAAGGAAGTATTGGGATATCTTAACGGGGAATACGACCTGGAAGAGGCGAAAAGGTTAGTGAAGAGGAACACGCGGCATTTCGCGAAACGCCAGCTCACGTGGTTCAGGCGCGACAAGAGGGTCGAATGGATAATGCTGGACGAGGATTTTGATACAGAGGAGACCGCTCGCGGGTTATGGAAAAAGCTCTCTTAATTACCGTCGAATTTTTCGATAGGAGGTACAAGAACACCTGGAAACTCGATGATGTCAACTTCGAGCTCAAGGAACTGGTCAGGTCCGCGGGCCTCGAGGTCGTCGATCTCATAGAGTGTTTTAAGGAAGCCCCGATGGCGGGGCAGTTCATCGGCAAGGGCAAGGCCGAGGAGATCGGCCTCATCTGCAAGGATAAAGGCGCGGACGTCGTCATATTCGGCGACGACCTATCATCGACCCAGCAGCAGAACCTCGAAGATATAATGAACGTGAAGGTCATCGACAGGACCCAGCTCATCCTCGACATATTCGCGCGCAGGGCGCACTCTATCGAGGGAAAGGTCCAGGTCGAGCTCGCCCAATTACAGTACCTGCTGCCGCGCCTTAAAGGCAAAGGCATAATGCTCTCGCGCCTCGGAGGTGGGATCGGGACAAGGGGCCCGGGCGAGCAGAAACTGGAGATGGACCGCCGCAAGATAAGGGAGAAGATCGTAAAGCTCAAGGATGAGCTTAAGAAGATACATTTACGGAGGGAGGAGCTAAGGCGTAAACGCCATGAGAGCGACCTCGCCATAGTCTCGCTGATCGGCTACACGAACGCAGGCAAATCGACATTGTTGAACGCACTCACCGATTCCGACGTCGTGGCGCAGGACAGGCTATTCTCGACCCTGGACCCGACTGCGCGGAGGTTCATATTGCCGAACAACCAGAAGGTCGTCTTTGTCGATACGGTCGGGTTCCTGCATGACCTGCCGCACCATCTTATCGAGGCGTTCAAGGCGACGCTCGAAGAGGTCGTCGAGGCTGACCTGCTCGTCCACGTCCTTGACGCGTCCAGCCCGATAGCCGGTGAACTGAGCCAGGCCGTTTATGAGGTCCTCGAAGAGCTGGGCATACACGACAAGCCCATCGTGACATTACTTAATAAGATAGACAAGGTCCCGGAGAAAGAAGCAGTGGACCGGCTCAAGAAAGAATTCGAGAATTCCATCGCGGTCTCGGCCTTGCATAAAGAGAACCTGGACGAACTTGTCCGCAGGATATCGATGATACTTTTTGCCTCGCTCGTCTATGTCAGGGTCTCGATCCCGCAATCCGAGGCCAAGCTCCTTAACCAGGTCTACCGGGAGGCGGGCATAATAAAGAGGGAATTCAAGGGCGACCGGGTCTACCTCGAAGCCGACATGCCTGCCAGGCTAAAAAATTTGCTTGACAAAAAAGGTTATTGTGATAAACTTTAGTTAGCACTCATCCCAAAAGAGTGCTAATCAGGAGTTATAGATGGCCGTAAGTGACGCAATTTCAAGGAGAAACAAGATCCTGGAGGTAGTGGTAGATTCATACGTTTCTACCGCTATTCCGGTCGGTTCTTTAGCCGTTTCCAAGAAGATCAGGGAACGCTTGAGCCCGGCGACCATCAGGAATATCATGGCCGAGCTCGAGGATATCGGTTACATCAGCCATCCTCATACCTCTGCCGGAAGGATGCCCACTGACAAGGGGTACAGGTATTACGTCGATTCTATCATGGAGCAGAAGCAATTGACCCCCGGCGAGAAGGAATTCGTCGAAGGCGTATTTAGCCAGGAGGCGGACGAGCTCGAGGACTTGATAAAGAGGGCAGCCAAGATAATATCGCAGTTGACCGGCCAAGCCTCGCTGGTGAGTTTCCCGTGCGCCAAGAGGAGGACATTCAAGAGGATAGAGCTCATCCCGGCCACGAAGACAAAGATATACGCTCTCCTGTTCACGGCCCAGGGCCTGGTGAAACATTCCATATTCGAAATGCACGAAGCCGTGGGAGAATCGGAACTTTCCAAGGTTTCGAAGTTCCTCAACGAGGAATTGTACGGCCTGCAGTTGAATGATATCGCCGGCCATATGTTGAGGAAGGTCCTGGGTGAGAGCGACCCGTTCCGGTATCTCTTCAGGGAAGCGTCCGAACTTTTGAATTTGTCGCATATATTGGACGAGAGTGAGGAGAGGTTCCTGCTTGAGGGCGCGCATCACATCATTGAGCAGCCCGAGTTCAGGGAGGCCGAGAAGGTGATGGGGTTACTAAAAGCCCTTGAAGGGGAGGAAGAGATCCTGGATATCATGGAGCAGGACCTAAACGAAGAGAAGTCGAGCGTCCACATAGGGACGGAAAATATTTTTGATGACATTAAAGATTGCAGTATAGTGATGTCGAATTACAGGATCGGCAACCAGAACATCGGAAGCATAGGCTTGATAGGACCAACCCGGATGGATTATTCTAGGGCCCTCCCGGCCGTAGAATATGTCAGTAATTCCTTCAGTCGCCTTCTGGCGAGATTAAGCGAATAATAAGGAGAGAATTTTGGCGGAAGAGAAGAAAGTACATATCCCTGAAAGCGAATTGAATGCCCTGAAGGAAAAGGCGTCGAAAGCTGACGAGTGCCTCGATAAGATGCTTCGCATACAGGCGGATTTCGAGAACCGGAAGAAGCGGCATGATAAGGAAAAGACGGATTTCCTGAAGTTCGCGAACGAAGGCCTTATTACCGAACTCCTGAGGGTGATGGACGATTTCGAGCGCGCGATAGATTCGGCAAAGAATACCAATGACGCGAAGGTATTGCTACAGGGCATCGAGATGGTCAGGCGCGATTTCGAGGATATATTAAAGGACAGCGGATTGAAGACGATAGATCCCAAGGGCCAGCCTTTCGACCCGGAGAAGCATGAGGCGGTCGAGCATGCCGAAGATGACGGGCATCCCGAGAACACGGTTTTGGAAGTAATGAGAAAAGGATATGAACTGAACGGCAAGGTATTGAGGCCGGCTGCGGTAAAGGTCTCAAAGAAAAAAGACGGACAAATAGAAGAAAATAATAATAAGGAGGAAATATAAAATGGCAAGGGCGATAGGTATAGATCTGGGCACGTCGAACTCGGCGGCAGCTGTGATGGAAGGCGACCGCCCGGCGATAATACCGTCGGCAGAAGGCGCGGGAGTGGCGAGCGGAAAAGCGTTCCCGTCTTATGTGGCCTTCACGAAGGACGGAACCCGCCTGGTCGGCGAGCCGGCGCGCAGGCAGGCGGCGATAAACCCGGAAGGGACGATACAGGCCGCGAAACGCAAGATGGGCACCGATTATAAATTCAGCGTATACGGCAAGGATTATACGCCCCAGCAGATATCCGCGTTCATACTGCAGAAGATCAAACAGGATGCAGAGGCATACCTGGGCGACAGTGTGGTCGAAGCGGTCATCACATGCCCCGCGTATTTCAACGATAACCAGCGCCAGGCTACGAAAGATGCCGGCGAGATAGCGGGCCTTAAAGTATTACGCATAATAAACGAACCGACGGCCGCGTGTTTGGCATACGGCATCGACAAGGCCGAAAAAGAGATGAAGATAATGGTCTTCGACCTCGGCGGCGGCACGCTCGACGTCACCATCATGGAGATGTGGTATGACAAAGAACAGAAGGCGAGCGGTTTCGAGGTATTGTCCACCAACGGCGACACGCAGCTGGGCGGCACCGATATGGACAACGCCCTTATAGATTATCTTGTCGGCGCATTCAAGCGCGAGACAGGCATCGACTTAAAGAACGACAAGATGGCTGTCCAGAGGCTGCGCGAAGCCGCGGAGAAAGCAAAGGTAGAGCTTTCGAGCACAGTGCAGACCGACATCAACCTGCCGTTTATCACTGCCGACGCGTCAGGGCCGAAACATTTCACCCACACGATAACGCGCGCGAAACTCGAGGACCTGATCTCCCCGATAGTCAACAGGTGCCGCGCACCGATGGAGAACGCGGTAAAGGACGCGAAACTGACGATGAATGATATCGCCAGGGTAATACTCGTCGGCGGCCCGACGAGGATGCCGATAATCCAGAAATTCGTAGAGGATTATGTCGGTAAGAAAATAGAGCGCGGAGTCGACCCGATGGAGTGCGTCGCTTTGGGCGCCGCCATACAGGCCGCCGCGTTGAAAGGCGAAATTAAAGACATACAACTTCTCGATGTCACGCCGCTTTCATTGGGCATCGAGACTTTAGGCTCGGTAATGACGAAATTGATAGAGAGGAACACGACCATACCTACGCGCCAGAGCCAGACATTCTCGACGGCGCAGGATAACCAGCCGTCGGTCACGATCCGCGTATTGCAGGGCGAGCGTCCGATGGCGAACGATAACGTCGAACTCGGGCGATTCGACCTCATGGGCATACCGCCGGCCCCGAGGGGCATGCCGAAGATCGAGGTCACATTTGATATCGACGCTAACGGCATTGTGCACGTCAACGCCAAAGACGTCGGCACCGGAAAAGAGCAGTCGATAAAGATCACTGCTCCGAAGAAACTGTCCAAGGAAGAGATCGACAGGATGGTCAAGGAAGCAGAGAAGTTCGCTTCCGAAGATACGAAGAAAAAGGAAGAGGTCGAGGTCGTCAACCAGGCCGATAACCTCGTCTACTCTACCGAGAAATCGCTCAAGGATTACGGCGATAAGGTAAGCCAGCAGGACAGGGCTAACATCGAGACCGGTTTGAACGACTTGAAGCAGGCGATAAAGGATAAGAACGTCGACCGCATCAAGAAATCGATGGAGAGCCTCCAGCAGGCATCGTATAAACTGGCTGAAGAGATATACAAGTCGAGCCAGCAGAAAGGCCAGCCGGGCGGGCAAGGAGCAGGTCCGCAGGCAGGGCCCGAAGAACCGCAGGGCGGCCCGACAGGCGGCCCTGGACCTGAAGGCCCGGGAGAAGGTCCCGGCAAGAAAGACGACATCATCGACGCGGATTTCCGCGCCGAGGATGAGGATAAGGATAAGAAGAAAAAGTAAAATTTAGGGGACGTCCCAAAAAGGGACACCCCACTTCCGCAATTAATAGCTGTAAGTGGAGTGTACCCTTTATTGGAACGTCCCCAATACTTAAAATGCCAGAAAAACGTGATTATTATGAAATACTTGGCGTGCAAAAGGGCGCTTCAGCCGATGAGGTGAAGACCGCCTACCGCAGGCTGGCGCTTAAATACCATCCGGACAGGAACCCGACCGACAAGAAAGCCGCGGAAGAGAAGTTCAAGGATCTCTCCGAAGCTTACGCGGTATTGTCGGATACGCAGAAGCGCGCGCAGTACGACCAGTTCGGCCATTCGGGCATAGATTCGCGTTACACCTCCGAAGATATATTCCGCGGCGCAGATTTCTCCAGCGTATTTGAGGACATGGGTATGGGAGGCGTCGACCTGGAAGACCTTCTCGGCGGGATATTCGGCGGCGGCATTTTTGGAGGCGGAAGGCGAAGTTCCGGCGGCAGGCGCCGCGGCTCAGACCTCCAGTTCGACATGGAGATAAATTTTAACGAGTCGGCGTCCGGCGCGGCAAAAGATTTTGTGATACCCCGCCATGAGGTATGCCCGAGCTGCAGGGGAGAAGGCACGGCGCCCGGTTCCTCGAGGACTACCTGTTCGAAATGCGGCGGCGCGGGCCAGGTGCAATCTTCACAGGGTTTCATGATCTACTCCCGGGCATGCGACAAATGCGGCGGCGAAGGCTCGACCATCTCAAAACCCTGTCCCAAATGCAGGGGCGGCGGCAGGGTAGTCGTCGACAGGAAGATAACGGTGAAGATCCCGGCCGGCATCGAGAACGGGATGAGGCTGCGCGTCGCGGGCGAGGGTGAAGTAGGGCAGCGCGGCGGGCAGCGCGGAGACCTTTATGTCCTCATCTATGTCAGGCCCCACGAGATATTCGAACGCCACGGCAGCGATGTACTCTGCGAGGTCCCCATCACGATGGTCGACGCGGCTCTCGGGACAGAGGTCGAGGTCCCGACGCTCGACGGCAAAGTCCGGATGAAAGTCCCGTCCGGCACGCAGAGCGGCAAGATATTCAGGTTACGGGATAAAGGCATAAAAGATATCCATACCGGCGTCCGCGGCGACGAGCACGTCCGCGTCATAGTCGAGACGCCTACCGTGACCAGCGACGCACAGAAACGCATACTCCAGGAATTCACCCGCGCATCAGGCGAAAGCACTTTCCCCAACTCCGCGTCATTCATAAGAAAATTAAAGAGTTTTTTCAGGTGATTTGTGATATAATTTCCTGAAAATGACGATAATCAAACCCTTCAGAGGCTACAGGTATAATGCTAAAACGGTGGGCGATCTCTCCAAGGCCATAACCCCACCTTATGACGTCATAAACAAGAGGCAGCAGGCGTCGTATTATAAAACCCATCCTTACAACTTCATAAGACTGGACCTCGGCAAGACCCTTCCCAAGGACAATAAGGGCAACAACAGATATACGAGAGCCGGGGATTTCCTGGAGGAATGTATAGATAAAGAAGTCCTGGTCCGTGACGCCCGGGATTCGGTCTATGTTTATGACCAGGAATATACTGACGGCGGGAAGAAAAAGCACCGCCTCGGTTTTATCTCACTGGCAAGGCTGGAGGAAGACCGGACGAAGGGGTTCCTCCCCCACGAGCGCACTTTCAGGGGCCCGAAACTCGACAGGCTCAGGCTCATGAAAGAGACCGGCGCGAACCTCAGCCCGATATTTTCCATAGTGATCGATGAGAATAAAAAAGTAATAAACATCCTGAGGGGTTTCATAAGGAACAAGAAACCGTCGGTCGATGTCAGGTTCGAGGGGACGAGGAACAGGATCTGGCTTATGCCTGACGCGGCGACGATAAAAAGGCTGCAAAGGTCCGTCAAAGCCAAACGCGCGTTGATCGCCGACGGGCACCACCGCTACGAAGTCTCCCTCGAATACAGGAAATACATGCTTGAGCATGATAGAGCATCAGGCCCTGCCGCCAATTACGTGATGATGTATTTCGCGACCTCAGACCCCTCAGGCATGACGATACTCCCTACGCACCGGATGGTGGAAGGGCTTCCCGCGGGGACGTTCCGAAAAAATCTCAGTAAGATCGAAAAGTTTTTTGATATAATACACGTTAACAGTAAAGAGAAGATGCTCGCCAGGATGAAGGCGGACAGGAAGCATACCATAGGCGTATATCTCGGCGGCAGGAAGTTCCTCTGCCTCTCGCTGAAGCGCAGGGACGCCGGCGGGCTGATAAAGTCGGCCAACTCCGATTACTGGAGGAACCTCGACGTAGTGATATTGCACCATCTCGTCTTCGAGAAGGCGCTGGGCATAAAAGGGGAGAAGGCGGAGAAGATGATATCGTTCACGAGGGATCTTGCGACGGCGTTCAAATGGGCATCATCGGGCAGCGGCCGGGCCTCATTCTTCCTTAACCCTCCGGCATTTGACGAGATAAAGAATATAGTGAAGCGGCAGGAGAGGATGCCCCACAAGACCACGTATTTCTATCCCAAGCCCCCGTCAGGCCTGGTAATAAACAAGATAGGCTAAGGACATGTTCGGAAAACCTAAATATACGATAGTAAAAGTCGCGAAGAAAAAGGACATACCCGAAGGCCTCTGGACCAAGTGCGAGGAGTGCGGAGAGATAATATATAACAAGGCCCTCGAAGAGAACATGAAGGTATGCCCCAAGTGCAATTATCATTTCGTCCTGACAGCGCAGGAGAGGATAACGATGCTCCTCGATGCCGGCAGTTTCGAGGAACGGGACTCAGGCCTGAGGTCCATGGATCCGCTCCAGTTCAAGGGGCCGAGGACGTATGAGGAAAAATTAAAACAGGACGAGGCTGATACCGGGCTTACCGAAGCATGCATCAGCGGCAGGGGCATGATAGATGGCAAAAGGGTAATATTCGTCGTCACGGATTCGCGTTTCATAATGGGTTCGATGGGTTCGGTCGTGGGAGAGAAGATAGCCAGGGCGACCGAACTGGCCACGAACCTGAGGCTGCCCCTGGTCATCGTCTCCGGTTCGGGCGGGGGAGCGCGCATGTATGAAGGCCTCTTTTCCCTTATGCAGATGGCCAAAACGTCCGCCGCCATAGCAAAGCTCCACGAGGCAGGTGTCCCGTATATTTCCGTACTGACCAATCCCACTATGGCCGGCGTCATGGCGAGTTTCGCGTCGCTGGGCGATATAATAATGGCCGAGCCGAAGGCGCTGATAGGTTTTACCGGCCCGCGCGTAATAGAGCAGACGATCAGGCAGAAACTGCCGCCCGGCTTCCAACGTTCGGAATTCCTCCTGGAACACGGCCTTTTAGACATGATAATCCACAGGAAGAACCTGAAATCCGGCATCGCCCAGGTAATAGATTACCTGACCCCGTAGGGGGCAGCCCTATTGCTAATAGTTGATGAGGGTTGACAGTAGTTAACTTCCGTAGTATCATTGACTTAAATCTATCCCAAGGAGGTTCAAATGGCCCAGGTGAGTCTTAGGCATGTTTCAAAGATCTATTCCGGCAACACTAAAGCGGTCTCTGATGTCACCCTTGGCATCGAGAATAAGGAATTCGTCGTCTTCGTAGGGCCTTCCGGCTGCGGCAAATCCACCACTTTAAGGATGATAGCCGGCCTCGAGGAGATATCCGAAGGCGAGATATATATCGGCGATAAGCTGGTAAACGACGTACCTGCCAAGGACCGCGATATCGCGATGGTCTTCCAGAACTACGCCCTCTACCCCCATATGACCGTTTATGAGAACATGGCGTTCGGGCTGCGCCTGCGCAAATACTCGAAGGCCGAGATAGACCAGCGCGTAAAAGAAGCCGCGCAGATGCTGGGCATAGCCAGGTACCTGAACAGGAGACCCAAGGAGCTTTCAGGCGGCGAGCGGCAGAGGGTCGCGGTGGGACGGGCGATAGTAAGGAAACCGCTCGTCTTTTTATTTGACGAACCTCTTTCGAACCTCGACGCGAAGATGCGCGTGCAGATGAGGACCGAGATAAACAAATTGCATACCAGGCTGCAATCGACGATGATATACGTCACCCACGACCAGGTCGAGGCCATGACGATGGGCAACCGCATCGTCGTCATGAAAGACGGGATAGTGCATCAAGTAGCAGATCCCATATCCTTATATGATAAGCCCGTAAATAAATTCGTCGCCGGTTTCATAGGCAGCCCGCCGATGAATTTCCTCAACGGCAAGGTAATAAAAGACGACGGGAAATTCTACTTCGACGAGGGTACGTTCAAGGTCAAGATCGTCGACGATATGATAGCCAGGATAGGGCCCTACCAGGGCAAGGATGTCGTATTCGGCATAAGGCCGGAAGATATTTATGATAAACTCTTCGTCCAGGAGGCTCCTCCCGAGAACACGGTCACGGCCAGGGTGGACGTCGTAGAGCCCATGGGTTCCGAAGTCTATCTGCACATGGCGACCCCCAAGCAGGCTTTCATTGCGCGCGTCGGAGGGCACGACAAGCCCGAGGTCAACCACGATATAGACCTCGTCTTCGACATGGGCAAGATCCACTTCTTCGATAAGGACACTGAGAAAGCGATAGTCTAGCTTGAAAAAGGAAAAGCTTGTTTCAGGAATACTTGCGATAGCAGGTTTTCTCCTCATTTCTTCCTTGATAATCTCGGCCTGCCATCGTTACCCGGTGCAATACTGGGTCTACGGGCTGATAAGTTCGCTTATCATACTCCTTAATGTCCTCATACTCCTGGCGTGGGTCGCTTTCGGGGAATGGGGCCTCTGGATATTCGTAGCCCTCTCGTCGATACTCACGCTTTTCGTTTCGCTCGTCACCAACACCAACATAACCACTTCCGTAGAAGTTATCTCCGCATCCAGGATCGCCGCGGCCGGTAATATCCATACCCCCAACATGAACATGCAGATACTTATTTTTTTCGTCGTCGGCCTCTTCGTGTCCATCTTCAAGAACAGCATGGTCTCGTACGCGCTTTCCATAGACAGGCAGATAGACACGCTTGAGGAGGAGAAGAACGCCCTCGAGGCCGAACATTCCTCCATGAAGGGGACGAACGAGGCGCTTAAGGAGAAGGTCGTAAGGTACGCTATCCTGAAAGATCTCACAGGCAAGCTCAGCTCGACATTGTCTCTCGATTCGGTGGTGAATATAGTAATAGATAACGTCAGCGACCTGGTCGAGAAGGCGGACGCGTCCATCCTCTTTTTGGTGGACGAGGATGCCCACGAGCTGGCCCTTAAAGCGGCCAGGGGCAATGAAGGCGCCGTATCAGTCAAATCGAAAAAAGGCGACATCTTCGATATATGGGTCCTGAAACAGAGGCAGCCGCTCATGGTATCGGACGCGGATAAGGATTTCAGGTTCAACCTTGACCTGATACCCGTCGAGTTCAGGCGTGATTTCAAGTCCCTGATCGCCGCGCCGCTTATTTCCGAGAAGAAGGTCATCGGGATCCTGAGGGTCGAAAGCAGCGAGGCCGAGGCTTACATATCAGATGACCTGAGGCTGCTCACTATCATCTCCGACCTCGCGGCTATCGCGCTCGAGAACGCAAAGCTCTATCACCGTATCGAAGAGCTCGCTATAAGCGACGGGTTGACCGGGCTCTACTGCCAGAGGTATTTCAAGGACAGGTTAGCGGAAGATATCGTGAAGGCGGTCCGGATAAAACAGCCGCTCTCGCTGCTCATGTTCGATATAGACGGCTTCAAGGGCTATAACGACAAATACGGCCATATAGCCGGCGACATAGTCCTCAAGTCGATCGGAGGCCTGCTCAAGGGCTCGCTGGAGATCGGCGATATCGCGGCCAGGTACGGAGGGGAGGAGTTCGTCATCCTTCTCTTCGGAAAAGACAAAGCCGTCGCGCAGAAGCTGGGCGAGGAGATACGGAAAAAAATAGAGACCGAAAAATTCATCCTTAGGCAGGTAGAGACCCACGTCACAGTCTCGATCGGCTGCGCCGCGGTGCCGGAAGACGCGGTATCGAGGGATGAGATCATCAGGTCGGCTGATGCGGCCCTCTATGAAGCCAAAAAGAGCGGAGGCAACAAGATATGCCTCGCCTGAACATATCCCCGAACAAATGGGCCCTGTCCAAGAAGGGAGTCCTTCCCGTATTCTTCATCCTTGCCCTCATACCGCCGCTTTACTGCATCGGCAGGCCGGCGCACATATATGTCTTCACGCTTAATTTTTCGCTTATAGCGATAATAGCCGCGGCATTTGAGTTCGGGTTGGCGGTGTCGTATATGATATCGGGCTGCGTGACCGTTTTCACCATAGTCATGATGTTCTTCAACAGGGGATTCGAGCTGCCTTATTTCGCCTCGATCGCGTTCTTGAACCTCGTCCCCCTCGTACCTTCGTATTTCAATAAAAAATACGCCGACTATTTCGCTTCAAAGAATTCGGCGTTTGCCAACGAGAACAGGTCATATGACGAGTTCACGAGCGAGCTCAAGGCCATAAAGGTCGTGAACGTTTCTTTGCAGAACCAGGTCCACGATATCCTCGATCTCTACGAGGTGACCAAGAAGATGAGCGCGTCCCTCGATATGGCTGAGATGCTCAAGATATTCAGGGAGGCGGTCAGCAAGATCTCCAAATTCGTCACCGCCAGGGTCATATTGCTGGATGAATCCCATCACAAGCACATGGCCCGCATAACTTATGAGATACACAACCCGTCCAGGGGTAAGTTATCCTCAACTGAGATCCGCAGCGGCCCTCCGGACAAGTTCGACCAGGTACTGGCGGAAACGGTCTCGGCCGGCAAAGTAGCGATATCGCTCAAGGCGCCGGTCGAAAAGGGCCATCCTTTCGCCCCTTTCCTCGGAGGATTGGACAGGTCGTTCATCGCGCTGCCCCTGCTTTCGGAGGGAGTGCCCTTAGGCATGCTTGCAATACTGGGCGTCGAAGCTGAACACACCGAGAGTTTCTCGATCCTCGCGGAACAGCTGGCGCTCGAGCTCAAGAAGATAAGCCTGTATGAAAAGATCCAGGAACTCGCGATAACGGACGGTTTGACCGCCATATACGTAAGGCGGCATTTCATAGAGAGGCTCAACGAAGAGGTCGCGCGTTCGAAGAGGCACAACCTCAAGCTTTCGCTCCTCATGATAGACCTTGACCATTTTAAGCAGTGCAACGATACGTACGGCCACCTCGTAGGGGATATCGTGCTCAAGGAGATATCCAGGATAATGAAGGAATACGTGCGGCAGGTCGACCTCATAGGAAGATACGGCGGTGAGGAGTTCGTTATAGCTCTGCCCGATACCGACAAGAATTCTGCCCTCAACGTCGCGGACAGGATAAGGATGTCCGTGGAAAAGCATAAATTCAGGGCTTACGACGAGACGATATCGATGACGATAAGCATCGGCGTGGCGACTTTTCCGGAGACCGGCGATGATGTGGCGACGCTTATAGACCGGGCAGACCAGGCCCTTTATAAGGCGAAAGAAGCCGGAAGGAATAGGGCCGTAATATGGCCTTAGGACGGGATTTTGGGCTGAATTATATTGAAAAATGGCCGTTTTTGAGTTAAAATTATCTACTTAATGACTAAATTCGCAATCGGAATAGACCTCGGAGGCACCTATACCAAGCTGGCCCTTGTAGATACGAACGGAAGGGTCTCCCATAGGTCAAAATTGTCCACAACCGCTTACGGCACAAGGGCAGGGTTGGTAGGCGCCATTGTCGCCGAGGTAATGGCAGTGTTGGGGAAAGCGCGCCTTTCACCTAAAAAAGTGCTGGGTGTGGGCATAGGCGTCCCCGGTATCGTGGATTTCAGGCGAGGGCACGTCTACTACCTGACGAATGTCCCGGGATGGAAGGATACGCCCCTCAAGAAAATGCTTGAGGCTAAGCTTGGCCTTCCCGTCCTTGTAGACAACGACGTCAACCTGATGGCGCTCGGCGAAAGCAGGTTCGGCGCAGGCAAGGGCGCGGAGAACCTCGTCTGCATCACTTTGGGGACAGGCGTCGGCGGCGGGATAATAATCGGCGGAGACCTTTACAGGGGTTCCTCTTTTTCCGCAGGGGAAGTAGGCCATATGCCGCTTAAGGAAGAAGGTTTGCCGTGCGGCTGCGGAAGCTACGGATGCCTGGAGCGCTACGTCGGCAACAGGTATATCGTCGATGAGCTTAAAGCGAAGATACGCCGCGGCAGCCCGACGATCATAAAGAAACTTGTAAACGGCGATCTCTCGGCCTTGACGCCGGAGGTCATAAGTAAAGCAGCGCAAAAGCGCGACAGGCTTTCGATAGATTTTTGGGATACAGTGGGTGAAAGGATAGGTGTTACGCTGGCAGGCATAGTGAACCTCCTTAATCCCGAGCGTATAATAATCGGGGGCGGGGTCGCTGACGCGGGAGAATTTTTGTTCAAGTCAATCAGGAAAACGGTGAACGAGAGGGCTTTACCCGTTCCGGGTAAAACCGTAAAGATCCTCAAGGCGAAACTCGGAAACGACGCCGGGATCATCGGCGCCGCAGCGCTTTTTTTCAACCCCGAGACCCGAGGCCGCTGTAAATAACCGGAGAGACACTTGATCCGTAATTTTTCAATTATTGTTTTAACCGTAATGATGACCGCCATATTCCCGTGGTCAGCCTCTGCTTCCAATTTCGGGGGAGCGGCGGAGCCGAGTCTTCCCGCTATCAAAGTCGACAAGAACACTAAAGAGCCGGTGGTAATAAACGGCGATACTGTGGAATATTCCGAGACGGACATGACCGCGGTCGCGAACGGCAATGTCGTCATAACTTACCAGGACGCGAAATTGACCTGCAAGAAGGCGATCTTCCACACCGATACCAAGGAGGTCCTGGCCGAAGGCGACGTCAACCTGACCCAGGGCAAGGATTTCCTCAAGGGCGAAAGCATGGTCTATAATGTCGAGACGAAGACAGGGACGCTGGTCAAACCCCGCGTCTTCATAGACCCCACTTATTACGGCGGCGGGGAGAAAGCCGAAAAGCAGGACCAAAACCATTATTACATGAAACAAGGCTACGTTACGACCTGTGACAAGGAGCATCCGCATTACAGGGTCCAGGCCAAGCAATTGAACGTCTACCTCGGCGAGAGGGTGACCGCGAATAATATCATGGTCCTGGTGGGAGAGATCCCGGTATTTTATTTCCCCTACATTAGCATCCCGTTAAAGGACCACCGTCCCCCGGTCTCTGTCATCCCGGGCCATAACGCGGACTGGGGCTATTTCCTCCTGACTTCCTGGAAATATTACCTGAACGACAAGATAAGGGGCAAGATAAACATCGACTACAGGGAATTAAGGGATTTTGCTTACGGTATTACCACCAATTACGATACCGACAATTACGGGAGCGGCGTCTTAAGGGCTAATTATTTTGACGAGCGGAAACAGCACATCTGGAGTTCGCGCCCGGACCAGCAAGGGGATTCGGCAAGCGGCAAGGATATCGACCGCTATAGGGTGCAGTTGAGGCATAAATGGCAGCCTGACAAGGCGACCAGCGGGATCCTGGAATACAACAAGCTGTCCGACGCCAACGTCATCAAGGATTATTATATCAAAGATTACCAGCGGGACATGGTCAACAACAACTATGCTTCCCTCATAAGGACCGATGAATTTTACACCACAAGCCTCTTGGTGCAGCCTCGCGTAAACCGCTTCGATGCCGTCGTAGAATACCTGCCCCAGGTGCAATTCCAGACGCGCAGCCTGCAGATCGGCCAGACGAATTTTTATTATGACGGCAGCGCCCAGGCCGCCAATATCAATAAACTGGATCCCGCGCCGATCAACGGTGTTTCCAGCGTCAACAGGGTGGATACAAGGAACCAGCTCTCATACCAGTCGAATATTTTAGGTTGGCTGGGCATCAGGCCTTTCTCCGGCACGGAACAGACATATTACAGCAGGGACATGACAGGGGATAACACCAATTTCATCCGCGGGAATTTTTTCACGGGCATCGACCTCAACACCCGCTTCTATAAGACATATGACATCAAGTCAAGCATGTTAAATATGGAGATAAACAACCTCAGGCACGTGATCTCCCCGACGGTCAGTTATTTTTATGCACACAGGCCCACGTTCCGTCCCGGTAACCTGGCCCAGTTCGATACGATAGACTCCCTCGACTTCAGCAACGTCATAACGCCTTCCCTGGAAAACAAACTCCAGACGAAGAGGATGGTAGGAGGGGTGATGCAGACTGTCGATATCGCGAGATTGATAGCGAGCACCAATTACAATTTCAGGGCCGGGGACAAGAGGAAGGGCAAGGTCGGAAATTACGATTTCCTCTTCGAGTCAAAGCCGTATAACTGGATGAGGATCCTCTCGACCACATCGTACGACCAGCATTCTTCGGGATTCAAGTCGTTTACTTTCAATATCGTCGGAGACCCGGAATATAACCTCGACAACCCGGACCTCAGGGGTACGGTATACACGGACCTGACCCGGAAGAAATGGAGCTGGGGCGCGGGATACAGGTGGCAGGATGAGGTCTACAGCCAGTTGGAAGGGCAGTTGATGTTCAACCTTACCGAGAAATGGAAGATCACCGCTTACGAGAGGGTCGATCTGAAGGCATTCAGGTCCGGGGTTAAGGTCATAAACCAGGTTGCCGAGCAGGAATACAGGATCAGCCGCGACCTGCATTGCTGGATCGGGGATTTCATCTGTAACTTTTCGCAGGACCACGGGGCCACTTTCATGTTCGCGCTGCGGCTCAAGGCTTTCCCGGAGATGCCTTTCGAATTCCAGCAGAATTACAATCCGCCGATGTTCGGTTCCACTTTGCCTCCGGGTTAATGAATGAAAAAAATGGTGAAAATATGAGAATAACTGTGATAGGGGCGGGATATGTGGGTCTGGTGACGGCCGCGTGCCTCGCCGACCTCGGGAACGATGTCATATGCGTCGATATAGACAAGGCCAAGATATCGAAACTTAACCGGGGCATGGTGCCGATCTACGAGCCCGGCCTAGAGGACCTCCTAAAAAGGAACCGCAAGGAGAAGAGGATAGTTTTCTCCACGAACCTCAAGGACGCTGTGGGAAAGAGCGGTATCATATTTATCGCGGTAGGCACTCCCCCGAAAGATAACGGCGAAGCCGACCTTACGCATATCGAAGCGGTCGCCGAGGGCATCGCCCGCTATATGACCTCGTACCACCTCGTCGTCGAGAAATCGACCACCCCGGTCGAGACCGGCCAGTGGATAAAACGGGTGCTCGAGGCTAACGCGCGCAAGGGCGTCAAATTCGACGTGGCCTCTAACCCGGAATTTTTAAGGGAAGGATCTGCCATAGAGGATTTCATGCATCCCGACAGGATAATAATAGGGGTTGAGAGCAAGAAGGCGAAGGAGATGCTCCTTGAGCTCTACAGGCCGCTCGGCGCCGAGATAATCGTTACCAACATAAACAGCGCGGAGATGATAAAGCACGCGTCGAACTCGTTTTTGGCGACGAAGATATCGTTCATCAATGCCGTGGCGAATGTCTGCGAGAAATCCGGCGCGGACATCGAGGAAGTCGCCAGGGGCATGGGTTTCGATAAAAGGATAGGCAGGGCGTTCCTGAACGCCGGCATAGGTTTCGGCGGTTTTTGTTTCCCGAAGGACATAGAAGCCTTCATCCATATATCCGAGAAGGTCGGATACGATTTTGAACTGCTTAAAGCGGTAAAGAGGGTGAACGAAAAACAGAAGATGCTCCTCATAGGGAAGATAGAGAGGGCGTTATGGAACATCAAGGGCAAGTCGATCGCGGTCCTCGGGCTGGCGTTCAAGCCCAATACCGATGACATGAGGTTCGCGCCTTCGGTCAGTATAATAGAAAAGCTCATAAGCGAAGGGGCCGCGATAAGGGCGTACGACCCGCAGGCCATGGATAAGGCGAAGCGCTTGCCCGAACTCGGGAAGGTAAAATTCTGCAAGGGGCCTTATGACGCGGTAAAAGGCGCCGATTGCGCCGTGATAGTGACGGAATGGAACGAATTCAAGGAGCTCGACCTTAAAAAAGTCAAAAAACTTCTCAAGCATCCGGTCGTCATCGACGGCAGGAACTTATACGATCCCAAGAAGATGAAGGAGCTCGGTTTCAGGTATACCTGCATAGGGAGGGCATCCTAATGATCGACGGAGTGAAGATAAAGAAGCTTAAGATAATCCCGGATGACCGCGGAAAGCTCATGGAGATCATGCGCTGCGATGACGAGATCTTCGAAAAGTTCGGGCAGGCGTATTTCACGACCGCTTTCCCTGGAGTGGTAAAGGCGTGGCATTTCCATAAGAAACAGGACGATCATTTCGTCTGCTTGCAGGGAAAGATACGCCTCGGCCTTTACGACGCCAGGGACGGGTCGAAGACCAAGGGCGAGGTGAACGAGTTCATCCTGTCGCTCGAGGACCCGTTCGTCGTCAAGATACCGAAGGGCGTCTACCACGGTTTCAAGTGCGTCGCAGATATTGAATCGATGATCGTCAACATACCGACGATGGCGTATAACCCTAAGGAGCCGGACGAACTCAGGATAGACGCGTACGATAACGATATACCTTACGATTGGAGGAAATAATGGCCATGCGAGGAGTGATACTGGCCGGCGGGCTGGGCAAGAGGCTGGACCCCTTGACCCGCATAACCAACAAGCACCTTCTGCCGGTCTACTGCAAACCCATGATATATTATCCTATCCAGACGCTTGTCGACGCGGGAATAGAAGATATCCTCATAGTGACCGGCGGCAATAACGCCGGTGACTTCCTGAGGCTTCTGGGGAACGGCTCGGAATTCGGCCTGAAACACATAAATTATACGTACCAGCGCGGCGAAGGCGGCATCGCGGAAGCGCTCGGCCTCGCGGAACACTTCGCCCACGGCGATAAGATCGTCGTGATCCTGGGGGACAACCTCATCGAGAAGAGCATCAAGAAATACGTGCAGGATTTCAGGAGGCAGCCGTCCGGGGCGAAGGTGCTCTTGAAGAAAGTGCAGGACCCGGGGCGCTTCGGCGTGGCCGAGATCAAGGGAAAGAAGATAATAAATATCGAAGAGAAGCCGAAAAAGCCGAAATCCGACCTCGCAGTGACCGGCATATATATGTACGACCCGAAGGTCTTCGATATCATAAGGCCGCTTAAGCCCTCGAAGAGGGGCGAGCTGGAGATAACCGATGTCAATAACGAGTACATAAGGTCCGGCAAGATGACCTTTGACGTCCTCGACGGCTGGTGGACCGACTGCGGGACCTTCGAGTCGCTCTTCCGCGCCGGCAGCCTGGTCGAGAAGGAGCCGTGCAAGGGGGAAAGGAAGATATGCGAATACTAGTCACGGGCGGCGCCGGTTTCATCGGCTCCAATTTCATAAGATATGTCCTCTATAAGAACATGAGCTGCGAGATAGTCAATCTCGACAAATTGAGCTACGCCGGCAACCTCGAGAACCTCAAAGATATCGAGAAGAATGAGAACTACACCTTTATCAAAGGCGACATCTGCGACCATAAAGCCGTGGAAAAGGCGATCAAGGGCTGCGACTACGTCGTGAATTTCGCGGCCGAGAGCCATGTCGACAGGTCGATCCACAGGGCAGACGAGTTCATAATGTCGAATGTCCTCGGCACGAACGTCCTACTCGAGAAGGCCAGGATGAACGGCATATCCAAATTTATACAGATATCTACCGACGAGGTTTACGGCTCGATAGCGGACGGCTCGTTCAACGAGGGCAGCGCCCTCGCCCCGAACAGCCCGTATTCGGCGAGCAAGGCCGCCGCCGAGCACATGTGCCGCGCGTATTTCGTCACGTTCGGCCTGCCGGTGGTCATAACCCGCAGCTCGAATAATTTCGGGCCTTACCAGTACCCGGAGAAGTTCGTCGCGCTGAGCATAACGAACCTCATCGAGGGGAATAAGATACCCCTTTACGGCGACGGGAAGAACGTCCGCGACTGGCTTTATGTCGAGGATAATTGCGACGGTATATATTTCGTATTGAACAAGGGCGCGGCAGGGGAGGTCTACAATATTGCCGGCGGGTACGAGATGATGAATATAGAGATGGTGCACGATATCATCAGGGCCGCAGGCGGCGACAAGCTGATGATAGAATACGTAAAGGACCGCCTTGGGCACGACAGGAGATATTCGCTCGACGATTCAAAATTAAGGGATATGGGATGGAAGCCGAACCACACATTCAAGGAAGCTCTCGATAAGACCGTCAAGTGGTACGAAGAGCATCGCGACTGGTGGATGAAGATAAAGCATAAGGGCGCGTACAAAAAATATTACACGAAACAATATAAGGGCAAGACTTGAAAGTACTTATTACCGGCGCGACAGGCATGTTGGGGTGCGATCTTTGCAGGGAATTTTCCGCCTCCGGCGAAGTCGCCGGGCTGGCACGCGGGAAGCGCGAGGCGAAACAGTACCGCGCCTCAGAACTGCTGGCGGCTGATATAACCGACAGGGACGGTTTAGCGAGGGCAGTCCGCAAGCTCAAACCTGACCTGGTCATAAACGCGGCCGCGCTGGCCGATGTCGATTTTTGCGAGCTCAATCCCGAAGACGCCTTCAGGGTAAACGCCGAGGGTGCCAAGAACGTGGCCGATGCGGCGGAAGAGGCCGGGGCGTTATTTATACAGATCGGCACGGATTACGTCTTCGACGGCGAGAAGGGGTCGGCTTATACGGAAGACGACAGCCCTGACCCGGTAAGCGTCTACGGGCTCTCGAAACTTGCGGCCGACGATTATGTAAGGTCGAATATCGGGAAATACGCCATAATACGCTCGAGCTGGATGTTCGGCTCCTGCGGAAAGAATTTCGTGGATTCTGTCGTCGAAACGGCCAAAAAAGGCGGCAGGATAAGGGCGGTCGGGGAGAAATCCGGGAACCCTACCTACACGCTGGACCTGGCGAAGGCCGTTTCCGGCCTGTCGGCGAAGATAATGCAGGGCAAAGCCCCGTCCGGTATTTATAATATTTCCAACGAGGGGGTATGTTCGCGTTACGAATTAGCGAGGGAGATAGCCGATCTTTGCGGGCTGAAAGCAGATATCGTATCTATAACCGCCAAGGAAGCCGGCGGCACGGCCTTGAGGCCGAAATTATCGGCTTTGGACCATTTGAAGATAAACAAGGTACTTGGGTATGAGTTAAGGCATTACAGGGAAGCGCTGAAAGATTACTTAAAGACAAGAAAGAGGAGATAATCATTTAATGGTTGCGAAATTTAAAGCAAAGATAAACCGGAAAGAGGCCAGGGTCGCGGTGATCGGCCTCGGTTATGTCGGATTGCCCCTTGCGGTGGAATTCGCCAAGAAAGGCTTCAAGGCGCTCGGCGTCGACCTCGACAAGAACAAGGTGGATTCCATAACCTCGGGTAATTCCTATATACTGGATATCCCCAGCGAGGAGATCAAGCCCCTGGTAAAGAGGGGCGCGCTCAGGGCTACCCGCGATTATTCGAAGCTAAAGGAAGTGGACGCCATAATAATCTGCGTCCCGACGCCGTTAAGGAAGACAAAAGATCCGGACATGTCTTTCATCGTCTCGGCAGCCGAGGCGATCGCCGGGAATTTAAGGCGGGGGCAGGTGATAGTGCTCGAATCCACGACTTATCCCGGTACCACAGAGGAGGTAATACTCCCGATATTGGAGGCCACCGGCCTGAAAGTGGGAAAGGATTTCTGCCTCGGGTTTTCCCCTGAGAGGATCGACCCGGGCAATCCCACATATATGACGCATAACATACCGAAAGTCGTAAGCGGCATGACGAAGATATGCAGGAATAATATAGAATTGCTGTACTCCCAGATATGTGGGAAGGTCATACCGGTCTCGTCGGTGAAAGTGGCGGAGATGGTCAAGCTCCTCGAGAATACCTTCAGGTCGGTCAACATCGGGCTCGTGAACGAACTCGCGCTCATGTGCGACAGCCTCAAGGTGGACGTATGGGAGATCATCGAGGCCGCGAAGACAAAGCCGTTCGGCTACATGCCGTTCTACCCCGGCCCGGGATTAGGAGGGCATTGCATCCCTATAGACCCCATATACCTGGCATGGAAGGCGAGGATCCAGGGATTCGAGCCCAGGTTCATCGACCTGGCCTCAAAAGTGAACGCCGACATGCCGGAACACGTCGCCGAAAGGGTATCGCGTTCGCTCAATAACAGGTTCGGGAAGGCGGTCAAGGGCGCTAAGATACTCATTATAGGCCTCTCCTACAAAAAAGACGTGACAGACACGAGGGAATCACCGGCATACGAGGTAATAGAAAAACTCAAGGAGCGCGGGGCGGTCATATCATATTATGATCCCTTCGTGCCGGAATCCGCGTTCAACGGGCACAAGCTGAAGTCGGTGAAGCTTACCGCATCGGAGCTCAAGGCCAAAGAATGCGTGGTAATAGTGACCGACCACTCGAACGTCGATTACGGTTTTGTAGTCAAGAATTCGAAGTTCATCCTCGATACCCGTAACGCGTTGAGGAATATTAAAACGAACCGTAATAAAATAGAAAGGCTGTAATCTCATGGCCAGATACCTTGTCACCGGAGGCGCGGGATTCATCGGTTCCAGTATCGTCGATGAACTTGTGCGCCGACGCGAAGAAGTAAAGGTCCTCGACGATTTCTCGTCGGGAAAAAAGAAGAACCTTGAGGATGTCCTTAGCAAGATCGAATTGATAGAAGGGGACATACGCGATCCCGCCGCATTGAAAAAAGCGCTGGGGGGTTGCGATTATGTCATACACCAGGCCGCGCTCCGTTCCGTTCCGAAGTCCCTGGAGAACCCGTTATTGTATGACGACGTAAACGTCAAAGGCACCCTCAGCGTCCTGGTCGCTTCCCATGAGAACAAGATAAAAAGGGTAGTCTTCGCGTCGTCCAGCTCGGTCTACGGGGATACGGTCAAGCTTCCGCAGAGCGAAGACCAGATACCGCAGCCTATTTCTCCATACGCCGCCACCAAACTTTCCGGCGAACATTATCTCCGGGTCTTCGCTAAATCCTACGGCCTTGAGACCGTGGCGCTCCGGTATTTTAACGTATTCGGGCCAAGGCAATCGCTTGAATCGGAATACGCCGTAGTTATCCCTAAATTCATCACCTGTATCCTGAAAGACGAGCAACCGCCTGTAGACGGCGACGGGAAGCAAAGCCGGGATTTCACTTATGTGGACAATGTCGTAGAGGCGAACCTTGCCGCGGCGGTGCGCGAAGGGGTATCGGGAGAGGCATTTAATGTCGCTTGCGGCAAGGGGTACAATCTGCTCGAATTAGTCCGCATACTCAACGAGATCATAGGGAAAGATATAAAGCCTAAGTTCATGCCGCCGCGGGCCGGAGACGTCAAGCATACGCTAGCGGATGTGACGAAAATGAAGAAACTCTTAAAACTTGATCCCAAAGTCGATTTTGTATCGGGCCTGAAAAAAACCGTCGAGTATTTCAAATCGGTGAGCGGAAAAAGCTGAAATGAAAGTGCCGTTGCTGGAACTGGTCAGGCAGTACAGGGAATTACAGGGTGAGATAGACCCGGCCGTGAAGGCTGTCCTTGAAAAAGGCGTTTTCATACTCGGAGAGAACGTCGCGAAATTCGAGGAAGAGGCTGCTGCTTATTGCGGTACGAAATACGCGGTCGGCGTAGCTAACGGCACCGATGCCCTGGAACTTGCCATTAAATCTTTTGGCATAGGAGACGGCGACGAAGTCATTACTACCCCGTTTACTTTCATCGCTACCACCGAAGCTATCTGCCTTAACGGCGCGAAACCCGTTCTCGTCGATATCGAACCTGATACCTTTAATATAGACGCGGACCGCATAGAGAAAGCGATAACTCCAAGGACGAAGGCAATAGTACCGGTCCATCTCTTCGGCCAGGCCTGCGACATGGTTGCCGTTATGGGCATTGCCGAAAAACACGGCATAAAGATCATCGAGGACTGCGCGCAGGCGATAGGCGCCGAATTCAGGTCGAAAAAGGTCGGAGGTTTCGGGGATATCGGATGTTTCAGTTTCTTCCCGAGCAAGAACCTGGGTTGTTTCGGCGACGGGGGCATGGTAACGACTGACAATAAGGCGCTTGCCGACAGGGTAATGATGCTTCGCGCCCACGGGCAAGCCGGCAGGTATCGCCACGAGACAGAAGGCCGGAACAGCAGGCTCGATGAGCTCCAGGCGGCGATATTAAGGGTCAAATTGCGGCATTTAGACGCGTGGAACGATTCCCGGCGCAATAACGCCGGCATTTATGACAAATTATTCGAAAATTTAAGCAGGGCCGGAAAATTGACGGTCCCCGTCGAGAAAAAGGACCGGAAACACGTATATAATATTTATAACATAAAGATAAAGGAGAGGGACAAATTGAGGGAGTCGCTTACCGTGAAGGATGTCGCTACGGCTGTATATTACCCGATACCGCTGCACCTGCAGCCTGTCTATAGCGGGCTCGGATGGAAGAAAGGCGATTTCCCGGTGAGCGAAAAGGCGTGCGAAGAAGTGCTCGCCCTTCCCGTCTTTCCGGAGCTGAACGAAGAGGAGGCCGGTTTCGTCGCGCAGGCAGTGATAGATTTTCTGGAGGGGGGAAATTGAGGATACTAATAACCGGAGGGGCAGGTTTCATCGGGTCGCACCTCTGCGATTTTCTCATAGGCAAAGGGCATAAGGTCATCTGCGTGGATAACCTTATAACCGGCAAGAAAGAGAACATCGCCCATCTTCTGGGCAACAAGAATTTCAAATTCGTGAACCATAACGTCTCGGTCAAGATAAATGTCGCCGGGCCGCTGGACTATGTCCTCCATTTCGCCTCTCCGGCGAGCCCTGTCGACTACCTGATGTATCCCATCCAGACCCTGAAAGTGGGAAGCTTGGGGACGCACAACGCCTTGGGCCTCGCGAAGGCAAAGGGGGCAAAATTCCTGCTTGCCTCGACGAGCGAAGTATACGGCGACCCGCTCGTAAACCCCCAACCGGAATCATATTGGGGCAACGTAAACCCGATAGGCCCGAGAGGCGTCTACGACGAGGCGAAGCGTTTCGCCGAGGCGATAACTATGGCCTACCACCGGGTGCATAAGCTCGATACAAAGATCGTCCGCATCTTCAATACCTACGGCCCGCGCATGCGCAAAAACGACGGACGCGCGATACCGAATTTCATAATGCAGGCCCTCGAAGGCAAGCCGATCACCGTATACGGAAAAGGCAGGCAGACGAGGAGTTTTTGTTACGTAGACGACCTCGTAAGGGGGCTCTACGCCTTGATGCTATCCGGCGAGAATGCCCCGGTCAACATAGGCAACCCCAACGAAGAGACCCTGCTTGAACTGGCCAAAAGGATATTATCGCTCACCGGAAGCAGAAGCAGGATAGCGTATAAACGCCTTCCCATAGATGACCCAAAGGTCCGCAGGCCGGATATTTCCAAAGCTAAAAAAATCCTCAAATGGAGCCCTAAAGTTAACCTAAATGACGGGCTGAAGAGAACGGTCCAATTCTTCAAGTTTTTCGCTTGATTCCTGCAGCCAGCCTTTATTTTTCCTATTGACAGGACAGGGGTTATAACGTAAAATAGTATCGTTCATCTTTAGAACGTTATAGCCAAATGCCCACTGATAACAGCTTCCGTAAACCAACAGAAGACTTGCGAAATCTTCAGTTGCTGGAGGAGATCTCCAGGGATTCCGGCGCGTCCCAGAGGAAACTTTCGGAGCGGCTTGGCGTGGCTCTGGGCGTGACCAACGCCTGCCTTAAAAAGATGGCGAATAAGGGCTATATAAAGATCAAGGGCATAAACCACAAGCGCATATCGTATTTCCTCACTCCCGAAGGTTTCAGCGAGAAGACAAGGCTTACCTACCATTTCCTCGAATATACAGTCCACTATTACATAGACCTCAAAAAAAACCTCGCCGAAAAGCTCGATTCCATCTCAAGACAAGGCGTTAAGCGCGCCGTATTCTACGGTGCCGGAGATGTCATGGAAGTTGCGTTCGTGATATCTCATGAGGCCGGTATAGAGGTTTTGGGGATAATCGACGATGATAAGGAAAAGCAGGGCACAAAGAAGTTCAATTTCACAATAGGCGGCCCGGAGACGATCAAAGCCCTCAAACCGGACGCGATAATAATCACATCCATGCGTTATAAGGATAAGATCCTGAAGAGGATAAACGATGACGCGGAACTGGCTAAAATGCCCGTGCACGGACTATAAAATATGATAGCGCTTGCCCACAAATGGTATGCGGTAAGGACGCGGTCGAACTACGAGTTCAAGGTAAGCTACCTCCTGAACAAGAGATCGATCAAGACCTTCTATCCGACCGTCCTCAAATGGAGCAGGAGGAAGGACAGGAAGATAAAAGTGGCAAGGCCGCTTTTCCCGGGCTATCTTTTTGTCGAGTGTGCCGCTACCACCCAGGATTGGCTTGAGGTCAAAAAGACCGAAGGCGTGGTCAATATCCTGGGCACAAAAACGGCCCCCCTGGCCATTCCCGTAGAGCAGATAGAGAGCGTAAGAATGATCGTAGAATCGGGGATAGATCCGTCGCCGCACCCTTACCTGAACGCCGGCGAGAGGATCGTCGTTGTAGACGGGCCGCTCAGGGGAGCTATCGGCATATTCGAGAAATTCAACGACAAAAAGGGCACGCTGGTCATCTCGGTGGACCTTCTCGGCAGGTCGTTGGCCGCGGAAGTGGACAACGACGTGGTGGAGAGGCTTTAGAGTACAGGACAGTTACTTAAAAAAAAACAAAAAAATGAAAAAAAGTTACAGGTATGTAACCGAAGGGGCGAAGCTCTGTCCGCTTCCCTGTGTATCGCAATGAAGGCCTTGTTGATCCAGGCGCGTTCTTCTTCAAAAAGATTCCCGGGAAAGATGCTCGCTCCGGTCCTGGATGGCGTACCTTTGGTCGAATATGTCTACAAAAGGTCTTCGGCCTCGAAAGAAGCGGAGATCATCGCCGTTATCACCTCGGACGACGGCAGTGATGACGGGCTTTATGCTTATTGCGTAAAGCGCGGGATCAAGGCCTTCCGCGGGTCGCTTGATAACGTCCTGGACAGGTATATAAAAGCCGCCGAGTTTTTTAAAGCGGGCGTCGTTTGCCGGGTATGCGGCGATTCCCCGTTCGTAGACACCGGGCTCATAGACAAAATGTTCAATATACAGGCTGATGAAGGGCTGGATTACGTCGCGCCGGATAAAAACACTTGTATCGCCGGGCTGGACTCGGAAGTCATTACCTTGTCAGCGCTGCGGAGGTCTTCCGAAGGGGCATCCGAAGCCGAGTCTGAGCATGTCACCCTGTTCCTGAAGAATAACAATGGAAAATTCAAAACGAAATTTGTTGACGCAAAGATGCGCCCGTTGGAGATATCGGATATTTCGCTGACAGTCGATAATCCCGAAGACATTAAGTTATGCAATAAAATAGCCGCGGCCCTGGGCCCGGTTTATGATTTCAAGTCGAGGGATATATTTGACCTGCTGTTGAAAGAAAAAAAATGCTGACTCCTGATTTTCCTAAAAGGGTAGAGATCGAGCTTTCCAATTCCTGCAACCTGCGCTGCACCTATTGCCCGCGTAGTTATTTGGATAACCCGAGCGGGTTCATAAGCGAAAAACTTTTCAGGAAGATCATAGATGAGATAAGCCCTTTTCCCGATACCATCCTGGTCCTGCACAGGAGAGGAGAGAGCCTGCTTCATCCGGCCTTCAACAGCCTGATGGGGTATATCCCGGGGAAATTCAAGGAAGTTCAGATGGCGACGAACGCCACGCTCCTCAATCCGGAAAAATTTGAAGCGATCGTAAAGGGCCTTACTTTCATCTCTTTCAGTATAGATGTCCCTTCGGTCTTCGATAAAACCAGGAAGCCTGCCGTATATTCCGCCGTGGAAGGCAACATCCTGGATTTCCTGAAATTCAATAAAGGGAAGGTCAGGACGCAGGTATCGATGGTAAAGACGGCCGGGACGCCTCAAAATAACGTCGAGCTTTTTAAGAAGATATGGGACGGAAAGGTCGACAGGATCCGGGTATACGAGGAGCACTCGATAAATGGCGTCTTCGGCGCGATACGCAAGCCGCGCAAAGAAAGAAAGCCCTGCGTGATGCCTAACTACGAGCTGCTTGTCTATTATGACGGAAAGACCGGCAGGTGCAACCATGATTGGGCCGGCGAGCCGATGGGCGACGTCAATTCGCAGACTATAAGAGAGATCTGGCATAATGAAAAATACGCCCGGTTGAGGATGGAACACGAAAAACTCGTTTTTACGGACTCGCTATGCGCGAAATGCGACAGCTGGTATCCCGAAGTCGGGCAACAGGGAACAGGGGAGGTGGTTGAAAAATGATAAGGAAAGATTTCCTTCCGTTTTCGAGGCCTGAAGTTTCGGATGAGGAGGTGAAGGCCGCCGCGGCGGTCTTGCGGTCAGGCTGGTGGACGACCGGCCCGAAAGTCACCGAATTTGAAGACAAAATCGTCGATTACCTGAAAGGCCCGGAACAGCTCTATGCCGTTGGGTTAAATTCCTGCACCGCAGGCCTCCATCTTTCGCTTGAGGCGCTGGGTATCGGGCCCGGCGACGAGGTGATCGTCCCGACATGGACTTTTGCCGCTACCGCGCAGGTGGTCGATTGGGTGGGCGCGAAACTTGTGCTTTGCGACGTGGAGGAAGATTCGCTGAACATTGATCTCGAGAAAGCCTCGCGGCTCGTCACTTCAAGGACCAAGGCGATAATCCCGGTCCATATAGCGGGATACCCCTGCGATATAGACGGGATAAATAAATTGGCGCAAAGGCACGGCCTGAAGGTGATCGAAGACGCCGCCCATGCCATCGGGACGCGCTACTTCGGTAAAAAGATCGGCAATTTCTCGGACGTCGCCGTTTTCAGTTTTTACGCTACAAAGAACCTGGCCATGGGCGAGGGCGGCCTCGTGGTATCGAGGAATAAGGATCTCATAGAGAGCATACGGAAAAAAAGTTATTTCGGCATTAATAAGCAGGCATTTAAACGATACGGCAAGACCGGCAACTGGTTCTACGACATCGAAGAGAAGGGATATAAATATAACCTCGACAGCCTCCACGCGGCCATAGGGCTGGTGCAGCTAAAGAAACTCGACCGGATGCTCGCGAAACGCAGGAAGCTCGCGGCGTTCTACCGTAAGGAATTGGACGGTTTGGCAGGTTTTACAAAAGATTCGGACGAGCACTTCCACAATTACCATTTGTTCATGATAAAGACCGGCTCTTCGGGGCAGGAGAGGGACAGCCTGATAATCGAGCTCAAGAAAAGGAACATAGGGACCAGCGTCCATTACATACCTCTCCATATGCACAGCTATTACAAAAAGAGGTTCTGCGCGGGAGATTTTCCCGTAGCCAACAAGATCTTTAACGAGATATTATCGATCCCGATGTTCTCCTCGATGACGGTAAAAGACGCGGGATATGTCACAGGGCACTTGAAAGAACTATTAAGGGGGTGACCATGAAGAACTTCAAAGAGGAATTGCTTAAGACAAAACTGGTTTCCGTTTGGGGAGCCGGGTATCTCGGCTATACGAAACTCATAAAGCTGCAGTCGAGGGGTTTTAAGGCCGACGTCTTCGATTATACCGGCACGAATTTCGAAAAGAAACTGAAGAAAGGCGAATACCTGGACAGGGAACAGGTATATAGCTGGTCTGTGAACGGCGATATCCCGGTCCTGGATATTTCCAGGATAAATATGATAAAAGACCCTGCCCGCATGTTCGATTCCCGCGTGCATGTAATAGCGTTCCCCGCGATCGACAGGGAAGGCAACAACGCGCTTAAGGAACTCGCCGGCATATTCATAAAGAACAAGCGCCGCCTGAAAGGGGCCCTCGTGATATTCCAATCCGCCGGCAGGCCCGGAGTGATAGACAGGTATTTTACCGCGCCGTTAAAACAGAACGGCTGCGGCTGCGGTTTCGCGTCGGCTTTCCGCAGCGATTGGACTATCGAGGATTATTTCGCCCGCAACGAAAAACGCATATTAGCGGCGGATAGCGAAAAATCATTGGCGGAGGCGCAGTTCTTTTATAATCTGCTGGGCATCAAATTCAAGGCCCTCGGGACGATAAAAGAGGCCGAACTTTACGAAAACGCCAAGAATACATTCCAATATATGACGACAGTCTTCATCAACCAGCTTTCCTTCGCTTATCCTGATACGAATGTCAGGGGCATGGTCAAGTATCTCCTCAATGACGTCGAGCTTAACGAGTCGCACCTGTGTATCGGGGCAGGAGGCAGCAAGATCCCGATCTCCGTAGAGAACATTTCCGAAGGAAGCAAAAAGCCCCAGTTCCTGTCGCTGATCAAGGAATCCCAGGAATCCAACATGAGCCTGATCTTCAATTACGCAGAGGTAATAAAGAAAGCAGGCTGCAAGTCCGTGACGATCATGGGGCTTACGGTGCGCGGCAACCAGAAGAGCATAGACCTTTCGCCGTCCGTTGCCATCGCGGAATACCTGAACAAACTCGGGATCGAGGTCTATATAGACGACCCGCTTTACGATGAAAAGACGATCCGGAAGCTCCTGCCGTTCTCGCGCCATGTCGACCTGCTTAAGCAGGGGCTGAAGAGCCAGGCCGTGCTCCTGATGACCGATCATAACAGGTATAAATATTTCACCCAAAAGGATATTGATTCGCTCGGGATACGCGACGCCTCGCTTGTGATCGATAACGTCGCCTTGTTCAAGGATTTTAAATTCTCCCCCAAGACGGTATATCACCTGGTTGGCGACGGAAAGATGGGAAATATAAAATAGATGTGCGGCATAGCGGGTTTTACAACTTCCAACAAAAAGAAATATAACTCCTCGTCGGTCGTGTCGAAGATGCTCGATGACATGTGCTACAGGGGCCCGGACCAGCGCGGGGTGGAGACGTACGGCGACGTCACCATCGGCATGACGAGATTGAGCATCATAGACACTTCCAGGCACCGGATACCGTATGAAGACGCGGCATCAAGCCACGCGATAGTCTACAACGGTGAAGTCTATAACCACGATTCAATAAGAAAGGGGCTGGCCGGCAAGTACGAGTTCAAGACCTCATCCGAGGCCGAGACGATCCTTTGTAACTACATCGAGACCGGGGAAAAGTCGTTTAACGATTACAACGGCATGTACGCTTTCGCGCTTTTTGACGCGAGAAAGAAGACCACATATATAGTAAGGGACAAGACCGGGGAAAAGCCGGTTTATTACGCTTATGGTAGCGATTTCTTCGCGTTTGCAAGCGAAATGAAATGCCTTCTCCGGGTGGTCAAACCCAGGTTTAACGACGCGGCCCTGTCCTATAAGGCTTACGAATTCACGGTCTCTTCGGAGACGCTGTTTAAGGACATTTATTCTCTCGAGCCCGGCGAATACCTTAAGGTGAAGGGAAATAATTTTACGAAACACGGATACTGGAAGATATGGGATAACCTCATCGAGGTAAAAGACAACGAGAAGAAAGTATTGAATACGCTGGGTGAATTGGTAGAGGACGCGATCATGCTGAGGACCAAGAATTGCGTCCACAGCTACGGGTGTTTTATCAGCGGCGGCGTAGACAGCGCTTTGATCGCCTGCATCGCGAAACCGGATTTCATCTATCATGCCCATTACGACTATGAGGATTTCAACGAACTCGACTACGCGCAGCTCGTCGCGAAAAAGATCAAGAAAAAACTGATAGTGATAAGGCCTACAAGGGATGATTTTCTGCGTACCAGGGAAAAGATAGCCTATCACCTCGATACGCCGTGCACCTGGACGAGCTTCTCGTTATGGATGCTGCTGGAAAGGGCCAGGAAGGACCTCAAGGTGATCCTTTCCGGCGAAGGGGCGGACGAGACGTTCGCGGGATACCACAGGTACCACCTGCTCCACCATGACGAACAGATACACCACCTGGAGGCGATGAAACAGTACTCATACCTGGTCGACAAATATTACGGAAGCCCCATAGAGAGATACTCGAAGCTGATAAACAGGTGCGAGAACCAGTATGACGAATCCGTAAACAGGTATCTCCGCGAATCGGTCGGGTTTTACTTCGACAAGATGAGCAACGACATAGTCCACGCCATGGGGCTTAACGATTTCTATTCCACGATGCAGGTCCTCCTGCAGATGTCGGACAGGCTTTGCATGGCTTTTAGCATAGAGAACCGGTCGCCGTACCTGGATTACCGGCTCGTCCAGTTCGGTTTTTCCATGCCGTCAAAATACAAGATAAAGAACGGGATCACCAAATGGGCCTTGAAAGAGGTCGCCAGGAAATTCATACCGAAAGAGATAGTCGAGCGGACGGATAAGAGGGGTTTTTCCGCGCCGGTGAACAGGTGGTTCGAGTGGGGAAGGCAGGGTAAATATGACAGGGTCGCTTATAAAACAATGGTATTCGAGGACTGGAAAAAAGTCTTCAAAGTGAACGGGGTCAAACATGCCTGATTTTCTCGCGCTGGTAACTAACAAGAAATACTGCTATTTCCACAGCTGGGTGATCAAGAGCATACTGAAGATCTATGGCATCCGTGTCGGTAAGAATTTTTACATAGAGGGCATCCCTAAATTGAAATTAAGAGGTGATCCGCGCAACATCTCGATAGGCGATAACGTCTCTATCTTCGGGGACATAGACATAAGGAACAGGGAGAACGGCAGGATAGTCATCGAAGACGGGGTCGCGATAGATAACGATTGCAGGTTCGTTTCGGCTAATGACGCCATTTTAAAAATAGGCAAGCGCACCTCGATCGGCCCATATTGCCTTTTTAACTGCGGCACGGATGTCACGATCGGAGAGGATTGCCTTATTTCAGGGATGATCTTCATACAGTCGTCGCAGCACGGTTTCGGTAAAGGCGCCCTGATAAAGGACCAGAAACACACTTACGGTAAGATATCCATCGGCAACGATGTCTGGATAGCGGCTAACGCGGCGATCATGAAAGGTGCGGTCCTTGAGGATGGGTGCGTTGTCGGCGCAAAGGCGCTTGTAAGGGAGGGCAGGTATGGAAAAAATTCAGTTTTGGCGGGAGTGCCGGCCGTCAAGATCAAGGAAAGAACTTAGATGAGATATTGCGCTAAGTGTGTCTTGCCGGATACAAGGCCGGGTTTGACGATCGGCCCGGATGGCGTTTGTTCGGCATGCCGTGGGCATGAATATAAGGCGACGATCGATTGGGCAAAAAGAAAGAAAGAATTGTCCGCGATCATCCGTAAGGCGAGATCGAGGGCCGGCGGTTATGATTGCATAGTCCCGGTAAGCGGAGGCAAGGACAGCACCTGGCAGGTGGTTAAATGCCTGGAATACGGGCTGCGTATCCTGGCCGTAACCTGGAGGACCCCGGCGAGGACGGAATTGGGGCAGGAGAACCTTGATAACATCATCCGGCTGGGAGTCGACCATATAGATTATTCCATCGACCCGGAAATAGAAAGGCGCTTTATGTACAAGGCGCTTGTAAAGACGGGAAGCACCGCAGTCCCGATGCATATGGCGCTATTCAGCATCCCTTTAAAAATAGCGGTCCGTTTAAATATTCCGCTGGTCGTGTGGGGCGAAAGCCCGCACATGGAGTACGGCGGGCCTGAGAAGGACAGGGACCGCGACAGGCTGGACATGGGCTGGTTCAACCGCCACGGGATATTGCAGGGGACTTCGGCGGCGGATTGGGTCGGCAGGGACCTTACAAGAAAAGGCCTTGAGCCGTATTTTTTGCCAAGCGGCAAAGAATTCAGCGAAAAGAAGATCGAGTCAATATTTTTAGGGTTTTATATCCCCTGGGACCCGCAGGAGACTTACAGGGTAGCGCGTGAGAACGGGTTCAAGAACAGGCCCGGCGCACCGAAATTAGGGTATTACGACTATGCGGATATCGATTGCGACTTCATCTCGGTCCACCATTATTTTAAATGGCTTAAGTTCGGCTTTACGAGGCTGTTCGATAACCTCTCGGTCGAGATACGCAACGGCAGGATGACGAGGGAAAGGGCAATCGGCGTTATCGCGAAAACAGGGCCCCAGGTCCCGCATGGGGATATCCGCAGGCTGTGCGCGTTCTTGGGGATCTCCCTGGCCCGTTTCCATGAGATCGAAGAACATTTCCGTAACCGCAGGATATGGTCGAAAGATAACGGCAGGTGGATGATAAAGGATTTTCTGGTAAAAGGACGGGATTGGAAATGAAAACCAAATTCAAGAGAACGCCGAGGGTCTTTGAGGTGAAGGGCCATAAAGTAAAGGATCTCGGGAAGATATATCTCAACGACGGCGAGATGGTATCCTTCGTCACGAAAAGCGGGAAGGAATGCGATTTTGCCGCCAAAGATTGGGGTTTCTACCTGGGCCCTTCCCTGAACAGCAGGCTCAAAAAGGAGGGTTTCAAGGTTGCCCTCGTCGTCAATGAGAGGCACCAGTTATATGTCCATGCCGTCGAAAAGGAAAAGATGAAGGAGTTCAGAAAATACCTGAAGACGGGACAGGATAACAGGATAATCTGCTGGCTTGACGAGTGGAAAGAACGATAGATGTGCGGCATAGCTGGCGTTATCGGCATACGTAAGCCGGATTACGACCTGGCATCAACGATCAAGAATATGACCGATGCGCAGTCGCACCGCGGCCCTGACGGCAGCGGGTGCGGTATCTTTTCGGACTTTAGCGGCAAGAACGGCGGTTTTGTCGCATTCGGCCACAGGAGGCTTAAGATCATCGACCTTACCGAAACCGGCCGCCAGCCGATGGTCGATCCCGAGACCGGGGCAGCGATCACCTTTAACGGCGAGGTCTATAATTATCTTGAGCTTAAGGAAGAACTGGGCCGCGCCGGATGCCGGTTCGTCTCTACGAGCGATACGGAAGTCGTGCTTAAGGCCTACGGGAAGTGGGGGACCGAGTGTTTTGAGCGGTTTAACGGGATGTGGGCTTTGGCGATCTTTGACAAGAAACGTAAAAAAGTAATATTGTCGAGGGACAGGTTCGGTAAAAAACCGCTTTATTACCAAAAGAACGGGAACGAACTTATATTCGCTTCTGAGATAAAAGGGATCTTGAAGCACCCGAAGGCCGTCAAAGAGCCGAATTACGACAAGATATACAGGTATATCGCGGCAAATTACAGATATGTAGACGTTGATGCGGATTCGTATTTCAGCGGCATCTCCCAAGTGCCCAAAAGCTCATTTATGGAGATCGATGAAAACCTCGGATGCAGGACGGATCATTATTGGCAGCTGCGCCCGTCCGAGGACAGGAGCGGGATATCCGACGGCGAAGCGATAGACAGGTTTAAGGCCCTGCTGGTCGATTCAGTCAAGTTAAGGCTGAGAAGCGATGTCCCTGTCGGATGCATGCTCAGCGGAGGGTTGGATTCGACTTCCATCACCAGTATCGCTTACAAGATCCTGAAAAAACCGATCGTGGCGTTCTCCGGGATCACAGGCGAGAAAAAAGGCGTTTACGATGAGAGCGAGTACATCGATTCGGTCATAAAAGAAACGAACGCCGATTTTCATTATATCAGGCCTGACCCGGCGGATCTCTTTGGCACCATAAACGAGATGTTGGGTTACCATGACGAACCGGTATGCACGGTCACCTGGTACAGCCTTTACCTGATCGCCAAGAAAGTGAAGCTCGAAAGGACGCCGGTCGTGTTAAACGGCCACGGCGGCGATGAGCTCCTTGCCGGCTACTGGGACCATTATCATTATAATTTTTATGACCTGGAACAGAAGGGCGAGGCCGTATCTTTGCAGGAAGAGTTGAAAACTTGGAAGGAGAACCACGGCAGGGATATTTCAGAGATAGACAAGTATAAAGAATATATCGGCCGGCTGGTGGATAACAAGACCAGCGAAATGAGCAGGTTCCCGGATTACTCGGAATGTTTTAACGCGGATATAGTATCCAGGCATAAGAGGGATATACATTGGCCTAACCCTTACAGCAGCCTTTTATCAAAACGGCTGTATTCGGAGATGATGTTCGAGACGATACCCGCCTCATTGAGGCCTGAGGACAGGAACACGATGTCCCAGTCCATAGAGTCGAGGTCCCCGTTTTTGGATTACCGGCTTGCGGAGTTCTGTTTTTCGCTGCCCAACAAGTTCAAGATACGCCGCGGCCTGGGGAAATGGCTGTTGCGCGAGTCCATGAAGGGCGTATTACCGGAGAAAGTAAGGACAAGGAAGGATAAGGCGGGTTTCATAGCACCCGCCAACGAATGGTTCAGGACCACGAACAGGCGGGAGTTATACGACCTGATCAATTCACCATCCGTAAAAAGCAGGGGTATTTTTAAGGTCGATAGATTGAACGCGATATACGACGAGCATTTGGCAGGCGGCAAGGACCACCAGATGTTCTTGTGGCAGCTGATAAACCTCGAGCTTTGGTTCAGGAAAAATTTTGATGAAAAATAAAGTATATATAATAGCCGAGATCGGGATAAACCATAATGGCCTGCTCGAAAATTGTTTCAGGCTTATCGATTCGGCTGCTGAGGCCGGATGCGACGCGGCAAAGTTCCAGTTGTTCAAGGCAAAATATCTCTATCCGAAAAGCGCAGGGAGGCTCGACTGGACCGATAACGACAAGAAGTATTCCTACGATATATATGAGGCCTCGGCCCGTTTTGAGATGCCGCGCGCCTGGATAGGCAAGTTGACGGCCTATTGCAAGAAAAAGAAGATCGATTTCCTGTGTTCGGCTTCAGACAGATCATGCCTGGATATGCTGATCGCCGGAGGGTTAAGGTCGATAAAGATCCCTTCTTATGCCGTTACCAACATACCGTTCATTGAATATTGCGCAAAAAAGCGGTTCAGGATCTTCCTCTCGACCGGCGGGGCGACGCTCGGGGAGGTAGAGGATGCGGTAAGCACCGTAAAGCGTTATCACGATAAACTCACCCTGCTGCATTGCTCCATAGCTTACCCCACCGACCTCAGGGAATGTAATTTGGGGGTTATCAGGACCCTTGGGTCGGCTTTTCCGGACCTCGAGATAGGATACTCTGACCATACCAAAGAGGCCTGCGCGGCCCCGGTCCAGGCGGTATATCTCGGTGCCAGGGTGATAGAAAAGCACATAACCCTTGATAAAAGGATGAAAGGGCCGGACCATTTTTTTGCGCTGGAACCGGATGAACTGAAAGAGATGGTCGCCGCGATACGGAAGGCCGGATCCGGCCTTAAAGCAGGAAAATGCAGGATAGATAAGCTCATCTACGGCAGCAGCGCGAAGACCACCGGCGAGAAGGAAAAATACCTCAGGGATTTCGCTTACATGGCGCTTTTCGCCAACAAGGACATAAAAGCAGGCCGGAGGATAGGGCCGTCCGATATAGAGATCTTAAGGCCGGGGAAGAAAAAACGCGGGTTAGAGCCTAAATACCTGGATCTTTTCAAGGCTAATAAGGTCACCGCAAAGAAAGATATCTTTTTCGAGGACCCGATAACCTGGGATTGCATACTGTGACAAAAAAAGTGCTTTTCAGGGCCGACGCGAAGCAGTCGATAGGCACCGGCGACCTCGTTTCGCTTATCCACCTGTCGCGCTATTTCGAGAATGACGGCTGGGAATCTCACTTTATCATCAGGGATTATGATGAGTCCGTCGAAATAGTAAAGAGGAACAAGATAAATAATTATCTAGCTATCATAGGGCCGCATTCGATCGGGAAGGAAACGGAAGAGATAAATGGTTACATCGAGTCCCGGGGGATCGACGCGGCCTTCTTTGAAATAACGGAAAGGCCCTTGACGGAATACAAGGGGGTCACAAATCGCGCGGTAAAGGCCTGCATCAATTTCGACGGCATTATCCCTGACGGCATGTCACTGGTGGTGAACTGGGATGTAGGTACGGATAAGCTGTTTGACCAAAAGAAATATCCCGGCACCAAATTCCTTCTTGGGCCGCAGTACGCGGTCCTGCCGCTTGATTTTGATTTCACGAGGATCCGTAACAGGTCTTATAAAAGCAAGCCGGAGGTATTGCTGGTATCGATGGGCGGAGCCGATGAATATAATTTCACCCAAAAAGTGGTAGATGCCCTTATCAGGGGAAAAACAGGTCTGGAGCTGTATGTGGTCGTGGGCGGGGGATACCGGCACATGGAAGGGCTGGCCGGAAGCTTAAAGGATTCAGGCGTTAAATACAGGATAAAGCAGGATATAACGAATATGTTCGATGAGTTCATGAATTGCGATATAGCCGTTTCCGCGGGCGGGCTTACCAGTTTCGAGCTTGTCGCGACAAGGACGCCGTCGGTCCTCATCGCTATTCACGAACACCAGATAGGCAGGTGCGAGTACTTCGATAAAATGGGCTGGGCGAAATACCTCGGGTTCAGGTCTTTCGACGAAAAAAAGTTGCTGGAAGGTATACGGGACCCGTTAACCCGCCTGCCAAACGCCGTATTCAAGACAAGGGAAATAAAGGACTATATCGATGGCATCCTCTAAAGATATCACGCTAAAAGCCGGCGGCGCCGTATATCATTTCAAGTTCCTGGAATGGGATACCGTTTTCTTCGGGAGGGATTGTTATCTCCTGGACGCGGATAATTCCATACTTGTGCCTTCGGCTAAAATAAGGGCCATGGCAGCCGGTAAGCTCAAAAATAGTTTCGTGACGGTCAAGATCCCCGCAGATTCGGATAATGGATCGATAGCATTTTTACAGACTATGGGCTTCGCCTACATAGATACCGAGATCACGTTCAAATATGCCGGCGGGAAGGCAAAAGATCCGTCCTTGGCGCCCGGCGTAAAGGTGCTTGAATTGAAAAAGAACGAAGGCCTTCCCTGTGAGGAGCTTGGGGGCGTTTTCAGGTATTCTAGGTTCCATTCGGATACCCGTATCCCCAAAGAAAAAGCGGACCTGCTCTGGATAAATTACATAAAATGCTTCAGGCCTTCGAAGGCCGGGCGCATCTTCATAGCCAAGTTCCGCAATGAAACAGCCGGTGCGGTCTTGGCCAACGTCAGCCGGGACGGAAAGCGCTCCAGGCTTTTCTTCGTAGCCGTCTTAAAGAGATTTCAGGGAAAAGGGATCGGCTCGGCCTTGCTCCGCTACGCCGCAAAAAAATTGCAGGCAACGGAACTCACGGTAGGGACACAGGCAAAGAACGTCTCCGCCCAAAACACCTATATTAAGAACGGCTTCAACGAAGTAAAAGAGACAATGATAATTTTTCACAGGTGGAGTTGATGCGGGAATGAAGATCGTTTTTATTAATCCATCCCTAAGGCCAGGTTCAAAAAGAAGGCAGCTTCCTGTCGGCCTCGGTTATATAATGACCGCAATAAAAAAAGCAGGCTTTGAATTCGACCTTATAGACATGGATATTAACAACCTCACTATTTCCGACTTGGAAAAGATCCTGGCCGGCAGGCCTTACGATGTTTACGGCCTCGGATGCATAGTGACCGGGTTCAAGCTGGTTAGGCAGATTGCCGATATCGTGAAAAAGACTAACCCCAAGGCCGTTATAATGGCGGGAAATTCCGTCGCTACATCTATCCCCGAACTTCTCTTAAAAAATACAAAGGTTGACATAGCTGTCATGGGCGAAAGCGACATAACGGTCGTAGAGCTCATGAAGGCGATAGAAGCGAAGAGCCCGTTGTCGGATGTAGAAGGCATCGTATTTAAGGATGGAGACAGGATAGTCTATACGCAAAAACGGCCTGTCGCGCCGTCATTGGATGTTTTCGGATTTCCCGATTGGGACCTGTTCGAACTGGCCAAATATGACGAATACGGGTATATAAACGTAAATAATTTTTCCTCGGAGAAAGCCCTGTCGTATCCGTTGAATTACGCGAGGGGATGCCCGTTCAACTGCACTTTTTGTTACCATGTTTTTAAAGGGGAGAAATACAGGAGGTATTCCGAAGGGGCTTTCACCGGGGAGCTTAACAGGCTCCACGGCAAGTACAATTGCAATTACGTTTCTTTTTGGGACGAGTTGACCTTCCCTAACATAAAAGGCGTAGAGCAGATGGTCGGGATAATAGAAAGCCTGGATTTTAAGATAAAATGGGAAGCCACCTCGAGAGGAGATCTCTTCAAGAAGAAAGACCTGGACCTGATAAAGAGAATGAGAGAGGCCGGTTGCGAGAACATCGCTTTTTCTTTGGAGAACGCCGACCCCGGGATTCTGTCCGCGATGAATAAAAAGATCTCGGTCCCGCAGATCATAGAGCAGTCGAGGGCGCTGTGGGATGGAGGCGTCACCCCCCTGACAAGCGTAATTTTCGGCTATCCGCAGGAAACGCCTGAAACTATCCAGCGCACCATCGAGGTTTGCGAGGAATGCCGGATGTATCCAAGCGTCGGTTTTCTGCTGCCTTTGCCGGGCACCCCGATATATGATTGGGCGAGGAAAAACGGCCGCATAACCGATGAGATCGGGTACCTGGAGAGGATAGGGGACAGGCAGGATTTCCATGTCAACCTTACCGGGATGCCGGATAATGAATTTGTCTCGATCGTTGAAGAGAAACTGAGAAGATTAGCGGTGCATTTGGGATTGAAGCTGGATTCCGTTTTCAAGACCGTCACATATCAAAAACCCAAAGATGGTTTATCACGCGGGTCTTCTCCGGCTAAGTCATCATGAGAACGGCCGTCATTCTCCATAGCGTATCCGACGCGAGGCACTGCGTTGAAAATAAGTTTTTCGAAGGCAATGTGCTTTTTTCCACGCATTCCAGCGTAGATGTTTACCTTAAAGAAAAGCACGGCCTGGATTGTAAATGTTTGAGCGGATTCCTGCCTACCGAAGAATTGATCAGCATGAGGGAGAAGTGCGCAAAAACGGTAGGCGGCCTGTTAAAAAATTTAGATTCCGGCCTTTCGCCGTCATTGAATAAGAAGTTTAACCTCAAATTGGATTATTTTACCCCGTTATATTTTTTCTATTGCGGACTGCAGCTGCTGGGATACGCCACGTTCGTGGATTGCGTCAAAAGGGCGGCGGATGTCCATAAGCCGGAAAAGATATTGTTTTATGATTACAGGTTTAATAAATTCTTAAATGTAAGTACCTCCGTAAGCGACCTGGTACCTTTGTTTTTTGCGGGCATCCGGACCGATATCATAGAGATCCCGGCGGATAAGGATATCCCGGGACCAGGGCGCGGGATGAAAAGGATAATGAACGCGCTCAGGAGGCTGAAAGGCCGCAATTTCAGGTTTATATTAAAGGGAATAGCCGTTGCCGTCCATAAATATGGATTCAAGAGATTCCGCGATGACAGGAAGACCGTATTGATAAGCGAGCCTTTATATGAGTTGGAATTCCTGGTTAACAGCTTAAATAAGTATAATATTTTATATTATGACTTCAGGGAAGAAGGATTTCTGGGATTCGGAACGCAACGCTTAACTTATGACGTAAATTTGGACCTCAGGAGCAAGGGTTTTATCAAGGACGACACCGACCCGTTCGTGAAACTCCTTTTGGAAAATATTGAGGAGGACTTCGCGGCTAACGGGAACCGGTATTTGAATGCCGTTCGTTCGATCGAGATGATCAACATGAAACATCCTGTTTCCCTGGGGATATGGGGGGTCTCTCCGTCATGGAGGTCAAGGGCCATGATCTTCGAATATTTATCGTCAAAAGGCATAAAGGTCGTGGGTTCGCAGCACGGCTGCCTTTACGGCGAAGCGCTTTCTCCGTGGAACGTGGAAACAGATTTTAACAGGTGCGATCATTTTATCAGCTGGGGATTTACCAGGGAAGACCTGGAGAGGGTATATCCCTCGATAAAGATAAAAGCGGAGATCCTGCCGTTAGGAAAAACAAAAATAGTAAAATACGAAAAGGCTTCCAGGAAGATAGACTTCCTGTTCCCGATAACGGTGAGCATCTCCATGTTTGAGTCCGGGATGGACAGGATCTCCCCGGATATGGTGGTTGAAAGGCAGATAACCCTTCTGGAACACCTCAATTCGTTAAAATCGCGGGATATCTATATAAAACCGTTTATAGATTCCGGTTACCTGAACTGCTCCGCCTGGTCGGTCTTTGAGAGGCTCAATAATTTAAAGGTCGTCGATAACGTATCCCTGACCGATTTTCTCCTGGAATACTCGCCCAAGGCCGTTTTAATAGAGGTCCCGTCGCAGCCGTTATTTGATGTTTTACCTCTTGATGCCGAGATATTCCTAATGGACGACCCGCTGAATCCGTATGAGGCGAAGGCTCTCGAAGAACTGAAAAGGCGCGTCCATTATTGCGAAGATACCGCTGAGGCCATCGCAAAGATCGATCTTTTCATGAAGGGCGAATTGGAGAAAAAACGGGACGATACCTTTTATAAGCATTATATGTATAAAGAAGGAACGGAAGGGAAGATACTGGGCCTGATCGATAACCTGGTTAATAGATAAATATATGCAAGAATCGTATACGAAAAATTATGTAAAGATATACCTCTGGCAAGGCATTTCGATCCTGCTCGGGTTCCTTTCGCTTTTCATAGTGATACCGAAACTTACCAGCGCCCCGGCGATCTACGGCATCTATTCTATATGCGTCTCAGTCACCTTTTTCCTGACATACGCGGATATCGGGTTTTTGGGCGCCGCGTTTAAATACGTAAGCGAGCAATTCGCCATTAACGACCTGAAGGAAGAGATAAGGATACTCGGTTTTGTGAGTTTTGTCCTGTTTATTTTCGTCCTCTTGTTCTCGATGGTCATCCTGGTCTTCGCATTCGATCCCCATCTGTTGATAAAAAATCTCAATGACGCAAAGGAGATAGCCGTCGCTTCAAGGTTATTACTGATTCTTTCGCTCTTTTCGCCGACCGTCATCCTGCAAAAGTTATGCCAGATAGTCTTCGGCATAAGGCTGGAAGATTATATCTACCAGAGGCTTTCCATCCTGGTCAACCTGGCGAGGGTGTGTTCGGTGTTCTATTTTTTTAACGGCAGCAAATATGATATCGTGGGATATTTCCTGTTTTACCAGTCCACGGGATTAATAGCCAATATCATTTTCCTGGGCATCATAAAGGCCAAATACCATTACGATTTCGGCCTTCTGGCGAGGTCTTTCAGGTTTTCAGGAGAGATCTATAACCGGACTAAAAGGCTCGCGTTCGGCACTTTTTTCACTACGTTGGTCTGCATACTTTATTATGAATTGGACCTGTTTGCGATCGGTAAATTATCCGGAGCGGAGATGGCCGCGCTCTATGCGGTGGGGCTGACCGTCATGGGATTTTTCAGGGGTATACTCGGGGTTATTTACGGCCCCTTCCTGGCCCGTTTTAACCATTTTATGGGGCAAAATGACATGGCAAGCCTGCGGAGGATCATCTACAGCGTTATCGTCCTGACTCTTCCTTTAGTGGTATTCCCCGTAGTCAGCATAGTGGTTCTGATGAGGCCGGTGATCCTTTGCTGGGTAGGCGCTAATTATGTACCGTCGATACTGGTAGCGCAATTCCTGGTTATGAGCTGGGTGTATAATTTTTTCGTCCAGCCAGCCGGCATCCTGGTCACGACGCAGGTAAGGGTCAAAGCTATGGGCGCGATCGCCGTTATCGCGGTCATTATTTATTGGGGCGGGATATTAGCGACCTATTCTTCAATGGGCATACTTGCTTTTGCAGTGTTTAAGTTCATCGCGTTCACGGTTTCCGCTGTTCTGTATTTTATCCTGATGAATGATTTTTTAAAATATAAAACCGTAGATCTCATTAAAAAGGTCATCAGCCCTGCCGTGATCCCCACATTATTTTTAGTGGGCGTACTGGCTTATGCAGGCAGGTTCATGCCGGCCGATAAAAATAAGATGGACCTGTTGATCGTGATATGCGCCGGAGGGCTGGCGTCATTCGGCGCCTTATGCTTGTATTATGTTTTTTCCGGTTATTTCAGGGACTATGTCAACGGCCTGTTCGCCAAATTGGCCAAGGCCTGAGGCATGGATATACTATTCGTAGTTTCGCCCTCAAACGCAAGAAGCAGGTATATGCCGTTCTATTACCTCTACCTGGCCGGATACCTGGAAAAGAAGGGTTTCAAGGTCGGGATAGCCGACCCGCATGAGAAAAGTATCGAGGCGAATGTAAACATCATAATGCGCGAAATAAAGGAAAAGAAGCCGCGCTATGTTGGGCTGGCAGCATTTGTGACCGACTACAACGCGATAGTCGAGCTGGCGAAAAAGATAAAAGAGGAGACCGGTTCAAAAATTATCGTAGGGAACGCGCACCCTTCGGTCTCTCCGCAGGATTTTTTATATGATGGCAGCCCTTTCGACCTGGTCGTCCGCGGGGAGGGGGAGCTTACCCTGGAGCAGGTCCTTAAAGAATATGACGAGAATAAGGATAATAGCCGCATAAAGGGCATAGCGTACCTGGATAACGGCGCAGTTAAAATAAACGGCAACAGGGAGTTCATGGATCTCAGTGAATGCGGAATGCCTGCCTATCACATGATAGATATGGAATGGAACGCGAAACCGACAAAACTTATCATAAGGCGGTTGATAGTGTCTACCGCCGTAATACAAACATCGCGGGGATGCCCTTATAATTGCGGTTTTTGCGCTTCGAACGCGGTATGGAAAGCCATGGATAAAGTCCCTGGCGGCCCGCCCCTGGCCAGGAAGCGGCCGATGGCCCGCGTAATGGAAGAATTGCGCATATTGCAGGATAAATACCATTTCGATTTTTTTTATATCCTTGATGATACTTTCGGGATGACCGAGGCGGACATAATAGAGTTTTGCGATGCTTACCGCAAAAGCGGGTTAAGGATGCTCTGGGCCGCCGATACAAGGGTAAACTGCCTAAAGAACGAAAAGATCGTAAGGATGATGAAAGAAGCGGGATGCATACAGCTCGATTTCGGCGTCGAGACGGGTTCACCGAAATTACTGGAAACGATCAACAAAAAGATAAGCATACCCGAAATAGTCAACGCCTTTTCCTTATGCAGGAAATACAACATAAGGACTTTTGCTAATATGCTGCTTAATCTGCCCGGAGAAACGGAAGATGACCTGGAGATGTCCTATAAGCTGTTGGCGCGAATAAAGCCGACCTATATTTCCGTGGGAGTTACACAGCCTTATCCCGGCACCGCTTTTTATGATAAATACTTAAAAGCTCCTATCCCCAAGGAGCAGTATTGGAGGCTGGACCGCCTTAATCCTCCGGAAGAGTACAGGATGTCGAAGCACAATATCAATTTCAATACTTTGCTCAATAGCTGGTGGATTAAATATGGCATATATGCGCCTATCGAAATGAATATGTTTAAAGCCGATCGACAGTATTGGATGGCAGTGCTCAGGTCCAAAAGAAAACTCGCCTACCTGGATTTTTTGCTCAAAGAACTCGTCATAACACCGATAATCTACGCGGATTTTTGGTTAAAAATTTTGCGTTCAGGCGCGTTATGAAGCCGAGGAGGGGCCATGAATAAGTTCGAGCTTGCGGATATGATAAAAAAGTCTAAGCCGGTCAATAGGGAGTCCTTTATCTGCGACAGGTGCAGGGGAAAGGTCGTGCTCGACCTGGGCTGCATAAGGCATACTGCGGAATTCGCGCTTAAGGACGAGAATTGGCTCCACAAAAGGATAAAGGCGGTCGCGAAGAAGGTGGTGGGGCTCGATTACCTGCCCGGCGAGATAGCGAAGCTAAATTCCCACGGTTACGACCTGGTCTTCGGGGATGTGACGAAACCTCTTGATATAGCGGAAGAATTCGACGTGATCGTCGCCGGCGACCTCCTGGAACATCTTGTGAATTTTGAGGGTTTCTTTTCCAATTGCGAGAGGCTGCTTAAACCGGAAGGCATCCTCATCGTAACGACGCCTAACCCGTTTTTTTGCGGCGAGTTCCATTATGTCTCTTTCAATAAGAATTTCATCGTCAACCCGGAGCATACATGCTGGATAGACCCGCAATGCCTGTCGCAATTGAGCGGAAGGCTTGGGTTCAGGATAGAAGAGCTGGCCTATATCAAGAATACCTGGCTGCTCAGAAGGCACATATGCGAAACAAGCCGGCATTACTATGACACCATAGCTAACAAATGGGAAAATAATACCACAGTTTTTAAAATTAAAAGGAGCATAGTAGGGAATCTTTTCGGACCATTATATTTTTTCTACAGGATTTTTACGGGGGCGGCTTCTAAATTATGCAGATATTCGGATTATTTGGCGGTTTTAAAGAAAGAACGGCCGGAAACGGCTGATGTAAGGCTGGGAGGAGATAAATGATAAAGAAATTTATTAAACAAGCACCGGTGATCAGGCAGCTGCTTGAAGTCAAGCCGGTCAGGAATATGATCGAATACATAAGGAGGATCTTTAATCTCAGGTTAGTCCAGGGCCCGCTCACCTATAACCAAGACGGCTTGGCGACCCAGCATAATGGTGATTTCATGAAAGACAAATTATTCATCGAGGCGTATAAGCTCGGCGAGGCTACATACCGGGGGATAAAATTTTCCGCAAACGAAGGAAAGATGCACTGGAGAATCCACGTGCTTTGCTGGGCCGCCTCTCACGCAAAACACCTGGAAGGCGATTTCGTGGAATGCGGCGTCTACAGGGGCTGGTTCTCCCGGGCGGTGGTGCATTACGTGGATTTTAACCGTTTAAACAAAAAATTTTATTTATTGGACACTTTCTGCGGTTTTTCGGAAAAATATACCATAGAAGAGGAGAAGAAGCTCGGCAGGCTGCCCGGATCCCGTTACGAGGAATGCTATGAGGGAGTGAAAAAGACTTTCAAGGACTTCCCGAACGTCAAGATAATCAGGGGCCCGATCCCGGAGACGTTGCCGCAGGCGGATACGGTAAAGGTCTCCTTCCTGTCGATAGACATGAATTGCGTGACGCCGGAAATAGCGGCCGCCGAATTCTTTTGGGATAAGCTTGTCAGCGGAGCGGTGATAGTGCTTGATGACTACGGCTGGCAACCGTACTTTTTGCAGAAAAAGGCATTCGATAAATTCGCGAAAGAGAAGGGAGTGGAAGTGCTGTCCCTGCCTACGGGCCAGGGCCTTATTTTTAAGCCATGAAAACAAATAATCGGCGTGTGGTATATTATACGGACTGTCTTGTATACGGCGGATGCGAAAAGTCCATGTTTGAGGTCATGGCCTCGCAGGCATTCGTATCCAGGTACGATTACCTGCTGGTCTACCGGATGACAAAAGAATATACGAAAGGTATGCGCATAAACCACCCCGATTTCCCGGCGGATAAATTATTGGGCATAAATTTATTCGATATAAATACAGTCAATATCTACTTATGGGAAATGGTAAAGAATAGATATGCTTTAAAAATCCTCAAGAAACTGATAACCGAAATATTCATTTTACTCTCGCCCTTTATATTCATCTATGATTATATTATATTGTATTTCATCTTCTTGAGGAATAAACCCGAAATTGTCCATATAAATAACGGGGGTTACCCGGCATCCTTAAGCTGCCGTGCCGCTGCGGTCGCCGCAAAAAATGCGGGCGCAAGAAATGTTATAATGAGCGTGAATAATATCGCTTTTAAGGATACGGGATATATCGACCGCGTAATAGATAGCCTTGTCCGCAGGAGCGTCGATGCCATCACCACGGCCTCCGCGGCGGCTGGGAGGGCCCTGGCCGTAAATAGGGGATTTAACCCTAAGAAGATCATTACCCTGCCTCACGGGATAGAAGGCGCTCTTCGCAATCCCGATTCGAATCTTGCCGCCGGTAATATGAAAGTCCAAAACGACAGGATTGTATCGATAGCCGCAAGGTTTGAGGAGAGAAAAGGGCATAAGTACGCGATCGAGGCTTTTAAAGAAATGCTGCAGGAGAATAAAGGATTATCCGGCGTTAAGCTCATCCTGATGGGAGAGGGGCCCATGTCAGGAGAGATAAAGGAGCTCGTGTCGCGGGAAGGACTTGATAAAAATATAATTTTTATGGGCCAACGGGATGATTGTATCGATTATATCGCAAAAAGCCTTTTTCTGCTCCTGCCGTCCATCGGCTATGAGGACCTGCCGTTCGTGATCCTTGAGGCCATGTCGTTAGGCGTTCCCGTAATAGGAACGGACGTCGCAGGCATACCGGAAGAGATTGAAAACGGGATCACCGGGATCGTGGTTCCGCCTAAAGACGCCGAGGCTATCAAGACCGCCATGGTGAGCCTGATATCCGACGATAATCTGCGCATCAAGATGGGGAAGGCGTCCCGCGAGCGTTTTGACAAGCTCTTCACATTGGATAGGATGATAAGCAGGTATTTAGCGCTTTATGAAAGCATAGGGGAATCTCCGAAGTCATATGCTTAAAAGAAAAATAAAAAAAATACTTCTTTTTACACCATCCGCGTTTACCTTTAAGGACTTATTAGATATCAATCCGCTCCCTCCGCTTGGGCTTGCGTATCTGGGAAGTGTTTTAGAAAAAAACGGTATTCAGGTAAAAATCGTCGATTGCCTGATAGAAGGCTGGGACTCAAGGACCGATGTGGCGGAGAATATTATAAAGATCGGGCTGGGGATTGACGAAATTGAAAGTATTATAAGAAATTTCGCTCCTGATATCGTAGGAGTAAATAATCTCTTTACAAGGCAGAGAAGGAATGCTCACGATATATACAGGATTGCAAAAAATGTCAGTAAAGATATTATCGTAATTGCTGGCGGGGCGCATGCCACGGTGATGCCGGAGAATGTATTGGCGGACAAAAATGTGGATTACGTTGTGCTTGGCGAAGGAGAAGAGAGCCTGATAGCTTTAATAGGGGCTATAGAAGGAAGGGCGGATCTCTCAAGCCTTGACGGCATAGGATATAGGGATAAAGATATTATCAAAATTATTCCCAAACAGCGGTTTATTAAAGATCTCGATAGCATCCCTTTCCCTGCAAGGCATTTATTAAGCATGGAGAAATACTTTGGCCTGGAGGCGTCGCACGGCAAAAGGATGTGCCGCAGATTTTCCCCCATTATAACCTCGCGAGGATGCCCGGTGGGCTGCAGTTTTTGCACTGCCCATCATGTGTGGGGAAAGACGTTCAGGAAAAGATCCCCTATGAATGTTATAGAAGAAATGAGGGACCTTAAAGAAAAATATCAAATAGAGGAACTTTTATTTGAAGACGATAATGTAACCCTCGATGTCAACCGCGCCGAAGAGATATTCGATCTCATGATAAAAGAAAAACTGGATTTCAAATGGGATACTCCTAACGGCGTCGCCGCTTTCGCGCTTACCGAGGGTCTTATCGACAAAATGAAAGAGGCCGGCTGCTACAAGCTTAATATTGCAGTAGAGTCGGGCAGTGAAAGGGTCCTTAGGGATGTGATAAAAAAACCCGTTAATTTAAAAAAGGTCGAAGTCCTTATTAAGCACGCGAAAAGCATAGGCCTTGATGCGAACATTTTTCTTATAATAGGCATGCCCGGAGAGACGGTCGGCGAGATGTGGGACAGCTACAATTTCGCAAAAAAAATCGGCATCTACAAGCCTTTTGTCTCCGTGGCCACGCCTTATCCCGGATCGGAGCTTTACGCGAGGTCCCTTAAGGAAGGCTATATCGACGAAAAATCATTTTTAGATAACTTATATATCACAAGCTGTTCCATTTCCACGGATAAATGGAGCGGTGATGATGTCAGAAAGATATTCGAAGAGGGCTACAGCTACCTCCAGATGGAATTTTATAAAAAACACCCTGTATTATTTTCCAGGAAACTTGCTGCCAAAATGTTCAACGATCCTTTGGGCCTGATAAAAAAAGGAATATCGTCATGCCGAAGATTAATAGCATAACCCGTATTTTGGTTACCGGCGGTTCCGGCATGGTCGGCAGTTATGTGAAACAGGTATTTAATGATGCCGAATGCATACTTACCGACTTGGCAGATTTAAACATATGCGATCGCGATTCTGTAATGATCGCGGTAGAAAAAACTTCTCCTGGCCTGGTGCTGCACCTCGCTGCCGCTACGGATGTTGATAGATGTGAAACTGACAGGGATTGGGCTCGTAAGGTCAATGTCACGGGCACGGAAAACGTCGTGTCAGCCTGTAAGAATAACGGGGTGAAGCTTGTATTTTTAAGTTCCGCCGCGGTTTTTGACGGTTCGAAACCGCTTCCGTATATAGAGGCGGACAAGACAGGGCCGTTGAATTTTTATGGTAAAACTAAACTTGAGGCCGAAGGTATAATTGCTTCGCGGCTCAAAGATTATTTTATAATACGAGCAGGATGGATGGTGGGTGGCGGCGGCAAGGATGTTAAGTTTGTCGGGAAGATAGCGCGCATGATGGCCGGATCCAATTCCATCAAGGCCGTAAATGATAAATTCGGAAGCCTGACTTATGCCAAGGATCTCCTGGCATGCACCGGAAAGTTGATAGAGAGAGGCAGCCCCGGGCTATACCACATGGCCAATCATGGGATGGTTTCGCGATATGATATAGCGCTCGAAATCAAGAATATCCTGGGGCTGAACAAAGTCGAGATAGTTCCGGTAAGCTCTTCCGTGTTTCCGTTGCCGGCTCCCAGGGGGCGGTCAGAAGCCATGGAGAATTCTCGCCTGAAAGAGATCGGGCTTGACGGTATGCGTAACTGGAAGGACGCGCTGAGGGATTACTTATTGAATGACTACTCCGGCGTTTCGGCGAAATGACAGATAAATATCCGGTAAAGATAAGCGTAGCGATGCCTGTATATAACGGGGAAAAGTTCCTGGCACGCGCCATAGAAAGCGTTTTGGGCCAGACATACGGCGATTTTGAATTTATTATTATAGACGATGCCAGCACGGACGGCTCTCCAGAAAAAATTAAAAGCTATAAAGATTCCAGGATCAGGTTTCTTCAAAACAATTTGAATATCGGTCAGTCGAAATCGCTTAATCTGGCGATCGAATCTGCCGCAGGCGAGTTTGTGGCCAGGATGGACCAGGATGACATTTGTAATAAACACAGATTTCAAAAGCAGATAAATTTTTTAATAAACAGGCATGATATCGCGCTGTTAGGGACATCAGCTATTGTCATAGATGAGAACGGAAAAAGAACAGGCAAGGTGCACGCCTCCTGCGATGGTTTTCGTTTAAGGATGGAAATACTGTTCAGCAACCCCATGATCCATTCTTCCGTTATTATACGTAAAGACGCGTTATTGAGCCTTGGCGGGTATGACGAAAGTTTTGTATTGGGCCAAGATTATGATTTATGGTCGAGAGCGTTGGAGGCCGGTTACGAGTTTACCAACATAGAAGAACCCTTGGTGTCTTTGAGGATGCATAGCAACTCCTCGAGCGCTATACACAGAGCCGAGAGATTTATTTTAGAGGCTTCTAAGATCATTAAAAAAAACGCCCTTACCCTTGCCGGCATAAATATATCTAATGAAGAGGCGATAAGCATATCTAAGACATTCCATTCTCCTGTTTCTCTGGGGGACGAGGAGATGGGGAATGGAGTGAAGGCTATGGAAAAAGTCTTTTATGCTTTTATGGGTGTTTGTAATAAACGCTCCGGGGAGATAAATAAAATGACGTCAAGATTTAAGTATATTATAGCGATGGCTTATTCGAAGAGGAACGATGCCATCAGCGCCAGGCGTTATTTTTTAGAAGCATTGAGGACGCACCCTTATGATTTTAACCTTTTAGCACGGTTTATTTTTCAAAGAGTCTTCTAAGGGAATACAGGGATAAAAATGACGGAAAACGCGCTTATTAAAAAGATCAACCGGTATTTTCATGACGAAGAAGCGGCGTTCTTTGAAAAAAGGCACAGGTCCAGGATCGATGCCGAGTCCCTTTTCTATAAAAGTTTTTTTGAAGGTTATTTCAAAGGCAAAGAACACGCGGATATCCTGGACATCGGCACGGGCACAGGCCTGGTCCCGTCAAGCTTAAATGCCGGGAAATACAATTTTATATGTTCAGATATCTCCTTCGGGATGCTTAACAAGACAAGGCAGTCGAACGAAAACAGGGGTGTGCGCCTCGGCTATATAATTTCCGATGCGGAAAACCTGCCTTTTAAGGCCGGGACCTTCGATATCGTCACCTGTAACGCGGCGATGCACCATTTCCCCTCTATTGAAAGCTTTGCCGGGGAGGCAGGGCGTGTTTTAAAGGACGGCGGCTTCCTGGTGATAGGTTTTGAGGCGAACCGGAAGTTTTGGGCGAACCGGCCCTTGTCATTGCTCTACAGGATCATCGCCAGGATAGGAGGTGCTTCAAAAGCCGGCCCTTCATATGAAGCGATATGCAGGCGAGTGAACGAGAGGCTGCTCTCGGACAAGACTATCGGGAAGCCTTTACCTGTTGCGGAGCTGTTAAAATACGTCGATATACATTCGCCTAACGCGGGGAAAAAGATAGACCCCGGTAAAGGGTTCGATATACCGGGCCTGGTTAAAGGCGTTTTTAAGGGGTACGAGGCTAAAATAATCTATCATTACAAAGAGCGGCCAAGGGCCGCCGGGACGGTCAATAAGGTCTTTTTCCCGGCTTGCGCTCCCCAATTCAGCCTCATCCTTAAAAAATTAAGATGAAGATAAAAGTCCTTTTCCTTTTTGTGCATTTGGATTACGGCGGCGCGGAAGTGGGCCTGCTGACGACTTTAAAGAACATAGACAAAAGCCGTTTCGACTGCAGCGTAGTCAGCATAGAAAAGAAGGGGCGGATCGCGGAAGAGATCGAAAAGCTGGGCTTCAAGGTGACATGCCTGGATAGCAAGGCGAGGCTCTTTAACATATCTTTGATAAGAAAGATAGCCTTGATCCTGGAGAAGGAGAAGCCGGATATCTTGCATACGTCGCTTTTTTATGCAAATTTCTTCGGGAGGGCCGCCTCGCTGTTTTGTAATCCGCGCTTTATCGTGACCGAGGAAAGAAGCATGTATACGGAGAAGAAATTTTACCACGTTATCCTGGACAGGATATTGGCCGGTTTCACCGACAGGATCATCGTCTGCTCCAGGTCTGTCCTGGATTTTACCCGTAAGCAGGAAGGCATAGCTGAAGATAAATTTTATCTTATCTACAACGCGGTGGATGCGGAGAGATTTAATATTCCCGGGACGAAAGAGGCCCTAAGGAAAAAATACGGGTTTTCTGGCGAAGATTTCATAGTCGGGACCGTAGGTTCGCTTATCCCTAAAAAAGGGCACAGGTTCTTGATAGAAGCTGTCAAGGGGCTCGATGGGCAGATACCGCGGCTGAAAACACTTATCATAGGCGAAGGGGAGAGCAGGGCGGAATTGACGGCCCTGGCCCGGTCCCTGGGGATCGAAAACAAAGTAGTTTTCTTAGGGGCCAGGTTTGATATTCCCGGGCTTATGAAGGCGATGGATGTGTTTGTCCTGCCGTCTTTGCAGGAAGGTTTCCCGCGTACTTTGATCGAGGCGATGTATACGGGACTGCCGGTGGTGGCCTCGGATATCAGCGGCATACCCGAAATCGTAAGAGAAGGGGAGGACGGGTTTTTAGTCCCGCCCGGAGACCCTGAAGCTTTGAAAAACAGGATCTTGGAGTTGTATAACGACAAACCATTGCGCGGCGATTTCGCCGCCAGGTCGAGAAAAAAGATTGAGTCGGCTTACTTGCCCAAAGATTATGTCCAAAGCCTTGAAGGGCTGTATCGGGAACTGACAGAACGAAGAGGAGGTCCGCAATGATCGTACTTGGCCAGGCAGGAGTGGGTTTCTGGGGTAAAAATCATTTCAGGGTCTTTTCGGGCTTGAAAAATTGCTGCTTAAAGACTTGCTGCGACAAAAATAAGGAGGCTTTGGATAAAATTCCGGAGAGCCTCAGGTGCGGCACAAAGTTTACACATGATTTCGACGACATAATAAAAGACAAAGAGATAGACGGGGTCGTCATAACCACGCCCTCCGAGACCCACGCCCGGCTCACGTTAAAGGCGCTCTCATCCGGGAAACACGTATTCGTAGAAAAACCCCTGGCGCTGAGCGTTGAAGACGCGGAAAAGATGGTCAGGATGGCGGAGAAGAGCAAAAAGATCCTTATGGTAGGCCATTTGCTGCTTTACCATCCCGCCGCGAAGAAACTTAAATCATACATCGAAGACGGTTCGTTGGGGGATCTGAATTACATGTATTCCACCCGCGTGAACTTGGGGCAGGTGAGGGCCGAGGAGAATGCCTTATGGAGCCTGACAGCCCATGACATATCGCTCGCCATCTACCTGGCTGATAAGATGCCGAAAGAGGTCTCGGCCACGGGCAAATGCTATATCCGCGATTCGGTACAAGATGTGGTCTTCGTGTCGCTGAATTTCGATAACAAGATGATGGCGCACATTCACGCCAGCTGGCTCGACCCCCATAAGGTAAGGAAATTTACGGTCGTGGGTTCGAAGAAAATGGTCGTATTCGACGATATGGAAGCGACGGAAAAGATACGCGTTTACGATAAAGGCGTCGATTGGCAGAAGGGGCAAAGCAGTTATGACGCGTTCCTGACCATACGCGAGGGGGATATACATATACCCAGGATCGACATGGTCGAGCCCTTAAAAGTCGAATGCCAGCATTTCATCGATTCAATAAAGAACAATACGAGGCCCGTGACTGACGGAAAGAACGGGTTGCAGGTCCTGAGGGTGCTGACCGCCGCGCAAAAGTCCCTCGATAAAAACGGGAGGCCGGTAAAAATTGGAAAAGAATAACAAGAAGAAGGTCTTCAGCGCCCATAAATCCTCCTATGTGGATAAAGGCGCAACGGTAGGGGCGGGGACTCAGATATGGCATTTTTCCCACATATTGAAAGGTTCCAGGGTCGGAAAGGATTGCAGGATCGGGCAAAACGTCGTGATCGGGCCGGATGTGTCGATAGGGAATAATGTCAAGGTCCAGAACAACGTTTCGGTTTACAAGGGCGTGACGCTTGAGGACGACGTATTCTGCGGGCCCTCCTGCGTCTTTACCAACGTATTCAACCCCAGGAGCGCCGTCCCGAGGATGGACGAGATCCGGCATACGCTGGTCAAGCGCGGCGCCAGCATAGGTGCCAACGCGACTATCATATGCGGCAACACGATCGGCGCTTATGCCTTCGCCGGAGCGGGATCGGTTGTTACAAAAGACGTCCCGGACTACGCGCTTGTTTACGGCAACCCGGCCGCGTTATGCGGATGGATGTGCGAATGCGGGGAGAAGCTGGATTTCAGGAACGGCCGGGCCGTGTGCAAAAATTGCCTGAAGAAATACAAAAAGAATAAAACAAAAGTAGTGCGCGAAAATAGATGAAAAAGATAGCGACGGTCATAGGGGCAAGGCCCCAATTCGTAAAGATGGCCCTGGTTTCCCGGGAGCTTAGGTCGAGGAATATAAAAGAGGTAGTCATCCACACAGGCCAGCATTACGATAAGTGCATGTCCGGGATATTTTTCAAAGAACTGAAAATTCCAAGGCCGGATTATAACCTCGGCGTAGGTTCGGCCCGGCACGGGGAGCAGACGGCCGGGATGCTTGCGGGAATAGAAAAAATATTGGTAAAAGATAAGCCTGATATCGTCCTGGTATACGGGGATACAAATTCCACTTTAGCCGGGGCGCTCGCAGCCGCCAAATTGAATATCGCCGTCGCGCATATCGAGGCCGGCCTGAGAAGCTATAATAAGAGGATGCCGGAAGAGATCAACAGGATAGTTGCGGATGGCGTTTCCAGCCTGTTCTTCTGTCCCACAAAGACCGCGGTGGGAAACTTGAAAAAAGAAGGTAAGACGAATGGCGTATACTTGGTCGGCGATGTCATGTATGATTCCATAAAAAAATACCGGCGCATTATCGATAAGGCAGGGCTTACCGCGGCCGGGAGAGGCCGTATTTTATGCACGATACACAGGGCGGAAAATACCGATGATCCCGCGAACCTGAGGCAAATATTTGCGGGACTGGCTAAACTGGGGAAGGAGGTCTTGATCCCTCTCCACCCAAGGACGGCCGGGTGCTTGAAGAAATACGGCATCAAGGTATCCGGGAATATCAAGCTCATCGGGCCTGTCGGTTATATCGAGATGCTAAAGCTGGAAAAGGACGCGCCAGTGATAATTACGGATTCCGGGGGAGTGCAGAAAGAGGCTTTCATTTTTGGGGTCCCCTGCGTCACTTTACGCAACGAAACCGAGTGGGTTGAAACCGTGGATAAAGGCATGAACGCGCTCGTCGGCGCTTCCGGGGAAAGACTGGTCAAGGCGGTTAGGGATATTTATAAGGGCCCGAGAAAACATGCCGATCCCGAAAGCGTCTACGGGAACGGGACAGCGCACAAAAAAATAGCAGATATCCTGGAAAAACATAAGGGATAAGCGATAATGAAAAAAGTCCTGATAACAGGGGTAGCAGGGATGATAGGGTCCCATCTTTTGGATTCCCTGCTTGGAACTGGTTATAAAGTCACGGGTATAGATAATCTTAAGGTCGGCAGGATGCCCAATATTAAGCATAACCTGGACAATATTAATTTTAAATTCGTAAAATGCGACATACTGGACCCTAAAAAACTGGAGCGCGCCGCCGGGGATATCGATACCATCGTGCATTTAGCCGCATCCAAGAAGATCGATGAGAAGGGTGACGCCTTCAATACTTTGAGGATCAACGCCGAGGGAACGCGCAATGTCTTGGAGATCGCCAGGAAAAGGCGGGCAAAGGTCATACTCGCTTCGACTTCCGACGTTTACGGCGTTTCCAGGGATTTGCCTTTCAAGGAAGACGGGAACCTGGTGATCGGCCCCCCGACCGCGAAGAGATGGGCTTATGCCGCGTCAAAGATCTATGCGGAACAATTAGCTTTCGCTTATTTCAAGGAATTTAACGTGCCGGTTGTCGTGCTGCGCTATTTCGGGAGTTTCAGCCCGAGGGCGAGCTTCAGCTGGAGCGGCGGGCATGTGCCCCTGTTCATAGACGCCATCCTTAACGATAAGGAAGTACTGATCCACGGCGACGGGAAACAGACCCGGTCCATGGCCTATGTAGATGACGTGGTGCGGGGGACGGTCCTTGCCATGGAAAGCCCGAAAGCGGCGGGCGAAATATTTAATATCGGTAATGACGAGGAGATGAGTGTCGCGGATACCGCTTATCTTATCCATAAGATCGCGGCTACCGGGAAACGGCTTAAAATAAAATTCATCCCGCACAAGAGGATATTCGGCACGTATGAAGAGATAACTAGGAGGGTGCCGGACCTGCGGAAAGCGAAGGCGGTCCTCGGATACCGCCCGGGCGTTAAGATAACCGATGGCATAAGGCTTACGATAGAGGAGCGCAGGCGCTCGCTGCTTAAGGCAAGATGAACAAGAACCTCCTTAATTTTATGCTGAATATACAGAAAAAGCAGGGCTTCCTCTATAAGCTTATCCTGTCTGTGAACGAATTGTATATAAAGTCATTCTTATCCGGGCAGTTAGGCCCGTCAAAGGGTTATGCCGAGGCCTTTTCCGCAGGCGGGGAGGAGTTCGTGATCAGGGTACTTGGCGCTTCCGGTCAGGCCAAGGTCTGCGACTTTTTCAAATATTCAATAAAGGCCGGCGGCCCGGACTATGTGATGCCGCACAAGACGGACGCCGGGTCTATTGAGAAGATATTTAAAATGGTCTCGCATATCCCGCTGGGCATCTTCCATAACGACGATCTGGTCGGATATGCCCTTATAAGGTTATTATTCCCAAAGAGGGCGTCGTACGCCATATTCGTATCCGATAAATGGCAGGGCAAGGGCATAGGGACAGCCGCTCTCGGGAAACAACTCGATCTTATAAGGAAACTGAAGTTCGAGCCGCACTCCGCCGTATCCAAGAAGAACGCGAGATCGATAAAGATGCTCAAGAAACTCGGGATAGAATACACCGACGATCTTGGTGATTATTTTGAGGTAAAGGACAGGAATGGGGCATAAGCATAAAATGGTTTCTCCGGACAAAACGCCTCGCTGCACTATATCGGTAGACGTTGATTCGATCGACTCAGTGCTTAAGTTCTACGGCAAGAAGGAGAGTGGCTTTAACGGCAAGGATCCCGTGTACGAGTTGGCTGTGCCGAGGTTCCTGAAGTTATTCGACGAGCGAGGCATAAAAGCCACTTTCTTTGTCGTGGCGAGTGATTGCCGCAAGCCGGCCACCCAAAAAGCCGTCAGGGAGATCATATTAAAGGGCCATGAGGTAGCAAACCACAGTTTGGACCATAGATTTGCTTTTTCGCTCATGCCAAAGAGCGAGAAGTATAAGGACATCGCCGAGTCTACGCAGCTCATAAAGGATACTTGCGGGGAGGCGCCGGTGGGATTCCGTGTCCCGGGATACGATGTGGATGAGGAGACTATAGAGATACTGGACAGGATGGGATATTCCTATGATTCCTCGCTCTATAAGTTTCCCGCATATCCCCTCATGAGGAGGGCCAGTTATGTAAACCTGGACGAGGTCCCTAAATCCCGTATCTTTAAAAACCTGCCGGCTGAGGTTTTTTATTCGATTTTTTCGCCGATGGAGCCGTATACGCCGAGCCAGGGCAGGTTCTGGCGGAAAAGTGCCGGCAGGAAGATCCTGGAAGTGCCGCTGAGCGTAGTTCCGTTCCTTGGGATGCCGTTCAATACCACATTTTTATTTCTAATGGGCCCCGGGCTGTTTGACTTCGGCCTCTGGTCCACGAGGGCACGGGGAGGGAACCTCAATTATAACTTCCATTCGACGGACATGCTCTCCTCCGGAAGCGATAAATTATCCCTTAACCACCCGGGCTTCCGCCTTGGCCTGGAAAGAAAAGAGGAGATGTTCAGGGATATTCTGGATAAGGTAAAAAGATATTACGAGCCTGTCACGCTCCGGTCTTTTTGTGACGGGCTAAGGGCGCAAAATATGCTAAGGAGGCCGGTTTGAATGTTCCGCAGCCAGAGAGACGGCTAAAGAGGTTCTACGGCGACGTCGCAAGGCTCCAGAACTCGGACATCATAAAGCTGATAACCGGCCGCAGGGTATTGGATATAGGCTGCGGTTACGGGAGCCTCATAGACCAGATCAGGAGGGAGAAGGGTGATATAGAGATAACAGGAATCGATATCGACCCGGAATCGATAAGGATGGCAAAGAAACTGTATGGTATCGATGTAAGGAATATGTCGGTATGTAAACTGGAATTCCCCGATGACTCCTTTGACACGGTCATCCTGAGGGAGGCGATCCACCATATCGCGGCCGATGCCTCCTTTGAACTGGCCCTAAAGGAAATAAGAAGGGTTTGCCGCAAAGAATTGATAATCTTTGACCCGAACCCGAATTGGATCCTCAGGTTTTCGAGGAAACTGATAAAACACGTGGATCCGGAAGCGCCCCTGGACAAAGTAGTCGACGTCCTGGAGGCCAACGGGTTCAATGTCAGGGAATGCAGGTTAAGGGACGTGATCGCCTTTCCCTTGAGCGGCGGATTTGTCGGAAGCGAACTAGTGCCGAATATAAAACCGGTAAAGAAGGCCGTAATAGCCACGGATAAATTACTTAACAATGTCATTCGCAAACTGCGTTTGCAAAAGCATTTTTGCTGGCGTTACCTGATCTACGCGGTCAAACAAGGGAGATAAAAAAGATAAACAACATGGTCATATTCATTATTCCGGCGCGGAACGAAGAAGAAAATATCGATCGATTGTTTTCAAACCTGGCGGCGAAGACCGGGAAGCTCGGTATCGGCTACCGGATAATATTGATAAACGACGGGAGCACCGATTCTACGCTGAAGCTGGCGCAAGGTTTTAAAGACAAGATACCGCTGGAGATAATAGATTTCCCCGAAGGCAAAGGGGTCGGAGAGGGTTTTAAGGCAGGTTTCTCGCGGGCGTTGGAAACCGCGGGAGATAATGACATCATCGTGACTAAGGAAGCCGACAACACGAGCGACCTGGATATCCTGGAGGCGATGTTAAAAGAAGTAAATGACGGGAATGACCTGGTCCTGGCCTCTTGTTATGCCCCCGGCGGGAAAGTAGTGGGGACGACGCTCGACCGCGTGGTCTTAAGCTCGGCAGCAAACACGCTTTTAAAATTATTCTTCCCGATAAAGGGGGTCAATACTTACAGTTCATTTTACAGGGCTTACAGGGCGGGTATGTTAAAAAAGGCATTTTACGCTTACGATAACCGCCTTATCGAGTATAAGGGGTTTATTTGCATGGTGGAGTTGCTGATAAACCTGAACCGTTTGCCGATCCGCATCAAGGAAGTGCCGATGATACTCCGCTGCGATTTCAGGAAGGGCAAGAGCAAGATGAACAAATCAAAGACGCTCTTAAGTTATTTCGGACTCATAGGGAAAGAGGTCGCGAGCAGCAAGGCCCATTTAAGAGACATAATAAAGCGATATGAAAATGCCCAAAAAGATAAATAGCTCCTCCTTAAATAACAGGTTCTATCATTCGTTGCTTATCGTCTGCATTTTGCTTGCCATCGGCCTGTCCGTAAGGATGGTCAACCTGGGCAAGGAGTATTCCGGGGACGAAAGCTCGCTTGTGGAGATGGCGCACATGGGTCTCGATAAGATGATAGGCGAGCTGAAAAGCAGGGAGATATACCCTCCCTTGACCTATACCCTGGTGCACCTGTGGTCGTTTATCAATGATTCGACCGCCTGGCTGAGGATGTATTTCGTTCTGTTCGGGGCAGGCAGTTGTCTTTTGGCCTATCTGATAGCCAAAGAATACTTAGGCGGGAAATTCGCCTTGCTCGTGCTTTTACTTGCCGTATTTTCGCCGCTTTTGATATCCGTCTCCCAGATCCTGCGGAGTTATTCCGATTCCGCGTTTTGGTTATTATTATCAACGTATTTCATGATAAGGATAATCAAGGGGAAGGATACGCTTTTTGACTGGTCCGCCTATACGGCGGCTTCCGCGTTAGCCCTTTATACTTTCTACTTTTCCGCGTTGTTCATCTTCTCCCAGTTCGTATATGTCGTCCTGTTCATGGGGAGAGATAAAAAGCTTATCTTTAAGTGGATCCTGTCATTGGCCGCAGCCGGCCTGGTCTTCGCGCCATGGGTGCCGTCAGCTTTAGGGCAATTCCGTAACGCGTCGAGCATCTATTACGATTGGTCAGACAAGGGCTTTAACGTGGGACCGCTTCGCCTTGGCTTATATGTCAGGAATTTAGCATCATTGGCAGGGTTAGATCCTTCATTCATGGTCCTTCCGGGCGGGGTACAGGCACATTTCTCGAAGGCGGCCCTAGCCTCGATAGTGGTTGCCTCATGTGGAGCGCTTATTTTCTTTGTTTATAACAGTTTCAGTTTCCTGAAAAATAAGTTTAAAAATGCCGGGGAAAACCGCTTGTTGTGGCTTCCTTTCTTCCTGGCTTTCCTGCCTTTGTTCTTTTCCTGGTTATTTGCCGGATTTCTAAATACGCTGCCGACAGCAAAATATTTTGCGGTTTCGCATTCAATGTTCTTAATGCTGGTCGCGGCTTTTATAGGTAGCCTGTGGTCAAGGAACAGGTGGGTTTCGATCATATCCTTGTCTTTAATATTATTGGTTTTCGCCTCCAGGATACCTGCGGCGGTCTCGCCCGAATTTGACTACCGGAAATCGATAGCATTTTTGAATGGAAACCTGGCGAAAAATGACCGTCTTATTTGCGTGAATTCTCCGCCGGACGTATCAGTGTCCAAAAATGCCGTCATTATAGAAGGGCGGTTCATAAGCCTGAACACGCAAAGATCCGCTTACATGCCGCTGCCGGACCAGGCCTGGGCCGATATCAGGAAAAAGATCAATCCTTGCCGAAGCGTTTGGTTATACAGGGTCCAGGGGCATTTCGAGTTATTCGGCCTGTATGCGCAGGTGGACGATTTCCTGAAGAAAGAGGGCTATACGGCGGTGGAAAAACACCGGTTCAGGAACATAGATATAGTAAAATTTGAAAAATAAGCGCGGGAAAATAAGATAATGACAGGATTAATGAAAAGCATAAGGAAGATCAAGGCGCTAAAGATAGCAAAACACATACTTGAGGACCGGGTAAGCGCCGCAAAATTGAAGGCGGGCCGGTATGTCTTCCATATAGGCTCGACCCACACCGGGTTCTCGCTGGAGAAAAGCGTCTCTTACATAGATACCGTATATGATGATTATATGAAATATTCGGGCTTGGGAAAAGCCGACTTATCAGGTAAGAGCGTCCTGGAGATAGGCCCGGGAGACAACCTGGGCGTGGCTCTGAGGCTCATAGCCTCCGGAGCCGCTAAAGTCGCCTGTATCGACAGGATATATCCGTCAAGAAATGAACGCCAGCAACACGGGATATACACAGCCTTAAGGGACCGGCTTGGCCCCGGGGAAAGGGAGCGCTTCGATTCAGCCGTTATATTAAAAGACGGCAAGGCCAGGTTTTGCGGTGACAGGATAAAATATATTTACGGCGTGGATATAAAAGATGCGGATAAGGCGGTTAAAGGCGAAAGTTTTGATGTGATCATCTCCCGCGCGGCGCTCGAACATGTCTATGACATAGATTCCGCGATCGACGCCATGGATAAATATTTAAAAAAGGGCGGTTATCACATACATAAAGTCGACCTTCGGGACCACGGGATGTTCACGCGCGACGGGTACAATCCGTTCTTTTTCCTGACGATACCGGCTTATACCTGGGCGCTGATGACAAAACATTGCGGTAAACCTAACAGGAAGAGGGCGGATTACTTCGAAGAGAAGTTTAAGGGGCTCGGATACGATTACAATGCCCGGATAACGAATTTGATGACGCGCGAGGGCGAGATAGTCCCTCACAAAAAACTGATAGCAAGAGGGATAGATTATGACGGCGGGGATCTCAGGACCATCGAGGAGATAAGGCCCCGGCTGCTTGCGGAATTCAAGCGGCTTTCCGATGAAAACCTGCTCATCGGGGGTATATTTATCGTAGCGAGGAAGATGTAAATATGATGCTTACCAAAAAAGAGACATTAATCCTGGTTTTAACCGGCATCGCCGCGGGGCTCTTTATGACTTTTTATCCCGCCGGATTGTTCATCTTTCTCCTCTTCCTGTGCTCTGTGTTCATTATAAAGGTTTTTGTCAAAACAGAGTCTTCGGGCTTTTTGATAAAGTTATTCATCATAAGCTTCGCGCTGAGGGCGCTGTTCTGCGTGGTCAATTATAATGTGGGGTCAGAGCGCCCGTTCTGGGGAGGCGATACCCAGCCGGACGCGACAGTCTACAGCGGGAATGCTTTTTATATTGCGCATTTATTAAAAAATGATCCCACAGAAGAGAATTTGGTGATGGCTAAAGACCCGTATTTGGCCAAGAGGATGAATATAGAGCGGACTTATTATAATGACAAATTTCCTCCCGTCTCCGGATACCAATTCGGTGTTTACACATTCTTACTGGGGATCCTGTATGCCTGGCTTGGGTACGCGCCTATCGCGGCTAAAATGCTCAACAGCCTGTTCGGGTGCATAAGCATCGTAATGGTTTACCTGATAGCGCGCCAACTGCTTGAAGAAGAGAGGCCCGCCAGGATCGCCGCCGCTATCTTCGCGCTTTTCCCGTCAATTTTTTATTGGTCCGTCACAGCCTTGCGCGATACGCTTTCTAACCTGCTTGTTTTGGTTTATTTATTCTTCATTGTCAAGGCTATAACCAAAAAGAAAATGGTATTCATATTATGGGCTGTCTTATTCGCCTATCTCAACAATTTGTTCCGTACGAGGATGTTGGTGGTGTTATTGGCCGGCGCTGGCCTGGCGCTGGCCTCATCTTTATTTGCGATGCTTAAGTCGAGGAGGCGGTCCACTTTTAAGATCTCGCTGTTATTTGTGGTTATTTACATCGCATGTTTTTGTTTATTATATAAATCGATGGTGGTCTCGAAAATCGTCGACGCGGCAAACTATTTAGCCAGCGGCAATATCCCGAGCACCGTGCTCGGAGAGATCTCAGCGGCCAATTACAGGATATACTCCGTTTGGGCATATCAACAGAGGGCGTTGACTGCAAACGATGTTTTTTCTTTCAGCTATTTGGTTACGATCTTCAAGGGGCTAGTTTATTTCTTCTTCGCGCCGTTCCCGTTAGGAAACTGGTCGCTTAATTTTCTTCCTTTTTATCCGCAAGTCATTTATTGGTATCTTATGGTCCCGTTCGTCATAAAAGGCTGGCTAATTTACTTAAAGAAAGAGCCTTACACGGCGTTGATGTTTACGGTCTTGTTATCGATGATCATTATTCCCATGGCCGTTTACGAAAGTAACATCGGCACGGCTTTCCGGCATAAAGACATGTTTATGCCTGTAGCCTTTGTATTTGCGGCTTATGGTTTCTCGAAATGGGACGCTGTCAGGCGAAAACCATGAAAGGCATCCTGTATATAACTTACGACGGTCTGCTGGACCCGGTCGCGCGGTCCCAGGTCCTGCCTTATCTCAAGAAGTTGGCATCGCGGGAATTCAATATTTCAGTCATCAGCTTCGAAAAAAATGATAAGCTGGAAAGGCACGCGGCTCTCGATGCCCGTAAAGATGAGCTTAAGGGATCCGGAATAGGCTGGTTTTTGCTCAGATACCATAAACGGCCGGCTATTCCCGCCACTATTATGGATATTTTTTCGGGTTATTTTACGGGGATCCGTTGTATGCTTAAAAATAATGTCAAGATCATCCATGCGAGGGGTTATATACCTGCTTTGATCGGCGTGATGCTGAAAGGTTTTTCCGGCAGGAAGCTTATATTCGACATGAGGGGTTTTTGGCCGGACGAGAAAGTGGACGGCGGCGCATGGGGCAGGAAGAGTGCCTTATATCATTTGTTCAACGGGATAGAAAGGTTCCTCGTGAACAGGAGTGACGAGGTCGTAGTTTTAAGCGAAGCGGCAATGAAGCGGCTCAAAACAAACCATCCCGGGGCGCGGGTCACGGTAATTCCCTGCTGTGTCGACCTTGACCTATTCGGCTGTAAACCGGGGAAAAGTATTTTGCCCGAAAACGCAAAAAACAGGACCGTACTTATCTATTTAGGGAGCTCAGGCACTTTCTACGACCTTGAGGGGTCGATCGCCTTTTTCAAATATTTCAAGAAGATCAGGAAAGACGCTTTTTTCCGGGTAGCCACGAATTCCGACGCCGAAGAAGTTAAAGGCGCCGTCAAAAATGGGGGTATTGATCCCGAAGATTATGCGGTGGAAAATCTGGATTTCGCGGACGTACCCGGTGCTTTATGCGGCTCTGATATGTCTGTCATGTTTTATAAGAGGGAGCTCTCCGGCGCCGGCTGCTCTCCGATCAAATTCGCCGAAAGCCTCTCATGCGGCTTGCCGGTCGTGATCAATTCCGGCATAGGGGATACGGGAGAGATAATAGAAAAAGAGGGGATAGGGGTGGTGCTGGATAACTCACCCGGCAATTATGAGAGAGCATCGCGGGAAGCCCTGGCGCTGGTTGACGGGGGGGATACCGTAAAGAAGAAATGCCGCGCCGCGGCGGAAAATTATTTTTCTTTGGCTTCCGGCGTGGATAAATATATGGAACTGTATCAAAGGCTATGATCGCATGAGAATATTATTCTGGGTGCCGTATCCTACCGAGGGAGCGAGCAACAGGTTCAGGGTCGAACAATACCTGCCTTATCTTGGGAGGGAAGGGATAAAATACGACCTTCACGCTTTTTGGAGCAGCTCCGCTTTTTCGATCTTGTATAAAAAAGGAAGGTACCTTAATAAAATATATTTCTTTATCATGGGGGTCGTATCCCGGTTTTTAGATCTGGCGCGTATACCTAAATACGATGTGGTCTTTATCCACAGGGAAGCCTACCCCCTGGGCAGCTCTTTTTTTGAGACGCTGCTCGGATTGCTGAAAAAACCCGTGATCTTCGATTTTGACGACGCGATCTTCCTGCCGTACAGCAGCCGCCAGAACATTTTTATCGAAAGGTTTAAAAAACCCGAGAAGGTATGCGGGATCATAAAGATGAGCAGTCGGGTCATAGCCGGGAACAGCTATCTGGCAGATTACGCGCTGCGTTACAACAAAAATGTATCGGTCATACCTACGCCTATCGATTCGGATAAATATTATCCGGAGATGAAAACGACCAATAATAAAATAATCATCGGATGGATAGGGAGCGTTACTACTTCGGATTTCCTTAACGAAATGGAACGCGTATTCGCCGCATTGTCGAAAAAGTTCGATAATATAGAATTCAGGATAGTCGGGGGCAATTTTCAGGCCGGCGGCCAGTCCAATATTACCAGCAAGCCTTGGGCGCTGGACCAGGAGATCGCGGACCTGAGATCATTCGATATAGGGATAATGCCGATGCCCGACAATGAATGGACGCGCGGTAAATGCGGATTCAAGGCGATCCTGTACATGAGTATGGGCATACCTGCCGTATGCTCGCCGGTTGGCATGAACAAGGAAATAGTGGCAGACGGGGTGAACGGTTTTCTGGCTATCGATGAAAACCAGTGGGTCGAAAAACTGGGCATATTGATAAAAGACGCGGCGCTAAGGAGGAAGATGGGGCTTGCGGCGAGAAAAACGGCAGAAGAGAAGTATTCTGTTAAAGTGAACGCGCCGAAGTTCCTGAACGTCATAAAAGAAGCCTATTCCCAAAACAAACAGGAACGAAGATAATGTGCGGCATCTGCGGAATAGTCGACCATAGAAGCAATAACAGGGTCGAAGAGAAGACAATAAGTAATATGTGCGGGAGCCTGAGGCACAGGGGCCCTGATGACGAGGGCATTTACCTGAACAAAGATTCGCCTTCGGTAGGATTGGGCCACAGGAGGCTGAGCATCATCGACTTGTCCCAAGCCGGCCATCAGCCTATGACAAACGAAGACGGGTCGATCCGGCTGATCTTTAACGGAGAGATATATAATTACAGGCAGCTAAGGGATGAATTAAAAAGGTTGGGGCATATCTTCAGGTCCGATTCCGACACCGAGGTCATGGTCCATCTTTACGAAACTTACGGGGAAGATTGCGTCAACCGGCTGCGCGGCATGTTCGCTTTTGCCGTATGGGATGAAAAAAAGAAGACTCTTTTATTGGGAAGGGACAGGGTCGGGAAGAAGCCCCTCCTTTACCATCACTCGAGCGGAACTTTTTGTTTTTCATCCGAATTTACATCGATACTGGCAAGCGGCCTGATCGATAAGGAGATCGACCTTAAGGCGCTAAATTATTACCTGACTTTTGGGTATGTGCCTGCCCCGCTTTCGATCTATAAAGGCGTCTTCAAGCTTCCTCCCGCGCATATCCTGGTTTTGAAAGACGGGGATATCCGCCTGAAGCGATACTGGCAACTGGACTATTCACCCAAGACCAGGATCTCGGAAGAAGAGGCTTCCGGCGAAGTCCTAAAGCGGCTTGAAGAAGCGGTAAAGATCAGGCTGTACAGCGACGTGCCTTTGGGCGCCTTTTTAAGCGGCGGTATCGATTCAAGCGCGATCGTGGGCCTGATGAGCAGGGTATCCGGTTCCAAGGTCAAGACTTTCTCGATAGGTTTTGAGGAATCTGATTACAGTGAACTGAAATACGCCAGGGCGATCGCGGATAGATTCGGTACTGAACATCACGAATTTATCGTTAAACCTAATGCCATTGAGATCCTTCCCTTGTTGGTGGAAAGGTATGGGGAGCCTTATGCCGACTCCTCCTGTATACCGACTTATTACGTTTCACGGGAGACGAAACGGTTTGTCACTGTAGCTTTGAACGGCGACGGCGGCGACGAATCATTCGGCGGGTACGAAAGGTACCAGGCGATGATGGTCTCGGAAAACCTGCAAAGATTGCCGGCATATTTAAGAAGGATCACCGGCGGGTTAGCCGGTATCCTGCCGGATTCGGTCAACCAAAAAGATACGCTTAGGCGCTTAAAGAGGTTTTTCGCGAGCGCGGGACTGCCGAGAGCGGAAAGATATCTAAGGTGGGTCGGGATCTTAGGGGAGATCCGGCCGGATGACCTGTATTCGGGAGAGTTTTTAAAATCAGCCAGGCAGGCGGATCCTTTGCCCGTGATAGAACAGTACCTGTCCGGCGCAAACAAACCGGACCTTCTGGACAGCCTCCTTTCGGCCGATACATCGACCTATCTGCCCGACGACCTGCTGGTAAAGGTCGATATAGCCAGCATGGCCAATTCCCTTGAGGCAAGGTCGCCGTTCCTCGACCACGAGCTTATGGAATTCGCCGCTAAACTGCCGTCTGATCTTAAGATCAGGGGATCTGCAAAAAAATATATACTGAGAAAAGCTGTCAAGGGATTACTCCCTGAAGAGAATATCCGCAGGAGGAAGATGGGATTCGGCGTGCCTGTAGGGCAGTGGTTCAGGGGAGAACTCAAGGGTTTCTTACGGGAGACACTGCTTTCGGAAGTTTCCCTTAAAAGAGGGTATTTCAGGCCCGATGCGCTGAAGAAGATCGTCGAGGACCATATTGCCGGAAAAAAAGACCATACCTTCCAATTATGGTCGCTCTTGATGCTTGAGTTGTGGCACAAAAAATTCATGGATAACGGTATATGAAAAAATACAGGTATTTCCTGCTCGGTTTGGCCGTCTTGATCACGGCGGCAGCCATCCTTAGTTCAGAGGTTACAACCCGGCAGGGGGTGGATTATAAGGTGCGCACCATCAAGATACCCCTATACCTCAAACTGTTGGATTTTTATGACAGGCATTATAATTACATGCTGCTTGCGAAACGGATAACCTCAGGCGCGAAGACGGAAGAGCAGAAGGCGATGAAGATATTCGAATGGACGTATGGGAACATAAAGAAAAAACCGGAAGGATTCCCGATCATAGACGATCACGCATGGCATATAATAATAAGGGGATACGGCGTGGAGGACCAGTTCTCGGACGTATTCGCCACATTGTGTAATTATGCTGGTTTAGATGCCTCGTATTTGGTCGTTTATTCAACCGGCAGGGGCCGGGCAATGACGCTTTCTTTTGTCAAGACCGGCGGTAAATGGCACGTCTTCGACCCTTGCCGCGGCGTGTACTTTGTCGGTAAAAATGGGGGATTTGAAGATATAAGGGCAATGAGATCAGGTGAATGGATAGCGCAATACCTTGATAATAAAGAGGTTATAGATTATAAGGAGTTTTTGGATAATCTTCCAATCCCTAAGAACGGGGCCTTAGGCAGACCAAATGTCCAATCGCCCGTAAAGCGCCTTCTTTACGAAATTAATAAACGGTGTTATAATACAAAAAGATGACAATAGTAAGGAATACTTTTATAGGCGTTTTTACGAAAATAGCCGTTCTTTCAGTCTTATTTATCAATAGCCTGTTAGTCATAAAGATACTGGGGCCGAAGTGGCAGGGCGTTTATTTTATGATAACGGTCACTAACGGGCTGCTCTTGAATTTCTTGAACTTAGGCATGAATGTCTCAAATACCACTTTCCTTGCTAAGGACAGGCTTTCATTCGGCAGGGTGAATTCAAATGCCCTCGTCTTGGCCCTGGGAAGCGGCGTCTTTTCGATATTTCTGTATCTGGTTTTTTATCCTTTTTTACAGGGGATATTCTTTAAAAGCATCGATGCCGGCTACATGCTCATGGGTATAAGCTTATTGCCCTTCAGCATGTATGAAATCATGTGGACCTCGATGATGGTCGGCCTTAACGAGATACCTCTGATATACAAATACCAGGTAATTAAGAATACGGCGTTTTTGTTATTAAATATCGTGGCTTTGCTATTTTTGGGCCTGGGTTTTTACGGGGCTTTTTATTCGTGGGTATTCATAACCATAGCTTCCTCTTCCGTATTGGTATATTTGGGGCACCGGAGGGAAAGGTTGAAGCTGCAGTTCTATCCCGCCCTTTTTAAGGAGACCCTTTCATTCGGGATAAAGAATTACTGGGGGAATATCGCGACCAACATCTGGCGGCGCTTTGACGTATATATAATCACGATATTCAGCGGTTTAACGGCGGTAGGTTACTATTCGTTCGCCGTCACCATAAGGGACGTAGTTTGGCAATTAGTAGAGCCCGTATATAACGCGACGTTCGCGAAGATCACGAGTATCGGGAAAAAAGAATCAGCTGACCTTACGAGCAGCGTAACAAGGCACGTAGCGCTGAATGCCACGATCGTGTCCGGCGCATTCATGATCGCCGGTTATCTGGCGATCAAATTTGTCGTGGGGAATAGTTACGAGCCGAGTTTATTGCCGCTTTTTATCCTTTTGCTGGGGTCTCCTGGAGTGGGGATCACGATGGTGCTGAGCATATATTTAATAGGGCAATTAAATAAGCCCGGCCTCGTCTCATTATTCGCCTGGATAAATGCCGTTATTAATGTCGTACTGTGTTTATTGTTAATTCCCAGATTCGGAATAGTGGGAGCGGCCTTAAGTTCTATGGGAATGTGCGTGATAGGGACATTATTGGTGCTGCTCGTATTCAAGAAATTTTCAGGATACGGGATCAAAGATACGATCTTATTGAGGGCGGAGGACCTAACGTCTTATTATGATATTTTCAGGAAAATAAAGGTCAGGATGGCGGACCTTAAAAGACAAAGGACGATGACATGAAGATAGAATTTTACAGGCATTCGATCAACGAGGAAGATATAAAACGCGTAAATTCGGTCTTAAGGTCGATTTTTATAACGACCGGCGAGTCGGTCAAGACCTTTGAGAACGAGTTCGGCGGTTACCTGGGCGCCAAACAGGTAATCGGCGTCACAAGCTGCACCGCGGCACTCCACCTCTGCCTTCTCGCGTGGGGGATAGGCGAGGGAGATGAGGTCATAACGACCCCCATGAGTTTTTGCGCGACATCCAACTCTGTCCTGCACGCGGGCGCAAAACCTGTTTTTGCAGACGCGGAGGACAGCACCGGGAATATTGACGCCGGCCTCATTGAGAAGAAGGTAACAAAAAGGACAAAGGCAATAATGCCGGTCCATCTTTACGGCCAGATGTGCGACATGAAAAAAATAAAGCGGATCGCCGACAGGCACGGGCTGGTCGTCATCGAGGACGCGGCCCATTGCATAGAAGGCGTCAGGGAAGGGATAAAGGTCGGCCAACTCGGCGACGCGGCATGCTTTAGTTTCTACGCGACTAAAAATATCGCGTCCGGCGAAGGCGGCGCCGTCTCTACCAACGACCCGCGCAAGGCCGACCTGTTGAGGATGTTGAGGCTCCACGGCATAGATAAGTCCGCGGCCGACAGGTATACGAAAAAATATAAGCACTGGGATATGTCCGTGCTGGGATGGAAATATAACATGGACAATATCCATGGTGCGCTCCTCATAGGCCAGTTAAGGAGGATTGAAAGCCTGTGGAAGCGGAGGGATGAGATTTATAGAAAATATGAGGACGCCTTTTGCCTGCGGGACGGGATAAAATTGATGCAGACAGTCCCGGATTCCAAGCATGCCAGGCACTTATTTACCATAAGGGTCGCGAAAGGTAAAAGGGACCAGATACTTTCTGCCCTGCAGGATAAGGGCATAGGTGTGGCGGTCAATTACAGGGCGATACACCTCTTGAAGTTCTACAGGGAAAATTTCGGGTATAAGAGAGGAGATTTCCCGGTAGCTGAAGCTATAGGCGACGAGACGATCTCCCTGCCGTTATACCCGTCCTTAAAAGAAAAGGAACAAAAATACGTGATAGAGACCGTACTGAATGAGGCTCGGTCGTGAAGACAAGCGCAGAGAAAGACAATATCTTTAAGGACCAGTCGGGCCGCGGGCGCCTTGACGATGCCGGCGCGTTCCCGAAGGTCGTGTTGATCGATACGATAAGCTTCTGTAATTTGAGATGCTCGATGTGCGTCCATTCGAAAATGACAAGGAAAAAGGGCGTAATGGCGTGGGGCTTGTTCAAGAAGATAATTGACGAGATTGCGGAAGAGAACAAGGACACGAGGGTCTGGATGGTCTTTTTCGGTGAAGCGTTGATACTCAAGAAGACAAAACCCTCTATCTTCGACATGATCGCCCATGCCAAGAAGAAAGGTTTGACGGACGTCGTCATGAATTCCAACGCGAATATGCTCGATGCCCGCGCCGCGAAAGGCCTGATAGAATCCGGACTTGACGCTATTTATATCGGGCTGGACGCTTTCACGCCCGAGACCTATTCAAAGGTCAGGGTCGGCGGGGATTACAAACAGACTGTAGGAAATGTAGTTAACCTGCTGAAGGCAAAGAAAGATGCCCGCATAAGCAAACCAGAAGTATTCGTCCAATTCGTCGAGATGGATATAAACAAGGCCGAGAAGAAGGATTTCATCGAATTCTGGAGCGGCCAGGGAGCGAAGGTAAAGATACGGCCGAAAGTAAGCTGGGCCGGGATGATAGACGCCCCGGGCCTGGTCCTCGGCAACAAGGACAGGTGGCCCTGCTATTGGGCGATGCAGACCATGTCGATAACCGATACAGGGAAAGTCGTGACTTGCGCGGTCGACCTGGACGCGAAATTCGTGGCCGGCGATGTCACTAACCGGACGCTCAAGGAGATCTGGAACGGGAAACTCAAGGAATTGAGGAAGCTCCATATCTTAAAAGATTACGAGTCCCTGCCCGAAAACTGCAAGAATTGCAGGGATTGGCAATCCGCCCGGGCGGATTATTACATGATAAACCCATAACTATGTGCGGAATATGCGGATTTACAGGAGATAAAAACCCGGTCGTCTTGAAAAAGATGGCCGACGCGATATTCCATCGCGGCCCGGACGAGGACGGCTATTACAGCGACGGCAGGGTCAACCTCGGGATGAGAAGGCTGAGCATCATCGATGTAAAGACCGGGCAGCAGCCGATAACCAACGAAGACAAGAGCCTGTGGACCGTCTTTAATGGAGAGATATATAATTTTCGCGAACTGAGGAAAGAGCTGAAGGAAAAAGGCCATGTTTTTTATACGGACCATTCCGATACCGAAGTGATAGTCCACTTATATGAGGAGTACGGCGCCGGTTTCGTGGACAGGATCAACGGGATGTTCGCGATAGCTTTATGGGACACAAATAAGGATAAACTGTTTTTATTCAGGGACAGGATGGGCGTAAAACCGCTTTTTTACGCCTTAATAAACGGGAACCTGGTCTTTTCCTCTGAGATAAAAGGCATATTGGCAAATCACGCTTACAGCAAAGAGATGAATTATGAGGCCGTCTACCATTATTTTACTTTTAAGAATGTGCCGGCGCCCCTGACCGCGTTCAAGGGGATATATACCCTGTTGCCCGGGGAGATGCTCGTTTTCTCAAAAGGAGAGATCTCGAAAAAAAGATGGTGGAAGGTCAGGTTCGCCGAGAATCCTGATTATACCGCCGATCATGTGAAAAACAGGATATTTACGCTTTTGGAGGACGCCACCAGGATAAGGATGATAAGCGATGTCCCGTTCGGGGCTTACTTGAGCGGCGGCGTGGATTCGAGTTCGGTAGTGGCGCTGATGACGCGTTTTTCGGATAAACCGATCAAGACGTTCTCGCTCGGTTATGAAGACGAATTGAAGAACAAGGAAGCCGACCTGCTTTATGCCAGGATGGTCGCGCGGCAATACAAGACCGAGCACCATGAATATATAATGTCTTATAAGGAGCTGATCGGGGATATCGACAAAGTTATAGAGGCGTTCGACCAGCCTTTTTCCGGGACGATAGCGACTTTCTTTCTTACCAAGCTCATAAAGAACCATGTCAAGGTCGCGATATCCGGCGACGGGGCAGACGAGCTTTTCGGGAGTTACCTTTCCCACAGGATAGCCCGGCCTATGCACCACTATAGCCTGCTCAGGGAGAAGATAAGATCCGGCACCTTGACGGAAAGGGAAAAGTGCATTTTTGCGCGGTGCGATATGAAGTTTTTAGAAGAATTGTTCTCGAGATCCGGCGGCGAAGAGGCAAATTGGCGTTATAACCTTTACCTCTTTACCGATGAAGATAAAAATACGCTTCTCAGCGAAAAATTCAGGTCGGAGGTCAAAGGGGTGAGCTCGTTCCGGCGCCTGGAGGGGCAATTTGACGGCCTGACGGCAAGGGACCCGCTCAACAGGATACTTGAGATGGAATGGAATACCCAGCTTCCTGACCAGGTCCTGGCTTTTGTGGATTTCCTTTCCATGGCCCATTCCGTGGAGATCCGCTCGCCCTTTCTCGACTACAGGCTTGTCGAATTTGTCGCTACGGTCCCCGGCGAGATGAAAATAAAAGAAGGGAACGTGAAGGACATCCTGAAGATGACCGTCGAGCCGTTATTGCCCGAAGGGATAACCAAAAGGGCGAAGGAGGGGTTTGTCCTGCCGGTATTCGATTGGATGCTGGATAAGCTTAAGGATTATAGTTTTGATATGTTATCTCGAGAAAAACTAGAAAAACACGGCCTGCTGGATCCAGGCACGGTCAGCGCCATATTAAAAAGTTATCATGACGGCGACAGGACCAAAGCCGGTAAAGTATGGAACCTGATGATGTTCCAGGTCTGGTGGGAGAAATATTTTGCGTAAGATAAAAGTAATCTTATTCGCGATGACAGGTTTCGGTAACAACGCGTTGAAAGTCTTGACCGATACGCCGTTTATCGACCTTATTGCCGTATTCACTTCCGCGAAACAAGCAACCCCCTTTCCTTATTACAAATGTGAAAAGCTGGAAACGGTTGTCAGAAGGAAAGATATACTTTTGTTCGAGGGGTTATCGCTTAAAGATGAAGAAACCCAGAAAGTAATAAAAAAATTGGCGCCCGATCTGATAATTGTAAGCAGTTTTAATCAAATTTTGCCGAAATCCGTCATCTCATTGCCTAAAATAGGGGTGATCAATGTCCACCCTTCCTTGTTGCCAAAATATAGAAGCGCTACGCCTATCGCTTGGGCGTTGATGAACGGCGAAAAAGAAACAGGGGTTACCGTGCATTTTATCGATGACGAAACGGTCGACACGGGAAGGATAATCACTCAAGAAAAACTAAAGATAAGTAATAACGACACCGACGGTATTTTAAGACAAAGACTCGCTGGATTTTCTGAAAAAGTTTTACGGGAGGCTTTATATAAAATAAAGAAACGTGGCTCAAAAGGGTCTTTGAAACAGGAAGAATCGGAAGCCACTTATTTTCCAAAGTGTTCTTTAAAAGATGCAATCATAGATATAAATAAACCTTTTGTCCAAATAGTCAATAAAATAAGGGCAACATCTCCGTATCCCGGTGCCCATCTGAAAGTGAAAGGCAAGGAGTATATTGCCAGGAAAGCGGTTTTGGCGGCAGGAGATAATCCAAAAATTGAGAAAAATAATGACAAAATCTTGGCGGTTAAAACAAGACAAGGCGTAGTTATATTCCATGTAATCGATAAGAAGCGGCTTTGGGAAGGCACCAGGGTCGTCGACCTGAAGAAAGAAGAAAGGTTTTTGAGGCAATATGTAAATTTGCGGAATCGTTATGAGAATTACCTGTTGACGCTTAGGGCCGACTTTTCGAAAACAAAGGAATGGTTAAAAGAAACCGAAATAGAAATTTGGGGTTTAGCAAAAGGCAAAATTCTTTTAGGCGTGGTAATCTTATATTTGAATAAGAATGGGGAGATCGCCTTTTTTGCCAGATACCCAAATAAAGGAATAGGGGGAAGACTTCTAGATGTGGTTGAAAGAAATTCGCGGAAAAAGAAGATCCCGCTCATTTGGGCTTGGGTGCTAAAGGACAATTTTGTCGCCCAGCATGTTTTTGAAAAGAAGGGATTTAAAAAAGGATGCATCTCTAACAGGAGTTATAAGGGATTGATTAAACAAGGCATACGATATACCAAGTATTTAGGGAAAAACAGGGGAGATCATGAAAAATAAGGCGGTTATCCAACATACCCAGCATCAGTACAAGATCAGGCCTAAGGCAAAAGAATTCCCGATGATGTGCGTACTTTCTTTTGTCTATACGTGCAACGCAAAATGCCCAAATTGTCCCTATACTAATTCGAAAATAAGGTCTACATATAAAGACAGGCCTTTTATGAAAGAGGATACCTTTAGGATTATCGCCGATCAATGCGGATTTTACAACGCCTGGATACGTTTATCCGGAGGCGGCGAACCAATGCTTCATCCTAAGGCCGTAGAATTGATCGAATACGCGAAGGGGGTAAACGCAAAGGTCGGGTTAATTACAAACGGGTCCAGGTTTAACGAAGAAAACACGCGAAGGATCCTGGAAGCAGGGGTCGATATGGTAGAATTCAGCGTGGATGCATCTGATCCCCTGACATATCACAGGGTGAGGAAAGGTCTTGATTGGGTCGTCCTGCTGCGGAATATTAAACGTATGGTGGCCTTGCGCAACAAGATAAAAAGCAAAACAAAGATCATTGCTAGCGGCGTTAACCAACTCGGCGTCGATATAGAAAAGGTTGCAAAATTCTGGGAGCCGCTGGTGGATAATTTCCAAAAGAGAAAATACCTAACATGGGGCATCAACGATCCTTCGAAATCTGCGGACCCCGCGCCATATCTTCCTCCGGAGCAGACTATCCCGTGCCCTTTTATATTCGAAAGATTAAACATAGACAGCAGGGGGAAAGTGATGGTCTGCGGTTTTGACATTGTCGGCAGGACAGATATGGGTAATGTGCACGAAAAAAGTATCAAAGAAATCTGGCATGGGAAAGATTTTGAGTATTACAGGAAGATGCACCTTGCGAAAAAAGGTAATGAGATCGAATTGTGTAGGAATTGCCCGGATTGGAAATACCGCTCGTGGAAGCATAATTATTGGAAGATCGTAAAGGTGGCGGAGGTGAAAAGGAACAAGAAAGCCGCTTATCTCGATATGCAGGATATGGAAGGATGTATTGCCGATACAGGTAAGAAGAAGGGCCGTAAATGAGGATAGGTATTTTGCAGCCGGGCTACCTTCCCTGGCTTGGTTTTTTCGAGCAGATATACAAGAGCGACGTTTTTGTGATTTACGATGACGTACAATACGATAAAGAAGGCTGGCGGAACCGTAACAGGATAAAGACCGCTAACGGCCCACAGTGGCTCACGGTCCCAGTGCTCTTAAAATCCGAAAAATTTCCCGTTATCAATAAAGTGGCGATCAACAATAATACGGACTGGAGAAAAAAGCATCTGCTCTCGATAAAATATAACTATGCGAAATCGAAGTTTTTCGGGGATTATATCCCTATTTTCGAAGAGGCCTACTCGAAAAACTGGGATTTACTGATCGATATAGATATGTATTTCATCCGCAAGATGCTCGAGTGTTTCGGCCTCGGCGGGAAAAAGATCGTCCTGGCTTCAAGCCTGCGAGTAGACGGGGAGAGGGACGAGCGCCTTATCGATATCTGCAAGAAGTTCGATGCGGATACATTTTATGAAGGGGCCGCGGGCAAAAATTATATCAAGGAAGAAGATTTTGCAAAACATAACATAAAAGTGGAATTCCAGGATTATAAGCATCCTGTATATAACCAGCTATATGGCGGATTCGTCCCATATCTTTCGGCGGTTGACGTATTGTTTAATTATGGCCGGGGCAGTTTGTCGGTAATCATTCAACAGGATCGAGATCAAAAGGAGATACTAAAATGAAGAAGACGGTATTTATAACCGGCGGCGCTGGTTTCATAGGCAGCAACTTCGTCAGGCATATATATAAAAAGTACCCCAATTATAAGATCATCGTCCTGGACGCGCTTACTTACGCGGGAGACGTGGAAAACCTCCCTGTAAATATAAATAAATATAGCGGGAAGAATATCGTGTTTTGGTACGGGAACGTGAAAAACGCGGAGCTGGTGGATACTATCGTCTCGCAGTCGGACATCGTAGTCCATTTCGCTGCCGAAACCCATGTGACGCGTTCGATATACGATAACTATTTGTTCTTCGAGACAGATATCCTCGGCACGCAGACCCTGGCAAACGCCGTCCTGAAATACCGCAAACGCATCAAGAAATTCATCCATATCTCGAGCTCCGAAGTTTACGGTACGGCAGAGAAGGAAAAGATGGACGAAGACCATCCTCTAAAGCCGATGAGCCCGTACGCTTCCGCAAAAGCCGGCGCCGACCGCCTGGTGTATTCCTATTGGGCGACTTACGGTATCCCGGCGGTGATCATCCGTCCTTTCAATAACTACGGCCCGTACCAGCACCTCGAAAAGGCGATACCGCGTTTTGTCACGAGCTGTATCCTGAACGAGCCGATTAGGCTGCACGGGGACGGCAGCGCGTCCAGGGATTATGTATTTGTCGGCGATGTCTGCAACGCGATAGATATCATCATGCATGCCGACGTCAAAAAGGTCACAGGGGAGGTCTTTAATGTCGGATCGGGGGTCCACAGAAGCATGCTTTCCATCGCCAAGGACGTAGTGAGATTAATGGATAAAGACGATTCTATCATTACTTTTGTCGGGGACAGGCCCGGCCAGGTCTTTAGGCACACGGGTGATGTGTCAAAAATCAAGAAAATGTTAAAATGGAAACAAAAGATCGGATGGGAAGAGGGGCTTGAGAAGACGATCACCTGGTACCAGAACAACAGGAATTGGTGGGAAAAACAGCTCTGGATGAGGACAGTGCCGATTATAACCAAAAAAGGGAAGCGCGAGCTCCATTAATAATATATGAAAGAGAAGATTCTTCTTATAAATCCGCCGTACGCAAATAAGGAGATAGTCTATTTCCCGACGGGGTTGGGGTATGTCGCAGGGGCGTGTGCAAGGGAAGGCATAGATACCAGATTTATCGATATGAACTTGGGTGATAATCAGCTTACCCGGGTCCTCGACCTCATCAAGAAGGAGAGGTTTGATGTAATCGGCATTGGTGGATTTGCAATGCAGCTTAAGTCGACCGTAGAGCTTGCGAACGCGATTAAGGAGCACTGCAAGGATGCCACGATCGTGATCGGCGGAGTTCAGGTATTCGGGTGCGATGAATTTCTCATCAAAAACTCAAAGGCTGACATCATATGTTCCGGAGAATCGGAAATACTTCTGCCGCAGATAGTACATTCGCTATACGGCACGGCTGATTTAAGCAAGTTTGAATCTATAATCTACAGGCGCAATGGGGAGATCGTATATAACGGGGGTTTTGCTATCATCGAAGACATTGACAGCTTAAGCGTCCCAAAATATGACCTTTTTGACATGGAGAGCTATGTGAAGGGCAATTACCATAATGTCCCCGGAAGGCGGACTATAGACTTCATATGCTCCAGGGGATGCCCTTACAAATGCAACTACTGCATAAACTCCAACAAACCGTTTAAGATGAGATATCGTCACCCTGATAATATCCTCGCTGAGATACGCTTATTGAAGGATACGTACAATATTAATGATTTCTATTTCGGCGACGAAATATTCACAGCTAACAAAAAGAAGGCGCTCGAAATATGCGAAATCCTTAAAGCCGAGAATGTAACCTGGATCACCAGCGGCAGGGCAGACGGCATGGATGATGAACTTATATCCGCCATGAAGAAGAGCGGGTGCAGGATGCTTTTGGTAGGGTTTGAATCGGCCTCCGAAAAGATATTACAAGAAATGAAGAAGAGGACAACTAAGGAAGTTTATCTAAGGGCTATCGGGCTCATGCGTAAGTATAACCTCATGTTCTATCCAAATTTCATGATAGGGATGCCTTCCGAGACTGAAGAGACGATAAGGGAGACGGAACAGTTCTGCAAAGACAACAATCTTGTCTTTGGCGCCACATATGTCACGCCTTTCCCCGGGACGAAACTTTACGATGAAATTAAATATAAGATCAAAGATGAAAAAGCGTATCTTTATAGCCTGGCGAACCTCAATTTCACGAAGGAGCCGCTCATAAACCTTACCGGTATGCCGGTCCGTGAGCTTATGTGTTTAAGGGACAGGGCCGTCATTAATACCACGGCGCACTTGGTACAGCAGCGGTTCCGGTATGTACCCATCTTCTTTGTAAGGATGGCGTGCAGGATGTACCTGGCAATCTTCGATATAAAGAATCCCGTAATCTCGCGCATATTGAGGCCTATAACAAAAGCAATACAGAGATTAATCTCTTAATGGGGGATAAAGGAAACAATATGGATTCAGCGAAGTCCGATCCGGCACTTCCCGTGTTCGATAGAAGCGTGTCCTTATTATGCTGGGCGTATAATGAGGAGGGCTCTATCCTCGAATACCTTGAACGCGCATCGGCTCTTTTAAGCTCAGCGATCTCCGATTACGAAATTGTGCTTATTGACGATGGAAGTATTGATAAGACGTACGAGATTGCCAGAGAATTCCAGGAAAAAAACCCAAGGTTAAAGATATACAGGAATGAAAAGAATCTGAACGTAGGGATTTCAAGCCAGCGGGCGATACAGATGGCTTCCAAAGAATTTATATTTTGGCAAACTATCGACTGGTGCTATGACATTTCAAATTTACGTCTTTTTCTTGAGTACCTCAAAACATATGATATTGTTCAAGGGGTCAGAAGAAAACCGATCACAGTTAAAGTAAAATTTTTGAAACCTTTCGTGGCAGTGTCGAAACTGTTCGGCATAAAACATCTGACCCGGAGATCGGATACGGTGCAGAAGGCGGTTGTCTCCGTGATCAATTATATTTTGATCAGGGTCTTGTTCAGGATCCCCTTATCCGATTTTCAGAATGTCACGTTTTACCCGACGAAATGGATCCAATCCATAAAATTTGAGGCAAAGAGCTCATTCGTCAATCCGGAGGGGCTGATTAAGTCCTATTGGAACGGTATGTCGATAAAAGAAGTCCGCATTGATTTTATTCCCCGCCGGGAAGGGGTGGCGAAGGGCACCAGGCCCAAGGCGGTAATGAACTCAGTCAAGGATGTTTTTACTTTGTGGTTTAAATGGGTCGTTATGAACCGGCGAAAATTCGTCAAAAACGGGTCAATAGACAGATTAAAAGAGGAGGCCGTAATTTAATGGGGAAAATATCCGTAGTTACGACCGCGTACAATGAACTCGAGACTATCCCGGAATTATATAAAAGGCTAAAGTCGGTGCTGGTTGCCACCGGGAAGAATTATGAGATAATTTTTGTCGACGATGCCAGCTCTGACGGTTCCACGGGGCTTCTCAAGTCAATAGCCTCAAAGGACAAAGATGTTAAAGTAATCGTCTTATCGAGGAATTTCGGGCAACATTCTGCTGTTGCCGCCGGTTTTAAGCATTGCTCCGGGGATATAGTTATTTGGATGGATGCCGATTTGCAAGATGTCCCTGAAAACATACCTATGTTTATTTCAAAAATTGAAGAGGGGTATGATATTGTTTATGGGGTACCAGAAAGCCGCGGCGACCCTTTTTATAAAAAGATCGGGGCAAAGTTAGTTTTCGCTCTTTTTGAAAAATTATCAGGTTGTAAACTTCCCAAAGGTGGAGTGTCTACCTTAAGGGCGCTAAAAAGAGAAGTTGTAGAGGCTTTTAACGTTTTACCTGAGCATAGCAGATTCACGGCAGGGATGATAGCATGGCTGGGATTTTCGTATTCAGTCATCCCGGTTAAGCACGAGGAAAGAAAAAAAGGCCGCAGTAAATACGGTTTATTAAAATTGTCGCAGCTTTCCCTGAACGCTATCATCTCCTTTTCGGACTATCCGCTTAAGATCTTGAGTAACATCGGGATCGGACTGTCCCTTTTAAGCGTGTCGATCGGCGCATTTATGGTATACAGAAAATTGACCGCAGGGTTTGTGATCTCAGGATACGCCTCCCTGATAGTTTCCATTTTCTTTCTTTTTGGGCTGCAGTTCTTCTTTATGGGGATCCTGGGAGAATATATTGCCCGCGTATTTAAAGACGTGCAGGGTAGGCCCGTTTACGTGATAAAGGAAAAGATTAATTTATGACCCCCGGTGCAGCAAACCTGGAATTCAGGGACGGGATCTGGTATTCAAGGTCGAAGTCACCGGTCCATTATCCGGATAAAGACCGCGATATTTGTTTTCAATTAGAGGAAAAAAGCTTCTGGTTCAACCACCGGAACGGCTGCATAGCCGAGATCGTTAAAAAATTCCCTTTCAAAGGGGCAATTTATGACATAGGCGGCGGAAACGGTTACGTGGCCTTGCAGTTACAAAACCTGGGGTTTGAGGCCGTCCTTATAGAACCCGGAGCAGGCGGGGTGGAGAACGCAAAAAAGAGAGGCCTGAAAAATCTTGTCTGTTCAAGCATCGAAGACGCCGGTTTTAAAAAGGGATCCATGGACGCGATCGGCATCTTCGATGTCCTCGAACACGTGGAAGATGATAACGGTTTTTTGCAGCGCTTGAATGAGCTCCTGGCCGATCCGGGACGGCTTTATATCACGGTCCCTGCCTATAAGATCTTATGGTCGAATAAAGATATGGCAGGGGGGCATTTTCGCAGGTATTCGGCCAAAAGTTTGACAAAATCACTGGAAAAAGCGGGTTTTAGGGTTGAATACGCCACTTATTTGTTCTCTCTTTTAGTGGTTCCGATGTTCGTTTTCTTAACCTTACCTTCCTTGATGGGTTTTAAAATGAAGAATGCAAAAGATGAATATGAGAGCGAACACCGGGTGGAATCGAAAACCCTGGGTTTCTTGATATCGATCATGAGTAAGATCGAATTGAAAATGATAAGGGCCGGGAAAAGGATCCCCTTCGGGAGCAGTTGTTTGGTCGTAGCAAGAAAGGAGGCCGGCCACGCGGCTTAAAATATGTTATTTACGATAAAGATCCTTTTTTCGGTCTTCTCGATCCTGTTCCTGCCAGGTTATTGCCTGAATTTAATTTTAAACAAAAAACATCAGTTTGACCTTTTAGAGATTGTCCCTTTTTCTTTCGGATCAAGCCTTTTGCTGCTTTCTGCGTACGGCGTATTTTCATTTATATTCCATCTCTCTATAGGTGCATCATTTCTTTTTTTCTTGTTGTCAGTCCTTGGTTTTATTTGCGTAATCCTGTATTCAAGGAGAAGCATAAATTACTTCCCAGGGAATAAGGATTTAGTTGAAAGTAAAGGCGAATATATTTTTGCAATCCCGGCGTTGTTATTCTTCGTAATGATCCTTATGATAGGCTATAGGATTGAAATGCCTTCTTTGCTGGGCCAGGAAGACAACGTTACCATAATGATGGCCCAAAAGATCAGAACTCTTCATAACATGAAGATAGACGCATTGTTATTTAGCAAGGGAGAAGTTAACGCTTATATTGTACCGATATATTCGTATATTTTAGCTCTTTTAAGCTATGTTTCCGGGCTTGAGATAGTGCAGATCTACGTTAAGATCAGGTTTGTACTAAGCCTCATAGCGATCTCTGCGGCCTATTCTATTACAAAAAGTTTATTTCCGAAAATAAGGGAGCTCTCCTGGCTTGTCCTGCTTTTCGTATGCGCATCTGTATGGAGCGGGTGGGGCGCCAAATTTTCCGCAGATACAACTTTTTCACAATTTCTTCCTTATTCGCAATATTCCGATTTTGCATTATGCGTGTGCCTCCCGGTCTGTTTTCTGTTTTTTATAAGCGGATATCGTTTCGGAACCCGGTTTTTTGTTCTTTCCGGCGCTCTTACATGTGCCCTTTTCTTTATCCATGGGAGAGAGGCATTAGTGCTTTTAATCCTTTATTTTTTAAGCGCGATAGGATTATATTTTTATGATAAAAATCTTAAAATGTTCTTAAGAGCGGCGGGGGTTATAGGCATAGTTGTCATTTTCGGTTTGTTCATAAAATTAGTACAGCAGGCCACCCTCAGCCCTTTTCTCCTGCACTGGGACGCGGATATCAAGAGCACGGTCTATGAAAAAATTTCACTTATTCTGGCCTCGTCTAAAACACGTTTATTTTACCCGCCATTGGTCAAGGATCCGGAGTTCCTTTTAAATTGTCATATATTTTATTTGAACCCGTATTATTTATTTTCGGTTTTTGTCATGCCGGTTTTAGTTTACTTCAGAAGAAATTTTGGTGTTCGTACTTTACTATTGTGCCTTATCGGCCCCTTAGCGATCTCAATCATTCCCCTTATCTCGCTGTTATTCATTAAATTGACTTATTCCCAGATCCTGTTCGGGGCTCCCGTGACTTTAGGCATGTTCCCTTTCGCTTACATAGTTTTTACCTTTTTCGTCTGGTCCATCTTCATGTTGTTGAGCCGCTTCTTTCACGTTAGGAGGTTCAAGGTAGTTTCCTTATGCCTCTTAGCTTTATTGTTCCCCATATTTTTCCATCTGGCCCAGCTGGTATATTCATATAACTTAAATATATTTTGGGGATGGGTGTTTTTTGGTACGGTGTTTGGGTTTTGGTTTGGCGGCAGAAAGGATACAAAAACCTCTTTCCCGGAAGAAACGCTCTTAAAGAAGAAGAACCTTTTCATGGTTCCAGCAGTTATTTTGCTGCTTATTTTTTCATCTACTGATAATATCCTGTTTTTGAAAGCGGTCGAATATAGCTCGAGATATAAAACTAAGCTTGCGGCGGTATCGTTGAATAATTTATGGGATGAATACAGGAATTCCTTAAGTTCTCCTTCGGTAAGCAATTGGGAAGTATGGTACCTGAAAAGCAGTTATAAATCACTTCCTTGGGATACGGTCCAATTCATCAGGGGAAAACTACCGCATGAAAAAATATTCGCAGCGCCGGCTACTTATGACAACATAGGATATTCGGCCCTGTATAATATCCCGACGCTTACCGGTGAATTTGTTTATACGTCCGGTTCGTTCATTTCATTGTTCGAAGGCGATTTTTTCGAAAAAATATATAGAATGAGGTTCAATATCTCTCCTTACGAACTTATGAAAGATGATAATTTCCGCCATAAATTCCTCATGGAAAGGAATATGCCCCTGCTAAGCGAGCCGAAAAAGGTGCAGTTTTATGCGGGGTTGGTCATTTTATCCGACGAATTCATGAGTAAGTACCAGCCGTTTTTTAACGATGTCGATTCTGCCGAAACTAAACTTCACATGCTTGATGAGTTTAAGATCGATTATATATTCATAACTCCGGAATGGTATCCCGGCCTAGCGAAGATCTTGTTTACAAGCAGAAGTTCATGGAGGTCGATCTATTTCAATAATGGTTATTGCATAGCGGGACGGGTTAATAATATATGAGAGTCTTACTTTTGATACCGCCGACAGACCTGGCAAAATCGTATGGCGGATTAAGAAAATTTTCAAACCCCCAGCCGTCTCTCGGTATTGCCTACGTAGCGTCTTCACTCAGGGAGAACGGGTATGACGTAAAAGTGGTTGACGCTTATGTGTGCGGGTATGATCTGGAAGGCATTTTTAACTCGATCAGAGAATTTTCCCCCGATGTCATCGGGATAAGCGTCCTTACTCCATCCGCAGAAGTCGTGTATGAGATCTCGCGAAGGATACGGACTTTCTCCCCGGGCATCAAGATCGTCTTCGGGAACCTGCACGCGTCTTTGTTTTCGGATGAAGTATTGACTCAGAATTACGCTGATTTTGTAGTGCATGGCGAAGGCGAGTTGACGATGTTAAAGCTTATCCGGTCCCTCGAAAATAACGGTGACCTTGGGAGCGTAACGGGAATATCCTTCAGAAGGAACAATAATATCGTAAACAATCCGCCAAGTCCGCATATAGACAATTTAGATTCCTTACCGTTCCCCGCATGGGATTTGTTCCCTATGGACAGGTATGCTACGGATCCAAGAACCCAGGTTAAAAAAGATTTTGTCGAATTACAAATTCTCGCGACAAGAGGATGCCCCAACCAATGCACCTTCTGCTCATCGCATACAGAAAGGAGCCTGGGCAGTAAATACAGGATGAGAAACCCGAAGTTAGTCGTAGACGAGATGATCTACATGTATGAAAAATACGGCAGAGAGGTCTTTTCTTTTATGGACTTGGCTTTTCCTTTGGTGAAGTCGCATGCGACGGAGTTCTGCAATGAAATAATCAGAAGGGGATATAATAAAAAATTTAAATGGATAACCGAGTGCAGGGTCAAGCCCCTTGATAAAGACCTGTTGTCGCTGATGAAAAAGGCCGGTTGCGAAAGGTTGTGTTTTGGCGTAGAGTCCGGGAATAATAAAATTTTGCAGTCTCTTAAGAAGAATTTCACTACGGAAGATGTCAAAAAAGCCGTTAAAATGACATCCGCTGCCGGCCTGGTAGCCGATGCCATGTTCATGATCGGGCTTCCCGGGGAAACAGAAGAGATGATAAATGAAACAATCGATTTCGCGAAAGGGTTGAATATAAGATACGCGATCTTTAATATTTTTGTCCCGTATCCGGGCTGCGAATTATACGATACTTTGAACGCGCAAAAAAAGATCAGGTTCAAGGGCTGGAGCGATTTCACTTCATATCCAGGTTTTTCGGGAGGGATCCCCGTCTATGTGCCGGACGGTTTGACCAAAGATAAGCTGATGTATTTGCAGGAAAAAGCCATGAAAAGCTTTTACTTAAGACCGCGGTTTATTTTTAACGAAATTCTTAACTTTAAAGGTGATAAAATGGGCCATTATGTCGACGGGTTAAAATGCATATTATTCCATAAATCTAACAAGCAGGACAAATATGAAAATAAATAACGTTCTCTTCAGCTTTAAATATGCGTTAATAGGCTTATCGATCTGTTTCGTTTCTATAATATTAGTGTCCCATACTCCGCCTTTTCAATTCTCAAACGAGAACGTTACGTTAGGGATAGTGGTGTCTTCGGCCTTCGTCCTCATAATTCCCGGTTATTTGCTGTTTAATTTAATGCAACTAAGGAAGAGATACGAGATGGATCTCTTCGAATTGTTAGTCATGGCTTTCGGTCTAAGCCTCCTGATAATTGAGTTCCTTTGCATGGTTGCGATGGAAACGCGGTTAAATAGCTTCATAATATCTTTAGTGCTCGTGCTGGCTTCCTTAGTTTTATTTTTGATCAGCCTTATAAAGGAACGCAGTGCATCCATTGATTATTTGGGCGGCTTGAGGGCCAATTTCGGGAAAATCAATATCGCAATTTATCTTTTGGCCGTTTTATTCATAATATTCACAGCTGCCCTGTTATTTAAAATAGAGAGCCCCGTCGGTAGCGGCGAGGATATGATCCACATATCCATAATAAGAAAATTGCTGGAAAATCCTGAATTGACGAAGACGAACATCTGGATAGAAGAGGGGATACCTTATACATATTTATACCCCGGCCTGCATTTTATGGCCGCTTTGATCTCCAGGTTCTCGGCAATAGACCCGATAATAGTCTATGCCAAGTTAAGATTTGCCATGGGGATCATATCGTTACTGCTTATCTGGACCATGAGTAAAACCCTTTTTAGGTCAAAATATATAGCTTTTACGATTTTAATGTCCTGCGTAGCCCTGATATATAACGGTTCGGCCGGCCACCTTCCGGGATTTTTTTGCGGCCAGCTTATACCTGTTTCGCATATGGGGGATATAAGCATGGGCGTGATTTTGCCCTTAGTTCTTGTATTCAGTTTCAAATACATGCTGAATAAAGGGACGTTTAACAGATTTTTCTTCATATCTCTACTGCTGGTACTTACGATCACCATTGTGCACGTACGCGAGACGATGCAGGTCCTTTTCTATTATTGCTTAACTTTAGTCGCCTATCTGATATTCAACAGAAAAGATAAAGCTACGATTTACAAGGTCTTCATCTTTATACTTTCCATACTGATTTTGGGTAACGTCTATAATCTTATTTACAAAAGTAATGTAGGGCATATCCAGACATACGAGCATGCTAAGAAGGAAAAATCCGTAAAGGTATTTAAAGATCTTTTGAACAATCCAAAAATGGCTTTTTCGACGCCCGATAATTATCCGGATTCGAAGGCTTATATACCGGGGGGAAAGCTTATATTTAAGAGATACATGTCACTCGCTATCCCTTTGTCTTTGGTGATGCTGCTGCTGTTCAGGCGGAGATTCTGGGGATTGCTGTTCAGCAGTTCTATCGTAGGATCGTTGCTTCTCATGAGGTTTAATATCCTGTCGATGCTCTTGATCATATTAACTTATTCCGAGATCATGTTCACGCCGGGAAGGTTCTTCCTTTATTTCGCGTATATTATTTTTGGTCTGTTTATCTATGCGGTATTATTCGGATTAGATAAAATATTTGCATTTATAAGGGGCTGGTCAAAGTCTTACGTATGGTTTTTTGCCTACTCAGCCATGGTTTGTTTGTTTTCTATCGGTATTTTATCGAGCTTCTTGAATTTGACGCAAGAGGCCGTATATTTACACGGCACCGTATTGTTGGTATCGATGGGATTTATTGTCTTATCGCTCATCGCGCTGAAGCCGATTTCGGAGAAGTTGTTAAGATTTGGCGACAATTTATTGAGTCAAAAGTTACGATATCCCGGTTTTGGATTAGCTTGTATCTTTTTGGTCTTGTTCCCGGTGTATAAATACGGGGGGACTGAAAACCCTAAAGTGTTTAATAGTTATGGCTACCGTAGTTACGGAGTTACGGATATTTTTGATGCGTATAAACTGAGGGTGTCAAAGCCGGATATCTCGAATTTTGGGGATTATTGTGATAAGATCGATATGTTTAATCTTCCCTTAGATGTGATAGAGTTCATAAGGAAGAATGTCCCGGAAGGCAACATTTTTGCGTACGACATTGACAACGAAAAAAGAGATTTCTTTTCTCCCGAAGCAATATTTATACCGAGTTTTTCAGCCCAATATCTTGCGGTTAGTCCAAGGGAATACAGGATCTTGGTTATAGATGACGAATATTTTAAGACATTTAAAAATGGCCGCCAAATTATTTTTAATAACCAGGAGACCGACAGGGAGAAGCTGGGGTTTATCCAAAGGTTTAAGTTCACTTATATTCTCTTAGACCCGCCGTTTTACGGTCTGCGAAAGACCTTCGATAAATATAAAAGTTTCGAAAAAATATTCGATAACGGGAATTATTCGATTTATAAAATTGACAGGAAGCTGTTAACCGGGATAATTCCTGATAATTAAATGTCAAAATCCTCAGGGAAAATTAAGATACTCCACGTCGTGGAGTATCTAAGCGGCGGCGGCGTGGAAGAGTGGCTAAAGAATATCTGTATCTTGTGCGACAGGAACAGCTTTAGTTTTAAGGTGTACTCCTGCGGTTTTATTTATGACAGTGGCCTGTTCAATTACGCGGAGGAATTAAGGAAGAGCGGGATAGAGGTCATATCGAGGGAAATAAACCTGTCCGGGCAAAATAACAGAACCACTGCATTCAAAAATATCACTGACAGTTCCGGGTTCCTCAAGCAGTCCCGGAGGTTCCTAATGACCTTTTTACTTTGCTTGATAGCCTCCTGGGATCTTTTGTTTATTTTACGCCGTGAAAAATTCGATATAATCCATATTCATATGTACAGATTATTTATTCCCGCAGGGCTTATCGGTAAGCTATCAGGAAAAACCGTCGTCTATACTGTGCCTGGACTGAAATCGCAGTTGGATTCATATCAGCCTTCGATTTATTGGATATACAGGCATTTCAATTACCTGGTTGATATTTTCGCTACGGGTGTGCCAAAGGAAGAATTGATCAATCACGCAAATGTGGCTGAAAGTAAAATCAGGTACCTCAAACCGGGCGTAGATGTTACTAAGGTATCTATCGTCAAACGCGAAAATAACCCCGTAATTTCCGAATTTAACCTGGGATCCTCCTTCCCGGTCTTATTGTCGGTAGGTAGAATGGACACGGAAAAGGGTCACGCTTATTCGATAAGGGCCGCCAAGAGTTTAATAACGCGTTTTCCGGGCTTGAAACTGATCATCCCGGGCGATGGTCCGGATATGGAAAAGATGAGGTCGTTGGTTTCCGAGTTAGGTTTGGGAGACAATGTTATTTTTCCGGGCTTCAGGATAGATATAGAGAATTTTCATTCGTTAGCTGACGTATATTTACGGACTTCTGTTTTTGAGGGCGCAAATATGGCAAGCATATGGGCCATGGCATACGGTAAGGCCGTCATAGGATTCGATACAAAATCTTGTACTGAAATTTTGACCAATAACGAAAACGGGATCCTGGTCCCTTCGAAAGATGCCGGTAAACTTGCCGAAGCGATAGGGATGCTGTGCGATGATAAAGATACGAGGGAAAGGATAGGGAAAAACGCCAGGGAGCTTATTAATAATAATTATAATATAATAGACTCTATGCACACCTACGAGGATATCTATAAAAGTTCGGTCAAGAACAAAAAGACCGCGGTAAAACAATGTTAAATAAAGAAAACATAATCTGCATCTCCTCGATCGATTGGGATTTTATCTGGCAGGGGCACCAGGAGATAATGTCCGCTCTGGCAAAAAACGGGAACAGGGTATTGTTCATCGAGAATACCGGGGTGCGCTCGCCCGGCATAAAGGACATATACAGGCTTAAAAAACGGTTCGGGGATTATTTTAAGGGTATAAAAGGTATAAGGAAGGAGATGGACGGCCTTTATGTATATTCTCCCATAGTCCTGCCTTTCCCTTATTCCCGCGTAGCCCGACAGATAAATAAATTCATATTGCTTTCCGTTATCAGCAGGTGGATGAAGGTGATGAATTTTTCAAATCCTATCGTATGGACCTTCCTTCCCACGGGTATCACGCTGGATGTGATCAACGGTATAGATAAGAAACTTGTCATCTATCATTGCGTGGATAATTTCGCCGGCAGTTCCGCATCCGCGAAAAAGGTAAAAGCAACCGAAGAGAAGCTGTTAAATATCTCCGATACGGTCTTTGTCACTTCCAAAGCGCTATATGAACATTGCATCAAGCATAATGACAGGGTCGCGATATTCCCTTCAGGGGTGAATACCGGTGATTTTGAAAAGATAAGGGCCGCCGATACCCCGCCGCCCCGGGAATTGGACGGCATCAAAAAGCCTATAATCGGCTATGTTGGGGGTATCCATAAATGGGTCGACCAGGAATTGGTGAAGTTCTCGGCAGTTAACCGGCCCGGGTATTCCTTTGTTTTTGTCGGGCCGTTGCAGACTGACATCAGTCTTTTAGCCGGGATCGGGAATATCCATTTTTTAGGCAATAAGAAACACGATGAATTGCCCAACCTTATTAAAAGTTTTTCCGTCGCGACGATCCCTTACCTTGTCACCGAATATACTAAAAACGTCTATCCTATGAAATTGAACGAGTACCTGGCGATGGGTAAAGCGGTTGTCTCGACCGACCTGCCCGAAGTAAACATCTTCAATGAGAAATATAGGGATACGGTAGTGATCGGAAAGGACTCGCGAGAATTTACGGAAGGTATAGATAGAGCGATAAAAAATGACAACAGGGAGGCGGCTGAAAGGCGCGTTAAGATATCCGGAGAGAACAGCTGGAAGAACCGGATCGAGCAGATGAGCTGCGTCATAGAGAAAGCCATTGAGGAAAAAATGGCCCATAACGAAGCCAGCTGGAAAGAGAATTTGCTTCGCACGGCGGGGCGAAGGGTGATGCGCCTCGCGGCGGCTTTGGCGGTTATTTATATCCTTATTTTTTATACCCCGGCTGTCTGGTTTTTGGCCGAGCCGCTTAAATTGACAGACGCCCCGCATAAAGCTGACGCGATAGTGGTATTCGCCGGAGGGGTGGGCGAGTCGGGCGAGGCCGGCCAGGGCTATCTGGAGAGGGTCGAGCAGGCCGTCGAACTATATAAAGCGGGATACGCCAAAAACATAATTTTCTCATCCGGATATATGTATATTTTCAAAGAGCCGCTCGTGATGAAGGCCCTCGCGGTTTCCCTGGGAGTGCCGGCTGAAGCTATCATACTGGAAGATAAGGCGAGGAATACTTATCAAAATGTAGGATTTTCCGAGAGGATCATGAAAGATAAAGGCTGGAACGAGATCCTGTTGGTCAGCTCTCCTTATCACATGAGGCGCGTTTCCATGGTATTTAAAAAGATCGGCAGTGGGATAAAAGTATCATATATCCCCGTATTGCAAAGTTCGTTTTACAGGCACAGGACAAGTAATTTTTATGCCGGGGGAAACTGGAAACAGGTCAATTATAAGCAGATCGAAGGGATATTGCGGGAATATTCGGCAATAATCTATTATTGGTGGAAAGGTTACATCTAAACAGAGGAGAGGAAGATGAAGTTTATCGACGATAAGGGTAAGGTATTCGGCAAAATCAACATTATTGATTTTTTGGTGATCTTATTTTTGATAGGTCTTGCGCCGGTTTTTTATCTAGGGAATAAAGCATTATCCAAGAAAGAGGTCGTTAAAGTTTACAAAGAAATACCGGTACGGGTCAAATTCAGCAACGTCATCCCGGAACTGGCGGATGCTTTTCACGAAGGAGATGTGCTCAAGGATAACGACGGAAATACGGCGGGAGTCCTGAAAAAGGTCGTCAGTAACGCGCCTCCGGAGGTTTTGACTATGAACTTGTTAAATGTAAGGAACAGCGAATATTTTGTATCCCCTAATTTAGAAAGTAAGGATGTCGTGTGCTTGTTCGAGTTGAAATGCTCGGAAGAGAATGGGGTATTATATTTCGGCGCTTGCCCCGTGAAGATAGGGTCTAATGTCATCGTGAACACTGACAATTACAATACACAGGGCATGGTAATAGGTTTTAGCCGCGGAAATTTAACGGCTGGGAAAGAGAAATAGGCGGATTAAAATGCTTGAGGAAAGTAAGGTCGCCGTATTTTTTACCGGGTTTTACGGAAGATCGCGATCAATGCTGGGAAATTCAATAAAAGGAAGCGATATCATATCTTTGTTATCGGACGTTAAAAGCGATTTTTTTAACAGGCCGGCCAGATCGGCTTCCATTTTTTTATTTACGGCAGTTTCGATAAATATCCTGTCTATCGCACTGTTCCACAGGGAAATCAATTTATTTGATATGATAATAAAAGGCGTAGTTTTATTTTTAAGCCTCGGCGGATTTTTCTGCAACGCAAACTGGGCAGATGTCAAGAAAAACAGCGTTATTTTAAGTAAAATCCTTGGATGACCCGCAAAAAATGAAGATCCTCAGGATCATAGCCCGGCTTAACGTCGGCGGTCCCGCCATCCACACTATCCTGTTGACCCAGGCCCTAAATGACGGGAATTTCAAGTCGCTCCTTGTCACCGGAAAGGTAAGCGCCGGCGAAAAGGACATGAACTATTTAGCCAGGGAGAAAGGAGTTGAGCCGCTTGTCATCCCTGAACTGGAACGCAAGATCAGCCCGGTGAAAGATATCGTGGCATTATGGAAAATATATTCGATCATCCGGAGGGAGAGGCCGGATATCGTACATACCCACACTGCCAAGGCCGGGGCGCTGGGAAGGACGGCGGCTATCTTGGCAGGGGTCCCGGTCCGGATACATACTTTCCACGGGCATATATTCGACGGTTATTTCAGCGGTTTTTCAGCCGGGCTCTTCCTTTTCATAGAGAGGTCTTTGGCGTTTTTTTCCAGGTATATAGTGGTTGTCAGCGAAGCTCAGAAAGAAGAAATAACCGGGAAATATAAGATAGCCGGGGATGAAAAAGTAAAAGTCGTGCCTTTGGGCTTGGAGTTAGACAACTTCTCGTCAATTGGTCCGAAGAACGGGAAATTCAGGAGTGAGTTGGGTATCGGCAACGAGTGTATACTGATAGGGATAATAGGCAGGCTTGTCCCGGTTAAGAACCACAGGATGTTTTTGGAAGCCTGCAAAAAATTATTCGATATGGCGGGCTGCCCGGATACAAGGTGTATCGTCATAGGAGACGGGGAAGAGAGGGCGGGGCTTGAAGGATATGCGGATAAATTAGGGATACGGGGGAAGATCGTATTCAGCGGTTGGAAAGAAACGATGGCCGATATATATGCGGACCTGGATATCGTTGCGCTGACATCGCTTAACGAGGGCACTCCGGTAGCTTTAATAGAAGCGCTCGCCTCAGGCAGGCCGGTCGTATCGACCGATGTAGGCGGAGTGAAAGATGTCGTGGAAGACGGCATAAACGGTTGTCTTGTTGTTTCGGGAGACGCCACGGGTTTCGCGAAACATCTCTTTGAATTGGCGGTAGATCCCGGAAAGAGGGCGGAGTTCGGCAGGAACGGCCGCAGGAAAGTACTGCAGAAATATTCCAAAGACCGGCTTGTAAAGGATATAAAGGCCCTTTACGAAGAGGCGCTCCGCAAGGGGAATTGAGGTATATTGCAAAAATGCGCCGGATAACTTATAATAAGGTACTACAAAAGGAGACAAATTCGTGAATTATCTGATCACGGGAGGGGCCGGATTCATCGGTTCCCACCTTTCGGACAAACTGGTAGGTGAGGGGCATAAGGTCACGGTCCTTGACGATCTCTCTACCGGGAAGCTGGAGAACGTCAAGCATCTAGAGGACAATCCGGCTTTCCAGCTTGTCGTCGGCACGATCCTCAACGGATCCCTCGTAGACAAGCTTGCCGAACGTTGCGACGCGATATTCCATCTGGCCGCCGCCGTAGGAGTAGAGCTCATAGTTAACCATCCCCTTGAATCCCTTACGACGAATATCAAAGGAAGCGAGACGGTCCTGGAGATGGCGTACCGCTATCATAAAAAGGTGCTTATTACGTCTACATCCGAGATCTACGGAAAGAATACGCAGGGGCCGTTGAAAGAAGACCAGGACAGGATACTCGGCTCGCCGCTTAAATCGAGATGGAGCTATTCGACTGCCAAGGCGGTAGACGAGATCCTCGCCTACGTATATTGGAAAGAGAAGAACGTGCCGGCCGCTATCGTGAGGTTGTTTAACACCGTCGGCCCGAGGCAGTCCGGGGCTTATGGAATGGTCGTCCCGAGGTTCGTGAAACAAGCTCTCGAGAACAAGGACATAACCGTTTACGGCTCCGGGAAGCAGTCCAGGTGCTTCCTCCACGTCAAAGACGTGGTCAACGCCTTGCCGAAAGTCGTAGAGAACCAAAAAGCGTACGGACAGGTCTTTAACATCGGGAGCCAGGAAGAGATAACGATCGAGGGGCTTGCCCAGAAGGTCATTGATATAACCGGAAGCCGCTCGAAGATAGTACGCATACCTTACGAAAAAGCGTATGAAGAAGGTTTTGAAGATATGGAAAGAAGGGTCCCGGACACGACGAAGATACGCGACCTCATAGGATTCAAACCCACCGCGGACTTGAAGATTATCATCGAAGACGTTGTAAGATATACAAAGGAAAAGGCGTAAAGCGTGAAATTCTTGTACTTGTTCTTGACCGCATTCCTCATCAGCTTCTTCCTTACGCCGCTGGTAAAGTCGATAGCCGGCCGCGCCGGTATCGTAGCCAAGCCGAAAGAGGACAGGTGGCACAAGAACGTCATCCCGCTCATGGGCGGGATCGCCATATATGCGGCATTCGTAATAACCTATCTCGTTTATCTCAGAGATATAAAGGGAGGGCTTGGGTTACTTGTAGGGGCTACCTCCATATTTGTACTCGGAGTGATAGATGACCTCAAAGGCCTGAGCCCGCAGACAAAGCTCGTAGGACAGATTGTTTGCGCTTCCCTGACAGTGATATCCGGAGTCACGATAAATATATTGCCTTCGATATTGGCCATACCGCTTACCATCTTGTGGATAGTCGGCATAACAAATTCCTTCAACCTGCTGGATAATATGGATGGTTTGTCATCGGGAGTCGCCGCGATAGCGTCGCTTACCGTATTTGCCTGTGCCTTGGCGCTTAAGAATTACGAAATGGCAATGTTCGCGCTTATACTGTCGGGCGCGGCCTTAGGCTTCCTGCCGTATAATTTCTATCCGGCTAAGATATTCATGGGGGATTGCGGCGCGATGTTCCTGGGTTTTACCCTTTCCTCGATCGCGGTCATGGGGACATGGAAAGAGGCGTCGCACCTTTTTCTTGTCCTGCTTATGCCCGTGCTGGCGCTCGCGGTCCCGATCTTAGATACGATCTTCGTAACGGTTACAAGGACTATAGACGGCAGGTCGGTTGCGAAGGGAGGTAAGGACCATACCTCGCATCGGATGGTCTTCCTGGGCTGGCACGAGAGGAAAGCGGTTACGGTCCTGTACCTGATATCGCTCCTCTTCGGGTTCGCGGCCTACTCTTCTTTGTATGTTAAGACCTATGTGAGCATTACCATAGTGACGCTGCTTTTTATGGTCGTGTTCTCACTCGGCGTATTCCTTAATAAGATGACTCGCAGGGAAGAGGAGGCGCCGGTCCCCGCCTCGCCGCGCAACGTCGCGTATTATAAGAACCAATCCGAACTTATTGATGCCATTATAAAATACAAGAGGGTAATTTTCGAAGTAGTTTGCGACCTCTGCCTGATCTGCATCGCTTATTTTTCCAGCTATATAGTCCGCTATGACGGCATCATAGACCGTTGGAATTTCGGGCTGATAGGGAAATCGCTGCCTATAATGATAGTGATAGACCTGCTAGCTTTTTCGATCACCGGTGTTTACGGTAATATCTGGAGGTATATAGGGCTTAACGAGATATTGAATATCGTAAAAGGCGTCATATTGGGGACCGTGGTTTCGGCCACCGCGCTCGTCGTGGCGTTCAGGTTCGAAGGATTCTCAAGGATGATATTCCTGTTGGACGCGATGATACTGCTCATCCTCATGTCTTCGGTGAGGGTCGCTTTCAGGATATTCAGGGAGCAGATATTCGTATCGCTTGATGCGAAAGGGAAAAAAATATTGATCTTCGGGGCGGGAGATACCGGCGATGCCTTCCTGCGGGAAGTGCGCAAAAACAGGGCCTTTAACTATTGGCCCGTAGGATTCATAGACGACGACCCGTCGAAGCAGGGCAGGAGGATCCAGGGGGTCTCGGTACTAGGCGTAAGATCTGACATACCGCGGTTGGTCGAGGAGCACTCTATAGACGAGGTGATAATCGCCGTACCTTCGGCAGATAATAAGACAAAAGAGGATATAGAGGCGATTTGCAGGGAGAGCGGAGCGCAATACCACCAAGTGAGCGGGATATACCTGAGATGAACGCCGATAGGCAAAGACTCTATGCGGCCTGCGACAAGGTCATCGAGTATATGCTTTATACCCTTGTCTTCTTCATTCCTACGTCAAAAAGCGTTGTTGAGGTCTTTGCCACATTGTCGGTCATGGTCTGGTTCTATAAGAACGGCCTTAAATCATGGGAATGGATACTCGAGAATAGGAAATCTTTTGTCCCGCCGAAATCTGCTTACGATGCGCTAAAGATTATCGCCCCCATAGGCATCCTGGCGATCTTCCTCGTGTATTCATCGATCATGATATCCCTGGCGGTCATCTCCCACCATTTTGATATCGAAGGGGACCTATTCGCACCCGGGGTATTCGTTCCGATAACCATATTCGCCATATTCCTGATCATGCTCTTTTTTATAATCGTCTTGGCGGTTGCCAGGTCGGGCCACGGGTTCAGCCTGAAGGCCTCTATCACATCGCTTATGGCCGTAAGCCTTATAACCTCCACGTTCACAAGCCAGCGGTTAGGAATAAGCGCCGAGGCGTTCCTCTTCAAGACCATGGAATATCTCCTGATATTCCTGATAATAGCGGATGTCATCAACACGCCCAGGCGGGTTTTTAACTTCGTTTCCGTTTTTGTGGCCGCGGCGTTTTTTTCCGGAATAGACGGTATATACCAGAGAGTGGCGGGATACGACCTTTTCAGGCATTTTCCTATCTTCCTGGACATGAAGATAACCGGGGCGTTCAAGGCCTCGAATGATTTTGGCACTTACCTCGCCACCTCCTTGCCTTTGCCGCTTGCGCTGGTCTTCTTTGCCGCGATCCGTTGGAAAAAAAAGTTTGGGCTTATTGCGGTATCCCTGCTTCTCGCTGCTTGTCTGTTGCTTACATTCGCGAGAGGCGCATGGCTGGGGTTCTTCGCAGGGTTTTTATTCCTTTTTGCCTTTACCGGGTGGAAGCGTTTTGCCGCCGCGCTCATTATCTTGGGCCTCCTGCTCTCGTTAACTGTTGCGTTCGCGCCTCCCGCCATAAAGGCGCAACTCGGAGGTTCTTTTACAAGCTTAGGGGTCGACACCTCTTCCGCCGACAGGCTTTTGATATGGAAGACCGGTTGGAAGATGTTTTTAGACAAGCCGTTATTCGGTCATGGGCTGAATACGTTCATGAGCGTCTTCGAAAGATATAAGCCTCCGGAGTACAGTGAGATTGTTTATGCTCATAACTGTTTCCTCCAGATAGCCGCAGAGACGGGAATAATAGGCCTTTTGGTATTTTTATGGTTTTGCGCGAGTATCCTGGTTCGGGCGATCTCGAAATTTTTCAGCTCGCACGATAAATTAGTGAAAGCCGCGGTAATAGGCGCGGCCGCCTGTATAATAGCTACTCTCACAAATAGTTTTGTCGATACCAATCTTTATTCCCTTCCGTTGGCGGTTCTTTTCTGGTCGTTATGCGGACTGGCGGCCGCAGGGGTACAGCCCGAGTAGGCCCAATTTGCTAAAACCCCGCGGGATCCTTCTAATCAGGACTGACAGGATAGGCGAATTGTTGCTTACGACCCCGGCCTTCGCCTCGGTGCGGGAGAGTTTCCCCGGCGCGAAAATAACGCTTATAGTAAAACCATCTTCTTCAGCCGTTGTAGAAGGCAACCCTTCAGTAGATTCCATCGTAAAGCTCGATCCCGGCCCGGACCTGGATTCGCTCTCTAAGCGCTTTAGGTTCATCCGTTTCCTCGGGAGTTCTGGATTTGACATGATCATAATCTTTAACCCAAGCAAATTCTTTAATGTAGCCGCTTTCCTCGCCGGTATACCCGCGAGGGTCGGTTATGACAGGAAGTTCGGCTTCCTGCTTACGGATGCGATTGAAGATAAAAAATATCTTTGCGAGAAACATGAGGTAGAATATAACCTCGACCTCGCAAAGGCGGCAGGCGCCGGGGTCTTAAGCGAAAAACTTTATTTTCCTTTAGGGGAAAAAGATGAACGCGCCGCGGCGGAAATACTGGCGCAGAACGGGCTCGCCGGAGGCGCTTTCGTTGCCGTCCATCCCGGAACGAGTAATCCGGAAAAGTCATGGCCGGCAGAAAGCTTTGCCCGTCTCTGTGATAAGATCATCGAAGGGCTCGGAATGAAAGTCGTGCTGGTAGGGGGTAGAGAGGAGTGCGCGGTTGCCGGTGAAGTAAAAGCGAAGATGCGCAACGCAATCCCAGACCTTACCGGGAAGCTGGCGCTCAAGGAGTTCGGGGCGCTTCTAAAAAGGTCGCTCCTCCTGGTATCCTGTGATTCGGCCCCGGCGCATATAGCCTCGGCCGTCGGTACGCCTGTAGCCGCACTTTTCGGGGAGGCCCGTCCGGGAGGGTCATCGAAGAGATGGGGGCCTTATGGCGAGGGGCATGTCGTAGTGGGAAGGCCTAAGGTGGCGGATATCACGGTCGACGATGTGTTTGAGGCGGTCAGCGGGAAATTATGCAAAAAAATATAAAAAATATACTTATCATCAATCCTTTCGGCATTGGCGATGTGCTTTTTACGACGCCGCTCATTGAGTCGCTGAGCGCGCGGATCGAAGGCTGCAGGATCGGTTTCCTCTGCAACCGCCGCACAGAAACGCTGCTCAGGGCTAATCCGAAGATAAAATGGGTCTTCGCCTATGAAAAAGACGAGCTTAGGGCCCTCTGGAAGGGATCTAAGGCCGAATATTTTAAAAGACTTTTTTCCCTGGCGAGGGATGTCAGGGAGAAAAAATTCGATGCGGTCATCGACCTTTCGCTGACCAGGGAATATTGGCTCCTCTGCTTGCTGGCCGGGATAAAGGAAAGGATAGGCTTCAATTATAAAGGCAGGGGAGCATACCTGACCAGGAAGATAGGGATCAGCGGCTATGTCGGTAAACATGTGATAGAGCATTATCTTGAGCTTTTAAGGTTTATTGGCATTGAGCCGGTGCAAAAAAATATCAGCTTGTACCTTCCTCCGGAAGATAAGAGGTGGGCGGTCGATTTCCTCAGGACGAACGGGATCAAAGAGGGCGAACTGGTCATCGGGATCGCCCCGGCCGGAGGCGCGAGCTGGGGGAAAGAGGCCGTGATAAAACATTGGCAAAGCGGGGATTTTGCCGTTGTCGCCGACCGCCTTACCGAAAGTACGGGCACGAAAATAGTCCTTTTAGGCAGCGGTGCTGAGGCAGGGATATGCGAAAAGACATTGAAGGCAATGAAAAACCCGGCGGTGATGGCTTGCGGAAAGACTACGCTTTTACAATCGGCCGCGCTGATGTCCTTGTGCGGCCTTGTGATCGCCAATGACGGCGGGCCGTTGCACCTTGCCGTTGCGGCCGGCGCGAAGACGGTGGGCATATTCGGGCCTGTCGATGAGAAAGTTTACGGGCAGTACCCGCCGGCCGGCAGGCACAAGACAGTCAAAGAAGATATCGAATGCCGCCCGTGTTACAGGGATTTCAGGATGAAAGAGTGCGCCGAGAGGAAATGCCTGTCCTGGATAAGCCCTGAAGCCGTCTTTAAGGCAGCTACGGAGGCGTTGGCGGCCAAATGAAACTTGCTCTGATCTTTAACAAAGACAGGGAGGACACGATAGGCAATTATTTCGAGCGCGCCGCGTCGCAGATGGGAATAGGATTCGACCATTTCTGGACGAGCGACGGCGATATCCCGGCCGGATACGACCTTTACCTGCGCATCGACCACGGCGACTATAAATATGACATACCGGAACACCTGAAACCTTCCGCTTTTTACGCGATAGACACGCATCTCGAAAAACCTTACAGGAAGATAAAAGATCAGGCCGGGCATTACGGTTTTGTTTTTTGCGCCCAAAAGAGCGGGGTGAAGAAACTAAAGAGGGATACCGGCATCGACGCGAAGTGGGTCCACATCGCCTGCGACCCGGAGATGCATAAAGACCTTAATATAGAGCGCAAGCTCGATATAGCTTTCGTCGGGACTGAAGGAAAAAAGAACCCGAGGGGAGAGCTCCTTAAACTCCTCGCGCGAAGATACCATGACAGCTATATCGGCAGGGCTGATTCGCGCTTCATGTCTAACATCTACAGCAGCGCGAAGATAGGGTTCAATTATTCGATAAATGACGATATCAACATGAGGATGTTCGAAGTACTTTCGTGCGGGGCGCTGCTTATCACGAACCGGTTGAAAAACGACACAGGTTTTAACGAACTCTTCAAAGACGGGAAGGATCTCGTGACATACGGAAGCGCCGGGGAATTATTGAGGAAGGCGGAATATTACCTTTCGCATGACGATGAGAGGGTGAAAATAGCTGGACAGGGACGTTCACTTGCGACCGGTCGGTATACCTACCAAGCCAGCCTGAAGAAAATGCTGGAGGCGTGCGGATGGAAATAAAGTGCGACCTTGTCCTTTTAAGCTGGAATAACCTCTCCCTCCTGAAGCTCTGCGTTGAGTCGGTGATGGGCTGTACCGCCGTCCCTTCGCGCCTGATAATAGTCGACAACGGCTCGACCGAAGAAGGGCTTCGGGAATACCTGTCGTCGCTTAAGGACAGCCCGAATGTCCGGGTAGAAGTCATCTTAAACCGCCTCAACGAGGGCTTCCCGCGGGGCACGAACAAAGGGATGGAGCTATCCCGCGCCCCGTACGTATGCCTGCTTAACAACGATATAATCGTGACCGAAGGCTGGCTGGAAGAGATGATAAAGGCGGCTGAAAGCGACCCGTCTGTGGGTATCGTCAACCCTTCCTCCAATAACTTCGGCCTGCGTTTCGGGAAAGGGACCACACTGCAAGAATTTGCGCAAGGGTTCAGGAAACACTCAGGTGAATGGGTTGAAATGAACGCCTGTGTGGGCTTCTGCATGCTCATAAAGCGCGAAGTGGTAGAAAGGATCGGATTTCTCGACGACAAATACGGTTACGCCTATTTCGAGGATACGGATTACAGCCGTAGGGCGCAGGCCGCAGGATTCAAGTGCGCGATGGCAAAGGGATGCTACGTTTACCATTCCGAGGGAAGGTCAGGGAAATTCCTCAAAAATAAGGATGAGACCTTTGACAGGAGCGCGCGGATATTCGAGGAGAGATGGGGAAGGATATTGCGGGTCGCCTTCATAGTGACGGAGAGAAAAGCCGCCCCCATGGAAAAGGTCACGCAGGAAATAAAGAAGGAGTTGGCCGGCCATAACAGGGTGTGGCTCTTCGCCGTAAAAGGCGCCGACCTCAGCCTCCTGCCGGACCATCTCGACTTTATGAACGATTCTCCTAAAAAACTCTTTAAATTGAGCACGTTTTGGAATATCATTATAAAGAAAAAAAAATACGACAGGATATATACCGGGGACCCGGTACTGCGCTGCGCACTCGCCGGTTACAGGTTTTTCCGCGGCGCGGAGATAAGGGGAATTTAAGCTATGGGACATAAGATACCCGTTTCGGTGGTCGTGATAGTAAAGAACGAGGAGAAGAGGCTCGCGGCCTGTCTCGATAGCGTGTCATGGGCCGACGATATCGTTATCGTTGACGATATGAGCGCGGATAAGACCGTCGAGATCGGCCGCCGCTACACAGGGAGGATTTTCGAGAGGAAGATGGACATAGAAGGCGTACACAGGAATTATGCCTATTCGCTGGCGAAGAATGGGTGGGTCCTCAGCCTGGACGCAGACGAGATAGTAAGCCCTGAATTAAAGGAAGAGATAGCCCGCGTGCTCAAAGAAGACGCGGAGAATAAGCTGAGCGAATATGTCGTCTTTGCCGTGCCGATGCGTAATTATATCGGGGATTACTGGGTAAAATGGGGCGGTTGGTATCCGGCGCATAAGGACAGGTTCTTCAGGAAGGGCAGGTTTAAGTACGAGGAAGTAGCCGTGCATCCGCGCGTTTTCTACGACGGCAAGTGCGGCCGCCTCAATGGGGACCTGATCCATTATTCCTATGCCGACTTCGCGGAACTTATCGATTCGATGAACGGCCAGACCTCGAAAGAAGCGGAAAAATGGTTTTCGACCGGGAAGAAGATGCCGCTGCATATCGCTTTGTGGCGTACCTTCGACAGGTTCTTGAGAGGTTATGTCGGAAATAAAGGGTACCGCGACGGCGTCATCGGCCTGATGGTGGCGGTAAACGGAGGTTTTTACCAGTTCTTAAGTTACGCGAAATACAGGGAGCTGAATGCCAAATCCAAGGCTTAGCGCCGTGATCATAACTAAGAACGCCGAGAGTTCCGTTAAGGATTGCCTCGAGAGCGTGAAATGGGCCGACGAGATAATCATAGTCGACGGTTACTCGACCGACAGGACAGTTGAGATCTGCAAGGGCTACACCGACAAGATAATACTCAGCGAATTCAAGGGTTTCGCCGGGGAGAGGAATAAGGGGATCGATCACGCGACCTGTGATTGGGTCCTACAGCTAGACGCGGACGAGGTCGTGACGCCTGGCCTCGCGAAAGCCCTGAAAGAGGCGATGGCTTCACCGGGGCAGTATACCGGCTACAAGTTCAGGCGCAGGAATTTTTTCCTCGGCCATCCCATGAGGTACGGCGGGTGGTACCATTACTCCTCGCATTTCTTCAAGAAAGGTTCCGGCCGGTACGAAGGACTTATACACGAGCGACTGAAATTGGACGGCCTCCAGGGTACCATAGAAGCCGAGATCGAGCACCGTCCTTTCACGTCTTTATCGCAGTTCATTTCCAGGCAGAACAGGTATACGACTTATGAGGCGAGCGACTTCCTGAACGAGATGGGGGTCCTCTCTAAAGGGCGAGTAAAGTATCACCTTTATCTTAAACCCGCGAAGGTCTTCTGGAAATTTTACGTCAAGAAACAGGGGTTCAGGGAGGGTATGACAGGTTTCATATTTTCAGCGCTTTATTCGTATGTCCATTTCATGAAATGGGCTAAATACTGGGAGCTGGCTTATGGCCAAAAGGCAAAATAAGGTAATATTCCTCGACAGGGACGGGGTCATAAACAAGGACCCCGAGAACCTGAAATTCCAATATGTGACAAGGTGGAAAGATTTCAAATTCCTGCCGGGCGCGAAACGCGCAATAAAGAAACTTACCGATGCCGGGTATTCGATATATATAATCTCGAACCAGGCTGGCATCGCAAAAAAATATTTCTCGATGCGGGACCTTAAACGCATAACGGCGAACATGATGAAGGAAGCGGAAAAGGCCGGCGGGAAGATAACCGCGGCCTATTACTGCCCGCACCGGACAGGGGATAATTGCGGCTGCAGGAAACCCAAAGCCGGTCTTTTCAAGAAAGCCTTGAAGAGGGGCCCGATCGATTTCAAGGAGGCTTTTTTTGTCGGCGACAACATAAGGGATGTCCAGGCCGGGAAGGCGATAGGCTGCAGGACCCTTTTGGTATTATCCGGAAAGGTGAGGTCGAGGAGAAACAATGGATGGGCCACGAAGCCGGATTTCATCAAACGGGACCTTTTGGAGGCCGCGGAATTCATATTAAAGAAAGACAGGAGAAATAAATGAAAGTATTCATCATCCATGCCCAGGCCGGGGCAGGGCACAAGAGCGCCGCCCTGGCGATAAAGGACGCCTTCGATAAGGCAAATACGGGCCATGACGTCAGGGTCATAGATTCCCTGGAGTACGCGAACCGGTTATTCAGGTCCACCTATATCTGGGGATATAATTTCATGGTCTCAAAGGCGCCGTTCCTCTGGACGTTCTCGTTCTATTTTACCGACTTCAAACCTCTGCGGCCGTTTATAAGGACGGTTAGGCGCATGATGAATTTCATAAACGGGCATAAATTATACTCCTTCATAAGGAAAGAGAGACCGGACTGCATCGTCGCGACGCATTTCCTGGCGACTGACATAATATCCAACCTCAAAATGTCGAAACTTTATGACGGAAAGCTCATCACATGCGTCACCGATTACGGAGTGCATGATTTCTGGATATCGTCCCAGGTGGATATATACGTCGCGGCGGCCGAATATACCAAGAACGAGCTTATAAGCAAAGGCATACAAGCCGACAGGATAAGGGTACTCGGCATACCGGTCCAGGAGAAATTCACGAAGAAGCTTGAGCGCGGCGAAGCGGCCGCGAAGCTCGGCCTGAAAGAGGGGCTGTTTACCGTCCTTATAATCGGGGGCGGCCTCGGCGTCGGGCCTATACCGGAGATGGTCGAGACCATAGCGGGGACATCAGAGCCGTTCCAGCTCATCGTAGTGTGCGGCAATAACGAAGGGCTCCTTAAGGAAATAGAGGATATCGCTAAAAGATCAAAAATATCCATCAAGCCTTTCGGTTTTGTCAATAACGTGAACGAGCTGATGGACGCATCAGACGTGATGATATCGAAACCCGGCGGCCTGAGCATATCGGAGGCGATGGTCAAGGGCCTGCCTGTCATAGTCAATACCTATATCCCCGGGCAGGAGGAGAGCAATCTAATGTTCCTGGAGAAGAACGGCGTGGGCGTCGGCGTCAAGACGGTCGGCGAGACCCTTGAAAAGCTGGAGGGGCTTTACAGGTCGAAAGAGACCCTCGATGCGATGAGGGCGAAAGCAAAGCAATTGGGCAAACCTTCATCGGCCGGCGATATAGTCCTCCTTGTGCTTGGGACGCTCGAGAAAATGGTCAACACTCGTAAAGAGCTGACCAGCAGCGCTGTCAACACTCGTAAAGAACTGACCATCAGCGATGACAAATAGGAAAGAACTTGCCGGCATCGCCCGCGACCTCAGATCCTACGTAGAGGCCGAAAAAGCCGCTGGTACCTCCGATATAATAATGTCTGCATGTCGCAGGGGTAACGCATCCGGACCAAATAAAGCCGCATCGCTCGAACCGATAAAAAAAGAGGTTTTATCGTGCCGCCGCTGCCCGCTTTATAAAACAAAGAAAAATTACGTATTTTCAGACGGCGATCCCGGGGCGAGGCTGGTATTTGTAGGAGAGGCGCCCGGCGGGGATGAAGATATCCAGGGCGTCCCGTTTGTCGGCCGCGCAGGCCAGCTCCTGACGAAGATGATAGAGGCGATGGGGCTGAAGAGGCAGGATGTCTATATCTGCAACGTCATAAAATGCCGCCCTCCGGAAAACAGGGCGCCGCTCCCTGAGGAGATCGCCGCATGCAAGGATTACCTGCTAAGGCAGATAGAGGTGATCTCGCCAAGGGTCATCTGTACGCTCGGAAAACACGCCGCTGAGGCGCTGCTGGATACCGAGGTCTTCATAAGCAAGATCAGGGGGAAAGAGTTCGAGTTTAACGGCGTCACGCTTATCCCGACCTATCATCCCGCCTACCTTTTAAGGAACCCCTCCGCAAAGAAAGAAGTATGGATAGACCTCAAGAAGATAATAAAGATACTTTCGCTGAAATAGCGGTCGGCCTCCCGGTCAGGAAACCGTTCCACTACAGGATCCCAGCCTCGCTGAAAGAAAAAATAGAGATGGGCAAGCGGGTCTGGGTACCTTTCGGCCCGAGGAGGCTCGTCGGTTATGTGACCGGTTTTGTCGACAAACCGCAGGTCGAAGGCATAAAAGAGATCCTTTCCGTAATAGACGAGGAGGGCCCGGTGATCAGCGCCGAGCTCCTGGCGCTTACGAAGTGGATCGCCGGATATTACCACTCATCGTGGGGAGAGGCGATCGAGGCCGCGCTTCCCGGCCCGCTGAAGAAAGGGAAGATAAAGACAAAACCCCGCCATCCTTCGATCGAAGAGGAATACGAGCCCACCGAGAATTTTAAGCCCACCCACGAGCAGGACGCCGCGTTAAAGTCCATCAGGGAATCGATATCTAAAGGCAAGAACGACGTCTACCTGCTGCACGGGATCACGGGAAGCGGAAAGACCGAGGTCTATATGCAATCGATAGAATCGGCGCTCAAGATGGGGAAGTCCGCGATAGTGCTTGTGCCTGAGATCTCGCTTACGCCGCAGGCGATCGAGCGTTTCAAGTCGAGGTTCGGAGGTGTCGTGGCGGTGCTGCACAGCAGGCTCCTTGAGAGCGAAAGGTTCCTGGAATGGAAGAAGCTCAAGGAAGGGGCCGCGAACATCGCTGTGGGAGCGCGTTCTGCCATATTCGCGCCTGTAAAAAATCTCGGGCTGATAGTCATAGATGAGGAACATGAGACCTCCTATAAACAGGATGACGCGCCGAGGTATAACGCCAGGGACGTCGCGATAGAGCGCGCAAGGATCTCGGGCGCCGCGGTCATCCTCGGCAGCGCAACCCCGTCGATAGAAAGTTTCCAGAAGGGAGTGTCAGGCGAATATAAATTACTGAAGATCACCGAGCGGATAGAGAAGAGGGCCCTGCCGAAGGTAGACATTATAGATATGCGCCAGGAGCTTATCGACTCGAGGGAAGCGAAGATATTCTCCCGCGCCCTCGAACACGCGATCTCGCAGGTCCTGAACAGGCACGGCCAGGCGATGCTCTTCCTGAACAGGCGCGGGTTTTCGACCTTCATTAACTGCAAGAAATGCGGTTACGTGGTCACCTGCAAATACTGCAACGTCTCGATGACGTACCATTTCGACACAAAAAAACTGAACTGCCATTACTGCAATTACCAGGTCGACCCCCCTCAAAAGTGCCCCAAATGTAAGGGCGGGGATATCAGGTATTTTGGCATCGGCACGCAGAAGATCGAAAGCGAGGTGGCAAGGCTATTTCCCGCCGCGAACATAGCCAGGATGGATACCGACGCGACATCCAAGAGGGGTTCCCACCGCCAGATACTTACCGAATTCAAGAAGCATAAAATAGATATCCTTATCGGGACCCAAATGATAGCCAAGGGCCACGACTTCCCCAGGGTGACCCTCGTCGGCGTCGTCTCGGCCGATACTGCGCTCAACCTGCCGGATTTCAGGGCGGGAGAGAGGACTTTCAACCTCCTTACGCAGGTCGCGGGCCGCGCAGGCCGCGGCTCGGAACCGGGAAGGGTTATCGTCCAGACATTTTCTCCCAACCATTACGCGATACAAAAGAGCATTGAGCACGATTATGTCGGGTTTTTCAACGAGGAGATAAAATTCCGCAAGGAGCTGAACTATCCCCCGTTCACGCATATTGTCGAGATAAAACTGAGGGGCAGGAAAGAAGAGCGCGTGATAAAGGCCGCGAAGGACCTCGCTGCCGTCCTCAATCTTTTTATTGCGGCGCAAGTCCTTAGCGAAGCTAAGGAACAGCCGGTCGAGATGGTAGGGCCGGCGCCGGAATTCATATCGAAGATAAAGGGGCAATTCAGGTGGAACCTGCTCCTTAAAGGGGAAGACCCTGCTGCGATCTGCGGATTTATTGATAAAGCCCTGGATAACCTGAAAGGGAAGTCGGGCCTGATCATCACGGTTGATGTCGACCCGATGGGATTGTGATCTTTACTGGTCGAACGAACCTCTGAGGGTTTTTATGGCGTCGAGTTCTTTTATGCCATGTTCGGAGTCCGCATCGTTTGGATTGGCCTGCAGCGCCGCCTTATAGAAAGCGCGCGCCTTCTCGTAATTCTCCATTCCCCTGTAAAGCCCCGCCAGTTTTTTCAGCGTTTTATAATCGTTGTTGTTCACCATCGGCACGGCTTCCAGTATCTTTATGGCGTTCAAGGTCTGTCCTTCGCTCAGGAAACAATCGGCGATGGCGTTCAGGACCGCGGTGTTTCCCGGGTCCGCCTTCATAGCCTTCTCGAACTGGTATATCGCCTCCCACGTCTTGCCCGCTTTTTGGAGCGACATCCCGCCCATCATGCTGATAAATCCTAATATTTTTCCGGTGATCAATTTAAATATATTAGGATGATGCCTCCGTTGCTCCCAGAGGGAGAGCCAGAGGTAGAAACGCGCTTCCGCGAAATCCTGTTTTAAGGCGAGCGCGGCGCTGAAGAGTTCAATGGCATATCCGAAATTCTCTCTCTTGACGGCCTCGAGGCCTTTTTCATAATAATCGCTTACCTGCTTCGGGAGATTGGCTAAACCGGTTTCGTCCATGGTTAGTGCTCCTTTTGTCTGATTATAGACCATCGGGCCTGAGAGGTCAACTTTTTTTTGGATTTGGTTTTTCCGCGGGTTTATAGTAGAATAATGGCATGTCTATCTTAAAGGTACGCAAATATCCCGATCCTGTGCTCAAGAAGAAAGCCCTGCCGGTCAAATCCGTGACCGAGCGCGAGAGGGGCCTTATCGGGGACATGATCGAGACGATGAAGCTCTCCGAAGGCGTGGGGCTCGCGGCCACGCAGGTGGGGGTCTCCAAAAGGATAATCGTCTTCAACCCGTCTTGCGACGGGTGGCGGGCAGATGCCCTGATAAACCCGGTCATAGTTAAAAAGCGCGGGAGCGAGAAGAAAGAGGAGGGCTGCCTGAGCTTGCCCGGGATTAACGGCCTGGTGCGCCGCAGCACCTGTATAGTGGTAGAAGGGCTTGATATAAAAGGAAGACCTGTCTGTTTTGAGGCCAGGAGCCTCCTGGCCAGGATATGCCAGCACGAGATAGACCATCTCGACGGGATCCTCTTCATCGACAGGCTCAGCCCTGTCAAGCGCTTCATGGCGAAGCGCAAACTCAAAAAAGAGCTCAAATGACGATAGTCTTTTTCGGGACGTCCGCATTCGCGGTTCCAAGCCTCGTTAAATTAAGCAAATTCCACGACATCGCGGCGGTAGTGACAAAGACGGATAAGCCGAAGGGCAGGAACCTCAAGACTGCGCCATCCCCGGTAAAGATAAAGGCGGATTCCCTGGGGCTACCCGTCACTTCGATAGATGATATTTCTGCCGCCCAAGCCCTGGCCGAACTCAAAAAATATAAGGCCGACCTCTTCGTAGTGGTCTCGTACGGGAAGATACTCTCGGTGGATATACTCGCTTTGCCGGGACTTTATCCGATAGGGCTGCACGCGTCTCTGCTCCCGCAATACAGGGGCGCCTCTCCGATAAACCGGGCGCTATTGAACGGTGAAGTGAAGACCGGCGTCACGGTTTTTAAGCTGGCAGGGAAGATGGATGCCGGCGATATAATAATGCAAAAGGATGCCGATATCCTTGATTCGGATAACGCCGAAACGCTCTCTGAAAAACTTTCGAACCTCGGCGCCAACCTGCTTGTCAATGCCGTGGATTCGATAGCCGAGGGGAAAGCGCAATTCACGAAACAGGACGAATCCGGCGCTACATTCACCCCCAAACTCAAGAAAGAGGACGGAAGGATAGATTGGAACAAGCCGGCAGCCGAAGTCCGCGACAAGGTCAGGGCATTTTACGGTTGGCCAGGCGCGTTCTCCCGCCTTAACGGCCGGACAATAAAGATATGGGCCGCAGAGCCGGCAGACCTCCCGGCGCAGAAGGGCATTGCGCCCGGGCAGATAGCTGCGCTCGACAGCGGCGGCATTACCGTAGCATGCGGCAGCGGCTTCCTCAGGATAAAAGAGCTACAGCCCGAAGGTGGCAAGCGCATGAAGGCCAAGGATTACGTACTGGGAAACAAAGTCTCAGTCGGTAGCAGTTTCGTTAATTGACTTGAATTCCCGCCCTCATATGATATAATAATCTCTTGTATTTCCCAAAAATTATATGATAAATAATAAAGTTGCGCCCAGCGAATTAATACGACGTGATTTCCAACATCTCAAAGAGACTGAAGAGTTAAACACTACCGATGAGATAGCGGAACTGCTTTTCATCCAGTCGCTCGAAGGAAGGTCCCACAACGGCGCGGGAGCTTTCCAGAAGAGCTTCTACGTCAACACGACCATCGACGATATCGTCCGCGCGATCAAGTTCGACCCGAACAAAGTAAAGACCAGGCGCCAGATGCTCATAGACGACATCTCCGGGTTCGTTGAGGATACGATCAAGGGGAAACCGAGGACGCGCCTTGTCAATGACAGGGGTGAACCGTTCATCGGCGTGCCTGACCTCAAGGATATCGAAGTGAACGCCCAGGACGTCCTCAGGGGCATATATATCGGCGGCCTGAGGGATGACCCGGGCCCGCGCGCCGCTGCGGAAGAAAAATACGGGATCACGATCGGCTACGGCAAATGCTATCCGGTAAATATAGACGTGATGGACAAGATGAACTTCGACGGTGAATTGCTTGCCCACCGCGAACATGCGGGCTCCATAGAAGCATTCAAAAGAGCGGGCCTTATCATCGCCGAAGCCGACCTCAAGAAGATCGCGCCTGACAAGATAAGATACCTTTATATACGGCATAAGATCGGGCCGGGCCAGTCGGATGACGGGGCCCTCGTTGCCGCGGGAATGGTATATAACAAGAGCACGGCGCTCGGGATATTCCTGGCCGACGCGATCGATACTCTGGAAAAATACGTCCACCTGTATAAGGACCAGGACGACGACCTGGGCTATTACATTTCGAAGAATTGGCCGGGCCTGAACGTCTCGATGGATGAAGTCCTCGAGATAACTTACATGGCCGCGGTTCCGGAAGAACTTGATGACATAATGCCGGACAGCTCTTTGAGGTATTTCCTTTCGATAGACAAGCAGATCGGGCAGTGCGCGCTCCAGAGCCACCTGAATTTCATAGATAAGAAGCCGTATTTCCCGATGTTCATCAGTTTTAACAGGACTCTGTCGACTGAATTTTATACTTATATACGCAACAGGGTCAATTCGCTCAAGAACCTCCAGGCCGTCGTCACATCAGACACGGTCATGAAGGGGCTTGAGATGCCGGTGAACAGTTTTCTTAAGAGGTCCGCTTTAGCCGTGAAATCGGGCGTACCGCTTAAAGACGCGCTGGAGAAGATGAAGGCGGCGCACGCCGAGTTCCTGGTAATACAGGACGAGAACAATGTCGTGCAGGGCGTAATATCACTGCACGACCTGATAAAGCTTATGATGGAAAACGGAAAGCACGAATAGATGCCTGAATTCAGGAAAGACCCGATAATCGGAAGGTGGGTGATAGTCGCGACCGAGAGGGCGCGCCGCCCCACCGATTTCGTCCCTCATTCCGTATCCGAGGAGAAGATGGCCGAACCGCCTTGCCCGTTCTGCGAAGGCAAGGAAGACCAGACGCCTCAGCCGGAGATCTTCTCTATTCGCGACCACGGCACAAAACCCGGTTCGCCGGGATGGAAGGTCAGGGTTGTCCCATCTGTCTCGCCGGTCCTTAAGGTGGAAGGCAAGATAGAACGGCACGGCAGGGGCATATACGACGTAATCAACGGCATCGGCGCGCACGAGATAATCGTCGAGACTCCCCAGCATATCTATAATATGGCTGACCTTTCCGAGCAGCAGATCACTGATTCGATAACCGCATATATAGAGCGCATCACTGACCTCGGCAGGGACCCGCGTTTTAAATACGCGCTCCTTTTCAAGAATTACGGCCTCGCCGCGGGTTCAGGGAGGATACGCCACGCCCATTCCCAGCTTATCGCGATGCCGGTTAACCCTATCCGGCTCAAGGACGAATTGGTCGGCTCGCGCCAGTATTTCGAATATAAGGAACGCTGCATATTCTGCGATGTCATAAAACAGGAGCTGGACACGGGCAAGCGGATCGTCGCGGACGTGGACGGTTTTGTAGCGTTCGCGCCTTTCGCGTCGAGGTTCCCGTTCGAGATGTGGATCCTCCCGAAGAAACACAGCGCGGATTTCGCTCACCTCCCGGTCGGAGACAGGGCGGCACTGGCGAGGATACTCAAGCTCTCGCTCACGAAATTGAAGAAGGCGCTCGTCGACCCGCCGTATAACATAATCCTCCATACCGCGCCATTCCGCATGCCTAAGGCGGGATACTGGAGGACGATAGACGACGATTTCCACTGGCACCTCGAGATAATGCCGAGGCTAACCAGGACTGCGGGTTTCGAGTGGGGCAGCGGGTTCTATATCAACCCGACCCCGCCTGAAGACGCGGCCAAATACTTAAGCGGGATCGAATAACTATGGCTGAATTACGCAGGGACCCGATAACAGGCAGGTGGGTAATAATAGAGATCGACAAGCCCAAGAACCCTTCCGATTACGAGGTCGAGGCCCATGTCAAGAGGGGCGGCGTTTGCCCGTTCTGCCCGGGCAACGAGGCCATGACCCCGCCGGAGATATTCGCCGACCGCAAGGAGGGCAGCAAGTCCAACACGCCGGGCTGGCAGACGCGGGTCATCCCGAATAAATTCCCGGCCTTAAGGGTCGAGGGCAATATCGACAGGATTGGCGTCGGCATGTACGACATGATGAACGGCATCGGCGCGCACGAGGTAATCATCGAGAACCCCGACCATAACAAGGAGCTCGCCGACCTGGCTGATGGCGATATCGAGAAGGTCATATGGGCGTACCGTAACAGGAGCCTCGACCTTAAGGGCGACAAGAGGTTTAAATATATATTGATATTCAAGAATTACGGCGTATCCGCCGGCGCCTCGCTTGAGCATCCGCATTCGCAGCTCATCGCGCTACCGATCATACCTAAGCGTGTGGTCGAGGAGATCAGCTGGTCCGAGAGGTATTATGAGTATAGGGAGAGATGCGTATTCTGCGACATGATACACCAGGAGATAGAAGAGAGGGAGCGGGTCATAGCCGAGAACAAGAGTTTCATCGCGTTCGCGCCTTTCGTCTCGAGGTTCCCGTTCGAGTTCTCGATATTCCCGAAACTCCACAGCGCTGAGTTCAGCTATATCCAGAAGGAAGAGATAACCGACCTCGCGCGGATACTCAAAGAGACGCTGGTGCGGATGAAAATAGCCTTGAAAGATCCCTCATATAATTTTATAATACATACCTCGCCCCTGGATTCCCGCGAAATGGCGGATTACCACTGGCACATAGAGGTCATGCCCAGGCTGGGAAGGACGGCAGGATTCGAGTGGGGCACCGGCTTCTACCTGAACCAGACCCCTCCGGAGATAGCCGCCTGGGCTTTAAGGGAAGTATCCCTGTAAATAAAACAAAATAAAAAGGAGGAAGTAGAAATGGCTGTGAAAGTTGGTATCAACGGTTTCGGAAGGATAGGCCGTCTTGTCGCGAGAGCGATACTTGAAAAAAATAGCAAAGACCTTGAACTGGTCGCGGTAAACGATATAACCGACGCGAAAACTAACGCATATCTCTTAAAATATGATTCTGTCCACGGCAGGTTCCCCGGTGACGTCAAAGCCGCATCCGAGGATACGATATCCGTTGACGGCAAAATAATCAAGGTCCTTGCCAAGAGAGATCCCTCGGAACTCCCCTGGAAAGACCTCGGCGTCCAGATCGTCATAGAATCTACCGGCCTCTTCACTATCAAGAAGGACGGCGTCAATAAGAAGGGCAAGGAAGTCAAGGGAGCCGAGAACCATATAACCAAAGGCGGCGCGAAAAAAGTCATCATCTCCGCTCCTGCCCAGGACGAGGACATAACTATAGTCATGGGCGTCAACGAGGATAAGTACGACCCGAAGAGCCATAATGTCATCTCGAACGCGTCGTGCACGACGAACTGCCTCGCCCCGCTGGCGAAGGTATTGAATGACAAATACGGGATAGTCAAAGGCCTGATGACGACTATACACGCTTACACCAACGACCAGAAGCTCCAGGACCAGGCGCATTCGGACCTGCGCAGGTCTCGCGCTGCCGCGTTATCGATGATACCGACATCGACCGGCGCAGCGAAGGCGCTTTCCCTTGTCATACCCGAACTTAAAGGCAAACTTGACGGTTTCTCTATGAGGGTACCGTGCGCCAACGTGTCGGTCGTCGACCTTACAGTGACACTCGGCAAAAAAGTTACGGCCGAAGAGATAAACGCAGTGCTGAAGGAAGCCGCTGAAGGCAAGCTGAAAGGGATCCTCGGTTATACCGAAGACCCGGTCGTTTCGGTCGATTTCAACCATTGCCCATTAAGCTCGATCATAGACGCGAAGAGCACAAAGGTGATAGGCGACGATTTCGTTAAGGTCCTTTCATGGTATGACAACGAATGGGGATATTCGAACAGGGTCGTAGACCTCTGCGAATATATCGTGAAGAAAGGCCTTTAATACATGAACAAGCTTACGATAAAAGACCTGGACCTTAAAGGCAAGCGCGTATTGATGCGCGTCGACTTTAATGTCCCGCTCGATGATAAACTGAACATAACAGATGACACGAGGATAAAGGCGACTTTGCCGACGATAAAATACGCGCTCGACAAAGGCGCGAAACTTGTCCTGATCAGCCACCTTGGAAGGCCTGATGGCAAGGTCACGGCGAAGTACAGCCTGGCGCCCTGCGCCGAAAGGCTTAGCAAATTGCTCGGCAAGCCGGTGAAGATGGCCAAAGATTGCATCGGGCCCGAGGTCAAGGCGATGGCAGATGCCATGAAGCCGGGTGAGTGCATACTCCTCGAGAACCTGCGTTTCCACGCCGAGGAAGAAGCCAACGACGCGAATTTCGCGAAAGAGCTCGCGAGCTTAGGTGACGTATTCGTCAACGACGCTTTCGGGACCGCGCACCGCGCGCACGCGTCTACAGAAGGCGTGACAAAGTATTTTCAAAAGTCGGCGGCGGGTTTCCTTCTTGAAAAAGAGATAGAGTACCTCGAAGATAAGGTCATGAACCCTGCAAAGCCGTTCGTGACGATACTCGGCGGCGCGAAGGTCTCGGACAAGATAGGTGTCATTGAGAACCTTTTGGACAAGGTTGATTCGATACTCATCGGCGGCGGGATGGCCTACACATTTTACGCGGCGCAGGGCAGGTCGATAGGCGCCTCAAAGGTCGAGAAGGATAAAATAGATATAGCGAAGTCTCTTCTCGAAAAAGCCAAACAAAAGAAAGTCAACATAGTCCTGCCGGTCGATAACATCATCGCGGACAAATTCGACGCGAACGCGAACACGAAGGTGGTCGGGGACCAGATCCCTGACGGATGGATGGGATTGGATATCGGACCGAAGACGGTCGAGGCGTTCAAGAACGTGTTGAAGAGCGCTAAGACGATCGTCTGGAACGGCCCGCTCGGCGTATTCGAGATGGATAAGTTCTCCAAGGGGACCGAGGAGGTCGCAAAATATATTGCATGCCTTTCGAGCGGAAGCAACTCCGGCTGCGCCGGCTGCACCGGGAGCAAAGTTATATCGATAATCGGCGGCGGCGACACGGCAGCCGCGATAGCCAAGTTCAAACTTGAAGACAAGATGACGCACATCTCAACCGGCGGCGGCGCCTCGCTCGAATATCTCGAAGGCAAAGTCCTGCCTGGGATAAAAGCTTTAACTGATAAGTAATGTCAGCGGGTGACTGCCGACGGAGCCCTTGGCCATTTTGCACGAAGCAAAAGGGACGAGGTGCTCGGCAGGCAGGACCCGCCCTCATCAAAGTTATTAGTTGAAAGGATATAATGAGAAAACCTATAATCGCAGGCAACTGGAAGATGTACAAGACCACCGGCGAGGCGTTAGAGCTCGTCAATGGCCTGAAGAATGAACTCAAAGGCGAGACAGGGGTGGACATAGTCGTATGTCCGCCGTTTACCGCGATACCAAAAGTCGCGGAAGCGCTCAAGGGTTCGAACATCGGATACGGCGCGCAGGATATCTTCTGGGAAGAGGAAGGCGCTTATACCGGTGAAGTCGCCCCAAAGATGCTCACCGACCTCGGCTGCAAATTCTGCATAATCGGCCATTCCGAGCGCAGGACTTATTTCCACGAGACCAATGAAACGGTGAACAAGAAGGTCAAAGCCGCCTTAAAACACGGCCTGACGCCGATAATGTGCGTAGGCGAGCGCCTTGAAGAGCGCGATTCCGGCAAGACCTTTGATGTGGTAAAGAACCATGTCGAAGGCGGTTTAGCCGGCCTCTCCAAAGAAGACGTCGCCAAGATAGTGATTGCCTACGAACCTGTCTGGGCGATCGGCACCGGAAGGACAGCGACGCCGGAGCAGGCTCAGGAAGTGCATAAATTTATCCGCGAGCTGCTGAAAAAAGCTTACGGCGAAGATGTATCATCCGAGGTGAGGATACAATACGGCGGGAGCGTAAAACCCGACAACACAAGGAGCATTATGGCCGGCCCTGACATTGACGGGGCGCTGGTCGGAGGGGCGAGCCTTAAAGTAAAGGATTTCGCCGAAATAGTAAGACAAGGGAAGAAATGAATTAGTTCCCGTTAAAAAGGAGTAGAAATAAGATGTTCGCGTTCTTGATAACTTTGCATGTGATCGCGTGTGTAGTCCTGATAATGGTGATCCTGCTCCAGGCGGGTAAAGGCGGCGGGATATCCGAGACGTTCGGCGGAAGCGGTGGCCTCCAGTCTATGCTGGGGACCAAGGCGTCGTCTTTCCTTACGAAAGCGACCGCGGCTTGCGCAGTACTCTTCCTGGTGACCTCTACGACACTGGCGCTGATGAGCACCGAGAGAGCCGGATCCGTGGTCGAGAGGGAAGTTTCGAAGGAAGAGAAGATGGCCCCGGCCAAAGCAGCTGTCCCGGCGCCTCAGACGAACTTGCCTCCGGCCGGTACTACCGGACAACAAACTCCTAATAAGTAAAACAGGGGGAGATATATGCTGATACCAATATCCCGGATCGTTGGGATATTGGTATTGCTGTCTCTTGGCTTTTCCTCACCTGCGGCGGCGGCCGATTACGGCGACGCCATCATCACCGCCTCTATAGGCGATGCCTCGACGCTCGTCCCTATCCTCGCATCTGATTCTGCCTCGGCGGATATTTGCGGCCTTGTCTTTAACGGCCTTATCCGCTACGACAAGGACCTCAATCTTGAGGGCGATCTAGCTGAAAGCTGGGATATTAAGGAAGACGGCTTAGTCATAATCTTCCATCTGCGAAAGAACGTAAGATGGCACGATGGCCGGCCCTTCACCGCAAGCGACGTAGAATTCACTTACCAAAAACTCATAGACCCCAACGTAAAGACCCCGTACAGCGGGGATTTCGAGCGGGTTAAATCCCTTGAGGCCCTTGACGACCATACCGTTAAGGTGACTTACAAAGAACCGTTCTCTCCCGGGCTTTCCAGCTGGGGTATGTGGATAATGCCGAAGCATATACTCGAGAAAGAAGACCTCAGCAACACGAAGTTCTCGCGCAACCCGGTCGGGACCGGGCCCTATAAATTCAAAGAGTGGAAGACAGGCGAGAAGATAGTCCTTGTCTCGAACCCGGATTACTATGAAGGCCGCCCTTATATAAACAGGTATATATACAGGATAATCCCTGACCAGGCGACGACATTCCTCGAATTGCAGACGCAGGGCGTCGATATGGTCGAGCAGCTGACCCCGCTCCAATACGCGCGCCAGACAGACACGCCTTTTTTCAAGAAATATTATAAGAAATATAAGTATCCCTCGTTTGGTTATACTTACCTGGGCCTTAACATGAAAGACCCGCTTTTCGCTGACAGCCGTGTCAGGCTTGCCCTCGATTACGCCATCGATAAGGATGAGATAATAAAGGGGGTGCTTTTGGGGCTGGGCAGGGTCTCGACAGGCCCGTTCCCGCCGGAGTCTTGGGCGTATAATAAGGAAGTAAAACCCGCCCCGTATGACCCGAAAAAGGCGAAGGAGTTATTGAAGGAAGCGGGCTGGAAAGACCATGATAGCGACGGCTGGCTCGATAAGGAAGGGAAGAGATTCAAGTTCACCCTGCTTATCAACCAGGGCAACGATCCGCGCAAGACATGCGCCGAGATAATCCAGAGGAGATTGAAGGAGGTCTGTATTGAGGTCGATATAAGGCCTATCGAATGGGCCACCTTATTGTCCGAGTTCATAGACAAACACAAGTTCGAGGCGGTCATAATGGGTTGGAACCTCTCCCGCGACCCTGACTGTTTTGACATCTGGCATTCCTCCAAGCAGAGGCCGGGCGAGTTCAATTTCGTCGGCTACGAGAATAAGGAAGTGGACTCCCTCCTTGAGGAAGGCCGCCGCGAATTTGACGAGAGAAAGAGGAAAGAGATATATAATAAGGTCCACCAATTAATATTCGATAACCATCCGTACATATTTTTATTCGTGCCGGACGCGCTGCCGATAGTCCACGCGAGGTTCAAGGGCATCGAGCCGGCGCCGGCAGGGATCGGTTATAATTTCATTAAGTGGAACGTCCCTAAAGAGGAACAGAAATACACGAGATGGTGACCTATATCGTAAAACGGCTGCTCGGCCTCCTGCCCGTGCTATTCGGGATAACAATCGTCACATTTTTCGTGATACACCTCTCGCCGGGAAAACCGACGCGCCTGCAGGCTGAGATGTCGCCGAAGATAACGCTCGAGGCGATGGAGAAGCTCGACAGGCTCTACGGACTCGATAAGCCGGTATACGTCCAGTATTGGCAATGGGTAAAGAAACTCGTTGTCCTCGACTTCGGAAAATCCTTTACCGACGAGAGGCCGGTCCTAGTCAAGATCGGCGAACGCATACCCATCACGATAACGATAGAACTCTTATCGCTCTTCCTGATATTCCTGATCGCGGTGCCTATCGGTATAATGAGCGCGGTAAAAGAAAATTCCCTTTTTGACAGGGCCTCGACGGTTTTTGTTTTTATCGGTTTCGCGACGCCGACCTTCTGGCTGGCGCTACTGGCGATGAGCTTATTCGGCGTGCAGCTCGGATGGCTGCCGATATCAGGAATAAAATCCCTCGATTTCGAGGAGCTTAATTTCCTCCAGAAGATAGCGGACGTCTCGCGGCATCTGATACTGCCTGTTTTTGTCTCGGCTTTCGGCGGGCTCGCAGGCATATCCCGTTATATGCGTACCAGCATGCTCGAGGTCATGCATAAGGATTTTATAAGGACTGCGAGGGCAAAGGGGCTTTCCGAGAAGGATGTCATTTACAAACACGCGCTCAAGAACGCGCTCTTGCCTATAGTGACGATAATCGGGCTCTCTGTCCCGGGGTTGATCGGCGGCAGCGTCATATTCGAATCTATCTACGCGATCCCGGGGATGGGAAAGCTCTTCTTCGATTCGGTCATGGCGCGCGATTACCCGGTGATAATGGGAATACTCTTCGTTGGCGCGATCCTTACTCTTCTCGGCAACCTACTGGCCGACGTGATGTACGCCTGCGTCGACCCGCGGATACGCGTGGGGGAGAAGAGATGAAGATAAATAAACTCACCGCTTTCGGCATTATTATAGTCTGCGTGATGGGCTTCCTCGCGATATTCGCCCCGCAGGTGAGCCGTTACGACCCGAGCGCGATAAATCTTGAGAAGGCGCTGTTGCCGCCTTCGCACGAACACCCGATGGGGACCGACTCGCTCGGCCGCGACCTCTTCGCGCGCATGGCATACGGCGGGAGGATATCTTTGTTGGTAGGTTTCGTGGCGGTCGGGATAGCGGTCATAATTGGCCTTATTCTTGGTTCTCTGGCTGGTTACTATGGTGGATTAACTGATAATGCGATTTGCCGGTTTATAGATATAATGCTTTGTTTTCCCACATTTTTCCTGATACTTTCAGTTATAGCGAGGATAGGGCCAAGTATTTTTACTATTATGGTTGTAATAGGACTAACCAGTTGGATGGGAGTAGCGCGTTTGATCCGGGCTGAGATTTTAAGTTTAAAGGAGCGCGAATTCATCGAGGCGGCGAGGGCTACCGGAGCCAGCGACTTAAGGATCATTACGAGGCACCTTATACCGAACGCGCTAGGCCCGGTCCTTGTCAGCGCGACTTTGGGCGTTGCCGGCGCGATACTGCTGGAATCGGGTTTAAGTTTCCTTGGCCTCGGCGTCCAGCCGCCTACGCCGAGCTGGGGCAATATCCTTACCGAGGCGAAATCAACCTTAGGCATCGCCTGGTGGATCACGGTATTCCCCGGCTTCGCGATATTGATCACCGTATTGGGCTATAATCTATTAGGAGAAGGGTTGCGCGAACATTTCAACCCGCATAGGAAAGCATGAAAGAGCCGTTGTTAGAGATAAAAAATTTGTATGTCGATTTCAGGCAGGGCGAGAAGACTATCGAGGCGGTCAGGGGCGCGAACCTGAAAGTCTACGAGGGCGAGATCCTCGGCCTCGTCGGCGAATCAGGTTCCGGAAAATCCGTTACCGCGCTTTCCGTGACGCGGCTCCTCCCGGGATCGGCCGAAATAACCAAGGGCGAGATATTATTCGACGGCCGGGAGATGTTTAAATTAGCCGAAGAGCAACTCAGGAATATAAGGGGGGCGAAGGTCTCCTATGTGTTCCAGGACCCGGCGACATCGCTTAACCCTGTCTTTACCATAGGCGAGCAGCTTATCGAGACGATACGCCTCCATCAGGGCTCAAGGGAGGATAGGGCGTTCGATATCGCGGTCGGCCTGCTAAAAGATGTCGGGATGCCTTCTCCGAAGGAAGTGATGTTCTCATATCCACACCAGCTCTCCGGCGGGATGAAGCAAAGGGTGATGATAGCGATGGCGATATCATGCAGGCCGAAACTCCTGATCGCCGATGAGCCGACGACCGCGCTCGACGTGACCATCCAGGCACAGATCCTCGAACTCCTCGAGAAATTAAGGGAGGAGCTTAAGCTTACGGTCCTTTTGATAACCCACGACCTTTCGATAGTCTCGCAGGTCGCTGAGAAGACCGCGGTGATGCAGGAAGGAAAGATCGTCGAATACGGCGATACAGACATGATATACAAGAAACCGTCGCATCCATATACGAAAAAACTTATCGATTGCATCCCGAAGATGAGCAGGAGATAGAGTGCAGCCGATCCTTTCGGTAAAAGGCGTAAAAAAATATTTCCCGGTGGCGAGAGGCTTTACCCGCCATATCGTAGGCGAGGTCAAGGCAGTCGACGGGATATCATTCGATGTCGAAGCCGGAAAGACGCTCGGCCTCGTCGGGGAATCCGGCTGCGGCAAGACTACGCTGGCCAGGATAATATTGAATCTCCTTGATCCTACGGCAGGGAAGATCTCATTCGAAGGGCAGGAGATAACCGGCCTCTCGCAGGAGAGGATGCGGCCGCTGAGGAAAAGATTACAGGTCGTATTCCAGGACCCGTATAATTCCCTGAACCCGAGGATGAAAATAGGCGAGATATTAAGCGAACCGCTTTTGGTCCACGGCATCGGCGACGCCAAAGCGCGCCGGCAGAAAGTCCTGGACCTGCTTTCGAAGGTCGGGCTGCAGGCCGATCACGCGAAACGCTATCCCCACCAGTTCAGCGGCGGGGAGCGCCAGAGGATAGGCATCGCGCGGGCGCTTGCGACCGACCCCAAACTTATCGTCTGCGACGAACCGGTCTCATCGCTCGACCTCTCGATCCAGGCGCAGATATTGAAATTGCTTACCGACCTCCAGAAGGAATTAGGATTGTCGTATCTTTTCATCTCGCACGACCTGCGGGTCATAGAATCGATATCCGATTCAGTTTTGGTAATGTATTTGGGCAAGGTCTTTGAATACGCCTCTACTGATGAGCTTTATTCTTTCCCGATACACCCTTACACCGAGGCCCTATTCTCGGCAGTATCAATAGGGCCGGAGCGAAAGAAGAAAAAGATGATAGTAAAAGGGGAACTGCCGTCTCCTTTATCTCCGCCTGCCGGCTGCAAGTTCCATCCCCGCTGCCCGTACGCGGAACCCCGGTGCAAGATAGAAGAGCCTTCGCTTAAGGAGGCCAAACAGGGGCATTTCGTCGCCTGCCCGCCGAGGGTGAGGCAGTTGGTAAAATAAGTCCGCATAGCGGCTTAAATGCCGGTTGCTTTTTGGCCGCCTTTTTAATATAATAGTGACACGAAAGGAAATAATATGGGAGCCGTATTTAAAGCTTTAGCACCGGTAGCGCCGTACATTATGACATTTATCCCGATCTTCATGGCAGTCAACTCATTCGGGAACCTGCCGCTTTATTTCTCCCTTACGGAGGGGATGAAGCCGAAAGACCGCCAGAAGGTGATATCGAACAGCATACTTGTGGCTAGCATTATAGCCATCCTTTTTATCTTCTTCGGCAATATATTGTTACGGCTGATGAATGTACAGGTACCGGATTTCAGGATCGCCGGCGGCATTTTGCTTTTGGTCCTTGCGATACATCTTTTGCTTCCAGGGGAGGATAAGAGGAGCCACCCGACCACGGATGTCGGCGTATTTCCCCTCGGGACGCCGCTTATAACCGGCCCGGCTGTGCTCACGACGGTGCTGGTAATGAGAGAGGCCTACGGACTTATACCGACGGTAGTCTCGATAGTGTTGAATATGCTCATAATGTGGCTTGTCCTCTGGAAAGCCGATTATTTCATAAAAGTCCTCGGCAAAGGCGGTTCCAGGGCGCTCGCGAAGGTATCGGATATCTTCCTCGCGGCTATAGCGGTAATGATGATAAGGATGGGTATACTGGAGATCGTCGTACAGGTATTTTTCACCCCGGCGGTTAAAAAATAACATGAATAAGAATGTAATAGCTTTCATAATGGCGGGCGGGAAGGGCGAGAGGCTTATCCCCCTGACCAGGGACAGGACCAAGCCTGCAGTCCCGTTCGGCGGGATATACAGGATCATCGACGTCACTCTCTCGAACTGCATAAATTCGGGGATACGGCGGATCCATGTCCTCCTGCAATATAAATGTAATTCGCTTATAAGGCATTTGCGGCTCGGCTGGAACATATTCGACGCGGAACTCGGCGAATACATAGATATAGTCCCGGCGCAGATGAGGACCGGCGATACGTGGTATATGGGCACCGCGGATTCGATATTCCAAAACCTTTATTTCATCGAGACCGAGAAGCCTGAATATGTGCTGATATTGGCCGGCGACCACATCTACAAGATGAATTACGCGGAGATGATCGATTATCATATAGCGAAAGGCGCCGACTGCACCGTCTCGGTCGTAGAGATGGATAAGAAGGATTCGCAGCATTTCGGCGTGCTCGAGGTCGACCGCAACGAGAGGATACTCGGCTTCGAGGAGAAACCGAAGACCCCTAAGACGATCCCGGGCGACCCGGCGCATATCTACGCGTCGATGGGCATATACGTCTTCAAGACCGACGTGCTCAAGGAAGTGCTTAATGCCGACGCGCAGGACCCGGCGAGCAAACACGATTTCGGGAAGAACATCCTTCCGGGGATGGTCGCGAAAAAGGCGAAGGTCTTTGCTTATAATTTCAAGGATGAGAACAAAAAAGAGGCGCAATACTGGCGCGATATCGGGACGCTCGACGCGTATTACGAGGCGAACATGGACCTTATCAGCGTGACGCCGATCTTCAACCTCTATGACAAGGAATGGCCGATACGTACCTATATGGAGAAATACCCGCCGGCCAAGTTCGTTTTTGCGGGCGGCGACGACGGCGACCGTATCGGCGTGGCGGTAGATTCGATGGTCTCTAACGGCTGCATAATATCCGGCGGCAAGGTTGACCGCTCGATACTTTCGCCGAACGTTAGGGTAAACAGCTACGCCAGCGTCATCGATTCGATAGTGATGGAAGGCGTGGATATCGGGCGCAACGCCAAAATAAGGCGCGCGATAATAGATAAGGATGTCAAGGTCCCGCAAGGAGCCGAGATCGGGTACGATCCCGAGGAAGACAAGAAGAGGTTTACGATGACCGAGTCCGGGCTGGTCGTGGTAGCCAAGAGCACGGTCATCGAAAGATAGATGCGGCGCGATATAACGGCTGTGATCAGGCTTTTGCGCCGCCGTTTCGGACGGTTGAGATTTAAAAGAGAGAAAGACGCGGTAGGCCTGCTCGTCAAGACTATCCTCTCGCAGAACACCTCTGATGTAACTTCCTTTCGGGCGTTCGACAATCTCAAAAAACGTTTCAAGAGTTGGGAGAGTTTAAGGAGGGCGGACGTTTCGTCCATAAAGCGCGAGATAAAGATCGCCGGTCTTTCGAATATCAAGGCGCCGCGTATTAAATTTGCCCTGGACGAGATAGTAAAACGGCGGGGCTCTCTGGAACTGGATTTTTTGAAGCGGCTGGACACGCAGGCAGGATACGGATTCTTAAGGTCGATAAAAGGCGTGGGGCCGAAGACGGCCGCGATCGTCCTGCTCTTCGGGTTTGATAAGCCGGTCATGCCGGTGGATACGCATATATTCAGGGTGACAAAGCGCCTCGGGCTTATAGGCGTGAAGATGACGCCGGAGAAGGCGCAGGAATACCTGACCCGGGCTACACCCAAGGGTGAGATAAAGGAATTCCACGTGCACCTGATAATGCACGGCAGGCAGGTATGCTCGGCGCGCGACCCGAAATGCCCGGTATGCAACTTGAGATCATTATGCAAATATTACGGAGAAAAGTATGGAAGATAAGGCGTTAAAGATAGGGAATAGGGAGTTCAAGTCGCGGCTGCTCGTCGGCACCGGAAAGTACGCCAATTTCGACATAATGAAAAAAGCGCTCGAGGCCTCGGAAGCCGAGATAGTCACCGTCGCAATAAGGCGGCTCGACCTGGGCGATGCCGGCGCGAAGAAAGAATCTCTACTTGACCATATCGACAGAAATAAATATACTATATTGCCTAACACGGCAGGCTGCTACACTGCGGAAGACGCAATAAGGATAGCGCGCATCGCGCGCGGGATGGGCCTGTCCGAGTTGGTGAAACTTGAGGTCATAGGCGATGAAAAGACGCTCTTCCCGGACACTGAAGCGCTGCTCGCGGCGACCAAAGTCCTCGTCAAAGAAGGGTTCGTCGTCATGCCGTACACGAACGACGACCCGATCATGGCGAAGAAGCTCGCGGACGCGGGAGCGGCGTGCGTCATGCCTCTGGCTTCTCCGATCGGTTCGGGTATGGGGATATTAAATCCCATTAACATAAGATTTATCCTGGAAGCGGTCAAAGTGCCGGTCATTGTCGATGCGGGCGTCGGCACGGCTTCGGATGTGGCGGTAGCGATGGAATTGGGGGTCGACGGCGTGCTTATGAATACCGGCATTGCCGGCGCCAAAGACCCGGTTGGCATGGCACGCGCGATGAGATTAGCATCCGAGGCAGGAAGATTGGCGTATTTGTCGGGAAGGATAGCGATCAAGCAATACGCTTCTCCTTCGAGCCCGACTGAAGGAAGAATATAATAATATGGTAAGAAAAGCGCAGGCAAAGGATACAGGGCGGATACACGAGCTTATAGATCATTACGCCGGCAAGAATATGATGCTTCCCCGCGCCGAGCACGAGATCGCGGAGAGCTTAAGGGATTTCTGGGTATACGAGAAGGGCAATGCACTGATCGGCTGCGCGGCGCTCCATATCTTCTCTAACAAGCTGGCTGAGATAAGGTCTTTGGCTGTCGATGCCGACCACGTGAAATCGGGTGTCGGGACCGGGCTTGTGAAGGGATGCCTGAAAGAGGCGCAGGATATGGGAATAAAGAGCGTCTTCGTCCTGACGCAGAAATCGGATTTCTTCAAGAAATTCGGGTTCATCCCGACAGAGAAGAAAAAACTGCCCCAGAAGATATGGACAGATTGCAGTATCTGCGCGAAGTTCGCGAAGTGCGATGAAATAGCATATATCAAGGAGTTATAAATGGGATATACGATAACTGAAAAAATATTGATGGCGCACACGGACAGGAAGTCTATCTCGCCCGGCGATCTGATCGATTGCAAGGTCGACCTCTGTCTCGGCAACGACATTACCGCGCCTATAGCGATATCGGAGTTCGAGAAGGCCGGCGTGGGCAAGGTCTTCGATAACAAGAAGATAGCCCTTGTCCCTGATCACTTTTCTCCGGCGAAGGATATCAAGTCCGCAGAGCAGCTCAAGGTATTAAGGGAGTTCGCGAAGAAACACAGCATCAAGTATTATTATGAGATCGGGTGCATGGGCATCGAGCATGCGCTCCTCCCGGAAGAGGGCTTGACTATGCCCGGTGACCTCATAATCGGCGCGGATTCGCATACCTGCACGTACGGCGCCGTCGGCGCGTTCTCGACAGGCGTGGGCTCGACAGACCTCGCCGCGGTGTTCATAAGGGGCAGGATCTGGTTTAAAGTCCCCGAATCGATAAAGTTTATTTATTCGGGGAAGCTCAATAAATGGGTCGGAGGCAAGGACCTCATACTCTATACGATAGGCGATATCGGCGTAGACGGCGCTTTGTATAAGGCGATGGAGTTTACTGGCGGCGCGATCGAGAGCCTCCCGATGGACGACCGCTTCGCGATGTGCAACATGGCCATCGAGGCAGGTGGCAAGAACGGCATAATCGCGGCCGATGAGATTACATTGAAATATGTAAAGGAAACGACCAAGAAATCCAAGAAGAAATGGAAGATATACAAGAGCGACAAGGACGCGCAATATTGCGAGGTAAAGGAATACGACGTCTCGAAACTCGAGCCGATGGTATCCTTGCCGCCTTTGCCGTCCAACGCGAAGCCTGTAAGCCAGGTCAAGAACGTGAAGATCGACCAGTCGGTCATCGGCTCGTGCACTAACGGCCGGATCAGCGATCTTAGGATGGCAGCGAAGGTCTTGAAGGGGAAGAAGGTCCATAAGGACGTGCGCTGCATAATCTTCCCGGCCACGCAGGCGGTATATTTACAGGCGATGGACGAGGGATTGCTCGAGATTTTCGTCAGATCGGGATGCGCGGTTTCCACTCCCACGTGCGGGCCGTGTTTAGGCGGGCATATGGGTATATTGGCCGCCGGCGAGCGCTCTATCGCGACGACGAACAGGAATTTCACCGGCCGGATGGGGCACTTGAAGTCCGAGGTCTATCTCTCGAACCCGGCTGTGGCGGCAGCGTCTGCCATCAAGGGAAGGATAGCGCATCCGGAGGAAGTAATATGATACTCAAAGGCAAGACCTGGAAATTCGGCAACGACATAAACACGGATGAGATAATCCCGGCGAAGTACCTTGTCTCGGTAGACCCGAAAGTGCTCGGGGAGAATTGCATGGACGGCATAACCCCGGGCTTCTCAAAGAAGATCGCCGCGGGTGATATTATCGTGGGCGGCAAGAACTTCGGCTGCGGCTCGAGCCGCGAGCACGCGCCTCTTGCTGTAAAAGGCTGCGGCATCTCTTGCGTCATCGCGGAGAGCTTCGCGAGGATATTCTACAGGAACAGCATAAACATCGGCCTCCCGATATTCGAGTGCCCGGAGGCCGCAAAATCTATAGAAGAAGGCGACGAAGTGGAAGTCGATGCCTCGACAGGGTTGATCAGGAACCTCACAAAAAACAAGAAGTACCAGGCAAAGCCGATGCCCGCGTTCATGCAGGAGCTTATCGAGGCGGGCGGGCTCATGAAATGGGTGGTCAAGAAAAATGGGTAATTACAGGATCGCTGTCATACCCGGCGATGGGACAGGGCCGGAAGTAATAAACGAAGGGCTTAAGGTCTTAAAAGCCGCAAGCAATAAGTTTGGATTCAAATATGAGTCGAAGATATTCGATTTCAGCGGCGAGCGCTACTTAAGGACGGGAAAGACCGTAGATGAAAAGGATATCGAGGAGCTCAAAAAATATAACGCCATTTACCTCGGCGCTGTCGGGCATCCGGACGTAAAGCCCGGCATCCTCGAAAAGCAGGTCCTTCTTAATTTGCGTTTCACGCTCGACCAGTATATAAACCTCCGGCCGGTCAAGCTCTATAACTCGGCATACTGCCCGCTCAAGGACAAGAAGCCCGAGGACATTGATTTTGTCGTCGTGCGCGAGAACTCGGAAGGACTTTACAAGGGCATGGGCGAGTTCCAGAAGAAGGGTACCGACGAAGAGGTCGCTATACAGATCTCTTATAACACCCGCAAGGGTGTTGAGCGCTGCATAAGGTACGCTTTCGAATTATGCAAAAAGCGCAACAAGAAAAACAAGCTCACTCTCTGCGGCAAGACGAACGTCCTGACTTACGCCTGGGATTTGTGGCAGAGGACGTTCAACGAGGTTGCGAAAGAGTATCCGGGGATCAAGACCGATTACGCGCATGTCGACGCGACCACGATGTGGTTCGTCAAGAACCCGGAATGGTTCGACGTCATCGTGACAGACAACCTCTTCGGCGATATCATAACCGACCTCGGCGCGATGATACAGGGCGGTATGGGCATCGCCGCGGGCGGCAACATCAACCCGAAGGGCGTATCGATGTTCGAGCCTATAGGCGGCTCAGCCCCGAAATACACGGGCCAGAATATAATCAATCCGTTAGCGGCTATCTGCGCCGGCGGGATGATGCTCGAGAACCTCGGTGAAGATAAAGCCGGGAAGGCGATAGAGGACGCGGTCATCAAAGTCGTGAACACGAAATTGAAATCGCTTGCGGCCGGTAAGATGGGTTATTCGACGAGCGAGGTCGGCGATATGGTAGTAGAGAACCTATAGGAAAAGTCCTTGGTAAAAGATACCATAGCTTGGATGTTTAAGGATAAGGATGCCTTAAGAAGGCTTTTGTTTACTGTCGGAATGCTTATCGTAGTCAGGTTATTGTACTTGATTCCCCTTCCCGGAGTCGATTCGGGAGCTTTTTACGAATTTATCAAGAGCGCAATGACATCAACGGGGACTCCCCGTTACGGCTTGCTTGGCGGTCCCTTTTCAAATTTTACAATATTCAGTTTAGGCCTGATGCCTTTTATTTCCGCATGCATATTGTTGCAGATAGCATCTCTTATCATCCCCCCGTTGAGGCGTTTTTCATTCGGAGGGGAAAGGGGCCGGGATGCGGTTTTAAAATTGACCTATGCGGTCACTATAGCGATTTCCATATTACAGTCTTATTATACGATCTCGTGGCTGGAACGCTTAAATGTTCCCGGAGGCAATAATATAGTTGTTATTCACGGCTTGATCTTTAAGCTGGTCATCGTTTTTTCAATGACTGCGGCCGTGTTTTTCTTGATATATATAGCCGGTTTGATTACCCGATACGGCATAGGGAACGGGGTCGTGATGATCATCGTGTCATCATTTATATTCAGGATAGTCGCAGGGATCGAAAGCGCTTACGACCAGATTAACAGGTCGATCTGTCTCGGGGATTTCATTCTTCTAATAACTTTTTGGGCTGTACTGGCGTGGGGTATTTATTATGTTACAAGGAGGGGCAGGATCCTGAACATAAACGGCCCAAATAGCGCGGTTATAGAATTAAAGGCGTCTTATCTGGGGACTGCTCCCGTGGCGTGTGCTTCTGCCATTATCGGATTGACCTATTTATTGTTTTCGTTTTCTCCGATATTGCATGTTAACTTTATCTGGAAATACAACCTTATATTGACTATACTCCTGATTTTCGTCTTCACCCTTTCGTATATATATTTGGTTTTTGATTCGAAACATGTTCGGTCGCTTTTAGACAGGCACGGTTATTCTTTTACGGATGCCCAAAATGACCCAGAAGGTTATTTAGATGCTAATATGTCAAGGGTACTGCTGGTCACGTCGGCGATACTTATTGTGATGGAGATTATTCCGGAGATAATAAGGTCGAGATACCAGGTACCTTTTCAGTCCCACGGGCTCTACAGCGCTTCATTCATATTAGTCAGCGTTGGGGTATTTTCTGACCTTATCCAGCAAGCAAGATTCTTTAAGATGAAGAAAGAATCCGGGATCAAGGAGTGGGGCATCTGCTACATCGCCTTTGACGAGATAGAGGCGACAATAAAAAGCGAATTTTTGAAGAGCAGGCAAATAAAGGCCCTGGTCGAGCCTTTGAGGTATACATGGGGCATGCCGATAAGGACAGCCATCGACCAGTACAGGATCTATGTCCCTTCTGAAAAAAAAGATGAAGCGAGAGCACTGATATTATAAAGGTGGAGAAATGAAAAGAAAAAGCAGATATAACGTAGTAGTCGTCGGAGTCGGCGTTGTCGGGATAGAGATGCTGCGCGTGTTGCGCCAGCGGAATTTCCCGGTAGGAGACCTGCGGGTCTTGGCGCGGAGCGCCAGGGAGATAACTGTTGATGGAGATAAATATTCCGTGCAGGCGATATCTCCCGAGGCTTTTGATGGGATGGATATAGCGCTCTTCGCCGGCACTGAAGGTGAAAAGGGCGCAGCCGTGACTTACGCGCCGGAGGCGGTAAAGAGGGGATGCGTCGTCATTGATAACGGCGCCGATTTCCGCATGGACCCGAAAGTCCCGCTTGTCGTCCCCGAAGTGAACTGTGCCGATGTCAAGAAACATAAGGGGATAATCGCTAACCCGAACTGCTCGACCATACAGATGGTCGTAGCGCTTTACCCTATCCACAAGAAGGTCGGGATAAAGAGGATAATCGTCACTACTCTGCAGGCGTCGTCAGGCGCAGGCAAGAGCGCGGTCGAACAGCTCAAGGCCGAGGCGGCTGCGATCCACGCGAGCAGATATGAGAATATCAATGTAGACGTCGAGCGCTCGATGCCGCAGCAGCTGGCTTATAATGTCTTTCCGCACATCGGCAGTTTTACTGAATGTGATTATACCAACGAGGAGTGGAAGCTGGTCCACGAGACCCGCAAGATAATGCACGCGGACAAGATAAAGATCTCAGCGACCACCGTAAGGGTGCCGGTCAGGACCGGCCATTCCGAGTCCGTGTATATAGAGACCGGAAAACCGATAAGCCCGGACAAAGTCAGGGCGCTTCTCGCAAAGTCACCCGGAATAATAGTCGAGGATGACCCGAAGAAAGGCCTTTATCCCATGCCCAAGGACGCTGAGGGAAGGGATGAGACCTTCGTCGGTCGCATCCGCTCCGATTGTTTTGTGAAGAACGGGTTGTGGCTGTGGGTCGTAGCGGATAACCTGCGCAAGGGCGCGGCAACTAATGCCGTCCAGATAGCCGAATGCGTAATATCCTACTTAAAATAGAATACGACGGCACGGATTACGCCGGTTGGCAGTCGCAGAAGAACGCCAAAAGCATACAGGATACTATAGAAGCCGCGCTTAAACGGATAACGGGCCGTGGAGCGCGGCTTATTTCTTGCGGCAGGACCGACGCCGGCGTACACGCGTTAAGCCTCTTCGCGAATTTCAAGACGGAGTCGAAGATCCCGCCGTTCAAACTGCAGAGGGCGCTCAACAGTGTCCTGCCGAAGGATATAGCGATTAAGGAAGTTAAGGAAGTCCCGCCTAAGTTCAATTCCAGGTTCGACGCGAGGTCAAAACTCTACCGTTACACGATAATGAACGGCTCGTCCCGTTCCGCGATATCCGGGAATTTCACCGTATACCTTCCCTATAAGCTTAATGTCGCGCTGATGAAGAAAGAGGCGAAGGCATTAGTAGGAAAGCACGACTTCAAGTCTTTCCAGGCCGCGGACAGGATCGAACGCTCCTCCATCCGCACGATAAAGAAGCTTGATATAAAGAAGAAGGGTGGGGCGATAATTATTGATGTCGAGGCGGACGGATTTTTGTATAATATGGTAAGGAATATTGCCGGGACATTGGTAGATATCGGCCGCGGCAGGAAGCCGGCCGGGAGCATGGCCCGTACACTTAAGGCAAGGGACAGGAAGTTTGCAGGCGAAACGGCCCCGGCAAAGGGGTTATGCCTGATGGAGGTCAAATACTGATGGCTGGCAAGGCCAGGTAGGGCGGATTAGACTAATTTTCCCTTGACATTCCCTCGTATTATGTTATAATTCTTACTTCTTGATGTTAACCTATCTGAGGAAGGCCTAAAATGGTGAAAAAGGAACAAAAAATATCCGAAAAATGGTTCATAGTCGATGCCGACGGCAAGATCCTGGGAAGGGTTGCCGTGGCTGTCGCGCGCGTACTTTCGGGCAAAAATAAGCCCACGTACCGCAGGGATTTTAATACCGGTGACGGCGTGGTCGTCGTGAACGCCGCCAAGATAAAAGTGACCGGGAATAAATTGAAAGCAAAAGAATATGACTGGTATTCGGGCTATCCCGGCGGCAGGAGATCCGAGATGCTGGAGGACCTGCTGGTGAGGAAGCCGGAATACGTCATTACCCACGCGGTAAAAGGCATGCTGCCGAAGAACAAGGTCGGAAAGAGCGCGTTGGGCAGATTGAAAGTATTCGCGGGCAAGGAGCATAACATGGCTGCCCAGAAACCCGAACCCTTAAAGGTATAATACAGGAGACAGATGGAAGCACAGGCATTATTTTTAGGCACCGGAAGAAGGAAAGAGTCGACGGCCAGGGTCATATTGAGACCCGGCTCAGGCCAGTTCGTCGTCAATAAAAGGACTCTCGACGATTATTTCCCGAGGGAGACTCTCAGGGGTATCCTTAAAGAGCCGCTTGAAGCTACGCAGACCGCGGCAAAATACGACATTTTCGTGAATGTCGCAGGCGGCGGCGTGGCAAGCCAGGCCGGCGCTGTGCGTTTAGGCATAGCCCGCGCCCTGCTCAAGGCGGATTCTACTTACCGTTCCGTTCTTCGCGGCAAAGGTCTCTTGACCCGCGATCCGCGCATGAAGGAACGTAAAAAGTACGGACAAAAAGGAGCCCGCAGCCATTTCCAGTGGACTAAACGTTAGTACCTTATTTATATAAGGCAAAATTACGCCTATTCCGACGGAAACAGCTTGACGGAATAGGCGTTTTTATTTTATAATCAACCCGTGCTCTCATACATAGTTTAAATATAGTGATTTGCGCAGGGTTGATGCTTGAGTATGTGCGAAAGCATCAAATTACGAAAGGGAATAAAATGTCAAAAGAAAACCTGAATGTCGCTGTCGTTGGCGCGACTGGTTATGCCGGCTGCGAACTGATGAAGATACTGCTGTGCCATCCGGAGGCGACTATAACTTCGGTGAGCGGCAAGGTAGATAAGGCCGAGAAGATATCGGATATTTTCCCGGTATTCAAGGGCAGGCTGGAGCTCGTCTGCGACAATGTAGGCGTGCCCGCCATATCGAAGGCGGCAGACCTGATATTTTTGGCGCTTCCGCACAAGATCTCGATGCTCTTCGTCCCGGATTTTTTGAAGGCGGGGAAGAAGGTCGTAGACCTGAGCGCGGATTACAGGCTAAAAGATCCCGGGGTATACGAGAAATGGTACGGAGCTAAACATACAAGCGTGGCGCTTCTCAAGGAAGCGGTATACGGGCTTCCGGAATTGCATAAGAAAGAGATAGAAAAATCCAAGTTCATAGCGAACCCGGGATGCTATCCGACCGGCTCGATACTCGGAAGCGCCCCGCTGGTGAGCAAAGGCCTCGTCGATACAGACCAGATAATCGTCGACTCGAAATCCGGGGTTACCGGGGCAGGCAGGGCGGCTTCGCTGGCGCTTAATTTCGCGGAAGTGAACGAGAACTTCAAGGCGTATAAGATAAACCAGCACCAGCATATGCCTGAGATAGACCAGGAGCTCTCGATTGCGGCGGGCTCGAAGATAGGCGTCACGTTCACCCCGCATCTGGTGCCGATGAACAAGGGGATACTCTCGACGATATATTTCACGCTGAAGAAAGAGATTTCAGCAGCAGAGCTGCTTCAACTTTACAAGCAGTTCTACAAGGACGCGCCGTTCGTGAGGGTGTTGGATGAGGGCATTTTCCCGGAGACGAAGCACGTCTACAGCACGAATTTTTGCGATATCGGCATCAAGGTGGCCGGAAAACGGGTTATAGTGGTCACGGCCATTGATAATCTTTGGAAAGGCGCCTCGTCGCAGGCGGTCCAGAACATGAATTTGATGATGGGATTCGGCGAAACGGCGGGCCTCATTTAATGAAAACGATAAAGGGATCCGTTACCGCACCGGAGGGGTTCCTTGCCTCTGGCATTAAAAGCGGTATAAAAAAGAAGGGCCTCGACCTGTGCCTGATCTATTCGAGTGTGCCTGCCCATGCGGCGGCAGTATTCACGAAGAATACGGTCAAAGCCGCGCCGGTGTTACTTTCCGCCGGGAATTTAAAGGATGGCTGGGCTCAGGCAATAATAGCGAATAGCGGCAACGCCAACTGCCTTAACGGGAAGAATGGGATGAAATGGGCGGTCCGGATGGCTGATGCTGTTTCGGCGAATGCCTGGATAGATGCGCAGGATGTTCTCGTCGCGTCGACCGGTATAATCGGAAAGCCGCTGCCGGTAGAGAAGATCGAAGCGGCTGCCCCTGCTCTGGTAAAAGGCCTAAGTAAAGCAGGGGAGCTTACGGCGGCCAAGGCGATAATGACTACCGACCTGGTCCCGAAGAGGATGGCGGTTGCGGTAAAGATCGGCGGCAAGACCGTCAAGATCGGCGGGATAGCAAAAGGCTCGGGAATGATAAGCCCGAATATGGCCACTTTGCTCTGTTTCATCACGACAGATGCGGATATAGACGTTAAAGCGTTAAAAAGTTCTTTGAAAGACTCAGTCGAAGATTCATTGAATATGGTGACTGTGGACGGCGACATGAGCACTAATGATACTGTTTTTATAATGGCAAACGGCCTGGCCGCTAACGCTAAGATAAAGAGCGGGAGCACCGGCTATAAAGTATTCTGCTCGGCGCTAAAATACGTCGTGGTCTACCTGGCAAAAGAGATAGCCAGAGACGGAGAAGGCGCGAGCAAATTTATAGAGGTACAGGTCAAGGGAGCGAAGAGCAAGGCCGACGCGAAGAAGATGGCGATGGAGATCACTAATTCGAGCCTGGTCAAGACGGCTATCGCCGGTGAGGACCCGAACACCGGGAGGATCGCTTCGTCGGCCGGGGCTTCCGGAGTAAAGATCGACGAATCTAAACTGGATATTTACCTGAACGGCATAAAGATAGTCAGCGGCGGCAACGCCAATTTCGGTCTGAGACCGAAGGCGCAGAAGTCGCTTAAGAAGAAGAAAGTGGTGATAACAGTCAACCTGAAGTCAGGAAAGTATTCGGCAACCGCGTGGACATGCGACCTTACGGAAGGGTACATTAAAATAAATGCAAGATATAATTAAAAAGGCCGACGTCCTCATTGAGGCGCTGCCTTATATAAAGAAGTTCAGGGGCAAGACAGTCGTCATAAAAGCCGGCGGAAGCATGATGGAGAACAGGGAAGTGATCTCCGGCATCTTCCAGGACATAATCTTCATGAGCCTGGTCGGGATAAAGCCGGTCATCATACACGGCGGCGGGCCGAGGATAACAGAGAAGATGAAGGAAGCCGGCATCGTCGCGAAATTCGTGGACGGGTTCAGGGTGACCGACGCGAAGACGATGAAGATCGTAGACGATACGCTCGAGGCGACGAACAAGGAGATAGCCAAACATATAGAGGAGCTGGGCGGCAAGGTCAAGGCCCTCTCAGGCAAGAAGGACAAGATAATCAAAGCCGTGACTTTAAAACACAAGGGCAAGTATATGGGTTTCCTGGGAAAGATCGTATCGATTAATACCAAACCCATAAAGGATGCGCTCAAGGACGGGGCGATACCCGTAATAACCCCGGTAGCTTTGGGGAAAGACGGGAAGGCCTATAACATCAACGCCGACCTCGCTGCCTGCGACATAGCCGCGGCGCTCAAGGCGGAAAAGTTCGTCCTTATAACCGATACCAACGGGATATTGCGGGACGAGTCTGACGAGGCGACGCTTATCCCGACACTAAAGAAAAAAGAAGCTGAGGAGCTTATAGAGAGGGGAGTAATACGGGGCGGGATGATCCCGAAGGTCAAGGCCGTCGTCGACGCGCTGAAGAAGGGCGTGAACAAGACGCATATTATCGACGGAAGGCTGAGCCACGCGATATTACTTGAGGTATTCACCGATAAAGGAATAGGAACGGAGATAATAAAATGACGCAGACAGAAGAAGTTATGCAGCTGTATTACGAATACGTGATGCCGACTTACACGAAACAGCCCCTTTGTATGGTAAAAGGCAAAGGCATAAAAGCGTATGACATAGAGGGCAGGGAATTCCTGGATTTCTTCCCGGGATGGGCCGTGTCAGGGCTCGGCCACTGCCACCCGAAGGTGGTAAAGGCAATAAAAGAGCAGGTGGGGAAGATGATCCATGTGCCGAACAATTATTACAACGAACTGCAGGGGAAACTGGCGAAGAAAATAATTGAAAATTCATTTCCCGGAAAAGTCTTCTTCTGCAACAGCGGCGCGGAGGCGGTGGAAGCCGCCATCAAACTGGCGAGAAAAGTAGGGTATCCGTCGGGGAAATATGAGATAATAACGATGGAAGATTCTTTCCACGGCAGGACGCTGGCCGCGATAACGGCGACGGCTCAGCCGAAATACCAGGAAGGTTTCGCTCCGCTCCCGGGCGGTTTCGTATACGCTAAGTTCAACGACCTGGAATCGGTCAAGTCGAAGATAACCGACAAGACCGCCGCGATAATGCTCGAGCCGATACAGGGCGAAGGCGGGATAAACGTCGCGTCAGAGGAATTCATCGCCGGATTGAAGAAAATATGCGGCGAGAAGAACATACTCCTCATATTCGATGAGGTCCAGACCGGGATAGCCAGGACAGGGAAGATGTTCTGCTACCAGCATTACGACGTTGTGCCTGATATCATGACGCTGGCCAAGTCGCTCGGCGGCGGGTTCCCGATAGGCGCACTCGTCGCAAAGAAGGAGATCGCCAATGTCCTGCAGCCCGGGACTCACGCCTCGACATTCGGAGGCAGCCCGTTGGCGTGCGCGGCCGCGCTAGCCGTATTCGATGCGATAGAGGAGGGTAACCTCGTCGAAAAAGCTGTCAGGCGGGGCAGGTATTTGCATAACAGGCTGTCGCTTTTGAAGAAGGATTTCCCGTTTGTAAAGTTAGTAAGGGGCAAGGGCCTGATGCAGGCGGTCGAGCTTGAGATAGATGGAAAGCAAATAATAGACAAATGCGTCGAGAAAGGCCTCCTAATAAATTGCACGCAGAAGAAGGTGTTGAGGATAATGCCGCCGCTGGTGGTTAAGAACGCGGATATAGACGCGGCTGTCGCGATACTGCAGGAAGTCATGAAGGGAGTAACAGTTGAAGGTTAAAGACCTGATAACGATAAAAGACCTTTCGATCTCGGATATCGAGGAGATATTCGCCCTTGCTGCTAAGTTAAAGGGCGATGGAAAGATATCTAAAGACGAGCCGTTGAAGGGGAAGACCCTGGGGTTGATATTCCAGAAGCCCTCTTTAAGGACGAAGGTATCTTTTGCGGCCGCGATGGCGCAGTTAGGCGGCACGGCTATATTCCTCGCGCCCGATGAAGTGAAACTCGGCGAAAGGGAAGAGATAAAGGACGTGGCCAGGACACTTTCAAGATATCTTGACGGGATAGTGGCCAGGACATTCAAGCACGGCGACATAGTCGAACTGGCGGAATATTCGGCGGTCCCGGTCATAAACGGGCTATCGGATTTCTCGCACCCGTGCCAGGCGCTCGCCGACCTTTTTACGGTCAAAGAGAAGAAGGGCAAGGTAAAGGGCCTCAAGATAGCGTACGTGGGCGACGGCAATAACGTCTGCAATTCGCTGCTTATGACCGCGGCCAGGGTAGGTGCGGATATCGCCGTTGCCACGCCTAAAGGTTACGAGCCGGAAAAAGAGGTCGTAAAGATCTCATCGGATTTCGCATCCGTCACCGGCACCAAAGTATGGCTTACGGCCGATCCCCAGAAGGCGGTCGAAGGGGCGGACGTGATCTATACCGATGTATGGACAAGCATGGGCCAGGAGAAAGAAAGAAATAAGAGATTAAAGGACTTTAAAGGTTTCCAGATAAATGAGAAGCTTTGCTCGAATGCTAAAAAAGATTATATCATTATGCACTGCCTGCCCGCGCACAGGGGCGAGGAGATCTCTGATGAGTCTCTTGAGAGCCCGCATTCGGTTGTATTTGATCAGGCGGAGAATAGACTGCATGTCGAGAAAGCTATATTAATGCTGCTTTTAAAGTGAGGATGAGATGAATAAGAAAGTTGTGCTCGCATATTCCGGCGGACTCGATACCTCGGTCATAATAAAGTGGCTGGCGAAGAAGGGCTATGACGTCATCGCTTATATGGCCGACGTGGGGCAGGAGTCTGACTTCGAGGTCTATAAGAAGAGGGCATTGGCTACCGGCGCGGTGAAAGTCGTCGTCGAAGACCTGAAGAAGGAATTCGTGAAGGACTTCGTATTCAAGTCGCTCAAAGCCGGGGCGGTATACGAAGGCGGATACCTGCTGGCGACGGCGCTATCAAGGCCGATAATCGCCAAAGGGCTGGTAGAGACGGCCCATAAAGAGAAGGCCGCTTACGTTGCGCACGGCTGCACCGGTAAAGGTAACGACCAGGTAAGGTTTGAAGTCACGATCGGGTCGCTTGATCCGAACTTAAAAATACTGGCGCCTGTCAGGGAGTGGGAGTTAAAGACAAGGGCCGAAGAGATAGAATATGCAAAGAAGAATAATATTCCCATTGATACGACCAAGAAAAAGCCGTACTCGATTGATCTTAATCTATGGGGAATATCGATTGAAAGTGGGAAGCTGGAAGATCCTTATTACGCGCCTGACGAAGATATATATCAACTTACAAAGGGAGTAGATAAGGCTGCGGCGGAGCCTGTCTACGCGGAGATAGAGTTCAAGGACGGTGTGCCGGTAAAACTTAACGGCAAGGCCATGGACGGCGTAAGCCTGATATTGAAACTGTCGAAGATGGCCGGCGACGCCGGCGTAGGCAGGAGCGACATGATCGAGAACAGGCTCGTCGGCATAAAGTCCAGGGAGATATACGAGGCGCCGGCCGCGTGGACGCTTTTTAACGCCCATAAGGCGCTCGAGAGCCTCGTCCTCGACAGGGAGACGTTTCATTTCAAGGAAGCGGTCGCGCTAAAATACGCGGAGCTCACCTACTTCGGGCTCTGGTATACGCCGCTTAAGGAAGCGCTCGATAAATTCGTCGACGAGACGCAGAAGTCTGTCAACGGCACTGTGAAAGTGAAACTGCATAAAGGCCATTGCATCGTTGTAGGCAGGAAGTCGCCGGATTCCCTTTATAAGAAGGAATTGGCTACCTACGAGAAGGGTGACGTATTCGACCAGTCGCTGGCGAAGGGTTTCGTCCAGATATGGGGATTGCCTTATAAAGGATCGCACAAGGGGTCGAAAAAATGAAGAATAAACTTTGGGGCGGAAGGTTCAAGAAGACGCAGGACCCTGAGTTCGAGGATTTTTCGTGCAGCATGTATTTCGACTACAGGCTGGCCGAATACGACGTCCTCGGCTCTATAGCCCACGCGAAGATGCTCGGGAAATGCGGGATAATCCCGAAGAAGGATGCCGCCGCGATAGTCAAGGGGCTTGCCGCGATATCGAAAGAGATCGATGAGGGCAAGTTCGTATACGGCTTTACGGCCGAGGATATCCATACGAATATCCAGAACTCCCTCGGGAAGAAGATAGGCAAACCCGCGCTCAAGCTCCATACCGCGCGGTCGAGGAACGACCAGGTCGCTCTTGATACGAGGATGTATTGCAAGGATAAGGCGCAGGCCATGTACGGCCTGGTCACGGCATTGCAGGAATCTTTGCTCGCTTTCGCGAAGAGGAACAAGGATGTGATAGTGCCGGGCCTGACGCATACGCAGCACGCGCAGCCGGTGCTTTTGTCCGACCATATAGAGGCGTATGTCTGGATGCTCGCCAGGGACAAGAGAAAGCTCCATTATGCATATCACGCGGCGGATTTCATGCCGCTGGGCGCGTGCGCGCTGGCCGGGACATCACTTAAGATCGACAGGAAATATGTGGCAAAGGAGCTCGGTTTTGCCGCGCTATGCGAAAACACAATGGATGCCGTATCGGACAGGGATTTTGTCGTCGAACTTCTCGAGGCCGCATCGTTGATATCGATGCACCTCTCGAGGCTAGCATCTGACCTTATTCTCTGGGCGACGCCTGAGTTCGGGTTCGTAGAGATAGACCAGCAGTTTTGCACCGGCTCGAGCATTATGCCGCAGAAGGTCAACCCGGATTTCCTCGAACTGGCAAGGGGCATGTCAGGCAGGATATATGGCAACCTTTTCTCCGTGCTTACTATGATGAAGGGGTTACCGCTCACATACAACAGGGATATGCAGTGGGACAAGCAACCGCTCTTCGATTCGGTCGAGAATGTTTCGAAGGTGTTGTCGATATTCGCCAAGCTGGTGAAAGGCGTGAAAATAAATAAGGAGAATATCGGCAGGGCGCTTTTGGATGAGTCTCTCTACTCGACAGACCTGGCCGAATACCTGGTCGCGAAGGGGCTGGACTCGAGGAACGCGCATTCGGTGATCGGGAGATTAGTGACGGCTACCCTCGAGAAGAAGGAGAGGATATCGGGTCTCACCCTTAAAGAACTTAAGAAGTTTTCGGAGAAGTTCGGGAAGGACGTGTTCAAATTACTGGATCCGAAGGTTTCGGTCTCATCAAGGAAAAAAGGAAAATAATGCACGAATTCAAATATAAGGGCGATGAGCTCTTCTGCGAGGAAGTAGGTATTGGCGGCATAGCGGCGGCAGTGGGGACGCCTTTTTACCTCTACAGCCATAAGACGCTCATAGACCATTACAGGAAGCTGCGCGACGCTTTCGCGGACATCAACCCGCTTATCTGTTTTTCGATGAAGGCGAACTCGAACCTTGCCGTAGTCATGGCGCTCGTAAAGGCCGGAGCGGGCCTTGATGTCGTATCCGGCGGCGAGCTGTACAAAGCGCTGAAAGTCGGGTGCGAATCGAAGAAGATCGTATATGCGAGCGTCGGAAAGACCGAACGCGAGATAGAGAACGCGATAAGGGCGGGGATATTATTTTTTAATGTCGAATCCTTGCCTGAATTGGCGCAGATAAACAAGACCGCCAAGAAGCTCGGCAGGACGGTGGATTGCGCCCTGCGCGCCAACCCTGATATCGACCCGCATACGCACAAGTTCATAACGACAGGGAAGGCAGAGAATAAGTTCGGCCTCGATTTCACGACAGTCGAAGAGACGTTCCTCGTCGCCTCAAAATACCAGAACGTGCGGCTGCGCGGGATACATATCCATATCGGTTCCCAGATCACGGAAGCAGAACCGTTCCGCAAGGCGATAAACAAGACCGGCACGTTGATCGGCAATATAAGGAGGAAAGGCGGGAGGGTCGACTGGCTTAATATCGGCGGAGGCCTCGGCATAATATATAACAAAGAGAAGCCGCAGACCGCCGCGCGTTTCGCGAAAGCCGTGATACCTCTTGTGCAGAGGATGAACGTACGCCTCATACTTGAGCCGGGCAGGTTCATCGCCGGCAACAGCGGGATCCTTGTCGCGAAAGTGACATATGTAAAGAAGACGCGCTCGAAGAATTTCATCATATCCGACGCGGCGATGAACGACCTTATCCGCCCGTCGCTCTATGACGCCTACCACGAGATCATACCCGTGATAAGGAAGCCGGCGCGCAAGAAGATACTTGCCGACGTCGTAGGCCCGATCTGCGAGAGCGGGGACATCCTGGCCAGGGACAGGAAACTGCCGGAGTTCCAGCCCGGCGAATTGATAGCCGTGATGGGAGCCGGCGCTTACGGATTTACCATGTCCAGCAATTACAACTCGCGTCCCCGCGTAGCCGAAGTGATGGTGATCCGCGGAAGGTTCTATGTAGTGCGCGAGAGGGAAAAATACGAGGACCTCGTAAAAGGCGAGAATATCCCCAAAGAACTCAAGTGAGCCAAATTTAACCATGAAAAACATAGCATTCGTAAAGATGGTTGCCAGCGGCAACGATTTTGTCGTCGTTGATAACCGAAAGGCGGCAATACCCGCCGCGAAGCTTTGCGCCTTCGCCAGGGAGGTCTGCGACAGGAATTACGGCGTCGGCGGCGACGGGCTTCTCTCTATCGAGCGTTCTAAGAAGGCCGATTTCAGGATGCGCATAATAAATTCCGACGGTAGCGAGGCCGAGATGTGCGGCAACGGCGCGCGCTGCGTGGCTTTGTTTGCTGCCAATAATATGAAAGCCGGAAAGAACATGACTTTCGAGACGCTCGCCGGCATAATCGAGGCCGGGGTAAAGGGCTCGATAGTCAAGCTGAAGATGTCCGACCCTGCCGGGCTGAGACGGGATATACACCTCGTCTTAAGCGACGGTACGTATAACGTGAATTTCGTGAATACCGGCGTGCCTCACGCGGTCATCTTCGTCGACCATCTTGAGGGCCAAAACGTAAAGACCGTTGGCAAAGAGGTGCGTTACCACGGCGCTTTTGCGCCCAGGGGAACGAACGCGGATTTCGTTGAAGAAGCGGGAAAAAATATCATAAAAGTGCGCACTTATGAGCGTGGCGTTGAGGACGAGACGCTTGCCTGCGGGACCGGCGTCACGGCTTCCGCGATCATATCTGCGGTCGTTAAGGGTTTCAAGAGCCCGGTCACCTGCCTCACGAAGGGCGGCGAAAGGCTTAAGATATATTTCAAGAAGAAGGGTAATGATTTCACCGATGTATATCTCGAAGGCGGCGCAAAGAAGGTTTTTTGCGGTGGATATATATTAAAATAAGGAAGATATTCCTAATGTTAGTAAAAAAGTTTATAATTTTAATATTTATTATGCTGGCAATCAATTCCATATGTTTTGCTGGGAGTGATTTCCAGGGAGCAATGAAAAAATTAAAATCCACTGATGCTGAAGTTCGTATTGAGGCTATCGAGTCCTTAGTTGAGTCTGCCGATATTAGGGCTGTGGTACCCTTAATACATATTTTAAAAACAGATCCGGATGCCGAGGTTAGATCTAAAATTCCAACTTCTTTAGTGTTACTTCATGATCCGAAAGCTGTTGATGCCCTTATTGCTGCGTTAAAGGATAATGATGAATTTGTCAGGGAAGCTGCGGCATCGGCGCTAGGTTTTTTCAACGATCCGAAAGCTGTTGAGCCTCTTATCTTGACGTTGAAAGATGATTATGCAAACGTGAGAATAGGGGCAATGGTCTCTTTAGCACTGCTAAGGGATAAGCGCGCAGTACAACCTATAATATTTATATTGCAAAATGATAAAGATGGAAATGTAAGAAGAGAAGCCGCTAATCTTTTAGCTCAGTTTGACGACCCTTCTACGGTCGAGCCGCTTTTAGAAGCGCTAAAGGATAGTGATGAACATGTGCGAATGTCTGCCGCAGGAGCTTTAGGGCAGATTAGTGATAAGCGCGGTATTGAACCCTTGATAGCGCTTTCTAAGACCGACCCAAATGCAAGAGTTCGCGATATTTGCCTGGAATCGCTCACCTCCTTGGCCGTTTTTAAAAAGTACCCGGTTTCCGTAGAAGCTTTTGTTTCAGCGCTTAAGGACCAAAATGATCAGGTGCGCGAGCAAGCGGTGAATACGTTAAGAAATTTTAAAGATCCAATTATGATAGACCCCTTACTCTATTCTCTAAGAAGTGATAAAGATTGGAGAGTAAGAGAAGGTGCAATAATTGCGTTGAGGAATTTTAAAGATCCAAAAGTTATAGATTCTCTTATTTTAACATTAAAAGATGACGAAGATAACAGGATTAGAGGCGGAGCGGCATCGAATTTAGGTTCATCGAAAGACCCGCGCGCACTAGAGCAGCTAGTATACGCTTTTAATAACGATCCGGATATGCTGGTAAGGGCGAATTGTGCTTCAGCCATGGTTAGTTTAAATGATTCTCGCGCTGTCCCGTATCTTATTAAGGCGCTTTCCGACAAAAATAGTGAAATGCGAGATTCAGCATTAAGTGCGCTGAAATATTTGACGAAAGAGTTTAATATAGAAGGAAATCCTGCAGCTTGGGAAAAATGGTGGGAAGAGAATAAAGGCAAATTTCAAAGTAGCAAATAAATAGGGAGGACAAACCGAATGTTCGAAGGCTCGATAGTCGCGCTTGTGACGCCGTTCAAGAACGGGAAAGTCGATGAGGCGAAATTAAAGGAGCTGGTCGAGTTCCACATAAAGAATGGGACCTCGGGTATAGTGCCGTGCGGGACGACAGGCGAGTCGGCGACGTTGACGCACGAGGAGCACAACCGCGTGATAGAAGTGGTGATCGCCGCAGCCAATAAGAGGATCACCATAATCGCCGGAACAGGATCGAATAGCACGGCTGAGGCGATCGAGTTGACGAAGTGCGCCGAAAAGGCCGGAGCGGATGCGGCCCTGCTGTTGTCGCCTTATTACAATAAGCCGACGCAGAGAGGCCTTTATATGCATTACAAGGCGGTCGCGGATTCGGTCAAGATACCGATAATCCCTTACAATATCCAGTCGCGCACCGCGGTAAATATAGAGCCGGAGACGTTCCAGAAACTTGCCCAAATAAAGAATATAGTCGGCGTGAAGGAATCGAGCGGTAACCTCGAGCAGATATCGAAGATCCGTTATCTCTGCGGGCCGAACTTCGCGATAATCTCGGGCGATGACGCGCTCACTCTGCCTATCCTCGCGATAGGAGGCGTCGGCGTCATATCTGTGGTCGCGAACATAGTCCCGCGCGATGTAGCTGACCTGGTCGCCGCGTTCAAGAAGGGTGATATGAAGAGAGCGCAGGAGCTCCATTATAAGTTGCTGCCGCTTGTGAAAGCTATGTTCATAGAGACGAACCCGATACCGGTAAAGACGGCGATGGAGCTCATGGGGATGATAGAGCCTGAACTTCGCCTGCCGCTTTGCCACATGTCGGAAGAGAACCTCGCGAAACTCGCCGAGGCTCTGAAAAAATACGGCTTGTAAAATAATGACTGAATTGATAAAAGTCGCTGTTTGCGGTTACGCCGGGAAGATGGGCGCAAGGATCGCCGGGCTGGCCCCCAAGGAGACCGGGATTAGGGTCATCCTCGGACTAGAGGCGAAAGGCAACCCGTCTGTCGGCTCGAAGTTCGCCTACGGCGAAGTCTCGGACCGGCTCGATGACGTAAAGGCCGCCGACGTCCTGATGGATTTTACCGTTCCCGAAGCGACGATGGAGCATCTTGCCGCCGCCGTAAAATATAAGAAAGCCATGGTCATCGGCACTACGGGATTAACCGAAGAGCAGGTAAAAAAGATCAGGGAAGCAGCCAAGAAGATACCCATCGTCTTCTCGCCGAATATGTCTATGGGCGTAAACCTGCTTTTCCGCCTGGTAAAAGAGGCCGCCGGAAAATTATCGAAGGATTACGGCGTGACGATAGTCGAGGCGCACCACATACACAAGAAGGACGCGCCGTCAGGGACGGCGAAGAAGCTCGCCCAGATAGTCAAGGAGGCCTCAAACCGCGAGGTCTCGGACATAAAGTCCATACGCGAGGGCGAGATAGTGGGCGACCACAAGGTGACATTCGAAAGCCCTTATGACACGATCGAGCTTTCGCACAGCGCGAAGACGCGCGATATACTCGCTAAGGGCGCTTTAGCCGCAGCGAAATTCATCGCCGGCAAAAAGCCGGGATTATACGACATGCAGGACGTATTAGGAGACATCAAATGAGCGATTTTGAATTTTCCGAGAGGTTGGCAAAACTTCCTCCGTATCTTTTCGCGGAAATAGACAAGGCAAAGAGGCAGGCGAAAGCCAAGGGCAGGGATATAATCGATCTCGGCATCGGCGACCCAGACCTGCCGACGCCCGGCCATATAATAAAGGCCCTTCACAAGGCTTCGCTTGAGCCGGATAACCACCATTACGCGCTGGATTCAGGGATGCCGCAGCTCAGGCATGCGATAGCGAAATGGTATAAGAAGAGGTTCAAGGTCGAACTCGACCCCGATACCGAGGTGCTGCCTCTCATCGGCTCGAAAGAGGGGATAGCGCACATTCCTCTCGCTTTTATAAATCCGGGCGATTACGTGCTTGTGCCCGACCCGTGTTACCCGCCTTACAAGAACGGGACGATATTCGCCGGCGGCATGCCTTACCTTATGCCTTTGCTGGCGGAGAACGATTTCCTGCCTGACCTGGACAGGATAGACCCGTCCGTATCGAATAAGGCTAAGATGATGTTCGTCAATTATCCTAATAACCCGACCGGCGCGGTCGCGGACGAAGAATTCTACAAGAAAGCCCTCGATTTCGCGCACAGGAACAATATCCTCATCTGTTCAGACGCGGCATATTCCGAGGTCTGCTATGATAAATACCGCCCGATGAGCATCCTGCAGGTGGTCGGCGCCAGGGACAGGGCGATCGAATTCCATTCGCTCTCGAAGACATATAATATGACCGGCTGGAGGATAGGATGGGCCTGCGGTAACAAGAAAGCTATCCAGGGGCTCGCGAAGGTAAAAGCTAACATCGATTCCGGGATATTCCAGGCGGTACAGTTGGCCGGCATCGCCGCGCTCGAAGGCCCTCAGGAACCGGTAGCGAGGGCCAATAAAATATACAAAGAGCGGCGCGACTCGCTGGTAAACGGACTGAATTCGCTCGGTTGGAAGGTCTCGAAGCCGAAGGCGACTTTCTATGTCTGGGCTAAAGCCTTTCCGGGTTATAGCTCGGCCTCGCTGGCGAAGGCCTTGCTTGAAAAAGCCGATATCATCGTCACGCCGGGTAACGGGTTCGGCAGGAACGGTGAAGGTTATATACGCATGGCCCTGACCGTACCCAAAGACAGGATAAAGGTTGCGGTCCAGAGGATAAAGAAATTCCTAAAGTAAGGGCGTTCATCGCGCTTGGCTCTAACTTGGGCGACAGGCGCGGAAACATCGAAAAAGCGATAGGAGAGCTCAAGGATTCGCGCATGGTCGAGGTGGTAAAGGTCTCGAAGTTATATGAGACCGACCCTGTGGGAGGCCCGCCGCAGGGCAAGTTCCTTGACGGGGCTGCCGAGATACTGACGCAACTTACACCTCATGAGTTGCTCGCCCTGCTTAAGCTGACGGAAAAAAAGGTCGGCAGGACGCCGTCAAAAGTAAAATGGGGCCCCAGGGAGATAGACCTCGATATACTCCTGTACGGCGATATAGTGATGGATGAGCCGGACCTTGTGATACCCCACCCTCAGCTTCATTTGAGGCGTTTTATGCTAGGGCCGCTTGCGGAGATAGCTCCTGACGCGGCCTCGAAGTTCAGCCAAAGTGAACATGAAAATTATCCAGTCGATAAATAAGCTGCAAAAGGAACTTGGACGCCGGAGGAAGAACGTCCGGCCCGTCGGGCTCGTCCCGACGATGGGTTTTTTACACGAGGGGCACCTTTCGCTTATAAGGCGCGCGCGAAAAGAAAATAAGACCGTTGTCGTGAGCATCTTCGTGAACCCGGCGCAGTTCGGTTTGAACGAGGATTATAAGGAATATCCCCGGGACCTGCGCAAAGACGCGGCCCTCTGTAAAAAAGAAGGCGCCGATTATATCTTTTACCCGGCGGTCAAGGCGATGTACCCGCAGGGTTATGCCACTTATGTAAATGTAGAAGGGCTTACCGAGAATCTTTGCGGGAAGTTCAGGCCGGGACATTTCCGCGGCGTGACGACGGTAGTAGCAAAGCTCTTTAATATCGTCAGGCCGGACTCGGCCTACTTCGGCCGGAAGGACGCGCAGCAGGCGGCAGTGATAAGGCGCATGTCCGAAGACCTGGATATGGGGATAAGGATAATAGCCATGCCCACGGTCAGGGAAAAGGACGGATTGGCGATGTCATCGCGCAATGCCTACCTTTCTCCCGACGATAGGAGGGCCGCCCCGACGGTATATCGAGCTTTACATCTGGCAAGGGATTTGATAAAATCAGGCAATAGGGATACCTCGAAGATAAAGTCCGAGATGAGGAAGATGCTTTCGGTTGCCGCGGACAAGATCGATTACATTTCGATAGTAGACCCGGATGACCTGAAAGACGTAAAAAAGATAAAAGGCGAAGTCCTGGTCGCAACGGCGGCCTGGATAGGCGGTACACGGTTGATTGATAATATAGAGGTTAAACCATAAATGTTAAGGACGATGTTGAAGTCAAAGATACACGGGGCGACGGTGACAGAGGCGAACCTCAAATACACCGGTTCGATCACGATAGACGGAAAACTGCTTAAGGCCGCGGATATGCTTCCCGGCGAGCGCGTCCAGATCGTCAACCTGAATAACGGCTCCCGCGTCGAGACTTACACGCTGGCCGGAAAAGCGGGAAGCGGCACGATCTGCATGAACGGCGCGGCGGCGCGCTGGGCCCACAAGGGAGACATTGTAATAATAATATCTTATTGCCAGGCGGATGAGCAGGAAGCCTGTAAGATCAAACCCAGGTTAGTGTTTGTCGATGACAAGAACAGGATAAAGAAAGCCTAAAGTGACCGAAAACCTCTCTAACCAAGAAGCTACGTACAACGAGCAGCTCAAGGATAAGATCCTCCAGTTGAAGAAGATGCGCAACGCCGTGATAATCGCGCACAATTACCAGCGCGACGAGGTCCAGGAGCTGGCCGATATCACCGGCGATTCCCTGGCGCTCAGCCAGGCCGCGGTAAGGACAGACGCCAAGGTCATAGTATTTTGCGGCGTCACGTTCATGGCCGAGACCGCGGCTATATTAAACCCCGATAAAACAGTATTACTGCCGGTGATCGAAGCGGGATGCCCGATGGCCGACATGATAACGGCGGAGAAGGTCCGGGCGCTGAAGGCGCAATATCCGGACGCGGCCGTCGTCTGCTACGTAAATTCCTCGGCGCGCGTAAAAGCCGAGAGCGATATCTGCTGTACTTCCTCAAACGCCGTAGAAATAGTCAAGTCCCTCAAAGAGTATAAACGTGTCATATTCATCCCTGACAGGAACCTGGGCCAATATGTGCAAAGCCAGGTCCCGGACAAGGAGATAATACTCTGGAAGGGTTTCTGCCCTACGCATATAAGGGTCCAGGAGGAAGACATATTGGAAGTTAGGAAGAGTTATCCGGACGCGGAATTCATAGCCCACCCTGAATGCGAACCCGATGTCCTCGCCCTTGCCGACCACATATGCTCGACCGGCGGGATGTTCAAATACATAAAAGGGTCCAAATCAAAGAGGTTTATCATAGGCACCGAGTCGGGCATGCTCTACCGGTTGAAGAAAGAGAACCCGGGCAAGGAGTTCTTCCTCGCAACCTCGCATCTCATATGCCCGAGCATGAAACTTACCACGCTCGGGTGGCTGGCGCATTCGCTGGAGAATATGGTCTATAAGGTCGAGGTGCCCGAGGAGGTCAAGGGGAAAGCGAAGCAGTCGCTTGACAGGATGCTCGAAGTATCCGGCGAGAAGCCGTTATCCGCGGCTGCGGGATATTGAGCCGGGAATGCTTAAGGTAGGCATAATAGGCTGCGGCACGATCGGTTCAAGGATAGCCGCGCATATAGACAGGAAATTAAAAGGCAGGGCAAAGGTCACCGTTCTTTCTGATGTGGATGATAATAAAGCAAAAGGCCTTTCCGCGGCATTGAAGTCCAGGCCGAGGATCGCCTCGATACCGGCGCTGATAAGTTCGGTCGACCTCGTCGTCGAAGCGGCGTCCGCCAAAGTCTCCGGAGATATAGCGAAGCGGGCGGTGAAAGCGGGCAAGGATGTCATGGTAATGAGCACCGGAGGCCTGCTTAAAAGTTATAAGGCGCTCTTTGGGCTCGCGGAAAAAAAGAGGTCTCATGTATACCTGCCGAGCGGCGCGATATCCGGGCTCGACGGCCTTAAGGGCGCGAAGTTATCCGGGATAAAAAAAGTCACGCTGACTACGAGGAAGCCGCCCGAAGGTTTCAGGGGCGCGCCGTATGTGGTTAAACATAATATCGACCTGGGAAAGATAAGGTCGGATAAGGTCCTTTTTGAAGGAAACGCGTTCAAGGCGATGGAAGGTTTTCCCGCGAACATAAACGTCGCGGCTACATTAAGCCTGTGCGGCATAGGCCCGGAGAAGACGAGGGTAAAGATCATCGCTTCCCCGTCGATAAAAAGGAATATCCACGAGATAGAGGCTGAAGGCGCGTTCGGAAGGCTTACCGCAAGGACAGAGAACGTCCCTTCGCCGGGCAACCCGAAGACGAGCTATATGGCGGTGCTTTCCGCAATGGCCACGCTGGACGGGATCCTGGGGAAGGTCAAGATAGGGACATAAATGGAATAAATTCGGCCATATGGTTTATGCTCATATACGGCATAAACCATGGCCTCATTAAAGAAGGGAGGTGAGCACATGGCTCAGAAAGTAACTAAAGCTGGCATAAAGAGACAGAAGGGTTACCTCTACTACCTGGACAAACAGGGTGATGTCTCGATGGCGAAGATGGCTAGAGGCGGCAAGAAAGGCGGCGCGCCCAAGAAGGTCGTCAAGCTGAAAATCAAGAGAGAGAAGGGTTATCTCTACTTCATCGACAAACAGGGTGATGTATCTAAGGCGAAGATGAAGAGAGGCGGTAAGTAAGCTTCTTTAATTAAAGGATAGTCTGTTTTAGGCGGCGGAGTCCCATTTTTTCTATCATGAAAAATGGCACTCCGCCTGTCTACTTAGGATGGATATGGATAAAGGATATATACATATACAGGGCGCGAGGGTCCACAACCTTAAAAATGTCTCCCTGAAATTGCCGAGGGGAAAACTCATAGTATTTACCGGCCTGTCCGGATCGGGCAAATCCTCGCTGGCTTTCGATACCATCTATGCCGAAGGGCAGAGGAGGTATATCGACAGCCTGTCGGCTTATGCCCGGCAATTCCTCGAACAACTGCAAAAACCGGATTGCGATAACATCGAGGGAATGTCCCCGGCGATATCGATAGAACAGAAGACCGCAGGCTCGAACCCGCGTTCAACCGTGGCCACGACCACAGAGATATACGACTATTTAAGGGTCCTCTTCGCGCGCATAGGGACGGCCTACTGTTATAGCTGCGGTAAGAAGATAACGAGGCAGTCGTCGCAGGAGATAGTCGACCAGATATCCAGGATGCCGGCCGGGGCCCAGGTCAGTATATTGGCGCCGAAGATCGCGGGGAGGAAAGGGGAATATAAGGAACTTTTCAAGGAGATAAAGAAGGAAGGCTATACCCGCGTAAGGGTCGACGGAAAAGTCGCTGAGCTGGAGAATGAGATAAAATTAGAGAAAGACAAAAAGCATTCCATCGAGATCATCGTCGACAGGCTCGTCATAAAGTCCGATTCCAAAAGAAGGCTCGCGGATTCGATAGAGACGGCGCTTAAGGCGGGAAGCGGAGTGGTAATAATAAACGACGGCAGGAAGGACCGGTTCTACAGCGAGCTTTACGCGTGCGTCGATTGCGGGATAAGCTATGAAGAGCCGTCGCCCCGCTCGTTCTCGTTCAATTCGCCGTACGGCGCATGCCCGGTCTGCAACGGACTCGGGACGAAACTGGAGATAGACGCCGACCTTGTGATACCCGATAAGTCAAAGCCCGTCCTGGAATCTATCGAGGCTTGGAAGCGGGGTGGGCGGGGTTACCTGTTATATTACCGCGGCGTTTTAAGGGAGGTAGCGGACCATTACCATTTCGACCTGGATACCCCTTTCAATAAACTGAATAAAAATATCCGGAAGATGATCCTCTACGGCGCGGATATCGAGGTATGGGGCAGGAAATTCGAGGGCGTCATCCCCCAGCTCGAGAGGCTCTTCCGCGAGACCGACTCCGAATTCCTGAAGGAAGAGATAAACAAATATATGTCGGTCCTGCCGTGCCCGAAATGCGCCGGCGCGAGGCTCAGGCCCGAATCGCTGGCTTTCAAAATCGGAGAGAAAGCCATAAACGAAGTGACTGCGTTGTCGGTAAAAGAGGCGAGAGGGTTCTTTTCGGGCCTTGATCTCAGCGATAAAGAGGCGATGATAGCGCGCCAGTCGCTGAAAGAGATCCTCTCGAGGCTCAAGTTCATGGCCGATGTCGGGCTCGATTACCTTACCCTGGACAGGGCAAGCGGCACTCTCTCCGGCGGCGAATCCCAGCGGATACGGCTCGCCACGCAGATAGGCTCAGGCCTGGTCGGCGTCGTCTATGTCCTCGATGAGCCGTCGATCGGGCTCCACCAGCGCGATAACGCAAAATTGCTCGAAAGCCTCAAGTCGCTGAGGGACTTAGGCAACACACTTATCGTCGTGGAACATGATGAGGCGACGATAAGGAGCGCGGATTACATCGTCGACCTCGGGCCCGGCGCGGGAAAGCACGGCGGAAAGGTCGTCTGCGCGGGTGAGTTGAAAGAATTCTTAAAATGCAAAGATTCCCTTACCGCGAAATACCTGAAAAACGAATTGAGGATCGAGCCGAAAATAAACAGGAGGGAACCGCAAGCAGGGAGGTCACTGGAGATAAAAGGCGCGCGCGAGCATAACCTGAAAAATATAGATGTCACTATCCCGCTCGGCGTGTTCGTATGCATCACCGGCGTATCCGGATCAGGCAAGTCCACACTTATAGACGAGATACTTTACAGGTCCCTGGCGCAGAAATTCTACAGGGCGAAAGAGAGGCCCGGGGATTTCGACAGGATAACAGGGACCGAGAATATAGATAAAGTAATAGTAATCGACCAGTCGCCTATCGGCAGGACGCCGCGTTCTAACCCCGCGACTTATACCGGTATGTTCTCGCCTATCCGCGACCTCTTCAGCCGGCTTCCGGAGGCGAAATTGAGGGGATACAGGCCCGGCAGGTTCAGTTTTAACGTTAAAGGCGGCAGGTGCGAGGCGTGCCAGGGCGACGGCGTGATAAAAGTCGAGATGCATTTCCTGCCTGATGTATATGTCACCTGCGAGGTGTGCAAAGGCGCGAGGTTCAACCAGCAGACGCTCGAGGTGCTGTATAAAGGGCATTCTATCAACGACGTCCTTAAAATGACGGTCGAAGACGCCCTTCCCGTATTTACAAATATCCCGAGGATAAGGGAGAAGCTGCAGGTATTGAACGACGTAGGCCTCGGCTACATGGAGCTCGGCCAGTCCGCGACGACGCTCTCAGGCGGCGAGGCGCAGAGGGTAAAGCTCGCTACCGAACTCTCGAAACGCTCGACCGGGAGGACACTCTATATCCTGGACGAGCCGACGACCGGCCTGCATTTCGCGGATGTCGATAAGCTCCTCAAAGTGCTGCACGCCCTCGTAGACCAGGGCAACACGGTCCTGGTCATAGAGCATAACCTCGATGTGGTCAAGACCGCGGACCATATAATAGACCTCGGGCCTGAGGGCGGCGATGAGGGAGGGAAAGTTATCGCCGCAGGCAGCCCGGAAGAGGTCGCCAGGAACAAGAGATCCTATACCGGCAGTTACCTGGCCAAAGTGCTTACCTAAAAAGGTTGAAGAAATAGTTTCTTTTTGATATATTGATACTACCATGCGAATCAAATCCTTTCTTTATTTCCTTGTATTGCTTATGGTTATGCCGAGTTTTGCCTTTTCGGCAGATGCCTCAAAGACCAACCCTGCCAAGGATGATTTTATCCTTGCCCAAAAGGCCTTTGAGGACCAGTTTTACGACATCTCCAAGGAGCAGGCTGAGCGGTTCCTCGCCAATTATCCCCAGAGCGAATACAGGGATGAGGCTCATCTCATCCTAGGAAGGTCGTATCTCATGCTCGGGATGAACGCGCAGGCGCTAAACGAGTTCGATCTCGTCTCCTCATCCGCTTCAGCCCAGCGTTTTTACGACGAAGCCGCATACTGGTCGGCCGAAGTCTATTTCCGGAGCAAGGATTTCAAGCAGGCCCTCGACCAATACCAAAAGGTGATAGACGGTTTTCCCGCCTCAAAATACCTGCCGTTCGCGTATTACTCGAAGGGATGGTGCTATTATAACCTGAAACAATACGGTGCCGCGGTCGAGTCATTTGACGCTTTCGCGAAGAAATTCCCTAACGACAGCCTGCTCGCCGACGCAAGGTACAAGACGGCAGAGTCTGTGTTCATGAGCGGCAAGGTCGATGACGCGAAGAAACAGCTCGATAGCTTCCTTAAGGAATTCCCGGTCTCGAAGAAATTGCCCGAGGCGTATTATCTCTTAGGGGAGATAGATTTCGCGATGCGCGACTACGCGGCATCGGCGAAGGACTATGCGAAAGCGCTTGAGATAAACCCGAAAGCCGCATGGGCCCCGTTCGCGCTGTACGGGAAGGCTTGGGCCTATTTCAAGGCGGCGGATAACAAGGCCGCGCTCGACGCCTTCCTGGCTTTCCGCAAGGGTTACCCGGAGAGCCCGCTCTCCGATTCGGCCATATTCGGCGCCGGCCAATGCTATACATTTATGAAAGATTATCCGAATGCCGGGGCGAACTATGATGAATTGATCATGAAATTCCAGAATTCCTCATTCTTGGCCGATGCTTACCTGTGGAAAGGCGACTGCCTTTATAACCTCGAGAAATACGCGCAGGCGAAGGAGCTTTACGAGGAGGCGCTAGCGAAATTTCCCGCCTCGGCGCTGCTGCCGCAATTCTATTATAACCTGGGTTGGACGCTCTTGAGGGTCAACGACCCGCAAAAGGCGGTGGCGGATTTTGAGGAAGTGGTTAAGAGGTCCCGGGACAGGAACCTGAAGGCGAGCGCCATATCGCTCATAGGCGACACGGCCCTCGACCTGAAAGATTACGAAAAGGCGAAGCAGTCTTACGACGCGATATTAAAGGATTATAGGGATTCGATCATCTGCGATTACGCGCAATACCAGCTGGGGATAACGATGTTCAGGACAGGCGATTTTGACGGGGCTGTCCTCGCTTTCCAGAGCCTCCTCGGCAATTTTCCGAATTCCAGGCTTACGGAAGACGCGCTGCAGCATCTCGGCCTGTCGTATTTCCGGGCCGGGAATTTTAAATCCGCGAACGACGCTTTCCAGAAATTTACCGCGGCGTATCCCAAGAGCTCTCTTATCCCTGAGGTTCTCTTCCAGGAGTCGAACTGCCTTTTCAATCTGGCTAAATACGGCGAAGCCGTATCGGCGTTCAATAAGATCATAAAGGAATATCCCGCCTCGGATTATTCACGGCTCAGTTTTTATGAGATAGGATGGTGTTATTACCAATGGGGCAAGGAAAGGGATGCTCTGGCACAATTTGATGATTATCTCGCAAAATATCCCAACTCGGAGATAAGCGACGACGTACGGATGTGGGAGGGCCAGTATTATTACAATAGGGGGCAATTCCCGAAGGCGAAGGCGTATTTTGACGCCCTGGCCGCCAAGACCCCGCCCGGCAATTCTTCGGCCGAGGCTGAATATTGGCTCGCACTGATACTTTACAAGACCGGGGACGTAGACGGGGCTACAAAGCAATTAGAGCATATAATCGAGGCGTACCCCGCCTCAAAGGTTGCGATGGAGAGCACGATGAAGGTGGGCGATATCCTCGCCGAGAGCGGGCACCCGGATGACGCCGTAAAGGAATTGAAAGGCATAATCGAAAAATATCCCGGGACCCAGTTCGAGAAGGTTGCCGACAAAAAGATAGGCGACATATTCAAACAAAGGAAATTATATAATGCCGCGATAGAAAAGTACCGCCTCGCGATAACCGATGCGCAGAGCGATTTTAACGCCGAGACCCAGTTCCTGATAGGGGACTGCTACGAGGAGGCCGGCGACGCGGACCAGGCAGTGGCGGAATTCCTGAAGGTCAAATACCTTTACCCGGAGATAACGAGATGGTCGGGCAGGGCCGGGCTGCGCGCCGCAACCATATTCGAGAACAAGGGCCGGTGGAAGGACGCGAAGAAGGTCTATGAGGAGCTTTCCGCAACGAAACTGGAAGAGGCTAAATATGCCAGGGAACGGCTGGAATGGATGAAAGATAACGTCTCAGAAAAATCGGGGGAGGTAAATTAAGATGATAGAGTGGATAATCAGGGGCGGCCCGATGATGGTGCCGATCCTCCTGTGTTCGGTCATCGCTTTTGCCGTTGTCATCGAGCGGTTCATCTATGTGCAGAGGATAAAGATAAATACCAGGAAGTTCATGGGGGAGATATCCTATTCGCTCAAGAGGAACCGAGCCGATGAGGCGATAGAGATGTGCGACAAGTCGCCGGGGCCGCTGCCCAGGGTCCTGAGGGCCGGCATACTGAAATACGATAGGACGAGGCAGGAGGTAAAGGAGGCGATAGATGACGCGGCGCTCCACGAGATACCCAAGCTCGAAAAGAACATCGGGGTGCTCGCCACGATCGCACAGATAAGCCCGCTGTTGGGTTTCCTGGGGACGGCCATCGGGCTTGCCGAGATATTCCAAAAGATACAGGTAAAATCAGCCGCCCTGAGCCCGGTCACGCCGGCCGACATATCCGGCGGCATATGGCAGGCGCTCATAGCCATGGTCGCGGGTTTACTTATTGCTATTCCGGCGGTCACAGCGTATAATTATTTTGTAAGCAGGGTAAATTATATAATACGCGAGATGGAGATAAGCGCGACCGACCTCGTGAACATCCTTTCCGAAAAGAAGGCTGAATAATGAGGTTCAATTTCCCGCGGTTAAAGGTCATAGACAGCCGGTTCATAGAGGCCGTGCCGCTCGCAAATTGCGTATTACTGCTCCTTGTATTCTTTCTCCTCACATGGAGCTATTCTGCGCAGACCCAGGCCGGGATCAGGATAAACCTGCCGAAAGCCGTCACTTCCGAAACGTTCGGGGCCAGGTCCGCGGTCATAACCATCACCAGGGAAAAGGTGTTATACCTGGGGAGCGACGCGGTCTCGCCCCAGGAACTCGTTTCAAGGATTGAAGCGCTGCCTAAAAAGGATTCGATCCTGATAAAGGCGGATAAAGGCACTTCGCTTGACCGCGTAGTGGAGGTCTGGGATATATGCAGGGAAGCGGGAATACGGCAGGTCAACATAGCTACGACGCAGGCGAGATAATAACAAGGCATGCGCTGGAATTAGCGCTTGCCATTTCGTTGGTCTGGCATTTATTTTGGCTTTTTTCGGTGAAGATATCCGTTTCAGCGCCTGGAGTCCCTGCCAGGCCGGAATCGGCGGTTTCTTTTGTGGGAGCTATACTGGAAGAGGGGCCGGTCTCCCCGGCAACCGGTTCCGACGTATCAGTTCAGGATGACAGCATGGCGCGGCTGCAGGACCTTGTGGTGCGGCCTGAGACCGGCGCGAACAATGGGACCGTGAAGCTGGCGAACGTCTCCGACCCGGATATCCTGAAAGAAATAGGAGCGAAATCCTCGGCCGATGCGGCGATAGGTATCAAACAGATGCCGGAAAAGCCTTTTGACGAGATAAAGGTCTCGTACAAGACTTACCCTGCCGAGATAGAAGGGCCGGCGAGGTTCAGGGAGGTCATGTATAAGCCGGAACTTCCCGTATCACTCCGGTGGGACGAGAGCTTGGGCGTCGACTTCGACAGGCTGGGTAATACTTTTTCCGTCGCATTGAAATTCCTGGTATCCCCGGAAGGCAAGGTCGAGTCGGTAGAGCGGTTGTCATCATCCGGCCATCCGACGGTGGATATAATCGCGATCAGGTATCTCAAGGAATGGCAGTTCGCGCCGCTTAAGTCCGGGAACCCCAAGGAAAAGCAGTGGGGGACCGTAAAACTTGATTTTTCGCTCAACAAGGCCGGCGTGAAATGATAACTATCGAACTGTCGTGGGCCGTTGCGGTATATTTATCCGCCTGCGTCGGGATATTGATGGTTTATTGGGCTTTTTTTGAGAGGGTGAAGGGCCTGCCTAACCGTTCGGTTTCTGACAGGAACGTATGGCATTGTTCTGTCTGCACATTTTTTTATATAGACAGCAGGCATTCGGATATTTCGGTCTGCCCGAGGTGCGGCAGCTATAACAAAAAACAGATCGCGAACCAAGAAAAGGAGGCAAAGACATGATCACCGAGATAGGCATAACGGCCGGCGAGATATGGCGCCACCTTGACGAACACGGCGAAGTGACGCTATCCCAGCTATGCTCCGGGATAGACAAGCCCCGCGATGTCATACTTATGAGCCTTGGCTGGCTTGCCAGGGAAGGGCACGTTATCCTGGAAGGCGACAAGGATTACAAGATCTTCCTTCGCAGGTAGTAGAGTTGAAGAAGATCGCGGTCTTGATCACCGCCGGCTCTAAGAAGGAAGCCGGGGCCATCGCGCGGGAACTTGTAAAGAAAAAGTTGGCCGCGTGCGTCAATATTATCCCTTCTGTCAATTCTATATATACGTGGAAGGGCAGGATAGAGGAGTCAAGGGAGTGCCTTTTGATCGCGAAGACCAGGGAGAGCCTTTTCCCCCGGGTCGAAAAGGCCGTAAAGGGCTTGCATTCATACGAATGCCCGGAGATAACGGCCCTTCCGCTCACGAAAGGGAGCGCGGATTATATGCGCTGGATTGAGGAATCGACCAGGAGATAAAGAGATGGATAAAAAGGTTTACTTGATAGTATCGGCCGCCGTATTAATGCTCTTCTCGTCTTTTTGCCTCGCCGGCACGAACGCGGGCGATTCTTATTTTAACGGTATAGGGTTGGCGGCCCAGGGAAAACTCGAGGAAGCGAAGGCGGAATTCCAGAAATCGCTGGATGACGATTCGGTCTACGCGTACGCCAAGCTGGAGATACACGCCATAGACGACGTCTTGGGCGGTAAGTCGAAAAAAGAGACGGCCATACTTGTCTTTCAGGGCAAACAGCTGGCTACCCAGAAGAAATGGGACGACGCGATCGCGTTGTATAACAAGGCCATCAAGGAAAACCCGAATTACGGCTACGCTTTTATAAGCAGGGGGATCGCGTATATGTCCCAGGGCAACCTCGATAAGGCGATATCGAACTTCTCCGAATCCATAGACGTAAGCCCTGATTTTACCGAAGCGTACCAGAACCGCGGCGTCCTTCTCGAATATAAGGGCCAGTTCAACAAGGCCTTAGCGGATTTCGATAAGGCGATAGCCGCAGACCCTAATTCCTATGTCCTGTATTTTAACAGGGGCATGGCCCGCGTATATAAGGGCCAGTGCGACCTGGCGCTTCCCGACCTGGAGAAGGCCATCGAACTGAAGCCGAATTACGCAAAGGCTTATATAAATAAAGGGGTGGCGCTCGAGGACCTCAAGCGCATTGACGAGGCGATCGCAGCTTACAAAAAAGCCATTGAACTCGATACTTCCCAGGATAGGGAGATAGCGAAGGACGCTGACGCAAGCATCCGCGCGCTGGAGGCAGAAAAAAAGAAAGCCGATGATAGCAAAAAAGATAAATGACCTCATAAGGGACTATAATTTCATCGCCGTGGCTACCTGTGACTTGGAGGGGCGCCCGAACGTCGCGCCGAAACTCTTCCTGAAGGTCGAAAATAACCATATGTACCTCATAGATTACGTCATCGGGAAGACATTCCAGAACCTGGTGGTGAACCCAAAGGCGTCGCTTGCCGTCACTGACAAGGATACACTTACCGGTTACCAGATCAACGGTCCGGTCGAGATCCTCTCCGAGGGCGACGAGTACGGCAAGCTTGTCGAGGAATTCCAGAAAAAAGAGCTGAGCCTCTCGTCCAGGCGCATCGTTGAAGGTATCTTGCGGGGAGAGAGCCATAAGAGTTTCGAAGCTGCGTTCCCTAGCAAGGTCGTGGTCTTCAAGGTCAAGATAAGCGAAGCGGTCGAGATAAGGTCTAGCGGAGAGTTAAAAAGGGAGAAGATGTAGATTGCCTATACTTACTTCCCTTAATTTGTTATAATATCGCTTTTAACATGGGGCTGTAGCTCAGCTGGGAGAGCGCTTGAATCGCACTCAAGAGGTCGGGGGTTCGATCCCCCCCAGCTCCACCATTTGAAAGGCTATGCGAAAAAAACTATTTTTCTTAGTGGCCTTATTGTTATTCTCCCCTCCGGTCTTCCCTAAGGACGCGGACATCCAGAAGCCTGTTGTCGCAGGCTCGTTCTATCCCGCCGAATCGGTATTGCTATCCGGGCAGATCATGAACTATCTTAATGCCGCCAAACCCGATCCGGTCAATGGTGAGATAATCGCAATTATCTCACCACACGCCGGCTATATCTATTCGGGACCTGTCGCCGCATACGGCTATAAGGAAATATCCGGGAGGAGATACGACACAGTCGTCATAATAGGGATAAGCCACCAGCACATCTTCGATGGCGTGGCCTACCTCGAGAAAGACTTTTATCGTACGCCGCTCGGCGATGTCCCTATAGACCTGGAATTTACCCGTAAACTGGCCAGGGCCGAAAAAGATACGTTGTGTAAAAATCCCCAGGCGTATGAAGACGAGCATTCGGCCGAGGTCGAGATCCCGTTCCTCCAGATGTCGCTGAAGGATTTCAAGATAGTCGTCCTATTAATGGGCCGGCAAGATTATGCCACGTCCATCAAGCTTGCCAGGGGCCTCGTTAAAGTAATAAAGGGAGAAGGCAGGAAGGTCCTTATAGTGGCGAGCACAGACCTTTCGCATTATTATAAATACGACGACGCTGTGGCAAAAGACCGCGTCACGGTGTCGGAGCTGCTCAATTTTGACGCAGAACGTTTCGCCGAGGCGGCAGCCGCGGGCGAGTGCGAACTTTGCGGCCCGGGCCCGGTAACTACAGCACTCATCGCGGGAAAGGACCTTGGCGCCGATAAGGTACAGATCCTCAAATACGCCAACTCCGGCGATACGGCCGGCGACAAGAGCAGGGTCGTCGGTTACGCCAGTGCGGTCATTTATAAATCCAAAGAGGAGGGAACGATGCTGGATCCCGGGCAGAAGAAGGAACTCCTGAATATAGCGAGAAAGACAGTCGAATCCTATGTCAAAAACGCCAAGGTGCCGGAATTCAAAGTAACCAATCCCGGCCTTCTCGGCCAGGAAGGGGCATTCGTTACTCTAAACGAGAATGGAAGACTCCGCGGCTGCATCGGGAACATCATCGGGACCCAGCCTCTCTGGATGACGGTCCGCGATATGGCGGTAGAATCCTCGACAAAAGATCCCAGGTTTGAGCCTGTCAGGCCGGATGAGCTCAAAGATATAAAAATAGAGATATCTGTCCTTTCCCAGCCGAAGCGGGTCCAGGATATAAACGAGATAAAGGTGGGGACCCACGGTGTGATCGTAAAACGCGGTTTTTATGGCGGCGTCTATCTCCCCCAGGTAGCCACGGAGAACGGTTGGTCCAGGGAACAGTTTCTTACCAGCTTGTGCGCAGAAAAATCAGGGTTGCCGGCAGATGCCTGGAAAGACAAGAAGACGGAGCTGTATACCTTTACCGCGCAGGTCTTCGGAGAGTAATGATTTGAGCAGATTTTACGTACCGCCGGAATGCGTGGCCGGAGGAAAGATAATAATACGCGGCGAAGAGCTCCATCACGCCAAAGATGTAATGCGCCTCGCCGTTGGCGACGGTATAGTGGTCTTTGACGGGACCGGCAAGGAGTACCACGGCGTGGTACTGAAGGTCGATAAGGAGCGGATGGCCGTTGAAATTAAAAAGACGGTCGAAAGGAAGAGCGAGGGCTGCAGGCTGATATTGGTCCAGGCGCTCCCGAAATCCGACAAGATGGACCTTATTGTCGAGAAGGCAACGGAGCTTGGCGTATCGACGATAATACCCATCACGACCGAACGGACCGTCGTGCGGCCCGACGCGAAAAAGGGAAGTTTGAAGGCGGAGCGCTGGAAGAAGATAGCCCTGGTCGCGGCCAAGCAGTGCGGAAGGACGACGATACCTGAGGTGATGCCGATAACCGGGTTCGAGGGTTCCTTGAAGCTGTTAAGCGGCGCGGAAGCCAAGTTTATCCCGTGTCTTTATGATGATACCAGGGCCCTGAAAGATGTCTTGAAGGGCCTGAGAGTAAGATCGGCCGCTGTCTTCATCGGTCCGGAGGGGGATTTTACGGAAAAGGAGATATCCGCCGCGAAGGACGCGGGCGCCATACCTGTATCCCTCGGCCAAGAAGTCCTCAGGTCCGAGACGGCGGCTATTTGCGCTCTCTCGGTCCTTAATTATGAATTGAGGTGGTAGATGGCTATTAAAGACGGCATACTTATAGGCGAGATGCTTATAGTCGACAAAGTGATCACTCCGGAACAACTGGAGATGTGCCTCAATGAACAGAAGAAGTCCGGAAAGTTCATCTGCCAGGTAATCGCCGATCTCGGGTTCGCTACCGAGGAAAAGGTGCTCACAGTCCTTTCGCGGCAGCTTCGCATACCTTACGTAAAGCTCAAGGACAGGGATATAGCTCGTCCGGTGGCGGAAAGGGTCCCGGCGAGGTTCGCGGTCCATTATAAATTGATGCCGCTGGAAGAGAAAGACGGCATCCTCTCCATAGTCGTGACCGACCCGCTCGACCTCCACACCCTTGACGACATAAAACTTATTTTAGGCTGCGAGGTCCGGCCGCTGCTCGGCGGGGAGAAAGATATCATTGAGGCGATAAAAAGATATTACGGGATCGGCGCGGACACGATCGAGAGCATCATGGCCGAGACCGCCGCCTCGGACGGATCAACGCTCGGGGCTATGGCTGCCGAAGAGGCAGAGGAACTGGTCGAGGATGCTTCGATAATTAAATTCGTGAACCAGATAATCCAGCAGGCCTACCACGACCGGGCGACTGATATCCACATAGAGCCTTACGAAGATGAATTAAAGGTCCGTTACAGGATCGACGGCATATTATACGACGCGGCCATACCGCCGAATATCAAGTATTTCCAGTCGGCTATAATTTCCAGGATAAAGATAATGTCTAACCTTAATATTGCCGAACACCGCCTGCCGCAGGACGGCAGGATGAAGGTGAAGGTCGGGCAGGAAGACCTCGACCTGAGAGTTTCAATATTGCCGACGCCGTACGGCGAGAGCGTGGGCATAAGGCTCCTATTCGCGAAGATGCTTTACAGCCTTGAGGAATTGGGGCTGGCCGAATTCGACCTTAAGATATTGAACGAGATGATAAAAAAACCGCACGGCATAATACTTTTGACCGGCCCTACCGGCTCCGGGAAGACGACCACCCTTTATGCCTGCCTGTCGAAGATAAATAACAGGGAATTAAAAATACTAACGATAGAGGACCCGATAGAATACCATCTTAAGGGGATCACGCAGATCCAGGTATTCCCAAAGATCGACCTTACTTTCGCCAACGGGCTTAGGTCGATGCTAAGGCACGACCCGGATGTCATGATGGTGGGAGAGATAAGGGATGTCGAGACGGCGGAGATAGCAATAAGGGTAGCCCTTACCGGCCACCTCGTCTTTTCAACGCTGCACACAAACGACGCGGCCGGCGCGACGACGCGACTCCTGGATATGGGCATCGAACCCTATCTTGTGGCTTCATCGCTTGAATGCGTCATCGCCCAGAGGCTCGTCCGCCTCATCTGCCCGAAATGCAAACGCCCCGGAAAAGACGCGAAGGTGATCCTGCAGGAACTCGGCATGAAGGACGTCCCGAAGGACGCTGAGATATATGAGGGGAAGGGATGCGAGGCATGCAAATTTACCGGCTACCGCGGCAGGACCGCCATACATGAATTCCTCGTATTGAGCGAGGAGATACGCGAAATGGTCCTTAACCACAGGTCAGCCGACCAGATAAGGAAGAAGGCGATAGCCCTAGGCATGCGGACTCTGCGCAACGCGGGCATAGAGAAAATACTTAAAGGTATGACCACGCCCGGCGAAGTCATGAGGGTGACGCCTAAGGAAGACATCCCGAATATGTGATTCGGATCGGAGTCCTGCTTGGCCAGATTTTTTTATAAGGCAAAAAAAGGTCTTAGCGACGTCGCGGAAGGCTATATAGAAGCCGACACCGAATATATAGCCGTCTCCAAATTATCCCAAATGGGCCTATATCCCCTCAGGGTGGAGGAACAGGACGCGCGCGGCGGCGGGGCCGGGTTCAGTTTCATGAACCGCGTCGGCACAAGGGATATGGCCGTCTTTACGCAGCAGTTCTCCGACCTTTTGGGTTCCGGCCTCACGCTGATAAATGCGCTTGGCGTCTTGAGCGACCAGCTCGAGAATAAGGCATTAAAGCACGCCCTGCAGGATGTCATGACGCAGGTCAAGGACGGCGCGTCGCTTTCAGGCGCGTTCGCCAAACATCCCAGGATCTTCTCGGATTTTTTTGTGAGCATGGTAAGTGCCGGAGAGGTCGGCGGCGTGCTGGAGAAGATCCTCGAGAGGCTCTCGGAACATTATGAGAAAGAAGAGGACGTCAAGAGCAAGATCCAGGCCGCGATGGCCTATCCTGTACTCGTCCTCTCGGTCGGCGTCTTGACGGTCTTTGTCCTGCTGTCGTTCGTGATCCCGCGGCTGACGGTGATATTCACCGAATTCGGACAGGCGCTGCCTCTTCCTACGAGGATACTTGTCGCGGTCAGCGGTTTCTTCGCGAAATTCTGGTGGCTTATGGTGCTGGCCGTCACTATCGTATTCTTTTTGATCATAAGGATAAATTCTACGAGGCAGGGCAAAGCCCAGTTCGACAGGTTCTTATTGAGCCTTCCGCTGTTAGGGGACTTCCTTAAGAAAGTCGAGGTCGGAAGGCTGTGCAAATCGCTCGCGACCCTGCTGGAAAACGGCGTGCCCATTCTCCATTCAATAGAGGTAATATCCGCAACCGCCACGAATGAGGTGCTGAGGCAGGAATTCGAGAGGATAGGCAAGGAGATAAAAGACGGGCTCTCGTTCTCCGGGGCGATAAAGAACAGCCCACATTTCCCGGTCTTCGTGAAGAACATGATAGCGGTCGGCGAGGAGGGCGGCTCGCTCGAGGTCTCTCTCTACCGAATCGGGGAATCGTATGAGCATTACGCGGACAGGCTCGTCAAGATAATGACGTCGCTTATAGAACCTATAATGATACTCGGGATGGGAGCGGTCGTGGCATTTATAGTGGTCGCTATGCTCCTGCCGATATTCCAATTGAACCTGATGGTAAAATAAAAGGAGGCATCATGCGCGCGAGGAGCGGATTTACATTCGTAGAGATACTGCTTGTGGTTGTGATCATCGGTATATTGGCTGCAATGGTGCTGCCGAACCTTGTAGGCAGGTCGGAAGAAGCAAGGATGAAGGTGGCCCTTTCAGATATAAATACGGGTATCGCCACTGCCCTGGACATGTATGAACTGGACAACGGGGTATATCCCGATAAGCTGGATGACCTGCTTGTCAAACCCGGCGACCTCAAATCCTGGAACGGCCCGTATCTAAAGAAGCGGCCTGTCGACCCGTGGGGACGCGACTATGTATACAAGCCGGCCGCCGACAAAAAAGATTATGAATTGTTAAGCTACGGCAGGACCGGCATCGAGGGCGGCGGCGATACCATTTCGAATAAACAAGCCGTTACAGGGCAGCAGCACTAGGCCGTCGTCAATGGTGTTACACAGCTGCGCGCGCCGGGGTTTTACATTCATAGAATTGATATTCGTGGTGACGCTCATGGCTGTCCTGGCCGCGTTCACGGTCCCGCAGTTCAGGAGGTCGTTCGATTCGCTGGTCCTGCAGAATTTCGTTTCTGATTTCAGTTCCCTGGCGATGTACGCCCAGGCGAAGGCGATAACCGGCGGCTCCGAGACGAGCGTGGATATCGACTTGACGCAGAAACTCCTGCTGGCAGAGGATCATGTCAAATACCAGGACGCTTACGGCGGGAACGTCGACTTGTGGGTGACAGGGAAGGTCAAGGCGATACCCGATCCCGTATCGGTCGACCTGAAGGCCGGGACCGGAAAGATAGTCTTTTACCCTGACGGTACTTCGGACAGCGCGGATTTCAATATTGTAGGAAAATACGGCGGAAAATACTCGGTAACGGTGGATCCCGGGACAGGATATGTCAATGCCAAGAAGACGGAATAGAAAAGGATACCTCATGCTTGAGGTCGTGGCAAGTATCGCCGTTATCGCGATAGGCCTGGGAGTCATACTGCGCTCTTTTACCTTATCGCTGCGCGCCTCGAAGATAGCGCAGGAATACTTTGAGGCGTCGCTTTTGGTCCAGGACTCGGTCGCTGCGCTCGAGGAGCAGGAGAAACTGGCAGGGGGCATCAACGTTGCGGACACTGCATGGCAGGTCACCGATACGCCGTATAACATGGAGACCAGGATAACCAAAATAAGCGATGATGACACTCTCGATACGGTCACGGCAGTCATATCCTGGACGAACAAGGAACGTAACGAGAAAATGGAAATAGACACTTATCTTAAAGGCGAGGCGGGGATAAAATGACGAAGAACCGCCCCGCATTCACTTTTGTCGAATTACTGATCGCGATGCTGATATTTTCCCTCGTTGCAGTGTCGATATATCTTTCCTTTAATGTGGGCATCCGGGCATGGCAGAAGGGCGAGGGGAATTACCGCACGAGGCAGGAGGCGAGATACCTTCTCGGCACGATCTCTCGCGAATTAAGGGCCGCGGTCAATTCGCAGATAATAATATTTTCGGGACGAGCGGATTCACTTTCTTTTTGCAGGGCCGCGAACGGCATATTCAGGGTCACATACGGGTATGACAGCGGAGAGAAGGCCGTATACAGGGTGTTGCAGACTTATAAAGATAACGCATCCGGAGGCGCCGGGATCAAGTCCCGCATGGCTTCGGGGATATCCTCCATAAAATTCCAATATTCATACAAAAAAGACGGAAAATTCACATGGAATGACTCCTGGCCGGAAGATAATAAAGCCGTCCCGTTCGGCGTGAAGGTTTCTTTGACGTATAGCCTTGCCGGTGCAGCCGAACCCTTTGTCGTATCCCAAACAATATTGATCCCTACGGGGATCCTGAAGGATGAGGTGCCCACGCCTTGAAAAAAGGGGCTATTCTTATAATAACCTTGTGGATTTTGGCTATTTTGGCTATACTCTCAATCGGGATAGGCGGAAGGATGGGGCTCGAGCTCAAATTGACCGGGTTCAACAGGGACGCCATTGCCGCTCTGTATTTAGCTAAAGCGGGGGCGAAGCGCGCGACGGCCGTCATCCTCAGCAAGCAGGACCACACGATGGATTCTCTGAACGAAACATGGTCATGCAATAATGAAGCTACGAATCCGCTTTTTAAAGAGATAAAGATAGGTGAGTCCGGATACTTCACCGTCAGCCATCCTTATTATGACAACCGTGTTTTTTATGGCGCCAAGGATGAGGAAGCGCGCGTGAATATCAATAACGCACCGAGAGATGTGATCGCGCGGCTTATCGCGTCTATTGATCCGACGGCCGAGGGCGCCGATGAGATCGCGGCCAATATAGAAGATTGGCGCGACCAGGATACGGTCCGCCAGGGCGGTTCCGCGGAATACGATTATACGGAAGAAGGATATAAGAGGAAGGACGCCTTATTTGATTCGGTAGATGAACTACTGCTGGTCAAAGGCGTTGACCGCGTCCTCTTCGACAAGTTAAAGGGATATATTACCGTATACCCGATAGCCAACTCCGGATGGCAGATAAATGTCAACACCGCGCCGCTGCCTGCGCTTGAGGCGCTTGGTTTTACTGCATCGGACGCGGGGACGATAATAGCGAACAGGGCCGGCCCGGACGGTGTTGAGGGGACGGCGGATGACACACCATTTATTAACAAAGATTCTTTCCTGACGTATTTGGTGAATGCGGGGATAGCGCCGTTGACGCCCGCAAACACAACGTTCGTCTCTTGCGGTTCAAGTTTTTTCAGGGTCACGTCAAAAGGTTACGCTTCGGGCGGGCGGGCGGTCAGGACCGTTACCTGCGTCATCTCTGTGACGGCCGGAGACATCCTGTATTGGAACGAGGAATAGGTGATGGGATTATTTACCGATAAGACAAAAACAGCGATTGAGATACGTGAATCCGGGATAAAACTCCTCCAGATATCGGTCAACGGCCCTGATGCGGCTATAGAGGCCTGCGTCAGCGAACCTGTGCCGTCGAATGACGCCAAAGCCGCTTCAGAGGTATTGCGAAAGATCCTTAAGGCTTACAGCATAAAGCCCAAAGAAACAGTCCTGGTCATCCCCAGGCAATCCGTAACGACAAAGACATTGAGTTTACCGTCCCATGATCAGTCCGAGATAGAAGAGATGGCCGGGTTCCAGGCGATAAAACAGATACCGTATCCCAAAGAAGAGATAGCATACGGCGTCAGCCGGATAGAGACGACCGCAGAAGGTTATTCTAAAGTTATGCTCGTCATCTGCCACAAGGACATGGTCGAGCGGCCGCTTGAGGTATTAAGGTCCTGCGGGCTGGTTCCCTCGCATGTGACGCTGAGCTCTTTCGGCATCCTTAACTGGTTAAAGATCGACGCGGAGTTCATGGTTTCCCTCGGTGCGGCGCCGGCCATCGTAGTGGAATGCGATAAGACAGCCACGGATATCGTGATCGCCGATAAGGAGAGGGTAATATACACGCGAGGACTTACTTTCGGCTCCGACGAAGGCGGGGATTATATCGAGAGGCTTAAGGAAGAAATATCCAGGACCCTGGCAGCGTTCGAAAAGGAATCCCTCGCGCTGAAACCTGTAACGGCAGTCTTTACGGGTTATATGCCTGCGATATCGGCGCACAAAGAATATCTTGAAAAAGCCCTCGGTATGAAGGTTGAATTCAAAGACCAGTTCGGGATATTCCCTTCGGGCATACCGGAAATGTTCAGATCTTCCGCCGCCTCGGGATCGTTCTCTTCGCTGATAGGCAACGCCGCCGGTCCCGATCGTGTTGACCTTCTTCCAAAAAAATTCAGGGCCGCCCAATCCGTAAAGGTAAAACGTAATGAGGCGGTCGTCTCTATATCCCTGGCCGCGGCCGTGCTGGTGCTCATATCGTTTACGGTAGCGAATAAACTGCACCAGAAGGAAGAGTTGTTGAGGATGCTCGAATCAAAATTGAAGGACGTTGCCCCGTCCGCCCAGGAGATCGGCAGGAAGAAGGAGGTAGCCGATATAATCGCGGCCGAATCATCGCAGAGGTCGAAGCCGCTTTTGGTACTGAATGAACTATACAGGATCGCCCCTTCCTCCATAAACCTCGCGCTCTATAAATATGAAGATGAAAAAGTGGACATCAAGGGCACGGCCTCGGCCTTATCCGAGGTCTTCAGGTTCGTCAAGCTGCTTGACGACTCGAAATATTTTGAGAACGTAGAGGTGAAATATGCCGCAAAGCGGAAGGCGCAGGATGCGGAATTCGTGGATTTCGAGATCTCTTGCCCGTTATCCGGGAAGGCGGGAAAATGAGTTTGTTAAATCTCAGCAGCCGCGAAAGCAGGCTTTTCTACCTTACATTGGCGGTAATAATCGCGTGGTCGACCGAGGTGTTCGTAATAAAACCGGTTTCGATAAAATGGAAACGGCTTGACGATGAGATCGCCGCGGACAGCATTAAACTTGAAAAGAGCGAGCACCTCATAAGGAGGAGGGGCCCGATAACGACCGATTACGACAAGGCCGCAGGGTCGTTGAAGATGGCAGGTTCAGTGGAAGAGGAGATGGCTAAATTCCTTACGGATATCGAATCGCTAGCCAATACGACAGGCGTGCACATAAACGAGATAAAACCCCTGCCGACGAAGAAATTCAGCCTCTACAGGAAATTCTACGCTGACCTCGAGTTGGAAGGGGACATGGGGCAGATTTCAGACTTTATGCGTAAAGTGCAGATCTCACCGCGCCTGCTGGCTATCGATAAATTATCACTTAACCCGAAACAAGCCGGCACAAACCTCCTCAGGTGCGGGATCGTAATTTCCAAAATAGCCATCCTTTGACCTTAATTGCAAAAAATACTTGACAATAGCTGTATGATTTTATATACTGCTCCCTGAGTAGGGAGTGAAAGATGGCCATACATAACCTATATTTAGTGAAAGACTTAGCTAGGCTGACTGGCCTTTCGATAGAAACTGTAAAATATTACCTAAAAATAGGGCTTATTTTCGAGGTCGGCAGGAGCCCGGAGACGAATTACAGGTACTTCGACGAATCTACGATAAACAGGGTGAACAGTATCATAGGTTTAAGACGGGATAGATACCCGATAAAAAAGATACGGGAATTGCTGGAACCTGAAGGGTCTCAAGTTGAGCTATTATAAAGCCCTGTCCCTTGAGAAGGAACCGTTTTCAACAAGCCCGGACCCCGCCTTTTTTTTCCGTTCCCAATCACATGAATCCGCCCTTAACAGGCTCGAGATCACCATAAGGCTGAGGCGCGGCCTGAGCGTGGTCCTTGGCGACGTAGGTACAGGGAAGACAACCCTGTCGCGCACCCTCCTGCAATCATTCCACGGCGACGACAACTTCATATTCCACATGATCCTCGACCCGAGCTATAAGACTGAATTCCAATTCCTTTCGAATCTCGCGAAGATGTTCGGTATCAAGCCGGGATTCCGTTCGACACTCGAATTCAAGGACGCGATAGAGAAATACCTTTTCCAAAAAGGCGTAGATGAGAACAAGACCATAATCCTTCTGATAGACGAAGGCCAAAAGCTGGACGCTAACCAGCTTGAGCTCTTGAGGATATTGCTGAACTACGAGACGAATGAATATAAATTACTGCAACTTGTAATACTTGGGCAGATCGAGCTCCTGCCGCGCATCAGGAAGATAAAGAATTTCATGGATAGGGTAGCCCTTAAATACCTGATAAACCCGCTGGACGAGTCCGAGACCAAACAGATGATAGAATTCAGGCTGAAACAGGCGGGCTATTTGGCACAGGTGCCGCTCTTCACCGACGACGCCATAAAATATATTTATAAACATACGCAGGGATATCCGAGGAAGATCGCATTGCTCTGCCACGACTGCGTTGAGACCGTAATTATGGAAGAAAAAAATGCCATAGACCCGGGGATAGTCCAGTCCGTGATCGACAGGGAGGTAAGTTAATGCCCGAAGAATTCACAAGCCCGGAGGAGAAGCTCCTGAGGCTTATCCGTGGCGACAGAAGGCCGAAGAATAAAGCCGTTCCGTTGCAGGATAAGGAAAAAGATCTCCCGCGCGAAGCGGAGGGCAGACCGGTTGCAGCTGCGCCGCGCCGCAAAATAAAGCCATCCGCGCAATTCAAATCCGGGGGCGACTATGTTAAGGCCATAAATATAACCCTTATAACTATCCTAGTTATTGTCGCCGGCGTCCTTTTAGTCGACATTATAAGCTTCAACATGAAACGGCCGGTCTATATATCCGAGGTCGCCCGGGAGTCAGCCGTACGCCCTGATCATCAGGCCCAAGCTGTTGCCGCCCCACAGGCAAACACGCCTTCCCAGACAGCGGAGAGCCCGGATAATTCGGGATTATTGGCGTCAAAAGACCTTTTCAAGGCATCCTCGGTCCAGGCCGGGCAGGCAGCAAGGGTGCCGCAGGCCTCTTATGATAAATTAAAGGATTTCACTCTTATGGGTATAATAGCGGGAGATAAGCCGCAGGCGATACTGGAAGACGGGAAGAATAAGAAATCTTATTTTCTTTACAAGGGTGATTCGGTCGACAATATAAAGGTCGAGGATATACAAGAGGATAAGGTCATATTGACGATTAACGGTGAACGGCTCGAGCTTACCTTATAACAGGAGAATGCCATGTATAGAAAGAAAAAGTTTGCGGGATATCTGGCCGGGTTTCTGGCATGCTTTATTTTTATTTCTTTCGCGGTTGTGTCGTTCGCGCAGTCCCCTATCGCCGCGCAGAAGATCACGCTCGACCTTAAGGGAATAGATATAATCGACGCCCTTAAGATAATATCGCAGAGGACCGGCATGAACATCGTCGCCTCAAAGAGCGTGACAGGTAAAGTTACGATATTCCTTAAAGAGGTAGATGTCTGGGACGCCTTCGAGATAATACTCCTGTCGAATGACCTCGCCTATGACCAGCGCAACGACATCGTCAACGTCATGACAGGCCGGGAATACGAGGCGATGTACGGCGAGCGGTTCAAGGACAAAAAAGAATTAGCCACCGTCAAACTGAACTACGCTAAGGCCGTAGAGGTGGCTAAAGCCATCACCCAGGTAAAGACATCGATAGGCAGGGTGGTGGTGGATGAGGGCTCTAACTCGCTTATACTAATGGAAAGTTCCACAAGGCTGGCGCAGATGAAAGATATGATCGTCGCGATGGATTCCCCGACGGTCACGAAGGTCTTCGCGCTCGATTACGCGAAGAGCGATAAACTGAACCCAAAGATACAGGATATGGTCACGAAAGGGCTGGGTTCGGCTCGGTTTGACGAGCGCACGAATACCGTGGTTGTGACAGACCTTCCCGGGAAAGTGGCGGATATAGAAAGGGTAATAAACGCTTTTGACGAAAAGACCCGGCAGGTCCTCATCGACGCCAAGATCGTCCAGGTGGAGTTAAGCGACACATTGACTACCGGGATTGACTGGCAGACGATCTTAAAGAAGGTCACGGTTGACCAGAAGCTTACCGCCAATCTGACCTCAGGCGGCACCTTGACGATAACTACGGGCTTTGGGGATGGTAATACCTTCAATTCGGTAATCCAGGCTCTCCAGGCGGTAGGAAATACCAAGATCATCTCCAGTCCGCGCATTACCGCGCTCGACGGACAGGAAGCCAAGATTATGGTCGGTACAAAAGAGGCCTATATCACAGGGACTACAACTACGCCGGCCGCCGGAGCGGTAACAACCGCGGAATCGGTAAATTTCGTAGATGTCGGCATACAGCTTTACGTGACCCCATCCGTGAACAAGGACGGCTATGTATCTATGAAGATAAGGCCCGTGGTAAGCTCTGTCGGCAGCAGGATAAAAACCTCGGCGTCCCCGGATGGCGTGCCTATTGTAAAGACTTCCGAGGCCGAGACGAGCGTAGTGGTAAAGGACGGCGTGACGATCGTCATGGGAGGGCTTATAGAAGATACCAAAATAAGGACCGTCAACAAGCTTCCTCTTCTTGGCGATATCCCGTTTTTCGGCGGGCTTTTCAAGAATGTCATAGACGAGACAAAAAAGACGGAGTTGGTCATTTTCCTTACCCCTACGATAATAACCGGAGATTCGTCGCAGCCCATCCTGAATATGAAAGGTGCGTCGTATTCCGACTACTATGAGACTGTCAGGAACAGGATAGTAAATCTCGACCTGTATAACCAGATGATAAGGACGAAGATCCTTAACACCGCGCTGCGGTTGATGCCGCAGGAAAAGCTCAGCGGAAACGCCGTGGTGGCCTTTTCGCTTTCCGATGACGGTTCGCTTTTCGGCGAGCCGATAACAGTCAACGAAGCAGAACCGGCGTTGGCCGGCCTTGCCGTAAAAAGCGTAAAAGATTCGACTCCTTTTCCGCCTTTCCCGAAAGACATGGGAAAAGGGACGAGGGCTTTCAAGATCACGCTTTCGTTCGAATAAGATCATTTCCCGGCAGTCTCCGTCGAGGATTTAATTCCCTTCCAAAATTACCCGCCTAAACTATAATCCAATTTGTAAATAAATGAAGTGTTATAAAAATGAAAGGGGGAGGTCGAATGATTGGAAAATTTGGATTATTGGCCGTTTGTGTAGCGTTGTTGTTTGTATTGCCCGGCACTGCAAAAGCGACGGTGATCAATTTTGATAACCTCACGGGGTACGATAGCATTCCTGAAGGATGACCTGCCCCCCATTAGTTGTACCAGTTTTTATAGAGGTAGCAGATGCTCCCCTTAAAAGCGAGGGAATACGTCTCGGATTTCCCATTAGCTGTGTTCAGAGGCTCTTTCCCTTGTAGAATATTACTGGGGGTCCTCAGGGGAGTCACCTCTTATGGTGATTCCTTTCTTACATAAAATCCATTGAAGAGGAAATATTATGGAGTATAATAATATATCGTAAAGACAGAGCTTTAGAAAGCTTGTCTATGTGGCAGATATAATATTTGCACCGCGCACTGTTCACTGCAGGTTCAAGCAATTTCTTAAGGAGAGACACAGATGTGAAAACATTTGCTGATATTTTTTATTATATTAAACCACTCGTGTCCAAATATATTATGCCTTTACTCATATCGCAGACTCTCTGGACAGCAGTAGCAGCTATTGTAGCTATAGTCACCCTATATTTTATTTACAAACAAGTTACAAATGCCAGAAATGTAGCTGCTTATGAATTCCTTCGCAAGGAAGATGAGAGGTTTTCTTCAGGTGAAATGCGACATGATCGGAGCAATCTGGCGAAAACGCTGCTTTTAAAACCAGATAACTATAAAGCAATAGACAAGTATGCAGATTATGTTTTAGGTTATTTCGAGGATTTAGGATTGATATTGAAAGAAGGTTTAGCACCTGAATATTTTGTTTGGACAATGAACAGCTACTACGTACTCTGTTATTGGGAACTATCGAAGAAATATATCAATTGGGTAAGAGAGGATAAAGAAGATCAAACTTATTATTCTGACTTTGAATACTTATATAAAAAAATGTTGAAAAGAGAAAAAAAGGAAAGAAAAAAGAAGAAAATTGAATTTACTCCAAATAAACTCCGTGAATTTCTTGAAGATGAATTGCAAGTCCTATTGAGGCTGGCCTGCCCCCATTAGTTGTACCAGTTCTTAAGAGAGAGCAACCGCGTTTTCCGGCCACTTTGGCTCAATGGCTTCAGGAGCAGGGGGCCGGTAATTCAGTGAGCTATGGGGCCTGAGCGTATTATATTCCACTCTCCAGCGCTCCACAAGGACTTTTGCCTCGAACAACGTCTCAAAGATCTCGCGGTTTAACAGTTCATCCCGCAGTTTGCCGTTAAAGCTTTCGATGTAGCCGTTCTCCCAGGGGCTTCCCGGCTCGATATAAAGCGTCTTTACGCCTATGGCCTTGAGCCAGCGCCTTATCTGCCTCGAGGAGAACTCGGATCCGTTATCCGAGCGTATATGCTCCGGAATGCCGCGCAATATGAACAGATCCGCCAACTTCTCTATGACATCGATTGTCTTTATCTGCCTGGAGACCTCTATGGCCAGGCATTCCCGGCTGTACTCATCGATTAAGGTCAACATCCTTATGGGGCGGCCGTCATGGGTCCTGTCCATGACGAAGTCATAACTCCAGACGTGGTTTTTATGCTCAGGCCTCAGGCGAAGGCATGAGCCATCATTAAGCCAGAGCCTTTTTCTTTTAGGCTGCCTCCTGGGCACCTTAAGCCCTTCCCGACGCCAGATCCTTATTACTCTCTTGTGGTTTACCTGCCAGCCTTCCGATCTTAAAAGAGCGGTAACCCTTCTGTATCCATACCTGCCGTATTGGCAGGCCAGCTCAATTATCCTCTTGGTTAAAGGCCCCTCATCATCCTTGACGATGCTGCCATAACGCTGCGTAGAGCGGCTCTGGCCTATAACCTTGCATATCCTGCGTTCGGAGACGGAGGTAAATACCTGTCGAATACGCTCTATCGCCCGGCGTCTGTTGACCGGGCTTAGAAGTTTCCCTCGGCTACCTCCTTAAGGATGGCCTTATCCAGGGAGAGGTCTGCCACCAGCCTCTTTAGCCGGCTGTTCTCCTGCTCCAGCTCTTTTAATCTTTTGGCCTGGTCGACCTTCATCCCCCCGTATTCCTTGCGCCAGCGGTAATAGCTATGCGTGGAAAACCCGAGGTTACGGCATACCTGGGAGAGATCCAGCCCATTGGCCAACTGCACCTCTGCCTCCCGCAGCATCAATACTATCTTTTCCGCCGTGAATCTTTTCCTTGCCATATAACGCCCCTTTCTGTTAGCATGATTATAGCTTAAACATTGGTACAGTTTAAGGGGTGCAGGTCA
>PLNR01000002.1 GCA_003141835.1 Candidatus Omnitrophota bacterium | reverse complement strand
CAGAAACATAAGTCGGTTCTTTTGTTGCGAGCGGATTGATCGGTTTTTCTTCTTCTACCAGTATAAGGACTGCCGATTGATAGAATTTAGGAAGAAAAAAACTGCCTATGCTGGCAGTGAAGAAGACAATAACGAAGGGCATAAGGAAGAACCATCTGCGGTGAAATATTATTTGGAGATAATCGCGTAAAGAACCTTGGGCCTCATGCGTTGTAGTGGTCATCGTTAATACTCATCGCCCGCATCTAATAATCTCTTAACATCCTTTCTCATCGCCTCGCCCACTTTCTCTTTCTCTACGGGCGTCATCTTTACCCCGCCGGATTTCTCTATGGCTTCAGTGATGATGGGATCGTCTCTCTTGACCCTGTTCATGGTATCCTGGTATTCCTTCCTTGAAACCGTCTGGCGGTTATCATTCGTCAGGATGTGCGGGGTGACAAAGACTATCACTTCCTTCTTTTCGTCCTGGTAATTCTTATTCCTGAAGAGCAGGCCGAACAGCGGTATGTCTCCCAATACCGGGATCTTATTTACCGTCAGCTTCTTTTGGTTCTTGATAAGCCCGCCGAGGACTATCGTCTCGCCGTTCTTGATCATCATCACGGTGTCGGCCTGGGTAGTATCCTTAGCCACGACGTTGTCTACCTCAGGCACCCTTCTCGCGGTACTGACCTCGGGGTGGATCTTCATCGTGACATAATTATCCTCGCCGATCTGCGGCGTGACTTCCAGTTTTACTCCGACATCGACATATTTTATATCCTGGACGAGCAAGTGGGTTATCGGGTCGGTCGTCGCGACCGCGTAAGGCTCGCTGCTTCCGATAAGTATATTCGCTTTCTCGTTATCTATGACCACGATCCTCGGGCTCGAGAGGACCTCGGTATTTGCGTTGCTCTTGAGCGCGTCTATGGCGATATTATATTCGTCGGCCGTAAGGCTCCCGATCTTGAAAAAACCTGCCGGTCCGGCAGCCGGAAGCCCGGAAGCGAACATCGCGGCCGTGTTGATAAGAGCGGGATGGCTGGAAGATTTTCCGTTAGCGTCGAGCGGTTTTTGCATCAACTGCTGCCACTGTATGCCGAGTTTTGTACCTTCATCGAGGGTGACCTCTAATATCATCGCCTCGATGAGCACCTGCTTATGCTGCGAGTCCCATCCCCCGATGAAACCTTCTATATTTTTGAGTATTACGGGCGTAGCTCTTACTATTATGCTGTTCGTCCTCTCGTCGATATATACGTCGCCCTTCTCCTTCGGGATCACCTGGAGAAGTTTCGGCTCCACATCCTTGGCCTTGGAATACATCAACTTGTATTCTTTCGTCTCGGTCGGCTGGTCGAGCTCCTTAAGCGCGATCTCGATCTCTTTTACTTTCTCCGGCGTATCGGTGATTATTACCTGGTTGTTCTTTTCGTTCGTCTCTATCTTTCCGCGGGCGGTCTTCATCGAAAGGATGACCTTTTTCAAGTCGGAGACGTCTGTATAGTTAAGCGCGAAGACCTTTGTCTGGAGATTTACGAAACGGTCCTGCTGTTCCGCGTCCTGGTAGGTATATACGGTTATTATTCCGCTATCGATAGCGTATAAATAATTATTCGCCTTCAAGACCGAATCGAGGGCCTGGATGACGCTTACCTTGTAAAGTTTTACGGTGACCGTCCCGATGACGTTGTTGCTCAGTACTACGTCCATTCCGCTCTGGTCGGCTATCATCTTTACGACCGCGTCGATATTCATGTTCTGCACGTCGAGGGAGACCGTCTTGTCTTCCTGCGCGCCGATCATGTGCGCAAATACCAAAAGGGAGATCGTGACGATGCAGCAGAGCAAAAGTTGTTTACTGGACCTCATTCGTGATCTCCTTTACGGCGCGGCAGGTCTTGTTCCTGCCCTCGGCCTTGGCCCTGTATAACGCCCTGTCGACGTGCTTTATGAGCTCCGGTTTTGAGATCGCTATATCGGGATAGCTCGCGACGCCGATGCTCGCCGTCAGGTTTATTACGTTCTCTTTCGTCCCGAAAGCGTAGTTCTTTACGACCATCCTTATCCTGTCGGCCAGCACGAACGCGCCCTCGAGGTCCGTCTCCGGGAGTATTATCGCGAACTCTTCGCCGCCGTACCTGGCCACTATGTCGACCTCGCGGCATATCTTCTTGAATATCTGGGAGACCTCTTTTAATACTTCGTCGCCCTGGGGATGGCCATAACTGTCGTTTATTCTCTTGAAACTGTCCAGGTCTATCATTATCAGCCCGAACGGCTGCCTGTACCTGGCAGACCGCAATATTTCCTTGTCAAGCGCGTCGTTAAAATACCTGTAAACATAAAGGCCGGTAAGGCCGTCTGTTATCGAGAGCTCGGTTATCTTCTTGTGCAGCATGGTGTTGTTTATGGCAATGCTTGAATGGCGGGATATGATCGAAAAGACGCGCAGGTCCTCGCCGCTGAAGGCGTTCGGGAATGAATTGGTGATGGCCAGCATGCCGATAGGTTTTTCGCCTGTCAAAAGCAACTGCGCCTGGAAAGAGCTGAGGATGTTCCTGTCCTCGACGGATGAATCTGTCAGATTTCCGCTGTTACGGGCCTGATCAACCGAAACTTGTTCCGGCAACAGTCTCCCCCCTGTCAACCTGTTGAACGTTTCAATGATCTTCAACTTAAAGCTGTCAACTTCCTGCTGGGTAGCCGGGTATTTTACCTCGACTATTATCCCCGTCTTTTTTTCCTCGTCCACAAACAGCAATCCGCACAAATGGCAGTCTATGGAGCGCTCGATTATCTCCAAAATCGCGTCTATTATCTCTTTATAATCAAGCCTTGAGTATATTATATTACTGACTTCCTGCGAAATTGTCAACTCATATAATTCGTCATCGAGCGAACGGGCGATATCCGACAGTATCTGCTTGCTGACCTTGAGTTTTTCTATCCTGGCGTTGGCTTCTTCGAGCTCTTTCTGCCAATGCGAGGATTCTATCGCTATAGACATCTCATTTGTGAGGATCGTCAGGAGCGAAAGGTCATATTCCGTGAAAGGTTCCCTGGTAGTTTTATTGTTTACGTTCACGACCCCGACGACCCTGTTCCTTACGCGGATAGGGGCGCTCAATAAAGAGGAAGTGTAATATCTTTTGGAATTCTGGCGGGAAAAACGCTCGTCGGTCTCGATATTCCTTATGAGGAGCGGGCTGCCTGCCTTCGCCACCCAGCCTGATATCCCCTTGCCCACCTTTACGCGGGTCTTGTTTATCACGTCTTCGCTTAGGCCCTTGGAAGCCCTGATCACAAGCTCCTGCGCCGGTTCATCGACGAGCATCACCGACCCGAGCTCGGAGCTTAACATCGTCGTTATATTCTCGAGGACTTCGTTCAGTATGCCCCTGACCTCTTCCGACGACAGGCCGTTATATTCCTGGTAAGCGCTCACGAGTTTTACCAGGATCTTCTTGAATTGCTCGCTGTTGAGCTGGAATTTATTCGACAACATCCTGCTTTCCAGGAGCTTAAGGACCTTGTCTACGTTCTCTTTGAAATCGGGCTTCGTAGTAAATCTTATTATATTTTCTTCGGGCTGCTGTTTCATGCCGCAGAACCTGAACAGGTCCCTTTCGTTGGTGACGCAGATCAGGATGGGGATATCGGAGTTTTTAGGGTCGTCCTTGAGCAGTTTGTATACGGAGCTTCCGTTTATATCGGTAATGCAAGGGTCGAGCAGGATAAGGTCCGGCGATTCCTGGCAGACTAACTCTATGCCGTCCAGGCCGTTGGCCGCCACCATGGGGTTGCAATCTCTTTCGGAAAATACTTCAGAGATGTCCCTGGCCGCTGCCGGGTTGTTTTCGATTATTATTATTTTCTTCTTTTCCATTCTCCGCTTTCACCAAACAAAAAGGAGCCTAATTTCCGGCTCCGGTTTGGTTTTCATGTTACGACATTGCTTGGTATAAAATACACCCAACGTAGATATTTGTCAAGAAAAATATCTTGCTTTTTAGTGGTAATTTGTTGACTAGAGTGGTGCCGGGAGAGGGGGTCGAACCCTCATAACCTTACGGTCGCGGGATTTTAAGTCCCGTGCGTCTGCCAATTCCGCCATCCCGGCGTTTTGGCTCTTATACAGGTAAATTTGGAGGCGACGACCGGAATCGAACCGGTGGATCGCGGTTTTGCAGACCGCTCCCTTACCACTTGGGTACGTCGCCTTAAACAAAAAGCACCTGAGTATTGTAGCTCAAGTGCCTTTCTTTGTAAATACCCTAAATTTCACCCATTATTATTTGATCTTTACGTAACCGCCCTTGTAGAGAGTTATAGCGGATCCTGTACCATGGCCAGCTGCAGTGCACTCCAAAACTTTGGCATTTGATGCCATACTGCTTGCAGGCGTTGTAAAACTGCCGTACACGGATCCGCTCGCAGGGCAGCTTATCACAGCTATATCGTCGAGGTCGTTATCCACGCTCAGCGCGCTTAGGCTGGAGGGATATTTATCGCTGTTTTTGCTAGCGTACAATTCCAGCGCCGTACCTATCTGCTTCATGTTATTGGCGCAGCTTACCTTACCGGCCTGTGTCTTGGCCTTAAATAGTCCAGGTGTGAGTAAACCCGCGAGGATAAGTATGATAGCCATGACAACCAACAACTCAATAAGGGTAAAACCTTTTCTCTTGCATCTATATAGCCACATCTCCACCCCCTCCTTTAGCTTTGTTACTTAATTTAACATAAAAAAATATAAAAGTCAAAATAAAAGGCACCTAAGAATTCCTCTTGGGTGCCTTTTTGAAGTTTTTAATTAACTAAACTCTTATTTGATCTTTACGTAACCGCCCTTGTAGAGAGTTATAGCGGCTCCCGTACCATGGCCAGTTGCAGTGCACTCCAAAACTTTGGAATTTGATGCCATTGTGCTTGAAGGCGTTGTAAAACTGCCGTACACGGATGCGGACACAGGGCAACTTATGACAGCTATATCATCGATGTCGTTATCTACGCTTAACGCGCTTAGGCTGGAGGGATAGCTATCGTTGTTTTTGCCCGCATACAATTCCAGCGCCGTACCTATCTGCTTCATGTTATTGGCGCAGCTTACCTTACCGGCCTGTGTCTTGGCCTTAAATAGTCCAGGTGTGAGTAAACCCGCGAGGATAAGTATGATAGCCATGACAACCAACAACTCAATAAGGGTAAAACCTTTTCTCTTCAACATGTTGCTTGCCTCCTTTCTCTTTTAAATTTTACTAGCGTTATAATGATACTTTGCCGCCTCTGCTTTGTCAAGGATAATTCTTGAGAGGCTTTTTTTGTCGGAAACAAGAGTTTCTATTTTGCCTGTTCGCGATATTATCGTAACTGGGATTTTTTGGTCTCCAAACGGGCATTTCTTGTTATTTATGGCTACGGCGACTATATAGTCGAGGTTCTTCCCTTTTAATTTCTTCTCCGCGTTCTTCTTTAGACCGCCGGTCTCTAAAGCAAAGCCTATCACAACCCTGTTTTTCTTTTTTCGCGCAATAATCGAAAGTATGTCAGGATTCCTTTTTAATTTTAATGTAAGCGGGCCTTTTTCTTTTTTGATCTTCTGCGGGGAGACCGTAACCGGCCTGTAATCCGCGACCGCAGCCGACATTATAAGGCAATCTGACCCGGGAAAATGTTTCTCTACGGCCTTTTTCATTTCAAGAGCGGAGACGACTGGGATGAATTTCGCCTTTTTGGGAGGAATCAGGCATACCGGGCCGCTTATGAGCGTGACTTTATGCCCGCGCCTGGCCGCTTCCGCCGCTATCTGGTATCCGAAAAAACCCGTCGAGGAATTTGAGATGAAACGGACGGGATCTATATATTCTTTGGTGGGACCCGCGGTTATGAGTATTCGCAACTTCAACCCTTGAGTGATTTTTTCGCTTCCAGGATTATCGACGCGGTATCGGCTATGTGCCCGATGGAGTCATGCCCGCACGCCAGCGGGCCTTTGATGGGGCCTATAAATTTGATTCCCCTGCTTTTGAGTTTTTTGATGTTATCCTGCACGGCCGGGTTCAGGTACATCTTTTCGTTCATGGCAGGAGCCATGAGGACCTTCGCCTTTGACGCCAGGACCACGCAGGTCAGCAGGTCGTCGCAAATGCCGTTGGCTATCTTGCCTATAACGTTTGCGCAGGCAGGGGCGATAATTATCAGGTCGGCCATGTCGGCCAGTGAGGTGTGGACCGGGCTCCATCCGTCCGGCAATTCGAACATCTCGGAATAGACTTTGTTGCGAGAGAGGGTCTGGAACGTCAGCGGGGCGACGAACTCTTTCGCCTCCTTCGTCATGATTACAGTGACGTTTGCCCCCGTCTTCCTCAGGTTATTGACGATATCGCACGCCCTGTAAGCGGCGATGGAACCGCTGACCCCGAGGATCACTTCTTTCTTCGCCATCATTTTTTCTTTTCCTTCATGCTGATCTTGCCTTCCTTGATCTCTTCAAGCGCTATGGTCGATATCCTCTTGCTTTCGGTCTCGACCAGCTTCGGGCTCCCTTCGTTCAGTTCCAGGGCGCGCTTCGAAGCAAGTATCACAAGCTTGTAGATCGAATTGTCGGTCTTGTCGAGAAGGCTTTCCATCGAAATAATACCCTTTTTCTTCAATTTTTCACCTCACCCTAAGTCTTTCCGCGACGATGATTGATTTGATCTTCTTTACGGCTTCCGAAAAACTGTCGTTGACTACCACGTAGTCATATTTCCTGATATTGCAGATATCGGCCTTCGCGCAGCTCAACCTCTTATTTATCTCGGAGGAATGGTCGGTCATGCGGCCGACAAGCCTCTGCCTTAAAGCCTTCAACGAAGGCGGGAGTATGTAGATAGAGGTCGAATCCTTGAAATTCTTCTTTACGAAATTCGCGCCGTTACAATCCAGGCTGAGGATAACGTCCCTGCCCTTGCTGATATTGGCCGTTATGGCGCTCTTTGACGTCGCGTAATACCGCCCGAAGGGGCGGGACCATTCCAAAAAATCTTTCTTTTTAAGCCGGCGCTTGAATTCATCCTCTGAAATAAAGCGGTAATCGACGCCTTCTTTCTCGCCTACGCGCCTGGGCCGCGTGGTGAAAGAAGCCGGATGGGTAATGACCTTGTCTTCTTTCAAAAGGGCTTTCACAAGCGAAGTCTTGCCGCCTCCCGACGGCGCTGAAACGACGAAAATGTGTCCCCTTCTCTCAGGCATAGGCCCTATTCTATGTTCTGGATCTGTTCCCTTATCTTTTCTATCTCGCCTTTTACGGCGATGGCCAATTGGGCGATCTTGTAATCGTTCGTCTTCTGGCCTACCGTATTTATCTCGCGGTGCAATTCCTGGGCGATGAAATCCAGTTTCCTGCCCACTTCGTCCTGCTGGTACAGCGCTTCCACGAGGCCTTTAAGATGCGATCTTATCCTGGTCACCTCTTCGGTGATATCGGAATTCTTGGCGAATAGGGCCACTTCGAGCTCTATCCTTCCCTTGTCGAGGGTTATCTTCCCGGAGGAGAGCTCTTTTATCTTCTTTAATAGATGGCCGCGGTATTCCCTGACGGTCAGTTTAGAGCGGTGCTCTATCACCGCAAGGCTCCTGGAGATCAGGGCCTTCCTCTTTAATATATCCGCAACGAGCCTCTTTCCTTCATCTTCGCGCATCTTTACCAGGGATGAGAGGGCCTTGTCCAGGGCAGACTTGATGTGCGGCCAGAGCCTGGTTTCTTCCCTGGGCTGTTCTTCTACGCTTATTACGCCGGGGAAGGAGATTATCTGGGAAAAGTTTATTTCGTCTTTAGATCCCAGGGAATGTTTCAGGTCCAGCAGCAGCTTCTTGTATTTATGGGCGAGGTCCTTGTTTATGATGAGCTTCGGCCCTGACTTCTGTTGGTTATCATACACTACCGACAGGTTTATCTTCCCGCGCTTTACTTTCTTCGCTATCTCGGTCCTCAGCTTGTCTTCGAATATCTGGAAATTTTCCGGCAGGCGGGACGATACCTCGAAGAACCTGTGGTTCACGGTCCTTATCTCTACCTGTATCTTGCCGTTTTTCGCGGCCGTTTCGGCGCGGCCGAAACCGGTCATGCTCCTAAGCAAAGCATTCCTCCTTCATCGGATACTTGATACGAAAGTTATTATAAAAAGATGTTGCCTCTTTCGTATCAAGTATTAATTCAGGCGGCGACTTACGTTCCCTTCGTTCCGTAAGTCGCGCCTTCATTAAAAATCCATCGCGTTAGATATGTTCTTGGAGAGGCCCGGGCACTGCTGTTCCAGGTAGAACTTGCTGGTCAATATCTGGGCCTTCAGCAGGCGCTTCATCTCTGCGGCAGACCTGTAATGGAACGGGTTCAACTCCTTAAGCCGTTCCTTTGACAGCCCCTCGACTTCTACCGGCACCAGGACCTTATCGCGCCATACGGGATGGGGCTCGTACTTGACCGCGCCCCTTGCCGCCTGGAACAGGAACAATTCCGTTTCTTCTATCGTGGGCCCCGTGCCCCCGACCGGCCTTATTTTGCCGCCTATCTCCTCGAACTTTGTCTTCGGTAATTTTACTTTTTTGTCACCGAGCTGCACTTCTACCCAATCGTAGTTTGCGCCCACTCTTCCTGTGGTGCTGATCTGGAATACCTCGAGCGGGTTATCGGTCTTCTCCCTCTTCTTGATAAAATCGTGGAATCTTTTTACGTGCGCGGCATTCCCGACGCCCATAGTGAAAGGAAGGCAGTATCTCGATTCGTATTTCTCCTCGCCGATCCCTTTCCTGCTCTGCGCCGGATGTCCTGTCGTGCGGCCGTCGGCGAGCACTTTTGCCGCAAAAGCCGGGTCGTTCAACTTGAGCCAGGCGTAATCTGATATATAGCCGGGGCTGATGAAGACCGCCATGTTAAGCGGGCCGGTCGAATCGACGCTGCCGTCGTAATAGCCGGTATCCTCCAGCATAAGGACGGTCCTTGCGTTCTGGTTGGGCTTACCGTGGTACTGGAGGAGTTTCCCGTCGAAGCTTACATCGCCCTTTTCGTCCCACTCGGTGTTCTCATGCAGGGCCCGGGGAGAGGAGACGGCCTTGAACATCGCTTCCTGGCTGTCGTCGAGATCCTCGGTCTTGGTCCAGGCTCCCCTTTCAGGGCTGACCACGCAATCCTCAAATACGCCTATAATATCGTCATTCTTTATCACCTGTTCGGTTATATATTTTGAAATATCAATGCCAAATTTTTCTTTGAAGGCCGGGGCGGTGTGGCTGTTTATGGTATACATGCCATGGGTGGACTTTCCGCTGCCTGTAAGGCCCCACAGGGCCATAACGATCCTTTTGTTTTTCCCGTCTATGCGTTTCGCGGTGAACTCCTTCAGGCTGGCGTGTTCGCCGGTCCCGCCCTTCTTGTAAACATAGTATATCCAATGGGAAAGGAAGCCCTTCTTCACTTCTCCCTGGTAAGAACTGGTGGTGACGATGGAATATGAATGGTTGGGGAACCTGATCACTCTCAGCATTTCGTGTCCGCCCGGAACGTTGGGATTTTCAAGATAATGCGGTATGCAAAAAAGCGTCACGTCGGGCTCTTTCGACGGGTCGCCGTCGAAATTCAATTCTTTCCAGCGGTAACCGATGTCAGGGAATTGGGGATCTATAAATAGCCTGCATCTCATCTCCGCCTTCGAGCCGGGCTGGCCGAGGTTAGCGTCGACCTGGACCATCGGCTTGCATAAGATCTGCTCGAGTACGCGCTGCATGAGCTGGGTATGCTCCGCTCGCAGGTCTTCGTCTTTCTCTACGACAACGCTGCCGGCCGCACTGCGGCTCCATATATTTGATGACCAGCCCCAGCTGCCGTTCTTGTAATGTATGCCGTAAGATTTGGCCCTGTCGAAAAGGTCTTTGGGGTTGTTCTGGACCGCGGTTATGCCGGCTGCCTCTTTCTTCTTGACTAACTTCTTGAAGATATCGAGGAAACTGTTGGCGGTGATCTCTTCGGAACGTATCAGCATTATTCCCAGACTCTCTTTGTTATGTTGGTAAGCGTCACGAATTTGGTGGGATAAAGGTCCACTATTATTTCGTCCGGCTCGAACCAGAGTTTTATCTCGCGCTCGGCCTCTTCTTCGTTCGAGGACGTATGTATCACGTTCTCGTAAAGCCCTTTCGTGGTGATGCGGCCGTATGAACCGCGGATGGTCGTAGGATCGGCCTCTTCGGGGTTCGTGGAACCGGCAAGCTTCCTAACTTTACTTATGGCGTCATCACCCCAATAGACCATGGCCATGACCTTACGCCTCTCGTGTAGCTCGCCCTGTATATATTTTACGAGCTCCTCAAAGAAGGGCCTATCCTTCATATGCTTGTAATGCTCTACCGCCAGTTCCCTGCTTACCCGTATTATCTTTGCCGAGACGATCTCAAGCTTCGTTTCCGACAACCGAGTCAATATGTTACCGGTCAGGGATTTCTTCAGTCCGTCGGGCTTGATCACTACCAAGGTTTTCTGTTCCATATTCGGTTTTCCTTTTTATGTAAACCTAGATTTTATTACATATAGGCCCATTTGTCAACAAGATGGTTACTTCTTTTTTCCGGCTTTTTCGAGTTTCTTTTTCGCGCCGGCATGGTTCGGGTCCTTTTTAAGCGCCTCTTCCCAGAAATCCCTGGCCTCTTGGGCCTTCCCGATCGCGGCGCTGATGTTCCCGATGCCATAATAAGATTCGGGGCTTTCCGGGTCGATCTTCATGGCGTCCCCGTATTCCCCGAATGCTTTTTTAAAGAGGCCTTGCCTGTAATAAACGGCGCCCAGGTTTATCCTGGCCTCAAAGAAAGCCGGATATGCCGCGATGGCCTTTTTGTACGCCCCTTCAGCTTCCTTGAGATCCTTATCCTTCTGATAGGCATTGCCCAGCGTAAGCCAATAGGAAGCGTTGGATGGAACTAATTCGGCGGCCTTCTTGTAAAACCCTATGGCTTTCTTCGTCTGGTTGTCATGGAAAAGGATGTTAGCCATGAACCAGTACCCCAGGGGAGAATCCGGTTTAAGCCTTATGGCGTTATCATAAGCCTCCATCGATTCCTTCTTCTTCCCCTGCCAATAAAGCGCGGCCCCGAGGTTTATGTAGTCATTGACCGCGTTTACGCCTGCCGGTTCGGCGGCGAGCGCGAGCCTTAATTCCCTCTCCGCATCCTTATATAAGCCAAGATTGAAGTATTCGACGCCTAAATTAGTGCGCAGGCGGGTGCTCAGGGGAGAGAACTTTAAAGTATATTTATAAAAGAATACGGGGTCCCTCCATATATAGTTCTGCCTTATGGTAAGCGTGCACAGCATGACTAAAATGACGACCATGAAGCTCGCTATGCAAAGCTTTATCGATTCGAAACGGAAAAGACCGATGAGCGCAGACGAACATAAAAGGAAAAAACCGGCGGAAGGGAGGTAAAGCCAATGTTCCGCTATGAAAGCGTTTATGGGGATGATGTTTAAGACGGGTATGAGCAGGAGGATGAACCATCCGAAGCCGAAGAGCGCTTCCCTGCGGCGCTTTCTCACCAGCCATACAAATATTGCGACCGCGATCAGGGCAAAAATGGCGATGATAACGCGGTGGTCAAAAAAATAGTGCGGCCTCTCGAACAGAAAGTCGCTTCGTTCCATGTGCAATCCTTTCGGGAACAGGAGCAGCTTTATGTACGTAAAGATAATGGACGGGATGAGACAAAAACGGTCCGACAGGGGCAAAGAACCGCTCGCGGTCAAAGTGCCTTTAACATTAAGCAGGACCAGATGCCTTATGATGCCGAAGACCAGCAAGGCCGCGGCGTAGAATGCGTATTTCAAGGACTTATTACCCTTAATCCCGTCTTTCCTAAAACAAGTTTCATAGAAGATGAGTATTAAGGGAAAGACCACGGCCGACTCCTTTGAAAAAAGGGCCGACAAAAAAGATAATACGGAGGCCCCGAAATAAAGCTTTCTCCTGTAACCGCCAAAGTCGGCATATCTTATAAAGAAATAAAGGGTCAGGAGACAGAAAAATGCCGCGAGCAGATCCGCCCTTCCGGAGATATATGTCACTGACTCGACCTGGACAGGGTGTAATACAAACAGCATGGCCGTCAAAAAAGCAAGGAGCTTCCTCCGGAAGACCAGGCGGATAATACCGAACACGAGCAGCGCGTTGCCCAGATGTATCAGGATATTAGTTATATGGTAACCGAACGGGTCCAGCCCCCATTGATGATAATCTAACGCGAAACTGGTCATCAGCACGGGCCGGTAGAACCTGCCTACCATATCCTGATGATAGACGTTCTCGAGAAAAAGCCTTGGGATAAACCCGAGGGACCTTATGTGCAGGTTCGCGGCGATCAGGAATGCATCATCCCAGATAAAAGGATTTAACAGCGAATTCAGGTACGCAATCGCGCCCGAAATGACGATGACCGCGGGAAGGAGTAATGCCATCATGGGATCTCTATTTCTACGGAGGTATGGCCGTATTCCTGGAACCTATTGGTCTTGACCTTTACGTCGCACGGGTTGCAGTGCCCGAAGTCGGCGCAATCCCTGAATTTGTTTTCTATCTCAAACCCCGCGTCAAGGATGCTGCCGATCCTGTTCTTGCCCGCATAAAGGTCTGCGTGGCACCGGAAAACGCTGCCCTCGCTGTCTATCAGGAATTCTGTCGTCCTGCATTTCACTTTCTTCCTGGACTTCCCGTCGAAGGCGCCCGGATACTTGTACGTCCCGTATAAGCGCCCCTCGTGCCCGCCCAAAAACTCCTTGGTGCGGAAATCGATGCCCAGTTTTTTGCATCTCTCCATCGCCTCGAGGATGACCTTCTCCGAGGCCGGATGCAAAACTCCCCATATCCCCACACTGAATTTCGCGTCTTTCAGCTTAAGCGTCTTTTTTATGAGATCGTCGAGTTTCATCTGTTCCGGATGATAGCTGACCCTTATCGACGCGTACGGAGAGTCCCTCTTGATCCTGCCCGGATCGACATTCGCGATGAACTCGTCCGCGTCGAACTGCAGGTTCGTGAGGAGATCAATGTTAAGTTCCGGCTTCAGGTTGTTGACGATATAGTAAAAATCCGGATGCAAGGTGGGCTCTCCGCCTTGAAGGGTCACCGGGAGGTCCTCCCTTGAGACGATCCTGTTCAACCCGATGACGAGATCCTTTCCCGGGACGACTCTCCTCTTTATCAGTTTCTGCTCGAAATTATTTATGCAGTAGCTGCATTTCAGGTTGCAGGCGAACGTCAAAAAAACGGCTATATAATTGTAGTTACCGGGTACTTTGATCGGCTTCATCGCATTTCACCAAAAATGATCCTTTTCGCGGCCGCCAAAAAACCGGCCATCGCCAGCACGGTTACGTTTCCGGTATAGCATCTCCCATTTTCGCATCTTATCTGTCCGCTGTTGATGAGCCTGGTGAGGCGCCGGTCTATGATATCCTTGGAGTTATAGCGCCCCAGTATCTCTCCCAGCGAAAGGCCGTTTCCGGCATCCGCTAATTCCGTCAGGATGCGTATCCTGCGGGCGGTCTCGCCCATGTTGACAAAATGAAAATAACAATAACCAAGCAAGACGTATATCGCGAAATTACTCGCTGACATAGCGCCGGGTGTTACCAGTAATGACGCGATGAATCCGCACGCAAACCCGAAAAACACGGACCTCAGCAATCCTATCCTCGGAAAAAACCTGAAAACAGCGACCTGGGCAAGACTGTTCGCCGCTAAACCGATAAAAGGAATAAAAATATGCATGCCGTTATCGCCCATCCCGCTTAGCCGCCCTTCGGGGCGTTCAAGAGCCCGCGAAACCATACAAATACGCCCGCCAGGAAACGCCCTTTCGGGGTCAGCATATATTTACCGGAATCCAACCTGGCCAGGCCGTCATTTAAAAGGTCTTCGACCCTTGCGACTACCAGTTTCTCGTCGGTCATTGTACTGTAGAGCTCCCCTTTCTCCAGCCCGGACGCGCCGGCTTTGGCAATGTTACGCACTATTTCAAGCGACGGGCTGTCGGCCTCCATAGCCGGGTAAGAAACGATATAAGCAGCGGCCAGGCAGCAATACAGGACTATGTAATCCGTATAGCTTGAAATACCCTCCAGCAGGATAACTCCTAAAACCAGCGTCCAGAAAAAAACATTCAACAGGACGATGGCCCTGTTCTTCTTCGGCAAGCGGATCCTCCAGATAGCCAAGTGGACCAGCATGGCGACAAAAAACGTCAGTAAGGCGTGAGATATGGCGTTCATATGAAATTGATATGCGCCGGGGGTTTCCCCTCGGGTTTTTCAGGGGAGGTCTTCCCGTTCTTGAGGTCCCACAAAAATTCGTTTACCTTATGCTGTAAGCATAAGGTACCGCACATCGTCCGGGCGTCAAACTTATCCGAGGAGACCAGGCGTATGACCTCCCAATAGCGTTCGCTCCGCCATATCTCTTTAAACGATTTTTCCGCTATGTTCCCGATATGGTATTTTGAATATTTTTCGTTAAATAACATCCCGCATGGAGCAACAAGGCCCGAGCCGGAAAACTGCATGATGAAAGGCGGGCCGTAACAACGGCAGTAGTCCCTCTTTCCATCGCTTAATATCTTCGACCACTTGACGGCAACCTTATAGTCTTCCGTCGAGAGTTTCTCGGCTTCCTTTAGCACGTCGATGTACTTTTTGTATTTCGAATAATCGACGCCAAGGCTCCCCTTCTCATCATCGCTGCAGTGTTTAAAAATAGTGTAATCAACCCCGAGGTCTTTCCCGAGCTTGGCAAGCGGTTTCACCTGGTCTATAAAATCCGGCAAAAGGACCATCTGCAGACCGATCGTGACATCCAGCCCCTTCGCCTTTTTTATCCTTACGCATTCGCGGATGGTCCGGCAGACCTTTTCAAAACACTTCTCGCCGCAACCGTGTATCTGCGCGTACCTTTTCGGGTCAGCGGCGGATATGTTAAACCTTATATAAGTCAGGGCGGGCAATATTTCTTCGAGGCGCTCTTCCTTAAGCAGGTAGCCGTTCGTCCCGACGGCCATGTCGAGCCCATTCGCCTTCCCTCTCAGGACAGCATCGTAAAAATGCGGCGAACAAGTGCTTTCACCATCGCTAACAAAGCTCACCGCCTTGACGCCTATCTCGGCCGCGTCATCCAGGAACCTGAATATCACGTCTTTGGTCATCTTCTTTTCGTCGTTGGCCTGCAGCGCGCCGTAACAATAGGCGCACCTGTAAGTGCATCTCCTGGTCAATGAGCAGTCGATGGTTATAGGCGCGATCCTCTCGTCCTTGAGCCAGGCCTTGAGGCGCTCCTGGTGCCATATCAATTTTTGGCCGTCCAGTATCAATTTGTCCATATTTAAATTTTGCTGCCGGTTATTTCTTGCGGGCGGCTGTCTGCGAATCGCTCGAGTACTCCTGCTGCCGTTTTTTATCTTTACTGAAATAAAAATCTTTTACCAGTTTCAGGTAACCTTCGATGACCTTGAACAGGGACGGGAAGCTTATTGCCTTGGAGGAACCGTTCTTCCTCGAGCCTACCTTATAGGGGACCTCGGCGAAGAGATAGCCATTTTTCACGGCCCTGATCAATATATCGGTCTGGAAGAAGAAGCCGCCGGAGCGTTCGTCTATCCCCCATAAAATAGACCTCCTGTAAAGGATGGTACCGTTCGTGTAATTGAAATTGACGAGGAAGGTCGTATTGATTATAAAACGGTAGAGGAGCGAGAGGACGTTCCTGAATAAAGGCCTCGCCTCCCTGTTGAAAATGAAGGGGATCACGATATCCACCTGCTCAAGCAGCTTATAATAACGGAATACCTCTTGCGGGTCGTTCTCGTTGTCCCCCGGTACCATGACGATGGCATCGCCTTTAGCCGAGTCCACGCCTTCCCAGAACGATGCGCCTATGCCTTTCGGCTTGTCATGATTTATTACGCTGACGCGGCCCGGATATTCCCTGGATATTTCTTCGGCCAGCGCCCCGGTCCGGTCGGTGCTGCCGTCGTTGACTATTACGATCTCTCCGTTGATATTAAAAAGGCCAAGCGCCTTAAGCGTACTTGAGACGGCATCGCGTATATTGGCCTCTTCGTTCAAAGCCGGCATTATGATGCTAAGTTTATTTTTTTCGTAATCCATAGGCCTTTCTTACCGCCTTTACTATGTCCCCGGAACCCTTGTAGAACGCTTTTTCCAGCCGGGGGCACGCTGGTGTCGGAGTGTCCGGAAGCGCCACTATCTGCACGTCTGCTTTAAGGTATCTCCTTATCTTGCCGTGGATCCGCCCTAAAATTATCTCGGCCGCGCCTCCGGAGCGCCACCCCATATCCGCGATGACGAGCCTGCCTGTCTTTTTCACTGAATCCACGACTATCTTTTCGTCAAAAGGGACGAGGGACCTCGGGTCTATTATTTCTATATCTATGCCGCCGTCCTTAAGCTCCTTCGCGGCCTTAGCGGCTTCGTTCACCATCAGGGAAACAGCGACTACGGTCGCGTCTTTCCCCGGCCGCCTGATAACGCCTTTCCCGATGGGTACAAAATATTCCTTTTCCGGGACGCCGCCTTTCATATCGTAAAGCCAGCGGTGTTCGATAAAAATGACCGGGTTCCCGTCGGCTATGCTTGATAGCAGTAATCCCTTGGCGTCATACGCGGAACTTGGCGCGACGACTTTTATGCCCGGCATATGCATGAACATCGCCTGCAGGCTTTGCGAATGCTGCGCCGCAGAGCCCCATCCCCTGCCTATAACCGCCCGTATTACCAGCGGGACATTGCTCATCCCGCCCGACATATAACATAATTTCGCGGCGTGGTTCAATATCTGGTCGAAAGAGAGCGGGAGGAAATCCATCCTCATATGGACCAGTACCGGCCTCATCCCGGCCAGGGCCGCTCCTACAGCGAAACCGGTCAGTCCGTTTTCGGCGATCGGCGTATCGAAGACCCTTCCGGGAAAATCTTTATGCAACCCTACCGTAGAGCCGAAAACCCCGGCGGAATCGTCTACGCCCTCCCCCAGGATAAAAACCCTGGAGTCCCTCTTGAGGGCCTGATAGAGGGCTTCTCTCAATGCCTCCCTATAGTTTAAAGTCCGGCCTGACGCGGGCTTATCCGCGGAATATCTGCCCTTTAACGCCCTGCCTACCGCAACATTAGTCCAAGGCATGCTTATTCCTTCCAGTATACATCGTCGTAAAGTTCACTGCTTGCGGGGAAACGGCTTTTCTTTGCGAATTTCTCCGCTTTCGTTATTTCTCTTGTAATGCGGCGGCGCATGTTTTCGATCCCTTTGCCGGTCAGCGCACCCTTCTTCAATAATATGCCTTCGAGCTTCCTTACCGGACATCTTTTTACCCAGGCATCATGCTCATATTTCGGCCGGCAGCCTTTTTCAAAATCGCAATCCGGCCCGACGTGTCCCTTCCAGCGGTAAGTCCGGCATTCCATAAGATACGGCCCCGAACCTTTCCTTATCTTTTCGACCAGGCCTCTTGAGAGGTCGAATACTTTCACGGCGTCGTTGCCGTCGCAGCGGAACCCCTTTATCCCGAAGATCCCGCCCCTTTTAAATATGTTATCCAACGGCTGTCTTGTTTCCTGCCTGGAATTCGTGGCGTAAAAATTATTCTCGCAGATAAATAAGACCGGCAGTTTTTTCAGCGAGGCAAAATTAAGGCTTTCGTAGAACGCGCCTTCGTCTGCAGCCCCGTCCCCGAAAAAGACGGCCGCGATACCCCCTCTCCTCCTGAGTTTCAGGCTCAGCGCCGCCCCAACGGCTATGGGGATGTTCCCCGCGACTATGGCCGATGTTGCGAGGATGCCTTTATCCGGGTCGGAGAGATGCATGGAACCGCTTTTCCCCTTGCAGCAGCCGGCCCTCTTCCCGTAAAGCTCGGCCATGATGGAAGACATGCTCATCCCCTTCGCCAGGCAATGGCCGTGGCAGCGGTGGTTCGTAAAAACATAATCTTTATCGGTGAGGTTGCGGCAAACTCCTGCCGCGATAGCCTCCTGGCCGACGCATAGATGGACCGGCGTCTTCATTTCTTCCTTAGGATACAAACTGATGACCCGTTCCTCGAAAAGGCGGATCTTCAGCATCATCTCGTATATCCGTATAAGATCGCGGCCCCTGTCCTGTTTTGGCATCTTCACCTTAAATGAAATTAACGTGCGGCCCCGGGTTGCTCAACTCCCAGAGGTAGCTGTTGATCTTATCCAGCCGGCAGGCCCTGCGGCATTTCTCCACATCCATCTTTGAGCTTATCCCGGCCATCACCAATCTCCTGCGCTTGCTTTTTATTATATCCTTAAAATTATTCTTATAAATATTGCCGAAACTGTATTCCTTCTTCCCGAGGAAAGCGCTGCAGGCGTATACTTCACCGTTCGCGTCGATATAAGCCCAGAACGGCAGCCCCAAACAGCGCCCGTACTCCTTTTCCGAACCCAATCTTTTCATCGTATCGTCCCTGAAAGCTATCTTGAACCTGCCATCCTCAAGGCCGCGCAGTTTTTTATACATTGAGATATGGTCCCTATAGTCAAATCCCGGGTTTATGCGCGACCCGCTCAAGGGATGCTGCGAATACGGCTTGACAGCCAGATAATCGACGCCGGTCTTTTTTAATATCCGCGCAAGGGTAACGACCTCTTTGACGTTGCCGGGAATCAGCAATAACTGGACGCCGATCGTCGTCTTTAATTTCCCTGACTTTTTTATCTTCACCGCTTCGCGCAGGTTCTCCATCACCTTGTAAAAATCTTCTTTCTTTGTGCGGTGTATCTTGCAATAAGTCCCGGCAGTGCCCGCGTTAAGGCTTATCCTGATCCAGCTTAAGTATTTCAGGATCTTCCGCGAGACCTCTTTTTTAAGAAGGACCCCGTTGGTCGTGACCGCGACGTCTATGCCTCTGCGTTTCGTGTATCTTATTATCTCGCATATACCCTTATGCAGCAGGGGTTCGCCTTCACCTGCAAACATTATGCTTTTTACGCCGAGCGCGCCCGCCTCTTTGACCGTTCTCTTAAGGACGTCCGTATCTAAGAGCACGCCTTTATACTTCAGGTAATCGACCGCGCAAAAGACACACCTGTGGTTGCATCCGCCTGACGGGGCGATCTCGAGATATATCGGGCTTATCTGCTTGCCCTTAAGCCAGTCATTCACTCTCTCGACGTGGAAGATAAGCTTGTGGCTGTCTATCCTGAAATGGTCTTCCATCTATCTCCTCTTGGCCGGAAGCATCTTTACGATCTCTTCTCTTACCGCTTCCGGAGTGATATATTCCATGCAATTGACCTTTTGGGCGCAGACGGGATCGAGGCACGGCACACATTTATACCGCGTCTTCGGCAGAAGCTTTACGCCTCTCTTGTAAAGATAGACCTCTTTCGAGGAACTTGGCCCGAAAAGCGCGATTATCTTTTTCCTTAAGGCGATCGCCAGGTGCATCCCCAGGCTGTCATTGGTCACGATGAGCCGGCAGGAGTTTATCCAATCCATGTAGTCGTCAAGGTCACGGAGGCCCTTTTGCCAGGATACGTTGTATCTGCCCTTTAACGACCTTTCGAGCTTTTGCCAATTCTTTTTGGGCCACGCCTTGTTAGGCCATTTGTCTCCCACGACCCAATTAAAGCCTATATCATATTTTACCTTAGAACGCGGCTTGTAACCAAGTATATATTCTTCGCGCGCCGACCATCTTTTGCCTATCATGGAAGCGAGCGCGTCCTGCCAAAATTTCATATTCTCCTTTTTCTTCTCCAGGTCAAGGCAAAGGCTTAATACCATCTCCGCGCCGCCGTATGCCTGCGCGGCACCGGTTCCCGGGTCGAGCCTGAACCCGAACCTCCTCCGCGCTTTCACCGAATCCGAAAAAGCGCAGATCTCCGGGCCTTTTTCGAGATTGATCACTGTATCGAACCGCTCGCGCTGCAATTGTTTCACCGATCCCGGCCCGAAGACGAGGACGCGCCTTATAAAAGGGTTCCCCTTGAGCAGCGGGTAGGCTTTCTCGTCCACAAGCCAGGTGACGTCGTCATCTTTAAAATAATTCAAGATGACGGTCGTCCGCAGGACGTCCCCCAAACTCGTGGTAGTCCCTATTTCCTTGTCAAGGGTCTCTGAATACCCCAATTTTATTATCAATATTTTAGCCGGCATGCGCCTTTTCCTTCTAATTAAGCCTTTAATCGAAAATAAACGGGCCGAAGCTAATGCTGTAGTCGCCTTCATCCGCGCCGGAAGGGATCAGGATATAATTGTGCTCCTTTACAACCTGCCCTTCTTTCCATTCGTCCCGTAAATATACCCTGTAACCGAAAACATGCTGATTTTGGAACTTGAAGTTGCCTTTGGCGTCCAAGAACTGCACGAAAAAGCTTGTCGGCCTGCTATTGCCTTTTATCATCTTCCAGTAATATACCATATGCAATAGCCTGCTGTCCGGCGCGCTATCATCGATGATATCATAGCCCAAAAAGAGGATCTCTTTATTCAGGTCCACGTTCATGGGGTACCGTATCCTGGGATTAAGGACCGCCTCGCAGAGCTTTGGGCCTTTATCATAGCCCTTCCTGAACAGGACGATGTCATTAAAAGCCATTGCGACCCTCCAGTCCCCCGCTTCAAGGAAAGAACGGATGTTGCCCGGGGCGGAGGGCGGGAAGAAAGCCCCCCTGGTCATGAGGGGTTCGTTGAAATCTATCAGTGTGTATTCGAGGTTTGCGGGCGGTTCGTATCCGCAGGACGCGTGCACCTTATCGCGCACCAATAACCAATTTAACGGATAAACATCATGCCTGTTCGCAAGCCTTGGCAAGAACTGGAATGTAGCGATCACGGAAGCATCTTTAGGTATCCGATCCAGGACCTTTTCTTTCTCTTTAGAGTATTCGTCTATCCGGTACAATCTAAAAATCTTATATAGCTCCATCTGCGGAGCCTCGAGGAAGATGGAAGACGCTACTGCCGCAACAAGAAAATAAACTTTTAAATTACTCTTTTTAAGGAAAGGCGCCGCGGACTTTGAGATCCTCTCTATCCCGACGACGGAAGCGAAAAATATAAAAGGAATAAGCAGCGCCGTGTAGTGATAATGTATGGATGTGAACGTCCACTTACCTGCCAGCAGGTTCTGCAGGAACAGCGGTATTGCCATCATTAGCGCGGAAGGCGCCAGTAAAGGCGTGAAAGCAAGCGGAGCGAATATCTGGGCAAGATATGATAATTTCCCGGGAGTAAAAGCAAATCTTATCGTATCAAACGGTTCCGATAACATTCCCTTTGCTATCCCGAAAATTCCTTTTCCGAAGTGCCTGTAAAGTTCCATGAACATGTAGTTATCGCTGTTTAATTGCACTTTCATGCTTTTTGAGAGCATGGGCACCAGTACTCCGATGGAAATAATAAACCATGCCGCTCCCAACGCCATGGGCAAAAACGTCCATCTCGCGCTTCTTCTCCTGACGAGGCCGTAAACACCTATCATAAATATCGCGGCTCCGATATTCTCCTTACATGATATCGCCAGCAAAGCAAATACAAGGAACTTCCAAAATTTTTCTACCTCAAAAAAATACAGCGTAAAAAACAGGAAGAAAACGGCGTATGCGTCAAAATGCGTCTCGAAAAGGTTGGTGTTGCCCAACGGCGGATAAAGAAGGTATGCTGCCGCTATAGCTAAAGCGAAACTTTTACCGAGCCTGGACCTCGCGATAAGATAAAGCGGGTAGGCGGCCGTTCCTAAAAAAAGGCTCTGGAGGAATAGGAGCAAGAGCGGCGTCTGGAAGACGGCGTATAGCGGCATGACCAGGAAGGCGATCAGATAAATGTGCGCGCCGAATATGTTACCGCCGAGAAACGGATAATACAGCATCTTGCCGTGGATGCTGTTCCAGTAGACGACCGCATCGCTTGCCAGGTCCCAGTCATAATAGTGGAATGACCTGTATTTCATGAAACATAAACAAGTGAAAATAATAACATACGCTGAAATAAATACCCAGACCAGGCGATCTGCGTATTTCTGGCAAAATTCTTCTATTTTTTTCATATCTTCCTAATCTGTTTTAACGAAAATAAATGGGCCGAAGCTGATATTATAATCGCCCTTACTCGTACCGGAAGGGACTAGGATGTAATGGTGCTCCTTTACAACCTGCCCTTCTTTCCATTCGTCCTGCATGTACACCCTGTAGCCGAACGCGTGCTCGACCCTTAACCTGGCGTTGCCTTCCGCATCCGAGAATTGGATGAAAAAGCTTGTCGGCCTGCTATTGCCTTTTATCCTCTTCCAGTAATAGGCCAGATGTAATATCCTGCTGTCCGGCGCGCTATCATCGACGATATCATAGCCCAAAAAGAGGATCTCTTTATTCAAGTCCACGCTCATCGGGTATTGTATCTTGGGATCAACGACCATCTCGCAGAGCTTTGGGCCTTTAACATAGCCCTTCCTGAACAGGACGGTGTCATTAAAGGCCCTTGCGACCCTCCAGTCCCCCGCTTCAAGGAAAGAGCGGATGTTGTCCGGGGCGGATGGCGGGAAGAAGGCATTGATCATTAAAGGCTCGTTGAAATCTATGAGCGCATATTGAAGGTCCTTTGGCGGTTCATATTTCACGTTCGTATACATCTTGTTCCCGGTCGATACAAAATGCATGGAATAAAGATCGTGCCTGTTGGATAACTTGGGTAAAAACTGAAAAGTCGCTATTACGGAAGAATCTTTCGGTATTGCTTCGATCAGTTTATCTCTTTCCCGCGTATTATCTCCGGCTTGATACTGGGATATGTGCCGCGCGAAGGTAAATTGCGGCGCCTGTAAATATATGCCTGAAATAACGACAAACCCTAAAAAACAAAACAATAACCTCGCCCGGTGCCTGGAGACGGCTTCATAGCGCATCAGCTTATCGAGCCCGCATATGACCGAAAAGAATATGAAGGGGATCATTATCGCAACGTAGTGGAAATAGATCGATGAGGTGGTTTCCGACCAAGCCAGCAAATTCTGCATCAAGATCGGGATGATGATCAACAAGGGCAACGGGCTTAATAAACCTATAAAGCCGACCGGCAAAAATAGGTGGAACAGGTACAGTATTTTCCTGGGGGTAAGCGCGTAAGCCGCGACCTGTACCGGATGCAGGATTATCGTCTTGACCATTTCAGAGAGGCTGTTCCCTAGGTGCCTGTAATGGGAGCCGAATATAAAACCTTCGGGATATAATTTCGCGTCCTTCGCAAAGAAGGGGATCACGACCTTCACCGATACTAAAAACCAGGCAGCGCCGGCAAACAAAGGCACCAGGACCCACTTTGCCGGCCTCCTTCGCGCCATCGCGTATATGCCCATCATGAATACGACCAGGCTCGCGTTCTCTTTGCAGAACAGTGTCAAGAATATAAAAACGAGGAACTTTTTAAAATAGCCCTTTTCAAAATAATACAATGTAAAGAAAAGAAAAAAGATCTCGTACATATCAAAATGCGTTTCAAAAAGATTGCCGAATCCCAGCGCGGGATATAACAGGTAGGCCAGGACTACGGCCAAAGAAAAAGTTTTGTTCAGCTTGGTCTTTGCCAACAAATACAGCGGGTATGCCGCCAATCCCAGGAACGCGCTCTGCAGGAATAAGATCGTCAACGGGCTCTGGAAAACCGCGTATATCGGCATGATCAGGAACATTATCAGATACAAATGGGCCCCGAAAATTATCTCTTCCAAAAAAGGAAAATACAGCAGTTTGCCGTGAACGCTATTCCAAAAAACGACCGCGTCGCTGGCCAAGTCAAAGTCGTAATAACCAAAATATTGGTATTTTAAGAAACATATATACCCGAAAATTAGGATATACGCTGAAATAAGCACCCAGATCAGGTGATCCGCATATTTTTCGAAGAATAGGTCTATTTTTTCCATCTTCCCTTCTTGCCCTTCCTGATCATGGCGATAAATTTCTTAATGACATAAATAAGGTCTTCCCTGTTCGCGGTTAATAATGTCCTTAATACTATACGCGGGCTGGATAATGCTATTTTTAAATACACGCTGTTCTTTACTGATACGAGGTCTACCGGTGAACTATAGGGAAGGCATGTCCCGTTGGGGTCGTAAAGAGACCAGTTGCCTGACAGATCATTTTTCATTTTCTTATACATCGCCGTACCGGGGAACGGTATTGCAACATTACACTGGAACATGTCCGCCTTTATCTCTTTAATCAATCGTACTATCTTCGCGGTGTAATCTGCTTCGCTCACGGCCCCGTTCGGGAATAGCATCAAAAAAGCTCCTGCTTCTATCCTGTGTTTCCTGGTGAGATAGAATGCCTTTTTTATCTGCTCGAAGGTTATATTCTTATTTATCTCGTTCAATAAGCCGGCATCTTCCACTCCATAGAATATCCTTTGGCATCCCGATCTTTTCATTGCTTTTAATAAAGCTCCAGATACGGGAGAAACGCGCATGTTGCATGACCATCTTACGAAATTCATCTTATTCCTGTCGATCTCTTCGCAGATGTCGAACACCCGCGACTCGCTGCTGTTGAATGTGGCGTCCAAAAAAACAAAATCCCTTACCTTGAACATCTCGAAATCGCGCTTCATTTCATCTATGATATTTTTCGCGCTTCTTTGCCTTATTTTCGCCCCGAATAAACACGGCATAAGGCAAAAGTTGCACTCGAAATGGCAGCCCCGGCTGCCGAGTATGACGGAAAATCTCCTGTTCTTTACGAAAAGGGTATGATACCTGTCCAGGTCGACCAGGTCAAGGGCAGGCAACGGGAAATGGTCCAGGTCTTCTTCGTAAAGGGGCTTAAACCCTTCAATAACCGTATCTTTTGAAATAACACCCCTGGTTTTATCCGGCGCGAGGCCGTGATCAGCCAGTTCCATGATACACTTTTCCGGGTCTCCGGCCAGGATGAAATCTACTCCGTGTTGAAAACAATCGCCGGGTTCGGCTATGGCATGGGTCCCAAAAGCTATTTTTTTTACCGGATCAGGGGTCAAAGAGACGATCCTAAAATCATCGTTTGCCGTAGTTGTCGATATATTCAGGATAACGGCATCCGGGCCGTATTCTTTTAATTTACGGACGTATGTACCGACGGGATCCGCGAACAGGCGCAGATCTAAAATGGCGGCATCGTGGCCGTTTGACCGGATGTTCGAGGCGATGCTGCACAGGTCAGACGGGGGAAGCATGCTCCCTATATGCGAAGTCTCCTGGCAAGCCCAAAGTTTGACGAATTTTTTGTCAAGCGCCGTGACAAGTAAGAATTTCACGAGTACCTTCTCTTGCATATTACACTTTCAATAAACGGGACTAACTTTTGCAATTGCATTATGCCGACAAATGAACTGCCTAAAATAAAAGGCCATTTAGGCTTATACATATTGCAATTTTTACATAAGGGCACCAGGCCGATCCCGCCTTTCAGGTGCATATTGCGCAGATCCTGCATCTTTTGGCAGTTCCATATTTCGCTCATCGGTTTGTCTATGATATTCCCGAGGACGTAATCTGCGTTAACGTCCTGGCAGCACGGGACCACTGTGCCGTCCCACTTAACATACGGGTCGCTCCATAACCAATAACAAGGCAGTTTGTAATCGATATTGGAATATTTATTTTGCTTCGGGTCGCCGGTGTCGACGCCGTGCGTGATCTGGCGGATCCTTACCGCGTCAACGCCCGGTATATTCCACATGCGCACGAACTGCCTGATCTCCTTCTCCGTATCATCCATATAGATACACTGCAAAGTGCAAAATAGCCTGACGTTCCGCCGTTTCTTTTCAGTAATAAAATTTTTTATATTTGACACTACGGCATCGTAATCTGCCCCTATCCTTATTTTTTCATATGTTTCTTTTGTGGCCCCGTCTAAGGCGAAAATGATGTAATCAAGACCGGACGAGACCAGGTCCTCAGCCAGTTTCCCGCGCAAAAGCGTAGCATTCGTCGATAATAATGTCCGGACTCCGTTCTTTTTGCAATATCGTATCATTTCGGCCAGGCCCGGGTTCAATGTCGACTCTCCGGCGTCCTGCAGGGAAACCATCTCCAGGCCCTGTTTCCCCTGGTCTATTACCCTCTTGAAGGCGGCAATATCCATGTTCCCTATCTTCCGGCTCATCCCACCCCTGGGGCACATGATACATTCCAGGTTACAGTTATTTGTAAGCTCTACGCCCATCCTGAGTGGAGGCATATTGCAGTCGGTTTTCCTCAACAGATAACGTGAGGCCAAATACAGCCTCTTATCCAGGTTCTTCATGTTATGCGATATTCCTTCTTAAGACTATCAAGCGCAGGATATTAAAACTCACTTTAAGAAAATACCGTAATTTCCCGGGCGACCCGACTTTCGGCCAGATCGAATACCTGAGGCCGTTGACACTGAATACGCATAATATCTTATTGATAAAAAATTTCCTGACGGTCCCTGTCCGGATATTATTCAGCTGCGAGGCAGTTAAGAATTTGGTGTCGTACAGGGTGTGGAGGTAATGGCTCCCGTCCCTGGGAGTGCCGTCAAAGATCCCCGCGTCGATAAAAGACTGGTAAATGTCCGCTCCTGATAAGGGCTGGCAAATGGTAAGTTTGATAAAATCCAGTTTCGACTTCATTATGAACGCAACGGTTTCCCCGACATCTTCTACAGTCTCATAGGGGAAGCCTATAACAAAATTCCCGTGCGTATAAAGCCCCACGGAATTACACTGTTCTATTATTTGCAGCGACCGTTCCAGGTCCATGGCCTTCCTGATGTACTTAAGGGTCTTGCGCGAGCCGGATTCTATCGAAAAACCTATCCTGTACAGGCCGCTTTCTACCATTAACTTCAAGGAATCCCGGTCAAGGTTTGTTATGCTCATACCCTGCCCAACTTGCCATGAGATCTTTAGGTCCCTGTCGATCATGCCCCTGCAGATCTCTTTTACCCGTCCGGCATTGGCGTTAAAACAGTCGTCTAATATATGGATCTCGCGTATTTTATATTCCTTGACCAGGAATTCTATCTCGTCCACCACGTTCTTGGGGCTTCTTTCCCTGTATTTTTTAAAGAACTTCGACGTGGAACAAAATATGCAATTATAGGGGCATCCCCTTTGAGTCATGATAAAACCGGCCGGGGAAGCGTAATAAAAAGCGAAGTTCTTGCCGTGCTGGTGTATATATCGGTCCATGTCCAGCAAATGATAAGCCGGGAACGGCAGATCGTCCAGCTTCGTCATCGGCTCTCTCAGGGGATTGTCGATTATATTCCCGGTCTCGTCCTTCGCCGCAATATTCCAGGTATCGTGATAATGTCTTCCTTCCCGGATCTTCTGAAGCAACTCCAGGAAAGGCATCTCCCCATCGCCCTTGACGACGATATCCACCTCTTTTACATTCAACGTATCCCTGTAAGCAACCGTAGCATGCGCACCGCCCAGCACGATCTTGGCCGTAGGGCAGGCACCTTTTGACAGCTTTGCAACATTGATGGGGTCCAAATAAAAACTGGTAAAATTGCTGGAGATGCCAATTATACTCGGCTTGAAATCGTTTATATATTTCCTTATTTCGCTATCTGATATCCCCATTCTTACAGAATCGCCTAATCCTGCATTGCTCTTTCCGGATTTTGTTATCTGGCAATCCAGGATCCTCACATCAAATCCGTCCCTTTCTAACACGCTTGCCAGATAAGCAAGGCCCATCGGCGGGAATAACCCGTACGTTTCGCAATCTTCGGAATTTATGGTAAGGTAAGGCTTTATCAGCAACACCTTCATCGCCTTTACTTCCCGTTGTGCCTGCATGTGTCTATTATGGTCTCCGGATCTAACGCGAACAGGTAATTGAACTCGTTATTGCACGGGAGATGGCACGTGAAACATGCGTGTTTTGAGACTTCCCGCCATGCCTCTTTAAATCCCTTTTCTATGCAGTTATGCGGTTTCACTACCCCTACCAGGGCGGGGCATGGATAGACATCACCGTTGACATCTATGATCCCCCAATATTTCCCGGCATAGCATTTCGGGAACTTAAAACCCGGTTTTTTGCCTATGATCTTATCGATATCGTATCCGATAGGCCAATCTAAAGCGAACTTGTAAGGTTTGTACGAGAAGAGTATTGGGTTTTTCATCCTCTTTAGGCTGATTATTTTCTTGATGGCGGCCTTCAGATCTCTGTCCGAAGGGATATTTGAGATGGCTTTGCTTCCGCCTTCGGATGCCTGCGTGATCGGGGTTGTAAACGCAATCTTGATCTTCTTCTTATTTGCTAAATTTACCAGGAAATCTATTGATGGAATGCTCTCTTTTGTCAATACCGTGGCGATCTGGACCTTTATGCCTCGCTCAAGCGCGCTGTCGATCGCTTCCATGACCTTATCATATGACCCGGCATGCCTGTTATAATCATTCGCCGCTTTATCGCCGTCCAGGCTCAGGCATAGCAGGTCCAGCTTCCTTATATCGTTTATCTTTTCCCTGACTAAAGAACCGTTGCTTGTCATCGCGCACTCAATCCCCTTACCCGTGATGTAATCTATTATTTCTCCTATATCCTTTCTTAACAACGGCTCGCCTCCGACAAGGTTGATCCTGACTGTCCCTATCCGGCACAAGTCATCTACCATCTTAAATATCTGCCTTAAGTCTAATTCGGCAGTCTTCCGTTCGTAATATTTCGCGTAGCAATACCTGCATTTATAGTTGCATCTGTTAGTTACCGAAAATTGCACTACGAACGGGATATTCCTGCGCAAGATCTTCGCCTTCAGAAGTCGACATCCGAATTTTACCGTTTTCATGGCACTCATCATGGCCGCTTACCTGTTTTAACCGCCTGTATCGAGAATACCGGCGCGAATCCTCGTGGATACGGCATTTTGGAAAAAACAATGTCAGTGAAAAAAGAGAGCCCATACCAGTGATATTTGACGGAGACGGAAAACCCTTTCTCCCGGAACAATTTCACGATCTCCCCGGATTTTATGCCGTCCGCCTGCCATTCGGCATAATCATACGTGTCATAGGCGGCCTTGCCCGCTATTTTACCGTATTGGCCTTTTGCATTTTTCAGTCTTCTGTAAATCGCGAGCGGTAGGTAGAAATTCTCGCTAAATTTTTTATCCATATCGTGGTCGGCATAAAACACTCCCCCCGGCTTCAGGACCCTGGATACCTCTGAGACCAGCGATTCAAAACCATGTAAATGGTGCAGGACCGCAAAACATGTTATAACGTCGAAGCTTTCCGATTCAAACGGCAACTTATTAAGATCGCCTTCTATTACAAAATCGTACGAATTACGGTTGGCGTCTACTATCGCCTTTGACACGTCGATGCCGGCCCTGTATTCAAATATCCCTTCTGCGCAGCGGCCAACCAAACCGCTGCCGGACCCGATATCCAATAACCTGCCTCCAGGAGAGATCTTACGGATGCCCTCGAGGTTTGACCTGAGCCACCTCATAAGCCCTGCGTTCCGCCTCCCGTCTATCTTTTCATAATCTTCGGCGACTGCGTCGTAAAAGATGCGGTTGGCCTCAGTGACCCTCTCCCTCGTTATCTCTTCCCTCTTCTTGAAAAATACCGTCTTAAACGCACGGACTTTGAGCAAAAACTCGTCTGCGCTCTTGAGATTAAGCATCTCCCGAGCAAATACTTTAAGCCTGAAATAATACTTTTTATAACAGTGCTCGTAGAATTTAAAAAGCTCTGCTTTGGTAAAATGCTTTTCCCATATTAATGGTTCGAATTTATCCACGGGATTTAATACATACGAACGCCATGCTTCCGGGTCTATTCCTTTCTCCCTGACCGCCTGCTCGTAGATCTCGCTGCCCGGCAGGCATTGTAATACGCTGAACTGCGCATAGTCGGAATCCATCTTTATTGCCGTATTCAATAAATGTTCAAGATCGCCTGCTGTTTTATGGTGCGGAAAACCGATGATCCAATTCGTTGAACAACGTATCCCGTATTTACGTATAAGGCGTACGCAATCAAAAGCCTGCTTTATCGTGATGTTCTTCTTTATGGCCTTAAGGCCTTCATCCGTGGCATCTTCTATCCCGACAGAAATGCTGTGGCAACCCGCTTTGCGCGCGAGCTCCAGCATCTCATCGTCTATCTGGTCTATCCGCCCCCTGAACATAAAACCGATCTTTAACTTATTATCCAGTACTTCATTGCAAAATTCAACGACGCGGCCTTTGGTCATGTTAAAAAGGTCATCAAAAAAGAAAAAATCATCTACGCCGGCCTTGCCGTATTCCTTGATCTCAAGTATGACATTTTTAATAGACCGGGTCCTGAACGGGACTTTCGGGACCTGGCAAAACGTGCACCGGAAAGGGCATCCCCTTGATGAACAGATCGTTCCGACAGCTTTTTGCTGACCTATCGTACTGTAATACTTGTCGTGGTCTATAAGGTCTATTGCCGGTAATTTGACCAGGTCGAGGTCGCTGACCAGGGCCGTGCCGGACCCAGTAACCTCATCGCCTTTCCTTATAAATAATCCCGGTGATGACCTTATCTCGATGTTCTTATATAAAGATCCGCATAAACCCGAAAAAACATCCTCTCCGTCCCCGCTGACACCGAAGTCAAAACAGTTGTGTGTCATGGTTTCCCGGGGGAAGATATACATGTGCGATCCTCCGATGACGATAGGCACCCCGGGTAAGCGCTTCTTCAGCTCGGATGCCGTTTTCCAAACGTCATAAAAAGTATACGTATGGGCCGTGATCCCTATGACCTGCGGGGAATAGTCAAAGGCTATTTCCGCGATCCGGCCATAAGAGATCTTATCCGGTACCGCATCTAATATCTTTACACTGAAATTTCGGTCATGCTGGCGCACCGCTTGGGCCAGATACATCAGCCCCATCGGGGGGAACGAAGATATTTCGCCCAGATCAACATTGATAGTCCCCGGAAGATCGGGTTTAACCACATGTTCCCGCGGCGGATTGACCAATAATATCTTGAACATTATGTGTTAGTATTCCTATATACGACGAAATTCAGGAATTGCTTGTCTGTTTTTACGTAATTTTTGGAAATAAAATCGTAAAGCTTCGGATAATTCCTGGCTGCCAATTCTGAATTATAGGCCGCCATCCCGCATGAGAATAAGACGTATTTTATTTTTTTAGTCCTTAATAATAAAAGCATCCTGTCCTCCCTCTTCTTGTCGGGAACCTGGAAGCTCGCAAGGTACTCGCAAGGAAGCCCGCCCGGCGTGAAGATATAAGGGTAAATGTGGTCGCTGAAAATAAAAATGTACTCATCCTTACCGAGATTGGCCTGGAAGTATTCTTTCATTTCCCTGAGGGGGACGGCTGTTTCCTTTGGGATCAAAAGATCGAATTCGCGGTCTATGGCCATAAGCCTTCCTTGTGGCATGAACCTGTAGAAAACCATGTTTACCGCTTCTATCTGGAACCACGCTACCGCCGCAAAATAAAATACGGCTGCCAGGCACATCGTCTTAAGATAAGTGGATTTATTACTGCCGATGGACGGCGAATATACGACAAAAGCAAGGCTCCCGATCAACGCGGGGAGCATGGACCATATATTAAGGTCGAAACTTGCCGATTCCCTCAAAAGGCTTAAAGACCCGACAGCCATAAAACAGAGATAAACGATAAGTTCCGGAGGCAGGCGCTTTATTTCCGACCTGCGAACCAGGTCCAAAAAATACGCCCATAATAATAAACTGACCGCGGATATAAAATAGAACATTGAAAGGATATAGATCTGGTCGATCTTTAATACGGCAAAAACGGCGAATAGCGAGAATCCTATTAAGATCCCCCTGCTGATCATATCTTTAATGAAAAACAGCACCCAATAAGCCAGGAACGCCCCAAAAAACCAGGTAACGATCTGCGGAAGCGTAAATGGATGGCTGGATAAAAAATACATTAAGTTGTAATCAGCCTGATTAGCCAAAGAGGAAAGATTCATCTGGGCAATTTGGCTTGAGGTATTCGTTAATTGGATAAAATAATTCCTTGCCACTTCAAAGTTGGTCGCCTGCCACATATGTACAAATAACAACACGATGACCAACGCAAACGGCGCTACTAAAGCGAAAATATCCTTCCCCAGGCCGGAGATGCCGTTATACGGCCTGCCTGGCGCTCCGGGTTTGTCCGGTTGCTGCCGGATAGCCCGCATCAATCTTAATTCAAAGAGCAACATCGCAAAACAACCTATCCAAAAAACAAGTAAAAGGTAGGATAAAAACCCTAAACGGACAAAGTAAAAACTGGCTACAAAAACGAGGAACAGGGACAAAAACTTGGCTATCCTCAATGCCCGGTATTTTAGCCCGCAGCCGATATGCCCGCTTTCCGTTATTACGTAATTATATGCTTCGACGGTCTCGAGGGCATACAGCACCATCAGCGCCGCCGATAATCCGAGTAACGACAGTTCATACTTAAACCCGAAAGAGATCCCCTGTATCAGGCCGACGGCCGCTAACAACCATCTTCTTTTCCTTTTGGAATAAAGCAGCATAAAATACAACGACAGCGCCTGGAATATAAAAGTATAAAAATGGGCGTAACCCCGGTTAGCGTGGAAATTCACATGCCCGGAAAACGGGATAAAGATCAAAGCTACAAAAAAAGAAAGCGTCGGTCTTTTTGTCGCTAGCCAAACGATCAAAAATATTACCGCCCCCCATAATCCGCTGAATAAGGCAAAGACTTCCCTGATGCTGGAAAACCGTTCGCCGAATACGCCGATACCCATGGAGTAAACGTAAAACGGCAGTTCTCCCCATAATGTAGAAAAGACCCTTTGGGGATGGATGTGTTCCCTGTGTACCACTTTGGCATAAGTATAGAGGCCGAAGGCGTCATAACTGGCTTGTTCATTCTGAGGCACAAGGGTGGGATCGCATTGCGTCCAGAACGAATGGTTATATCCCCAATAAACAAGAAAAACTAAAATAGAGATATAGCCCACTAATATGAAAGGAGAGACCGCCTTTTTCATCAAACCTCCCATTTCTTCCAAAACATGGCCGGAACGGCCCTTCTTATTGTCTTTAGCCTGTTAAAAAAATGGTCCCTCGGGTGCCTTAGGCATTTGCAAATATACCGCGGGCTCAGGTAAAACCGGCGGTAAGCCTTCTTGGCCATCATACGTATCTGTTCATTGCTGAATTTTGGCATATCCGGCTGACCGCAGGCATTCAACCATTTGTTCTTCACCATAAGCTCGTAAAAAGGCGTCCCCGGGTAAGGGATCATGAGCTGGAACTGCGCGGTATCGGGATTGAGCCTGTAAGCCCATTCGATGGTCTTTTCGGCATCCTCAACGGTCTCTTCGGGAAAACCCAAGGCAAAATCACCGTGGATACGCAAACCCGAGTGCTTCGCGTCTTCGGTGAATTTTGTCATCCTCTCTACGGTCAATCCCTTTTTTATCAATGTGAGCACCCGCTCTGAGGCGGATTCATAACCTACGTGCAGATTACGGCATCCGGACCTTTTCATTAGTTTTAATACTTCGCGGTCCAGGTCGGCCCTGGTATAGCAGGACCAGGGGATCTTGATGCCCTCCCTTATTTTGGCTTCGCAAAATTCAGCCGCCCGTTCCTGCGTGAAAGTGTCATCCTGGATCATTACGGAGCGCACCGCTGGCATATCGCGCTCAATAAAATGGAGCTCATCCATGACATTTGCGATACTGCGTAAATTATAGCAGCTCCCCTTTACGAAAGTATGCACCCAAAGGCAATAAGTGCATAATCCCCATTTACACCCGCGCCCGGTCATGATATCCATAAAAGGGTACGGTTCGGACGGGGTCTTATATCGGTAAATATCAATGTGGCCGCGGAAAAAACGCGAGACAAAAGGCATTGCGTCAAGTTCTTTAGTGCCGAGATACGGCCGCGCGGGATTGCGGACCACCTTTCCGTTCTCCTTATATAACAGGTTCCTTATTCCCTGCGCTTTTCCCCTTGCGGCCACCTCGCCGACCGGATATTCAAACTCACCCGCGACTAACTTATTAATGGACCGCGCACGGCCAAGCGTCCCTTCGGGATCGATAGAAGCGTATGGCCCAACGATGACCGCGTCGCATTTTAATTTTTCCAGCAGGGAATCGGTAAATTCCAGGTCATTCTTCTCGCTCATTAAGCCGGTATATAAAACCAGCAAATCCGGCCTGTAATCTGTTGCGATCTTGCGCGCCTGCTCATGGTTGAGGCGCTGGCTTGGTGCATCAATAAGTTTAACTTCGTGACCTTTGCCTTCCAAATATGCGCCGCAATAACCCAATAAGATCGGGTACCACTGCGTTGCCGATAAGGAGACGAAGTCGCACCTTGCGTTGCGCATATACTCCGGCAGGTACGGAGGGCTCAGCAGAAGTATCTTACTCATAAGCCCCTGTCCTTCCCCAGTTTTGAATACGCGCTGTCCTGTTTGTAAAATGGGTAGCTCAAGCCTATTACTATCAGTATAAAATTATTGATCAGGAAGACCAGGGGCCTCAGCCCTATCTTGAGGCGTTTATTCTTATAGAACTTGCTTCCTTCCGTCCTTATTATTGACGAAGTCGCTACCAGGGAGATGAACAAAAATATTATTCCCATCACGGGGATCTGCGCCAACCCCCATCCGCTTAGAAGCAAGGAGAGCGATGACAGCAGGAAGTATGGGATCAGCCACGGCATTATTACCACTTGCAGAAATTTTGTTATGTAGATCATCTTCCACCAGCCGGACATATGCGGCATGCGGTAGAAAAAACGCAAAAGCTCTATCATGTACGCGTTCCCCTTGCGGAACTTGTGGGAGAAATATTCGGAGAACGTGCGGGGTACTCTCAGTTCACGGCCTGCCGCCGATTCCACGTATTTAACTATGTGGCCATCCGTGTTCGCCTTGAAGGCGATATAAATATCGTCGGCGACGCAATCGTCGGGAAACCTGTCTATCGTGCCTCTCCTGAAGGCGTAACATGGCGCAACTACTATGGAAGAAGTAAGGGCAACGCTTTCAAGTATCCGGAAAAAATTCTGGTCGCTCCAGTGCATCTCTTCTATATCGATCGCCTTTTCAGGGGTTATGTTCGCGCCTGCCGCCGCGACCCTGGCGTCTGACTTGAAGACAGCGCCTAACTGAAGCAGGCAATCCGGGGCAAGTAAGGTATCCATATCGGTGCATACGACGATATCCACGTCGTTTTTTATGCCGGAAAGCCCCACATTAAGCTGGTTGATCTTACCTACGCATCCCGTTTCTATGATGTGGAAATTCGGGCGTCCTTCTATTGCTTTTTTGATCTCTGCGCCCGTATTATCCGTGGAAAGCCCGTTAAGAAAGAACACCTCCAGCCTTTCACTGTTGTAATTAAGGGCTTTGGTGTTTTCGGCCTTCTGCGACGCGTACCCTTCCTCATTGTAGCAAGGAACGAGAACCGCTACTTTTAAAGAATCGTCCCCGGCATTATTTTGCGCGGGCCCCTTTTTGTTCAGGAAATATACGACACAGAGCAGGATAAGATAACCGCAGTAGTTCCAGAAAATAAGAAATAAAAGTAAAAAATAAACCGATGTGGTCGTGAACATGCTTACCCTCTTTTTCCTTGTTATTTACGTCCCGGCCCTGCGTTCATAGCAACCCCTGGTCCCTATAAAAGATAAAGGCCTTTTGTATCGCCTCGCCAATTTTAACTTTCGGCCTCCAGCCCAGTTCAGCGGTTGCCTTGGAAGAGCTGTAATATTTGTATCCGAACAGCTCTTTCACTATCTGAGGCGTTATGAAATCGGACCTCCTATCAAAAAGCTCTATCAGCGCCGCTCCGAATACGGCGGGATAATAAAAGAATGAGGGGATCTTCCCGGAAATACGCCGTGCCCCCGTAATCTTCGCAATAATATTTAAAAGGTCTATATATTCCATATGCTCGCTTGCGAGTATATAATTTTCTCCTTTACGTCCCTTATCAAGCGCCGTGATCAATCCCTCAACCGCGTCATCAATTGATATGACGGTGGTCCCCCCGGGTGGGGCGAACCTAAGTTTATTATGATAAACAGTTTTTATGATGGCGCCGGAATTAAGCTTCCTGTCCCCCTGCCCATATACAGTGCATGGGTTTACGATAACCGCATCCAGGCCCTTGGAGCAATAGTTCCTGACTTCTTCCTCGGCCAGTTTTTTCGTATACGCATATGTATTTATCTTTTTGACCGCGTAGCGGGAGCGCTCATCGATAATATCTTTCTGTTTCGCGAATCCAAAAACGGCACAGGCGCTGATATAAGCGAACTTTTTTATGCCATTTCGGTAAGCGGCATCTAAAACATTTCTTGTGCCCAAAACATTTATGCGATATGATTCGGCATAATTGAACCTGTTAAACGATATCTTAGAGGCGCAATGATATACGAGATCGCAACCTTTCATGGCATCCATGATTTTACCATGGCCATCTGAAACGTCGCCGTATTCTTTAGCCGCCTGGATGCCGTCAAGGCCCAGATAGCGTTCATTCGCGCGCAGAAATAAAACGAGATCATGCCCCTCGGCCGATAATCGCCTTGCTAAAGCCGAACCAATAAATCCGCCAGCGCCTGTTATAAATATGCGTCTTTTCATGACTCCCCAAACGCGCGTGCCTTCCCGTCACGACCATAAAAGCTTCCTGAATATTTTTCCATGAATCCGGCGTCTTCCGCAGCCAGGCATAATTTGTGATAATTCCCGAAATAGGGATCGCGAAGCGCTTTTTCTCTGATGCTTTCCAGGCTTTCCTCAGATATATTGCCGAGTGAAACGTGTATAAACGGGCAGGCCAGCACATCGCCGTATGGCGTAAGATAAAGTATCTCTTTTACGGCGCCGCATCCGTAATGAACATAATTTGCCTCAAAATCGGTCCTCAAAAGCGGGTATTCCCTGACAAGGGCATAAAGATATTCCCGGTCTTCATCCGTGAGCAGTATCTCCCTGTAGTCTGCCCACCTCCCGATCGGTACCGCAAGCGCTAGAAATATAATGACATTTAAACGGTGGGCCAGTTCTATTAAATCAATAAGCCCTTTGCTCCGAATATTTTTGTGCGAGGCGACGCCTCCAAGCGTAACGTTCATCCCATTTTTTAAAGCAAGCTTAACACTATTCATGACCTTGTCAAAAGTTCCCTGGACACCGCGAAATCCGTCGTGTTCTTCCGCGATGGCGCTGTCCAGGCTTATCGTCAATATATCCACTCCGCAGCGTTTTAATTCACGTATATTCCGTTCATTCAGCAGGGTGGCGTTAGTTGTTACCGAAATGAGGTTTTGCGAGGGGTAAGTATTCTTGATGTAATCGTGCAACTCCGTGTATAAGATTGGTTCTCCGCCTTGAAATGAAAAGTTGACCGCGCCCAGTCTCATGGCTTCTTTTACTACCCTCTTGTGCTCCGAAAGGGTTAGCCGTCTCCGGGAATCGTTTCGCAGGGCGGTTGCAAAGCAGTGTTCGCACTTAAGATTACAATCGTATCCTATCGCAAAATCTACGTACCTAAGCGGCCTTTTTTTAAATAACAGGACCGCTAAATACGTTTTGATCAGGCGGGCCGTCAGGAGGGGCTTGTTAAGCCTAACGGCATACCTGAAATTAACGCAGAATCTTGTAAAAAGCTTAGGGTTTATGGTTCTGGTCATTTTTTAATCGTAATTTAATAAGGCATAATAGGGTGCTTACGCCGTCTTTCCAGCCAATTTTTTTGCCTTGATCGCCAAAACGGGGCTTATAAGATATGGGGATCTCGGCTATTTTATGGCCTTTTTTGAGGAGCTTACCGGTTATCTCCGCCTCTATTTCAAACCCGCTGGATTGAAGGTCCAACCCCCTTACCAGGTCCAGCCTTATAAGCTTATAGCAGGTTTCCATGTCGGTTAAGGAAGACCCGAAAAGGATATTCGTAAAAATCGTAAGGAATCTATTTACAAGATAGTGCCAGAGATAAGTGCATCTCCATGTTTTTAGAAAACGGGACCCGTACACCGCTGCTAAGTTGTTTTTCAGGGCGTAATCGACTAAAGCCACGTGATCTTGCGGATCGTACTCTAAGTCGGCGTCCTGCGGTATGACAAATTCACCCTTGGCATTTGCAAGGCCCGTCAAAAAAGAAGCGCCTTTCCCCTTGTTTTTGGCATGGTAGATTATCTTCATACTATCGCTTTTGATCTCACCCAGCAGTTTTCTCGTACCGTCGGAAGAGCCATCATCGACCACGATGATCTCCTTATCTAAATCCACGGAATTTACTTTTTCTAAGATGCTTTTTAATGTGTTTACTTCATTATAAACGGGTATTATCACCGTAAGTAATGGCATTTTAGCTATATGCTTTCACCAACGACTTAAATAAATTACATCCCAGTTTTATAAGACAACGCCATTCTTCAGAGCTTAAATACCACCGTGGAGGGAGATAGAACCAGCCGGCAGGCCCGATCCTTTTGGTGAGCAGGCGAAGCACCCTTTTGGGCCTGAGCGAAAAAAGCAGGTTGGCCCTGATGATATCTTTTTTCAGCTCTTTCTCGTCGCAACCTTTGGGCACATAAGGCAACCTCGACTCTGTTATCGAGTCCTGGACCAGCGACGCGCATGCATTAAGGTTGGCCCATCCATCATCTACGAAGAGGCGCCCCTCTTCTTTCGCCATTTCGTATAACCTCGTGCCCGGATAAGGGGTCGCGTTATTAAACCTGACATAATCAAGGTCCAGCTTCTTGGCCAACTCGTAAGCCTGCCGCCTCTCTTCCTTTGTTTCCGTGGGAAGTCCGAAGATAAAAGTCCCCGAGACCCTTAAGCCATGTTTCTTCGCCAGTTTCACCGCGGCGATATTGTCGGCTACGGTCTCTTTCTTATTTAACATCACCATAAGCCGTTCTGAGGCTGTCTCGAGGCCGTAATTGATGACCCTGAAGCCTGCTTTTTTCAACAGCGCCAGGATCTCGTCGTTGACCGCGTCAGCCCTCGTCTGGCAATCGAAGGTCGCCTTCTCGTGAAATCCGTTCTTTATCATCAGTTCGCACAGTCGGAATATCCTTTGCTTGTTCGCGGTAAAGTTGTCGTCGACGAAATTGATGTGCGTCTGCCCGTGCTTATTAATGAGCTCATCTATCTCGCCGATCACCATCTCTTCGGGAACATAGCGGAATTTCTGCCCGGATATTACCCTCTGGCTGCAAAAAATGCAGTCATAAGGGCACCCTCTTGAGCTGGCTATGAAACCGAAATTGTATTTTCCGCGGTCATTCTTGAAAAGATGGTAGGGGAACGGGGGGAAATCGTCCAGGGCCGGCAGTTCCGCGGGCGGGTTATGGGCAAGCTTGCCGCCGTTCTTATATGACAGCCCTTTTATCTTTGAATAGTCCTTATTATTTTTTATGGCGTCATACAGCTCCAGGAGGATCTTCTCTGCTTCGCCCCTTACGGCAAAATCGACAGTATCTACCCCCAGGACTTCGTCAGGAAGGACCGTAGGATGTATCCCGCCCAAAACGACCTTTGAATCCGGATACCGGTTTTTTATTTCTCTTGAGATACTATAACTTCTTTGAGCGCAGGCAGTTAAAGTCGATATGCCAAAAATATACGGCGGAGAGACCCCCTCTAGCGCTTTATCCAACAGTTCTTTAGACAGGGGTTCGATATGCTCGTCTATTATCTCAGCTTTTCTGCCGTGCTGCAAAAGATAACCTGCGAGACAACCTACGCCGATAGGGACGCTGAGCGGGACGTATCTCTCAAATATCCCGAACCTCGTTGATTTTGGATTTATTAAGATCATGTGTTATAATATTATACACTATTCCCGGGTGGGTGGGTAGCTTTAATACTTTAAGAAAGCGGGCAACATAAGAATGGTCTCCGGTAAGCCAAGATGGGGCATCCTGACAGCTGCTGTAATAGCGTTCTTCGCGGCCCTTTCTTTTTTTAACTGGCAAAAGTTCCCGTTCTTCCTCGACATATATTACCATATCAACGTGATGCGCGGTTTCGACGCTGCCGGCGGGATAGTCAACCATGCCTTCTGGGAATTGGCGCCGGCCGGGAATATCCATCTCTACCCTCCCCTCTTCCACCTGCTCCTGCTGGTCCCGTATAAACTCGGGCTCGACATACTCTCCATATCCAGGTTGTTCTCGGTCTTATCGTTCCTGGCCCTGCTGGCAACGCTCTCCTTCGTCGTAAACAGGCTATTTTCCCCGAAAACAGGGTTCTTCGTAGCCGCCGCAACGGTGATCCCTTATGCGTTCTTCCTGAAGCTGACGATCACTATACCCGTAAGCCTGTCGCTGGTTTTCATCCTCCTCGCGTTCTATGCGTTCGAGGAGAAGAGGAAGCTCGCCTGCCCGATGCTTATCGCCTGCGCGTTCTATACCCATCTGGCCATGCCGTGGATAGGACTGCTGGCGTTCATTATTTACGGATTGATGAAAAAGGCTGTATTGAAGAAAGCGCTGAAGGCCGCCTTCTTCTCTTTATTGCTGGCCGCGCCGGTAATAATACACGTCCTGGTGAATATAAACAAGTTTGAAAATCCGCTAGGGATAAGAGTAGGCGAAAACGAACTTTTTGAGCTTTACCCGTTCATATGTATCTTCGCAATATTAGGCCTTTATAAGTTTAAGGCCGAATGGCGCGGTTCCCGCGCCATTTTCTTCGCCGCGCTCTTCCTGGCTTTCCTGCCCCTGGCATTTAATTACAGGTACAGGTTCTTAAGCGGAGAAGGGCTCCTGCCCGTCCTTTTCTTCGCCGGGCTGGGGATAGAAAAAACCTATGACGCGCTGGAAAAGTTCCTGGCTGCAAGAATAACCGGGGCGCGTTTCGCCGTATTTTATCTGGTATCCTTTTTTGTTATCATCAATGTCATTTCGCCGAGCATCTCGCTGTATAAGGACCCGGCAAAAAACCAAAAAGAGCTGTTTTTCTTTCTCCGGGACTCTTCGGCCTATAACCTTATGCCGTATTACAATAAACATGTCAGGCCTTTTGAGATAAACCTGGTCGATCTTGAGGCTAAGGAATGGGCGAGGCTGATAGAAAAGAACACGGCGCACGACGATATAATATGCTCTAACTGGGCCTATATCGGGGGGATGCTTTCGGCGATCTCCGGACGGCCGAACGCCGCCCAGACGTTCTACGAAATAAAAAGGCCTGAGGTCCCGATCAATGAATTCGGTTCATCAAAACTGGCCATTTGGTTGAGGGAGCTCGACGGGAATTACGATATGGCCGCGTTAAAGATAGCGTCGGACAAATATAAATTCAGGCTGATAGCGGAGACCGATAAAGCGAAGATACTTATACGGGACGGGTCTTTTAAATCTGCGCCTGTAAAGCCGGTCCTCGGGACGCGGGCCGCGCTTTCAATATTATGCTGCGCCTTCCTCGTGATCCTTTACGACCTGTGCCGTCCGCGTAATAAATTCAGCAGCCTCTCCAGGTCCTCGTTGGAATAATACTCGATAAGGATCTTGCCCCGCTTATTATTATGCAGGAGCGTCACCTTCGTGCCGAGGATCCTCTGTAATTCTTCCTCGACCGCGCGTACCTCGGTAGAATGTTTCCTCGGCCTCGCCGGGCGCGCTTTCCCGACGATCTTCCGTTTAACGAAATATTCCGCTTCCCTGACCGAGAGGCCGCGCCTTATTATCTTTAAGCAAAGTTCCAACTGCGACTGCTCGGAATCAAGCATGAGTATCGCTTTAGCGTGGCCCATCGAAACCCTGCCCAGGTATATCTCTTCTTTTATCTTATCGGGGAGCCTCAATAGCCTCATCATATTCGAGATCGAAGCCCTATCCCTTCCCACTTTCTCCGATATCTGTTCCTGCGTCATCGAAAACTCCTCAGACAGCCTCTGATAAGCCTTCGCTTCCTCGATCGGGTTGAGATTATCGCGCTGTATGTTCTCTATAAGCGCGATCTCGAGCGCCTCATCGTCCTTGACGTCCTTTATTATCGCCGGGACCTGGGTGATCCCCAGCGCCTTCGCGGCCCTCAACCGCCTTTCGCCGGCGATCAATTCATAGCCGTCGCCTTTCGGCCGCACTATGACCGGCTGTATGACCCCCTTCTCTTTTATCGAGAGTACCAATTCCTTAAGCTTATCCGGGTCGAAGACCTCCCTGGGCTGGAACCTGCCTGGTATTATCTCGCTGATCTTTAATTGTATCGCTCCCCTGCTTTCGGACTTTTGCGGGACGTCGTCGGGAATTAAGGCCTTAAGCCCCTTGCCTAATACTCTCTTCTCCATCCGGGATCTCCTTTTCTGGCTTGGTGTTCAGTTCGAGCGGAAAATCTATTTTCAGGAATTCTTTCGCAAATTCGTAATAACTGCGCGCGCCCTGGGAATGCTTGTCATACATCACGATCGGCACGCCGAAGCCCGGCGCCTCCCCTAATTTCACGGAACGCGGTATGACCGTCTTATATACCTTTTCGCCGAAATAACTTCTCGCTTCTTTTATGACCTCGTCGGTAAGCTTGGTCCTGAAGTCGGCCATCGTGAGGAGTATGCCCTCTATCTCGAGCGACGGGTTCAGGTTCTGCCTGACGAGGTTGATAGTGCTCAGCAATTGGGATAAACCCTCGAGCGCGTAGTATTCGCATTGCAGCGGTATCAGCGCGGATTTGGAAGCGGTCAGCGCGTTTATCGTCAAAAGCCCGAGGCTCGGCGGGGCATCGAGGATTATATAATCGAACGAGGGCCTTATATGTTCAAGCGCTTGTTTTAAATGGAACTCGCGGCTTTCTGAATTGACAAGCTCGATCTCCATCCCTGTAAGATGGACATTCGACGGGATGACGTATAAATTTGTAAGTTTAGTACTTACAATTACTTGTGAGATTTCTTTTCCATTGATTAGGACGTCGTAGATCGATTCTTTGACTTGTTTTTTATCGATGCCTAGGCCGGAGGTGGCATTGGCTTGGGGATCGCAGTCGACGACCAGGACATTACGCCCTGCCAACGCGATGAATGAAGCGAGGTTTATGGCTGTGGTAGTTTTACCGACGCCGCCCTTCTGATTGCAGACAGAGATTATCTTTGCCATTGTTCCACGTGGAACATTCTAACAGAGACGGATTTTTTGTCAAGATTTTCTTTTATGAAGGGCTTCTATGTAGACGTAAAGAAGTGATATGTCGCACGGAGAAATGCCTGATATCCTCGAGGCCTGGCCGACAGAGTTGGGCTTTATCTTGTCGAGCTTTTCCCGTGCTTCTATCCGCAGGCCCCTGACATCCTTGAAATCTATAGTCGGCGGGATCGTGACCTGCTCCAACTTCTTTAACTTTTCGGCCTCCCGGACCTGCCGCTGGATATATCCTTCGTATTTGACCTCGATCTCGGCCTGTTTCCTGGCCTCCGCCGGATACGAGGATATCTCATCCGGGCGTTTACGTTTTAAGGCGGTGACTCCGGTTTCGATCATTTTCTTCTTCTCGATCAGGGCGTTATATTGCGCTTCCGGGATAAGGCCCAACTCATGGCCATATCCCATAAGCCTTAAGTCTGCGTTGTCGTGCCTTAACAGGAGCCTGTATTCGGCGCGGGAAGTGAACATCCGGTACGGCTCGTTTGTTCCCTTGGTCACCAGGTCATCAATTAAAACACCTATATACGCCTCCGACCGTTTAAGGATAAAAGGCTCATTGCCTTTGATCTTCAATGCGGCGTTTATCCCGGCGGCTAGGCCCTGGCCGGCGGCTTCTTCGTAACCGGAAGTTCCGTTGATCTGGCCGGCAAAATAAAGGCCTCCCACGAGCTTTGTCTCAAGCGTTGGTTTAAGCTGGGTTGGCGGGCAGAAGTCGTATTCGATGGCATAGCCAAATCGGGAAACTTCACAATGTTCTAATCCTTTGATAGTCCTTAACATATATAATTGGACATCCTCTGGAAGGCTCGTAGACACTCCGTTAGGATATATCTCATCGGAACCAAGCCCTTCAGGCTCAAGAAAGATCTGGTGGCGCTCTTTGTCCTTAAATCTTACGACCTTGTCTTCAATTGACGGGCAATAACGCGGACCGATCCCTTTGATCTTTCCGCTGTAAAGCGGCGAGCGGTCAAGGTTATCCAGGATATATTTATGGGTTTCTTTATTTGTATAAGTGATATAGCAAGGGACCTGCTGCTGCTCTATTTTTTCGGTTGAGAACGAGAAGGGCGTCGGCTCCGGATCGCCGTCCTGGATCTCTGTCTTTGTGAAGTCTATAGATCCTTTCTTTAGCCTGGCCGGGGTTCCGGTCTTAAGCCTTTTTATTTCAAAGCCTAACGAGCGTAAAGAGTACGATAATTTGACCGCCGGCGGTTCCCCGATTCTGCCTGCCGGGAAAGTCGTCATGCCGATGTGTATCAACCCGTTCAGGAATGTGCCTGTCGTAATGATAACGGCTTTGGCGCCATACCGCGCGCCTGACTGGCAGAGAACGCCTGCGGCTTTCCCGTTTTCAGTAATGATCTCCTCAGCAACTTCCTGCTTCAGGTCAAGGCCATCCTGGGCTTCGATGACTTTCCTCATGGCGGACTGATAAAGCTTCTTGTCTGCTTGTGCGCGGGGCGCCTGGACAGCCGGGCCTTTTTTAGTATTAAGGAGCCGGAACTGGATCCCGGTCTTATCGGTCACTTTTGCCATCTCGCCGCCAAGAGCATCGATCTCCCGGACTATGTGGCCCTTGGCAAGCCCGCCTATGGCCGGGTTGCAGGACATCTGGGCTATCGTAGCAGGGTCCATGGTCAGAAGCAGGCATTTTAAGCCCATCCTGGCCGTGCAGAGGGCAGCTTCGCAGCCGGCGTGGCCTCCGCCTACCACAATGACATCATAGTCGTTAGAATAAGGAATTTCGGGCATTTTGGGTACTTCCGGATTAAGCTTTGCGGTGTGCCTGGTGAGTTTCTTCCTTTAAGGTTACCTTGACTTTGGCCATTTTCAGGCCTTCCATGCCAAAGAGGCCGCGATGGCCTTCGGACAGGATCTTGACCTGGACCTTGTCCCGGGCAACCCCCAGCTTTTGCAGCGCCAGGTGGATAGCTTCTTTCGTGGTCTTTCCTTCAGCTTCTATGGACTTCATAAACCTTCTAACTCTCCGATTGTTCCACGTGGAACAATTGCTTTTTGAGGAATATCTCCTGCTCGGCTACGGTCAAGACCGTATTGGTAAGCCAATACATTACGAGGCCGGAGGGGAGGTGATAGAACATGAACCCGAAAAGGATGGGCATCATGATCATCATCATCTTCTGCTGTTGGACCATCTGGTCGTCAGCCCCTGAATGGGTGGGTGTAGACATCTTCTGCTGGAAGAACATTCCGATCGCCATTAAGATGGGTAAAATGTTGAACTCGTTTCCTATCAATAAGATAGGAGTTTTAAACACGATCAATCTATCCGGCTGCGAAAGGTCTTTTATCCATAGGAACGATGCGCCTCTTAGCTCTATCGACCTCATAAGGACCTGGTATAAGGCGAAGAATACCGGCATCTGCAATATCATGGGCAGGCAGCCGCTCACCGGGTTTACCTTATATTTCTTATATAGCTCCATTATCTCTTTGTTGAGCTTCTGGGGATCCTTTTTATGCGCCTTGCGCAACGCCTCCATCTTCGGCTGGAGCGCCTGCATCTGCTTCATCGATTTTATGCCTTTGAACGTGAGCGGGAAGAGCAATATATTTATAAAAACTGTAAGCAATATTATTGAAAGGCCCCAGTTTTTTGCCAACTTTTGGATATGTTCCAAAATAACGAATAATATGCGGCCTATGCTTCCTGTAAAGCCCAGGTAGAGGGAATCCTCAAAATCCAGTTTCAGGCTGCTGATTTTCTTATATTCGTTCGGCCCGGCGTATAAGACGAATTCATGGGTCACCGAGGAATTAGGGGCTACGGTGAAACTATCCGAGCTTATTTTTGATTGTAAGTTCTTGTCTTGCAATGTGTTAGAAGAAACTATTTTGAAAGAGACCGGGGGTTTTGTTATTAAGGAAAAATATTTGGCTTTCAGCGAGACCCAATTAACCTGCATGCCGTCCCATGTAGCCGGTTTTTTGAGCGACCTCTTGTTCACGTTGGTTATCTTGCCGTCGATCTCCTTGACGAGCTCATCGTATGTCTCGTCCTGCGGCGAAAGGTTCGTCAAGCCGGCTCCGTTGACGATCGAATATTTAAGGTTCCGAGACTGGCCGGAATAGTTAGTAAGCGTCTGCCGCAGGTTTATAGCGTAGCTTCCCGGCCGGAAGGTTATCTCTTTCTCTATGCTTATCCCGTCGGGCGACTTAGCGGTAAAGAGAATCCCGTTCGGGCGCGTCGAGTAAGAAAATACGGCGTTGTCGATGGCGGGTTCGAGCCCGGACACTGCAAATGTGGCGTCGGACGGGTTCGATTCGTCAAATAATACCATCGGCTTGCCGTCTGAACCGGGGTGCTTTTTGAGAAAGGCCTTTTTAATGACGCCGCCTGCGTTCGAAAGGACTGCGCGATACTCTTCGTTCTCGAAAATAATGTCTTTTTCGTCGGCTAGCTTGACTGCCTGGGCCGGCGATCCTGCCTTTTGCGTTTGCGAAGTGGCGGTTGTGGCAGTATTCGCAACCACTGCCGGGCCTTGGACCGTTTTAGTGGTTGCGGCGGATGTCGCAACCACTGTTTTCTTCTGTGGGAAGTATTTGACCATGAGCGGCTGGGACAACAACAGTATTGCCATTGATATGACGATAGCCAATAACGCGCGTTTTTCCATATTCATATTATTTTACCGGATCGTATCCGCCTTTAGATAATGGGTTGCACCTTAATATCCTGAAAGATGAAAGAAGGATGCCTTTGAAGATGCCCTTCTTTTCTATCGCTTCAGCCGCGTATTCCGAACAGGAGGGATAATATCTGCAACATTGTAACTTATACCCAGACAAGAAGTTACGATAAAATTTAATCAGGGATACTAAAAAATTTTTGGCCATTTAATCCTTGGTGACGCCTGCTTTCTTTGCTAATGCCAGGAACCCTGAACTCAATTCTTCGTATTTTAAACCAGCGGCCGCGGCCCTCGGGATAACTATGAGATCGCAGCCTTTTACCAGTTTTTCTTTGCTTAACCTGAAGATCTCCTTGACGCACCTGCGAAGCCTATTGCGGGAAACGGCAAGCTTGAATACGTGCTTGCGCAGCGAAACGCCTATCCTCGAGACGCCGAGGTCGTTGCGCGAGACGCCGAGTTTTAAGGCTTTCCCGTTATAAAATTGGGCGGTTTTGAATATCCGCTTAAAATCAGTTGTCTTGGTTATCCTCTCGGAACGCGAAAGGGAGAACCTCTTCATGGGGAACCGAAGGGTTAGGGGATAAGGCGCTTTCTGCCTTTTTGGCGCCTTCTCCTTAAGATCGCTCTGCCGTCCGCGGTTGACATCCTTTTCCTGAACCCGTGGGCGCGCACCCTCTTTAAATTGGATTTTAGGGTAATGTTCTTCTTCATTGTCCTCTCCTTTTAAAGTTAAAGGACGATTATAGCACGATTGCCGGCTTAGTCAAGAAAAAGTTCTTGCAACCGGACGGTCTCTTTGCTATAATTTATCAAGGTTTGGCACGGCCCGCCCCGGTTGCGGCCTGTGAATAAATTGTGAATAACTTTTTGCGGCCTTTTTATGGAAAATATAAAGAATATCATCGAGGTCTGGGAAAAAGCCAAGGACCTCATTAAATCCAAGGTAAACCCCCAGACTTTTGAGACATGGTTTAAGCCCACAAAGGGGCTGGAGATCTCGAAAGGGTGTCTTGTCCTCGAGGTCCCTAACAGCTTCTTTAAGGATTGGCTGCTTGAGCATCACCTGGATTTGATCAGGTCCACCCTCAAGGATGTCGCCGGCGATAACCTGGCGCTGGATTTCCGTTATTCGGCCAGGGAGCCGGATTATGTCCCGCCTGCCGCTGCCAGCGCCGCCGTAAGATCCGCGGATTCACCGAAAAAGCAGGAAGCCCAGAATAATATCGGGCTTAACCCGGCTTACACTTTCGATGATTTCGTCATCGGCTCGAGCAACAAGATGGCGCATGCCGCCGCGATGGCCGTCGCCGAATCCCCGGCAAAGGCCTACAACCCGCTCTTCATATACGGGAAGGCGGGTATGGGGAAGACGCATCTGATGAATGCCATCGGGCATTGCGTCGCGGCGAAAAACCCGGGCATGAAAGTGGTTTACATAACGAGTGAGCAGTTCACGAACCAGCTGATACAATCCATACAAAACCGGTCGACGGACAGGTTCAGGGCAAGATACAGGACCGTAGACGTCCTTCTAATAGACGATGTCCATTTCATCGCCGGGAAAGAGTCGACGCAGGAAGAGTTCTTCCACACCTTTAACACCCTGCACGACGCGCATAAGCAGATAGTCCTTTCCAGCGACAAGCCGCCCAAGGAGATCGACAGGCTTGAGGAGAGGCTCGTCTCGAGGTTTGAGTGGGGCCTGATCGTCTCAATATCCCAGCCGGATTTCGAGACGAGGATAGCTATATTACGCCAGAAATTAAAGAGGGAGAGCATAGCCGTCCCTGATGATGTCATCTTCTATATAGGGGAAAAGATAAAGTCCAATATACGCGAGCTCGAAGGCGCGTTGAAACGAGTCGTCGCGAACGCCGTCCTCCTTAAGCAGAGCGTCACGCTTGAGCTGGCCCGCTCGGTCCTGAAGGATATGGTAAAAGAGAAGGAATCGCGGATACTCGCAGAGTCGATATTCGAGGAAGTTGCGAGTTATTTCAACGTGCGCGTATCGGATATAAAAGGCAGGCGGAGGACGAAGCAGATGGTCGTGCCGCGGCAGATCTCTATGTACCTCATAAGGAAACTGACCGACCACTCACTGCCTGAAATAGGTGAGTTATGCGGGGACAGGGACCACACTACTATTTTACACGCCTGCGAGAGCATAGAGTCGGACATGAAAAAAGACGCTAAAATAAAAGAGCTGGTAAACAAGCTTATGACCCAGATAAGGGGTGAATAACCTGTTGACTAGCTTTGCTTTTGTTGTGGATAACCTGTTCGTAATTGTGCATAACTCAGGCTTAGAGCCGGGATTTCAAAAGAAACGCTGCTTTGTGTTAGCAACCTGTGCATAACTTTTAGGTGAGATTTTTCTATAATTAGCCGTTGGTTAAGGTGTTGTGTTGTTGTTCACAAATGAACAGGCGTTACTACTTCTACTACTATTTTTAATTAATAAATAAGAAGAAGGAGAAGAGATGGAAGTTAAGTTGACCCGGGAGATACTACAGAGAGGGATACAGACTGTGCAAAACGCGGTATCGCAAAAAAGCGGATTGCCCATCTTATCTAATATATTGTTCGAAGCGTCGAAAGACAAAATGAGGCTCATAGCCACGGATCTTGAAATAGGGGTGATATCAAAAATAAGCGGGGTCGACGTCCAGGAGGAAGGTTCGATATCCATCCCAGCGAAAAAAATAAGCGATATAGTGAAAGAGCTCCCAAATAAAGAAATAAGCCTTTCCGCCAAAAAGAATAACCAGGTCACGATAAAATGCGATAAATCGATATTTAAAATAATGGGGCTGCCGAAAGACGAGTTCCCGAAGGTCCCCGAGCTGTCAGATAAAGACACACTGGCCATGCCGCAAAGGCAGTTAAAGTCTATCTTAAATTCTACGGCATTCGCGATATCCAAGGACGAGACCAGGTACATCCTTAACGGGGTCCTGTTCGTCCTATCAGACAAGAAATTGCGCGTCGTAGCTACCGACGGGAGAAGGCTCGCGATGGTAGAGAAAGAGACGCCGAAACCTCCCGGGTTCACAAAAAGGATCATCGTCCCGTCTAAGGCGGTCAACGAGCTGCAGAGGATATTAAAGGACGACGGCGACGTAAAGATATTGTTTAGCGAGAACCAGGTTGCCTTCGAGCTGGACGATTCGCAGCTCATAACAAGGTTAATAGAAGGCGAATACCCCAATTATGAACAGGTTATCCCGAAGCAGGGCCAGGATAAGATGAAGGTTAACAGGGATAATTTTTATGCGGCGGTAAAAAGGGCGAGTTTGCTCGCGACACCGGATTCACAGTCGATCAAACTGGACCTGCTGAAGAACAGGGCCATAATATCCAAGGCGTCGCAGGACGGCAGCGAGTCGCGCGAAGAGGTTGATTGCGAATATTCCGGAGATGAATTCACCATCGGCTTCAACCCGAATTACCTCATGGACGCGCTTAAGAACATATCCGAAGAGGAAGTGGATTTTGAATTTGCCGGCCAGGACAGGCGCGGCGTGATAAGGGCGGAAGGCGGAGATTATGTGTACATAGTCCTGCCGGTGCGCACCGAATAACAGATGAAGAATAGGCCCGTCGTCATTAAAGATGTGTTGGACGGGATACTGAAGAACCTGGGCGGCGGGAAAGTTTCGCAAGCTGGGATGCTCGGCGAAGTGTGGGCTAGAGCGGCGGGCGAAGCTTCGGTAAAGCACGCGAAGCCCGTGGATATAAAAGAAGGGGTCCTTGTGGTCCATGTGGACTCGTCGAGTTGGCTCCATAAATTGACGATGGAGAAGGCCGGGATCCTGGCGAAAATAAAGAGCGAACTGGGAGAGGGCCCGGTCAAAGATATAAAACTCAGGATAGGGGAGATATAGAATATGGCAAAGACGGAAAAACCGGTGAAATCGGAAAAGTACGACGCTAAGACTATCCAGGTCTTAGAAGGCCTGGAGGCCGTAAGGAAAAGGCCGGCGATGTATATCGGCGATACGGCCGTCGGCGGGTTCCACCACCTGGTCTATGAGGTCGTGGATAATTCGATCGACGAGGCGATGGGCGGTTATTGCCAGAATATCGACGTAATCGTACATAAAAATAACAGCGTTACGGTAATAGACGACGGGCGCGGTATCCCGGTCGATATGCACGAGACCGAGAAAAAGTCGGCGCTTGAGGTCGTCCTGACAAAACTCCACGCCGGAGGCAAGTTCGACCATAAGAGCTATAAAGTTTCCGGCGGCCTGCACGGCGTAGGCGTCTCGGTAGTCAACGCGCTTTCCGAGTGGCTTGAGGCCGAGGTCAGGCGCGACGGGAAAGTTTACCACCAGAGGTATGAGCGCGGCAAGACGGCGTCGAAGGTGACCGTCGTCGGGAAATCGAAGACGACAGGCACGCGCATAACCTTTAAACCCGATAACCAAATATTTACAGGGAAGCTTGAGTATAGTTTCGATACCCTGTCGAACAGGCTGCGCGAGCTGGCGTTCCTTAATAAAGGCCTGAAGATCAGCCTGAATGACGAGAGGACAAATAAGGAGAACTCATTCAAGTTTACCGGCGGCATAGAATCCTTCGTTGAATTCTTGAACAGGAACAAGAACCCTATCCACAAGAAGGTCATCTCTTTCAGCGGCGAGAAGGACAGGATACAGATGGAGATCGCCCTGCAGTATAACGACGGATACGGCGAGAACCTCTTCTCTTTCGCCAATAACATAAATACGATCGAAGGCGGGTCACACTTAAGCGGGTTCAAGTCGGCGCTGACAAGGGCCATAAACCAGTATTGTAAAAATAAAGGATTTTTTAAGAACGAGGAGATCGCGCTAGCCGGCGACGACGTGCGCGAGGGGCTAGCCGCGGTCGTATCGATAAGGATACCGGACCCCCAATTTGAGGGGCAGACGAAAACAAAGCTCGGCAATTCCGAGGTCGAGGGCCTGGTGGCGTCGATGGTGAATGAGTCTTTAAGCTCTTACTTCGAGGAGAACCCATCGATAGCGAATAAAGTAGCGGACAAGTGCCTCCTGGCAAGCCGCGCGAGAGAAGCGGCAAGGAAAGCGAAAGAGCTCACCAGGAGAAAAGGCGCGCTCGAAGGCGTGGGACTGCCAGGCAAGCTAGCCGATTGTTCGGAGAGGGACGCTGAACTTTGCGAAGTCTACCTGGTTGAGGGTGATTCGGCCGGCGGTTCGGCGAAGCAGGGGAGGGACCGCAGGTTCCAGGCGATATTGCCGCTTAAAGGCAAGATCATAAACGTCGAGAAGGCCAGGCTGGACAAGGTCCTGGCGAATGACGAAATCCGGACTATCATCTCGGCACTTGGCTGCGGGATCGGCGAAGAGTTTGATGTCGCCAAGTTAAGGTACGCGAAGGTCATAATAATGTGCGATGCCGATGTTGACGGTTCGCATATCAGGACCCTGATTTTAACTTTCTTTTATAAGCAGATGAGGGCCCTTCTCGAGAAAGGGAATATTTATATCGCGCAGCCCCCGCTTTATAAGATAAAGAGGGGCAAGAGGGAGGAGTACATCCAGACAGAGTTACAGATGAACTCAATGCTGCTTGAGCTTGGGTCAGAAGGGCTTAAGCTGGTAAGGACGAAGGAAAAACACACCTTCTCGGATAACCAGCTAAAAGACGTCCTGGATACACTCGTTGAGCTGGAAGACCTTACTGACGGTTTAGAGAAAAAGGGAGTAGATATAGCAAAATACCTAGTTTCTAGACACTCAAAGACCAAAAAACTGCCACTTTATAGGGTAAAAGTGGATGGAACGTACCAATTTGCCTATAATGACGACGAGCTTGCAAAGTTCGTTAAGGATGAAGAAGAGGCGGGTGAGGATGTCGAAATAAAGGAAGAAGGAAAGGCTGCCACGAACGGTAAAGGCGTGGACCTGCTTGAAATATACGAAGCTGAAGAGATCGAGAAATGCCTGGCCAAGCTCGAAAAACTAGGCCTTTCGGCGTCAGACTATATGCCGCATATCGAAGAAGGCAAGGTGAAAGAAAAAGCGAAGGCTCCTTTCAGGCTTGAGGGCGAGGAAGAAGAACTGGAGTTTAACTCTTTAAGGGCTGTCCTGGAGTATACGAGGGACCTGGGGAAAAAAGGCATGAGCATCCAGAGATATAAGGGCCTTGGCGAGATGAACCCCCAGCAGTTATGGGAGACGACCATGGACCCGGAGAAGCGGACGCTGCTTAAAGTGACGATGGAAGACGCGGTAGAGGCAGAGCAGATGTTCACGATATTAATGGGCGACGCTGTCGAGCCGAGAAGGGAATTCATAGAAAAACACGCACCGGAAGTAAGGTTCCTGGATATATAAGATAGGAGGATTATAGGTCTAATATGTACGCGCGCAATGAGAAGATAGTCCCTGTATATATCGAAGACGAGATGAAAGATTCTTATATCTCATACGCGATGAGCGTTATCGTAGGCCGCGCCCTGCCCGACGTGCGCGACGGCCTTAAACCGGTACACCGCAGGATACTCTACGGGATGAAAGAACTCGGGCTCGAGCATACTAAGCCCTATAAGAAGTCGGCGAGGATCGTCGGTGAGGTCCTCGGTAAATACCATCCGCACGGCGACGTGGCTGTCTATGATTCGCTCGTTAGGATGGTCCAGGATTTCTCGTTAAGGTACCCGCTGGCCGAAGGCCAGGGCAACTTTGGTTCCGTGGACGGCGACTCGCCGGCGGCCATGAGATACACCGAGGCGCGCATGGCAGCCATAACCGAGGAGATGCTTTCCGATCTCGAAAAAGATACTGTTGAATTCGTACCAAACTTTGATGCCTCGCTCAAGGAACCGACTGTGCTGCCGGCGACGCTTCCGAACCTTTTGATAAATGGGTCGTCGGGTATCGCGGTCGGCATGGCCACGAATATTCCCCCGCATAACCTTACAGAAGTATCGCAGGGCGTCACGGCTGTGATAGACGACCCGGAGATCTCCATCAAAGACCTGATGAAGATAATAAAGGCGCCTGACTTCCCGACGGGCGGCATAATCTGCGGCCGCGAGGGGATAAAACAGGCCTATACCACGGGCCGGGGCCTGATAAAGATCCGCGCGAGGGCCGGGATAGAGGAGCAGAAATCAGGGAAAGAATCCATAATCATTACCGAGATACCATACCAGGTGAACAAGGCGAACATGATAGAGGCGGTCGCCCAGCTTGTCACCGACAAGAAGATAGAGGGGATATCCGATATACGCGACGAGTCGGATAAGGACGGCCTGAGGGTAGTCATCGAGCTGAAGCGCGACGCGAACGCCCAGGTGATACTGAACCAGCTCTATAAGCACACCCAGCTTGAGGTATCGTTCGGCATAATAATGCTGGCGCTTGTGGAGAACAGGCCGAAGGTGTTGAACCTCAAGCAGATGCTTGAGTGCTACATAGCGCACAGGAAAGAGATAGTAATACGCAGGACTAAATTCGACCTGGCAAGGGCCAAGGAGAGGGCGCACATACTCGAAGGCCTGAAGAAGGCGCTCGCGAACCTCGACAAGATAATAGAGCTCATAAAGAAATCCAAATCAGAGGCCGAGGCGAAAGAAGCCCTCATCAAGAAATTCGATTTCAGCGACGTCCAAGCCCAGGCGATACTCGAGATGCAGCTGCGCAGGTTGACGGCCCTGGAACGCGATAAGCTCGAGGCGGAATATCTCGAACTCATAAAAAAGATAGAATTGTACGAGTCCATATTAAAGAGCGAGAAGAAGGTATACCAGATAGTAAAAGAAGAGGTCCTGAAGATAAAAGAGAAATACGGCGACGAGAGGATGACCGATGTCGTCGGCGAGGTCGAGGACCTCGAGGTCGAGGACCTTATTGCCGAAGAGGATGTCGTGATAACCGTGAGCAATACGGGGTATATCAAGCGCCTGCCGGTCTCGGCGTACAGGAAACAGCGCCGCGGCGGCCACGGCGTGACCGGAGCGGACGTGAAAGAGGAAGATTTCGTCGAACACCTCTTCATTGCGACCACGCACGAGCACATATTATTCTTCTCCAACCAGGGGCGCGTCCTGTGGCTTAAGGTCTACGATATACCGCAGGCCGGGCGCCAGGCGAGAGGGAAAGCCATCATCAATCTCCTCGAGATGCAGCAGGGCGAGAAGATGAGCGCCTTCATCCCGGTAAAAGAATATAAAGAAGGCAATTTCCTGGTCATGGCGACGAAGCAGGGTATAATAAAGAAGACCACGCTGGAAGCCTATAGCCACCCGCGCAAAGGCGGGATAATAGGGATAACGCTTGAAAAAGGCGACGAGCTCATAGGCGTCGAAATGACCGACGGGAAGAAAGAGATACTGCTCGCCACAAGGGAAGGCAAGGCGATAAGGTTCCCGGAATCGCAGGTCAGGGATATGGGGCGCTCGGCAAAAGGCGTCAAAGGCATAAGTCTCGCTAAAAAGGACGAGGTCATCGCGATGTCTGTCGCCGACCCGGAAGCTACGATACTTACCGTCACTTCGTTAGGTTTCGGCAAGAGGTCGCAGTTCAAGGAATACAGGACGCAGAGCCGCGGCGGCAAAGGCATCATAAACATCAGGGTCACCGCGAAGAACGGCGAGGCCGTCGCCCTCAAGACCGTTTCGGAAAAAGACGAGATAATGATCATGACCGGCAAGGGCGTAATAGTCCGTTGCCCGGTCAAGGACATCCGGTCGACCGGACGCGCCGCGCAGGGCGTGAGGATCATAAAGCTCGACGATAAAGACAGGGTATCCTCCATCGCCTCGGTCGCGGAAGTGGAAGAGGCCGAAGGCGAAGCGGAGAAGAAATAACGGAAAAATACAGCGTCCCCATCGTCTAGCCTGGTCAGGACACGAGCTTTTCAAGCTTGCGACCGGGGTTCAAATCCCCGTGGGGACGCCAAAATAAAAAAAGGAGGCCTGTAATGGGAAACAGAACAGCCAGGATCTTATCCGCACTTCTTTTTCTGTCGGTATCGTTAATTTTCAACGCTCAAGTTTTTGCCGACGACCTTCTCTTAACCAGTTTCGAAAGCGCTACGAAGAGCGACTTGGGCACTGAGATGGGGACATGGACCTCCAACCCCCTCGATTCCAGCCAAGGCACCACGATGGAAACGATCGATGTCTACGGCGTGATGGGGAGGACGGGGTCGACGCATGTCGCGAAGATAACATATGACGTAGCTACGAACGGGCCGGCCTTAAACGGGATTTATATAATGCTCAACAAGATGAATCTTGCGCCGTACAAAAACCTGACCTTCCTGATTAAGGGCGACCCTGACAAGGGTTTTACGACGAAATTCAGCGTAACACTGACAAGCTCAAGCGGCCAGCGAGCGACCTGCCGGGTAACAGGCATAACCGATAACTGGCAGAAGATCTCCATCCCTGTGAAGAAATTCCTGGCGACCGGGACGATGGGAAATCTTAGCAATATCGTGGAATTGGACGTCACCTTTGACGACATGACCGTAGATGCAAAAGAAGGCGTTTTATATATGGACGAGATAAGGCTCACTACCGACTAAGATATGTGCGGGATAACCGGATATATAGGGAAGGATGAGGCCGCCCCTATTTTAATAAAAGGGCTGGCCAGGCTCGAGTACAGGGGCTATGACTCGGCCGGCATCGCCGTCCTTGAACGGGGCAGGATAAAGACCCTGAAGATGCCCGGCAAGATAAAAGAACTCTACGAGGGCCTCAAGAAGACCCGCTTGAGCGGCACTACCGGGGTCGCCCATACGCGTTGGGCGACGCACGGGGTCCCTAACTACATCAATGCCCACCCCCACTATGATTGCCGCAAGGCGATAGCGCTTGTCCACAACGGGATAATAGAGAACTGCGAAGAGCTCAAGGCCCAGCTCAAAAAAGAAGGCCATAAATTCATCTCGGATACAGACACCGAAGTACTCCCCCATCTCATCGAAAAATATTACAAAGGGACCCTCGAGGACGCGGTCCGCCGCGCGCTGAAAGACGCAAAAGGCTCATACGCGATAGCGGTGATACACAAGGATGAACCTGAAAAGCTTGTCGGGGCCCGGTGCGGCAGCCCGCTCATCGTAGGGGTGGGCGACGGCGAGAATTTCCTCGCATCCGACTGCCCGGCCATAATGGACAGGACCAGGAAGGTGATCTTTGTCGACGACCAGGAGGTCATAACCCTGACGAGGGATAAGGTCGCCATAACCGACCTTAACGGGAAAAAGATAAATAAAAAGACCACCAATATCGAATGGGACATCTCGCAGGCTGAAAAGGGCGGATACGCGCACTTCATGCTGAAGGAGATCTACGAGCAGCCGCGGGTCATCCACAAGATATTGTCAAGCCGTGCCGATATCCCGGCAGGCCGGATAAAGATGGACGGTATAAACCTTGCTGTCTCCGAGTTGCGGAATATCGACAATATAGTCATCTCGGCGTGCGGGACCGCTTATCATGCCGGCCTTGTCGGCGAGTACCTGATCGAGAAATTCGCCGGGATCCCGGTAGGGGTGGACGTCTCCAGCGAGTTAAGGTACAGGGACCCCGTATACGGGAAGAAGAGTTTGTTCATTGCGGTGAGCCAATCCGGCGAGACCGCGGATACGCTCGCGGCGCTGCGCGAAGCGAAGAAGAACGGCATAAAAGTAATATCGATATGCAACGTGGTCGGCTCGACGATCGCCAGGGAATCCGACGGCATCATCTATACGCACGCCGGCCCGGAGATCGGGGTCGCCTCGACCAAGGCCTATACGGCGCAGATAGCGACTTTTATCCTGCTGGCGCTGTATCTCGGCAGGATAAACGGCGCGTTGACGAAAAAGCGGCTGAAGGCGGTGCTGAACAGCTTTGAAATGATCCCCGAACACATGGACGGGATACTCGACGGGGCCGAGGCGATCAAGGCTTGCGCGAAAAAGTATTACAAGCTCCCCTGCTTTATGTATATCGGCCGCGGGGTGAATTATCCCAACGCTTTCGAGGGGGCGCTGAAGCTTAAAGAGATATCGTATATCCACGCCGAGGGTTACGCCGCCGGCGAGATGAAGCACGGGCCGATAGCTCTTATCGACAGGAACATGGCGGTCGTGGCCATCACGCCGCGGTCGCTCACTTACGACAAGATGATATCCAATATACAGGAGATCCGCGCGCGGCACGGCGCGATAATCGCCATAGCCACTGAGGGTGACGTCTCGATAAAGAAACACGTCAGCTCGGTCTTGTATGTACCCGAGACCGAAGAGATGCTCTCGGTCCTTTTGACGGTCGTGCCGCTCCAGCTGCTGGCCTATTATATCGCCGTTTTGAAGGGAAGGGACGTGGACCAGCCCAGGAACCTTGCAAAGTCAGTTACGGTCGAATAAAAATGCCATCCGGAACGCTCTATGTAGTCGCCACGCCTATAGGCAACCTTAAGGATATAACTATCCGGGCGGTCGAGATATTAAAGGAAGCCGACCTCATCGCCGCCGAAGATACCCGCCACACAAAGATACTCACTGAACACTACGGCATTAAAGTCCCGCTCACCAGCTATTTCGAACACAACAGGATAACAAAAGGCGATCACCTTATAAAGCTACTGAAGGAAGGGAAGAATATAGCCCTCGTCTCGGACGCCGGGACTCCGGGCATATCCGACCCAGGGGCGCACATAATAGCGCTCGCGATAAAAGAGGGGATAACCGTCGTCGGGATACCCGGCCCGGCCGCTATCATCCTCGGCCTCATAACATCGGGCATGCCTACGGACCGTTTTATTTTTGAGGGATTCCTGCCGAACAAGTCAGGTGCGCGGAAGAATAAATTGTCGGAATTCAAGGACGAGAAACGGACCGTCGTATTTTATGAGTCCCCGCACAGGATTTTGAGGGCTTTATATGATATACTTGAGGTATTCGGCGATATCAGGATCTGCGTCATGCGGGAATTGACGAAGAAATTCGAGGAGGTATTGCGCGGGAAGGTGAGCGAGATAGCCGTGCGCTTCGAAAAGTCGAAACCGAAGGGCGAATTCCTGGTCGTGCTTAATCCCAAAAGAGGTGGCGAGAGTGGCTAAGATACATCCCACGGCTATCGTGGGGAAAAAGGCCGAATTGGGTGAAGTTGAGGTCGGGCCGTACGCTATTATCGAGGACGGCGCCTCGATAGGCAGCGGCACAATAGTGCTCGCGCACGCGTATATCTGTTCCGGGACGACGATCGGAAAGGACTGCGAAGTGCATATGGGCGCGGTGATCGGCCATGTGCCGCAGCACCTGCATTTCAAAGGCGGCAAGAGCTTCCTTAAGATAGGCGACAGGAACATATTCAGGGAATACACGAGCATACACCGCGGGCTGGAGGAAGGCTCGGCGACCGTTATAGGGAACGATAATTTCTTCATGGGGTTCTCGCACGTCGCGCATGACTGCCGTATAGGGAATAATATAGTATTATGCAACGGCGCGCTCGTCGCCGGGCACATAGAGGTCGAGGACTCGGCTTTTATCTCCGGTAACGTCACACTGCACCAGTTCGTCAGGATCGGGACGCTCGCAATGATAGGCGGGCTGGCGCGCGTGAACAAGGACGTCGTGCCTTACACGCTTATCGAAGGCGATTCCGAAGCATGCTCGTTGAATGTCGTCGGCCTGAAACGCTCGACTTTAGGCGAAGACGCTAAGGCGCAGATCAAGAAGATATACAGGCTGCTTTACCGCTCCGGCCTTAACGTCTCGCAGGCGTTGGCCGAAATATCCAAATTTGAGAAATTGGCGCCTGAAGCCGCGCACATGGTCGAATTCGTCAAGCGATCGGAAAGAGGGATATGCAAACACCGCAAAACAGTGGCGGAATCGAGCGCAGAAGATATATAAGGCTTAGCACAGTCTTCCCCGTCGAGTTCGAGATAGTCAGCCTCGACGAAAAAGAGATATACTCCGAGTTCCACCAGGCCTTCACAAGGGACGTCAGCGAAGGCGGCATGTGCCTCGAGGTCAACAACCTCAAAGACGACCTCGCCGAAAAACTGAACAAAAAATCCGCCAAACTCCGCCTGCAGATCAACATGCCGTTCTCCGCCAAACCGATCGCCGCGGTCGCTGAGGCTGCGTGGCTCAAGAAGACGGTAGAAGGCCGCCCCAATAAATACCTTATCGGTATTTATTACGAACGGATATCCGAAAAAGAAAGAAAGAGCATAGTAAATTACGCCAACCTGCTGCAGCTCAGGCCGGTCATCGCAGTTGCTGTTATGATTATTTTGGTAGCAACTATCGCCGTGACCGGGGTCGAGGTGGTAAAGAAAGAGGCGCTGCGGAAGGAAGCGGAGAAGAAGATCGCGATCATAGAGGCCGAACGCTCGAAATTGAGCGCATCGCTCGAAGAGCTCAGGGCCAGCCGCGACGAGCTCGAGATAAAATTCAAGGAATTCGAACAAAACAGGGCCGACCTGGAGAAGAAGCTTGAGGCGGCGAAAGCCGAGGCCCAGGCTAAACCCGAGGAGATAGCGAAACTGGAAGCCGAGCTGGCTGCGGCGAAGGGCAGGTCCGAAGAGCTCAATAAGGAGCTCTCGAAGGTCGCCAAAGGCAAGAAAGCGCTCGAAGGGCAGCTTCAGGTCCTGGCCGAGATAAGGGCTTCCAAGCCGGTAAAGGTCACCCTCGCGGCCGGCGGTGTTGTCGTAGGTAAAGTCATCCTCGAGACGGCGGATTCAGTGAGGGTAGAGGTGCCCACAGGCGTCATAACGCTTAAGCGTCCCCAGATATCTTCCATGGAGACGCCTTCAGACGAGGAGATCGCAGAGCTCGCGAAAGAGCGCATCCGCCTCGAAGAGCGCGCCAAAGAGGTGGAAAAGCAGAAAGAAGTGGAAAGGCAGCGGGCCGCCGAAAGGGAGAAAGCCGGGAAGGTGATAGTCGAAAAGAGGCCGGGTGAGCCCGAAGTCCTTGTGTCAAGGAAGATACCGGAACGCGGCGTGGTGGTGAAGGGCAACAGGATATACGCCGACGGTACGTTATTTTTCATAAAGGGCGTGGCCTACGGGATAAGCGCCCCGGGGTTGCCTCCGGGAGTCGACGGTTGCTTCTCTAAAATACCCCTATCGGTCTTCGAGAATGATTTCAGGATGATGAAGGAGGCCGGGGTAAACACGATAAGGACCTACGAGCCCCTTCCCGATGCCCTGCTTGACCTGGCAGAGAAGTATAATTTAAAGATAATAGAGCAGGTCATATATCCCTCCGCCTACACGGATTATTCGTCCGATGTCGAGCTCAAAGCCCTTAAGAAGATGGCCTTGGACGTCGTGAAAAGACACAGGAACAGGCGCTGCATACTCATGTGGAGCATCTGGAATGACGCGCCGTTCTGTTACGACGAGCCGGGGAACCCGGTGCCGCGCTACGGTTTCGACAAGGTAAATAATTTCATGAAAGATATATATCTCGCGGTAAAGGCCGCGGACAAAAGCCATCCGGTGACCGCAGCGAACATACTCAAGGTAAAGGGATTCGACCTCGGGTTCGATTTCCTCGACGTTATCGGCTGCAACGCCTATATCGGCGGCCACGGCTTCAACTGGCGCGGTAAAAACGACGCGATAGGCACCGTGAAAGAGATGAATGGGATATCAAAGAAATACAATAAGCCCATTTTAATAACCGAGACCGGATACAGCACTTTCGTCAAGAAAGAGACCCAGGACAAGGCCCTGAAGGCCCAGATAGAGAGCATCGGCACGGACCTGGCCGGCATAGTGATATTTGAATGGACGGATGAATGGTGGAAGGGCGGCAACCCCTCGGTCCAGGACCCGAATATCGAAGAGTATTGGGGGATCCTGACATGGGACAGGAGGCCAAAGCCCGGGTTCGAGGTCGTCTCGAAGTTCTTTAATTCGATACCTACGGATTCGTTAGGGTATGCTCCGTAGGCGCCCCGCCTGAAATTAGCCCTTGACAATAAGGCGGCCGCATGATATATTTTACTTTTAGTAACCTTTTAATCTGGCCCAGTGAGGCCGGAAAAGGAGAGGAAGATGAGCTGTAACCATAAGAAAAAGTATATTCTGCCTGTTTTCGGCAAAGAGCCGGGGACAGGCAATTTTGTTGCCCGGAGGGTTTCATGAAACTTCGCGAGAAGGCAAAAGTGATGGATGCCGGACAGATCGAGAGCGCCCTGGTGCGGATCGCGCATGAGATAATCGAGAATAACAAATCCGTAGACGGGCTCGCGATAGTCGGGATCAGGACGAGGGGCGCATTGCTGGCCGACCGCCTCGCCGCGAAGATGGGGGCTATAGCCAACAGGGAGATCCCGGTGGGCGCCCTGGACATCACCCTGTACAGGGACGACCTTACCGACGTCGCGGAACAACCGGTCGTCCACAAGACCGAGATAGATTTTGACATACACGATAAGGTTATAATCCTGGTGGATGACGTCCTCTATACCGGCAGGACGATAAGATGCGCGCTCGACGCTCTCATAGACTTCGGCAGGCCGAAGAGCATACAGCTGGCCGTGCTGGTCGACAGGGGCCATCGCGAGCTGCCGATAAGGGCCGATTACGCCGGTAAGAATATACCTACGTCCCAGAAAGAGACCGTTCAGGTCAAGATAAAAGAAGCCGACGGCGAAGACGGTGTGATAGTCGCCGAAATGGAGGAATAGAGATGGCCGTCAAGTGGACGAAAAAAGACCTTCTGGGTCTTGAGACCCTCTCGGCGGATGAGATAGGGCTCATCCTCGAGACCGCCGACTCGTTCAAGGAGATTTCGCAGAGGCCGATAAAGAAAGTGCCGACGCTCCGCGGCCAGACCGTCGTCCTCTTCTTCTTCGAGCCGTCGACCAGGACGCGCACCTCGTTCGAGTTGGCCGCGAAACGCATGAGCGCCGACATGGTGAATATACAGACAAACGCCTCGAGCCTGACGAAAGGGGAGACGCTCAAGGATACCGCAAAAAATATAGAAGCGATGAAAGTGAACATAATAATAATGCGCCATTCATGCTCCGGCGCGCCGCAACTCCTGGCCGAATCGGTCTCACCGTCGATAATAAATGCCGGCGACGGTTCGCACGAACACCCGACGCAGGGCCTGCTCGACATCTTCACGATAAAAGAGCACAAAAAAAAGATAGCCGGCCTTAACGTCTCAATAATAGGCGACATCGCGCACTCGAGGGTGGCGAGGTCCAATATCTGGGGGCTGACAAAGATGGGCGCGAAAGTCACGGTCTGCGGGCCGGCGACGCTCATGCCTCCGGAGATAGAAAAACTCGGCGTAAAAGTGACGTACGATATCAAAGAGGCGATCGAGGGCGCAGATGTCATAAATATGCTGCGGATACAGCTGGAGCGCCAGGGGCAGAGCCTCTTCCCGTCAATCAGGGAGTATGCCATGAAGTTCGGGCTGGACGCAGAAAAGATGAAATATGCGAAGAAAGACGTCCTTATAATGCATCCCGGGCCGATCAACCGCGGGGTCGAGATCACCCCTGAGGTTGCCGACGGGCCGTATTCCGTGATACTTGAGCAGGTGACGAACGGCATAGCGGTGAGGATGGCGGTTCTGTACCTGGTGTCAGGCGTAAAAGAGAGGATCGAATGAGATGGATATCATCCTGAAGGGCGGACACGTAGTCGATCCCGCAAATAATGTAGACTCGGAAGCCGACGTCCTGATAAAAGGCGATAAGATAGCGCAGGTCGGGAAGAACATCAAGGCGAACGGCGCCAAGACGATAGATTGCAAAGGAAAACTGGTCTTCCCCGGCCTCATAGATATGCATACCCACCTGAGGCAGCCAGGGAGGGAGGATGAGGAGACGATCCTTACCGGTTCAAGGGCGGCGCTCAAAGGGGGGTTTACCTCGGTGCTGTGCATGGCGAATACAAACCCGGCCATAGACAATAAAGGCGTCGTGGAGTACATCCACGCAGAAGCCTCGAGGGCCGGGCTTATAAATGTCTACACGGCCGCGGCGGTAACAAAAGGCCTCGAAGGGAAAGAACTTACCGAGATAGGCCAGATCGCCGAAGCTGGGGCAAAGGCCCTTTCCGACGACGGAAAGCCGGTCATGAATGCCGAGATATTGAGACGGGCGCTTGAATACGCCAAGATGTCCGGCCTTCCGATAATATCGCACTGCGAGGATATAAACTTGTCCGGGAACGGGGTCATGAATGAAGGATTCGTTTCCACGAAGCTCGGGCTCAAAGGCATACCGCGCGCCTCGGAGACCGTCATGGTCATGAGGGACATGGAATTAGCGGGGCTCACCGGCGGGAAGCTGCACATCGCCCATTTATCCGCAAAAGAAAGCGTGGAAGCGGTCAGGGAAGCGAAAAAGAGGGGCATCAAGGTGACTTGCGAGACGTGCCCGCATTATTTCACGCTCACCGAAGAGGCGGTGCTGGGTTTTAATACAAAGGCGAAGGTGAATCCGCCGCTGAAGACGAAAGAGGATATCGCGGCCGTCAAAAAAGGATTGTCCGACGGCACCATAGACGCTATAGCCACTGACCACGCGCCGCATTCCGCGGAAGAGAAAGACCTTGAGTTTGATTTTGCCGCGTCAGGGATGATAGGCCTCGAATTCGCCCTGTCGCTTGCGAATACCGAGCTGGTAAAGAACAAAGTCCTCGACTGGAGCGGCCTGGCAATGAAGATGTCGGTCAACCCTTCAAAAATATTAGGCCTTACCGGGAAGGGCTCGCTTGCCGCGGGAAGCGATGCCGACGTCACGGTATTCGACCCTTCCGCGGAATGGGTAGTCGACGAGAAACGCATAGAATCCAAATCGAAGAACACGCCGCTGGCCGGCAGGAAGATGGGCGGGGCGGTTCTTATTACTATAGTGGGCGGAAAGATAAAATACGAAAACGGGAGATTCGATTAAAAAGGAGGGTATTATGGGCCGCAGGATGATGATGGTCTTCGCTTTTGCGATGGCGTTGGTTTTTGTTCTGGGGTGCGCCAGTCCGGCGCCGTATCTTAAAGGCCAAGAAAAGCTTGAAGCGAAGGATTGGCTTAGCGCCGGAGATCTCGCATACAAGATCAAGGATTGGGACACCTCCCAGTATTATTACGACCTCCTGGTAAAAAAATATCCGGACAGCTATTACGGCAAGAAGGCGAAAGAAAACCTCGGTTATGTCAATTACCAAAGGTCCCTTATCGGCAAGGCCGTTGGGAAAGGGAAAGAGGCCCTGGAACCGATCTTATAAATTCAGCGGAGAATGAAAAGCTAAGGATGAAAGCATACCTTGTACTGGAAGACGGAAGCACGTTTAAGGGCGAGTCGTTCGGCGCGCAGGGCGAGTCGTTCGGTGAGCTGGTGTTCAATACCTCGATGTTCGGATACCAGGAGATCCTGACAGACCCGTCGTATAAAGGCCAGATAGTGACGATGACCTACCCGTTGATAGGCAATTACGGCGTAAACGATGAGGATGCGGAATCATGCAGGCCGTGGGCCGAGGGCTTCGTAATAAAAGAATTAAGCGGCATAGCGTCGAATTACCGGAAAAAAGCCACGCTCGATGATTATATGAAAAAATACAAGATAGTCGGCATACAAGGCGTCGATACGAGGGCCATCACGAGAAAATTAAGGACCAAGGGCGCGATGAGATGCGCCATCTCGACTGAGGACTCGGATGGAAATGGCCTCCTTAACAAAGTAAAGGCCTCGCCCGGCCTCTTAGGAAGAGACCTTGTCAAAGAAGTTACATGCAAAAAGCCATTCGATTGGGAAGATAAAGGCGGCAAGGCGCGGTTCACCGTCGTCGCGATAGATTGCGGGACGAAGCTGAACATATTCAGGAATTTGAGCAGGATAGGCTGCAAGGTAAAGGTCCTGCCTGCCTCGGCCACGGCTGAAGACGTACTCGCGCTGAAGCCGGACGGGCTATTCCTCTCGAACGGTCCCGGCGATCCCGAAGGCGTGCCGTACCATATCGAAGCCGTGAGAAAACTGATCGGGAAGCTCCCGATATTCGGGATATGCCTCGGCCACCAGATACTTGGCCTGGCGCTCGGCGGAAAGACCTACAAGCTTAAATTCGGGCACCACGGCGGAAACCACCCTGTGATGGACCTGAGGACGAGAAAAGTCGATATCACGTCGCAGAACCACGGGTTTGCGGTGGATATAGATTCAATCCCGGATAAAGATGTCGTATTGACGCATATAAACCTTTACGACAAGACGGTAGAGGGGATGGAGCACAAGAAGCTGCCGCTATTTTCCGTGCAGTACCATCCTGAGGCGTGCCCCGGCCCGCACGACGCGGAACACCTCTTCGATAAATTTGCAACATTGATGAGCAAATGGAAAAATGCCTAAAAGGACAAACATAAACAAGATATTGATAATAGGATCAGGCCCGATAGTGATAGGCCAGGCCTGCGAATTCGATTATTCCGGTACCCAGGCGTGCAAAGCGCTGCGCGAAGAAGGGTTCAAAGTCATCCTCGTCAACTCCAACCCGGCCACTATCATGACAGACCCGGAGACGGCCGATGTTACTTACATCGAACCAATAACTCCGGAGATGATAGCGAAGATAATAGAAAGAGAGAGGCCTGACGCCTTATTGCCTACACTCGGCGGGCAGACGGGCTTAAACTGCGCCATACAACTGCACGATATGGGGATCCTGAAGAAATTCGGGGTCGAGATGATAGGAGCGAAAGCCGAGGCGATAAAAAAAGCCGAGGACAGGAAACTTTTTAAAGAGGCGATGACCAAGATAGGGCTCGACATGCCTAAGAGCGACCTCGCCTACAACATTAAGCAGGCGAAAGAGATCGCCGAAAAGATAGGCTTCCCGCTCGTCATAAGGCCGTCGTTCACGCTCGGCGGCACAGGCGGCGGGACAGCGGAGGACTGGAAAGAATTCGAGGAGATCGCGCGGAGAGGCCTCTCCTTAAGTATGATAGGCGAGGTCCTCATAGAGGAATCCGTCGTCGGATGGAAAGAGTACGAGCTCGAGGTCATGCGCGACCTTAAGGACAACGTCGTAATAATATGCTCGATCGAGAACTTCGACCCGATGGGGATACACACGGGCGATTCCATTACAGTGGCTCCCGCCCAGACCTTGACCGACAGGGAATACCAGGTGATGAGGGACTCGGCGATAAAGGTCATACGCGAGATAGGCGTCGAGACCGGGGGCTCTAATATACAATTCGGCGTAGATCCGGACACGGGAAGGCAGGTAATAATCGAGATGAACCCGAGGGTATCGAGATCGTCTGCCCTGGCGTCCAAGGCGACCGGCTTCCCGATAGCCAAGATCGCGGCAAAACTCGCGGTCGGCTACTCGCTCGATGAGATACCCAACGACATAACCAAAGAGACCCCGGCCTCATTCGAGCCGACGATAGATTATTGCGTAGTGAAGATACCGAGGTGGGCTTTCGAGAAATTCCCGAAGGCCGACCAGAGGCTGACCATACAGATGAAATCGGTCGGCGAGACGATGGCGATAGGCAGGACATTCAAAGAGGCGCTGCAGAAAGGGATAAGGTCGCTTGAGATAGGGAGGTTCGGCCTCGGCTCTGACCCGAAGGATGAATACGAGGCAAGGTCGAAGAGCCCCGATTTCAAAGAGGAGATAACCGAGAAATTAAGGACGCCGAACCAGGACAGGCTCTTTTATATCAGGTATGCCCTGAAAGAAGGATTTACGATAGAGAAGATATATGAGTTGACGAAGATAGACCCGTGGTTCCTCCAGAACATAAAGGAGATAATCGCGGTCGAGGACGAGATAAGGAGCTCCGAGATGACGGCCGGGCTCCTCCTGAAAGCCAAACAGTACGGGTTCTCGGATAAACAGATCTCATTTCTGCGCAAGTCCGACGAGATGGGAGTAAGGAAGTCGAGGATAAAAGACGGGACAAGCGCAGTCTATAAGCTGGTCGACACCTGCGCCGCGGAATTCGAGGCGTATACGCCTTATTTCTACTCGACATACGAAGAGGAGGACGAGACCAGGTCCTCGGGCAGGAAGAAGATAATGATACTCGGCGGCGGCCCGAACAGGATAGGCCAGGGCATAGAATTCGATTATTGCTGTGTCCACGCAGCTTTCGCGCTCAAAGAGATCGGCTACGAGACGATAATGGTGAATTCCAACCCCGAGACAGTTTCTACGGATTACGACACCTCGGACAAGTTATATTTCGAGCCGCTTACCATAGAGGACGTCCTTAATATAGCCGATAAAGAGAAACCTGACGGCACGATAGTCCAGTTCGGAGGCCAGACGCCTTTAAATCTTGCCGTAGCGCTAAAGAAAGCCGGGCTTAAAATAATCGGGACGACCCCTGAGGCGATAGATATAGCCGAGGACAGGGAGAAGTTCAAACTCCTTGTTGAGAGATTGGGGTTGAGGCAGCCCATAAATGGTACTGCCATAGATGTAAAAGGTGCGGTGGCAGTATCGAAGCGGATAGGCTACCCGATCATGGTCAGGCCTTCTTATGTGCTGGGCGGGCGCGCGATGGAGATAGTCTATGACGACGAATCCCTCGAATATTATATGACGCATGCGGTCAAGGCCTCCCCGGAATTCCCCGTGTTGATAGATAAGTTTCTCGAGGACGCGATCGAGGTCGACGTCGATATGATAGGCGACGGCGAGACGTTCGTGATAGGCGGGATAATGGAGCATATAGAGGAGGCAGGGGTCCATTCCGGTGACGCCGCGATGGTCCTTCCCCCGCATACGTTGGACAAGAAGGTCATAGATGAGATCAGGCAGACGACGTTCGCCATGGCGAAGGACCTGAACGTTATCGGCCTTATGAACGTGCAATTTGCCGTCCAGAAAGGGGTCGTTTATATATTGGAGGTAAACCCGCGCGCCTCGAGGACGATACCGTTCGTCAGCAAGGCGATCGGGGTGCCGCTCGCGAAGCTCGCGGCAAAAGTCATGGCCGGGAAGAAATTAAAAGACCTCGGTTTCACGAAAGAGATAACTCCTCCGCAGATATCGGTTAAGGAATCCGTATTCCCGTTCGTAAAATTCCCGGGAATAGACATAATCCTCGGGCCTGAGATGAGGTCGACCGGCGAGGTGATGGGTATAGACGTCGATTTCGGACGCGCGTTCGCGAAGTCGCAGATGGCGGCAAACAGCGCCCTCCCGACCGAAGGCACGGTCTTCGTGAGCGTCCAGGACGCGCATAAGGCGAAAATAGTCCCGATAGCGAAAAAACTCACGGAATTGGGGTTCGAGATAATTGCCACGGCAGGCACCGCTATGATACTCAAAGAAGCAGGGATCGCGGCTACCGGCATCCACAGGATAAGCGAAGGGACGCCGAATATACTCGACCACATGAGGGAAGGAAAGATTAAATTTATCATAAACACCCCTTCCGGCAAGAAGCCGAGGGAGGACGAGATAAAGATAAGGTCGCTGGCCGTCTCGCTGGGCGTCCCGTGCGTCACGACTATACCGGGCGCGGACGCCGCGACCAAGGGGATAGAGGCGATAAAAAAACATTCTATCGGGGTCAGGCCATTAAAGGAATGGCACGCCGCCATATGATACAGAGCGCGGGAAAGGTAATATCCAACAGGAGTGTCAAGCCCGGCTATTACCTTATGGCGGTGAAGTGCCCGGCCGTCGCGAAAAAAGCGAAACCCGGGCAGTTCCTGACGATCAGGTGTGGTAATGGTACGACGCCTTTGCTTAGAAGACCATTCGGTTTCCACAGGATAAGCGCTTCCGGGTTCGAGATCTTATACGAAAGGATAGGCAAAGGCACGGCCTTCCTGTCGGGGTTGAAGCCCGGTGATGAGATTGACGTCCTCGGTCCGCTCGGCAACGGGTTCGCGATCCCCAGAGGGAAGAAGGATTTTGTAATATTAGCCGGCGGCATGGGCGTGGCGCCGCTCGCATCCCTGGCCGAATCCCTGGTAAGAATAAAGAAAGCGGAAGTCTGCGCTATAATAGGCGCAAGGAGCGAAAAGGCCCTCCTCTGCGAAGGCCACTTCAAAAATATCGGCATCAGGACACTCGTCGCCACCGACGACGGCACCTGCGGGAAGAAGTGCTTCGCAACCGATGTTCTAAATGATTTTTTAGAGGCAAAACAGCGGTTGCGTCCGGTCATATTCGCCTGCGGGCCAGGGCCGATGTTAAAGGCGGCCGCGCATATCTCGAAGAAACGCGGGCTTGAATGTCATGTCTCTTTAGAGGAGAATATTGCCTGCGGGGTCGGCGCGTGCCTGGGATGCGCGATAAAGACGAGGTCGGGATACAAGCTCGTCTGCAAGGACGGACCCGTATTCAACGCAAAAGAGATAATATGGTAAAACCAAACCTTAAAGTGAAGATAGGCGGGCTCGAACTGAGGAATCCCGTGATCGCTGCCTCCGGGACGTTCGGCTCAGGCGAGGAATACAAGGATCTCACAGACCTTGGCAGCCTCGGGGCCATCGTGACCAAGTCGGTAACCCTGAGGCCAAGTGAGGGAAATCCGCCTCCGCGCGTCGTCGAGACCCCGTCAGGCATGCTCAACTCCATCGGGCTGCAGAATGACGGAGTAGACGCCTTTATAAAAGATAAAATGCCGTTCTTAAGCAAAGTCAAGACGGCAGTCATTGTTTCGATAGCCGCGCACAGCGTTAATGATTATGCGGAGATCGCCGGAAAGCTCGATAGGATAAAAAAGGTCGATGCGATAGAGATAAATATATCCTGCCCCAACGTAAAAGGCGGGCTTGAGTTCGCCAGGGAGCCGGGGTCTGCGGCCGCAGTGGTCGCGAAGGTCAGGGCGGCCTCTAAGAAGCCGTTAATAACGAAATTATCCCCCAACGTAAAAGATATAACCGAAATAGCCATGGCTGCGGAAGACGCCGGCTCGGATGCGGTCTCGCTCGTCAATACCTTTACCGGGATGGCGATAGATATATGCGCGAAGCGGCCGGTCCTGGGCAATATCGTCGGAGGCCTGAGCGGACCGGCGATCAAGCCGATCGCCCTGCGCATGGTATGGGAGACTGCTAAGAAAATCAAGATACCGGTTATCGGCATGGGCGGCATTATGGGCTATGAGGATGCCCTGGAATTTATTATAGCCGGCGCATCTGCCGTCGAGATCGGGACCGCAAATTTCGTAAATCCGAAAGCCGCGGCGGATATTATCGCCGGAATAGAAAAATATATGCTGCAGGAGAAGATAAAAAATATAAAGGAACTCACCGGATGCCTCAGGACATAAAAGCGGCCGAAAGACTTATAGTGGCGTTGGATATAAAAACATTTTCAGACGCCAAAGAAATGGTCAGGAAATTAAGCCCGGAGGTGCGGATATTCAAGGTCGGGATAGGCCTCTTCACCCTGTGCGGCCCTGACGCGGTAAAGCTCGTCCACGACAACGGCGCGAAGGTATTCCTCGACCTTAAATTCCACGACATCCCGAATACGGTCGCGCACGCAGTAAGGTCGGCCGCGAAACTGGGCGTATTCATGATGAATGTGCACGCGCTCGGCGGCTCGGAGATGATGATGAGAGCGGTCGAGGCGGCGCGGGAATCGGATAAGAAACCGAAACTCCTGGGCGTTACGGTGCTTACGAGCATGGACCAATCTTCGATAGGAGAAGTCGGTATAGAAAAGAAGATAGAGGAAGAAGTCGTCACGCTTGCGCGTCTCGGAAAAGAGTCCGGACTTGACGGGGTCGTAGTTTCGCCTAACGAAACCGGCCTTATAAGGAAAAATCTCGGAAAAGATTTCATCATCGTGACGCCGGGGATACGCCCGGCAGGCGCGGAAAAGGGCGACCAGAAGAGGGTGATGACCCCGGCAGATGCCGTCAGGACCGGGGCCGATTATATCGTAGTCGGCCGCCCTATAACCGAGACAAAAGACCCGCTCGCGGCGGCGAAAAAGATAATAAAGGAGATGGAAGCTTGAACCAGGGATCGGTAATGAAGATATTCGAGGAACAGGGCGCGTTCCACAAAGGCCATTTCAAGCTATCCAGCGGGCTCCACAGCGAATATTACCTGCAGTGCGCGCTCGTCCTGGCCGACCCAAAGATTGCCGCAATATTATGCAAAGAACTTGGCGGCAAGTTCAAGGGCGAAAAGATAGATGTCGTGATCGGGCCCGCGGTCGGCGGGATCACCGCGGCCTACGAAGTCGCGCGCGCCCTCGGCGCCAGGGGCATATTTTCCGAAAGGGAAGACGGGAAGATGATATTGAGGCGCGGGTTCAAACTTGAGCCCGGAGAAAAAGTCCTGGTCATAGAAGATGTCACCACTACCGGCGGCTCTGCGCAGGAAGTCGTCGACCTCGCGAAAAGTCTCGGCGCGGAAATAATAGGGGTCGGCGCGATAATAGACAGGTCAGGCGGCAAGGCAAAATTCAGCGTACCCTTCGAATCCCTCGCCCAATTGGAGATCGAGACATTCCAGCCGGAAGACTGCCCGCTCTGCAAGGCCGGAAAGCCCATCATCAAGCCGGGAAGCAAAAAATAATTATTTTAAGTTTCGATGAGATGTTTCTTGGGAAATACGAAACGGAGGAGCACCGGGGTGATGAGGGTAGTGACCAGGACCATGAGCACCATTGCGGAAAAAATATCCCTTTTGATGATCGCATGTGTAAGCCCGTAGCTAGCGACTATCAATCCTACCTCTCCCCGCGATATCATCCCGATACCTACGCGGACAGATTCTTTCATATTAAAGCCGGTAGCCAGCGAACCCAGCAGACATCCTCCAACCTTGGCCAGGACCGCGATGGCAATTATTATTACGGTAAACGTAATATTGCCGCCGAGCTCGCGCGCATTCGCCCTTAATCCGATGTCGAGGAGGAATATGGGGACAAAAAAAGAGTAAGCGAATGTCTTTGCCGATTCCCCTATCTTTTTAAAAAAGGACGTCCTCGTAAAAAGCACGCCCGCCATGTAAGAGCCGGTTATCGCCGCGACCTTTCCGAAGTATTCGGCAGCCCATGCGTAGATGAAGCATACTACAAGCGCGGCCGCGAACACCGCCTTTGTCGTAGAGAGTTTTTCGGCGTATTTAAGGATCGGCTCAAAGAATTTGATACCCATTATTACCGAAACCGCGAAAAATGCGGCTATCCGGACAAGCAGCAGGCCTATGGAAGAGAAGCCGGACTGAGAAGACGGGCCCGAGGCCGGATTCAAGGAGAAGGCGACTACCAGGGAGAGGGCTATTATTCCCATCACGTCGTCTATAACGGCCGCGCCGAGTATAGTCGAGCCTTCTTTTGATTTAAGCGCCCCGATCTCCATCAGCGTCTGCGCGGTTATAGAAACCGATGTCGCGGTGAGTATAGTTCCTATGAACAAGGATTCGTTTAGCGAGAATCCCATGCTTCGCGAGAACCAGGTGCCGATGCCCATAGGGAGGATAACGCCGCCTGCCGCGGCCCAGAAAGCGTTATTACCGACCTTGATAATCCCTTTTATGTCGGTCTCGAGCCCTGCGATAAACATAAGAAGTATTACGCCTATCTCGGCGAGATAATGGACCAATTCAGGTAATAAAAGGGCTGTTTCTGCCTGGGAAGATCGGAATACCGGCCATCCGAGCATATTCAGGAGGCTCGGCCCCAAAATAAGCCCGGCGAGGATCTTTCCGAATACCGGCGGCTGGCCGATCTTTGTGCTCAGGTGTCCGGCTATTTTCGCCACAGCGACTATAATGCTTAAAACCAGGAATAGTTGGAGTAATGTATTCATGCGCGCTCCGCGGAATCCACCAGGATATTGACGTTGTTCTTGAGGACTTCGAGTATGCCGGTACTTTTACACTTGAATATAGTAGGAAGTCCCCCGTCCTTGATAGTTATCTTTCCGGGTACTAAGTTAGCGATGAGCGGGGCGTGGTCGACCAGCACCCCGAAATAACCCTCCTCGCCCGGCGCCACAAGCGACGATATCTCGCCTTCGAATATCGTTTTTTCAGGCGTAGATATGCTTATTTTAAATAATCTTTCGGCCATCGGTCGTTATGCGCTTTCGCGTTTTAACTGCTCACCTTTTTCTATCGCTTCCTCGATAGGCCCGACCATGAAGAACGCCTGCTCAGGCACGTCATCGAGCTTTCCTTCGAGTATCATCTTGAACCCTTTTATCGTGTCAGCCAGCTTAACGTATTTGCCTTTGATGCCGGTGAACGCCTCGGCGACGAAGAACGGCTGGGAGAAGAATTTTTGTATCTTCCTGGCTCTGGCCACGGTCAGTTTGTCCTCTTCAGAAAGCTCGTCGATGCCGAGTATGGCTATGATATCCTGCAGGTCCTTGTACCTCTGCAGGACCTTCTGGATATTCCTGGCCGTATTATAATGCTCTTCGCCGAGTATCCTCGGGTCGAGTATCCTCGATGTAGAATCGAGCGGGTCGACGGCCGGATATATGCCGAGGTCGGATATCTTACGGGAAAGGACTGTCGTAGCATCGAGGTGCGAGAATGTCGTCGCGGGCGCCGGGTCGGTCAGGTCGTCGGCCGGGACATATATGGCCTGGACCGAGGTGATAGAGCCGCGCTTGGTAGAAGTTATCCTCTCCTGCAGTTCGGCCATCTCCGTGCCGAGCGTCGGCTGGTAGCCTACAGCGGATGGCATGCGGCCGAGAAGGGTTGAAACTTCTGATCCGGCCTGGACGAACCTGAATATGTTATCGATGAAGAGGAGGACGTTCATGCCTTCCTCGTCGCGGAAATATTCTGCCATCGTCAGGGCCGAAAGGCCGACGCGCAACCTCGCCCCGGGCGGCTCGTTCATCTGCCCGAATACGAGCGCGGTCTTTTTGACTACGCCGGATTCGTTCAGCTCGATCCAGAGGTCGTTGCCTTCCCTTGTGCGCTCTCCGACGCCTCCGAAGACAGACACGCCCCCGTGTTCGGTCGCTATACTGCGGATAAGTTCCATGACTATGACGGTTTTGCCTACGCCGGCGCCGCCGAACAGGCCGATCTTCCCGCCTTTCGGATAAGGCGCGAGCAGGTCAATGACCTTAAGGCCGGTCTCGAGCATCGACGATACTGTAAGCTGTTCCTCGAAAGAAGGGGGGTCCCTGTGTATTGAATATCTCTTGCCCGGGTCCGCGAGCGGGCCTTTGTTGTCTATGGGAGTGCCGAGGAGGTTAAATATCCTGCCCAGGGTCTGCTCCCCGACCGGGACTGTTATCGTCTTGCCGGTATCGAGCGCCTTCATGCCGCGGACAAGCCCGTCGGTCGAGGCGAGGGCGATGCAGCGCACAGTGTCGTTGCCGATATGCTGCGCGACTTCGAGGGTAAGGTCTATGTTCTTTTCCTTAACCTCGATCTTTACCGCGCTTAGTATCCTCGGCATCTGATGTTCCGGGAACCTGATGTCGACGCTCGGACCTATGACCTGTATGACTTCACCTTGTGCCATCAGTTCTATCCTTTCAGAGCTTCAGCCTTTCAAGGCTTCAGCTGTCGTGGCGACCTGCAGAACTTCGCCGGTTATTGAGGCCTGCCGCGCCTTGTTCCTCAGCATGGTTAGGCTGTCGATCAATTCGACGGCATTATCGGTCGCCGTCTGCATGGCCATCATCCTCGCCGAATGCTCGGAAGTAAAAGCGTCGAGAAGTATCAACCTCATCTTGACTGAAATATACCGGGGTATGAGGTCTTTTAATATTCTTTCTATGCTCGGCTCGGCGATGAACTCTACGCCGCCTTCTTTTTCGGAGGGCTCCTTCGGTTCCACCGTCCTGACTCCGGCGGGGGCTGGGACTATATTCAGGAATTTCCTCACCCTCGTGTAATACCTCATCGTTGCGCCGAAATGCGTATGCGCGATGTATATCTCATCAATTTCGCCGCTCAGGAACATCCCGACGAGGGCGTCGGCGATCTCGTCGGCGGTCTCCGGGGAGTACCGGCCGTGGAGCCCGACGTAACTCTTCGCGATCTTCACCCCCCGTTTGGCGAAATACGCGAAACCCTTGCGCCCGATGGCGACGAGTTTTACCTTTTCCTTCCCGTGCTGCGCTATGAAATCTTCGGTTAAGCGGATAATGTTATTATTGTATACGCTGCACAGCCCGCTGTCCGATGTTATGACGCAGACGGCGATATTTTTCTTCTCGGCCCTTTCCTCGAGGAGCGGATGCATGCTCAGCTCTTCCGGATTAAGGCTGGTTATGAGCCTTTTGAGTATCGAATCGAGCTTAAGGTAATATGGCCTGCCGACATAGAGCACGTCCTCACTGCGCTTGAATTTGGCCGTGGAGACCATCTGCATCGCGCGCGTTATCTTCTTGGTGCTCTCGACGCTCTTTATCCGTCTTTTTATCTGCCTAAGTGACAGTATCATTTTTTACCAGCGGCTCGACGAACTCGTTCTTGAACTCTATTATTGCCTTATCGAGTTTTTTCGTCAGCGCGTCGCTAAGTTCCTTCTTGGTCTCTATCTCATGCTCGACGTCAGGGTATTTCTGTTCCATGAACTTATAGAAATCCGATTCGAATTTCTTCAGCCAGTCGAGCGGCATCTCGTCGAAATAGCCTTTTGTCCCCGCGTAGATTATCATGACCTGCTTTGATAAGGGGAGGGGCTCGTACTGGCCCTGCTTCAGGATCTCGGTCATCCTTTCCCCGCGCGTGAGCTGCGCCTGGGTCACCTTGTCGAGTTCCGAGCCGAACTGGGCGAACGCCACGAGTTCGCGGTATTGCGCGAGGTCTATCCTCAGCCTTCCGGCGACGCCTTTCATCGCCTTCGTTTGCGCCTTGCCTCCGACGCGCGATACCGAAAGCCCGACGTTTATGGCAGGCCTTACTCCGGCGTAGAAGAGGTCGGTCTCAAGGTAGATCTGTCCGTCGGTGATGGAGATGACGTTCGTCGGGATATAGCTGGTTATGTCTCCGGCCTGCGTCTCGATGAACGGCAGGGCCGTAAGCGAACCGCCGCCGAGTTCATCCGAAAGTTTTGCCGCGCGCTCGAGCAGCCTTGAGTGGAGGTAGAAGATGTCGCCGGGATACGCCTCGCGGCCCGGCGGGCGCCTCAACAAAAGCGAGAGCTGCCTGTACGCCTGCGCGTGCTTTGAAAGGTCGTCATATATCACGAGCGCGTGTTTGCCATTATACATGAACTCCTCGCCCATCGCGCATCCGGCGTACGGGGCCAGGTATTGCAGCGGGGCAGGGGCTTCGGCCGGCGCGCTTACGATAACCGTATAATCCATGGCACCGTATTTAGCCAGTGTCTCAGCCACCGAAACTATAGTGGAAAGCTTTTGCCCTATGGCGACGTATATGCAGTATACGTCCTTGCCCTTCTGGTTGATTATCGTATCGATGGCGATCGCGGTCTTGCCGATCTGCCTGTCTCCGATTATAAGTTCGCGCTGGCCGCGGCCTATGGGTATCATCGAATCGATGGCTTTTATCCCAGTCTGCAGGGGTTCCTTGACCGGCTGGCGCTGGATGACGTTTGGGGAATGCCCTTCTACGGGCCTGAATTTATCTGTCACGACAGGGCCTTTATCGTCTATGGGGTTTCCCAATGCGTCGACGACGCGCCCGATAAGGGCCTTGCCTACCGGCACCTGCACGATCTTCCCGGTCCTCTTGACCGTGTCGCCGTCCTTTATGTTCTCGTCCGAGCCGAAGATGACCATGCCGACGCTCTCTTCCTCGAGGTTTAGGACCATACCCATGATCCCGCCGGGCAGCTCGACGAGCTCGCCAGCCATCACGTCGTCGAGGCCGTATACGCGGGCGATGCCGTCGCCGACCTGGAGGACCGTGCCGACAGACTCCATCTTCATCTTCGACTTGAATTTTTCCAATTCCTGTTTGATAACTGAAGCGACTTCTTCGGGTCTCAGCGCCATATTAGTCTACCTTGCTCTCCATTAGATATTCCTTCAATTCCGAAAGTTTCCTCTTTACCGAGCCGTCTATGACGACATTTCCTACGGTCGCCTGCACGCCGCCGAGGAGGCCGGGGTCTATCGCTATCTCGAATTCGAGCTTCTTGCCCGATTTGCTTTCGAGCTTATCCTTGATCATCTTCAGGATATCCTGCGGCAGCGGTTTCGCGCTTTTTATGATAGCCTTTTCTATCCCCATTTCGCGGCGGTACAGCATCTTCGCCTCATCCGTGATGTCGGGCGCTTCTTCGCTGCGGCGTTTCTCGATTATCAATTTTATGAATCCCCGCGTCTCGTCAGAGAGGATGGACTTGAAGGCCGCATCCACGAACCCGGATTTTTCGGCATAGGTTATCTCCGGATTCTCCATGAACCTCAAAAGCTCCGGGTTTTTATCCAGGGCCTCGCCGAAAGAGATTATCTCCTCGAGGCCTTTTTTCGTGCCAATCGTCTCTTTTGAGAAGGCCAGGAACCCTTCGGCATATCTTCTCGCGACGGCCCTGTCGCTCATCCTTCGCCTCCTTTGACCTTCTCCAGCTCATCGAGGAAATCAGAGGCGAGCTGCTTGTCCTTATCTCCGGATATCTTCTCTTTGAGGAGTTTTTCGGTCGTGCCGAGAGTCAGTTCGACGACCCTTTGTTTCAGCTCATGCTTGGCCTTGGTGAGCTCGTTCTCTATGTTCTCCTGCGCCTTATCGAGGATGGAGCGGGCTTCCTGCCGCGCGTTCTCCCTGATCTCCTGCGAGACCTGTTTCCCCTCGTTGATCGCCTCCTGTATCCTGGCGCGGGACTCAGCCTCGATACCGGCGAGTTTCTTGTCGTAGTCAACCCTCATCCGCTCGATCGCAGCCTGGGCATCCTCGATCTTCTTGAATTCCGAGGCTATCCTGGCCCGCCTTTCGTCGAGCAGGTTAAGGAGCTTCTTCCAGGCGAATACGCGCAAAAGGGCCATAAGCAGAAGGAAGCTTATTATCTGCGCGACTATCTCATTGGTCGTGAGCAGCTTTAGTAGGTCCATCTCTTAATCTATCATATCTTTCCGAGAAGAGAGAAAGAGAGCACTAAAGCGTAGATCGTGAGGGCCTCTATAAGCGCGCAACCCGCGATCATGTTGATGAGTATCTTCATCGACGCCTCAGGTTGCCTCGCAGTCGCTTCCATGGCCGCAGCTACGGCCCTTCCGAGCGCGATGGCGGAACCGAATGCCGCGATCGCCAGCCCTATCGGGACCGAGATCGAAAGCATTGCCTTGTAGTCCATTTGTTTCCTCCTTGTTTAGGTATTATGTTTCTTCGTGGTGCGGCAGTACTAACGCGAAATAAACGGTGGTCAGGAGGCTGAAGACTACCGCCTGCATGATACCGCTTAATATGACTAAGAGCATGTTGAACAGGAATAACGGCACCCCGCCGATCCCGAATTGCGCCGATACGGCAAGCAGCATATCCTCTGCCCAGATATTGCTGCGGAGACGTAACGCCAGGCTCAAGGGTTTTACAAGTTCGGATATTATATGAATAAAGAAGAGGAGCACCGGTATGAAGACGGTAAAGGCGATTATCCCGCGCGGGTTGCCCATAAGGTGGTCTATATACCCGAGCACGCCGTTCTCTTTTACCGCGGTATATTGGACGTAGAGGAATACGCAGAGCGCGAGCGCGACCGTCGTCGAAAGGTTTGCCGTCGACGATTTGAAGAACGGGATGAGCCCGAAGAGGTTCATGAAGAGGATATATATAAACAATGTCCCGATGAACGGGGTGAACCTTTTCCCGTCGGGGCCGAGTATTCCGCAGACAAAATCATCGAGCCCGCCTACGAGCAATTCCATGAAGAGCTGCAGCCTGCCCGGGATCATCGAGCTCTTTCTCGAGGCGAAATAGGCGAGCAGGGATATGATCGCCACTATTATCAGCGAGAATATCACATTCTCCCAGATAAGGAGGAAATGCGCAAAAGGGGTGCCCTCGAGCTTCTCCGCGAGAAGGCCGATGAAGTTTTGCAGTTCGGGTTGTGCTGCGTGCGTCTCTATCATTACGGTTTTTCGGGTTTATCCGGCTTCGCGTCCGTCTTCTGGACGAGCTTCAATATTTTTATTATCTCCCTTATGCTCGTGAAAAAACCGAGCGCCAAGCAGACGAGGGACAGGTAAGGCGCGTGCCCGATCTTCTTCTCTAAATAGTCACCCAGGAAGTATCCTGCGAGAGGTCCTGCGGCCAGGACGACGGGCACAAAGGAAATAAGCCCCCATATCTTCGTCCACTTGTAAAAATCCGCCTTTTTCCTGTCTTCAGTATGCATATTATATCACATTGGAAAGGACATTTTCAACCGACGGTTATTTTATCGTTTCCAGCACCAGCTGCCCGTTCGCGACATCCATCTTGATGTTGAAGTTGCCCAGGAAGGACATGCCCAAGAGCCCGTCCACTCCCGCGCCGGGCGCCTTATCCGTGACAGCCGCCGCGACATCATGTATCGTGGAGTTACCGACCCTTACGCTCTTTATCTTGACAACCTTGCTTTTTATGATACTGCCGTCGGCAAGCATGAATTGCACGTCTTCCTGCGAATCGTTGGGATTTATCTCAAGCCTGTCTGCGAGCGATTTAGTTATCACAACTACGGCCGCGCCTGTATCGACGGCCAAAAGGCACGTGACCTCGCCGTTAAGCACCGCTTTTACCGTCATGCCGTGGTCGGTTTTTGAGACCGCGACCGTGTCCCTGTTCAAGGTCCTCTGCAGGTCAGCGAGCGATTTCCTCACGGTTTCGATGTAAAGGGATTCGTCGTCGGCCATCCCGCGCTTTTTGAGGGTTTCATCCGTCTTATCGATGTATATTTCGAGGTCCCCGATCTCGTTGCCGTACTCGGTTATCGCCTTCCAGTATGCAGCCTGGTATTCCGAGACCTTCGGGTTTATCTTGTTCAGCTCTTCCGAGAGCGCAGAGATCCTGACGCTCGCCATGTTAAGCTCGGTAATAAGGCCGTTATACTGCGTGACGTCGCTTTTCGGGTCCATCCCGTGCACTTCCGCATTCTTTTTGTCGAAATCGGCCCTGAGCGACCTGAATTTATCGGTATCGTCGTCGAGCTTTTGCCTCAGGGACTCGAGCCTGGACTTGGCGCCGTCGACACTCCTCCTGTTGCCGGCTATATCCTTTAATTTTTCCGCCATTGCCTCCAGCCCCTGCGGCACGAAAGTCCCCCTTTCTATGGCGGCCTTCCTGAAGGAGCCTTCCAGGATATCGTTCTCTTTTTCACCGGCTTTATGGATAGACTCTATTTCGCTTTTTTGTATCCTCATCGTGCCCATGCCTATTTGCAGGGTGATCGAGGTCTCGTCTTCCTGCTTGATAATGCCGGTGAGATTACCGTCTTTCTTAAGTTTAACGGTATCCGCGCCCGCAGGCAGGGGAAGCCAGGCCGTAGCGAGAAGAAGGAGGACAAAAAGGCACGCTTTCTTCATTGCATCTCCTAAAGTAACGACGCTGATATCCATCCGATGAAAAGGCCGGGGAATAGGCCTGCGACAAGTATCCCGGCAAGGGCTATTATCAGGGCGAGTTTTACGGCCATGGACCCGGTTGCGCCGAAAACAGGCCGTGCAGATACGGGTGTTCCCGCGCGCGGCTCATCGAGATACATGAATTTGATGACTTTGACGTAATAATAGACCGCCAGGACGCTGTTTGCCACGGCCGCTATTGCCAGGATGTAATACCTGGATTGTATCGCGGCCGCAAAAACGAGGAATTTCCCGAAGAAGCCCGCCAGCGGCGGGATCCCTGCAAGCGAGAGGAGGAAGACGGCCAGGAGGAATGCCAGGACCGGTTCCCGTTTCGAGAGGCCGGAGTATTCTTCGATACGGTCGCTCTTTAGGCCGTTCGATATGAGTACCACGCAGCCGAACGCGCCGATGTTCATCAATACGTAAGCGAGTATGTAGAACATCATGCCCTGTATGCCGAGAGCCGTCCCGACGACAAACCCGATCAATATGTATCCGGCCTGGGCTATGGACGAGTACGCCAGCATCCTCTTTATATCCTCCTGGTTTATTGCGAGGATATTTCCCGCGGTCATCGTTATTATCGCGATGACGGAGACCAACTCGGACCATGCCGGGAATAGCGGGAAAAAATTCTTGAGGAATACGCGTATGAGTATCGCGAAACCTATCGCCTTCGGCCCGGCTGATATGAACGCGGTTATGGGCGTCGGCGCGCCCTGATAAGCGTCCGGCACCCACATATGGAACGGCACGAGGGCGCATTTGAAACTCAACCCCGCGAGTATCAACAGTAAAGATATCGTCGAAGCGAAAATATTAACATTTCCTGCTGCCAGGAGCTGGCTTATGACCGCTAGGTCGGTCGTGCCGAAGAGGCCGTATATGAAAGATATGCCGTAAAGCATCACGCCGGTCGCGAGAGCGCCGAAGAGGAAATATTTCAGGCCCGCTTCGCTCGAATGCCGGTCCCTCTTCAGGAAGCCGACGAGGATATAAGATATGAGCGAGACCGCTTCGAGGGCGATATATATCATCATGAGGTTATTCGACGAGGCGGCTATCATCATCGCCACGGATACGGCGAGGAGGAGGAAATAGTACTCTCCGGCGTCCTCGTCGGAAAACACCCTGTACCCCATCGAGACGAGGATGACGAGGCCGGCGACGAGAAATACGATCTCCTTGAAGAACTCGGAGAACGAGTCGTTGATGAGCATGCCTGAGAAGAGAGGCGATGTCGCCTTGTAGCTTTGCGGCATGAGCAGGACCGCGCACAATATCCCGAGCAGGCAGAACGGGCCGAGGACCATCCTCTTTTTTATAAAAAGACCCAGGAGGAGGACAGCGACAGCGAACCCGGTCAACGCTATTTCAGGCAAAAAATATTTTACGCTGAGTAACACGCTCAAAATAACTTTCCTCCGATATGCTGTATCAGATTGATTATCGCCGGGGACTGGAAGTTAAGTATCAGCAGGGGATATACGCCGATAGCTATCATCAAGGTCATCAGCGGGGCGAGCGTGAATACCTCGCGCCTGCTTATGTCGGTTATATTCGACCATTTCTGGTTAAACGGCCCCAATAATACGCGCTGTATCATATAGAGGAAATATCCGGCGGTTATTACCATCCCGAGGACCGATATTATGGTTATCAGCCTGAACGCGGCGAAGCCGCCCATCAACGACATGAACTCGCTCACGAAACCGCTCAACCCGGGCAGGCCGAGCGAGGCGAGCGTAAAGACCGTAAGGATGCCCGCGTAGACCGGCATTTTTACGCCTAGCCCGCCGAACTTGTCGAGGTCCCTGGTGTGCGCCCGGTCGTAGAGGACGCCGACGAGGAGGAACATGCCGCCGGTTATCACGCCGTGGTTGAACATCTGCATCAGCGCGCCGTTAAACCCGGTAACGGTCATGCTTGCGAGGCCGAGCATCACGAAACCCATGTGGCTTACCGACGAATACGCGACCATCTTCTTGAAATCCGTCTGCGCCATGGCCACGAACGCGCCGTAAACGATATTTATCAGCCCGAGTATTGCAAAGGGAAGCGCGAAGTATATCGCCGCGTCCTTTAATATCGGGAAGCTTATCCTGAAAAAGCCGTACCCGCCCATCTTAAGGAGGACGCCGGCAAGCAGTACGCTTATCGGCGTAGGCGCCTCGACATGCGCGTCAGGCAACCACGTATGGAACGGGAAGACCGGGACCTTGATGGCAAAAGCCAGGTAAAATCCGACGAATAACGCTATCTGGAAACCCCTTGCCAGCGTACTTCCGCTATTTGCGAGCTCGAGCATGCTGAATGTGTGGGGGTTCGACGTGAAATAAAGCGCCAGTATCGAAAGGAGCATGAATACCGAACCGGCCAGGGTATATATGAAGAACTTGATCGCCGCGTATTCTTTCCTCGGCCCTCCCCATATCCCTATCAGGAAATACATCGGCACCAGGACTATCTCCCAGAATACATAGAAGAGGAAGAGGTCGAGCGCCAAAAACGTCCCGAGCAGGCCGGTATTCAGCAGGAGGTACAGGAAATAGTATTCCTTCTGGCGTTCTTTTATCCCGTAGGAGCCGATGCAGGCGAAGAAACCCAGGAGCGCGGACAGGAATACAAGGCCGATGCTTATCCCGTCGACGCCGAGGTGGTAATTTACGTTCATCTGTCCAGCATTTATCCATGGCATCTTCTCGGAAAACTGCATAGCCGTATTCCCGCAATCGAATTTCAGGACCAGGGCAACGGCCAAAAGCAGGGCCAGTCCCGTGGCAGCCGTGGCTATCGCCTTGATCGTCCCGGTCCTCTCTTTCGGCGTAAATAGTATGAGCAGGCCGCCGAGGAGCGGCAGGAAGATTATCGACGTCAATAAGGGAAAGGGCATTCTAACCTCCTATCAATTTTATCAGTATTATTATTGCCAGTCCGAAGAACGCTATCAGTATGTAATTTTGCACGAGGCCGGTCTGGAGCCTGCGGAATATTGCGGAGCAGAGCCACGTGATATTCGCGATCATGTTCACTATCCCGTCGACGATATAGAGGTCGAACCAGGACTGTATCTTGCTCGCGACGACGGAGATGCGCGCCGTGAGGTTCACCGCCCCGTCCACCACGCCCAGGTCGAACCTGGCGGCCGACTCCGCGATCCGGAAGCAGGGTTTTATGAATACCGCCTCGTATATCTCGTCTATATAATATTTATTAGAGAGCAGCCTGTAAAGGAAAGCGAACCTGGAGCGTATGTCGGCCGAGAGTATCTTGTTGTTGAGTATGTAAAAAGAATAGGCGAGGCCTATCCCGATGACGGCTACCGCCGTTGATACTCCCATAGTGAGGAAGTCAGGGCGCATCGGCCTGAAAAATCCGGCAACCACGGAAAATACCGCGAGGACGCTTAAGGGGACCGTCATCACATACGGCGATTCATGGACGCGCACGCCGGGCCTCATCTTACCGAAGAGGACGAGGAAGATAAGGCGGAAGATATAGAACGCCGTCATCAGGCTTGTAAGCGATGCGACGGCAAACAACACCGGATGGCCGGTATTTATTATCTCGGAGAGGAGTTCATCCTTAGACCAGAAGCCGGATAACGGAGGTATTCCTGCGATAGCCAGGCCGGCGATTATAAACGTCGTGCCCGTTATCCTCATTTTCGGGAAGAGCCCGCCCATCTTGCGTATGTCCTGGGTATGTATCGCCGGGTCATCATCCACGTGTATCGAATGTATGATGCTTCCGGCGCAAAGGAAGAGCAGGGCCTTGAAGAACGCGTGCGTCATTAGATGGAAAGTGCCTGCCTCGAGACCGCCGACGCCGAGGCCCAGCATCATGAGCCCTAATTGGCTTATCGTCGAGTAAGCGAGTATGCGTTTTATGTCGTTGTTTACCAATGCGATCGAGGCGGCCATGAATGCGGTTATCGCGCCGACATAGGCGACCGTAACAAGGGCGGCGTGGTGGGAGATGAACAGCCCGTAGCAGCGCGCGATAAGGTATACGCCTGCCGCGACCATCGTAGCCGCGTGTATCAACGCCGAGACCGGCGTCGGGCCTTCCATCGCGTCAGGCAGCCAGACATGCAGGGGGAATTGCGCAGATTTTCCTATTGCGCCGCAGAATATGAGGATGCCGACGGCCGTGATCGTGGTATCGTTTATCGCGAGGCCTGCCAAGTCCCTGAAATACAGGGTTTTTGTCGAGAAGAAGAGGAGCAGTATGCCTATCAGGAGCCCGGTGTCGCCTATCCTGGTCGTTATGAACGCTTTCATGCCGGCCTTCGCTGCCGCCGGCTTCTCGAACCAGAACGATATCAAAAGATATGAGCAAAGGCCGACGCCCTCCCAGAATATATAGAGCATGACGAAATTATCGGCCAGCAATAAGCCGAGCATCGAGCCCATAAAGAGCGACATGTACGCGAAGAACCTCGAGAACCTCGCGTCGTCATGCATATACCCCATGGAATATATCTGTATCAGCGTCCCTACGATAGTGACGACCAGCAGCATCATGCAGGTGAGCGGATCTATCGTGACCCCGAAATCGAGCGGGACGCCGTTTAAGAATACCCATTTCACTACGCTGTATGAGCCCTCGCCGTTTGAATTCCCGATGAAGGTTACGGCCGCAATAAGCAGGGCAATAGAGGAAGCGGCTATGGAAACGAACGCGCTCGCCTTTTTGAGCCTGCGCCCGAAGAAGATGTTTATGGCGAAAGCCATGAACGGGAATAGCGGTATAAGGTGCGCGTATTTTACCATTTGAGCATGTTCATCTTTTCGGTGAATATTGTCTTCATGTTCCTGTATACGGCTATGACGAGCACAAGGCCGACCACGGCCGATGCGGCGGCAATAGCGATGACGAATAACGCGAATATCTGGCCGAGCCCGTCGGGGCTGCCCAGGAATTTATTGAAGGTGATAAGGTTTATGTTCGCCGCGTTAAGGATGAGCTCGATCGACATCAGTATGCCGATGGCGGTCCTGCGGGTCAGCGCGCCGTAAAGCCCTATCGCGAAGAGTACGGCGCCCAATATAAGAAAATGGCTCTGGGGTATCATTCTTTCCTCACCTTTCCTATCACTATCGCCCCGACGAGGGCGGCTAGCAGGATAAGCGATATGACCTCGAACGGCAACGCGTACGCCGACATGAGCGACTTGCCGATCTCCTGGAGGGTCAACGGCCGGGCCTGTACGAGCGCTTTCTTCCACGGCTCGCCTATTATCACGAATATGAAGAAGATAGATATTATTATCGCGACCACGCCGCCTGCCAGGACCTGCCTGTTCGTGTGCCTGATCGACCTGTCGCCGATGTTCGCTGTCAGCATTATCGCGAAGAGGAACAGGGTCACTATCGCGCCTACGTATATAAGGACCTGGACAACTGCCAGGAATTCCGCGCTAAGGAATAAATAGATACCGGCGACACAGAAGAGGGAGAGGGCCAGAAATATGGCGCAATGGAAGATATTACGCGAAACCACGACGCCGAGCGCGGATATGACCGCGAACGCCGCGATTACATAGAACGACGCCTGGACGATGAAGCCCTGCGGCATCCCGTAATTATTAAGCAGGTTATTTAACAGTTGGATGGGCCCACTCATCATACTTCCCCGCATTTAAAAGGTCTATGTGCGTTATCTTATCGCGGTCGTATACCGCTATCTCGTATATCTTGTTCATATATATCGCCTGCGTCGGGCATACCTGTTCGCACATGCCGCAGAAACAGCAGAGCTCCATGTTGTACTTGAAATGCTCGAACTCCTTTTTCTTCTCGGCGTTCTCCTTGTGCGCCAGCGACAGGCATCCGGTCGGGCATATCTTGACGCACATGTAACATTTGATGCATTTCTCGACGCGCAGGTCCGCGAGGCCGCGATACCTCTCGGTCATCTGTAATTTCTGCGTCGGGTATTGTATGGTCACCGCTTTTGAGAACAAATTCTTGAATGTGACGAAGAGTCCCTTTATCAGGCTCCAGGCGCCGGTGATTATGTCTTTAAAGTATCTTATCATCTTAGTAGTACCCATCCCGCAACAACGAGGTTCGCGAACGCTATCGGCGTGAGAACTTTCCAGGCGAAGCCCATCAACTGGTCTACGCGCACCCTCGGGAAAGTCCACCTCACCCACATCAGCACGGTTATGATGCCGTACGTCTTTATCAAAAACCATAATACCGGCGACAAGAACGGCCCCTGCCAGCCGCCTAAGAATAATGTCGCCGCTAACGCGGATACAATAAAAAGATTCGTATATTCTCCGAGGAAGAACATCGCGAATTTCATCCCGGAATATTCCGTATGGAACCCGGCGACCAGCTCCGACTCGGCCTCAGGGATATCGAACGGCGTGCGGTTTATCTCCGCCGTCGCCGAGATGACGAATATGACGAATGCCAGCGCCATATTCGGCTGGAATACGAACCACATTCCCTTTTGCGCCTCTACGATCTTCTGCATGGAAAGGGTGCCGGCGAACATGGCCGCGGTCACCATCGAAATTATCAACGGCACTTCGTAGCTGACTATCTGCGCGGCCGAACGCATGCCGCCGAGCAGCGAATATTTGTTATTCGAGCCCCATCCGGCCATGAATATCCCCAGGACGCAGATAGAGGTAAGAGCCATTATATAAAGGATGCCGATGTTCAGGTCGCGCGCTATTAAATTGATCCCGAACAAGTTTCCGAACGGGATGCAGACGAAGACCATGACCGACGGGACGACGGCGAAGAACGGCGCAAGCCACCAGACCGGCTTATCTACCCCCTCCGGGGTGATATTTTCCTTAAGGAGCAATTTCACGACATCCGCTACCGACTGGAGCACGCCATGCCAGCCCACTCGCATCGGGCCGTACCTGGTCTGGATATGGGCCGATACCTTCCGCTCCCACCATATAAGGAACATCGCCGATACCGCGATAAACCCGAGGACTACCGCGCCGACGACTATCATGACTATGAAAGTAAGGATAGAGACCATCACCTGTCTATGTCTCCCATGACTATATCGAGGCTGCCGAGAACGCAGACGACATCGGCGACCTTTATCCCTTTCGACAGCTCCGAAAGTACCGCGAGGTTTGAAAAAGAAGGGGAGCGGATCTTCATCCGGTAAGGATACGCCGACCCGTCGCTTACGATGTAGAAGCCTAATTCTCCGCGCGGTGCTTCGGTTCTCATATATGATGCACCAGCCTCCGGCTTGATGATACGGCCTATCTTGACCGTCGGATCGCCATCCGGCAGGCCGCCTATCGCCTGTTCCACGATGCGCAAACTTTGCCTCATCTCCTCGATCCTCACCTTATACCTGTCCCAAGAGTCGCCGTTGGCGCCTGTCGGGATATCGAAATTGAACCTGTCATAACAGAGGTATGGTTCATCCTTGCGCAGGTCCCATTTGACGCCTGAGGCGCGCAGGTTCGGGCCGGTCACACTGTAATTTATTGCTTTTTCTTTAGTGAGGACTCCGACGCCCTTTGTCCTTGCGGTAAATATCACGTTCGAGCTGAATAAGCTCTCCAGGTCGTCTATCTTCGGCCTCATATATTTGACTATAGCCCTGATCTTTTCGTCCGCGCCTTTCGGAAGGTCGAACTGCAGGCCGCCTATCCTCATGTAATTATAGGTAAGCCGGTTGCCGCATATCTCGTCAAAGAGCTCGACTATCTTCTCGCGCTCGCGGAACCCGTAAAATAGGGGAGTCGCGAACGCGCCGAGGTCCTGCGCGAAGGTCGTGATGCCTACGAGATGGCTTGCGACCCTCTGCAGCTCGGCGATTATCACGCGGATGTATTTCGCGCGGTCGTTAACTTCAGTTTTCATTAATTTTTCGACCGCGAGGACATAGCCGAGGTTATTTCCCATAGAGGCGATATAATCCAGCCTGTCGGTAAAAGGTATGAACTGCGTATATGTGCGGTTCTCGGCGATCTTCTCCATGCCGCGATGGAGGTATCCGATGTGGGTGATAAGGTCGACGACAGTCTCGCCGCTCAGCTTGACCTCAAGGTAGAGGACGCCGTGCGTCGACGGATGCTGCGGGCCCATATTAACCCAGAATTCTTCGGTTTGCAGGTTTTCTTTTACGGCTTCCATATCAATATCTCGTCTTCTTTACGATATCCGGCCTCTCGAAGCTCTTTCTTAGCGGATGGACGTCCCAATCGTCCGGATTTAATATTCTTTTTAAATTCGGGTGGTTCAGGAATTTCACTCCGAAGAGGTCGTATACTTCGCGCTCGAGCCAGTCTGCTGATCTCCAGATATTTGCCAGGCTCTCTACGGCAAGGTCGTTAAGCGCAAGCCGTGTCTTTAATATCGTGCAGGCGCGACTGCCCATAGAATAGAAGATGTAGACAAGCTCGATGCTATCGTTCTTATCTACCGCGGTAACGCAATGGAGGTTATCGAATCCTTCGCTAAAAAGGCGGCGCGCCGCCTCCAACAGGGCTTCTTTTTGTATCTCTACCTGTTTTTCGGGAGCGTCAACTGCCACGTTTTTCGTTCCTTATTTTTTCCTGGAGTTTCATCAGGCCGAAGAGGAGATTCTCGGGACGCGGCGGGCAGCCCGGTATATGGACATCGACCGGTATCCCGAGCGCCTCGGTGCCTTTGACGACAGAATAGGTATCATGGTAGAAGATCCCGCCTGAGACAGCGCAATTGCCCATCGCGATGACGTATTTCGGCTCGGGCATCTGAGCGTAGAGGCGTTTCATGCAATCGCCCATCTTGACGCAGATAGTCCCGGCAACGATCATCACGTCGCATTGCCTCGGGGAGGCGCGGAATACCCCTGCGCCGAACCTGTCTATGTCGAACCTGGGGGCGCCCGTGCTTATCATCTCGATGGCGCAGCAGGCGAGGCCGAAGGTAAGCGGCCAGAGCGAGGAGGCCTTGCTCCATTTAAGGACGCTCTCCCCGGTAGTTAGGATGATCCCGCCGCCCGGGAACTTCTCGATAAGCCCCGAAGCCGGGATCTTCTCGATCACTGCCATTCGAGGGCTCCTTTCTTCCAGGCGTATGCTAGGCCGGCCATAAGGATGGCTATGAAGACAATCATCTCAACGAAGGCGACGATCCCCAGCTCGCGGAGGACGACCGCCCAGGGCACGAGGAAGAGGACTTCGACGTCGAAGACGACGAATATAAGGGCTATAAGGTAGTACCGGACGTTAAACTGTATCCACGAACTGCCCTTTACCACTTCGCCGCACTCGTAACATGATTTTTTGGCGGGATTGGGGTCGCGCGGGCGCAGGAACCAGGATACGACAAATGCCCCGGCCACAAAAGCGATCCCGAAGAGGAGGAATAACCCTACGTATCCGTAATCCGCTATCATAATTTGGTCTTAGGCTCCTGGACTGTCTTGCTGGCCATGATAATGGTTGGCTTGTATGATTATACAAAATACATGGCCAAGATGTCAAAGGTATAAATACTGGTAACAACCATAAATAATTCTTGACAAGAAGCGGATATATGTTATACTTAACTCCGTAGTAAATAAAAGATTAGAAATCCTATACCGCAACGGTTGATGATAATTCTAGCCTTGCGGGTTTTTTCTGTCATTATTTACTATAATCCAAGAGGAAAGGAGGTTAGTAAATAATGGCAAAAGGTAAAGTTAAGTGGTTCAGCGACCAGAAAGGTTACGGATTCATTACTCCTGAGAACGGCAAGGATGTATTCGTACATCACAGCTCGATCCAGGGTGAAGGTTATAAATCTTTAACCGAGGGACAGGAAGTCGAGTTCGAGATCGAAAAAGGTCCCAAGGGTGAGCAGGCTACGAAAGTAGTAAAGCTCTAATCCTAGAGAAACCAGAAGAATTGGGGGCATCTTACTGAAAAGTGAGATGCCCCTTTTCTTATTGCCGGGGGTTGTTTTTTGCCCGATAAACGTGTAGAATACGGCCATGGCAAGATTCAAACTCCAGAAGAAGACGCTCGTCTACGACGGCAGGATAGTCCGGCTCGTAGTAAGCGACGGGCTGATAAGGGGCCGCAAGGCGAGGTGGGAGGTGGTCCACCATATCGGCTCGGTCGGGATCATCCCGTTCCTCACTAAAGACAAGGTCGTGCTGGTCGAGCAATTCCGTTACGCTGTCGGCGAAAGGCTCCTTGAGATACCTGCCGGCACGCTGCACAAAGGCGAAGCGCCGCTCTCTGCCGCGAAGAGGGAGATACGGGAAGAGATAGGTTACGCCGCCGGGAAATTCGAAAAAATCAGCATATTTTATCCTTCGCCCGGCGTTACCGATGAATTCGTGGATATCTACAAGGCGACGGGCCTCAGGCCTTCAAAGCTTGCGGCTGATTTTGACGAAGATATAAAAGTAAAGGTGGTCAAGCTCCCGGACGCGTTAAGGTATATAAAGGAAGGCAAGATAAAGGACGCGAAGACGATAATCGCGCTCCTGCTTGTTACGGGCAAGAGATGAAAGACGAATTCAACCTGATCCGGATAATAGAGGACCTGGCGAAAAAAGACCCCGGGTATCCCGAGGAGGCGTATTTCTTCGTCCTCAGGGGGCTTAATTTTACGGTGGCCAAACTCGACAAACCGCGGCACGTGACCGGGCAGGAGCTTTCCGACGGGATGCGGCTTTACGCGGTAGAGCAGTTCGGCCCAATGGCCAAAGACGTCCTCGAACACTGGGGCATCACCAAGACAGGGGACTTCGGCAATATCGTATTTAACCTCATAGAAGTGAAGCTCCTTGCCAAGACAGAGGCGGATTCGATAGGAGACTTTAAGGACGTTTTTGATTTTAAGAAGGCATTTACCCGCCCGGTGGAATACAAGATAGAGTAGCCGTTTTAACTAACCAAATTTTTTTAAAAATATACTTGACAACATAATAGTTATGGTATAAACTATTATCATAATAACAAATGTGAGGAGATGGTCATGGCTACCGAACTGGACATGCTAAATAACGACACTATGCTGAAAGTGGTGCGTATTTCCGAAGCGCTTGTCAAGGCAGGCGACAGGTTTTTCAGCAAATACGGCGTCACGACCGCCCAATACGACGTCCTGGTCATACTTAAGTATTCGGAAAAGAGGTTGACGCAGAGCGACCTGGGCGGCCATCGCGTCGTTTCCCGCTCGAACATTACCGGCATTATCGACAGGCTCGAGAAACTCGGGCTCGTGAAAAGGGAAGGCAGTACCGACGACCGCAGGGTAAAGTACATCGCCATAACGCAGAAGGGGAAGGATCTCATTAAGAGGGTCGAGGAGAAATATTTCGATAACCTCAAGCAGCTCGTATGGTTCCTGGATGAAAAGGATAAGGGCGACCTCACCGAAATAATAAGCAGGATCGAAAAGGGCTTAAGGAGGGCCGAAGATGTATTACTTTGATACGATCGAAACGATCTTTAAACTATTCTCTTTTTTGTGGGTAGTTTCGATAATTGCCTGTCCTATCATCGCCGCTACCGCCAAAAACAGGAGCGCGATAGTGTGGATCCTCCTGGGATGCATCGGAGGACCGGTCGCCCTGCTCGTTATTTCATTATTACCGAAAGTCGAGGCCAATAAAAGCGAAGCGCCTTCGGCCCGGATCACGGGCAGCCCGCTATCGCTAGAGGAGATAAAAATAGAGCTAGACCGCATCAAGACTCTCTATTCGGATCTCATCTATCGGATAAAAACCCTAGAAAATATGCTAAAAGAATCTTCCGTCCAAGAACCTGCAGCGCCTCCGGAAGCGCCTGTTGAGCCGGAAAGAGCCGCTGAACCGGAAGAGGCGCCGGCAGCGCCGGTACCCGCCCCATTGATCGCGCATCCTGCTCTAGAAGTTCCGCCAGAAAGATCCGTCGGGCTCGAACAGAAAATGGGTAAATACTGGCTTAATAAAATCGGCATTCTGGTCCTGGCTATGGGCGTTACCTTCCTTATAAGTTATACGTTTAAGTATTTTGGCCCGTTCGCGAAAATACTCACCGGCTATATCATAGGCGCCGGCTTGCTTGTCTTAGGCGTCAAACTGGAAAAGAAAGCAGGGCTCACTTATTACGGGCGCAGCCTTTTGGGTGGTGGATGGGCGATAACGTATTTTACCACTTACGCGATGTACCATTTCCAGGCATCCCGGATCATCCAGAGCCAGCTCGTAGACCTGGTATTGCTTGCGGCGGTTGCGGTAGCGATACTGGTGCACACGCTGAAGTACAAGTCGCAGGAGGTCTCGTCGGTGGCTCTTTTCGTGGGATATTTCACCGCGACGCTCGGCGACATCAATTATTTCACGCTGGCCAGCTGCCTCTTCCTGGCGGTCATATCGATGGTGCTCGTCTACAGGATGCGGTGGCTCAGGATGATATTCGTCGGCATTGCCCTGACGTACCTTACGCATATATTCTGGGTAGTGAAACAGGTGCACGCTTCTTTCGTCCCGGCAGGGGCCCTGGACGTGGGGCAGGTCCAGTTCTGGCTGGATAACGGTTTTGTCGCGCTCTACTGGCTTGTCTTCACCGTATCTATATATTTGATCAAGGACCAGAACGAGAATGAAAAGAAACAGCTCGCAGTAGCGAACTTTTCCAATTTCCTCCTGTTCTTCGTGCTGGCTTATTCGAGGATATATGCGCAATATCCCGGCTTCAAGTTCCCGTTCGTCCTCGGCCTCGGCGTCATATATGCCGTGCTGGCCCTCGTCTCATCACGGATGAAGAACGGGGTATTATCCACCGTAAATACGCTCATAGCGCTTTCGCTTATCACATTTGCCGTGCCGCTCAGGACCTTCCCGTTAAGCACGACGGTCATATGGCTGGTCGAGCTTCCGTGCATAATTTATATAGGCCAGCGTTTCGGCAAGAAGTCTTTCAGGGTCTTCGGCCTTATACTGGCGGCCGTAGTTTTCGTGAGGATGGTAACGATAGACTTCTCCACTTTCAGGGTTGTTACGGTCTTCGGCCATTACTTCGCGTGGAAGGATATCATGTTCTTCATCGGGGCTGCCTCCTCGTTCTTATCGGTCCTCATCGCCAGGAGGATAAACGACGGTGCGCGGTTCGAAGGAGAAAGATTACTTACGAACGCCTATTCGTTTTTCGGAACAATATACCTGACCACGTTCCTGTGGAGCGTGGCCTCGGAAGAGTGGCTCGGGGTGGCGCTCTTTGAGGAGGTCTTCATCCTCGCTTTTATTGCGTTCTGGCTTAAGGACACGGCTTTCCGCATATACTCGTACATACTTTTGGCCGTCGCCTCGTTCGCCTTGGTATTTACGCAGAACGGCCACAATTTCATCTGGGTCATGGCGCAGCTGCCGGTATTACTGGTCCTGGGCCTGGGTTATAAGATAAGGCCGGTCCGCATAATCGCGCTTATAGGAAGCGCCGTCATATTCATCAAGGCCATGGTATTCGATTACCATCTTTATTACACGGTAACGTTTTTCGAGAGCACGATAACATGGAAGAGGATAATCCTGTTTGCCGGCCTCGCCGCCATGTTCCTATGCGATTATTTTAACAGGCGCCTCAAGGGAAAGGATGAGTTCCCCGGTGAATATTCGCTGGCCAAGGCTTATTCTGCGTTAGGGGCCGCGTATCTTACCCTCTTCCTCTGGGACTGCGTACCGCTGCGCTGGCTCAGCCTGGCGTGGGCTTTTGAGATGGCCGCGTTATTCTTTGCGGGCCGCGCGGTAAAGGACGTGTATTTCCGCGCCTATTCGCTTGTCCTGCTGGTGATGGTCTCGGTCCGGATGGTATTTATCGACGCAAACTGGGGTTTCGATACGGCGAACTGGCTTGTTTTCGGCGTCGAAACGGCGTTATTCGCGGCCTTATATTTCATGTACAAGGGCCTGGAAGAAGCGCCGGAATCCGAGAAGCTCATCCCGCCGTTCATTTTCGCCATCGCGGCTTTTGTCGCAACGTTCATCCTTTTCAGGGAAGTCGGCAGGAACTTCATCAGCCTTGCCCTGGGCGCCGAAGGCGCGGTGATGTTCGCGATAGGAATTGCGGCTAAGGATAAAGTCTTCAGGATCGGCGGGTTCTCGGTCTTCGGCCTCACCCTTGCCAGGATCATATTGGTTGATATGGCGCATGTCGCGGTAATTTATAAGATCATAAGCTTCATGGCGCTGGGCGCGATATTCCTGGTCACCTCGTTCCTTTATAATAAGTACAACGTAGGTAAAGACAAATGACGAACCACGTATTATCCGGCAGGCTGACTACGGTCGACGGCGTGGAAATCGCCTACGAGCATTTCAAGAACGGCCGCGATTCACTCGTTATCATCTGCCCGGGATTTTTCAACAGCAAGAGTAACAGCGCCATAAGGCTGTCGATCGGGCTTGTCGCGGATTCGCATGACGTGATGATCTTCGATTTCCGCGGGCACGGCGAGAGCGGCGGTAAATTCGCCTGGACGGCGAAAGAGCCGTTAGATCTCGAAGCGGTACTGGATTATGCGGTAAGCCAGGGGTATAAAAAGATCGGCCTGATGGGGTTTTCGTTAGGCGCGGCGATATCGATAATCATCGCGGCCAGGCGGCCGGAGGTAAAAAGCCTGGTACTTGTCAGCGCGCCGACCGGTTTTTGGAGGATGGATTATAATTTTTGGGAACCCGGCATGCTTTCCGACCTTAAAGCTAATTTAGAATGCAAGTGGGAAGGCAAAGGCGTGAGGCCCGGCAGCATCTTTTTGCCTAAGGTCAGGCCGATAGACCGCATCGCCGGTATTAAAGTGCCCATGTTATTCATACACGGCGACAGGGACTGGGTCATAAAGGATTACCATTCAAAAAAACTTTATGATGCCGCGACGGCCAAGGACAAGAAGCTGGCCATAATTCCCAAAGGCCTTCACGCAGAACGGCTTATCGAGGAGTACCCGGAGAGGATGAAAGAGCTGGTCTCGAATTGGTTTAAAGAGACCCTGTAAAAGGAGATCGCCTATGAAATGGTTGTTTGTGTCATTGGTCCAACTGCTGAGTTCAGTCGTAATGTATTTGATAGGCACTGTTTTTTTTGGTTTAGCGCTTATTCCCGGGATCGCGCTGTTCTTTAAGACCTGGTCATTCGCCCAGAATATGCCCTTGGCCGTCAAATACTTGCTGTTGGGACTTTCTCTGGCCGGCGGATATTTCCTTTTCGGGTTGACGCTTATTTTATTGGTCGGGCTTTTCCGCACGGTATTTTTTATCCGGCTAAAGGAAGGCAATTACCCGCTATTTTCAGCCGAGGCTTTCAAATGGGCGTTCGTCAGCGCGCTCTACCTTCTCGTTAATTTTACTTTCATAGATTTCATCCTCCTCACGCCTTTCTCGAACATTTTTTTGCGGCTGCTCGGCGCAAAACTGGGCAAGAATGTCCAGATAAATTCGAAATTTGTTTTCGACGCTACCCTTCTTGAGATCGGGGACAATACAGTAATCGGGGGAGGGGCGATAATCATCGGCCACATCGTCGAGCGTGGAGTATTGAAATTAAGGAAAGTGAAGATAGGCAAGAACGTTACCATAGGCTCCCATTCGACCATAATGCCGGGATGCGAGATCGGGGATAGTGCCATAATCGGGGCGAGCGCCGTATTGAGAAAAGGGACTAAAGTAGAGCCGCGCGACATATATTACGGCATACCGGCGGAATCGGTGAGGAACAGGCATAAAGAGGCGAAAGAAGATGCCCAGACCTAATTTCGAAGATCTTTCCATACATGAAATAATGGAATCCATAAACAGGAGATGGTTCTCGAAGACCGCCCTCCAGATAAAGACCAAGGATGGGTGGAACAGCCTGTCGTATGTACCGCTCGGCGAGAGGGCGGTAGATGTCTCGTCGACGCTTTTGAAGCTCGGGATCGAAAAGAGTGACAGGGCCGCGATACTTTCGGAGTCGAGGCCTGAATGGGCGATCGCGCTTTTTGGGGTGATCTCATGCGGCGGGATAGTGGTGCCGATGGACGCGAAACTAAGCGAGAAGGAGATAGAATTCATACTAAGCGACAGCGGCGCAAAATTCATATTTGTTTCGGAAAAACACCTGCCTGTCATAGACGCTATTAAACCTAAACTGCCCGGCCTAAAACACATATTTCTCCTGGATGATGCCGACCGTAAAGACGTAATAAAGCTTAAAGACCTTAAGATAAGGTACGGGGATAAAAAATATCTTCCCATCGGCCTCGAGGACACCGCGCTTATCGTGTATACGTCGGGCACGACCGGCATAGCTAAAGGCGTGGAACTGACTTACAAAAACCTCATATTCCAGGCGAAGGAGCTGAACAGGATCGTTCATTATTCCGAGGAGGACAATTTCCTTTCGATGCTGCCGCTGAACCACATGCTCGAGATGACCGGCGGGCTCCTTTCCCCGCTTTATGTCGGCGCCACGGTCACTTATTGCGACAGCCTTAAGCCGGCAAATATCATGGCCCTCATGAACGAAACGCGCACCACAGTCGTGATAACCGTGCCGCTCGTGCTGAAGATATTCCACGGCGGGATAATAAAGAAAGCGCAATCATTGCCGTTCCCGGGGAAACAGCTCTTCTTCGGGATGCTCCACCTGTGCAGGTTTTTGCTCCGGTTCAAGATCAAGGCGGGGAAATTATTTTTCCGGAAAGTGCACGACCAGTTCGGGGGAATGCTCAGGGGTTTTGTCTCGGGCGGGGCGCCGCTCGACCCGGCGGTAGAGATAGATTTCAACGCAATGGGATTTAACATCCTCCAGGGTTACGGGCTCACGGAGACGTCCCCGGTCATCACGGTAAACACTTTAGAAGAACTCAAATACGGCTCGGTCGGCAAACCGCTGCCCGGAGTGGAAGTAAAACTCATGAAACCGGACGGGACTTTTTCCACGGACGAAGGAGAGATAGTGACCCGCGGTGACCACATCATGAAAGGATACTACAAAAATCCCGGGAAGACGTCCGAAATGATAAAAAACGGGTGGCTGCACACGGGCGACATCGGGAGGCTTGATAAAGACGGGTTTTTGTATATTACCGGCCGCATCAGGAACCTGATAGTCCTCGGCGGGGGCAAGAAGGTTTTTCCCGAGGAGATAGAAGAGGTGATGTCGGCCAGCCCGTACATTAAAGAGATCTGCGTGCTCGGCAAGAAGGCGACCGAGGGGCTTAAGGCCGGGACTGAGGAAGTGTTTGCAGTGATAGTCCCAAACCTCGAGCGGTTTGAAGGGGAAGAGAAGAAGGACAAAGAGCTTATTAAGAAAAAAATCGGGGCGGAACTCAGCCGCCTGGGTAACGACCTGGCCGAATACAAGAAGATCCCGGATTTTATGCTTTATTTCGACGAGCTGCCGAAGACGTCGACGAGGAAGATAAAGAGGAATGCGGTCAAGGAGCTGACAGGCGATGCATCTACCGGCGTATAGTTTATTCAGCGCGATAGCGTATGCGACAGGACTGTGCCTGTATTTTCTTGAGATAAGGCGGAAGAAGGTATCCCTCGAGCCGCTCCTTTATATCTTCTTCGGGGCGCTTGTCGGCGGGTTGATAGGCAGCAAGCTGGGTTCGGTATTTTTTGTGTATTGGGATTATTTTTCCAAGCACCTGTCCCATATTTTCATACCCCAGATCGGCGGGAAGACGCTTGTCGGCGGCTTGATAGGCGGTTATCTCGGAGTAGTGATAACCAAGAGGATAATTAAGTTTACCCGTTCGACAGGTGACCTCTTTGCCCCGGCCCTGGCTATTGGCATCGCGATAGGGAGGATAGGCTGTTATTTTAACGGCTGCTGCTACGGGATAAACGGCCTTCCGACGCAGTTGATTGAGTCGGCGTTTTGTTTCGGACTTTTTCTTTACCTGTGGTCTATCCGGGCAGGCATTAAAACGGAAGGGGATTTATTCAGGATTTTCTTGCTGGCGTACACGTTCTTCAGGTTCTGGATAGAGTTTTTCCGCGCCGACGCTACGGGCGGTTATTTTGGCCTCGACTCGGCGCAGATCATATCGGCGGTTGTTTTTGGTTGGGTTGCGGTATATCTTTTAAAAAGGAGGTTTATTAGAGATGAGCAACGGAACCCATAAATCAGGAATAAGAAAAATTATTGAGTTTATTGTTATCCTGGGAAGCTGCCGTATCATTTGAAAGGGTGTATACATGGAAAAGAAAATTTATAATAGCTGGAAAGAAAAAGCCGCAGATTTCCTAATAGGCTTCATAGCCATACCGGCTGCGATCGCCCTTATTGCGTTCTTGCTCAAGATCACCATGGATTGGTATTTCGCTTTTTGGAATAAAATAATGGTCATAGCGGTGATCGCAATAGTAATGATCGTGATCGACGCCTTGATCCTGGTCTACGCGGGTAAAAGGCGGGCATTTATTGCTACCGGGTTGGCGGCCGCTTCCGGCATAATCGGCACGATCGGAATACCCATATTGTTAATTATGGGAGCATGCGGTTTACTTTTACCGCACTAGCGATCCCCATAGCCGGCTTGTTGTTATTCGGCGCGTGCATTTTGGTATTAAAAGGTGTGATCCATTAATTAAATATCATGGCAAACAAAATACCGTTAATGATATTTGAATTTTGCTGGGGTTTCCTCCTCGGCGCCGCCGTATTGGCGCAGATAATTTTTTCCGGGAAAGCGAAGAAGAAGGCGGGCCCGGGCAACAACATATTTGTCATCGCGGCTTTCGCCGTGGCCTTAGGGTGGTTCTTTGTAAGGGGCCGCATAGGGACGTACGAGGGTAATGCCATCAGCGAAACTGCCGGTGCGATCCTCATGTTTACCGGGGTCGCGGGCTATGTATGGGCTTTGCTCACTCTCCGGCGCAACTGGTCCATTTCGGCGGAGATAAAAGAGGGGCACACCCTGGTCATGAACGGCCCTTACAGGTTCGTCAGGCATCCGATGTATTTCTTCATGATGCTCGTCCTGGTCGGCTCCGGACTTCTTATATCTAATTACATGATACTGCTGTTTTCACCCGTTGTAGGCATTGCGTATTATTTCAGGGCGAAGAAGGAAGAGGAGATGTTGGAGGAAGAATTCCCGCAATATATCGGTTACATAAAAAGCGTAAAAATGCTGGTACCGGGGATATTCTAAAAAGGAGGATGGAGATGGACAAAAACTTCGTTTTAAAGATTGCCCCAATTTTTATGATATTTGCGTTCATTGTCGGATTTTTGAACTCAAGCGCCGCCATGCTTCTTTCGTGGTTATCTGTCGGCGCATTCTTCCTGATAGGGCTTGTCATGGTCGTTAGGTCCGCCAGGGGCAAAGGGCTGAAAGGGGTCATGATAGCCCTTTTATTGATTATAGTCCTGATACCGGTTTCTGTCTTCGGAGGCTGCGGGTTAACGGCTTTCGGCATGCAACTAAGAGGAATGTTTTTTAGATAATGAAAAATTTTCTGAAAACAAGCCGACTTGAAAAAGATTACATCTTCCTCGAGCTGACGCGGAGCATCTGCCCGGTATGCAAGAAGACCGTGGACGCGCAGGTGAGGGTCAGGGGTGAGAAGGTGTATATGTTCAAGCGCTGCGCCGAGCACGGAGAGTTCGAGGGGTTGATATCTTCCGACGTCAATATGTACAGGCACAGCCTGGCATTCAATAAGCCGGGAAGGGTGCCGCTCGAATACGGTTCCGAAGTAAAGCACGGTTGTCCTGAGGATTGCGGGCTCTGCCCGGACCACCAGCAGCATACCTGCGTGGCGCTTCTCGAGATAACCGACGGCTGCAACCTCTGCTGCACATCCTGTTTCGCTAAAGCGACCGGAAGCAAATACCTCGACCTGAAAACGATAGATTTCATGCTCGATAGCTATGTCAGGTGCGAGGGGAGCCCTGAGGTCCTGCAGATAAGCGGCGGAGAGCCGACGCTCCACCCCGACCTGTTCAAGATAATCGAGATGGCCCATTCCAAGAAGATAAAGCACCTCATGATCAACACTAACGGAGTGAGGCTGGCCGAAGATGAGGATCTGGCAAGGAGACTGGCCGATTGCAACGTTGAACTTTATTTCCAATTTGACGGTTTTGAGCCGCGCATATACGAGGTCCTGCGCGGCAGCAAGGAAGTCTTTAAGTTGAAACAGCGCGCCCTGGAGAACATTTCAAAATACAATATCCCGACGACGCTTGTCGCGACGCTCGCCAAGGGATTGAACGAAAACCAGGTCGGGGAGATAATAAATTACGGCCTGAAAAACAAGTTCGTCAAGGGCGTGACATTCCAGCCGATGATATACGTGAACGAAAAGATCGAATTCGACCCGATGGACAGGTTGACGCTGCCGGATGTCATCAAGGAGATAGATAAGCAGACGAAGTCGCTCTTTAAAGTATCAGATTTCATACCGCTGCCGTGCCCTTATCCGACGTGCTGCAGCCTGACCTACGCATTTATAAAAGACGGTAGAGTCACGCCGATAACAAGGAAGGTTGACATAGAAAAATACCTGGATTATTTCAGCAATACGCTGATCACCACGCCGGCGCCTGTTTTAAGGAAAGCCCTGGAAGGCCTGTGGTCGGCATCGGCGACTTTTAACTCGGCAAGCGTCTTAAAGGACTTTGTCTGCGTCTGCGGGATACCGTTCAATAAAGACGCCCTTGAACATCTCAAGGACAACGTCTTCAGGATCGTCGTAAAACCGTTCATGGACGCTTATACTTTCGACGTAAAAAGGGCGATGAAGTGCTGCATACACGTCATACAGCCCGACGGCAAGCTTATCCCTTTCTGCGTTTATAATAATATATACCGGGACAGGCGCAAATGAGCAGCATCCTGAAGAATATGATAGAGTTTCTCGCGGTCCTGGTGGTGATGTTCTTCGCGGTCTCGTTCGTCTCGCGGATCGCGATGAGAAAGATGCCGCTGGACAGGTTATTTATCAGGCTGCAGGGGAGCGGGACGGTCGTGAGCAATTTCATTTCGGCGGTCATCGGGGCGGTGACGCCTTTCTGCGTCTGCACGACGATACCGGTCTTTACCGGCATGGTACAGACGGGCCTCAAGACCGGGCCGGCCATGGCGTTCCTTTTTTCGTCGCCCCTGCTCAACATTTCGGCGGTAATATTGATATATTTTCTCTTCGGGTGGAAATTCGCCGTGTATTTTACGGCCTCGATACTGTTCGCCGCTACGTTGGGGGGCATCCTGGTCCCGAAGCTGGGGATGGAGGACGGGATAAGGGAGAAGGCAAAAGAAGGCAGCCTCGAAAGCGGCAATGCCTGCAAGGATGCCGCGAAATTTTCCGTCACTTTATTGAAGAACCTGATAGTCCCGCTTGTATTAGGCGCAGTGATCGCCGGTTTTATCCATAATTATGTACCGGTAAAATTCATTGAGCGCTTCAACGGGTTTCCCGTATGGCTGGCGATACCCCTGGTCGCGCTTATCGGGTTCCCGTTATATTCGAACATACTCGTCCTGGCGCCGATATGCTTCTCGCTGGCGGATAAGGGAATGAACAGCGCGGTCGTGATGACGTTCATGATGTCCGGCGCTGGGATAAGTTTTCCTTCGGCGTTGGTATTAAACAGGATCCTGAAGCGGAGGCTTTACCTTTATTATCTGGGGTATACCTTCCTGGCTTATTGTATAATAGGTCTCGGTTTTAACCTGGTCAGGTAAATATGGCAAATTGGCTGAAAAAAATATTTGAACCCAATTACGTCAAGCCTAAGGGGATCATCCTTTACGGGAGCGTCCAGGCGGTCATCCAGACCCATAAGATGCTCGAAGATAAAGGATTCCTTGTCAGGCTTGTCGCCCCGCCGCCGGAATTCAGGATAGGCTGCGACCTCGCCGTCGAGTTCGACCTTATCGAACAGGAGGCGGTCGAGAACACGATAAAAGTGCAGCCTGTAGCGCAGAATTACAATATCGTTTCCGCGAAAGAGATGCTGCCGGATATCCTGAAGAGGTCGACTTTTACGGAAATCGACGGATATGTAATGTGCAAGGCCGGCAACATGAAGATAACCATAGAGAAGAAGGGCCACAAGATCGTCAATATCTCGGGCGGGGGATGCCCTGATATCCCATATGTGGCCGAAAAGCTCTACGGCCGGAGGATCGAAGAGGCGGAAGACCCGATAAAATTAGGCAACAGCCTTTGTTCTTACATGCTTCAGATATCTTTCGACGCGTTAAAAAATAAGGTAAAAGGATAGATGCTCGTCCTCATCGGCACCGTACCTAATAAATCAGGCCTGCATATCGGCAGCGCGTCTGCCGTCGGCGGTAACCTGAAGATAGGGGATACTGAGTTTCCCGTAGAAAGAGGGACGGCCGCGATGGCTGCATCTGCAGCCATGATATGCGAATTCTACGGCCTCCAAAAGCCGCTATGCATATTCGGCGCGGATTCGGGAGATGGCGTCGGCACCAACATGATGTTCCATGAGGTCTTCGAAAATCTCGATAAGTACGACCCGGATGTCGTGACCCTGCATTATATGTTCCCGAAAGTGGGATACGGCGGGCCGTTTATTGCCAAAGTCGACTCGCTTAAGAAGAGGCCGCAGCTTATCGCCGATGCCGGCGGGATGTATTTGATGAAGACCACGAAACTGGCGGATAAGTTCGACGTATTTACCCCGGACCAGGGTGAATTGTATTTTCTCGCGGATGAAATGGCTCCCCACCCGCTTTACGTAAGGGAAGAGATCGCAAATAAGAATTTGACGGTCGCATCACTGGCCGGACTGGCGTATAATAACAAAAATACCGCAAAGACGACTGTGATAAAAGGGGCCATTGATTACATTTATCGCGATGGCGCGAAGGTAAATGAAGTTACCGGCCCTAACATACCGGCAATGGAAGCGATAGGCGGGACAGGCGATACCATAACAGGGATGCTCTCGGCCCTGAGGTTTAAAGGCGACCCGGACGCTGATCTTAAGGCGCTTACGATCAACCGCCTTATCGGGGAGAGGATCGGGTGTACGCCGGCTACCCAGATCTCGGAATTCATAAAGGCCATTCCGGAGGCCGTAGAGGAATATGAGAAAAAATCACGCTAGGCATTGGCCGTATGCAATAACCGGGCCCGTATTGGCGGTATTGCTTATCGTCTTCTGGTATTTCAACCAGAGTTACCTGGCCGACAAGAAAAGCGCAGTCGTTTTATTGCTGGAAAACCCGATCCTGACATTCGGGTTTGTCATTCTCGGCGCGTTCGTAAGCGCTTTTATCTTCGGCGAATTCGGGATAAAGACGCCGCTTACCTATGAGCCGTTGATATACGGGCTGGCCGGAGGGCTCATAATGGGCGTCGGGGCGACCGTCGCCGCGATGTCGGTCTATTCGATCGTGCTGTTCAACCTCGCCGGGATATTCAACCTGACGGCGTTCATGATAACAAAGGGCTGGATATACGCCGTTTTCATGGTGATGGGCGGATTTTTCGGGTCAAAACTGTTGAAATTCCTCACCTTGAAGACGGCAATGGTAAAGAAGGATTTTTTCATTCCCGGAGAGCTGGCGGATAAGGGCGTCCAAAGGGCCGTTTTTTACGCGGCTTTAGGGTTATTCGCTTTTTTTGTCGCCGCGATACTGGCATTCTCAAAATTGGGCGCACAGGGAAAGATAAGTTTTGTTTTCGCCGTATTATTCCTTCTCGTATTCGGCGCGGTCGCTGAAAGAGGGACGATATGCATGTCGAGCATGCTTAAGGAATGGTTCATCTCGCGTTCCTCGTATGTCTGGCGCAGCGTTTTATTTACCGTCATGTGCCTCGCTTTATTCTACCAGATAGGGATGAAGATGTCCCTGTTCGGCCCGATCGAAGTCGAAAAAAATATCTCCGGGGCGGGTTATCTGATGGCCGGGTCATTTTTAATGGGTTTCGGTTTTATCTTTGCAGACGGGTGTTTTATCGGAAGCCTTTGGAAGGCAGGACAAGGCAACATCATAAACATTGCCGGAATATTCGGGATGTTGTTCGGGATAGGAGTTTCGCAGGCGGTGTTGCTAGCGGCGAAATTCCACCCCGCTGAAAGCCGGATCCCTAATTACTTAGACTCACTGGCCGGATCTACGCCGTTCCTTGTCATCTTGTGGATCGCCGGGCTGGTTCTTCTATTCGTATTTAAACCGCAACGCTATAAATATTAACGGTTTTTCCGCCACAACCTGTATAGTTCTTCGAAAGTGCATTCAGTAAATTTTTTATTCCGCTTTTTTAACGCGCGCTCCATATTCCCGAACCGCTTGGCGAATTTTTTGGTGGCGTTATGGAGAGATTCCTCGGCGTCGATGCCGCCGAAGCGGGAGAGTATCACGATAACGAACAAAAGATCGCCGATCTCCTCGGCGAGGCGGCGCTTGTTGCCGCTTTTTATCTCCGCTTTCACTTCTTCAAGCTCTTCGTGGACCTTATCTACGACGAATTTCACGTCCGGCCAGTCAAATCCCCGGTGGGCCGCCCGCTTAGAGACCTTCTGGGCTTTTATCAGAGCCGGAAGGGTTTTCGGGACGCCGTCTAAGATGCTCTTCCTGTCCTTATAGGACTTTTCCCGTTCTTTGCGCGACTGCCAGTGCTTATATGCGTCGTCCTCGTCCTTGGCCCTGTGTTTCCCGAAGACGTGAGGATGGCGGTTGAGCATCTTTTTCGCAGACGTACGCAGGACATCGTCGATGTCGAAGGCTCCGCGTTCTTTCGCGATCTGGGCCTGGAAGATGACCTGGAAGAGGAAATCCCCGAGCTCGTCCTTTAATTTTTCAGGGTCCCTGGAATCTATCGCGTCGCAAAGCTCGTAAGCCTCCTCGATGATGTGTTTTTTCAAAGAGGCGTGCGTCTGTGCTTTGTCCCACGGACAGCCGTCCTTTGCGCGCAGGCGCGCCATTATCCCGACAAGTTTTTCGAATGATTTTATGCTCATATGGACATGCGTTTCCGGTTAAGGTATACTGATTATAACATGAAATCGAAGATCCTCAAAATTTTTGTGGCCATTTTAGTCATCACCGCGGCGGCGCCGGCGCATTGCAGCGCGAGGAACGACCCCACGGGTGCCGCGATGTATAACGAGATGGGCGTCAAGGCCTATAATGACAGCGCGATGGCAGCCTCGATATCCTACCTCGAAGAGGCTTATAACCTTAACCCCTCGGATAAGGTGATCAAGAAGAATCTTGCCGCCGCTTATGCTAAACAGGGCGAGATAAGTTACAACAAGAAAGACCTTTCCGGCGCGGAGGGGTATTTCGAGGCGGCGCTTAAGCTCGATCCGGATAACCTGAATTCGCTCGTCCTGCTGGGCGATATTAAATACCTGTCGCAAAAGATGGCTGAAGCGAAATCGCTTTGGGAAAAAGTGCTGGCGGTAGCCCCGGATTATGAATATAAAAAGGACATCGAGGGAAAAATAGCGAAACTGAACAAGGAAGCGAAGTTCGAGGATGATTACGGCTCGACGGGGATGGACCGGTTCGAGATAAAATACGCGCACGAGGGGGCGAGGTTAAGCTATAATGTAAGGTATTACCTGCAGGAAGCCTACAGGCTGCTCGGGCAGGATTTCGATTGCCGCCCGGATTACAAGATGGTCGTGCTGATATCCAACAGGGAGCAGTTCGACTCGCTGGACAAATGGCCGGCCGGGACGCAGGGGGTATACGACGGCAAGATACGGCTTCCGCTCATAGGCGCGGATTACACGCCTGACCATATACGCGGGATCGTCTGGCATGAATATACGCACCTGCTGGTGGAGGACCTTTCGAAGGGGAGGGCGCCGGCATGGCTGAACGAAGGTCTTGCATATTACGAAGGATTCAGGTATATGAAGAAGAATATGGGTTTGCTGAAGGCCGCGGTAAATAAGAACCGATTGATACCGCTCGACGGCATCGATCCGGTGCTGCAGTCGTCCGGCGGCCAGAACCAATACTGGCTCGCGTGCGAGGAGTCGTATACCATCGGGGCTTACATGATGAAGAGGTATAACAAATACACTATCCGCGAGATACTGAAAGACATCGGCGAGGGGGAAACGTTCGAGCAGGTCATGAAAAGGAAATTTAACGTATCCATGAAAGAATTCGAAAAACGCTGGCTCAGCGAATTAAATAAAGGCAGCCTCTACTGATATGGCGGATAAAAAAACATTCAAATCCGGGTTTGTGGCGATAATAGGCAGGCCGAACGTCGGCAAGTCGACGGTCCTCAACCGCCTTGTCGGCGAGAAGGTCGCCATCGTGACGCAAAAACCCGAGACCACCCGCAACAAGATCCAGGGCATCCTGACGCGCGACGACGCCCAGGTGGTATTCGTCGACACGCCCGGGATACATAAGCCCAAGAACCTGCTCGGGAAACAGATAACCCAGGTCGCGAAGGACGTCCTGCTTGAAGTGGACCTTATCGTGTTCGTCCTGGACGTGACAAAAGGCATAACCCACGAAGACATGCTGATATTCAACCTGGTGAAGGCCGCGAACAAGCCGGCCATATTATTGATAAACAAGATAGACCTAAGGAGCAAGTCGCTCGCCCTGCCGCTTATCGAAGAGGGGGCCAGGCTCTACGCTTTCAGGGATATAATACCGACGTCCGCGTCAAACGGCGACAACATGGACGCCCTGCTTAAGAAGGTCATCGAGTACCTTCCCGAAGGGCCGAAGCATTTCCCCGACAGCCAATTTACCGACAAGACCGAAAAGTTCATGGTCGCAGAAATGATCCGCGAGAAGGCCCTCGAGCTGACGCATGAGGAGGTGCCGCATTCCCTGGCTGTGCTTATAGAGGAATTTACCGACCGCCCGAAGAAACTTGTCTATATAAGGGCGGTGATATACGTCGAGCGCCATTCGCAGAAGAAGATACTGGTCGGCCATAGGGGCCAGATGCTGAAATCCATCGGCGAATCCGCGAGAAGGGACATCCAGAAATTCCTGAACCGCCACGCCTACATCGAGCTGTGGGTCAAGGTCCATGAGAACTGGCGCAAGGACCCGAATGCGCTGAAAATGCTCGGCTATGCGTAACAATGGTAGCGCATCGGCGCTATCCATGCGTAATTTTGCCCCTTGTATTTTACCCGGAATATGGCATACTTCAATCGACCGAAGAGGGCAAAGCCGCTCAGTGTGAATAAGCCAAAGCACACTGATGCCGCATCAGTCGGCACCGAAAGGGCGGGACGCAAAACCTCAAGCCTAAATCCCGAGGTCATGGGACAAGGCCGACAGGTTGCCGAAACTGGAGAAAAGGTCAAAGGCGTAGGTTGCCCCCTTATCGGTCAACTGATAATGATTGCCAACGGCTAGTTGGATCCGAGAAACAAGCGGCAGCACCGCAGCAAGCAGCAGTGAAATGGTTTGGAGCCGTTGGCGTTTTTTTTGACTTTTTCATCCCAAGTCTATATAATACAAGGGATGAACCCTGCCAACCCAAGCATCGATAAAGCGTCTATAATAAGAAGGATACCTATCTTCTCGGGCCTCCCCGGCGCGGCCCAAAAGCTGATAGAGGATAATTCCTACGTGGCCGAATATAGGAAGAACCATATCCTCTACCGCGAAGGCGCGAAGGGAGATTCTTTTTATTGCATGATAACCGGCAGGGCGAAGGTATTCGTCAGGACGCCGTCCGGGGAAGAGAAGACGCTTGTCCACCTGCACCGCGGCGATTACGTAGGCATAATCTCGCTTCTTACCAACGAGCCGCATTCCGCATCTGTCCGCATAATAAACGATTCGCTTATCCTCCGCATAGACAAAAAGAATTTCGATAGCCTGCTCAAGGAAGTGCCGCAGCTTGCCTTGAAGCTCACCGAGGCCCTCTCGCGCCGCCTGCAGAAGGAACAGTCGAAACAGAGGACGATCTTCGAGTCCTCGATAATATCCGTCTTCGGGCTCGCCAAGAAATCCGGGCGGACGATGTACGCGGTCAACCTTGCGATAGCGCTCTCCTACGAGACGCGCAAGAAGGTCATACTCCTCGATATGAGCCACTCAGGGAACGAATGTTCCGCGATGCTGCAGATGGGAGAGCTCAAATGCATCGACCTGAAGCGCCACAGCATGAATTACGAAGAGGCCAAGCCCCTCATAACGAAATACGAAGCCGGGGGCATATACCTGCTTAACCTGGGCTGCGACGACCACAGCAAGATCGAACCCGCGCACATCATCTCATTCCTGAGTTCCCTGGCGTCGGAGTTCAATTATATCGTTGTCGACATGCCGCCGGAGATAGACAAACCGACCTATTCGCTTCTCGCGCAGTCCGACCTCATACATGTCGTCAGCGACTGCAATGCGCATAACCTGAAAGCCACCGGTAAACTGATCAACGAACTCAAAAAAGTGGTGCCGGATCCCGACAACACGGTCAAGGCGATAATAAACGAATTCGTGCAGACCGATACTTTCGAAGAAGAGGTCAAATTGCTGGGCCACAAGGCTTACGCGGTCCTGCCGGACCTGGGGTTATTGGCCGGGATGATGTCCGCGGGATTGCCGCCGGTATTGGCCGTACCGGAGAGCCTCTATTCGAGGTCGGTAAGGAGGATCGCCCGCGAGATCGGGAAGATCCTCGTCGGCCTCGCGCTCGGCTCAGGAGCGGCCCTCGGGCTGGTGCATATCGGCGTGCTGAAGGTCCTTGAGAGGGAGAAGATTCCGATAGATTTTATCGCCGGCACGTCGATCGGCGCTGTCGTCGCCGCTTTCTGGGTGACCGGAATAGAGGCCGAGGAGCTCGAAAAGATAGCGCTAAGGTTCAAGAGGAAAGACGTGGTCTTTTCGCTGGCGGATTTCTCGCTCCTGCCGCTGCGCGGCTTCATGAACGGTAATAACTTCAAGAGGTTTTTCCGCGAATACCTCGGCAGGAAAACATTCCACGATACGCATATACCGCTAAAGATCGTCGCGAATACGCTCCGTTCCCGCGAGAACATAATTCTTGAGGAGGGCAGCCTTGTCGACGCGCTCAGGGCTTCATGTTCTATCCCGGCATTTATAAAACCCGTAAGATACGGGGATGACTTCCTCATAGACGGCGGCACCCTCGACCCTGTCCCGATAGACGTCCTGGCGAAATACGGCGCAAAGAAGATAATAGCCGTAAATTGCCTGCCCAGCCAGGAAGAGATGATGAAGGCTTTCAAGGAATTCGAGGAGATGCGAAGGAGCGAAGAGATAAGGCTGTCGCAGCGCACGGTATTTTCGCGGCTCGCCTATAAATTCCGCAGATGGGCCCGCCGGACATTCGCGCCTAACGTATTCGACGTGATAATGAGCACCTCGCTGGCGATGCAGTATGTATTCGCCGAGGCCTCGTCCAAGGACGCGGATTGCGTCATACACCCGGTCCTGCCGAACGCGGCGTGGTTCGAATTGTATAAGGTAGAGGCGCTGATAAGGCGCGGGGAGCAGGAAACCGAGAGGATGCTCCCGCAGATAAAGGCATTGATAGAGGAATAATGATCCGGACAAGGAGATGAACTGATGGCAAGCGGCGAGAAGTTCGATTGTATTGTAGTGGGCGCCGGCCCGGCAGGGACGACGTGCGCGTATACGCTGGCGAAGGCGGGCCTGAGCGTCGTATTGCTCGAGCGCGGGGAAGCGCCCGGCTCGAAGAACGTGATGGGCGGGATATTATATTCGACGATACTCAATAAGGTCATACCGAATTTCTGGGAAGAGGCGCCTGTGGAACGGCGCGTCGTGAAAAAAGTATTTTCCGTATTGTCCGCCGATTCGGAATTGCAGATGGGCATGAGGTTCGAAGGTTTCAATAAACCGCCGTTCAATAACACTTTCACGGTCCTGCGCGGGAAATTCGACGCCTGGTACGCCAAGAAGGCGGAAGAAGCGGGCGTAATGGTATTGAACCAGGCTGTCGTGGATAAGGTGATCACCGAAGGCAAAAAGGCGGTCGGGGTAAAGACGCGCCTCGAGGACGGGGACCTCTTCGCGGACACTATCGTCATAGCGGAAGGGGTCGGTTCGCTCCTGTCCGAAAGGCTTGGATTAAGGGAAAGGCACGTCCCGGAGCATATGGTCACCTGCTGCAAGGAAGTGATCTCGCTGCCGAAGGAAGTCATCGAGGAGAGGTTCAACCTCGAAGGCGAAGAAGGCGTCTCGCTGGAATATTTCGGGGGCTCGGTAAAGGGGATGGTCGGCTCAGCCTTTATCTATACCAATAAGGATACGCTCTCCGTCGGCATCGGCGTCTCGACCAGGGACCTCAAATACAACAAATTGACGCCGAACGACCTCATCGAGAATTTCAAGGAACACCCGTCGATAAGGCGCCTGGTAAAAGGCGGCAAGCTCCTGGAATATGCGGCGCATTTGATACCGGAGTTCGGTTACGACCATCTCCCGAAGCTCACGATGGACGGGCTTTTGATCGCCGGCGACGCGGCCGGTTTCGTCAACATGAACCCGATGTTCCATGAGGGTTCCAACCTGGCGATGGCGTCGGGCCTGTACGCGGCCGAGGCGATAATAGATGCGAAGAAGAATAACGATTTCTCCGAGAAAGGGCTTGCGGGATACCGCGAGCGCCTGGAAAATTCTTTCGTATTCAAGGACCTGAAGCGTTACAAGGGCATTTCAAATTTCGCGACGAAGCATCCCGAATTTTTCAAGGAATATCCGGAGCTGCTGGTGGAACTGGCCGAGGACTTCTTCACCGTATCCGAGACGCCGAAAGGCAAGTCGAGGATGGCTGTGATAGGGAAGGGCCTCAAGAGGGTGAATCTCCTCAAGCTGGCTATCGGGATGAATCGCGCGCGCAAAGTGATGTTCTAGAAAGATATTTTAATGCGCGAAGAGACTGTTCCTTTAATGTTTTTCTCAAGGGCGAACAAGTACGGCGGAAAGTGCGCCCTCAGGGCTAAGTCCGGAGGAAAATATCGCGACATAAGCTGGGCCGAGGCCGAAGGCAGGGTAAAAGACCTCGCTTCCGGGCTTATATCGCTCGGGCTTAAGCCGGGAGAGAGGGTCGGCCTGCTTTCGGAGAACCGCCCTGAATGGGCCTATTCAGACCTCGCCGTCCTTTCCTTAGGATGCGCCGATGTCCCGCTTTATCCCACCGACGTCCCGCACCAGATGGAATATATCCTCCAGGATTCCGGTTCCGCGATGGTGATAGTCTCGACGCAGGAGCAGCTGGACAAAATAATCTCGATAAAACCGAAACTTCCGGCGTTAAGGAAGATAATAATCATGGACCCGCCCGGGAAGATAAAAGGCGCCGATGTCATTTCATTCGAATCTGTCCTGAAAACCGGAGCGGATAAAGCCGCGGAGACAAGGGCCGAATTCGAATCGCGGCTCAATTCCGCGGGCAAGGATGATCTAGCCTCGATAATCTACACGTCAGGCACGACCGGCCCTGCGAAGGGCGTATGCCTGACGCACGACAATTTCCTTTCTAACTGCAGGTCTTCGGTCGACCTGCTGCCTCTCGGGGAAGACGACACATGCCTCTCGTTCCTTCCGCTTTCGCACGTCTTCGAGAGGATGGCCAGTTATTATTTTACGATGTTTATCGGCGGGACGATCGCCTATGCGGACAGCATCGAATCCGTGGCGCAGGACCTCAAGGAGATAAGGCCGACTTACGCCTGCGCCGTACCGCGGTTTTACGAAAAGATGCAGGAGACAATAACGGATTCGATAGCGCACAGCTCCGAAATCAAGAAAAAGATCCTGGAAAGGTCCGTCACGCTGGCAAAAAGATATGCCGATGCCAGGCTGAACAAGCTCGACGTCGGGCCGGTCATCTGGCTCAGGTACCAATTGATGAAGGCCTTCATCTTATCGAAACTCAGGAACGCTGTCGGAGGCAGGATAAAATTTTTCATATCCGGCGGCGCGCCGCTTTCGAAAGAACTCGGGGAATTTTTCTATTCCGTCGGCATACTCATATTCGAGGGATACGGCCTGACCGAGACCTCACCGGTCGTCACCGTCAATACTTTTAAGGCGTTCAAGTTCGGTTCGGTAGGCAAGCCCATCCATAATACAGAGGTCGTGATAGCCCCGGATGGGGAGATACTTGTCAGCGGCCCCGGCGTGATGAAGGAATATTACAGAAAAGAGGACGCGACAAAAGAGGCCTTTGACGCCGACGGGCGGTTCCGCACCGGGGATATCGGTTATCTCGACGAGGAAGGGTTCCTCTATATTACCGACCGCAAGAAGGATATCATAATAACCGCCGGCGGCAAGAATATCGCGCCGCAGAACATAGAGAACCTTATCAAGGCCGATTCCTATATACTCGAAGTCATCCTGCACGGCGACAGGAGGCCTTACCTGACAGCCCTCATAGTCCCGAACTTCGACGCGCTTAAAGGCCTGGCGATGAGGCAGGGCATACCGTATATAAAGCCCGAGGAGCTGGTCAGGCATCCGCGCGTGCTGGAATTCATCACTGAGAGGATAGAGCAAAGGCAGAAGGACCTGTCCAGTTACGAGAAGATCAAGAAGTTCACCCTGCTGGAAAATAAGCTGACGATAGAGGGCGGCGAGATAACGCCGACGTTGAAGGTCAAGCGTAAGGTCGTCGCGGAGAAGTACAAGAGCATTTTCGACGGGATGTACCAATCTTAAGGCGGTGCCATGAAGACGGAAGGTTCGTTCAAGAATAAAGACGCCCAAAACATATTCTACAGGGCGTTCATCCCGGAAAAACCGAAGGCCGCCGTGATCCTCGTCCACGGGCTCGGGGAACATTCTGCAAAATACAGCCATTTCGGCGACGATATTTTCAAGAGAGGGATGGCTTTCTTCGCGCATGACCAGCGCGGACACGGCCACTCCGACGGCCCCAGGTGCCATGTCGACGCCTTCGACGATTTCGTGGAAGACCTGCGCCAATTTGTCGAGATAGCCAAGATAGGATCATTATGCGATGAGGCCTTTATCGTGGGACTCAGCATGGGAGGGTTGACCTCGCTGCTTTTTTCCTTAAAGTACGGCGGCATGATAAAAGGCACGGCCGTCTGCGCGCCGGCGCTGCGTTTCGCAAGCCCGCCCAGCGGTATAGTGACCGGCATAGCCGAGATATTGTCATTTTTGTGCCCTAAGATCACGACGCCGAACCACGTGCCTTTCGAATACCTCTCGCATGACAGGGAGCTGATCAGCAAGACGAAGGACGACAAGCACTCCCAGAGGGTGATATCTTTCAGGCTCTTCAGTGAATCGAAAAGGGCCTCGGCGTATGTCCTCGAGAACGCGGCGGCGGTAAAAGTGCCGCTCCTGTTGCTGCAAGGCACGGACGATAAAGTCGTGGCGCCTTCCGGGGCAAAAGAATTTTTTCAAAAAGTTACTTTCGCGGACAAAGAGATCAAATTGTACGACGGCCTCTATCACGAGTTATTGCGCGAGACGAAGAGGCATGAGATAACGGATTACATCCTCGACTGGATAGCCAAGAGGGCGTGAAGATGAGTTTGCCAAGGCCCTGCGCGTTCTTCCTTTCTGTTTTTCTGGTATCGTCCTCCGTTTGCGCCGCGGAAGGGACCGATTATGCCCGCCAACGGCAGATGATGGTCGATTCCCAGGTCGCAGCGCGCGGTATCAAGGACAAAAAGATCCTCGATGTCATAGGCAGGATAGAGCGGCACCAGTTCGTCCCGGAAGGCATGAGGCAATACGCCTACGATGACATATCGCTGCCCATAGGCGGAGACGAGGCGGTCCCGCCGGCGTATTTCGTCTCGCTGGTCGCCCAACTGGCCGGGCTTAAAGGGGGAGAGAGGGTCCTGGAATTGGGCGTAGAATCCGGTTACCAGGCCGCTGTCCTGGCGGAACTCTCCAAGGAAGTATATTGCGTCGAGCCGTCGCAAGGGGTCGCCCTGCAGGCCGAAGAAAGGCTTAAGGCGCTCGGTTATAAGAACATAAAGGTAAAGACCGGCAGGATAGATGCCGGGTGGGCGGAATTCGCGCCTTATGATGTCATCGTTATAACCAATCCGATAGATTTCGCGCCGCAGCAGGCGGTCAACCAACTCCTGCCGAACGGCAGGATAATTATGCCGCTCCGCGAATACTGGGGGAAGAAGCTGATCGTGCTGACCAAGACCCCGAAGGGCAACAGCTACGATATAGCCGCGACGCTTGTCACGCCGGTCCTGGGCGATATGCCGTCGGAGACGAAGGAGGCCGCGCCGGACCGGAATGAAAGTACTAAATGGGGCGCCTCAAAAGACAGTAAGTGGATGAAAAAAAGATGAAATGGCGGTTCGCGTTCTTTCTCGTGATGTTTTTCACCGGGAGCCCGGTTTTTTCCACCCCGGCACGCGGAGAAGAGGCTGATCCGGCCAAATTCTACGATTATCCAAAAGGCGTACCTGTTTGCACGCTCGAATCGAAAGAGAAGACCGGCGAATACGAGCATTACTCTTTCAGTTATCCCTCGGCCCTGCAGACCGATTACCCTAACAATACGGTATACCTGGATTTTTATGAGCCGAAGGGCAAGGAAAAATATCCGGCGGTAATATTCCTGAGCCATATAGCCGGGGGAGTGCCGCAGATCGAAGGGGATTTTTGCCGCGACCTCGCCTCCAACGGCATAGCGGTATTGCTGGTCCAGACCGCGTATCAGAAGGATTATAAATTCAGCCGCGAATGGCTCGACGCGAATATCAAACAATGCGGCTCGGACGCGATAGTCCAGCTATTCCGGCAGATAGTCATCGAGGCGCGGCGCGGGATAGACTGGCTTGAGGCGCAACCCAAAGTGGAAAAGGACAAGATCGGCATAATGGGCCTGAGCCTGGGCGGGATAATGGTGCCGATCGTCACAGGGGTGGACCAAAGGCCGTGCTCGATGGCCATAATCCTCGGCGGCGGCAATATGGGCAAGATAGTATGGAACAGCTTCACGACAAAGACTTTCAAGAAATGCCTGGAAGAGGAAGGAATAGCTTCAGAGCAGGAACTGGAGAAGAGGTTATGGATAATAGACCCGCTGGCTTTCGCGGACAGGTGCAAGGGAAAGCCCGTCCTGATGGTGAACGCGTATTTCGATACCGCGATCCCGCGCGAGAGCACCGACCAGTTGTGGCAGGCGCTTAACAAACCGGAGATAATCTGGATACCGTCGGGCCATTTCACTTCGCTCTTCACGATGGGCTACGCTAAAATAAAGACATTCCAATTCTTTTACGCCGAGCTGGTAGACAGGGAAAAAGCCAAAAGGATCGGGCCGTCGTACTATCCCGAATCCCCGGTATCGAATTTTTCGATAGACGCGGGGAAATACATCGGCAATGAGACAAACTACAAGATAAAGGTCGGCACTAACAACAGGTACAGGGACATCAGCGCAGGCGTCATCAGGGAAGACCTTCTCGGCACGGGATATTTCGGCGGGGCCGAGGCGCTCTGGCGCGCATCCGAGGATGACCGCCACCGCATGCGCGATGCCGGCGGGGACATCATATTCGGGGGCCGCATTACCGAGCATACCCACGGGTTCCTAAAATATACATACGAGGCCGTGAATGTCGATGAGGTGCCTGTTTCGGCTCCCCAGGAATTCCAGCTCAACAAAGGCAAAAGCAGCGTATCGACGCTCTCTTTCCATTGGGAGAGGAATACATTTGACGATAAGCTCTACCCTACGGACGGCTCGTATTACCACGCCGGCTTCGGCGTCGCAGCGAAGGGCCTCGGAGGCGATTATAATTTCATGAGGGCCACAGGCGAGGGGAGATGGTATTTCACCCTGCCTTACCCGAAGATAACTTTCGCGCTCAGGGGCATGGGCGGATGGATGGACACGTACGGCGAAGCGAAAGACGTCCCGTTCTTCGAAAGGTTCATGCTGGGAGGCATAGATACGGTGCGCGGGTATAAAGTCAACTCAATAGGGCCCAAGGACGCTGACAACAGGCCGTTGTGGGGCACGGTGATGCTGCTGGGCAACGCGGAGATGAGGTTCCCAATATACAGATGGTTCAACGGCGCAATATTTTATGATGTGGGCGGGGATTGGAGAAGCTTTAACAAAGTGCGCTTCCCGGCCGAGCTCCAGAATTCCATCGGCGGCGGGATCCGCTTCAGGACGAAATGGACCGTCCTGCGCTTCGACCTCGCCTATCCGCTTAATACGAACAAGGAGAGCCAGGTGCCGAGATTCATGTTCGACGTGGGACTGCCGTTCTGATGATAATAGCGCTTAAGGAACTGGAAAATTTTCCTGTCTTGCACGGCATCTCCGACCGGAAGATAAGCCATGGGGATTTCCTCAAGAGGCTGGGGATCGTCCCCGAGGGACTCGCGCGCCTTGAACAGGTGCACGGCGGGAAGGTCGTGAAGATAGACGCAAAGACCGACTTGTCAGGGGAGATCGCCGGGGCCGACGGGGCGATAACGAACGTGAAAGGGATAGCGTTGTCCGTCAGGACGGCGGATTGCCTGCCGATACTCTTCTACGACCCCGAGCACCATTGCTGTGGCATCGCACACGCGGGATGGAAGAGCACGAAGGAGAGGATATCCAATAACGTCGTCGAAGCGATGAAGGCGAATTACAAGTCAGCCCCGTCAAGGCTGCTTGTCGGGATGGGGCCGGCGCTCAGGCAGTGCTGTTACGAAGTGAACAGCGAATTTTTGGTGCATTTTCCCGATTCGGTTGTTAAAATGGCGCATAAGCATTATTTTGACCTGGTAGGTGAGAATGCCATGCAGCTTATAGCTGCCGGCATAAGCGCGAAAAATATTTTCGACTGCGGGATATGCACCGCCTGCAGGAACGGCGAATTCTTCTCATTCAGGAAAGAAAAAGAAAAGGCCGGGAGGATGCTCTCGGTGATAATGTTAAAATAATACGGAGGAATGGATGAAGCTCGGAGTGATGGCTGATTCGCATGACAACGTGCCTATGGTGAGGAAGGCGGTAGAGGTATTCAACGCGGAAGGATGCGACCTGGTCATCCATGCCGGCGACTATTGCGCGCCGTTCGCGCTCACGCCACTCGACAAATTGAAATGCAAATGGCTGGGAGTCTACGGGAATAACGACGGCGACAAAAAGGCCCTGTCCATCAAGTCGAACGGCCTGATAGTAGACCATCCTTACAGGTATGACCTTTCGAACATAAAGATGATAATTACCCATGAGATAGAGGACGTCCCCGGTATCATGGGCCTGATAGAGAACCAGGAATTGCATCTCCTTATCTACGGCCACACGCACAAGCCCGAGATAAAGAAGGTAGGAAACGCCCTTTTGGTCAACCCCGGCGAGACCGGCGGCTGGACGACCGGCAAATCGACGGTCGCGATAGTAGACTTGAAGACGATGGAAGCGAAAATAGTGGAGCTCGTGTGAAATCCAAGGTATTTTTTGTAAAAGCTAAAAGGGACGAACCGCTCGATTCGATGCGCGAAAAGACGTGCTGGCTGCTGGAGAGGGCCGGCCTAAGGAATATAGTCAAAAAAGACGCGCTCACCGCAATAAAATTGACTTTCGGCGACAAAGGCAACACCGGACACGTCGACGCGCGCCACGCGAGGTTTGTCGTCGACGAGATATCGGCGCTCAAAGGCAAACCGTTCTTTACCGACTCGAATACGCTGTATAAAGGGTCGAGGTCGAACGCGGTCGACCACACGAATATCGCTTTCGATCACGGGTATACCCGGGAGATCTGCGGCGCGCCGGTCGTCATCGCGGACGGGCTGAGGTCGGGCGAAGATTTTGAGGTGAAGATAAACGGGAAACATTTTAAATCCGTGAAGATAGCGAAGGCGTGCGCAGACGCGGACGCTGTCGTTGTCCTCTCGCACGTCACGGGCCATATGGTCACGGGTTTCGCCTCTGCGGTGAAAAATATAGGAATGGGCTTCGCGACGCGCGCCGGGAAACTGATGCAGCATTCTGCGATAAAGCCGACTATCAACGCGAAAGCCTGCATCGGCTGCGGATTGTGCGTCATCCATTGCCCGACCGGGGCGATAGAGATGAAAGGCGGGACCGCATATATAGACGAAAAAAAATGCATCGGCTGCGCCGACTGCCTCGTGGCATGCAGAAGCGATGCCATCGACATATCATGGGGCGAATCGAGCAATAACGTGCAGGAGAAGATGGCCGAATTCGCGCTCGGCGTGATGAAGGATAAAGAGGGGAAGATATTATTCCTGAGTTACGCGATGAAGATAACGAAGGAATGCGACTGCCTCGCCCAGGACGACCCGGCAGTAGCGCCTGACGTCGGGATATTCGCCTCGACAGACCCGGTCGCGATAGACAAAGCCTCAGCCGACGTCGTGAACGGCGCCTTCAAAGCTGATGCTTTCAAAAAGATATGGCCGCATATCGATTGGGAGGCGCAGCTCAGGTACGGCAAGAAGATAGGCCTCGGGAGCATGGATTACGAATTGGTAGAGATGAAATGAAGAGAATACTGCTTACCAACGATGACGGGACATATTCAGCCGGGATATCGGCCCTGTACAAGAAATTAAGGTCGATAGCTGAAGTGACTGTCGTGGCGCCTGACGCCGAGCGCTCGGCGCAGGGGCACGCGATAACACTCTCTGTGCCGCTCCGAGTGAACGAGGCGCGCCGCGACGGGAAATATTTCGGATACGCAATATCCGGTACGCCTGCCGACTGCGTAAAGATCGGGCTGATGAACATAATGAAGAAGAAAAAGCCGGACCTCATCATATCAGGCATCAACCGCGGGCCTAACCTCGGGATAAACGTCTTATATTCCGGGACGGTCTCAGGCGCGACAGAGGGGGCGATACTCGGCGTGCCGTCGTTCGCCGTGTCGCTGGCGTCGTTTAGATGGGAGAAGTTCGAGGCGGCGGTCGATTTTTCGCATAAGTTGGCAAAACTCATGCTCGAAAAGAAGCTTCCGGTCAATACGCTGCTCAACGTCAACGTCCCGGCGCTGCCGAAGGCGAAGATAAAGGGCGTAAAGATAACGCGGCAGGGGATGTCTACCTTTTACAAGGAAGATTACGACAGGCGCGAGGACCCGAACGGGCACCTGTATTACTGGCTGTGCAGTTACAGGGCGCAGGTAAAAGGCGACGGGCTCGTAGACGCGGTCGCGGTCCGCGACGGCTACATCTCGATAACGCCGCTGCACTATGACATGACCGATTATAAGGACCTTGAGATATTATCAGATGCAGGCAACAGACTCTTTAAGTAATTACGAAAAATTGAAAGCAGCCGCCGAGGCCGAAGGCGCTTCGCTCTTCGGCGTTGCCGACGTGTCGTTGATAAAAGACGGATTTTTTGTCGAGCCGAAATCCGTCCTTAGCGGGCTCGATTACGGCGTCTCGATAGGCGTGCGCCTCGCAGGCAGGATAATCGAGACTATCGCGAATAAGCCGTCAAAGATCTACGCCTTCCATTACAAAAGGGTCAACTCGCTGGTCGACGAGATAGCCCTTAAGCTGTCAAATCATATCCAGAAGGGCGGCTATTCCGCGCTGCCGATCCCGGCGAGCTACGTCGAGGATTGGGGCATGATGCGCGGGGCGCTCTCGCACAAGGAGATCGGCCGCCTTGCAGGGAACGGGTTCATAGGCCGCTCGGGCCTGCTCATCAACCCGGAATACGGCGCGGCGGTAAGGTACGCGACGGTCCTCACCGATATGCCCCTCAAATTAGACAAGCCGGTGGATATTACCTGCGGCGAGTGCGCCGCGTGCGTCGCCGCCTGCCCGGCCAAAGCCATAAAAAAAGACGCGAAAGATATGGACCTGGAAGCCTGCCGCGAACTGTTGAAAGCCTTTGCCAACAAGGCGGGAATAGGCCATTCGATCTGCGGGATCTGCGTAAAGACGTGCAAAGGTAAATAATTTGTCATTCCCGCGCAAGCGGGAATCTAATTCAGGAGGATTAAATGGGAGTAGCAAAGCAGCATAAGCCGGTCAAGCTCATCATCGGGATGATATCGAACGACCCGGACCTGATAATGAAGATGGAGAAGACACTGGAGTGGAAATTCGGGAAGATAGATTTCAGGACCTCATTGCTGGATTTCGCGTATACGGATTATTACGCGCCTGAGATGGGGCAGAATTTGAAGAGGCAGTTCATTTCCTTCAGGAAACTCGTCAATCCCGAGGTCCTGCCGAAGATAAAACATTACACGAACAAGCTTGAGCTGGGGAAGAGCAGGGAGCGCGGCAAGCCGTCGCGCAGGATAAACATCGACCCCGGATACATCACCGACGCGAAACTTATCCTCGCCACGACCAAGGACAACGCGCACAGGGTATACCTCTACGGAGGCGTCTTCGCCGAGATAACCCTCCGCTTCATCGACAGGTCGTTCCAGCCGTGGGAATGGACGTACCGCGATTACCAGACGAAGGAATACGTCGACATCTTTAACGAGATCCGCAAGATATACCTGCAGCATTCGAAATGATAGAACGGTTTTCAGGAAGCGGGTCAGGCGAGGCGAAAAAATACTCGCAGATAAAGAACATCCTGTTCGGCGTCGAGCTGGTCCTGACGCTTTTGTTCCTCTATATAATGGCCACGCAGGGCCCGTCCGTGTGGATACGCAATTTTGCCGAGGCTTCCTCGCGCAACCCGTGGGTCCAAACTACCGTCTATTTCCTCGTATTCGCGGCGGTATACGCGGCCGTGACGTTCACCCTTGATATGTACCAGGGTTTCTCGCTGGAAAAAAAATTCTCGCTCTCGACGCAGGCGTTCTCCGGGTGGCTCCTCGATTATTCCAAGAAATTGCTAGTCGGCGGGACGATATTCTTCATCCTCATCCAGGTGCTTTACCTCTTCCTGCGGAATTTCGCCGCGACGTGGTGGATATGGACCGCCATCTTCTGGATAATCTTCACGATAGTCTTGAGCAGGGTAGCCCCGGTCGTCATCCTGCCGCTTTTTTTCAAGGTAAAACCGCTTGCCGACGATGACCTGCGCGCGCGCCTGATGAACCTCGCGGAGAAATGCGGCTCGAAGGTCAACGGCGTCTTCGAAATAGACCTGAGCAAGAAGACGGTCAAGGCGAACGCGGCTTTGGCAGGCCTCGGGAAGACGAGGAGGGTACTCTTGGGCGATACGATGCTCAAGGAATACAGCCACGACGAGATAGAAGCGGTCCTCGCCCACGAGCTGGGGCACCACAAGAAGGGCCATATAATGAAGCTGCTTGTATTCGGCGCGGCGGCGAACTTCATCGGGTTCTATATAGCGAGCCTGGTCTTCAACGCCCTCTCGTGGCGCCTGAACCTGCGCGGGGTATCCGACCTGGCGGGGTTCCCGTTCCTTTTACTGATATTTTTCTTCTTCGCGCTAATAATGATGCCGGTCCAGAACGGCCTGAGCAGGAAATTCGAGCGGGAGGCGGACCGTTTTGCCCTCGAAATGATAGGTAATCCGGATGCTTTCATCTCGATGATGGGCAAGCTCGGCGACCAGAACCTCGCCGACAGGGAGCCGAACCGGCTCATCGAGATATTCCTCTACGACCACCCGCCGATAGGCAAGCGTTTGAAGGCGGCGGAATCATACAAGATATTGCGGCAAGGCGCGTAGCGCCGAAGTCCCGCACTTTGTCAAAAGTGCGGGGTTGACACCCCCTGGGAATTATGGTAATTTATACACTCACCGCTTGGCTTTCCAGACGGATAGCTCCTTGACAATAGCGAACCGGTGTAATGTTGGTAATTAGTTCAAAACATTGAGGTTCGCTAATGAAAGCAGAAGAAAGAAAGCTTGCAAGAGAGCTTCGCAGGCAAGGTTGGTCGCTTCGAGCCATAACGAAACGCGTCAAATGCTCGAAAGGTGCTGTCAGCAGGTGGATTGAAGATATCCCCCTTACCGAAGATCAGATAGCTAAGCTTAAATCGAACCAGGATAAGGGAAGAGCAGTTGCGGCGAACCACCCGAATAGCCCCAAGCAAAAGTGGGGAAAAATCCGGAAAGATATTAAAAATTCCGCGACCAAGGAAATCCCATCGGAATGTTCGAATACTCTCTTAAAAGCGGTCGGCAGCGCGCTATATTGGGGAGAAGGGTCGAAAGCAGGAAATAATACGGTAATTTTCACTAATTCAGACCCGCATATGGTGCGCTTGATGATGAAATTTTTTAAAGATATCTGTAAAGTAAACGATGCTAAATTTCGCGGTGGAGTTCATATCCATCCGCACTTAAATAAAGAAAAAGCCGAAAAATTTTGGTCACAAATCAGCGGCATACCTTTAGACCAATTTCATAAAGCGCATCTAGCCGTCAGCAGGGCAAGCAAAAACAAAAGAGATACACTGCCGCTAGGAACATTTAAGATAGTGATTTCCGATACACGTCTTCAATGCAGGATAAAAGGTTGGATCGAAGGCATGAAGAAGTGGTCGGATATAGGGGCGCTTGGCTCAGCTGGTTAGAGCGGTAGATTTACATTCTACAGGTCAGAGGTTCAAGTCCTCTAGCGCCCACCATTCTGAAATATACGCGGGCCCGTGGTGCAGTCTGGTCTAGCACGTCAGATTGTCGATCTGAAGACCGAGGGTTCAAATCCCTCCGGGCTCGCCATGAATTCCTCAATATTTTAGGGAGTAATGAATCATCCCTTGTCTGCTCGAAATTATTATATTAATTTCGAGCGTCTAGACAAGGAATGAAGCATCAAAACGACTGGTTACGCACCAGATGAAGCCATAACTTGATAAATAATCAGTTATGGCTTTTTATTGTCTTTAAATGGGGAAGAATAACGTATTCTCGATTCGCAGATAAGTGCACAAAGAGTATAATAATGTAACGGAGGGAAATATGATTATAGAATGCAATTATTGCGAAGCAAAAGTAGATGCAAAAATATTAGCTCAGCACGAAGAAGTTGATCCGCAAGATGAGTTTCGATATAAAATATCATTTGTAGAATGTCCTGCTTGTAAACGTTCTTTAATTGGTTGTCAAGAATTTGTTCAGATCAGTTCAGAAAAATGGGAGTGGGATGATGCAACTAGAGTATGGCCAGATCCCAAAAAATACTTAGATTGGAGTATCCCTGGTCCTGTTCAGGCGGCCATAGAAGAAGCAAATCTATGCTATAAATCAAAGGCATATAATGCTTGTGCTGTAATGTGCGGCAGGGCGTTAGAATGTATATGCTCAGAATATAAAACTAAAGAAAAAGCGCTGCATGGAGGACTAAAGGAGTTACTTAAAAAAGGAATTATTGATAAGAAGATCTTTGAGTGGTCAGATGCCCTAAGATTGCATAGAAACATAGGAGCGCATGCAACCGAAGAGAAGATATCCCGAGAAGACTCTCGCGATCTCCTGGATTTTACAAATGCAATTTGTGATTATGTATTTGTTTTGAGTAAGAAATTCGATGCTTTTATGAAAAGGAGAAAGAAATAAAAATAGCTATGCATCCTGCAAGGTGATAGCCCGTTTTAATCACGAGGGGATGTCAAATAAGACGGCACTAAACCATTTCTGAGGGGCATTTTTTGTTACCCTAGTATAAATTTTTTCAACTTACAATTTAACAACTCTTAGTCGAAGAAAGTAGTTTTAAAAAATTTTCTTGACAAATTGATTATATGTGGTATAGTTAATTTTAAAAGGGAGTGGAAAATGGATAATAAAGATGAAATTAGGAATTTAATCGAGTCTACTTTAGTGGAAACAGGGGGGGCGCTTACAAAAGAACTAATACAGCTATGCCGGGGAGTTCTAAAAATAGATCCGGAGAATAGAGAAGTGCGAATCGAATTTACCTCGAGATTAACAGATAAAGAACAAATAGCGCTTTATTGCCTAGGCCAATTTCTATTAGCGCATATTGACGAGAATGTTTCTTCTGAGGTATCTTGGAAAGAATTGGAAAAAAGATTAGGAATTGAAGCTAAAAAAATTTCCGCCTATGCCTCTGTTTTAAAAGATGAAGGATTATTAGAGTCTACGACGCGCGGCTCTTACAAAGTCCGTTTGGCGAAAATGCAAGATTTTGTGAGAGCAATTAGAGGAAAATTAAAAATTTAAATAATGAAAGGAAAATCGAAATGGAAAATGAGCCTTTAAAGAAACTTTTAGTAAAAACAGAAGATTTGAATAAAGAGCTTTTGACTAAGACACTTCAACCCTTATTACAAATTGAGGAAAAAACAGGTCGAATTCAATGGACGGAAATAGGCAATAAGTTAGACATAAAAAAGAAAATAATAGCCTCTTTGCTTGCCAAGAAAGCCTCCCTAATTTTGGGGCTCATAGAAAAAGAAACTATTGATTATAAAGAATTAGCCAGGATGATTTCAGCAAAACAGGTTTCCGTTGCTTCTCAGCTTACGACACTGGGAAAGGAATATATTGTTTTAAAAGATAGCAAAGAATACTTTATTCCCTTAGAAGCAGTAACTAAAGCAATACAGTTACTAAAAATAAATGAATAGCTCGCAAGATAATTCTTTAATTAGAGGGCTATAGCAAATGGGATGGCGTTGATTAAGTGCAATGATATATGAAAAAATTAATAATAAATTTAAGGAGGAGGTCATGGCTGAAAAACTAACGATAACTGATTTATTCTCTGATAACGGTCCCTTTAGTGAATCCGAGGTGGTTGAGGCGCTTCGGCCTCATATAACTATTCAGAAGGCGAACAATAGTATTTATTTTAAGGATACAAAGTTAACAGCGGAGCAGAAAATATTGGTTTATGGATTAGCAAAAAAACTCCTTAAGGCTAAAAATCTGATTAAGGATGAAATGATCACTGCTCAGGAGTTTCATGAAGCAACGCGCATAAAAAAAGGGACCATAGATCCTCTTTTTAAGAAGCTTCGAGACAGAGGGCTACTTATAGGTAAGGTTAAATATGAAATTCCTAATCTAAAGATTCGGGAAGTCATTAACAATTTAAAATAATAAGAGGAACATTGGGGTATCAATAGAGCTATGGAAGATAATGTAGTACGTATAATTAATGGAATAGATGAGTTAGCTCTGAAGGCTTATAAAGCTATTGAGTATTTAGCCACCCCTAAAAAAGATAGATATTCATCTGCCGAAATCGCGTCTTTCCTTATAGAAAAAGCTCATTTTGATACTTCACGTCAGGCCGTTGATTATGTCCTTCAAAAAAATAAGGGTATGTGTAACAAGAATAAGGACGGTTGGAAATTAATGGAGAAGGGGAGAGACGAACTGGCAAAGGTCATTCAAAAAAAGAAAATCCAATTTATTACTGCCAATCAGCCTTTTTCTGCCAAAAACAATATTAAAGAAATATTGGATGATAAGTATAAAGAAGTTTCTATATGCGATCCTTACGTAGATATAGGTACACTTGATGTTATTTTCAGGAATTTTAAAAAGGCCGCCTCTATTAGACTACTTACAGCGCGACTCGATAATAAACCTCCAGGGATAATTAAAAGACAGTTAGCCCATATTAATTCCGAGGGTTTTAATGTGGAAATCAAAATATATAATTGTAGCGAATTGCATGATCGTTATATAATTGATGAGAAACATTTTTGGTTATCTGGAAATAGTTTAAATTTTTTAGGTAATAAAGAAAGTTTTATAGTGTTGCTCGGAGAAGACGTTAGACAGAGCATGTTAGCAATGTTTAATGGCCGTTGGAAAGTATCGACGCCAATATAATTTTTCAATCTATTAGTTAGAGGCTTAAAAGATGCCATCCTGTAAGTAGTGTACTATTATAATTATAGGATGATGCTAAAGTTATGTAGGTAGAACGAGATAGAGGCATTGCTATGTTCGGAGATTTTAATTTCGCCAAAATTGCCGCCTGTTCTATCTTCGGCGCGATAGGTTTTGTCGCGTTCGTTTACGGCAAAAAGAATACGCTGTGGCGCACAATGACTATCGGGATCGCGCTAATGGCGTATCCGTATTTCTTCTCGGGATCGCTGGCCACATACCTTATCGGTATCGTCCTCACCGCGGCGCTGTATTTCTGGAGGGACTAATAATATCTATGAAAATTATCGCATTTAACGGCAGCCCGAGAAAAGAATGGAACACGGCGACCTTGCTTAAGAAGGCGCTTGAGGGCGCGGCATCGAAAGGCGCCGGGACCGAGCTCATACATCTCTACGACCTGGACTATAAGGGCTGCATCAGTTGTTTTGCCTGCAAAGAAAAGGGCGGGAAAAGCTACGGCAGATGCGTAATTAATGACGTCCTTAAGCCCGTCTTCAAAAGGGTCGAGGAGTCCGATGCCGTTATCTTCGGCTCGCCCATATACCTGGGAAGCATTACCGGAGAGATGCAGTCATTCATGGAGCGGCTGGTCTTTCCGTACCTGACGTATACCAATCCCCCGCAGTCACTTTTTCCCAAAAAGATCCCTACAGGGTTCATTTATACGATGGGCGTTACCGAAAAGGTGATGAACGAAGTAGGTTATAAACAGCGTTTCGCGATCACGGAAAACTTCCTAACAAGGATCTTCGGTTCAAGCGAGACGCTCTTGAGCTTTGACACCTACCAGTTCGACGACTATTCCAAGTATGTCGCGACGCGGTTCGACCCTGAAGCGAAGCTAAAAAGACGGAAAGAAGTATTTTCCAAAGATTGCCAAAAAGCCTTTAAGATAGGTGCTCGGTTTGCAGTGGGGAACAAAAATCAGGAATAAGAATCTATGGACACCGTAACCATACTCGGCCTCGCTGCCGCCGCGTGCACAACATTCGCATTCTTTCCGCAGGCGTATAAGGTCTACAAGACTCACCATACGCGCGACCTGTCGATGCCGATGTATGTGATATTTTCAATCGGTATATTATTGTGGCTGGTTTATGGTATCATTATAAATAATCTCCCGATAATCTGCGCGAACGCAGTGACCATTGTTTTTTGCATATATATTCTGGCGGTGATGGTAAAAAACAGAGGAGGCAAGACATGAAGCGTTTCGCGATCATCGTTGTCCTGCTTTACGGCGTTATCCTATTCATCCTGACCGTGCCGGTCATCCTCGCGGCTTTTTATCCCGCGCTTACCTATAATAATGCGGTTGAGGTGATCGAATCCTTGAGGTATTGGGTGTTGTTCGCGGTAATGCTCATCTGCCAGGCGGCGTTATTGGGCATCCCGATCGAGACGGGGAGCGGCCGCCCGGTAAGGAAACGCTCCGTGATCTATTCTATTATTGCGATAAGTTTTGTAATGACCGGGCTTGCCGTCGGCATTTATGCGGCTATCGCCGAAACCGTGATGAAAGGCCCGGAGGGTTACTCCTGGCTCATCCTCGGCTTAAACATTTCCGAGGCCAAAAAGTGGATGACCATACTGCCGGTCCAGATATATATAATCTCGTTTATTGCCGTATGGTTTCTCTGGGGTGCGGTCTTTTACAGGTGGAGCAAGAAATACGAACCCGGGAATTTCGTGGAGCGGAAATGCAGGCTTATGTTCAAGGGGAGCATCCTCGAATTACTCGTCGCGGTCCCGACGCATATCATCGCCAGGAGCAGGGATTACTGCTGCGCGGGATTTTCGACTTTCATAGGCATAGCGCTTGGGATCTCAGTAATGCTCCTTTCCTTCGGCCCGGGCGTATACTTCCTGTTCCTCGACAGATGGAAGAAGCTGCATCCGCAGGGAGAGGCCAAATGAAGCTAATATACGCGTTCGCCGCGGTTTTATTTTTAGTTTTACCGGCGGGACATATTTATGCCCAGGAAACTTACGATTCCCAGCACGTAGGGTCTTATGATTTTTACCAGTCGCATCCGATCACCGGCGCTCCGTCAGGCAACCCGGGGATGCAGAACATAAAGGTCGGCGGGATGGACCTGATGGTGCCGCAGGGGATGAGGGTCTACAAGATGGACGGGACCGTCATCACCGAGGGATTGGATTCGTATGCGGCGAGGAGATTTGACGAATTGGAAGCGCGCATCGCTAAACTGGCCGAAACGCTCGATAAGCTCGCTAAGGAGACCGCGGAATCGATCAACGAGCTCAAGAAAGAAGTGAACGAGTTGAAGGCAATGAGCCAAAAGGAAAGCGGCAAGTAAGATATGGACGCGAAATCCTTTGAGGCCCTTGTCGTCGAGGCGGCCGAGAGCCTGCCTGAGGAATTCCAGGTAAAACTCGAGAATATAGACATAGTCATAGAGGAAGAGCCGACGATCGAGCAGATAAGGAGTTCCGGCGAAAAGAAGAGCGTATTCCTCCTGGGGCTGTACCAGGGCGTCCCGCTATCGAAGAGGACGCATTATTACGGCAGCGTCCTTCCCGACAAGATAACGATATTCAGGAACAACATCGAGCGCGCCTGCCGCACCGATGACGACATAAAAGAAGCTATCAGGCGCACGGTGATCCATGAGATCGCCCATTATTTCGGCATCTCGGACGAGCACATGAAAAGGTCCGGCACTTATTAGCGGTAGAGATCCCGCTCTACCATTGACTATCCATTTCGACGGTGGTAAACTTCTTAATATCCCGGAGGTAAAAATGAAAAAGACAATATTAGCGTGCAGTTTTGTGTTCTTATTCTTCCTTTTGGCCGCCGCGCAGGCCGCAGAAAATGACGCTTCGCTGAAGATCATCCTGAAACTCCAGGACAAGATAAACGACACCCTCGCTAAAATGGATTCCGACGCCCTTTTCGCCGTCAGGGAGGTCCAGAAGGAAGGCGCCGGAGGCGATTACGCGCGCAAGGCGATCGCCGGCCTCGCCGCATCGAGCCCTTATACGGTCGATTGCTCGTTCATCGACGCCAAGGGGATAATGATGATCGTCGAGCCGGGGGAATACAAAAAATACGAAGGTTCGGACGTCAGCGGCCAGGAACAGATGATCCGCCTCCAGAAGACCCGCAGGCCTGTCATGGGCGACGCATTCAAGTCGGTCGAGGGTTTTTACGCCTCGGACATAGAAGAGCCGGTCTTTTCGGCCCGGGGAGATTTCGCCGGGTCGGTCAGCCTGCTTTTTAAGCCGGAAGACCTGCTCTCGGCCGTGATAAAGTCGGTGACGAATGACTCCTCCCTGTATGTATGGGTGATGCAGAAGGACGGGCGCATTCTTTATGATCCGGACCCGGACCAGATAGGAAGGATGTTATTCAGCGATCCTCTTTATGAGCCGTTCCCGGATACGGTAGCGTTCGGCAGGAAGATCGCCGCGGACAGGACAGGTTCGGGCTCGTACAATTTTTACGACCTGGGGACCACTAAACCCGTCAAGAAGAATGCAGTCTGGACTACCATTGCCCTGCACGGCACCGAGTGGCGGCTGGTCGTGGCGACAAAAGAGTTCTCGGCGAACGATAAACAGGACGCGGTCATAAAGAACGCCACGCAGCAGGCGGTCAGCACGCTCCAGGCGGTATATGACAGGTCCAAAAAAGATAACATGACCCTTGACCAGGCGAAGGAGACGGGCGCGAACCTGTTGAGGGAGATGCGCTACGGCGACGACGGCAAGGGGTATTTCTGGGCCGATACGGTCGCCGGCGTCAACGTTGTCTTGTACGGTGACAAGAAAGTCGAAGGCAAGAACCGGTTGGACGCGAACATAAACGGCGTAAATTATGTCCGCGAGATAATCACGCACGGCAAGCAGCCGGGCGGCGGTTATACCGATTACTGGTTCCCGAAGCCCGGCTCGGCCGAACCCTTGAAAAAGAGGGGATACAGCCTTCTCTTCAAGCCTTTCGGGTGGGTCGTAGGCACAGGCTATTATCCGGACTAAGACATGAAAAGATATTTTATCCTTTTGGGTTTGGCGGTATTTTTGGTGGTAGTTGACCCACAACTACCATGCCGCGCCTATAACATTGGGACGCTTATGCAGGTCGGCGGGAGCATGGACGAGATACAGAGGGATTATGACAAAGAAACCGCTGTATACGGCAGGGTAAAAGAAGCTATCGCAAAAGGCGATATAAAAAAAGGGATCAAACAGGCTGCGGTCTTAAAATACGGCAAGCCCGTGGCTATCGTAGCCGAGGCGGCAAGCAAGAGGCAGATATGGGTCTACAGGCCCGGCACGACAGACCTCCTGAATAAGCCGAAGATACGCCTTTTCTTCGACGATACCGGCGCGCTTGACCAGATAGCCGTACTTGAATAAAAGGAAGCGTAGATGCCTAATAAAATAACGGTAATTTTCTTATTCGCAATATTGGCTGCCGGCATAGCCGCGCCCTGCTATCCCCAAGAGGACCAGGCAGTGACCCGCGTAACCAAATCCTCAGAAGGGACTATCTTCGACTTGGACTGGGCCGGATCGAAGATGACAATTCGGGGACCCGATGCGTCGGGTAGCAATTTCCACGAGCTGGTCCTGAATGTCCCCAATGACGCGATCATAAGGAAGGGTTCGGGACAGATCGATTTTTCCGAACTTCAAATAGATGACGACGTTACCGTTACCTATTATGAGAATTCCGACGGGACCGGCACGCTTATAAGCCTCGAAGACACGACATCTTCACCGTAAAAATCCAACGCGGAGGATCACCTGATGATACTCGACAAACTTGTAAACGCCGAACGGTATTACAAATTGCATCCCGGGTTGAAGATGGCTTTCGAATTCCTCCGCAGGCCGGACATCGCCGACCTTCCAGACGCGAAATATGAGATAAAGGGCAAGCGCGTCTACGCGACCATCTTCGAAGGGCAGGGAAAAGGCCGCAAGGCCGCGAAACTCGAGACGCACAAAAAATACATAGACATCCATTACGCGATTTCAGGGTTCGACGAGGTCGGCTGGAACCCTGTCCAGGAATGCGCAAGCAAGGACGGCGGGTATAATAATAAGAAAGACTACCAGGTTTACTCCGACGTCCCCAAGGTATGGGTCCCCCATGCGCCAGGGACGTTCATCGTATTCTTCCCGGAAGACGCGCACGCGCCGGTTACGTCCTGCAAGGACCTGCATAAAGTCGTAGTAAAAGTGGAGGTGAAATGGTGAACGTAAAAAGAGGCTTCGCCCTGATATTGACTGCCGCGTTCCTTTTCTCAGGATGCGCAGCAGACCGCTCCAAAGAATCGAAGAAGATAATCGAAAAGGATAATGGCAAGCTGGTCGAGCTTACCGTCGGGAACACCCTCATAGTTGAGCTCCCCGGCAACCCGACCACGGGTTATATGTGGGAGACCGGTTCGGTAAACGCGTCGGTGTTGAAACAGGACGAAGGCGCCGCAAAATTCAAGCCGGATACGACCCTGACGGGCGCGCCCGGAAAGGTCATCCTGCGTTTCAAGGCAACGGGCCCGGGCAAGACTACGCTCAAGCTCGTCTATCGTCGCTCGTGGGAGAAAGGCGTGGCGCCGGTAAAGACTTATCAGGCGGACGTAGTAGTCAAGTAGCGCCATGCGCGGACACGTCCTCACCGTCACGTTGAACCCGGCTATCGATAAGACGGTCCGCGGAAAGAAAACCATCCTCAGCGCCGGCGGGAAAGGCATAAACGTCTCGCGGGCGCTTAATATTTTGGGGATAAAAAATATCGCCACCGGGATCATCGGCGGCAAGGCCGGGAACCTTATCATATCCCGGCTTAAAAAAGAAAAGATAAAAAACGATTTTTTCAGGATAAAAAAAGAGACAAGGACGAACCTTACGGCCATCGGCCCGGGCAGCGGCAGGATATCCCGCAAGATCGGGGAAGGCCCAAAGGTTACCGCCCCTGAATTCGCGGGGTTCAAGAAGAAATTCCGATCTTTACTGGAAGGATGCGCGTTCGCCGTGTTTTCCGGCGCGAACGCGAACGGACTGCCTGATTCCGCCTATGCGGAACTGATAAAAATAGCCGCCAAAAAAGGCATTAAAGCGGCGCTTGATACCCGTGACGCGCCATTGACGCAAGGGCTAAAAGCGCGGCCGTTCCTTGTAAAGCCGAATTTGGAAGAAGCCGAACGAGTCAAAGGCCGCGGCGCAAATATCGCGCTTCTTACCCTGGGCGCGGGCGGCGCAATAGCATTCGGCGGGAAAAAAGTCATTTTCGCGAAACCTCCGAAACTGAAAGCCATAAATGATGTCGGCTGCGGCGACGCTTTCCTCGCGGGTTTTATCGCGTATTACCTTAAACGCAGGGACATTGGGGATTGCATCCGCGCCGCGACAGCTGCAGGCGCGGCGAATGCCTTGGGCTTTAGGCCCGGGGCATTCAAAAAACGCGATTTTGAAAAATTAATGGGAAAAGTGAAAGTCGAGGCGGTTTGAAATGGGTATATTCAGCGGGAACCCGCGTTTGAACGAAGCCGTAAATTTTTTCGTCTACGATACCATAAAAATATTCATCCTGCTGGCCATCATAATTTTCGCAGTTTCGATAATCCGCTCGTTCCTGCCGCCGGAAAAAATAAAAAAAGTACTTTCGCATAACAACAGGTTCACCGGGCATCTCCTCGCGGCGGTCTTGGGCATATTCACGCCTTTCTGCACGTGCAGCGCAATACCGCTTTTTTTGGGGTTTGTCGAGGCGGGCGTCCCTCTGGGCGTGACTTTTACGTTCCTCGTCGCCTCACCGATGATAAACGAGGTGGCGCTTATAATGCTACTCGGGATGTTCGGTTGGAAGGTCGCCCTGTTGTATATCGTAAGCGGCATGGTGATAGCGGTAGCCGCGGGCATGGCGATAGGCGCGATGAAGATGGAGAGGTTTCTGGAAAAACTCGAATTAAAGGGCGGGGCAAACCCGCTGACCGAGGGGATAGAACTTAAATGGCCCGACAGGATAAGATACGCAATGACGTACGTCGTCTTCATCCTCAAGAGCGTCTGGCTTTACGTCGTGATCGGCATAGCCGCGGGCGCGTGGATACACGGTTATGTGCCGGTGGACTTCCTTGCCAGGTATGCGGGCGGCGGCACGTGGTACGCGGTACCGCTCGCGGTCCTTATCGGGATACCCTTATATTCCAACGCCGCCGGGATCATCCCGCTCGTCAGCGCGCTCACCGAGAAGGGCATGGCGATGGGCACTACGCTCGCTTTCATGATGGCGGTGACCGGGCTTTCGCTCCCGGAATTCATGATATTAAGGAAAGTGATGAAAACAAGGCTCATCCTGGTCTTTGCCGGGGTGGTCGGGACGGGGATAATGCTTACGGGCTATCTGTTCAATTTTGTGATAAAATAATATTTTGACGCATGACTGATTATATCGTAAACTTAACGAAGGAACGCGCCCTTAAAGAGAAGATGGGGCGGCTTGGGGTGCGCGAAAGCGACATCGTCGAGTCGTTCATCCGGTCCAGCGGGCCGGGCGGGCAGAACGTCAACAAGGTCTCGACTGCCGTCTACCTCAAGCATATTCCCACAGGCATAGAGGTCAAGTGCGGGCAGGAGCGTTCCCAGGCGTTGAACCGTTTCCTGGCGCGCAGGATATTGGTAAATAAAATTGAAACGATAAAGCTCGGTAAGGCCTCGGAGGAAAGGAGGAAGATAGAGAAGATAAGGAGGCAGAAACGCAAGAGATCCAGGCGGGCGAAGGAGAAGATGCTCGCCGCGAAAAAGATGCACTCGGATAAGAAGGGTTTTCGCAGAAAACCGGAGGGGGATTATGAATAAAAAAGTTTTTATCATGCTGGCCTTTATCGCGGCATTCGCCTTTATAATTCCGCAGGCCGGCGCGATAACGTGGAAGAACAACCTCGATGACGCGCTGAAGGCCGCCAAGAGCCAGGGCAAGCCGGTCATGATGGATTTCTATACGGATGGGTGCGGCTGGTGCAAGAAGCTCGACAACGAGACATATTCTGATCCGAAGGTCAATGCCGCGTCCGCGAAATTCATCTGCGTCAAGATAAACGCGGAAAAGGAACCGGCTCTCGCCGGCAGGTACGGCATTACGGGATACCCGACGATAGTCTTCCTGGACAGCAACGGCAACGTCCTGCAGAAGGTCATCGGATTCTATCCTCCGGCAGGGTTCCTGGAGAATATGAATAAGGCGCTCTCGACGGCGCCGAAGCCGACCGCAAAAATTGACGACAAACCTCCCGTGGAAGCGGGAGGTTTTGCCGTCCTGGACGACCGGGCCGGCATGAAGGGCAAGAACGGGAAGCTCCTTCCTCCCAAGACGGTAAGGCAGGAGCTCGTCTATAACGGGTATATAGAATCCGGCAAAGACGGCCTGACAGCCCAGATAAATTACAAGGGAGTCACCTATTTCGTGAAGAAAGGCGACAATTTCGCGCAGTTCCAGGTGGCCTCGGTCGACAGGGAGCAGGCGGTCCTTTCTTCGGATAAGGGCGAGGTGACCCTGGAATTCAAAAAACCATATACTAAACTCGGGCTCATGAACGAGATATCGAATACGATAACCCAACCCGCCGAGACAAGGTCGGTGGTAGACAAGGTCGAGATCGAGGAATCTTTTCCGGCGCTTGCCGCGGTCAAGATCAGGGCGGCGGTCTTAGCCGTTGCGTTCGTCATTATACTTATTTTTTATATTTATTATTCCGTTTGCCTGCAATCCATCGCCCGGAAGACGAAGACGATGAACGGATGGATGGCGTGGGTGCCGGTCCTGAACATCTTCCTCGTCCTTAATATAGCGTGGGTGAAATACAGGCTCCTCATCATCCCGGTCATCACCTTTTTCGCGTTCATTTTTATAGCGGCTTTCACCGCAACGTTCAATCCCATGGTCGGGCTGGCATTCTCCGTCGCTATATTGCTGAATTCGGCATATTTTGTCTTCCTGATGGCGTATGTGTGGTATAAGGTTGCGGCCGCGCGCGGAAAATCGCCGGCATTGTCGGTCGTCCTTTCTATCCTGATGTTCATTTCGCCGTTTAACCTTATAGCGCTGGGATACCTGGCTTTTTCCAAATAACAATTTCGGAGACGGGATGTTCTGGAAAAGATTTTTCATCGTAATAGGGATACTGGTGATACTGGCGTTCATCGCCCAGCTCCTGGCCGCGCCGTATGTCAAGAACATGGTGATCAAAGGGCTGAAGAAATCGCTTGGCGTGGACGTGACGATAGGAGATTGCGCGGTGAGCGTCCTCAAGAGGAAGGTGATCCTTGACGACGTGACCGTCCTGAACCCGGAGAAGAAAGACGATTACCTCTTGAAGGCGAAAGAGATAACCGTGAATTTTTACCTGCTGCCCAGCCTCTTCAATAAGTATATCCTGGATAATATCACGATGACCGGACCGGAGGTGATACTTTATCTCGATGAGGCCGGCAAATTAAAGGTCCCGCAGTTGAAGAAGGGCGATGGCGCGAAGAAAACGGGCGAGCTGGTCTTCAAGAGGTTCTCGATAAGGAACGGGAATTTCAAGTTTATAGATGAGAAGGTCTCGAAACCGGCTACAATAACGCAATTTTCCTCTATAGACTGCGAGATCGTCAATTCCATATCCCTTTCCGACAGGACGGTCATAACAAGCATAAATGCGAAAGGCGATATAGAGGGGCAGGGAAAGTTCTCAGTTGACGGCAAAGGCAGGTTCGTAGAGAAGCCCATGAGCTTTGACGGGAATATAAAGATAGAGAGCCTTCCCATACCCAAGTTCTCCGTCTATTACAGCAAGTTCCTCCCGGTAAAGGTCAGCAAGGGCAATCTCTTCATCGACACTAAAGCGGGCTGCGACAAGGGGGGCCTCGACGTCAAGAGCGATGTCAGCATCAAGGACCTGGAACTCGAGCCGATTGGCGACCCTACCCAGACAGTCTTCTTCGAGCTAAAGACCTCGGACGTCATAGCTTTCCTGAAGGACGAGAACGGTACGGTTAAGTTCAGTTTCCGGATAAGCGGAGACCTCAGCAAGCCGGAGTTCAACTGGGGCGCGGAGATGGGCAAGGCCCTGACCAACGCCATGATCAAGTCCTTTACCGACGGCGTGCTGCGGAACCCGGCGAAGGTCGGGGAAGCGATCAGCAACACCGGGGAAAAGATCGGGAATATGATCGGCGGCGACACGGGCGAAGCGGTAAAGAAGATAGGCGACAAGATCAACAAGGCGCTCGAAAAGATAAAGGGAAAATAGGGTTGACTTGCCCTTTTTAAAATTATATAATATCGAAACCTTCTCGTTAAATCCGTAACCTAAGCCGAGGTAGCTCAGATGGTAGAGCGCGGGACTGAAAATCCCGGCGTGAGCGGTTCAATTCCGCTCCTCGGCACCATTTCACCATATAAATAAAAGGAGGGAGCAGTCATGGCAGTGAAAAAGGCAGGGACAAAGAAAGTCGCGTTTAAGCTTATCGCCCCTTATGCCAACAGTGTCAGCGTTGCCGGAGATTTTAACAATTGGGACGTTAATGCCAACCCTATGAAGAAGGATTGGAAGGACGATTGGACAGCCGGTTTGGTCCTGAAGCCGGGCCGTTACGAATACAAGTTCTACGTCGACGGTTCATGGCAGAACGACCCAAGCTGCGACGCTTGCGTCCCCAACCAGTACGGCAGCACCAACTGTGTGATAGAGATAAAGTAATAGGGACCAAAAAAATTGCTGTAAAGAATTACCCTCAAATTTGGAAGAGGGGAATAGTAAGGGGAGAAACTACGTTTCGCCCCTTACGACAAACTCGCCCCTCTTGGACATATACGAGTTTGTCTAAGCTGGCGTAGCTCAGTTGGTAGAGCAGCGGTTTCGTAAATCGCGGGTCGGAGGTTCAATTCCTCTCGCCAGCTCCATTCTTAAACCCCGGAACTTTATTTGGCGAGATTCAGGGAAGTCTTAAGCGAACGCAATTTTTTCCTCCTCTGGGTGGGCCAGATCATCTCGCAGTTCGGAGACAGGCTCAACCAGATGGCCCTGATAGCGATAGTCTACAGCAGGGCGCCGGGTTCCCCGTTCGAGCTCGCCAAGTTCTTTTCGTTCACGATCATACCGTCTTTTTTTGTAAGCCCGATAGCAGGCGCGTTCATAGACAGGTGGGACAAGAAGAGGACGATGATCGCCTGCGACATCCTGCGCGGCGTCATTGTATTCGCGATACCGCTTTTGTTCCTGGACCTTACGCCCACGTTCCCGATATATACGGCCGTATTCCTTATCTTCGCCGTGAGCTGTTTCTTCCTTCCGGCGAGGCTTGCCATAATCCCGGACATCGTCTCAAAAGAAAAGCTCCTCGTCGCGAATTCGCTTTTTACCGTCACGGCCATGATAGGCGCGATATTCTGGTTTGTCGTCGGCGGGCTTTTGGTGGAATTCCTGAAAGTGAAGGGCGGGCTGTACCTTAATTCTTTCGTCTACCTGATGTCTGCGCTCGCGATCGTCTTTATCGCCGGCCACAGGAGGCGCCAGAAGAAATCCGAAGGTTCGGTCGGCATAGAAGAGATAATAAAGACGTCGATCGTCAGGGAGATAACAGACGGGATGAAGTATTTAGCCGCGCACAGCGAGGCGAGGTTCGCGTTCCGGATGCTCTTCGTCCTCATGGCCGGGGCCGGCGCCGCGTACGCGGTGGTGATAGTATTCATCCAGGACGCGATGGGGTCGATGACCCGCGATTTAAGCCTCCTGGGATTATTCCTCGGCGCGGGATTTTTTATCGGCTCGGTCGTTTACGGGAAGATGGGGCACCGTTTCTCGAAAGCGAAATCCATATTCGCCTGCCTCATATTATGCGGCATATCGATGTGCGCGTTTACGGCCGTCCTGAAGGGGACCAAGTCGTTTGTCGGCGCGTCGGTCGTCGCGATGATCCTCGGCATAGCCATGGCGCCGATCGGGATATCGACGAATACCCTGATACACGAGATGGTCGACGAGAAGATGCGCGGCAGGATATTCAGCTCACTCGGCGTCGCGATGAACGTAGCGTTCCTTATATTCATGCTGGGCGCCGCGAAACTCGCCGAACGCATCGACAGCGGTTGGATACTTTACGGGGTGAGTGTTTTTTACGTCATTTGCGGTATACTCGGGTTTATAGACCTCCGTGTCTTTAAGGAGAAGGGCTCCAATGTCTGATTACGATGTAATTATCATCGGGGGAGGCCCCGCGGGGCTTTCCGCCGGGATATACGCCTCGCGCGCGAGGCTCAAGACTCTCCTCCTGGAAAAGATGATGCTCGGAGGGCAGATATTGACCTCGCCGCTCCTTGAGAATTACCCCGGGTTCCCGGAAGGCGTCTCAGGGATACGGATAATAGAAGAGATCGTAAAACAGGGCGAGCGCTTCGGCCTGACGGCGAAGATAGAGCCGGTCGTATCCATAGAGGATAACGGCAAGGGCGCAAAGACAGCCGGGACCGATAAGGATACTTATAAAGCGGCGGCCGTGATATTCGCGATGGGCGCGAGCTACGCTAAACTTGCGGTGCCGGGCGAGGAAAAACTGGGCGGGCGCGGGGTCTCTTATTGCGCGACGTGCGACGGGCCGTTGTTCAAGAATAAAGATGTGGTCGTCGTAGGAGGGGGGGACACCGCGATAGAAGAGGCGCTCTTCCTGGCGAAATTTTGCGCAAAGGTCAGCGTCGTCCACAGGAGGAATGAGCTGCGCGCGGCAAAGATACTCCAGGAGCGCGCGTTCGCCAACAAAAAAATAGATTTCGTATGGGATTCGGTCGTGGCCGAGATATCCGGCGGCCAGAGGGTCGAAGGGGTGAAGGTCAAGGACGTCAAGACCGGCGCGGAGAGGACAATATCCGCGCACGGCGTCTTTATTGCGGTCGGTTTCAAGCCCCACACCGAACTTGCGAAAGGGCTTGTTGATACGGACGAGAAAGGGTATATTATAACCAGGGACGACATGTCCGCGTCGCGCGAAGGATTTTTCGCGGCCGGGGATTGCCGCAAAAAGCTCCTTTACCAGTTCGTCACGGCCTGCGGTGACGGCGCCACCGCCGCCTTCGCCGCGCAAAAATATATCGAACGATCAAAGTGAAAAAGGAGGGCAAGATGAAGAGATTACTCGCACTACTGCTGGTGATATTGTTCGTTTCCGGCGTATGCTTCGGGGCGAGCCCGGAGAAGAAGGCGAAGATCGCCGCCAAAAGCTGGCTCGAATCCGTTGACGGGAAAAATTACGCGAAGAGCTATGACGATGCCGCCTCATTCTTCAAGGCGATGGTAAAAAAGGACGACTGGATAAACAGCCTGACCGGTTTGAGGAGCGCGCTCAGGGGCGTGGTATCCAGGGAGCTCGTAAGCGCGAAATACCAGGAGAAGATGCCGGGCGCGCCGGACGGCGAATACGTGATCCTGGTATACAAGACGACATTTGAAAGGAAAGCGGATGCGCAGGAAGTGGTCGTCCCTATGCTCGACAAGGACGGCAAGTGGCGCGTCTCCGGATATTACATCAAGTAGCGGTCAATGACAAGGAGAGGACAACATGGCTGAGGGCATACTGCAATTGAAGGACGATAATTTCGAAAAAGAGATAGTGCAGGCAAAGGGCGTGGCGCTCGTGGATTTCTGGGCGTCGTGGTGCATGCCGTGCAAGATTATAGCCCCGCTTGTCGAGGCGATAGCAAAAGAGTACGCCGGGAAAGTAAAAGTCGGCAAAGTCGAAGTCGATGAGGCAGGAGAGACCTCCTCCCGCTTCAACGTGATGAACATACCCACCCTGATAATCTTCAAGGACGGCAAAGAAGCCGGCCGCGTAGTGGGGGTAACTCCCAAAGAAGAGATAGCCAGAAAATTGGACGCGCTGCTTAAATGAACCCCACGCGCTACCGCGGTATAGGGGGTGGGGTAAATCTAGCTGTCTTCTGCTCCGGACAGGGAACGAACCTGCAGGCGATAATAGACGCCGCGAAGAAGAGGCGCATCAGCGCGAAACTCGCGCTCGTCGTCTGCGATAATCCCCGGGCGTATGCCGTAGAGCGCGCCAGGCGCGCCGGCATACCGGTGGTTGTCCTTGAACCGAAAAATTTTTCGTCTAAAAAGGAGCTAGAGACAACCATAGTCCGGGAGCTCAACAGGAAAAAGATAAAACTTATCGCGCTCGCAGGATATATGCGCATTCTAAGCGATAGTTTCGTAAGGCGTTACAAGAACAGGATAATGAACATCCACCCGGCGCTTCTGCCCGCATTTAAAGGTGGACAAGCGATAAAAGATGCGATAAAATATGGCGTCAAAGTTACGGGAGCGACCGTCCACTTCGTGACCGAAGAGGTCGACGCGGGACCGATAATCCTGCAGGCGGCGTGCCCGGTAAGAAATAACGATAGCGAAAAAGCGCTTCTAGCTCGTGTCCACAAACTGGAACACAAGATCTACCCCGAAGCGATCGAGTTGTTCGCGAGGGGGAAGCTGAAGGCGGCAGGCAGGAGAGTAATAGTAAAGTAGATGTCGATAAAGTTTGGCACATCCGGTTGGCGTGCCGTAATGGCCGACGGATTCACGTTCTCGAACGTAAGAAAAGCAGCGCAGGCGATAGCAGGTTACGTAAAGGCGCACCATCCTTCCAAAAAGGCCCCGCCCGTCGTAATAATCGGCCACGATACCCGCTTCAATTCAAGAGAATTCGCGTCATCCGCGGCAAGGGTCCTTTGCGCTAACGGCGTAAAGGTCCTACTGACCGAACGCGACACGCCCACGCCGGTGATCTCGTTCCAGGTGGTCCACAGGAAAGCCGACGGCGCCATAAATATCACCGCGAGCCATAATCCGCCGGAATATAACGGCCTTAAATTCTCGCCGTCGCACGGCGGGCCTGCCGGACCGGAAGCCACGAAAGAGATAGAGAAACGCGCAGCAAAGATAAAAGGCGAGGTCAAAGAGCCGGTCAAGTGCCGGATAGAAGAATTTGACCCCAGCCGCGAATATTTCGCGAGAATAAAGGAGCTGGTCGACCTTTCCGCGATAAAGAAGGCCCGCCTGAAGGTCGTCGTGGACGTGATGCACGGCACCGGACGCGGGTATCTCGACCGTATATTAAAAGAGAACGGCTGCAACGTAATATTACTGAATGATAACCTCGACCCGCTTTTCGGAGGGCATCCGCCTGAGCCGGCGAAAGACAATATAGGGAAGATGCTCCGCGAAGTGAAGAGGCATAAGGCCGACCTCGGCCTCGGCCTCGACGGCGACGCGGACAGGTTCGGGATCGTGGACGAGAACGGCAGGTTTTACACGCCGGACGAAGTCATATCCTTATTATTCAAGCATTTGATCGAGACGCGCACGCGCCTGCCGAAGGTCGCTCGCACCCACTCCACCACAAGGCTTATCGACAGGATAGCCGCGAAATACGGCATCGAGGTCGTCGAAACGCCGATAGGATTTAAATATATTGGCGAGGTATTGATGACCGGCGAATGCATCATAGGCGGCGAGGAATCCGGCGGGTTGTCGATAGCTAACCATGTCCCCGAGAAAGACGGCATACTCGCGTGCCTGTTGGTCGCAGAGATGGTGGCGGTCAGGGGCAAGAAGCTGAGCGCCATATTAAACGAGATATACCGCGAGTTCGGCAGGTCGTACCCCGGGAAACTGAACGTAAGGTTGACCGACGACCAGAAGGCGCGGCTTCTCCATATGCTCAAGACCCGCCCGCCGAAAGAGATAGCGGGCACGAAAGTGGTAAAACTTGATACAATGGACGGCTACAAATTCACTTTGGCAGACTCGAGTTGGGTGCTGATCCGGCCGTCCGGCACAGAGCCGCTCATAAGGTTCCATTTCGAGGCGATGACCGCCGCGAAAGAGAAGAAATTGATAAAATATTGTGAAGACCTGATACACGCGATAAAGACGCAGGTAAACGAAGTCCATCCGCCCGAGGAAGACTGAGCCGTAGCGAAGTCCCGCGTTTTTTGCGGGATTGAGCGCGGGGTTGACATCCGTCGTCGGATGTTTTAAACTATAGGACATGGCAAAGATGAAAAAACCCGTAATTTCGAAAGTAAAAGCCCGCGAGATACTCGATTCCCGCGGCAATCCCACAATTGAAGTGGACGTATTATTGAGCGACGGCACACTGGGCCGCGCAGCGGTCCCGTCAGGCGCCTCCACCGGCGAGCACGAAGCCCTGGAGTTGCGCGACGGCGACAAATCGCGCTACGGCGGAAAAGGCACGCTCAAAGCGGTAGCGAACGTTGATAATATCATCGCCCCGAAGGTCAAGGGCATGGATCCGTTCAAGCAAAAAGAGCTCGATAAGTTCATGATAGCCCTCGACGGCACCCCGACGAAATCAAAATTAGGCGCGAACGCGATATTAGGCGTCTCTTTGGCGGCGGCAAGGGCGGCGGCGAACTCAAAAGGCCTTCCCTTATACAGGTATTTAGGCGGTACTAAGGCCGTGACGCTTCCCGTACCATTGATGAATATAATAAACGGCGGCCTCCACGCGGACAACAGCCTCGACCTCCAGGAATTCATGATCGCTCCCATAGGCGCGGCGAATTTCCACGAAGCGCTGAGGATGGGCGCCGAGACGTTCCATACATTAAAATCGGTGCTCAAGAAACGCGGCGACAGCACGGCCGTAGGCGATGAAGGCGGGTTTGCGCCGAACCTAAAGTCCAATGAGGAAGCGCTCGAATTGATCGTTCAGGCGATAACCGCCGCAGGATACAAGCCCGGCAAGGACATCTCGATAGCCCTCGACCCGGCGTCATCCTCGTTCTATAAAAACGGAAAATATGTCTTCAAGGCCGAAGGCTCGAAGACCGCGGAAGATATGATCGACATGTACGCCGGCTGGACTGAAAAATACCCCATCGTTTCGATCGAGGACGGCCTCGCCGAGAATGACTGGGCCGGATGGAAGAAGATGACGGACCGGCTAGGCGCCAAGATCCAACTCGTCGGAGACGATCTCTTCGTCACGAACGTAAAATTCCTCAAAAAAGGCATCGAAGAAGGCTGCGCCAATTCGATACTTATCAAAGTCAACCAGATCGGCTCGCTTACCGAGACGCTTGATACAATATCCCTGGCTTTAAAGAACGGCTATACCGCCGTGATCTCGCACCGTTCGGGTGAGACAGAGGACACGACGATAGCCGACCTGGCCGTTGCCACGAACGCCGGCCAGATAAAGACCGGATCGCTCTGCAGGAGCGAAAGGATCGCCAAATATAACCAGCTCCTCCGCATCGAGGAAGAGCTCGGCAAAAAGGCGGTCTACGGGGGACGCACTTGGAGAAAAAGAGGCTAGGCTGGAAGATAGGCATCGCGGCGGCGGTATTGTTCGCAATATTCCTGCCCGGCATATCGAGATACACACAGCTTAAGGCGCGCCAGGTGAGGCTGGACAGCGGCATAGAGAAACTGAGGGTAGGCGAAGTCGACCTGCGGAAAGAGCAGGATAAGCTTCAGAACGACCCCATTTACATAGAGAAGGTAGCGCGGGACAAACTGCAGGTCGCCAATACAGGCGAAACAATAGTAAGGACAAAGAAGAAGGATGGAAAGTAACGACACCCAGGAAGTAAAGATCGACGACGTAGTTGATGCAGAGGTCATAAAGATCGCCGAGTTCGGCGCCTTTGTGAAATTCGGCAGCAGGAAGGGCCTGATCCATATTTCGCAGGTCGCCGACTCATATGTGAAGAAAGTCGAGGACCATCTTAAGGTGGGCGACAAGGTCAAGGCGAAGATAATAAAGGTTTCGCCTGACGGCAAGATAGACCTCACCTTAAAGAGCGGCAAGGAACAGGCGTCGCGCCAGCCAAGGGGCCAGTTCCCCTCAGGCGGGCGTCCGCAGAGGGATAATGGAGGAAGGCGCGGTGGCCGCCCGGATGCGGGTTTCCGCGAGAATATGTCCTCTTCCCCGGACGGAAAGGCCTTCAAGATATCGCCTTTTGAGGATAAATTAAAGCATTTCCTCAACGAGAGCGGCGAACTCCAGGAAAACCTCAAAAAACACGTCGAAGAAAAACAAGGCCGGTAATTCCCGCCTGATTTAGCCCTTGCTATTATATGCGGGGCTTGCTATACTTTAATGGCTATCGCGGGGTGGAGCAGCCTGGTAGCTCATTGGGCTCATAACCCAAAGGTCGTCCGTTCGAATCGGACCCCCGCT
>PLNR01000001.1 GCA_003141835.1 Candidatus Omnitrophota bacterium | reverse complement strand
GTATCAGAGGTTATAGCGTAAACCTATGCAAGAGCAAGTGATTTTCGAATGCACCGTTTGCAAAAACCATAATTATTCTTCTTCGAAGAACAAGAAGAACGTTACCGAACGTTTAGAACTTAAGAAATACTGCAAGTTCTGTAAAAAACATACAGCGCACAAGGAAAAGAAGTAGTAAAACCATACCGCCTTCGGAACCAGAGTTTGCGAAGGCGGATTTAGTTTTAGGCCTGTAGCTCTAATTGGTAGAGCAGCGGACTCCAAATCCGCCTGTTGGGGGTTCGAATCCCTCCAGGCCTGCCAGAAAAAATACGATGAAAGCTATAGAAAACGTAAAAACATTTTTGAACGAAGTAAAATCCGAGATGAAGAAGGTCTCGTGGTCGAGCCGCCAGGAACTGGTGAGTTCGGCCTGGATCGTTATCGTTTCGGTCTTGATATTTACGGTCATCCTCGGATTTTTCGATTTTTCGTTTTCTAAGATCGTCCACATGGTATTGAGACAAGGATCATAATGAAGATGGCTAAGAAGTGGTATGTTATCCATACACAGACCGGCGCCGAAGACAAGGTAAAATCAGCTATAGAGAAGCGCGCCGAGTCGAACAACATGAAGGAAGCCATCGCCCAGGTCCTCATCCCTACCGAACAGGTCTCGGAAGTAAAAGAAGGCAAGAAAAAGATAACCCAGAGGAAATTCTTTCCCGGTTATGTCCTCGTCGAGATGGACCTTAACGACAATACGTGGTACCTGGTCAAGAATACCACCGGTGTTACCGGGTTCATCGGCGCAAGGACAAAGCCCGTAGCGCTCAGGGAAGACGAAGTGCAGTCGATATTGAAGCAGAGCGAGGACCGCAAGGTAAAACCGACGCCGAAGGTCATATTCGAGAGGGGCGAATCGGTAAGGGTGAAAGACGGCCCGTTCACGAATTTTAACGGAGTAATAGAGGAAGTAAACCCGGATAAGGGTAAGTTGAAGGTTTCAGTCACAATATTCGGACGGTCAACGCCGGTCGAATTGGAATACTGGCAGGTAGAAAAACTTTAAAATGGCTAAAAAAGTAAAAGCAACTATCAAACTGTATTGCCCGGCAGGCCAGGCTAATCCCGCGCCTCCGGTAGGTCCGGCGCTCGGTCAGCACGGCGTAAACATCATGGAGTTCTGCAAGAAGTTCAACGAGATGAGCAGGTCACAGGAAGGCTTGACCTTGCCTGTGGTCATTTCGGTTTACGAAGACAAGAGTTTCAGTTTCATCGTGAAGAGCCCGCCCTGTTCGGTCCTTTTGAAGAGGGCGTGCAATCTCGCCAAGGCTTCGGGCGTCCCGAACAAGGAGAAGGTCGGCAAGGTCACGAGAGACCAGCTAATCGAGATAGCGAAGGTGAAACTCAAGGACCTTAATACGGAAGATATTGAAGAGGCTATCAAGATCGTAGCGGGAACCGCCCGCAGCATGGGCATCGACGTAGAAGGTTAAGGAAGAATCTAAAATGGCAAGCAAAAGAGTAAAAGCATTCGAAGGTCTGGTAGAAAAAGATAAGAAGTATTCGCTCAAGGAAGCGATCTCCATATTAAGGAAAGCCCCCAAGGCGAAGTTCGACGAATCGGTGGATCTGGCCATAAAGCTGGATATAGACCCGAAACAGTCCGAACAGATGGTAAGAGGCACTATCGTCCTGCCGCACGGTACCGGTAAGACCAAGAGGGTCGCGGTATTCTGCAAGGGCGAATCGCAGCACAGGGCAAAGGAAGCCGGCGCTGAGCATGTCGGTGCGGAAGACCTGATAGAAAAAGTGTCAAAGGGATTCCTTGATTTCGACGTCGCCGTCGCCTCACCCGAGATGATGAGGGAACTCAGTAAACTCGGAAAAGTGCTCGGCCCGAAAGGTCTCATGCCTAACCCTAAGGCCGGCACGGTCACGGAAGACGTCGCCAAGGCCGTAAAGGAAGTAAAGGCCGGTAAGGTCGAGTTCAAGATGGACAAGATATCCAACATAAATATATCGGTCGCCAAGGCTTCTTTCGACGACGGCAAGATATATGATAACGCTTATACCCTTATCGAGGCGGTGCAGCACGCAAGGCCGGCCACGTTAAAGGGCAATTACATCAGGTCTATATCGATATCGACGACAATGGGTCCCGGGGTAAAACTGGACCTTTCGAACCTGGCAAGGGGTTAATGGAAATGGAAAAACTCAGCCGTAAAGTCAAGGGAACCATGGTAGATGAGGTCGCGGGGCTTATAAAAAAGAACCCGTACCTTTTTTTCGTGAATTTCGAGAAAGTCAAGGCGTCCAAGACCGAGAAGTTGAGGAAGGTCCTTAAAAAATCGTCTTCCGAGCTCAAGGTCGTAAAGAGGTCGATACTTAAGCTTGCGCTCAAAAAGCAGAAGCTCGAGCCGTTATGCGATATAGCCGAGAAATCAACGGGGATCACGTTCTCAAAGGACGACCCGACCAAGGCTTCGAAGATATTATACGATTTCGCCAAGATCGACCAGAATATGCTCATAAAGGGCGGATATGTGGACGGCCAGGTGCTTACGACCGAGAATGTCCAGGAACTGGCAATGCTTCCGCCGCGCGAGATAATGCTCGCAAGGGTCATGGGCGGGATGAAGGCGCCCATCCAGGGCTTGGCTAATGTGTTAAGGGGCAATTTACAGAAGCTCGTTAGGGTGTTGAACGAAGTCTCAAAGAAAAAGAGCAATTAAAAAAGAAGGAGAAGGAGGTTAAGATGGCAGAAGTGACAGAGAAGGTGGAACTTAGCAAGAAGTTGAACGACATAATGAAGTCGGTAGAGGAGATGAGCGTCCTCGAGCTTTCGCACCTGGTTAAGGCGATGGAAGAGAAGTTCGGCGTGACGGCTGCTGTACCTATGGCAGCTGCTGGTGCAGCGCCTGCAGCTGCAGCTGCTGCCGTTGAAGAGAAGTCGACCTTTACGGTAGTTTTGACTGATTGCGGCGCCAACAAGATCAACGTCATCAAGGAAATACGTTCGGTTACGACCCTCGGTCTGAAGGAAGCCAAGGACCTCGCTGATACCGCCCCGAAACCGGTAAAAGAGAACATTCCGAAAGAGGAAGCTGAAGCTATCAAGAAAAAGCTTGAAGCTGCCGGCGCAAAGGTCGAACTCAAGTAACGTATTTGTTTTAAAACCAAATCCGGGAAAACTAAATGGCGATAAAAAGGAAGAATTACGCGAAATTACCTGATCTTTTCGAGATGCCCAACCTTCTCGACGTGCAGGTCCGTTCGTACGATGATTTTCTGCAGACGGACGTGCCCAAAGCGAAGAGGGAGCGCGTGGGCCTTGAAGAGGTATTCCATGAATTCTTCCCAATAGAGAGCCCTGACGGCGCTTACAAGCTCGAGTATGCCAGCTACTCTCTCGGGAAGCCTAAGTATGACGATTTCGAATCGTTAAAGCTTGGCATGACGTTCGCCGTGCCCCTTAAGTTGAAGATACGCCTCAAGGGGAAGAAGGACATCAAGGAGCAGGAAGTCTATTTAGGCGAGCTGCCCCTTATGACCAAGACAGGTACTTTTATCGTGAACGGCGACGAGAGGGTGATCGTAAGCCAGCTCCACCGTTCCCCGGGCGTCTCCTTCGAAGAGGAGACACATCCGAACGGAAAGAAGCTCTTCTCTTCAAGGGTGATCCCTTACAGGGGTTCCTGGATAGAGTTCGAGTTCGACGTGAACGATTGCCTGCATGCCGTCATCGACAGGAGGAAGAAGGTCCTGGCTACGGTGTTATTGAGAGCCATGGGCTATTCGACCGACAGCGACATCCTCGACGCGTTCTGCGGCATCGATACCAAGACGCTCAAGGAGAAGCAGAACCTCAAAGACCTTATCGGCCATACGATAGCCGCTGACATCGTTGACGAGAAGAGCGGCGAGACGCTCAACTTTAAATACAAGAAGCTCGATAAGGAACTTGTGGAAGTTCTCTGGGAGAAGCACCACGCGAGATCGATACAGATACTAAGGCAGGCCTCGCCTGAAATAGAGAATACGCTCCAGAAAGACCATCTCAAGTCAAGGGATGAGGCGCTGATAGATATATACAGGAAGCTGCGTCCCGGCGATCCGGCTACGGTCGAGTCGGCGCAGAACCTGGTAAACCGGCTCTTCTTCGATCCCAAGAGATACGACCTGGGACGCGTCGGCCGTTACATCATAAACAGGAAGGTGGACCTGAACCTGCCTCTCGACCAGAGGACGATAACACCGCAGGACCTCGTAGCAATAATCAAATATCTTATAAAGCTCAAGAACGGCGAGGGCCAGCTCGACGATATCGACCATCTCGGGAACAGGCGCATCCGCACCGTCGGAGAGTTGCTGCAGAACCAGTTCAGGATCGGTCTCGCGCGTCTCGAAAGATCGGTACGCGAGAGGCTCTCGATATACGACCTCGAGAACATAATGCCGCATAACCTGATAAATTCCAAACTGGTCTCAAGCGTGATCAGGGATTTCTTCGGGCGTTCGCAGTTGTCGCAGTTCATGGACCAGACGAACCCGTTAGCCGAGATGACGCACAAGCGCCGCTTGAGCGCGCTCGGTCCCGGCGGTCTCTCACGAGAAAGGGCCGGTTTCGAGGTCCGCGACGTCCATCATTCGCATTACGGCCGTATCTGCCCTATAGAGACGCCTGAAGGCCCGAACATCGGCCTCATAGCTTCTTTATGCACCTACGCGCGCATTAACGAATTTGGTTTCATAGAGACGCCTTACAGGAAAGCCGAGAAGGGCAGGGTCACGGAAAAGACGGATTACCTTTCGGCTGACATTGAAGATAAATATATAATCGCCCAGGCGAACGCAAAGCTCGAATCGTCGGGCCGTTTCGCGGAAGGCGATGTGCTTTGCAGGCATAAGGGCGATTTCCCGCTCACACCCAGGGAAAAAGTCGATTACATGGACGTGAGTCCTAGACAGCTCGTTTCTATCGCTGCCAGCCTTATACCGTTCCTCGAGCATGATGACGCGAACCGCGCTCTTATGGGTTCGAACATGCAGCGTCAGGCAGTGCCTCTAATGGTCACCGAGGCCCCGCTTATCGCGACGGGAATAGAATACAGGGCCGCGAAAGACTCCGGCGCCGTGATCATAGCGGAAGAGGAAGGCGTCGTGAAATCGGTCCAGGCCGACGAGATAACGATAGGCGATAAGACATACAGGCTGCGCAAGTTCATGCGTTCCAACGCGGATACCTGCGTCAACCAGAGGCCGATAGTCAAGATCGGTCAGAAGATAAAGAAGGGTGAAGTCATAGCCGACGGCCCCGGCACCTCGGAAGGGGAGCTGGCGCTGGGAAAGAACGTATTGGTCGCTTTCATGCCGTGGAGAGGTTATAACTTCGAAGATGCGATCATAATAAGCGAAAGACTCGTCAAGGAAGACCTTTATACCTCCCTGCATATAGAAGAATTCGACAGCGAGGCGCGCGATACGCGTTTGGGCAACGAAGAGGTGACGCGCGATATACCGAACGTGAGCGAAGACGCGCTCAAGAACCTCGATGAGCACGGTATCGTCAGGATCGGCGCAGAGGTCGAGCCCGGCGATATTTTAGTCGGTAAAGTCACGCCTAAGAGCGAGACCGAGCTTTCCCCCGAAGAGAAGTTGCTCCGCGCCATATTCGGCGAGAAGGCCGGCGACGTCAGGGATACTTCCCTTACGGTCCCGCCGGGGGTAGAGGGTACAGTAGTTGAAGTCAAGGTCTTCAGCAGGAAAGGCGGCAAGTCGAAGACCAAAGAAGAGATGCAGAAAGAGATAAACGAGACCGATAAGATCAAGAAGGAATACGACAGCCAGATAAATAATATCCAGAAGCAGAAAGCGCAGAAGCTCTCGAAGATCCTTGTAGGCCAGAAACTCGCCGCGAGCCTCGTCGATGACGAGACCGGGGAGACCCTTATCGCGAAAGACAAGGCGATAAGGCAGAGTGACCTCAAAAAACTTGAAAGATGCGACCTGGATAATATAAAGCTTCCCGAGAACAAGGAAGCCGAGGAAGAGATAAAGCGCATCATAAAGATACTCGATGACCAGATACATGAACTCGAGTATGAGGAAGAGCGCGAGATAGACAAGATAAAGAGGGGCGACGAGCTTCCTGCGGGAGTATTAAAGAAAGTCGTCGTGATGGTCGCCACAAAAAGGAAGATCCAGGTCGGCGACAAGATGGCCGGACGCCACGGCAACAAAGGTGTAGTCGCGAGGATCGTGCCGGAAGAGGATATGCCTTTCCTCCCGGACGGCACGCCGGTAGAGATAATATTGAACCCGTTAGGCGTCCCTTCCCGTATGAACGTCGGACAGATACTCGAAACGCACCTTGGCTGGGCCGCGAAAGTGCTCGGTTTCCATGTCGCTTCGCCTGTTTTCGACGGCGCCAAAGAGGAAGAGATAAAGAAAGAATTGAAAGCCGCGGGCTTGCCCGAGGACGGCCGCATAACGCTTTACGACGGCCTGACAGGCAGGTCTTTCGACCAGAAAGTAACGGTCGGCTACATATATATGCTGAAGCTTATCCACCTCGTTGACGAGAAGATACACGCCCGTTCGATCGGCCCGTATTCACTCGTCACCCAGCAGCCGCTGGGCGGCAAGGCGCAGTTCGGCGGCCAGAGGTTCGGCGAGATGGAAGTCTGGGCTCTCGAGGCCTACGGCGCAGCCTTCACATTGCAGGAATTGTTGACGGTCAAATCTGACGATGTCGTCGGGCGTACAAGGATATACGAGGCGATAGTAAAAGGCGAGAACGCCTTACAGCCCGGTACCCCGGAATCGTTTAATGTCTTGTTAAAAGAGCTCCAGAGCCTGTGTCTCGACGTAAGGACGGAGAAGAAAAAATAATGTTAAAAGACGATATTTTAGAAAAAGCCGCTAAGAGATCGAAGAAGGACGATATGTTCCTGAAGCCACGCGATAAGTCGATGGAGGAGCCGGCGACCTTTGATGCGATAAGCATAAAGATCGCCTCGAACGAGATTATCCATTCATGGTCGCGCGGCGAGGTCAGGAAACCGGAGACGATCAACTACAGGACGCTCAAGCCGGAAAAAGACGGCCTCTTCTGCGAGAAGATATTCGGCCCGACAAAGGACTGGGAGTGCAACTGCGGTAAATACAAGAGGATAAAATACAAGGGCATAGTCTGCGACAGATGCGGTGTCGAAGTGACCCTCTCTAAGGTAAGGCGCGAGAGGATGGGCCACATCGAACTGGCTGCGCCTGTTTCTCACATATGGTTCTTTAAGGCCATGCCCACCAGGATGGGCGCTCTCCTGGACATAAATTTAAGGGATCTTGAGAGAGTCCTGTATTACGAGGAATATATTGTCGTCGACCCGGGAGAATCTTCGCTTAAGAAGAAGCAGCTCCTGACAGAGGAACAGTACCAGGAGGCGCTTGAAAAGTTCGGGCACAAGTTCGAAGCCAGGATGGGAGCGGAGGCGATAAGGGAGCTTATCAAGGAGATAGACCTTGATAAGATGGCGACAAAACTGCACGCCGACCTGAAGAAAGCCAAGGCCGACCAGGCGCTGAAAAAGATCGCGAAGGTCTTAAAGATAGTCGAGGCCTTCAGGAAATCCGGCAACAAGCCGGATTGGATGATAATAGACGTCATCCCGGTCCTGCCGCCCGACCTCCGTCCGCTCGTCCCGCTTGACGGCGGAAGGTTCGCGACAAGCGATCTTAACGACCTCTATAGAAGGGTCATAAACAGGAATAACCGCCTTAAGAAATTACTTGAACTTAAAGCGCCCGAGATCATCATAAGGAACGAGAAGAGGATGCTCCAGGAAGCGGTCGATGCGCTCTTCGATAACGGCCGCCACGGCAGGCCGGTCCTCGGTCCCGGCAACCGCCCGCTCAAATCATTGAGCGATATGCTCAAGGGCAAGCAGGGCCGTTTCCGCCAGAACCTCCTCGGTAAACGCGTAGATTATTCGGGCCGTTCAGTCATCGTCGTAGGGCCGGAGCTTAAACTTAACCAGTGCGGTCTTCCGAAGAAGATGGCGCTCGAACTGTTCGAACCTTTCATCATAAGAAAACTCAGGGAACAGGGTTTCGTGCATACGATAAAGAGCGCGAAAAAGATGGTCGAGAAGGCGCGCCTTGAGGTATGGGATATACTTGATGAAGTCATCAAGGAACACCCGGTCATGCTTAATCGCGCCCCGACCCTCCACAGGCTCGGCATCCAGGCGTTCGAGCCGATCCTTATAGAAGGTAAGGCCATTAGGATACATCCGCTGGTCTGCACCGCTTTCAACGCTGATTTCGACGGCGACCAGATGGCCGTCCACGTTCCGCTTTCAATAGAGGCGCAGATGGAATGCAGGCTCCTCATGCTCTCTACGAATAATATATTCTCGCCCGCAAACGGCAACCCGATAACTACCCCGACGCAGGATATAGTCCTCGGTTGCTATTACTTGACGAAGGACAAGGACGGGGCGAAGGGTGAGGGCAAGGTCTTCAGCGACAAAGAGGAAGCCCTTATTGCTTTTGAAGACGACCAGATAACGCTCCACTCGAAGGTGAAGGTAAGGGTCTACGGCAAGATCATCGACACGACCGTCGGAAGGGTAATATTCAACAACGTCTTCCCCGAAGGTTTCCCGTTCGTAAACGGCGCGATGAACAAATCAGAGCTCGGCGGCGTTATATTGGATGTGCACAAGCAGTTTGGCCAGAAAACGACCGTCGAGATCCTCGATAAACTCAAAAAACTCGGCTTCGAATACGCCACCATAGCCGGTATATCGATAGCGATAGACGACCTCCATATACCGAGGGAGAAAGATAAGTTTATCAAGGAAGCCCGCGAGGAGGTCCTGCATATCGAGACCCAGTACAGGAAGGGCCTTATTACCGACGGCGAAAGATATAACAATGTCATCGATATTTGGACAACAACGACTGACAAGATCTCGGATAAGATATTCGATGAGCTCGACCCGTTCAACCCGGTATTCATGATGGCCAACTCCGGCGCGCGCGGTTCGAAACAGCAGATCAGGCAGCTTGCCGGCATGAGAGGCCTCATGGCTAAGCCTTCCGGCGAGATCATCGAGAGCCCGATCACCGCGAATTTCCGCGAGGGCCTCACGGTGCTCGAATATTTCATCTCGACGCACGGCGCTAGGAAGGGTCTTGCCGATACGGCTTTGAAGACCGCCGACTCGGGTTACTTGACCCGCAGGCTCGTAGACGTCGCCCAGGATGTCATCATAGCCGGCGATGACTGCGGCACATTGAATGGTATTTTCGTCAGCGCCATCATCGAAGGCGATGAGGTGGTCGTTCCCTTGAAGGAGAGGATCATCGGCAGGGTGGCGCTGGATAATATAGTGGATATAATCACCGACGAGGTCATAGTCTCGGCCGGCGACCAGATAACCGAAGAGGCCGGCGAACGCATCGAACAGGCGGGTATCGAGAGGATAAGGATAAGATCGGTCCTGACCTGCGAGGCTGACCACGGCTTGTGCGCCAAGTGTTACGGACGCAACCTCGCTACGAACAGGATGGTAGAGCTCGGCGAGGCCATCGGCATAATCGCGGCGCAGTCCATCGGCGAGCCCGGCACCCAGCTGACGATGAGGACCTTCCACATCGGCGGTACGGCCTACCGAGTCGTCGCCCAGTCTTTCATCAAAGCGAAGAACAAGGGTATCGTCAAATATCACAACCTGAAAGTTGCGCAAAAAGATAAAGGTTTCGTGGTCTTGAACAGGAACGGGCAGATCTCGGTCAATGACGAGACCGGCCGCGAACTTGAAAGATATACGATCCCGCACGGCTCCATTTTGTCGGTCGGGGAAGAGAAGAAGGTCTCGAAGGACGAGATGTTCGTCAAGTGGGATCCTTATACGGTCCCGATCCTTACCGAAGTTTCAGGTAAGGTCCGTTATGAAGATATAAAGGAAGGTGCCACCATAAGGGAAGAGGTAGATTCCGCGACCGGCCTTACCGAAAGGGTCGTCATAGAGCATAAAGGCGAATACCACCCCCAGATCGTCATCCTCGACAACAAGGACGAGGTCCAGGCGTTGTATTCTATTCCCTCCGGCGCGCACATCGTCGTCAAGGACGGCCAGAAAGTAGCGGGCGGCGATCTCATAGGAAAAACACCGCGTAAGACCATCAAGACAAAAGACATTACCGGCGGTCTACCTCGCGTAGCCGAACTATTTGAGGCGCGCAAGCCTAAAGACCCGGCTATCATAAGCGAGATCGACGGTGTCGTGGAGTTCGGTCCCTCGAAAAAGGGACAGCGCCGCGTGGTCGTAAAGAATCCGCAGACGAACATGAAGAAGGAATACCTGATCCCGCACGGCAAGCACCTTAACGTGTACAAGGGTGACAAGGTCGTTGCGGGCCAGCAGCTTATAGACGGACCCGTAGTCCCGCAGGATATCCTGCGCGTTTCGGGCGATAAGAAACTCCAGGAATACCTCGTGAACGAGATCCAGGAGGTTTACAGGTTCCAGGGAGTAAAGATAAACGACAAGCATATCGAGGTCATCGTCCGCCAGATGCTCAAGAAGGTCAGGGTAGACGAGCAGGGCGACACCGATTTCCTCGTCGGTAGCCAGGTCGACAAGTTAAAGTTCCTCGAAGAGAACGAGCGCGTAAAGAAGAAGGGCGGCAAGCCCGCGAGCGCGACACAGATGCTTCTTGGTATAACCAAGGCCGCGCTATCGACCGAAAGCTTCATCTCGGCCGCGAGCTTCCAGGAGACGACAAGGGTCCTTACCGATGCGGCCGCAAGCGGGAAGCGCGACGAGCTCAGGGGTTTGAAAGAGAATGTCATCATGGGCCATCTCATACCCGCAGGAACGGGTTATGAGGCACACAGGAATATAGAAGTCGGAAAAAATCTGTAATCAGGAGATTAAATGCCAACGATATCGCAATTAATAAGGTCAGGCAGGCAACAGCAGAAGAAGAGGACCAAATCCCCGGCGCTGAAGAAATGCCCGCAGAAACGCGGCGTATGCCTTCAGGTCAAGACAATGACGCCGAAGAAGCCTAACTCGGCGTTAAGGAAGATCGCAAGGGTGAGGCTGACAAACGGCGTAGAGATCACGGGATATATCCCGGGCGAAGGCCATAATCTCCAGGAGCACTCTATAGTGTTGGTCAGGGGCGGAAGGGTGAAAGACTTGCCCGGAGTCAGATATCACATCGTCCGCGGGACATTGGATGCCGCGGGAGTAAACCAGAGGAAGAAGTCGCGCTCGAAATACGGCGCGAAGATGCCCAAGTAAGGTTAAATAAAATATGAGAAGACGTAAAGCCGAAAGCAGGGAGATTTTACCGGATCCGAAATTTAAGTCGAAGGTCGTGTCCAAATTCATGAATATGATCATGCAGTGCGGGAAGAAATCGACCGCCGAACGGATCGTGTACGGCGCATTCGAGCAGGCGGCTAAGAAAGTCGGGAAAGAGCCGCTCGAGACTTTCCAGAAGGCTCTCGATAACGCCAGGCCGCTCGTAGAACTCAAATCCAGGAGGGTCGGCGGCGCGACATACCAGGTGCCGATCGAAGTGCGCCAGGACAGGGGCATCTCGCTCGCGATGAGGTGGATCAGGGATTTTGCAAAGAGCCGTAAAGGCAAACCGATGGTCGATAAACTGGCTGCCGAGATAGCCGATGCTTATAACGGTACGGGATCCGCGGTAAAGAAACGCGAGGATATCCATAAGATGGCGGAGGCGAACAAGGCCTTCAGCCACTTCAGATGGTAAAGATGGACGATGGCTATAACAACACAGGTTGCTTCAAATAAAAATAAAATGGCTAGAGAATACTCTTTAGAGCATACAAGGAATATAGGCATCATAGCTCATATAGATGCCGGTAAGACGACTACGTCCGAGAGGGTCCTGTTCTATACGGGCCGCGTCCATAAGATCGGCAGCGTCGATGAAGGCACCGCGACGATGGACTGGATGGCCCAGGAGCAGGAGCGCGGCATCACGATCACCTCGGCAAGCACGACGTGCTTCTGGAAGGATGTGCGCATAAATCTCATCGATACGCCCGGACACGTGGATTTCACCGTTGAAGTCGAGCGCTCGCTTAAAGTCCTCGATGGCGCGGTCGTAGTATTCTGCGCGGTCGGAGGGGTGGAGCCCCAGTCCGAGACGGTCTGGCGCCAGGCCGACAGGTACAGTGTCCCGAGGATCGCCTATATAAATAAGATGGACAGGACAGGCGCTGATTTCTTCGGAACGGTAAAACAGATGATAGAGAGATTAGGCGCCGTACCTGTTCCGATACAGATCCCTTACGGCAGCGAAGAGAATTTCAAGGGTATTATCGATCTCGTAGAGATGAAAGCCCTTAGATATGATGACGTAAAAGGAGTCGAATTCCAGATAGAGGATGTTCCGGCCGACCTTCTCTCGATGGCGAAAGAATACCGCGCGCATATGATAGAAAAAATAGCCGAGGTCGACGACCACCTCATGGAAAAATTTGTCCACGGGCAGGAGCCGACGATAGAAGAGATAATGAATGCCTTGAGGAAAGCCACTATAAAGAGCGTGGTTGTTCCGGTAGTCTGCGGCAGCTCGTTCAGGAACAAAGGTGTCCAGCCGGTTTTGGACGCGGTCTGCCATTACCTCCCGAGCCCTCTCGACGTGCCTGCGATGAAGGGGCTGAATCCCGAATCCGGACAGCACGAAGAGAGGACCGCGAACGACGAGCAGCCTTTCTGCGCGCTCGCTTTCAAGATCATGTCCGACCCGTACGTCGGAAAGCTTACTTACTTTAGGGTATATTCCGGCGCGCTCGAATCTGGTTCATATATTTATAACTCGAACAAGGACGTCAAGGAACGCGTCGGCAAGATCTTGCGTATGCATGCAAACAAGCAGGAGGTCGTGGAAAAAGTCTACTCCGGCGAGATCGCAGCCGCTGTAGGGCTGAAAGATACGAAAACCGGCGATACGATCTGCGACGAGGACCATCCGATAACTCTCGAATCGATGCATTTCCCGGAGCCTGTCGTCTCGCTCGCTATCGAGCCGGCTACCAAGGCCGACCAGGACAAGCTCGGCATGGTCCTGAATAAATTTATGGAAGAGGACCCGTCGTTCAGGGTCAATTATAACCAGGAAACAGGCCAGACAATTATATCCGGCATGGGTGAGCTCCACCTTGAGATCATCGTCGACAGGATGATGAGGGAATTCAAGCTCGAGGCAAATGTCGGTAAACCGCAGGTCGCGTATAAAGAAACCGTGACGAAACCGTCGCACAGCGTCGGCAAGTTCATACATCAGTCCGGCGGACGCGGCCAGTATGGCCATGTGGTTTTGGATATGGAACCCGGCGAGCCGAATTCCGGCATCACTTTTATCAATAAGATCGTAGGTGGCTCCATACCCAAGGAATATATCCCGGCTGCCAAGGCCGGTATAATCGGGGCGGCCAAGAACGGCGCACTCGCGGGATATCCCGTAATAGACGTCAAGGTCACATTAGTCGACGGTTCTTATCATGAGGTCGATTCATCCGAAATGGCGTTCAAGACGGCCGGTTCCATGGGCTTCGTAACAGGGTTAAAATTGGGCGGGCCGGTATTGCTCGAGCCCATTATGGAAATAGAGGTCACTATACCCGATGAATTTATGGGTGCTGTCATAGGAGACCTCAATTCGCGCCGCGCAAAGATAGACTCTATAAACCAAAGGGCTAACGCGAAGGTCCTCGCAGGGATCGTCCCGCTGGCCGAGATGTTCGGATACGCATCGGCCCTAAGATCCTTGACACAGGGCCGTGGAACATATACAATGGAACCTTCGTGCTATACGGAAGTTCCGAGACAGATAGCGGAAAAAGTCATAGCTTCCGCGACGAAAGGCTAAAAGGAGGAATCCAATGGC
>PLNR01000009.1 GCA_003141835.1 Candidatus Omnitrophota bacterium | reverse complement strand
AGCGCTGAAAGCATCTAAGCGCCAAGCCCCCCTCAAAACTAGGTATCCCCCATCTTATGATGGTCTAAGGCACCTTGTAGTCTACGAGGTTGATAGGCCGGAAGTGTAAGCCCTGTAAGGGGCGAGCTTACCGGTACTAATATGCCGATCGGCTTGGCCACTTTAAATTTTAAGTGGCAAGTTCAGGGTTGTAGTCAATATTCTGCTATGCAGTTGCAAATGTGGTAGTCACGGCTCCATACGGGGCCGTGACTACCATGAAAAGTCTTCCTGGTGGTTATGCCGAGGGGGTCACACCCGTTCCCATTCCGAATACGGAAGTTAAGCCCCTCAGGGCCGATGGTACTTAGCTGGTAACGGCTCGGGAGAGTAGGACGCCGCCGGGATTAATACCCCTTGCTGAAACACAGCAAGGGGTTTTTTTGTCCAAATCCTTCGCCTTGACACTCAGTCCATATATGGTATAATTCTTTTACGATGAAGATCTTACGTTATGGGCAAAGAAGGGCAGCCGGTTATACGCTCATTGAGATGACGATCGTCCTGTTCATCATCCTGGCGTTCCTCGCTATGAGCGTGCCTTTTTTCGCCAATTTCTCGTCCTCGACGGGATTAAGGACCGCGGAGCGGGAGATCGGGACGGTCCTGAGGACGGCGAGGAGCTACGCTATTTCGCATAACGAGAATTACAATGTCCTTTGCGACACGGCTACGGACCCTGACACATACAGCATACGCAGGACAGCCGCCTCGACAGTGCCGATAGATAAGGTCTACCAGCTGCCGACGGGGATAAATTTCACCGCCACGGTTACGGTAACATTCACCCCGAACGGCGGGCTTATAAGCGGAAGCGCCAATCCGACAACGGTGACGGTTGTAGAAACAAAGGATGCTTCAAAATCAAGGAGGATAGACGTTGATTTCTCAACAGGGGCGGTTACAATGCAATGATAAAACTCATTCGTAATACAAAGGGCTTTACTTTAATAGAGATAGTCATCTCCCTCGGGATCCTGCTGATAGGGATACTCGCGGTATTGGCGCTCTTCCCGGTCGGTTTCGATTCGGCGAGCCGTTCGGCCGACCTGACGAAAGCGACGATATACGCGCAGGATAAGATGGAGGAGATCAAGAGGGTAGGCTACGGCGCGAGCGGCGTCGCGGCGACAAACGGCGCTTTTTCCGATCCGAGGTTCAACTACGTGGTAACGGTATCTACGGCGGGATTACCGGCCAATTGCCAGCAAGTCACGTTGGGCGTAACGTGGAATTACAAAGGAAAAAACCATAATGAGAATTTTGTCACAATTATCGCGTCGCTCGGCCCGTAGAAAAGGCCTCACCTTAGTAGAGATACTGGTCGTATCCGTAATATTCTCCATAATCGCGACCTCGCTCTTCATAGTCTTCAAGGCCGGCCTGGATTCATGGCGCAGGACGCAGGGCCATCTCGAGGTTTTCCAGAACGCGCGCGCGGCCCTGGACATGATGTCCAGGGAGATGTCGTCCGCCTATTTAAATACGGCGGACAGCACTATCACTTTCAGGGGATTTAACAGCGCCTCCCCCAGCGGATGGGTAACTCCCAGCGGGGGAGATGAGGTTTTTTTTGTAGCGGCTTTGAACCCTTCATTAAACTATAACGACGCGGCGCTTGAGTTGTGCAAAGTCGGCTATTATCTGGACACTGGCACCAATCAGCTGATGAGATATTTTTATTATGTCAAGACAGGCGTCGCGCCGGATTATGACTTCTCGCATAACACCAGCGCTTATAATGTCACATTTGCAAAGATTGCCTCAAACGTAACCGGGCTTACTTTCCAGTATTACGACGATAACGGTTGGACTGCGACTTCGCCCAATCCGTCTACCTGGAACTCAACTAGCTCATCCGCGCCTCCCGATCAATTGGACAAAAAGCCGACAAAGGTCGAGATCACGCTGACAGTCCTCGACCCGAATACCGCAAAGTCCCAAACCTTCAAAACAGGCGTCTTTATACCATAGAAGAGGGCGGTTAACCGAGCAATAAATTCACCCCAAAAAGCAAAAGAGTACCATTGACAAGGGTGATTATATCGTCTAAACTTATATAATAAATCACTCCCTTTGGCTCGCCATCCATGTAAAGAATAAGCCGAAGGGATAATAAAGTGGAGAGTTTCGAAACGTGATGAAAAAATGGGTTGCGAAAAAGAGATCGGGTATTGCTCTATTGCTGACGGTAGGCATTTTGGGCCTTTTATCGCTCATCGGGATAAGCTTTGCCCTGAACATGCTCCTTACGCGCAAGGAAGCCGCTAATTTCTTAAATTCCGAGAGGGCCCGCTATATCGCTGAGGCGGGCATAAAAAGGGCTATAATGGATATTCGCGCCCAGGTAACCTCTAATTCTTATAATAACCTGAAAACTTATGTCAGTAACTATGTCGTTTCCAGCGGGACGAACGTGTCGTTCGGCGGAGGGACTTATACCCTTGCCATCACGTCCGAGGAAGATAAGGTAAACATCAATACATTCGACGAAACCGACACCTTCCAGATAGATATCCTGAAGACCTTTCTTACGGACCAGCAGGTCGCGAACATAATAGATTACAGGGATTCCGACAGCACAAACACGGTGGTAAACGGTGCGACGGGCAACATAGAAGGGACCGCGCAGTGCAAGAATAAACTTTTCGATTCGATCAACGAGATAAGGGTAGCGACGGGAATAGACCAGAATACGTTCGTGAACAATAAGGATAAGATTACCGTTTATAAACCCATAATAAGAGGCGGGTTGCTCGGGAGATATTACAAGGGAATAACAGGGGTCTCGCCGGGCGTCACTATCGATAAGACCAAATTTGCCAAGAAGGTCGTCGAACTTGGGCCTGTTTACCAGACCCCGAACGACCTCCCGCTTCCCGGTTCGGACGGATACGAGTCCACTCCTTCGGATGTGGGCTGGTCCGAGACGCACGACGCCGAGTTCGCCGGCGGAAGCTCGGTCGCCACTATCGTGAATTTCGGCCTCGACGGGTTCGGCGTCATATGGGACGGTTATATCGAGATACTGCCGGGCGAGACCGGGACACCGATCACCTTCCGGGTCATGGTTGACGACGGCGCCAAGCTTTTCTTGGATGACGGTACGGCTAATGTCCTCCAGGGGACGAGCTGGCAGGACCAGGGCCAGACCGAATACAGCGGTGATTACACGTTCCAGGCGCCGGGCTGGCACAAGATCCGCATCGAATATTATGATAACGCCTACACGAATACGGTGCAGTTAAAGTGGAAGGGCGCCAGCTGGGCTGCCGCGTCGGTCGTCCCTGCCGAAAGGCTAGGTTATGACCCCCTGATGAAGACGGGCCTTACATACAACCACGCGGGGATATACACCATAACTTCGACGGCTTCAGTCCTGAATAGCGGCCAGACGGTGGCGACCAGGCAGGTGACCGCGACGGTCGAGGTCTTCGGCACATGGACGCAGACGACAAAAGAGGAGTTCTACGCGGCCTGGTTCAATGAACAGGGTAATTTCCGCGACGGCGAGGTCTTTAACGTGAATTGGCTCGACAGCTGCCCGACCGAGGGCGATTACTGGGACGCCGTCGCCGGAAAGATGCGCTGGGAAGAGGCCGGAACTTATACCAAAACGCCTGATTCGGTAAAACTCGGGTACTGGGACAATTTCGACGAGGACCCGGCTTTTTCCACCGTCATGATGAAGGGTTATCAATGGAATCGCTCGTGGTGGAATATCCCGGACGTGACCTTAAATATAAGTTTTCAGGATATCAGGGATAACGACGGGGATGGAGACAACGAAATTTACATCAAATGCAATACGTTCGAGGCGAAGCATTTTGAGCTGAACAGGTATTACTTTAGGCCCAACACCGAAAGCGTGTTCGTGAGGGCTTACGTGAAAGAACCTGCCCCGTCTACCAGGATAGCCTGGAGAGGGAACGGGACATTATATCCGCTTGCGGTTCCGCCGGCGCCTCCTATGGGACGTTATCCGGGCGCTGGCAAGGACCAAACAAATAATTACAAAAGTATTTATTATTACGACATAAACGGTAATGGCCAACTAGATTATCATCAAAATCCAGTTTACCCTTTTAATTACATCTTAGACGACCCACAAGTTTTTCCTGTTTATGACGCCTATAACGGCGATGCCCCGGTGTATATATACAGTCCGGATCTTAAAAAGAATACCGCCTTGGAAGCTATTCCTGCGCCGGGAAGTTATCACTATTGGCAGCCGGAAGGGACCGGCTGCGGTTGCTGGCTTTTCGCCAAAGGCTCCGCCGATGATTCTCAGGGGTGGGCGAATTGCCTGTTACCCAATGGTTACAAGACATTGTTAACCGACGCGCACGGAACAGATCCGGTATCGACCGAGCCCAAGCCTCTCTGGCCGGATGGGGACACTTGCGAGATACGGCTTTATCAGGGCGCGTTCTTCCATCCGCAATTTGATTATCTTGCGGAGAAAGTCATGGCGATGATAGGATGGGATAACGGATCGAGTAGAGCCGAGTATGCCTCCTGGGTAAACGGCATCCAGAGGAATAACGTGGCGAATTGGGCGGCCGGTTACCCGTCAAATCCTATATTTAAATTTGTGGCAAACAACCAGTATCTGGGCGCTGACTGGACCGACCTTGATAGGGGACAACATATAATAGGCGCTAATGACACTTGGCCTTATGCCGGCGCCGTCACCGAGATGCAGACGCATTGGGATGATATCCGTTGCATACCGGAGAGAGGGTATCTTGTCTCCGCGCCGTTTTACACCGGGGCATCCGTAAAGTGGGGGACCATATCCTGGTCGGCCCAGACATCGGCCGCTAACACCGTAAACGTATATGTCAGGACAGCCAATTCCTATAGCAATATCCTGGCGACGGATTCATGGACCGCCGCAGTCAGTAATGGCGCGGCTATAGGCGGGACCGAACCCTGGATTCAATACAAGATCGTCTTAGCCAAATCGGATATCAATAAGGACCAGTATACAACGAGCTCGCAGACCCCGGTCTTTGAAGACCTGACTTGCACTTATTTACCTACGGTGCGTATTAAATATTGGAGGGAAGGGTCATGAAGAAGGCGTGTATAATTTTGACGATAGCGGTAGTTTTTTCCACGGTTATTTCATCACGTGCCGATACCTTGACGCTCCAGAACGGCAGGACGCTTAACGGGCAGATAATAAACCAGTCCGGTGATTATATCGAGATAAAGTTGGGCTCCGGCAAGATGAAGCTGGGCATGAAAGACGTCAAGTCTTTTGAGATAAAAGAGCCGGCCGAAGGTTATTCAAAATCCGAAGGTTCTGGGTCCGAAGACGCTGCGCTTAAAGGGCCCGAAGCGCTTTCAAATATAGACTTAAAAGCCGAATACGCAAGGAGCAAAATAAGGATCACGGGCTCGGCCGGACTTCCGCGCGGGACAAAGCTTACGCTCAATTTTAAGAGGCAGGAGAAGGTCCTCATAACGAAGCGTATCACCCTCCGGAGCGGGGACTTTTTCACCCTTATCGAGCCCTTCGAAAGAGTGCTATCCCCGGGTAAATACGTCATCGAAGCCAGGGCGGAAAAGGATAATAAGGAGATAGGCGCGGGATCATGCGATCTGGTTGTAGGTTCGTCCGCGCAGGTGAGCGAAAGGGAGAAGAGCGATAAGCAGCGCCTCTCCGAAACCGCGGACAGGATCCAGTCGCTTTACGACGACCTGAACACAGCTTACGAAAAGAATAAGAAAAATTTCGATAAAGAGAAATGGGGCAAATGGTCCGCTTCGTGGCTCCGGTCCGCTCAAGACCAGATGCAGACGTTCGCGCTTTTCTCGAACGGGAACGTCAAGACTTTATATCCCAAGGTGCACGGCAGCCTGGAAGTATCCTTTCGCCAGCTTATTCTTCTTAATACGGCCTATTCATTGGAATTTGTCGCGCAGGAGAAACCCGGCGAAGTAGGGCAGGGGCCAACCTCGATGATGCTCGACCCGCAATTCCTGAAAAATTCGATCAATTCGACGCTGGCCGACGCGCGCAAAGAGATCCGCCTGATCGTTTCAAGATAAGAGGCTGTTTTTTCCGCTTGACAAGGATTTGCGCCTACGTTATATTGACTAGTACTTATGGATAGATACCCCGCGCAAAACATCCGTAACGTAATCTTCGTTTCGCATTCCGGTTCGGGGAAGACTTCACTGATCGAGGCGCTCCTCTTTAACGCCAAGATGACCACCCGGCTCGGAAAAGTTGCGGAAGGCAACACCCACTCCGACTACAACGCCGACGAGATAGAACGTAAGATCTCCATCACCTCGAAATTCCTCCACCTCATCTGGAAGAACACAAGGGTCCATATCCTCGACACGCCGGGGTACGCAGATTTCGTCGGCGACGTTATAGCCCCGCTGCGGGCGGCTGATGCGGCCGTGCTTCTGGTCGAGGCGGTGCACGGCATCGAGGTCGGGACCGAGCGCGTATGGCAATTCCTCGAGGAGAGGAACCTCCCGCGCGCGATATTCATAAATAAACTCGATAAAGAGAATGCAAGTTTTGAGAACACCCTTAACTCGATACGCGACAGGTTCGGTAAACAGTGCGTCGCGCTCCAGCTTCCCGCAGGGGAACAATCTTCGCTCAAAGGCGTAGAGAGCGTCCTGCCTAAGGACGGAAGGTATAAGGAAGAGCTGCTCGACGCGGTCGTCGAGACCGACGACACGCTTACCGAGGAATTCCTTGAAGGCAAGGAGATCTCCCAGGAGGAGATGGCCAAGGCGCTAAAGTCGGCGTGTATCTCGGGAAAGATCATCCCGGTTTTTTGCGGCTCAGCCGTCCAGAATATCGGGGTGACGCAGCTTTTGGACGCGATCGTAGACCTCTTTCCGTCGCCGGCAGACAGGCCGCCGATCGAGGGCATAAATCCGAAGACGAAAGAACCGGCCAAAAGGAATCCCGTCGATACCGAACCCTTCTCGGCTTTCATATTCAAGGATATATTCGATCCTTATGTAGGCCACCTTACGCTCTTCAGGGTATTCTCAGGGACGATAGAATCGAACACGGGATTCTATAATTCATCGAGGGACCTCAAGGAGCGCATAGGGCAGATCTATGTGCTGCAGGGCAAGGAGCAGGTGCCCATACAGAAGGCCGGCGCCGGGGACATAGCCGCGGTCGCCAAGCTCAAGGATTCCCATAATAACGATACCCTTTGCGACGAGAAAAATCCCATCGTCTTCCCTGCGACGACATTCCCGGACCCGTGCATATCAGACTCCGTAAAACCCAAGACACGCCAGGATGAGGAGAAGATAATGGGCGCATTGACGCGCCTCGCCTCGGAAGACCCGACATTCAAGATCACGCGCAACGAGCAGACGCACGAGCTAGTAATATCAGGGATGGGAGACCTCCACCTGGACGTGATGCTTGACAGGATGAAGAAGCGTTTCGGCGTGGAAGTAGAGGTCGGTGTCCCGAAAGTCCCGTATAAAGAGACGATAAGAAAGATTGTCAAGATACAGGGTAAATTCAAGAGGCAGTCCGGCGGCCGCGGGCAATACGGCGACTGCTGGCTGGAACTCCAGCCGTTGCCGCACGGGCAGCAATTCGAGTTCGTGGACAAAGTCGTCGGCGGAGCGATCCCGAGGCAATTTATCCCGTCTGTAGAGAAGGGCGTAAGGGAAGCGATGATCAAGGGTTCTCTCGCGGGATATCCGGTAGTCGATATCAGGGTGATCGTCTACGACGGTTCATTCCACGAGGTCGATTCGTCGGATATGGCATTCCAGATAGCCGGTTCGATGGCCTTTAAGAGCGGCCAGGAACAGGCAGTCCCGGTATTGCTCGAGCCTATAATGGATGTCGAGATAATCGTACCGAACGAATACCTCGGGCAAATAACCGGCGATATAAATTCACGCCGGGGAAGGATCATGGGCATCGAGGGCAGGGAAAAACAGGAGTATGTCAAAGCCACTATACCCATGTCCGAGATGTTCAAATACGCCACCGAGCTCCGCTCAATGACAGGCGGCCGCGGCTCATATTCGATGAAGTTCGACCACTACGAGGAAGTCCCCGCCAAGATCACCCAGTTGATAGTCGCCAACACCAAGAAGGCGGCTGAAGAAGCAGCCGGCAGCCACGCCAACCACAGCCACGAGCACCATAAATAACGCGGTTCCCGCCCAAAAATCCTTTACATTTTAATCCCTTAAATGGTATAATTTCGTATCCAAAAACCACTCTAAATCGGAGGTATTTCCTGAGATGTCCGGACATTCAAAATGGAAGACACAAAAGAACAAAAAAGCGGCCGCTGACGCGGTAAAAGGTAAGGCGTTTACCAAGGCGACCAAAGAGATCACTGTCGCCGCAAAGGACGGGGGCGGCGACCCGGATACGAATCCCAGGCTTCGCTTTGCCCTGGCAAAGGCCAGGGAAGTGAACATGCCCAAGGACAACATAGAAAAGGCGATAAAGAAGGGCACCGGCGAGCTTCCCGGTGTCGTCTATGAGACTATCAATTACGAGATCTACGGGCCCGGCGGCGTGGCGATAATGGTAGAAGCCCTGACCGACAACAAGAACAGGGCCTCGGCGGAAATAAAGAACATCCTCACCCGCAAGGGCGGCAATATGGCCGGCTCAGGCTCTGTCGCGCGTATCTTCCATAAGAAGGGGCTCATAGCCATCGAGAAATCCAAGATAGATGAGGACAAGCTTATGGACATAGCTCTCAACGCGGGCGCCGAAGACATGAAGACCGAAGATAATGTCTATGAGATAACGACAGCCCCCCAGGATTTCGAGAAGGTCAAGAAGGCGCTCGATGACAACAAGATCGAATGCCAGCTGGCCGAGGTGACCAGTATCCCGACGATGACCGTAAAGGTTGCCGGCACTCCCGCGAAACAGGTCCTGTCGCTCGTCGAAGCTCTGGAAGATTACGAAGACGTCCAGAACGTATACGCGAATTTTGACATCCCCGATGAGATAATGGAACAGGCTAAGCAAGGATGAAGATACTGGGTATCGACCCAGGTCTGTGCATTACCGGTTATGGCCTTATAGAGGCCGGGCCGAAAGGAATAAAGCTCATTGAAGCGGGTGTCGTGAGGACCTCGGCGAAAGAGAAGGTCGAGGCGAGGATAGAAAAGATATATGACGGGATAAAAAGCCTCGTCAAGGAATCTAAGCCGGACGTGCTGGTCCTGGAGCAGCTATATTCCCATTACAAACACCCGGTAACATCCATACTCATGGGCCACGCCCGCGGCGCGATATGCCTCCTGGCGAAAGAGACCGGGACGGAACTAGTCGGATATTCGGCGACGCGCGTAAAAAAGGCGGTCACAGGCGCGGGGCACGCTAGCAAATACCAGATGCAGCGCATGATACAAAACCTTTTCAATATGAAATCGGCCCCGAATCCGCCTGATATCTCCGACGCCCTGGCGCTCGCGGTCGCACACGCACACATCTCCCGGATGGACGGGATAACCAGGTCAAGATGATATCCTCAGCGAGCAGGTTAATAGGATGATATCTCATATCCGCGGCAAGATAGCCAAACGCAAGAGCTCGTCCCTCATCATCGACGTAGACGGCGGCTTCTCTTATGAAGTATTGATCCCGGGCTGCGTCATGAAATCGATCGACGCCAATATCTCCCCGGACGGCTCCATCAAACTTATAACGTACCATTACCACCATACGGATCCCGCCCGCAGCATACCCGTCCTCATAGGTTTCCTGAACGAAATAGAGAAAGAATTTTTCGAGAAGTTCATCACCGTTTCCGGCATCGGGCCCAAAGCCGCGGTCAGGGCGTTGAATGCATCGATACCGCAGGTAGTGAAGGCGATAGCCGACGGCGACCTCGCCGCGCTCAAATCCCTGCCCGGCATCGGGGAACAGCGCGCCAAGGAGATCGTCGCCAAGCTCCAGAACAAGCTCGGGAAATTCGGGCTGATACAGGAATACGGCGTAGAGATAACGGTCGCGAAGGAGGCGGATTTTGTCGAAGAAGCGGTCGAGATATTGCTGCAATTGCAGTACAAGAAGCCGGAAGCCAAAGAGATGATACAGAAGGCGCTCGAGCGCTCGCCGGGGATCAAGACCGCGGAAGACCTGTTAAACGAAGTCTATAAAAACAAGAAACATTCCAAATGAACGAAGAGAAAAAAGGCAAAGAAGGGCAGCTGCGGGAAAAACTCGTCTTCATCCAGGAGACAGAGGAAGATATAATATTGAACCTTTCCCTGCGCCCCGCGAAGGTCTCTGAGTTCGTCGGGCAGAAGGCGGTCGTCGATAACCTGCTCATCGCAGTATCGGCCGCAAAGAAGAGGAAAGAGCCGCTCGAGCACGTGCTATTCTCCGGGCCGCCCGGCCTCGGCAAGACCACGCTTGCCCATATAATAGCCGGCGAGATGGGGACGAAGATAACCGCCACATCCGGGCCGGCGATCGCGAAGGCCGGCGACCTCATAGGAATCCTTACAAACCTCGGCGAAGGCGATATCCTTTTCATAGACGAGATCCACCGCCTCTCGAAGATCGTTGAGGAATTCCTGTATCCGGCGATGGAGAATTACCAGATAGATTTCGTCATCGACAAGGGCCCCTACGCCAAGACGATAAAATTCAATTTGAAACCGTTCACGCTCATCGGTGCGACTACCCGCTCCGGGCTATTGAGCGCCCCGATGCGCAGCAGGTTCGGAATGCTCTACAACCTCGATTTTTATGCGGCCGAGGAGCTGGTGCAGATAATCAAGCGCTCCGCTAAGATACTCAAGATAGAGTTGGACAAGGATTCAGCTGCCGAGATCGCTCGTCGTGCCAGAGGTACTCCTCGCATCGCAAACAGGCTCCTGCGCAGGGTGAGGGATTACGCCGAGGTAAAGAATGACGGCAAGGTCGACAGGGGGATTGTAGACAAGGCCCTGGCGATGCTCGGCATCGACGAGATGGGCCTCGACGCGCTCGACAGGAAAGTCATGAAAGCAATTATAGATACGTATAGCGGCGGGCCCGTCGGCATAGAATCCCTTGCTGCCACTTTGAACGAAGAAGCCGATACGATCTCGGACGTGGTCGAACCGTTCCTTTTGAAGGTGGGCCTTTTGAAACGCACCCCGCGCGGCAGGGAAGCGACCAAGCTGGCGTACGAACATTTCAAAGCCCCTTCGGCAAAAGAGACACAGAAGGAGCTTTTTTAGAGAGTGATGCGAACCCGCCTCAGTTTCTTGATGATCTGCGCGGCTATATCCGTCGTTATCACGCCTATATGCCCCTGCGCCCAGGATCCCGCGGCCCCGAGGGAGCCCATCCTCGTCCGCGTCGCGGTCGCGAAAGGCGCCGATTCGGTAAAGATATTCATCGCGGGGAATTTCAAAATAATAGACTATCTCTCCAAAAGCGTCATCCTGGAGGAGAAGTACCTGTCCGAAACCGACTTGACCGCAACTGAGACAGGGTTCAAGCTGGACGGGAAAGAGCTCAACGCCAGCGCGATCTCGGTCGAGCCGGTAGGCGGCTCGCGTGTCTATATAAACGGGCGCATATTCAGGGGCGAAATAAGGGTTTTTAAGGACGGCAATAAACTGACCGTCGTAAACGCGGTCGACATCGAGGAATATCTCTACGGGGTCATGCGCAATGAGGTCTCGACGTGGTGGCCGATGGAGTCGCTCAAGGCCCAGGCGATAGCTGCGAGGACTTACGCGCTTAACCAGATAAACGAATCGAAGGCGAAAGATTACGACGTCACGGCGGATGTGGGCTCCCAGGTCTACGGGGGGATCTTTTCCGAGAAGTGGCGCACTAACAGGGCAGTGGACGAGACCAGGGACAAGGTCCTGACATATGACGGGGCGGTATTCCCGGCATTCTTCCACGCCACATGCGGCGGCAGCACGTTCGATGCCGCTTACCTTTGGAATATAGACCTTCCTCCCCTGAAAGGGGTCAAGTGCAGGTGGTGCAGGAAATCCCCGCACTTCAACTGGGAGAAATGGTTGTCGGTAACAGAGACAGAAGAGAAACTTGCCGCCGCCGGTTATTCGGTGGGCGATATAATCGGGTTTGAGACAACAAAAAGGGACCCTTTCTCGGCGCGGATATTGGAATTAAAGATCAAAGGCGATAAAGGGGAGTCGGTCATCCTCGCCAAGGATTTCAGGCGGATAATAGGGGCCGATATCGTAAGGAGCACGAATTTCAAGGTCACATTGGTAGGGGAATATGTGGCCTTCGAGGGACTGGGTTGGGGGCACGGCGTGGGCATGTGCCAGTGGGGCGCTTATTACATGTCGCGCGCCGGGAAGAATGCGTCCGAGATACTTGAATTTTATTATCCGGGCTCAAAGATAACCGACTATAAGGATGCCAGATGAGACTGAGCGAATTCGATTATAAGCTCCCTGAGGAGCTGATCGCGCAATATCCCGCGAAGGCGCGGGACGCCTCGCGGCTGATGGTAGTGCATAAGATATCGAAGAAGATAGAGCACAGGAATTTCCGCGATCTGGCCGATTATATCGGGCCGGCCGACTGCCTTGTCGTCAACGACACGAAGGTCATAAAGGCGAGGCTCCCGGCGAAGAGGGCCGATACCGCCGCGAAGGCCGAGATAACGCTTATAGAGAAGATGAGCGACAGGCTCTATAAGTGCCTGATAGACACTTCCACGAAAATAAAGGTAGGCACGAAATTCACGTTCGGGGACGGCGAGCTTACCGGCGTCATCCGCGGCGAGAGCGAGGGGATAAGGCTTATCGAATTCAGCATAAACGGCGCCGATTTCAGTGCCATATTGGATAAGATAGGCATCGTGCCGTTGCCGCCTTATATAAAGCGCCCGCCGGAAAAAGCCGACGAGGAGAGGTACCAGACCGTCTATGCCAGGTCGCCGGGAGCTGTCGCGGCCCCGACCGCCGGACTGCATTTCAGCGATGAGGTATTAAAAAATATCAAGGCAAAGGGCGCATCGGTCGAGTCGGTAACCCTGCACGTCGGGTACGGGACGTTCAAGCCCGTTTCGGCAGACGACGTAACGAAGCATAAGTTAGAACCCGAGGTTTTTGAATTGAAGGAAGAGGCTGCGCTGAGGGTGAACGGCGTGAAAGAAAAAGGCGGGAAGATATTCGCGGTCGGGACGACCACCTGCAGGGTGCTGGAGAACCAGGCTCGGCTCGTCAAGGGTTCCGAGAATCGCGTAGAGAAGGGGAAGGGATGGACCGGGCTTTTCATATACCCGCCGTATAATTTCAAGTTTGTCGACGCGCTGGTCACGAATTTCCACCTGCCTAAGACGACGCTGCTCATGCTGGTCGCGGCTTTCTGCGGCAAGGAAGTCCTGTTCCAGGCCTATGAGGAGGCCGTAAAAGAGAAGTACCGGTTTTACAGTTACGGCGACTCGATGCTGATAATATGAAAATAGAGATAATCGCGAAGGATAAGGGGACGAAGGCCCGTGCGGGAAGGGTAAAGACATCGCACGGCGAATTCGATACCCCCGCGTTCATGCCGGTCGGGACGCAGGCGACGGTAAAGACCCTCTCGAATAACGAGCTCGATGATTGCGGCGTGCAGATACTTTTGTCGAACGCGTACCACCTCTACCTGCGGCCCGGGGAAGAGATAATAAAAAACGCGGGCGGGCTGCATAAATTCATGAATTGGGATAAGCCCATACTTACGGACTCGGGAGGGTTCCAGGTCTTCAGCCTTGCGTTGCTGCGTAAAGTGAGCGACGAGGGCGTCGAGTTCCAGTCGCATATAGACGGCTCGAGGCATATGCTCACCCCGGAGAAGATGCTGGAGTTCCAGACAAGCCTCGGAAGTGATATAATGATGGTGCTTGACGAGTGCGTACATTACCCCTGCGAATACGAGATGGCGAAGCGCGCGGTCGTAAGGACCCTCGATTGGGCGAGGCATTCCAGGGAGCGGCTCGAAAAGGATTTTGGTTTCAGGCCGAATAAGAAGCAATGCTTGTTCGGCATAGTGCAGGGCGCTTCGTATAAGGACCTGAGGGAAGATTGCGCGAAGATGCTGGTGAAGATGGATTTTGACGGTTACGCGCTGGGCGGCCTCGCCGTCGGCGAGCCGCGCGAGATCACCAACGAGATGACGGAATTTACGGTTGAGCTCCTTCCTGAGGATAAGCCGCGCTACCTTATGGGCGTCGGAGAGCCGCAGGACCTCTTCGACGCGGTATCTTTGGGAATTGATATGTTTGATTGCGTGGTCCCTACGAGGAACGGCAGGAACGGGACCGCTTTTACTTCGAATGGGCGCTTCTCGGTCAGGACGGCGGTAAACTCTAAGGACCTGGGGCCGATAGAAGAAGGGTGCGGGTGCTACGCCTGCAGGAACCACACGAAGAGCTATATCAGGCACCTCTTCAATACCGACGAGATCCTCGGTTTGAAACTGGTGTCGCTCCACAACATATATTTTTACCAAAGCCTCATGAAGAAGATGAGGCAGGCGATAAAGGACGGGAAGTTCGTGAAGCTCAGGGCTGATTTTACGGAGAGGTACGAAACCAAAGAGAAAGTAACAACTTAAAGAAAGGGAAGACAATGGACCAGCAAAGCGCAAACCCGATAATAAGTTTTTTACCACTGATCCTCATATTTGTGGTATTTTATTTCCTGCTCATAAAGCCCCAGCAGAAACAGAAGAAAGAGCACGAGGGGATGCTCAAGGCTCTCGCCAAGAACGATGAGGTCGTCACGAGCGGCGGCATACACGGCACCGTTATCAACGTGAAAGATACGTCGGTGGTGCTGCGTATTGACGATAATACCAAGGTCGAAGTCGAAAAATACGCGATCGCCTTTACAACCAAGAAGAGGACAGGAGAGGAGAAATGAAGAGAGGACAAGCCTGGCAGATATTAGCGATACTCGGTTTGGCGGCGGCATGCCTTTGGGTCATATATCCGCCGTTTGACATCAAGGACAAGGACGGCAAGGTCATAAGGGAAGGCAAGATAAAATTAGGCCTCGACCTCCAGGGCGGCATGCATCTTTTGCTCAAGGTGGATACCAGCAAGCTGCCTGCCAGCTCAAAGAATGACGCGGCCGACAGGGCGATAGAGGTTTTAAGGAACAGGATAGACCAGTTCGGCGTCAGGGAGCCGGCCATCCAGAGGCAGGGGACGGATGAGATAGTAGTCCAGTTGCCCGGCGTAACAGACCGTGAACGCGCATTGAGCATCATCGGCCAGACCGCTATGCTCGAGTTCAAGCTCGTGGCCAACGAACCGGATAAATTGAAACAGGCGATAGGCGGCAACGTGCCGGACGGTTATGAGCTTAAATACTCCGAAGATAACGAACCCATACTTTTAGAGAAACAGGTCCTCATGACCGGCGAGGCGATAACGAACGCCGCGATACATTTCGACACGAACAAGTTCAACGAACCCGGCGTAAGCCTGGAGTTCAACTCCGAAGGGGCCAAGAAATTTGCCAGGATAACGAGCGAGAACGTCGGCAGGCGGCTGGCCATTATTCTGGACGGAAAAGTGCAGTCTGCCCCTAATATCAACGAGCCCATCCCGTCAGGGCAGGCGTCTATAACGGGAAGGTTTAACATAGACCAGGCGAAAGACCTCTCCACGGTCTTGAGGGTCGGCGCGCTGCCGGCTCCCATGTCTATCGAGGAGGAGAGGACGGTCGGCCCGTTATTGGGACAGGACTCGATCAATAAAGGCATAAAGGCAACGCTTATCGGTATCATATTTGTGATCGTTTTCATGGCCGTTTATTATCTTTTATCCGGCCTTATATCGGATATAGCGCTTATACTCAACTTCCTTATCATACTCGGCTCGATGTCGATCCTGCCTTACCTCTTCCCCGGCGTATCGGCGACGTTAACGTTGCCGGGCATCGCGGGTATCGCGTTGTCATTAGGTATGGCTATCGACGCGAACGTCCTGATAAACGAGCGCATAAGGGAGGAGTTGAACCTAGGCAGGTCGCTCCGCATGGCGGTCGACCACGGTTATAACCGCGCGTTCAGCGCCATCCTCGACTCGCATGTCACGAACCTCATCGCGGCGGTCCTGCTCTTCCAGTTCGGCACCGGCCCGATCAGGGGTTTCGCTGTCACATTGATAATCGGCGTCGTATCGAGCTTGTTTACCGCCATTATCGTTACTCGCATCGTATTGGAATTCCTGATGGATAAGGGATGGGTCAAATCCCTGCCGATGCTGCACCTCTTTAGGAACACGAAGATCGATTTTATCCGCGGCAGGTTCATATTCTTTTCGATATCGGTGATATTGATCGCGGTAGGCCTATTCTCGTTCTTCTCGAAAGGGGAGAGGGCCTATGGCATAGATTTTGTCGGAGGCGAGCTTCAGGAGTATATGTTCAAGACCCAGCCGCCTATGGATGAAGTGCGCAAAGCCCTTGATGAACTGAAACTCGGCAACGCGCAGATACAGCAGTTCAAGGAGAACCCGCGCGTCCTCCTTATCAGGACCGCCATCGACAAGAATAAACTGATCACCGATAAACTAAAGCAGAAATTCCCGGACCAGGAGATACAGGTCCTTAAGACGGAGCACGTCGGGCCTGTCGCCGGACAGCAGCTGAGGGCGAAGGCCATATACGCTATAATCGGGTCGCTGATCGGCATCCTGATCTACATAGCGTTCAGGTTCAAGGACTTTAACTTCGCTCTTGCAGGCGTCATCGGCATCTTCCATGATGTCTTGCTTACGCTGGGTATCATGGCCATGGCGAAGATACCGATAGACCTGTTGAGCGTCACGGCGCTCCTTACCATCGCCGGTTATTCCATAAGCGATACGATCGTCGTGTATGACCGCGTCAGGGAGAACAGGCCGCTGAACCGCAAGCTCAGCCTTTATGAGCTTATAAACTTAAGCGTCAACCAAACGCTCTCGAGGACAGTGTTGACCACGGGCGTTACGCTGCTTACGGTATTCGCCATATACACATGGGGCGGCGAAGTCTTGAGCAACTTCTCGTTCGCCCTGCTGGTGGGCTTCTTCCTGGGCGTCTATTCGACCGTTTATATCACGAGCCCGCTAGTATTGGCGTTCCAGCCGAGGAAAAAGGTAATTGGGAAATAACAAGTACGTACAGATAAGAAAGATCCTTTTGTGGATACTCGTCCTCAACTGGGGAGTAGCCGCGGCCAAGATAGTGTACGGCCTCATGACGCAATCGCTGGCCATGTCGGCCGACGGTTTCCATTCGCTCTCGGACGGGTCGTCTAATATCATCGGCCTGATAGGAATAGCGGTCGCCTCCCGGCCGAGGGACGCGGGGCACCCTTACGGCCACGGGAAATACGAGACGCTCGCGTCTATGGCTATAGCCATGGCGCTTTTCCTCATCTCGTTCGAGCTTATCAAAGCGTCCATACACAAGCTTTCTCACCAGGAACTTATCAATCCCGTTGCCAACCTTGGCAGCTTCATCGTGATGGGCGTGACCCTGGCCGTGAATGTCGGCGTGATGAGGTATGAATACAAAAAAGGCAAAGAGCTCGGAAGCGATTTCCTCGTTGCCGATTCCCTGCACACCGGTTCGGACATCTTCACCTCGATCATGGTCATCGTGAGCCTTGTAAGCGTCAAGATGGGCCTGCCGATAATAGATGTCATCGCCGGCATAATCATATCCCTGTTCATCGCCTACATAGGCGTAGGGATACTCAAGCACAGCTCGAGGGTCCTTACCGATTACGCCGTCATCGACGTGCAGGAGATCTGCGCGGCCCTTTCCGATCTGAAAGAGATAGTCGGTTGCCATAGGATAAGGACGCGCGGCCGCCAGGATGACATCCACGTGGATCTTCACGTTACCGTGGACAAGAACATGCCAGTAGGTAAAGCGCACGAGCTTTCAACCGCGATAGAAAAACGCCTCCGCGAAAGGTTCCCGGGGACCAAAGACGTCATCGTCCATATAGAGCCCGCCTGATATGCAAAAGGCGTGGGAAGTAGAATCGTTAGACGACAGCGCCGCCCCCGGCCTTGCCGAGGCCCTCGGTATCTCGCCTGTCCTCGCCTGCCTGCTCACAAAAAGGGGGGTAAGGAACCCGCAGGAAGCCCGTGATTTCCTCACATGCGACCTCCCGTCACTCCATGACCCTTTCCTTTTCAAGGACATGGAGAAAGCGGTTGCCCGGATAAGGTCTGCAATAGATAATAAAGAGCGCATCCTCGTTTACGGCGATTACGACGTCGACGGCCTGACCGCCACGGCGTTGTTATATACGACGCTGAAAAGATACGGCGCCCACGCGCATAATTATATCCCTGACCGCGTAAAGGAGGGATACGGCCTTAATCTCGGCGCGCTTGAGAGCGCGCGCAAGGACGGCGCGAAACTTGTCATCGCGGTCGACTGCGGCATTACCGCCGCCGAAGAGGTAGATTTCTTAAATAAACATCACATCGATTCCATAATCGTCGACCACCACCAGCCCGTAAAGGACCACCTGCCTGAGTCATTAGCGATTCTAGACCCGTTCGTACAGGGCTCCGGCTATCCCTACAAACATCTCGCCAGCGTTGGCCTTGTCTATAAATTGGCGCAGGCATTAGGCTGGAGCAGGGAAGAGGACCTGGACCTGGTTGCGCTCGGGACGATATCGGATGTCGCGCCTCTCACCGGGGAGAACAGGGTGCTCGTTAAACACGGCCTGAAATATCTCGCGACGACGCAGAGGGCGGGCTTAAGGGCGCTCATGGAAGTCGCCGGTATAGGGAAGAAGAAGGAATTTTATACCGAGACGGTGGGATTCATCCTGGGGCCGCGGCTGAATGCCTCGGGCAGGATGAATTCGTCGATGCATTCGCTCAAACTGCTCCTGACGGATGATAAGGAAGAGGGAAAGAAACTTGCCGAGGAACTTGATAAGAGCAACCGCGAACGGCAGGCGATGGAGGCGGCGATACTTAAAGAGGCGGTCTCGAAAGTCGAGCGCGAAGTGAATTTTAAGGAGCACAGGGTCATAGTCCTCCACGGCGATAAATGGCATCCAGGCGTGATAGGGATAGTCGCCTCGCGCATAGTCGAAAAATTCTACAGGCCTACGATACTTGTGGCTTTTGACGAAAACGGCCTCGGCCGGGGGAAAGGCTCGGGGCGTTCGATAAGGAATTTCCATCTTTTCGAGGCGCTCTCGAAATGCAAGGAGCACCTGATCGAGTTCGGCGGGCACGAGCACGCGGCCGGCATAACCATCTCCAGGGATAATATAGACGCTTTCCGCGACAGCTTGAACGCCGTGGCGCACGAGGTCCTCGGGCCCCTGGACCTGGTCCCGCGGCTCGAGATAGACGCGTGGATATCCCTTAAGGATATCACGAGGAAATTCCTCAAAGAATTGGAATTGCTTGAGCCGTTCGGGGTGGGTAACCGCAAGCCCGTATTCGCGGTAAAGGGGCTATCGCTTAAAGCGAAGCCGAAGATACTAAACTATAATACGCTCAAGATCTGGGTTACGGACGGGGAACTGACTTACGAGGCGGTCGGTTTCAAGAAAGCCCTTGATTATAAACTCGATTCCGCCTCGCTGGTCTTCGATCTCGCTTTTACGCCTTCGATAAATGTGTGGCAGGGGCAGGAGTCAATACAACTGCAACTTAAAGATTTGAAGTTCAGTTAAGCCTTAACTATTTTACCCGACCTGATGCAAGCAGTGCAGACTTTGAGGGTCTTGATGGCGCCTTTCAGATTAACCTTTATTCTCTGCAGATTGGGGGCGAAGCGCCTGATGCTCCTGCCCGTTATCTTCTGGCCGACACCGCCGTCTTTCTTGGCCATACCGCGGCGTTTGATGGCCTTACCCGCCATCTTTCCTTTGCCGCATATATCGCATACCTTTGACATGCTTTCCTCCTTGAAGTATTATTTAGGTGAATAATGATAACACAAGCCGGACAAAACATCAACAGTAAAAAAGAGGCGTTAAGCGCCATCCCGGTGCGCTACGTCAAGGGCGTCGGGCCGGCGAGGGCCGAGATACTCGCGCGCCTGGACATATCTACCGTCGAAGACCTGCTCTACCATTTCCCGCGCCGCTATGAGGACCGCAGCCATTTCAACACGATAAACAAAGTCAAAATAGGCGAGTACGCCACGATAAAGGGCGAGGTGCTGACTGCCGGCCTGCGCCGGGGTAAAGGCATGGCGTTATTCAAGATGGCCTTCGGCGACGATACCGGGGTCATCTACGCGGTCTGGTTCAACCAGCCGTATATGCAGAAGATGTTCAGATCCGGCGACAAAGTGGTCCTTTACGGGAAGGTCGAGAGGTACAAGGATATCCAGATAACGAACCCCGAGTTCGAGATAATAAAGGATGAGGGGGACGCGGAACTGATCCACACCGGCAGGATCGTCCCGATATACCCGCTGACAGAGGGGATAAGCCAGAGGGGGATGCGTTCTGTAATCAAAAACCTGCTGGATAAATACCTCGAAGATACAGAAGAGTTCCTTCCCGCCGGAATAAGGTCCAGGAACGGCCTGCCTGAATTGAAAGAGGCTCTCTTCAACATCCACTTTCCGAAAAGCGAGGACCTGCGCAAAGCCGCGTATGAGCGCATAGTCTTCGATGAATTTTTTGCCCTGCAGGTCGCGCTGGCGCAGAGGAAGGCCAGGGTTAAAGGCTCTGATGACGGGATCGCGCATAAGGTCGGCGGAGAGCTTTTGGAGTCGTTCAAAGAGGTCATCCCGTTCAAGCTGACAGATGCCCAGATGAAAGCGATAACCGATATAGAAAATGATATGGCCAGCACGAAGCCGATGAACCGCCTGCTCGAGGGCGATGTCGGCTCGGGCAAGACGATAGTGGCGTCGTACGCGCTCGTCCTCACCGTATCGAACGGTTACCAGGGCGTGCTTATGGCGCCGACCGAGATACTCGCCCAGCAGCACTTCATGAACCTGAACAAATTGCTCAGCCCGCTCGGCATAAACATCGTCATGCTTACCCATAGTGTAAATGATGAGGCGCGGGACGAAGTCCCGCCGCAGCGGGGCGAAGCGAAACGAATGATAGAAGAGGGCCGGGCGAATATAGTGATAGGGACCCACGCCATCATCCAGGAAGGCGTCAAATTCAAAAACCTCGGGCTGGCGGTAATAGACGAACAGCATAAATTCGGCGTCGACCAGCGTGTCCAGCTGAAACAAAAGGGTTTTAATCCTGACATGCTTTTCATGACCGCCACGCCGATACCGCGGACGCTCGCGATGACCCTGTACGGCGACCTCGATCTCTCGATACTCGACGAAATGCCAAAGGGCAGGATACCTCCCAAGGCCTATTGGGTCGGGGAGCAGAGGCGCGAAGGGATCTATAAATTTATCGCCCAGGAGATCGCGGCCGGAAGCCAGGCTTTCATCGTCTATCCTTTGATAGAAAAAGGCAAGAAAGAGGACCTCAAGGCGGCCACTGATATGTACGGAAAATTCAAAAAAGAGGTCTTCCCGCAGCTCAAGGTCGGCCTGGTCCACGGCAGGCTCGACAACGAGGAGAAAGAGCGCGTGATGGCGGATTTCAAGTCCGGCAAAGTGCAGATCCTCGTCTCTACGACGGTAATAGAGGTCGGCATCGATAATCCCAATGTTTCGGTGATGCTCATCGAGAATCCCGAGAGGTTCGGATTGAGCCAGCTGCACCAGTTGAGGGGAAGGATCGGGAGGGGCAACCAGCGCTCTTATTGCATCCTGCTCTCCGATACCGAATCCGAAGAGGCGAAGAAGCGCCTCAAGGCTCTTATCGGCACGACCAGCGGCTTCAATATCGCCGAGGAAGATTTGCAGCTGCGCGGGCCGGGCCAGTTCTTCGGGACAAGGCAGCACGGGCTTCCGGAATTGCGCTACGCCAACCTTGTGGCGAACGTAAAGCAGCTTGAGATGGCGCGCAAGGAGGCGTTCGAACTTGTAAAAATAGACCCTGAGCTTAAGGAACCCGGACACGGGCAGGTAAGGGAGATGATCAGGCGCAAGTTCTCAGGGAAGACGGAGCTAAAGGCGTGACATGCGGATAACAAGCGGCATCTTTAAGAGCAGGATAGTCAAGGCGCCCGGGGCCATAAGGCCTACCCTTGATAACGTCCGTAAGGCCATTTTCGATATTTTAGGCGGGGCGGTCGAAGGGGCGAAGGCGCTCGACCTTTTTGCCGGTTCCGGCGCCCTGGGCTTGGAAGCTTTGAGCCGCGGCGCCGCCTCCTGCGCATTCGTGGACAATAGCCGCGCCTCGGTAAAGGCGATAAAAGAGAACATCGAGGCCCTTGTCCCACACTTTCATGAAAGTGTGGAGCTCCAACCAGGCCGTACTGAGGTTATTTTCTCGGATTCCCAGGCAGCCATCCAGAAGCTTGCCGGGGGCGGCGCCAGATTCGATATTATCTTCATGGACCCGCCCTACTATAAGGAGATCGCCAAAAAAACCTTGTCATTACTGGCCGGTTGTGATATATTGTCCGAAACTGGCGTAGCGGTTATAGAGCATTCCAAGCATGACCTGTTACCGGATTCAAGCGGGGGTCTTAAGCTCTTTCGTACCGCAAGGTACGGCGACACGCTGGTTTCTTTTTACTGTAAGGGCCAAACCAGATAATGAAGAGAAAAGCGGTCTACCCGGGGACTTTTGATCCCGTAACCTACGGCCATATAGATCTCATAAAGAGAGCTCTCAAGATCTTTGACACCGTGATAATAGCGGTCGCGCACAACGCGGAAAAAGAGCCCTTGTTCAGCGTTGAAGAGCGGATAGCGATGCTCAAAAAGGCGACCAGGGGCATGAAGGGCGTAGTCATCGAGGACTTCGGCGGCCTGGCCGTCAATTATGTCAGGGGCAAAGGCTCGATGGTCATGATACGCGGCCTGAGGATGCTATCGGATTTCGAATACGAATTCCAGATGGCCCTGACCAACAGGAAACTGGCACAGGATATCGAGACGATATTCATGATGCCCTCCGAAGCATATTCTTACCTCTCGTCAAAACTTATAAAGGAGGCGCACGCGCTGGGGGCCGACGTAAAGAGTTTCGTCCCGCCGTTCGTGGCCAAGGCGCTCGCGCAAAAACAACGATGAAGATAAAAATAAACGACATCCCGCAGGAAGGGCTGACTATCGAGGAGAAGCGCGACGCCTCGGAACTGGACCTGGCAAGGGACGACCTGAAATTCGTGACGCCGATAACGCTTACGATTTTTATCAACAGGGACAAGGATGAGGCATACGCGCATGTCACGGCCGGCGGTAAGATAGAGGCGGTATGCAGCCGCTGCCTTTCCTCATACACGGTGGATTTCAAAAGGGATTTCGATTTCAGTTACGACCTGAGGGGGAAGAACGTAGTCGACATGACCGATGACATACGTTCGGAGATAATACTCGAATACCCCGTCAAACCATTATGCAAGGAGGGCTGCAAGGGGCTTTGCCAGGTCTGCGGCAAGAACCTGAACGAAGGCAGCTGCGGACACAAAACAGACGTGCAGAAATGGAACCGGATAGAAAAAAGCAGTAACTAACGAAGGAGTAGATCGAAATGGCATTACCAAAAAGAAAACATTCCAAAATGAGGCGCGATAAATCGCGCACGCACCAGGTGCTGGCGACCCCTGAGGTCACCAAATGCACGCAGTGTTTCGCGCCGGTGAGGCCGCACCAGGTATGCCCGAGCTGCGGATACTATAAAGGACGCAAGGTCATCGAGATCAAGAAAAAGGAAGAGAAGAAGAAATGAAGATAGCCGTTGACGGTATGGGAGGGGATTATGCCCCCAAAGCAGTAGTCGAAGGGGCAATCCTTGCCGCTACAGAATACGGTTTTGAAGTAATTATAGTCGGGGATAAGGCGAGGATAGAGGACGAGCTTTCAAAGGCCGGTTCTGTTCCGCCGGGCGTCACTGTGCACCACGCGTCCGAGGTAATCGGCATGGACGAACCCGGTGCGACAAGCGCCCGCAACAAAAAAGACTCCTCGATATGCGTGGCGACCGACCTGGTCAAGGAGGGCAAGGCCGACGCGGTCGTTTCGGCCGGCAATACGGCGGCTTTTGTCAGCGCGGCGATAATGTCATTAAGGCGCCTTCCGGGCGTCGAGCGGCCCGGTATCGCGGTCCTACTTCCTTCCATGAAGGGGCCGATCGTGATGATAGACTGCGGCGCTACGATAAATCCCGAACCCTCGCACCTGATGGGTTTCGGCCTTATGGGCGATGTTTATGTAAGGCATATATTGGGGAAAGAAAACCCGTCGATCGGGCTTTTGAATATAGGCGAGGAATCGACCAAGGGCCCGGATTTCCTGAAGGAGACACACCTGCTCCTCGAATCGAGCAAACTCAATTTTCAGGGCAATGCCGAAGGAAGGGACATATTCGCGGGGAAATTCGATGTAGTCGTCTGTGACGGCTATACCGGCAATGTCGTACTGAAAGTCGCCGAATCCATAGCCACCACGATAGGCTCGTTCATAAAAGACGAACTCAAGAGGGACCCGCTCAGGATACTCGGCGGGCTGCTTACCGCCCCGGCGTTTACGGCGGTCAAGAAGCAGATGGATTACGCCGAGCACGGCGGGGCGCCGTTACTCGGGGTCAACGGGATCTGCATCATAAGCCACGGCCGTTCTTCTGCGAAAGCCATAAAGAACGCAATCAGGGTGGCCGGCGCGTTCGTCGAACACCAGGTCAACCAGCATATCCTCGAGTCAGTCAAAAAAACCTCATGACACCAAAATCCAAGACAATAAAAAAGCATACGGGGATAACCGCCGGGATCACCGGCCTGGGCGCTTATCTTCCCAGGAAGGTCATGACCAACGCCGACCTCGAGAAACTGGTCGATACGTCGGATGATTGGATAAGGACGCGCACCGGCATCTCCGAGCGCAGGATAGCCGACGAGAAAGAGGTCACATCCGACCTTGCGGTAAACGCCGCGAAGATGGCCTTGAGGGACGCAAAACTCGAGATCAAGGATGTGGAGCTCATCATATTGGCGTCCATCTCCCCGGATATGCCTTTTCCCGCGACGAGCTGCATTGTCCAGGCGAAACTCGGCGCGGTCAACGCGGCCTGCTTCGATATAAACGCCGCATGCTCCGGATTTATACATGAATTGGCGATAGCCCAGCAGTTCGTCGAAAGCGGGATGTACAAGAACGTGCTCGTTATCGGCGCAGAACTGCTCTCGCGTTTTACGGACTGGAAAGACCGCTCGACCTGCGTCCTCTTCGGGGATGGGGCAGGGGCCGCCGTAATAGCCCCGGTAAAGAAGGGCGGGATAATATCTTCTTACCTGGGCGCAGACGGGACGAAGAGCCGTCTCCTGATGTGCCCGGCAGGCGGGTCTGCCCATCCGGCATCGCACAAGACGGTTACCGAAGGCATGCATTTTTTGAAGATGGAAGGCAACGATGTCTTCAAGAACGCCGTGCGCGTCATGACCGATGCCTGTGCGAAAGTACTGCACAAGGCAGGGCTTACCACAGGGGATATCGACTGCGTCATACCGCACCAGGCGAACATAAGGATAATAGAAGCCGTAGTTGAGCGCGTGAAGATACCGATGGAGAAGGTATTCGTGAATGTCGACAGGTACGGTAATATGTCGGCGGCCTCGGCCATCGTGGCTTTATATGAGGCCGTCAAGGAAGGCCGCGTCAAAAGAGGCGACAAGGTCCTTTTGGTCGCTTTCGGCAGCGGTTTCGTATGGGGCTCCTGCATAATAGAATGGTAGACTTCGCCCTGATCTTCCCCGGACAAGGCGCCCAGTATGTAGGAATGGGCAAGGACCTATACGACCAGTTTCCCGCCGCAAAAGTCATATTCGAAAAAGCAAACCATATTTTAGGCCTCGATATAACGAAGCTCTGTTTTGAGGGGCCTAAGGAAGAATTGACGCGCACGGATATCTGCCAGCCGGCGATATTGACTGCGTCTATCGCTTCCTTAAGGGCGCTCGAATCGGTATTACCGCTTTCGGGCCAATTCGCGCCGAAGGCTGTTCTCGGTTTGAGCCTGGGGGAATACACGGCGCTTGTCGCGGCAGGATCCATGACTTTCGAAGATGCAGTCTCGCTGGTAAGAAAGCGCGGGCAGTTCATGGAAGAGGCGTCGCGCCAGAATCCAGGCACTATGGCCTCGGTCATAGGCCTTTCCCTGGAAGAGACCAAAAAAGTATGCGCCGAGACCGGTACTGAGATAGCGAACCTCAATTCCCCGGGCCAGGTAGTGATCTCCGGGGCCAAGGAAAAGGTCGAGGCTGCCTCGAACCTGGCGAAGGAGAGGGGAGCCAGGAAGGTCATACCCCTCGATGTCAGCGGCGCGTTCCACTCAAGCCTGATGGAGCCTGCCGCCCAAAAGTTGAACGCCGAAATGGGCAAGATAGAGGTAAAGTCCCCGAAGATAAAGGTGGTCACGAACGTTAACGCAGGATACGAGTCATCCCCTGAAGAAATAAAAGCCAACCTGGTCGCGCAGGTCAAGTCGTCCGTGATGTGGGAAGATTCGATAAAATTTTTAGCCGGAAGGGAACAAAGTCCCTCCGCAGGAGGGATAAAAAGATATATAGAAGTAGGGCCTGGGAAGGTATTGGCCGGGCTTTTGAGGAGGATAGACCCTCAACTGGAGTGTTTGAATGTCGAGACAACGGCGGATATCACCGCCATTAAAGAAGCGATAGGAGGCTGATATGATATTCAAGGACAGGGTGAGCCTGATAACCGGCGGCGCGAGGGGTATAGGCAGGGAGATAGCCCTGGCATTCGCCAAAGAGGGCTCGGATATCGTTATCTGCGACGTAAACCAGGAGACGCTGAGCGCCACAAAGAAAGAAATAGAGGCTTTAGGCCGCAAAGCGGAGGCTTTTGTAGTCGATGTCACGAACCTCTCCCAAGTCGAGGAAATGGTCAATAAGACGCTTGACAAATTTCAGAAAATCGATATACTGATTAACAACGCAGGCATAACCAGGGACGCCCTGATCGTGCGGATGAGCGAACAGGATTTCGATGCCGTAATTGCCGTAAACCTAAAGGGCACATTCAATTGCACGAAGGCGCTCGCCAAGGTTATGATGAAGCAGAGGTACGGCAAGATAGTATCGATCGCTTCGATAATCGGTATAATGGGCAATGCCGGACAGGCCAATTACGCGGCCTCGAAAGCCGGAATAATAGGGATCACGAAGAGTGTCGCGAAGGAGCTGGCGTCAAGGAACGTCAATGTAAACGCGATCGCTCCGGGCTTCATCGAAACGGACATGACCGCAAAGCTTCCCGAGAACGTCAAGTCCCAGATGTTGGCCTACATCCCTTTAAATAGATTCGGGAAGGCAAACGACGTAGCGAATCTCGCTATGTTTTTGGCATCTGACGCGTCGTCATACATAACAGGACAAGTGATCAAGGTTGACGGCGGAATGGTTATGTAGTCAACTCAAAAAGGAGGAGTACATGTCAGCTGTAGCAGATAAAGTAAGAGAGATAATAGCGAAACAATTGGGCGTAAAACTTGAAGAGGTCACCCCCCAGGCGACGTTCATCGATGACCTGGGCGCGGATTCGCTTGATACGGTAGAGATAGTAATGGCCCTCGAAGAGGAATTCAAGGCTGAGATACCCGATGAAGACGCCGAGAAGATGAAGACCGTCGGAGAGGCCATCAAGTATATAGAAGAAAGGTCGGCCAAGGCCTAACCCCACAAGGGGTAGTCCTTAAGTTTTTTTATGGATAAGAGAAGAGTAGTCGTAACGGGCCTTGGTGCCGTCACTCCGGTCGGGAATACCAAAGACGACCTGTGGAAGTCCCTGCTCGCCGGGAAAAGCGGCGCGGGAAGGATAACCCACTTTGACCCCTCGGCTTTTGATTCCCAGATAGCCTGCGAGGTCAAGAGCTTCGACCCATCCAAGTATATAACCACCCCGCGCGAGATGAGGAGGATGGACCGCTTTGTGCAATTCGCGGTCTACAGCGCCAAGATGGCGCTGGAGGACGCAGGCCTGGACATATCCAAGGAAGACCCGTATCGCATAGGCGTCCTTGTCGGTTCAGGGATAGGCGGCCTTAAGGTCATCCAGGACCAGACCCTCATCTGGAAAGAGAAGGGCCCCTCGAGGCTCGGACCGCTACTCATACCGATGCTCATCGTTAACATGGCTCCCGGACAGATCTCGATATCATGCGGGATAAAAGGTCCGAATTCCTGTGTGGCCACGGCGTGCGCAACCGGCAACCATTCGATAGGCGAGGCGTTCAGGCTTATCCAGCACGGCTACGCGGATATGATGGTATCCGGCGGCGCCGAGGCGGCTATTGTCGAGACGGGTGTGGGCGGTTTCTGCGCCCTTACGGCCCTCTCGAAGAGGAATAGCGAGCCTGAAAAGGCAAGCAGGCCGTTCGATAAGGGCCGCGACGGGTTCGTTATGGGCGAGGGCAGCGGCATAGCCTTATTAGAGGAGCTTGGCCACGCAACTAAGCGCGGGGCCAAGATCTACGCTGAAGTGGCCGGCTACGGGATGTGCGGCGACGCTTACCATATGACCGCCCCCGACCCTAACGGCGAGGGCGCAGCGATGTGCATGAAACTTGCTTTGCAGGACGGAGGCTTGAAGTTGGAAGAGGTCTCTTATATAAATGCGCACGGCACATCGACCGAGCTGAACGATAAGATAGAGACGCTCGCCATAAAGAAATTATTCGGCAAGCAGGCATATAATATACCGGTCAGCTCTACCAAATCAATGACCGGGCATTGTCTGGGCGCGGCCGGCGGAATAGAATTCATCGCCAGCGTCATGGCCGTAAAAGAGGATATGATCCCGCCCACTATAAATTACGAGACTCCGGACCCGGACTGCGATCTCGATTACGTCCCGAATAAAGCGAGAAGCGCCAAGGTGAACGTCGCCATATCGAACGCCTTCGGCTTCGGCGGGCACAACGCGTGCGTCGCCGTAAAAAAATTCCTTCCGTAAACCACAATAAGGGGTGATGAGATGGATTATTTATTGACCGAACAGCAGATAATGGTTCGCGACCTGGCCCGGAAGATAGCCAAAGAGAAGATAGCGCCTGTCGCGGCGGAGCACGACGAGAAAGAGACCTTCCCGTGGGACATAATGAAGGTCATGGCCGAGTCAGACCTCTGCGGCGTATATATTGAGGAGAAATACGGCGGGCTCGGAGGCGGGGCTATGGAACTCTGCCTCGTGACCGAGGAACTCTCGCGCGCGTGCGGCGGCATCGCGATATGCTTCGCGGCGACCGCTCTCGGGACATACCCTATAATATTGTTCGGCAATGATGAGCAGAAACAAAAATATCTGCCTGATATAGCCAGCGGCAAGAAACTTGCCGCTTTTGCCTTGACCGAGGCAGGCGCCGGTTCAGACGCGGGTGCTATCGCCACGACCGCAAGGAAAGAAGGCGACTATTACGTATTGAACGGCGTCAAGCAGTGGATAACCAACGGCGGAGAGGCGGAGATATATTCGGTCATCGCGATGACCGACAGGGAGAAGGGCGCGCGCGGCGCAAGCTTTTTTATAGTTGAAAAAGGTACCCCCGGTTTTGATTTCGGAAAGAAAGAGAAGAAACTCGGCATACGTGCCTCCGCTACCCGCGAATTGATATTCAATGAGTGCAAGGTCCATAAAGATAATCTTCTCGGGCGGGAGGGCATGGGTTTTATAGTCGCGATGAAGACTTTCGACAAGTCGCGCCCCGGCGTTGCGGCGCAGGCAGTCGGCATAGCGCAGGGCGCGCTCGACCACGCGGTCAAATATTCGCGCGAGCGCAAGCAGTTCGGCAAGACGATATCGTCGTTCCAGGGGCTCCAGTTCATGATCGCGGACATGGCTACCCAGATAGAGGCGGCACGCGCGCTGACCTATGCCGTTGCGAGGATGGTAGATTCGGGAGCGAGGGATGTTTCGAAGGAATCCGCGATGGTGAAGTTATTCGCGTCGGATACCGCTATGAAGGTCACGACCGACGCGGTCCAGGTACTCGGCGGTTACGGTTATATGCGCGATTACCCGGTAGAAAAATACATGCGCGACGCTAAGATAACCCAGATTTACGAAGGCACCAACCAGATACAACGGAACATAATAGCGCTCGAAGTGCTGAAAGAGCAGTTAAGAAAGTGAACCCCACACATCTCTATATAATACAAGCGCTGAGAATGAAAGTAGGAGGTGTGGGGTGAATATCATAGTCTGCATAAAGCAAGTCCCCGATACGCAGGACATAAGGATCAACCCCGAGACAAATACCCTGATGCGCGAGGGCGTCCAGTCGATAGTGAATCCCTTTGACATGTATGCCATAGAAGAGGCTCTCAGGATCAAGGAAAAGCTCGGCGGTAAGATCACGGTCATCAGCATGGGCCCGAAGCAGGCCGAAGAGGCGATGCGCGAGGCGGTATCGATGGGTGTGGACGAGATGGTCCTCATGTGCGATCGCGCGTTCGCAGGCTCCGATACATGGGCGACGAGCTATACCCTCGCGAAGGGCATACAGAAGCTCGGCAAATTCGACCTTATAATATGCGGCAAACAGGCGATCGACGGCGACACGGCGCAGGTCGGGCCGGGAATAGCCGCCACCCTCGATATTCCGCAGGTCACATACGTGAAAAAGACAGAAGAGATAAAAGAGGGGATGGCGAGGTTCGAGAAGATGACGGAGGAAGGGTTCGAGGTCATAGAAACCCCGCTGCCGTGCCTTATCACTGTCGTAAAAGAGATAAATTTCCCGCGGCTTCCCTCGTTAAAAGGGAAGATACGCGCCAAACAGGCGCCGGTGACGACGCTGACCGCGAAAGATATTGACGCCGAACCGGAGAAACTCGGGCTTAAGGGTTCCCCGACGGTCGTCAAGAAAGTATTTTCTCCGCCCAAGAGGACCGGCGGGCAAATATTGCAGGGCGAGACCAATGAGGTCGTGGCTAAACTCGTCGAGGCGTTAAAAGACATGGTAGTCGCGGCAGGAAAGACATAAATGGCAGACCAAAATAATCCCCAGGAATGTTCAATACGTATTTTACTCGATAAATGCACGGGATGCACGCTGTGCGTCAAGAGCTGCCCGTTCGGCGCGATAACGATGCAGGACAAGAAGGCGGTCATAGATTTCGGGAAATGCACGCTCTGCGGCGCGTGTGTCGCAACATGCAAATTTAAGGCGATAGAACTTACCACCTGCAAGGTCGCGCCTAAAGCCGACCTGAGTTCGTATAAAGGCGTCTGGGTATTCGCCGAGCAGAAGAAGGGGGATGTCCAGAGCGTCGTATACGAACTCCTCGGAAAAGGCAGGGAGCTCGCCAATGACCTCGGCACAGAGCTCGCCTGCATCCTGATAGGCGACGGCATAGGAGCCAAGGCCCAGGAATTATTCTCGCGCGGCGCGGATAAGGTATATCTCGTCGAGGACCCGAAACTCAAGAATTACATGGACGAGCCTTATACCAATATCATCGTCGAGATGGTAAAAGAATTCAAACCTGAGATACTCTTGTACGGCGCTACCTCCATCGGAAGGTCGCTCGCCTCGCGTGTTGCGGTGAAGCTTTATACGGGCCTGACCGCTGATTGCACCGGGTTGGCCATCGATAAAGAGAAGAAATTACTATTACAGACCCGCCCGGCGTTCGGCGGAAACATCATGGCGACTATCGTCTGCGAGAATTACCGTCCGCAGATGTCGACGGTCCGCCACAAAGTATTCAAGGAAGCGGTTGTCGACAAGGCCAGGACCGGCCAGGTGATAAAGAAGAGCTATCCGGGTAACCTTTACGATTCCCGCACGAAATTACTGGAGATAAAAGAAGAGGAGTCGGCTACAGCGAACCTCACCGAGGCGAACATAATCGTCTCGGGAGGGAGAGGACTTGGCAAACCCGAAAATTTCAAGATCATCGAAGAGCTCGCAAAGGTATTGGGCGGCGCTGTCGGCGCGTCACGTTCGGCCGTTGACGCAGAATGGATACCGTACTCGCACCAGGTAGGCCAGACCGGAAAGACCGTCTGCCCGAAGATATATTTTGCCTGCGGCATATCCGGGCAGATACAGCACCTTGCCGGAATGTCTTCCTCGGATATCATCATCGCGATCAATAAGGACCCGCTTGCCCCTATATTCTCGGTCGCGACCTACGGGATCGTAGGCGACTTGAACGAGATCGTCCCGGCCCTTACGCAGAAATTCAAGGAAGTCCTTAAAAAGTAAGCCTTTTTTGCCTACCTTGACAATTCTAACCCTATGTGATATACTTGGTTACAAATATCAGGAGAAATCTCTTGCCAGAAGTATTCCAGCGTATCAATTGGGTCGATGTCCTGATCGTAATCCTTTTAATTAGAACAGCTTATATTGGAGCGCGTAACGGACTTTCAGAAGAGATCTTCAGGATAATAGGCGTCCTGCTGGGCCTCTTTTTTTCCATCAAATTCTATTCCGCTCTAGGAAGCCGCATTAATTCTACCGTATCCCTGCCACAGGAATATGTCGACGGCGCGACTTTTTTAATACTAATTTTACTGTCTATGCTAAGTATGAAATTAGTCGCCCTCGGTTTGACCAAGATAGTAAAGCTGGCCTTTGCCGACAAGATAGATAAATGGGGCGGGTTCATGGTGGGCCTGTTCCGCGGCGCGGTCCTGATGAGCCTTTTATTCATGCTATTTAGCATCATCCAGGTCGATTACCTGGTAAAATCTGTAGAGGAACGTTCCCTGACAGGCCCCTACGTAGCGAAGATAGCGCCCAACGTATATCAGGTCTTAGCAAGGACATCCCCGGAACTCGCAAAAGCGCTCCCGAAGGGTAAGTAAACAAACTCATTTTTCTATAAGACTACAGGAGGTTGAATTGAAATTATCCAAATTGTACGATTTCGCGGTAAGGGAAGGGATGGCCGCCGACCCGCGCGGTAAGGAAGTGATCGCGAAGCAACTCGCCAGGGTCAAGAAAGAATATGAGGCGTTAAAGGAGAAAGACAAGGAATTTTTCGATAAGGAAAAACTTACCAATCCCTACGCCGATACGCGCATATTGAACGGCGAGGGTTCCACGGAGATCAAGAAGGCTCTCGTCGGGGTCGATATGGAATCGGCCGAGGTATTGCTTGCCGACAGGTTGAACGAGAAGGGCAGGAAGATAGATCTCGTGTTGGCACACCACCCGGAAGGCAGCGCGATGGCCAATTTTTACGAAGTGATGAACATGCAGCCGGATATCTGGTACAAATTCGGCGTCCCGATAAATACGGCCGAAGGGCTCATGAGGGACAGGATAAAGGAAGTCGAGCGCCGCGTACTGGGCGGCAACCACACCCGGGCGGTCGATGCCGCGAAACTCCTCGGCCTGCCGATGATGTGCATACATACGCCGGCAGATAACCACGTCACAAGTTTTCTCCAGAAGATCTTTGACAGCAAGAAGCCCGAGGTATTAAGCGAAGTGGTCGAGATATTAAGGGAGATACCCGAATACAGGAACGCCGCGAAACGCAACGCCGGGCCCAGGATACTCTTCGGCGAGCCGAGGAACAGGCCGGGCAGGATATTCGTCGACATGACCGGGGGGACCGAAGGGCCGAAGGATATGTTCGAGAAGCTCGAGGCCGCCGGCGTCGGGACGATAATCTGCATGCACCTGGGCGAAGAGCATTTCAAGAACGTGCAGAAGGGCCATTTAAATATCGTGATCGCGGGGCATATCTCGAGCGATAACCTCGGCCTGAACCTCTTATTCGACAAGCTCGCGAAAGAGGATAAGATCGAGTTCATCGGCACCGCGGGATTCGAAAGGATAAGCCGTTAGCGTAATGGCGTTCTCGGAACAGGTCTTAGAAGAGATACAGAACAAAGCCGATATAGTCGAGATCATCGGCAGCTATGTCCCGCTGCGTCGCGCCGGCAGGAATTACAAGGCGCCCTGCCCTTTCCATAAAGAGAAGACCCCGTCTTTCATGGTCAGCCCGTCGAAACAGATATTCCATTGTTTCGGGTGCGGCGCCGGGGGTAATGTCTTCGGTTTCGTGATGAAGATGGAGAATATGGATTTCCCGGAGGCGGTCAGGACCCTCGCGGAAAAAGCAGGCGTGGAATTACCGCGTTTTACCCAGTCGCAGTTCGAGACGAGCGGATACGCCCTCCAGATATATAAGCTGAACGAACTGGCGGCCTCTTTTTATTCGTCAATGCTGGTCGGGACAGATGCAGGAAGGCATGCCGGTTCTTACCTTAAGGAACGCGGCGTAAACGACGACACTATCGCGAAAGCCAAGCTGGGATTCGCGCCTGACGACTGGAGCGGCCTCATAAATTTCGCGAAGGGCAAGGGGGTAGGCGTCGAGCTCCTCGAGCGCGCCGGGCTGGTCATGCCGCGCGAGGGCGGCGGCCATTACGACAGGTTCAGGAACAAGATAATGTTCCCGATCTTCGATATCAAGAACAGGGTCGTGGCGTTCGGGGCGAGGGTGCTGGACAAGTCGCTCCCCAAATACATAAATTCCCCGGAGACGGAAGTATATATAAAGAGCAGGCATCTCTACGGGTTCAATTTTTCTCTCCAGGCGATTAAAGAAAAGGATTTTTGCATAATAGTCGAGGGTTACCTCGATTTCCTTATCCCTTACCAGAACGGGATAATGAATATAGCGGCTTCGCTCGGCACGAGCCTGACCGAACTCCAGGCGAGGCTGATAAAGAGGTATACCAAGAACGTCGTCATGCTCTACGACGGCGATTCGGCCGGGGAAGCGGCCTCACTGCGCGGCCTCGACATATTCCTGCAGGAGGGGATGCAGGTCAAGGTCGCCACACTGCCGAAAGGCTTCGACCCGGATTCGTTCGTGAGGGGCAAGGGTGCCGGGGAATTCGATTCACTGATCTCCGGAGCCGCGGACCTTTTTGATTTTAAACTGGGAGTCCTCGCCTCGAGATACGACGCGAAGAAGTCGTCGGACAAGGCGAAGATGTGCGCGGAAATGCTTCCGACGATAGCGAAGGTGACCGACGCGGTCTTGAAATCCGAGTATGTAAAAAGATTAGGCGAGAGGCTGCAGGTGAGCGAAGGGGCCTTGCTCTCGGAGTTGAAGAAAGTAAAACCGGACCGCGAATACGAGCCCTCCGAGGAGCTCTCTTCGTCGGCCGGGAAGTCCCAGGCGGCGATGGCCGAGAAGATCGTGATAGGGCTCATGCTCGATGACCCGGAGACGATCGCCCAGGTCAAGGAGACTTTGAAGTCCGAGGATTTTGTTGACGTGGGGACGCGCAAGATAGCGGAGGAGATATTCAGTTCATACGGGGACGGCAAATCTTTCAAGCCGGCCCAATTGATAAACAAGCTCGCGGAGAGCGACCTGACTGCGCTTATAGCTGAGGCTACGAGCCTCACTGATGATATAAAGGACAAGCCCAAGAACCTCTCGGATTGCGTAAGATGGATCAGGTGCAATAACTCGAAGTCAAGGCTCTCTGAGCTGCAGAACCTTATAAAGGCCGCCCAGATGATGGGCGACGAGAAGCGTGTCACCCAACTGGTCGCCGAATACAGCGGCCTGGTAAAATGCCAAAAGGATTTCGCAAGGAGATGAAGGCTGTGAAGAAGACAACTAAGAAGGCTCCGAAGAAGATCGATATAAGGAAGAGGATCAAAGGCCTCGAAAAACTTATAGCGCTCGGCAAGGAGAAAGGGCATCTCACCTTCGAGGAGGTAAACAACCTCCTGCCGGAAGAGGTCACTTCGTCCGAGGATATCGACGAGATCTTTGCAGTCCTCGACAAAGAAAAGATAGAGATAATCGATGCCGATGAGGAGAAGGAGCTCAAGGAGGAAGGCCTAGAGGAAGAGGAGGAGAAGGCCCATAAGCCGGAACCCGAGGCGGAAGAGATCCCTCGCATGGCCCAGATGGAAGACCCTGTTCGCATGTACCTCAAGCAGATGGGGCAGATCTCGCTCTTGACGCGCGAGCAGGAACTCGAGCTCGCCAAGAAGATCAAGGAAGCCGAGTTTAGGTTCAGGGAATCGGTCTTCGAATGCTCTTTCTGCAGGAAAGAGGTCTTGCGGCTCGTAAACGATATCCTCGCCAGGCAGGTCAATATTGACGAGGTCGTCGATATAGACCCGACCGAAAAGCTGGAGAAGGTGATAAAGAAGATCCAGCGGCTGATGAAGAGGCTCCGCGGCGCCAAGAAGACCACGAACCTCGTGCCGCTTCTGACGGATTTCAAGTTCTCCACTTCGGTGGTGGAAGACCTCGCCGCCAGGATGAAATTCCTCCTCTATGAGGCAGAGAAGATAGACAGGGACGTCATCAGGCTGGCCGGCAAGGGCCCGCGCGGCCATACAGCCGTGCTCAAGGAGAGGAAGCGCCAGGTAATAAGGGAATTCGACGAGCCCCTGCTTAAGATGAAGGACCGCATCGCATATATAAGAAGGCGCGAGAGGCAGTTCGAGAGCGCGCAGAAGAAACTCGTCGAGGCCAATTTGAGGCTCGTCGTATCTATCGCGAAGAAATACACGAACAGGGGCCTTTCGTTCCTCGACCTCATCCAGGAAGGCAACATCGGGCTGATGCGCGCGGTCGACAAGTTCGAATACGAGAGGGGATATAAATTTTCAACATACGCTACGTGGTGGATAAGGCAGGCGATAACCCGCGCGATAGCGGACCAGGCCCGCACTATCCGCATCCCGGTCCATATGACCGAGACGATAAATAAGTTGATCCGTGTTTCACGTAACCTCGTGCAAGAAACAGGGCGCGAGCCGCTGCCCGAGGAGATCGCGCATTCGATGAGGATGGCGACGGAGAAGGTCCGCGGCATATTGAAGATCGCCCAGGAGCCGATATCGCTGCAGACGCCTGTCGGCGACGAAGGCGACACGCATTTCGGGGATTTCATAGAGGACAAGAGGGCGATATCGCCGGCTAACGCGACCGCTTATTCGATGCTGAAGGAACAACTCGAGGACGTGCTGACGACGCTGACCGAAAGGGAGAAGAAGGTCCTGAAACTCCGTTTCGGCATAGGCGACGGCTGCCCGCGCACCCTCGAAGAGGTCGGTTCGATATTCAACGTCACCCGCGAAAGGGTAAGGCAGATAGAGGCGAAGGCGTTGCGCAAATTGCGCCATCCCATACGTTCCAAGAAACTAAAGACATTCTTAGAGATGGGGCTAGGGTTAGGTGAGGAGAATACCACGTGAAATTATTTCAAATAGTCGTGGTTTTATTTGCTGTTGCAGCTGCCTATATTCTGTTTACCCTGGGAATCCGTCCGCATAAATTAAATAAGATCGAACGCCGTAGTCTTTTTTTGAGTTCGTTACTGCTTATGCTGGGTTTTCTTTCATTTGGCGGCTCGAGTTATGCCAGTCAAGGTGAACTTTCGGCTTCCAGCCAACAGAAGAAGATCTCGCAGCCGCCCAGCTCGACGGCCGTTATTTGCTGCACTCTTGAATGGAAAGATTTCAAAGCTTTCTGGAAAAAGCTGGACCAGATAGAACCAAAACGAACGGGGCATGAAGTCAAGGATGATCGCCAGAGGAGAATATACAGGAATTCAATTTCTCAAGAGCAATACGAAAGCTTAAAGAAGGAGTTGCAGGTTAAGGTTTCTAATTTGGAAAAACTTGAAGGAGACATGATATCTTCTCAAGAAGTCAGTTTTTTACGCAAGGTTTCCGATTATAGGATTGAAAGTTTTTGGGTGGGGCCTAATATGATGACGCGCATGGCGATCCCAGGTGATATAGCACAAGATATTATGCTCCACGATCTGGAGATTAAAATAGACAAATTGTTAGAATTAAAAAGCAAGGGAAGGATTATTGATAATGAGTTTCAACGGGCATTAGCGAATGTCCAGAGAGATGCCGAAGGCGTGTACGCTTTGGATATCATTAAAATAAAATACAATCATTTTTTTAGATTGCCGCTTACTTCCTCAGAAAATACTCAGGATATGATAAACGAATACGTGTCAGCCGTTGAAAAAGATTATTCCGGATACGAGTCAGAGAAAAGAGAAGAAAAGTTTAAAGACGAACAGGGAGTTTATTATAAAGATATAGACCGAAAATATGCCGAAACCAAGAAAGCCCTTGGAGAATTTAAAACAATCCTTCCCCGCCTTAATGAACTGATCGCAGATTTGGAGAATGAGTAATTTATTTCTCATTTATGAAATAACCCCGCGCTGTAATAATAATTGCCTGTATTGTTATAATGTTTGGAAAGAAGATAAAGGATATCCGCAGGGAGAGTTGCCTCTTTCCGAAAGCAAGAAATTATTCGAAAAAATCCTTTCAGAGATCAAGCCGGCCGGGGTCACTTTAGCCGGCGGTGAGCCGCTATTATACCCCTATCTCATCGAGATCGCGTCCTTCCTGAATCAAAAGAAAATCAAATTAGGGATTGCCACGAACGGAATCTTGCTGGACGAAGGCGTGGTGAGGGCACTGGTAAATAACGGCGTAGGTTATTTTGAATTATCCCTCGTAAGTGCAAGGAAAGATTCGTATGCTTATTTGAGCCAAAATGACCGCATCGATAAGGTAAAAAACGCGATCCTGGCGGTTAAAAAACATAAAGCGAGGCTTAATATATCCGCGGTGATAACTAAATACAATAAGTCGGAGATCGGGGAAATAATCGACCTTTCCTTTGCTTTCTCGGCTGATTCCATCTCTTTAAACCGGTTTGTGCCTGGAGGCCGCGGCCTGGAAAATATGTCTGATTGCCAGATAACTAAAGAAGATCTCGAGGATGTCCTGCATATCGCAGATAAGAAGGCTAAAGAATTAAATTTTCCGGTAAACGTCACAATCCCGGTTGAGTCCTGCCGCATAGACCATAGCAGGTATCCGAGCCTTAATTTTGGGACATGTGTATGCGGAAAGGACAAGTGGGTGATAGACCCTTTAGGGAATCTAAGGACTTGCGAGCAGAACCCTGAGATCCTGGGGAATCTTTTCGAAACCGGTTTTTCCGAATTAACCGAACTTAAAAAAACCAGCTCCTTCCGGAATAAAGATTTATGTCAGGATTGCCGTGTTTGTGCGGAATATGATAATTGCGGCGGAGGATGCAGGATTCTGAACGCCAGACAGGCCATAAGATTATAACCTAAACAGGAACAGGGTCAAGCAGCATATGGCAAAAAAGAAATGGGCAGTTTTACGCAGGATCTCTCAGACAGTTTTTTTCTTCCTTTTTATCTACGTACTTTGGTCCACGACATATCCGCTTAATGGTGGCATCTCGCCGCAAGTGCTCTTCAAGATAGACCCCCTCATCATGATATTTACTTCATTAAGCGAGAAAGTTTTGCTTCCGGGAATGATAATTGCCACCACGATGCTCGCGCTCACCCTCATATTCGGAAGGTTCTTCTGCGGATGGGTATGCCCGCTCGGATCGGCGATAGACCTATCTGGTTGGCTGCGCAGAAAAGGCTATATGAAAAAGGAAGAGAAGGATGCGGTCAATGCGAAAGTCCGAAAACCAAAATTCTTCATCCTTGCCGTAATAACGGTATCCGCTGCGGTAGGCCTTCAACTGGCATGGGTATTAGACCCGCTGGCCATATTCGCGAGGTTCGTCTCGTTTAACCTAATCCCTATCGCCACACTGGGCGTGAACCCGCATTTCTTTCCGCACGCTCTTCCCGTTTTTATATATTTCGCCGTAGTATGCGGGCTGGCGCTTTTTATCCCGCGCCTTTGGTGCAGGTCGCTCTGCCCGTTGGGGGCCATATATGCCCTGACTGCGAAGGCCGCGCTCTTAGGGCGGACGGCCAAAGAATGCAAAAACTGCAAAAAATGCAAAAGCGCCTGCCGGATGGGCGCCATAAGGGACGATTCCAGCTATTCGAAGGGCGAGTGCGTCCTTTGCATGGATTGCGTCTACGATTGCCCCGTAAATATCACCAGGTTCGAATGGCCGGCCGGAAATAAGGCCCGCGCAGCAGCCGTCCCCGGGCATAAAGAGGGAATAACAAGGCGGGATTTCCTGTTAATGTCGTCATTGGCCGTTTTTTCTTTGGGTTTTAGGTTCGACCCGCTGCGTTCCCACAGGCGAAGGAGCGTCATAAGACCGCCGGCGGCGCTGGAAGAGAGCGAATTCATAGACCGGTGCGTCAGGTGCGGCAACTGCATGAAGGTCTGCCCGACGAACGGGCTCCAGCCGGTCTCTTTCCAATCGGGAATAGAGGGAGTATGGACGCCGCAGCTCATCCCCGAGATAGGATATTGCGAATATAACTGCACTCTTTGCGGCAGGACCTGTCCGACCGGCGCCATACGCAACGTCTCGCCTGAGGTGAAACACGACACGCGGCTCGGCCTCGCTGCGGTCGACCGTTCGATATGCATAGCCTGGGCCGGGAACGGACAATGCGTTGTCTGCGAGGAGCATTGCCCGGTTGCGGATAAGGCGATAAAATTAAAAAAAGATATCGTTGACGGCAGGGAAGTATTAAGGCCGCTTGTGGACGGGGACCTCTGCGTCGGCTGCGGGACATGCCAGAACAAATGCCCGGTCCGCCCGGTGAGGGCGATAAGGGTCATTCCTTTTTGACAAACAGGCACCAAATGTGGAATAATATACGTAATGATGAAGAGAATTTTCGCAATATATGTTATATTTTTATTGGCCCTTCCCATAGCCGTTGCCGATGTGACAGGCGCGCCGCGGCTGATAACTATCCGCGACGGGATAAAGAAGGTCCTTGAGGAGAGCCACCTCGTGAAGATCTCGGAATCGAACAAGGAGATCTCGGCGCAGGAGGTCTCGATGGCCCGTTCGCCGCTCTTGCCCCAGGTCAACGCGTCGTTTAGCGAGACGTTCCTGAGCCACCAGCCGACCGCGAAATTCGGGGCGATGGCGGTGAACACGTCCCAAAGGAATTTCTTCTCGCTCGGCGCTGACGTATACCAGACCATCTTCGATTTCGGGAAGAATTATTATAATTATAAGGCCTCAAAGGCCCTGCTGGATTCCAGTGTGACGGATATAGGCAGGATAAAGAACATCGCCGTGCTCGAGTTCATCATCACATATTTCGACCTCCTTGACGCGGAGAAGATGATCGCGGTGAACCAGAGCGAGATCGACGGCATATCTTCCTATCTGAAGGACGTCCGGACGATGTATGACGAGGGCGCCGCGGTAAAGAACGACCTCCTATCCGCGGAAGTAAGGCTCTCAGACGCGCAGCAGAGGCTCATCACCATGCGCAACCTCAGGGACAATGTCGCGGCAAAATTGTGCAATATCCTCGTAATACCGCTGGAGGAACCCATTGCGGTCAGCGAATTCGATATGGCGCCTCCGGAGATACCGGCGCTGGGTTATTCTTTCAGGACCGCGGAAGAGCAGAGGCCGGAGATAAAGATGGTCGACGACCAGATAAGGGCGACATCGCTCTTCGAGAAGAGCAAGCGTGCGAAGAATTACCCCGAGCTCTTCGCCGACGGCGGATATTCCATGACGCAGAACAGGTATATGGTCCACGACGACGCGATGGCATTCACCCTAGGCGTCAAGGTCAATGCCTTCGACGGCGGGCTTGCCAAGGCCGAGGCCGACAGGGAGCGAGTCAGGCGCGCGCAGCTTGAGGAGGAGAGGAAGAAACTGGTCGATGACGTCAAGCTCGAAGTCAAGGACAGCTTCAACGGCCTTAATGACGCCTCCGAAAAAGTGAAAGTCACCAAAGCGGCGGTCGCGCAGGCCGAGGAGAACGTCCGGCTCTACCGCGAAAAGTACACCGGCGGCAGCGCCACTTCCACCGAAGTGCTCGATTCGATAACGATGCAGAAGAACGCCCAGACGAACTATTACAGGGCCGATTACGAACTCAAGAGGAGTTACGCGAGGCTGATGTATTCGATGGGCATAGACATGGCGATGATATACGAAAAAATGGAGAATACCCGGAATGGCGGACAATAACAGGAAACACAAATTGATCTTCGTGATACTGGCCGTCGCGGCGATAGGGATAATACTTGGCGTCATCCATATGGTGACCAGCTTTGGGCGCGTAATGACCGATGACGCTTATATCGACGGCCGCGTCCACCAGGTCGCGTTCAAAGTCCCGGGGACTGTCCTGAAGCTGCATGTCGACGATAACCAGGACGTCAAAAAAGGCGACCTGCTCATCGAGCTCGACCCTGCGGATTACGAACTCAAGGTGAAGGAAGCCAATTCCGCGGTCGAGGCCGAGAAGTCGCGGCTCGCAGACGCCGAGGCCGGGATAAGGACCGCGGCGGCGAACCTCGCCATCCAGCAGGTGACCCTTAACCAGGCCCAGTTGGACATGGACCGCGGCGAGAAACTTTTCCAGAAGGAAGTCATAACAAAAGAACGCCATGAGAAGATCACGACCGCGCTCGAGCTCGCCAAGGCGCAGTTAGTGGCGGCCGAGGAACAGCTTTCGAAGGCGAAGGCGGTCAGGGACCTCGAGGGATCGCTCATCAAACAGAAGCAGGCGACTTTGGATATAAACCAGCTTAACCTGAGTTATACCAAATTATATTCGAGTTCGGACGGGTATGTGACAAGAAGGTCCGTCGAGGCCGGTAACCAGGTGCAGGCGGGCCAGCCGCTCATGGCGGTCGTGGACCTCGGCGACATCTGGCTCATCGCGAACTATAAAGAGACGCAGCTTGAAAGAGTCAAAGCCGGGCAAGATGTCACGATATTGGTAGATACCTATCCCGGTAAAGTATTCAAGGGCAAGGTCGACAGCATCATGGCAGGGACAGGCGCGGCGTTCTCGCTCTTCCCGGCTGAAAACGCATTGGGCAATTATGTCAAGGTGGTCCAAAGGGTTCCCGTGAAGATAACCTTCGACAAAGATTGGGGCGCGAACCGCCAATTGCGCGTCGGAATGTCCTGCATACCGACCATCCTCACCAAATGAGCAGATGGATCATCGCTTTAACGGTCATCCTCCCGACACTTCTCGAGGTCATTGATACTTCCGTAGTGAACGTCTCGCTCAACCATATCAGGGGAAGCCTTTCGGCAGGGATCGATGAGGCGACGTGGACGATCACCGCCTACCTGGTCGCGAACGCCATAATAATCCCGATGACCGGCTGGTTGAGCCGGCTCGTCGGCAGGAAGCGCTACCTGATGTTATCGGTCGGTTTATTTACCTTCAGCTCTTTTTTGTGCGGGAGCGCGCACAGCCTTTCCGCGCTTATTTTTTACAGGATACTCCAGGGGATAGGAGGCGGCGGGCTCCAGCCGCTTTCGCAGGCGATACTTCTGGAAACGTTCCCGCCGGCTAAACACGGCATAGCGATGGCGGTCTACGGCATAGGCGTTCTCTTCGGCCCGATCATAGGGCCTCTCCTAGGAGGATGGATAACCGATAACTGGTCATGGCCGTGGATATTTTACATAAACATCCCGATAGGGCTGATCTCCATCATAATGACGATGTTCTTCATCGTCGACCCGCCGTACCTCAGGAGAGTTAATATAAGGGAAAAGATAGATTACTGGGGGCTTGGCCTCATAGTCGTAGGTATAGGATGCCTCCAGGTCGTACTTGATAAAGGACAGCGTGAGGATTGGTTCTCCTCGGCCTTCATCATAAGGCTTGCCATAATATCAGCCGTCGCCCTCATCGCGTTCATAATAGTCGAACTAAGGACACGAGATCCCATATTAAACCTAAGGGCGCTCGAGAACGTCGCTTTCGCGAGCGCTAACGTGATACAGCTCATCGCATTCTTTGCGCTATTCGGGAGCATCGTCATATTGCCGATATTTGTGCAGGAGCTTATGGGGTATACCGCTTTTCTGGCCGGAATGGTCCTCGCGCCCGGAGGTGTGGCCACGGTATTAATTATGCCGCTGGTAGGGCTGTCGCTCACCCGGATCAATCCGAAGGCGATCCTCATCTGCGGGATCGTCATAATGGCTTATTCCATGTTCATGATGACGCGGTTCAACCTGTCCGTAGATTATGATATCATCGCCTGGTCGCGCATAGTCATGGGGGTAGGGATGGGTATGATAATGGTCCCGTTGATGACTATGGCCTTCGCGACCATCAAGAAGGAAGAGATGGCCAACGCCACCAGTATATTCAGCCTGATAAGGAACATCGCCGGCAGTTTCGGCGTCGCGATAATGACCACTATCCTGGCCAGGAGGGCGCAGTTCCACCAGGCGCGCTTATCCGAGCAGCTCAATCCTTACGACACGCATTACCAGCTGGGCCTCAATAAGGCGATGAGCGTCCTCGGGGCGAAGGCCGGGCCTGTCTCCGAACACGCGGCAAACGGCCTCATATTCCAGCAGCTGATGAGGCAGGCGAACCTGTTTTCTTTTAACGATGCTTTCCACGTGGCTTCAATTATGATGATATGCGTCGTCCCGCTCGTCTTCCTGCTCAAGCGGCCGAGGCATGATGTGCCCGGACCGGTGATCCACTAAATTTGGCGGTTTTTCCGTCATTTTTGGCTTGCTAAAACAGCCCTAAAATAGTATGATGCTATTTCGCTTTCTATGAGAGGGCCCATCCCGCGCATCGCTGGGATAGGGCATCGAATACTGTTAGCAAGGGCCCATCCCGCGCTTCGCTGGGATTGGGCCAGGGAGTAAACTAAGGGCCCATAGCTCAGTTGGTTAGAGCAGCTGACTCATAATCAGCGGGTCATAGGTTCAAGTCCTATTGGGCCCACCATTTGTCCACCAGTGAGCTATAGACGGGCGATTGGCTCAGTTGGTTAGAGCGCCACATTCACATTGTGGAGGTCAAAGGTTCGAATCCTTTATCGCCCACCATAGCCGCTTTACCGAACGCAGAAAGGCCGTATGCAGAAGGTAAACGTCGAAGAAGAGCTCGTTCATCTCATCAAATTGCAGGCCCTCGACAGCAGGCTCTACGGCCTGCGCCGGGAGAGGCAGTCCAAGCCGAAATTGATACAGGACTTGGAGGTCCGCCGCAACGAGGAGCAGGCCGCGGTAAAGGCGCTTGAGGAGAAGATCAAGGCCAGCCAGGTCAAACGCAAGCAGCGCGAGCTCGATCTCTCGACTAAAGAAGACAGCATAAAGAAATTCCAGGCCCAGCTCTACCAGTTAAAGACCAACAAAGAATACCAGACGATGCAGCATGAGATCGAAGGGCAGAAGGCCGACAACTCGCGCATCGAGGATGAGATACTGGTGTTGATGCAAGAAGCTGAGGACCTGAACAAGGAGATGGCGAAGGAAAAAGAACTTTTCGCCGACGCCGAGAAACACTTGAACGAGGACAAAAAGAAGATAGAGGCGGAGATGGCGTTGCTCGACGGAGAGATCTCTACCCTCGAGGCGCAGCGCAATGAAATAACCGTGCTGGTCGACAAAAAAATACTTACCCATTACGAGAAGGTCCTCGCCGGCAAGGATGGTGTCGCGCTCTCCCCGGTGAAGGGGAAGTCGTGCCAAGGCTGTTTTATGAACCTACCGCCGCAGGTCATAAACGAGATCAAGATGAAGGACAAGATAGTCACCTGCGATAGCTGCGCGCGGATCCTTTATATCGAGAACGAGGAAGATGCGTAAGCGGCTGACCATATTTACCGACGGCGCTTGCCACGGCAACCCCGGGCCGTCCGGCGTGGGCGCGGTCATCATTAACGATAAAGGCGAGACTGTAGGGAATGTCTCGGAATATATCGGCGAGACGACGAATAACGTCGCGGAATACATGGCGCTGATATACGGCCTCCAGGAGGCCTTGATTTTGAGGGCCGGCGAGGTTATAATTAATACGGACTCGGAGCTTCTCGCGAAGCAGTTGAAAAAGGAATATAAGATAAAGGACGCTACCCTCAAGATGCTTTACAGGCAGATCATGCATCTGTTGGGCGGGTTTGATAAATACGAGATTAGGCATATAGACCGCTCCGAGAATAAAGGGGCGGATAAATTGGCGAATAAGGCGATAGGGCAGGAATCGCTCTTTTAGAATAACGGATTTGGGCAAGCCGGATGGCCGCTCCCGGAAACGGGGGAGGAAAGTCCGAGCTCCATAGAGCAGCGTAGCGGGTAATACCCGTCACTCGTAAGAGTAGGATCATCCCGCGGGCTATCGATAGCAGCGGGATCCCGATGCGATTCAATTCAATTCGGGAGAGCCACAGTGACGAACAATCTCAGGCGGGGGGCCAGACGGCCTTAACGCCGGGAAGAAGTGAAACGCGGCAATCTCTACGCGGAGCAAGGCCAAATAGGCGTATCTTTCGGGGCTGCTCGCCCCGGTCCCCGCAAGGGGCGGATGCGCGGGTTGGCCGCTTGAGCCCGGCGGCGACGCCGGGTCTAGATGGATGGCCGTCATCCTTGCGTTAGAACGCAAGGGGACAAAACTCGGCTTACAGGCTTGCCCGATTTTTTTGAAAGGGAAATGCCGATGGGGATGGAAAGCCGCGCCGGCGCGCGCGTAAGCATAAACGCGACTCTCACGGTCGATGTTGATACGGGCGGGAAGGGGATCGCCAGGTTCCTTCGCGAGCCCCAGAAGGCCGTGATAGCGGATATAAGCGCCGTCGGCATCGGGGCGGTCTCCCCGATATTCCTTCCCAAGGGCGCCGCGCTGATGATCGATATGGACGCGTCGGCATTAAGTACCGGGAAACCGGCCAGGATAAAAGGCGAGATATGTTATTGCCGCCCTATGAAAGACGGCAAATACCGGCTGGGAATAAAATTCGTCGATATAGATAAGGCGTTCCTCGACAGGATAAAAGAATACGTCGAGCAGAACAAGGATAAAGCAGTTTAAGGTCTTCCGAAAAGGGCCTATATGGATATAAAGACAATTTTCAGGTCGATGGTAGATTCCGGGGCTTCCGATATCTTCTTCAAGGTCGGGAGCTCTGTTAATTTCAGGATAGACGGCCTGCTCAAGCCGCAGGACAAGGACCCGCTCGGCGAAAAAGACCTGATGAAGATGATCGATGAGGTATTGGATGAGGGCCAGAAGAAGGTCTTCGAGGACTTGCGCGAGATAGATTTCGCGATAAACGTCGAGGGGATCGGCAGGTTCAGGGGCAGCATATTCCATCAGGACGGGATGCCCGGAGCGGTCTTCCGTCATATCAAAGGCAAGATCCAGGCTTTCGATGAACTTAACCTGCCTTCTAAGGTCTTGACGAAACTTTCAGTCGAGAAGCGCGGGTTGATCCTTGTCACCGGCGCCACCGGAAGCGGCAAGTCGACCACGATCGCGAGCATCATCGAATACATCAACCAGAACCTCCCAAGCCATATCGTCACTATAGAAGATCCCATCGAGTTCACATTTACCGATAAGAAGTCGTTGATAGAGCAGAGGGAGCTCGGGATCGACACTCCGTCCTATCTCGACGCGCTAAAGCATGTCATGTACCAGAGCCCTGACGTCATCTTTATCGGGAATATCCGCGACCAGGAGACGATGACCGCGGCGATGAACGCTGCCGAGACCGGCCAGCTGGTCGTATCGACAATACATTCGGTGAACGCGACCCAGACAGTCGAAAGGATAGTCAATTTTTATCCGCCTTACCAGCACGAAGAGATAAGGATGCAGCTGTCATTACTCCTCAAAGGAGTCATCGCGCAGAGGCTCGTACCTATCAAGGACGGAAAAGGCAGGATCCCGGCCTGCGAGATAATGCTGCTCACCCCGACCATCTCAGCCCTCATCAGGGAGGGAAAGACGAATGAGCTCCTGCACTATATCGAGGAAGGCAACCTCTTCGGGATGCAGACATTCGACCAGTGCCTGGCCAAATTCTTCCTCGAGAAGAAGATCTCGGTGGAGGACGCCAGGAGGTTCTGCGATTCCGAAGCGATCCTCGAGCTCGCCCTCAAAGGCATCAAACGCACCGAACGCGGCACGCCCTTTTCAGGGCGGTAAGGATTTGATGAACTCCTATCAGAAAAATTCATATTGTTTAATATGTATGCATGGACTAAAAGGACTGCTGCAGGTTGTATTAGGCGCATTTTTATTAGGAGCTGTGTTGTCAGCCAGTTTTAATGACGCCGGATTGTATTTTGCGTCATCTTTAATGGCCATCGTTATTATCCCAAGTGTTAACCTACTCTTCCACGCATCACATACCCGTCGTTAACCCCGCATAATTAACCACACACAATACCCGCCTAAATTCGACCGCAAATTCACAGCTGCATAAAACTCGGGTTCTTTTCCCCTCATCGCGCGCTTGCGGGCCCCTGCGAGGCCCGCGCCGCTTGAAATACTCTCGCTCTCCCTCGCTTCGCTCGGGATCCATGCCCGCTCGAGTCTTTCCATGCGATGAGGGGAAAAAGACCCTCGTTTTCCAAGCAATGAATTTGCCGCCGCGAAATTTAACGTCTCGCGCAGAGCCGGTTTATGACGCAGTTGCTCCTGCTTGCTGCGAGTAATAAAGAAAGGCCAAGCGAGACTTAAATTTCAAGGCGAACGTCCCTGCAAGAACACAAGGTCGAAGAGGCCAGTATATATATGCCGTAGGGCGTGGCACAAGCGGCGGGAATTATAGCATTTTTCCCCTTGACAAGGGTGGAGGGAGAGTATATACTTTGTATCGTCAGGTGGAGTAAAGTGGTTCAAAGTGGAGGATAAGGTTGTGGATTCCAAATTCGCCTTTGTCGGGGAGCCCTCGTGAGAGGGAAAGGCAAAGAGAAAAAGGTCCAGCCGGTCCTTTTTAAGATTTCGGGATCCACAGCCTTTAATTTCTTTATAAGCGGTTACGGGGGGACGGCAGATGTTCTACGGCGAATACGAACATACTATCGACAGGAAGGGGAGGATCATCATACCTTCCAAGTTCCGCGATGTGTTCAAGGAACAATTCGCCGAGAAGTTCTACGTCACCCGCGGCCTCGACAAATGCCTCTTCGTATTCACCGAGGAAGAGTGGAAGACCCAGGAACAAAAATTCAAATCGATGTCGTTCACAAAGGCGGTCTCGAGAACATTCAACCGCCTGTTTTTTTCGGGCGCGGCCGACATCTCCTGCGACAAACAGGGGAGGATCCTTCTCCCGCAATACCTCAAAGAATATGCCGGGATAAAACGGGACGTCATGATAATCGGCGTCTCGAACAGGATAGAGATATGGTCGAAGGAGGAGTGGCGCAAGTACTACGAGGGCGCCGCGCCGTCGTTCGAAAAGACCGCTGAGAATTTGCTGGACTTGGAAGAGAAAGGCTAAGCAATTAGCGGGGAGATAATACATAAGCCCGTTCTTTTAAAAGAGGTTGTTGAGGCGCTCGCGCCGGCGCCGGGCAAGACGATAGTCGATTGCACGCTCGGGCTCGGCGGCCATGCCGAGGCGATACTGGAAAAGATATTGCCGGGCGGCAGGCTGGTAGGGATAGACCGAGACGGCGAAGCGCTTGAGATAGCTAAAGAGAGATTAAGGAGGTTCGGGGAGACGAACGTCCTTTTGGTGCAAGGCAACTTTGGTGAGTTGAAAGCGATCTTTGAAAAATCGAATATCGAAAGAGCCGACGGTTTCTTGTTCGATCTCGGCGTCTCTTCGATGCAGTTCGACAAGGCTGAGAGAGGGTTCAGCTTCCGTTACGACGCCCCGTTGGATATGCGCATGGATAAGGGGGCTGAACTGACGGCGGAAGAAATGGTGAACCGCTACCCTGAGGCCGACCTGAGCCGGATCATTTATGAATACGGTGAGGAGAGGTTCAGCCGCAGGATAGCTAAAGCTATCGTCGAGCGCAGGGAAGAGGACCGGATCGATACAACAGCCAAGCTCGTCGATGTCATAATGCGCGCCGTCCCGTACAAAGGCAAACACGGGAGGGTGCACCCGGCGACGAGGACTTTCCAGGCGCTCAGGATAGCGGTAAACGACGAATTGAACGTCCTCGGGAAAGCGCTGGATGACGCGATAGGGCTGTTGAGTCCTTCGGGAGCGATATGCGTGATCTCGTACCATTCGCTCGAGGACAGGATCGTAAAGAACAAGTTCAGGGAAGCCAAGGCGAATAAGATATTGAATATCCTTTACAAGAAACCCCTGACTCCGGAAGAAGGGGAGATCGGGGAGAATCCGAGGTCGCGGAGCGCGAAGCTGCGGGCCGCGAGAAGGGTTTAGGGGTTAAGATGAGCACATATAAATTTTTGACGACAACTGTTATGGTGACTATGGTCGCGCTGCTTTATGTAAGCCAGCAGACGGCCCTGGTGCACCTTAGCTATGACATAAAGGCCAAGGACAAGATGTATTCCGACCTCCTTGACCGCAATAAGGTATTGCTATATAATGTAAGGCAGCTGGAATCCCCGGCGAGGCTGGAGCGGACGCTGCTCGCGAAGCAGATGAAGCTTGAGATCCCGTCCAGGGAACGCGTTATCCTGGTCTCGGCAGGGACGGGCGAGACCGGCATGAAAAATATCACCCGCACCGCGGGTTTCTTCGGGAAGATACGCCAGACCGCCGCCAGCCTCTTCGCTTTAGGGCCGGAAGCGCAGGCGAACTTAGCTAAATAGCAGTTTTTTATTAATACATACCCATAGTTTTCCGCCGAAAACAAGGGTAGGATATAAGTGTATACAAGAGCCCACAAAAACCGCCTCAATGCGGTATTTTCTCTATTTCTCATTTTATTAAGCATCCTTTTGATCCGCGTTTTATATTTACAACTCGCCAAATCCTACAACCTCACACAGCTCGCCAGGAAACAGCATACTGCGGTCATAGAGCTACAGCCTACGCGCGGCACTATCTACGACAGGAACATGAGGCCGCTTGCCGTCTCACTCAACCTGCAGTCCGTATTCTCGGACGACAGGGTGGTCCAGGAGAAGAGGGCAGCGGCGAAAAGGCTTGCGTCGGCGATGGGCTTGAACGAGCAGTACGTCTACGCACGGCTCAATAAGGACAAGGGTTTCATCTGGATCAAGCGCAAGTTAAGCCCGGCCGAGGCCGCAAGGGTAAAAGCCCTGAATATCAAGGGCATAGATTTCATGAAAGAGCCGAAGAGGGTATACCCCAACAATACCCTAGCCAGCCAGATAGTCGGGTACGCCGGCACCGATAACAAAGGCCTCGAGGGGCTCGAGCTTAAGTACGATCCGTACCTGAAGGGTTCGGCCGGTTACAGGGCGACTTTCAGGGACGCGCGCCGCCGCGAGATAGCCTCTTTCGAATACGAATATTATCCCTCGATAGACGGCCTCGACCTTGTCCTCACCATAGACGACATAATACAGAACGTCGCCGAGCGCGAGCTCGACGCGGCCGTCAAGAAATACCATCCGTTAGGCGCGTGCATAATAGTCATGGACCCGAAGAACGGCGACATACTCGCGATGTCGAGCAGGCCGACTTACGACCTTAATTCCTTCCAGCGCGCGAACGCCGAGAACAGGAGGAACCGCGCCGTCACCGACATGTATGAGCCCGGCTCGATGTTCAAGATAGTCACGGCGTCGGCCGCGCTCAATGAGAATAAGGTCGGGTTAAACGACAGGTTCTTCTGCGAGAACGGCGCGTGGAGCCACGGCGGCGGGAGAATTTTGCACGACCACACGCCGCAGGGCTGGCTCACCTTCAGGCAGGTCATCGAGAGATCATCTAACATAGGCACGGTCAAGGTCGCCTTCAAGCTCGGCGGGGATAACCTATACAATTATATAAAGAAATTCGGTTTCGGCGACATGACGAAGATCGACCTGCCCGGCGAAGTCCCCGGGTTCATACGGCCGCCTTCGCAGTGGTCCGGCACTTCGATGTACGCGATACCCATGGGCCAGGAGGTGAGCGTCTCCGCGATACAGATGGCCTGCGCCATGTCTGTCATCGCGAACGGCGGAAGACTTGTGAGGCCGAGGGTCATCCAGGCAGTGCAGGATAAGCACGGCGAAATGATAAAGGAATTCCCGCCCGAGGAAATAAGGGATGTCCTCTCGGAAAAGACAGCCGCGACTATGCGTGATATATTAAGCGGGGTCGTGACCGACGGGACCGGCCAACTCGCCAAGGTAGAGGGGTATGATGTCGGCGGCAAGACCGGGACCTCCCAGAAGATCGAGAACGGCGCATATTCGCATTCGAAATTCATCGGCTCGTTCGTCGGGTTCGCGCCGGTAAAGGACCCGAGGGTCGTAGTCGTGGTGATGCTCGACCAGCCGCACCCGCAGTATTACGGAGGCGTGGTCGCCGCCCCGGTATTCAGCAAGGTAGTAAAGGATACTTTAAGATATCTTGAGATAAAGCCGGAGAATATAACTGAGGTCAAGAGGGCGGTTGAGCTCCAGAGCGTAGAGGATTGATGAAACTAAAAGACCTGTTGAAAGACGTGGAATATAAGGCGCAATCGGCCTTCCCGCGCGGCCTCGATACAGATATCAAAGGCGTATCCAGCGATTCCAAGAAGGCAGGGAAAGATTCGCTGTTCATCGCCGTCTCAGGCGTGAATTTCGACGGACACAAGTTCGCCAATGAGGCCGTTGACAAAGGGTCGGTTGCCGTCGTCCTTGAAAAAGATATAGCGCTTCCCGATGATGTGGCCAGGATATTCGTCAGGGATTCGAGGGCCGCGGCGCCGAAGATAGCCGATAATTTCTTCGGCAGGCCTTCAGGGAAACTGACTTGCATCGGGATAACCGGCACAAACGGCAAGACGACGATATCGTACCTGATGGATTCGATAATCGCGGCCGCAGGCCATAAGGCCGGCATTATCGGGACGATAAGTTACAGGATAGGGAAACGCATCATACCCGCGACGAACACCACGCCCGGGCCGGTCGAGCTCTACGGTTTCATGGGAGAGATGGTAAGGAATTCCAGCGATCACCTCGTGATGGAGGTCTCATCGCACGCCCTCGACCAGAACAGGGTAGGCGGCATAGATTTCTCCGCGGCGATATTCACAAACCTTACCGGCGACCACCTCGATTACCATAAGACGTTCGACGGATATTTCAGGGCGAAGTGCCGCCTCTTCGAAGGGCTTAAAGACAGCGCGTATGCCGTGATAAACATAGACGATGAGTGGGGCAGGAAACTGGTCAAGGTCTCTAAGGGCAAGGTCGTGACGTACGGGACAAAGCTCGTGGCCGATTACCTCGCCTCGGACATAAAGCTCTCGCTGGACGGGACGAAGTTCACTATAAATTCGCCAAAAGGCAGCCTGCACGTGAATTCAAAACTTATCGGCATGCACAATGTCTATAATATGGCAGCGGCGGCTGCCTGCGGCATGAGCCTCGGGTTCCCGGCAGGCGAGGTGAAGCGCGGGCTTGAGGATATGAAGGCGGTGCCGGGCAGGCTCGAGCCGGTGGATTGCGGCCAACCGTTCAAAATATTCGTGGATTACGCGCACACCGATGACGCGTTATACAACGTCCTCTCGGCGCTAAAACCCCTGATCAGCAAAAAGATAATCGTAGTGTTCGGCTGCGGCGGGGACCGCGACAGGACTAAACGCCCGCGCATGGGCAAGGTTGCGAGCGAGATGTCGGATATCGTTATTGTGACATCCGACAACCCGCGCAGCGAGGAGCCGCAGGCAATAGCCGATGAGATCGTGGCAGGAATATCGAAGAAGAACTATAAGGTCATACTGGACAGGCAGCGCGCCATCGAAGAGGCGCTCTCTACGGCCGGGGCAGGCGATTGCGTCCTTATAGCCGGGAAAGGGCATGAGGCCTACCAGATATTCAAGAATACGACTATAGTGTTCGATGACAGGGAGGTTGTGAAAAAAACATTTTCAGCACAAAAGATATCTTAGAGGCGACAGGCGGGAAACTGGTGAATGGAGGTTCGGAGACCATCTTTCCGGATGTTTCTACCGATACGAGGAAGATAGAGAAGCATTCGCTCTTCATAGCGGTAAAAGGGCCTAATTTTGACGGCCATGATTTTGTGAATGAAGCTGTATGGAAAGGCGCGGCCGGGGCAATAGTAAGCCGCGATATACCTTCGCCCAAACCCGGTTTTACGGTGATACTGGTAAACGACACCGTCAAGGCCCTAGGCGCGATCGCGAAGTTCCACCGCAACAGGTTCGACATCCCCGTCATCGCGTTGACCGGCTCGAACGGGAAGACGACTACGAAGGAGATGCTAGCCCTGATACTGTCATCCAGGTACAAAGTCCTGAAGAACGAAGGGACGGAGAATAATTTCATAGGTGTACCGCAGACGCTGTTAAAATTAAAAGAAAGCCACGAGATAGCGGTCATCGAGCTGGGGACGAACCATCCCGGCGAGATCGGATATCTGGCCGACATAGTCGAGCCGAATTGCGGGATCATATTGAATGCAGGGCCGTCGCATTTGGAGTTCTTCGGCTCGGTAGAGAACGTCAGGAAAGAGAAACTTGACCTGTTAAAGAGGATCGGGGAGGACGGCTCGGCCGTAGTTAATGGTGATGACGAAATACTCGCCATCACCGCCAAAAAAATGTGCGGGGAAGTAGTGACTTTCGGCTTCAACGAAGATTGCGATCTTGTCGCAGAGAACGCGCAGGAGAGCGACTGCGGGATAAATTTCGCGCTCAACGATACGTATGTCGTGAAGCTCAGGATGCTAGGGAGACATAACGTTTACAATGCGATGGCAGCCATCTCCGCGGCTTCATTATATGGGATAGAGATAAGGTCCGCGTCGAAACTCCTTGAGGATTTTGTCCTGCCGAAGCTCAGGATGGAATACGAGAAGTGCGAGGGGATAGATTTCATCTTTGACTGCTATAATTCCAACCCGGCTTCGCTGGAGAGCGCCGTCGGGACGCTGCGCGACATGCAGCCGTATAAGAGGAAGGTGCTCGTGGCAGGCGACATGCTCGAGCTGGGCGCGGCCGGGCCGGAACTCCATCGCGATATCGGCAAGTTCGCGGCGAAAGCCAAAGTGGATCTTTTCGTGAGTGTGGGCACGCTCTCCGGGTATATCCTTGAGGGCGCACAGGAGGAGGGCATCGGCGGTATGTCCCTCCTCCGTTTCAAAAATTCCGTAGAGGCCGCTAAGGCCTTGAAAGGCATATTGAAAGAAGGGGATCTGGTGCTGGTAAAAGGTTCGCGCGGTATGAAAATGGAGGAGATCAAGAAGTGTTTTACCACCTGCTCTACCCGCTAAAGGATCTGTTCTTCGGTTTCAACGTATTCAAGTACATCACTTTCCGCGCGGCCGGCGCTGCGATCACTTCATTCCTTCTCTGCATGGTATTGGGGCCTTATATCATCGAGAAATTGCGCGAATTCAAGATAGGGCAGGTCGTGCGCACCTCGGACGACGCCAAAGGCATCTATGAGATGCACAAGAACAAGGCTGGGACGCCGACGATGGGCGGCCTCCTGATAGTCACGGCCGTCGTCCTCTCGACTATTCTCTGGGGCGACCTGACGAACAAGTATGTCCTTTTATCTCTCGTATCGATAATATGGCTCTGCGTCGTCGGTTTCCTTGACGATTACCTCAAGTTAAGGCTGATGAAATCCAAGGGGCTTACCGCGAGGTCGAAGTTCATAGGACAGATAATGCTCGGCTTCCTGATAGGGCTTTATGTCGTTTGCGACCCGCATATCAGCAAGAACCTCGATGTGCCGTTTTTAAAGAACGCGATGGTACCGCTGGGGATATTCTATATATTATTTGCCACGGTCGTGGTTGTCGGCGCCTCGAACGCGGTCAACCTGACCGACGGGCTCGACGGGCTCGCGATAGGCTGCACTGCGATAGTTGCGCTCGCCTATATGGCTTTAAGCTACATCACCGGTAACGCCAAGATAAGCGAATATCTTAATATCATGTTCATCCCGGGCGCGGGCGAGCTGGCCGTATTTTGCGCGGCGATACTCGGGGCCGGGCTGGGATTCCTTTGGTTCAATTCGTTCCCGGCTACCGTCTTCATGGGTGATACAGGTTCGCTGGCGCTCGGCGGGGCGATAGGCATCGTGGCGATATTCATAAAGAAAGAACTCCTGCTCCTTATTGTAGGCGGCATATTCGTGTTTGAGGCGCTCTCGGTCATCCTCCAGGTCGCGTCGTTCAAGCTGCTTAAAAAGAGGATATTCCTCATGGCGCCGATACATCACCATTTCCAGATGAAGGGGTGGTCCGAGACAAAGGTGGTCATAAGGTTCTGGATAATCGGGATAATACTGGCGCTTTTCAGCCTATCGACATTAAAACTTAGATGAACCCAAAAAGTTTCAAAGGGAAAAAAGTGACGGTGGTAGGGCTCGCGAAGAGCGGGATGGCCGCGGCATTCCTGCTCAAGAAGCTCGGCGCGAAAGTCTGGGCTACCGATTCCGGCGACTCGCAGAAATTAAAAGAAGCGAAGGGCTTCCTCGAATGGAAAAGGATAAAAGTCGAGGTGGGAGGCCATACCCCTGGGTTCGTCGCAGGTAAAGATCTTATCGTAATAAGTCCAGGGGTACCCGAGGATTCGCAGGTCTTGAAATGGGCCGCGAAGCATAAGGTCCCGGTCATAGGCGAGGTAGAGCTCGGTTACCTGTGCTGCAAGGCGCCGATAGTCGCGGTAACGGGGACGAACGGGAAATCGACGACCACGACGCTTATAGGAGAGATATTGAAGAAGGGCGGAAAACGCGCCGTCGTCTGCGGCAACATCGGCAACCCGATCTGCGGCGAGATAGCTAAGGTCAAGAAGAACTCCGTCGTTGTCCTCGAGACCAGCTCGTTCCAGCTCGAGAGCGTAAAGACGTTCAGGCCGCATGTCGCCGTCGTGCTGAATATTTCGCAGAACCATTTTGACAGGCATCCGGACCTCCGCGCGTATATCAACGCGAAGGCGCGGATATTCGAGAACCAGGGAAAGGACGACTGGGCGGTCTTGAATTACGACGACCCGCTGGCCAGGAGACTTAAGTCGAGGACAAAGGCAAATGCGCTTTTCTTCTCGCGGAAAAATAAAAAAGCCGCGGCCTTTTTCGAGGACGGCTCGGTCTTTATCGGCCGGGGAGGGAAACCGCAGAGGATCTGCGGCGCGTCGGAACTTAAGATAAAAGGAACGCATAATATCGAGAACGTCCTCGCCTGCCTCTGCGTGGCTTCGATATTCGGGATAAGCCCGAAGAAGATCAAGGAAGCGCTGGTAAGTTTTAAGGGTCTCGAGCACAGGTTCGAGCACGTGAGGACCACAAGGGGCGTGGAGTTCATAAACGATTCCAAGGGGACGACTGTCCTTGCGACGATGATGGCGCTCGAGTCGTGCGCGAAACCGGTTATACTTATCGCCGGCGGCCACGACAAAGGAAGCGATTTCAGGAAGGCGCGCCAGGTCGTAGGCGCGAAGGTAAAGAAGCTCGTCCTGATAGGCGAGGCGAAGGAGAAGATAAGGGAGCATCTTTCGGGCGCGGCCCCGTATATATTCGCGGATACAATGGAAGACGCGGTGAAGAAGTCGTTCGGCGAGGCGGAAGAAGGGGATTGCGTGCTCCTTTCGCCTATGTGCGCGAGTTTCGACATGTTCAGGAATTTCGAGGAGCGCGGACGGGTATTCAAGGCGATAGTCCGCGCGCTTAAAGAGGAGAGGTAAGGCGGGGTGAGAAAACTTCGGACGCAGCTTTTCATGGTGACTGTCGTGCTCCTCGCGATCGGCGTTGTGATGGTCTACAGCGCCAGCGCGATAAGCGCCCAGGAATTCATGAAGGACAGCGCCTATTACCTCAAGCGCCACCTGCTGTATCTTATTATCGGCATAGTGGCGTCGTTGATGGTCATGTCCGTCGATTACGTATCCCTGAAGAAATATGTGAAACCGGTCCTCATAGCCACGTTCTTTTTGCTGTTGCTTGTCCTCATCCCGGGGATAAGCCGCGAGATAGCCGGCGCGAGGCGATGGTTCAGGTTCTCGTTCCTCAGCTTCCAACCGTCGCAGGTGTGCAAGATAGTGATGATACTCTATTTCGCCGATTTCCTTTCGAGGAAACAAAGCGAGATAAAGAGTTTCTGGGAAGGCTTCGTGCCGCCGATGATAATACTCGGTTTCAGCGTCGGGCTGATCCTGCTCGAGCCTGACCTCGGCACGGCGGTCGCGATAAGCGCCGTCTCGTTCATGATGCTCTTCGTCGCCGGGATAAAATTAAGGCACCTCGTCCCGATGCTGTTGGGCTCGATACCGGTACTGGGCGTGCTCATATTCCATAAGGCCTACAGGATGAGGAGGATCGTGGCTTTTTGGGATCCCTGGAAAGACCCGCAAGGCGTCGGGTTCCAGATAATCCAGTCTTTTATAGCGCTCGGATCCGGCGGCCCGTTCGGCGTCGGCCTCGGCCAGTCGCGGCAAAAATTGCTTTACCTGCCGGGCGCGCATACGGATTTCATATTCTCGATAATCGGCGAGGAGCTCGGGCTGGTGGGCGCGGCCGCAGTGATAATCCTTTTCGCGCTCTTCATCTGGCTGGGTTTCAGGATAGCATTGAGGGCGAGGGACCTATTCGGGCACCTGGTCGCGCTGGGCGTCGTCTCGGTCATAGCTCTCGAGGCGATAATAAATATAGCTGTAGCTACCGGATCCATTCCGACGAAAGGCCTTCCGCTGCCGTTCATAAGTTACGGAGGTTCGTCGCTCGTCTTCGACATGATAGGCGTGGCGCTCTTGCTCAATATCGCCAAATACAGCGAGAGCCCTTACGAGAAGGAAGAAATTTAAGTGAATCCCGACCATAAACATTATATAAATGGGATGAAGATACTTATCGCGTGCGGCGGTACGGGGGGCCATATCTTCCCCGGGTTAAGCCTCGCGCAGGAACTTAAAGAGAGGGGCGTATCAGATCTCCTGCTGGTAGGGACAGACCATCCCCTCGAGGTGAAACTCTTCGGGTCATTCGGCATCCCGTACAGGCTTATGCCTGTGGCGAAACTTTCAGCGAACCCGGTGGAGTTCATGAAATTCCTCGCGCGGTTCACCTCGGCCTGCTTTAAGTCGATAAAATTATTATTTGGATACAAGCCGGACATCGTCGTCGGTTTCGGCGGGTACGCGTCTTTCCCAATATGCAAATTTGCCGCGCTCATGGGTAAACCGCTTATTCTCCATGAGCAGAATTGCGAGGCCGGGCTGGCAAATAAAATACTGGCGCTTTTGGCGAGGCGTGTTGCAGTAAGTTTCAAGGATACCATAAAAACATTCGGTAATAAGGGGGTATTTACCGGAAACCCGATACGCAAGAAACTCCTGTCGGTAAGAAAAGAAGACGCGCTGAAATATTATAAACTGGACCCGTCAAAGTTCACGGTCCTTATCCTGGGAGGGAGCCAGGGCTCGCGGAAGATAAACGAGATAGTGAGCGGCATGCTCGGCATTTTGGACGCGGAAGAGAAGAAAGCGATAAATATATTGCACATCGCAGGCATAAGGAACATCGATGATGTGCGGAAGAGATACGAAGGGAGCGGCGTGGACGGCTGCGTATGCGACTTTGTCGAGGATATAGGATATTCGTATGCGATGGCAGACCTCATCGTCTCGCGTGCAGGCGCGACTGCGCTGTTCGAAATCGCCGCGCTGGGCAAGCCTTCGATAATGGTACCTTACAGGTTCGCCGGCGGGCACCAGTACCATAACGCCGCCGCGCTCGAAAATGCCGGCGGGACGGTCATCATGGACGAGTTCGGCCTGACGCCGCAGATGCTGAAGGAAAAAATATTTGAGTTGAAGGACGACAAGGCGAAGTTAAGGTCGATGTCCGTCGCGGCGAAAAAATTTGCTGTTCCAGATGCGGCTAAGCGTCTTGCTGATTGTATACTAACTTGACGTTGCGACCAGGCAATCCGGTAAGCGAAGAGGCGATTTATGCCACAGTCCCGCCGTTGCGGGACGAGGAATAAAGAAAGCCCGAGCGAACCGATTGACTGGGAGCTAAGGCCAAGCGAGACTTAAATTTCAAGGAATATATAGGAAGGCTATGAAACTTAAAGGTAAGAAGCATATACATTTTATCGGCATCGGCGGCATCGGGATGAGCGCGATCGCCTTCGTCCTGCTCAAGCAGGGCCATAAGGTCTCAGGCTCGGACGTCAAGCGTTCGCGCATCGTGGAGAAGCTCGAATCGCTCGGCGGGAAGTTCCGGGAAGGCCATCACGAGAGGAACATAGAAGGCGCCGATATCGTCGTATTCTCGTCATCGATCACGCCGGAGAACCCGGAGCTTAAGGCCGCGCGCAATAAAAAGATAACCACTCTCCACCGCGCCGATATGCTCGCGCTCATAATGAACGGCAGGAAAGGGATCGCCGTTACCGGCGCCCACGGCAAGACGACGACATCATCGCTCATCGCCCATATCCTGTACAGGGCCGGGCTCGACCCTACCGCGATCCTGGGCGGCGAAGTTAAATCGCTGGAGGGCAATGCCAGGGTGGGCAAGGGCGAGCATTTTGTGGTCGAGGCCGACGAGAGTGACGGTTCCTTCGTCCATTTGAAACCATTCTACAGCGTTATCACGAATATCGACGCCGAGCACCTCGACTATTACAGGAACATGGGCGAGATCATATCCTGGTACCTGAAATTCATAGAGAAGATAAAACCGGGCGGGAAACTCTTCGCGTGCGGCGACTGCGATAACTTAAAGCGGGCGCTCCGCGGTTACGAGAAGAAAGTCGTCACTTTCGGGCTTACGGCAGGCCGCGACATATACCCCGAGAAGATAAAGATGCACGACTCACATTCCGAGTTCGAGATAGTCTACCGTGGCAAAAGGCTCGGGCCGGCAGCCATAAACATCCCGGGCATACATAACGTCTCGAACGCCATGGCCGCGTTCGCCGTGGCGCTGGAGCTCGGCCTCGATTTCGATACGATAAAGAAGGCGGTCGAGGATTTCACCGGCGCCGCGCGCAGGTTCCAGGTAAGGTATTCGGGGAACGGGATAAAAGTGATAGACGATTACGCGCACCATCCTGCCGAGATAAATGCGACGATACTCGCGGCCAGGAATTGGAAGCCCAAGCGGCTGATAGTCGCGTTCCAACCGCACCGTTTCTCGCGCACAAAATACCTGAAGGACCGGTTCGCTGCCTGCTTCGACGCGGCGGATAAACTTATACTTACGGATATCTACGCGGCGTCAGAAGACGAGATCGATAATATCTCCGGTAAAAGCATTTATGAGGAAGTGAAAAGGCACGGCCATAAAGACGTCGTATACCTGCCTAAAAAAGGGTTGAAGGAATATATCTTAAAAGAGATAAAACGCGGCGACATGGTACTGATGATGGGCGCCGGTGATATCACCTCTATAGCAGGGGAAGTGGCGCAGGAGCTCTCGAAAAAAAGGGGTAAGAGATCGAAAAAGAAGATTTAAGTTTCATCAGGGGCGAAATAAAGCTCGATGAACCGATGAGCCGCCATACGACGTTCAAGATCGGCGGCCCGGCGGATATTTTTGTCTGCCCTGAGGACATTGACGATCTGCGGAATATCCTACGTTATTCCGAGTCGCATAAGATAGATCACTTCATAATAGGCGGCGGAAGCAAGCTCCTGGTCGGAGACAAGGGCATCCGCGGGTTTGTAATATCATTGTCTGCGCCGGCATTTAACGGGATTGAATTCGACGGGGAGACAGTTGTCGCTGGTTGCGGTATAAAGGTCCACGAGCTGATAAAGGAGGCCTCGGAGAAGGATCTGGGCGGGCTTGAATTCCTCGCCGGCATACCCGGGACGCTCGGCGGCGCGCTTACGATGAATGCGGGCTGGCCGTCCAAGGCGATAGGGGACCTCGTCGAGGAGATAACCGCGCTCAAAGGCCTTGAAAAGCCCAGGCTTGATAAAAGCGGGCTGAAATTCTCGTACCGTTCATCAAATCTCGAAGGGTTGGTCCTGGTTTCGGCCAAACTCAAGCTGGAAAAGAAAGCCAAGGATAAGATCGAGGCCGAGATAAAGAAAAATTTGGAAAAGAAGAGGAAAACGCAGGAGCTCGGCTATCCCAGCGTGGGAAGCATCTTCCTTAACCCGTCAGGCAATTCGCCGGCATGGGAGGTCATAGACAAGTGCGGCTTAAGGGGGAAGCAGGAAGGCGGCGCGGCTGTCTCCGAGAAGCACGCGAACTTCATAATAAACAGGGCGAACGCCACGGCCTCCGACGTAAAGAAATTAATAGATGAGATACAAAAAATAGTTTTTAAAGAACATCAAATTATGTTAAAATTAGAGACTAAATTGATAGGAGAGTTTTAATGGATAAGGTGGGTTTGCGGATAGGCGTGCTGATGGGAGGGCCATCCGCTGAGAGGGAGGTTTCCCTGCGCTCCGGCAGGGCGATCACCGACGCGCTTTTAAGCAAAGGATATAACGCCGTCCCGATCGAGATATGGCTTCCGACGAGGGACGAGCTTAGGTCTGCCGGCATCGACGCCGCCTTCATAGCCCTGCACGGGACATTCGGCGAAGACGGCCAGATACAGGCGATACTCGAGGATCTTAAGATACCCTATACCGGCTCAAAGGTAAAAGCTAGCCAGCTCGGAATGGACAAGATCGCCTCGCGTAAATTGTTCAAGAAGGCCGGGCTCAACATCCCGGGATACAATGTGGTAAATAACGGTTCAAAACCAAAACTGAAATTCCAGGCGCCGGTAGTCGTCAAGCCTTCGGCGCAGGGCTCTTCGGTAGGGGTCTCCATAATAGACAAGATCGAGGAGTTGGACGCCGCGATCAAGGAGGCGTTCAAGTTCGGCGACCAAGTGCTCCTTGAGGAGTTCATCCACGGCAAAGAACTTACCGTGGGAATTCTCGAAGGCAAACCGCTTCCCGTGATACAGGTTGTCCCGAAAAGGCGCTATTACGATGAGATCGCAAAATATACGGCCGGGATGACCGAGTACCTATGTCCCGCCCCGATCCAGGAAGGCGAGGCGAGGCTCGCGCAGGATGCCGGCATCAGGGCGCATAACGCCCTCAGCTGCAGGTCTTTCTCGAGGGTCGATATGATACTTGACGATGAAGGGAAGATAGTCGTCCTAGAGGTGAATACGATACCCGGGATGACGCAGCTCAGCCTTTTGCCGAAGGCGGCGAAGGCGAGAGGAATAGATTTCCCATTATTATGCGAAAAGATGCTCGAATCGGCTTTTAAATAATATGGCTAGAAAAAGAAAATCAGGTTCAGAAGCCTCAAGACAGGCCGGTTATTTCATAAAACGCAACAAGGTTGCCGTCGTGGTCTTTTTTATATTTGTGTTGGTCCTGGCCGCGACCATCCTGTGGTTCAGTGATTTCCTCTCCGGCGCGCAATGTTTCGAGGTGAAGAAGGTTGAGATAGTAAAACCCGGCACTGAGGGGAACTTATATATGCAGAAAGAATATTTCAACCTCGAATACCCCGTCAATTTTTTCACGGTAGACACTGCGGCGCTCGCAGGAAAGATAAAAGCGGCGCACCCCGAATTCCAGATCGTGATAATAACCAAGTTCCTGCCGAACCGCATCGTCGCCAGAATAAAGGACAGGGAGGCGGTGGCAAGGATACGGGTAGGGAAGGTCCTGCCGGTCGATTTCGACGGCGTCATCGTCTCGGATACGGGCAGCCTTGATTCACTTCCCCTTATCACCGGCCTGGAGTCCCAGCTTGCGGACCCTAAGGCGGGCACGAGGGTGAAGTCCCGGAGGGTAAGCACGGCCCTCGATATCCTCCGGCGAATAAACGCGAGGAAGGAATTCGGGAAGTCCGCGGTCACCGCCATCGATATGACATACCCGGATAAGGCTTTTTTCATCATGGACGGGATGACTATAGTGGTCGGCAATAACGATTTCGACAGGAAGCTAGACTCTTTGGCCGACGCGCTAAGCAATCCCAAAGTGGACAGGTCGAAGATCGATTCGATAGACCTCAGGTTCACCGATGCCGCGGTGACGTTTAAACCGGAAAAGAAATGAAGAAGATATTGGCCGGCCTGGATATAAGCGAAGACTTCGTGACCTGCTCGATCTGCTCGACCGAGGAGAAGGATACTGTCGCGCTCCTCGGGTCCGCGTCTGTCCCGTCCCGCGGAATCGACAACGGGACGATATCGGATATAAGCGAAGTGGCCTTATCGGTGGCGTCAGCCGTCGAAAAGGCCGAGGCCGCGGCGAAGACGAAGGTCGTATCACTGGTAACGAACTGCGACGGCTCGAGCCTGCGCGTATATAATACCAAGGGTAGCGTGACCGTCGCCGAGAAAGAGAACGAGATAGGCAAACATGAGGTCGAGCGGGTGACCGAGGCCGCCAAGACGATAGCGCTCCCGTTCGACAGGGAGATAGTCCATTCCGTAACGCGCGGTTTCATCCTCGACGGCCAGGACGGGATCAAGGACCCGACCGGCATGTTCGGCACGCGGCTCGAGGCTGACATGGAATTTGTGACCGCCCTTGTGACCAACCTCCACAACGTCAGGAGGTCTATAAATACCGCAGGTTTCGAGATCAGGGATATAGTCCTTTCCGGCATAGCGGCCGGGCACGCGATACTTGAGGAACTCGAGAAAGAATTAGGCGTCATATTCATATTCATCTCTTATTCGGCCACTCATATAATCGTCTATAACGGCAGCGAGATAAGGTCCATCGAGATAATCCCGGCCGGAAGCGGCAGGATGTCCGGGCTCATCGCGGATAACTTTAAGATACCCGGCGAATACGCCGCAGACCTGTTAAAGCGCGAGATAACCCTCGATAAGCCCGCGGCCGCCGAACCGGCTGCGCAGGGAAGCGCTTCTCCGGAAAGCGACAAGGTAATCCTGAGGCTGGGAGGGTCGACCCGTTCCGTCTCGAGAAAGGCCGTCGCCGATGCGGTGAGGCCGGAAGCCGAAGGGCTTATTAAAAAGATAGGCGACAAACTGAAAGATATGTGTTCCGCCAAGGAAGCCGCGATGGGATGCGTAGTCGCCGGCGACTTGACCTCCCTGGGCGGGTTCCTCGAGATGCTGGAATTATATCTCAGCATGCCGGTGAAGATGGGACTGGTTAAGGGAGTTTCCGGAGGGGACATGGCCAGGGCCGGCGCCGGACAGGTCGTGTCGGTGGGACTCGTGAAATACTGGGCGAGGGAGGGTGCGAAGAAAAAAGTCCGGAAGAATTTCTTCGGCAACACGCCGTTAGGGAAATTACTGGACAGGGTAAACCAGATCTTCAGCGAGTATTTCTAAAAAATGATCCCTGAAAATATACAGGCGGTAAAGGAACGGGTCCGTCGGGCTGCCCAGAACGTGGGCAAAAACGACCGGGACATCACCCTGGTCTGCGTGACCAAGACCGTAGGCGTCCCGCAGATCGAAGAGGCCATCGCAGCCGGCGTTACGGATATAGGCGAAAGCTATGTGCAGGCAGCGGAGATAAAATATAAGGCGATCGAGCACAGGGCCAGGTGGCACCTTATCGGCCACCTCCAGACAAATAAAGTCAAGGAGGCCGTGCAGATCTTCGACCTCATCCATTCGGTTGATTCGCTGAAACTGGCCGAGGAGATATCGAAACGCTCCGCCGGCCTTTCGTATCCTAAAAAGATATTGATAGAGGTCAAGACCTCTGAAGAGGCGACAAAATACGGGGTACCGCCTGAGCAGGTGCTCCCGCTCTTGGAAAAGATAGCCGAACTGCCCAATGTAAGGGTCATGGGCCTTATGACGATGGCGCCGTTCACCGAGAACCCGGAGGAGTCGAGGCCGTATTTCCAAAGGCTGAAAAAGGTGGCGATACTCGTTTCGGCGAAGAGCATAAGGAACGTAAAGATGGATTATCTTTCCATGGGGATGACCCAGGATTTCGAGGTCGCGATAGAGGAAGGCGCAAATATACTGAGGATAGGGCATGCGATATTTGGCGGATAAAAAAATAGGCGTTATCGGCCTAGGGAATATGGGCGGGGCGATAGTAAACGGACTCCTCTCATCCGGCGCCGTCAAAAAAGCAAACATCATAGGTTTTGACAGCGATGCGGCCAAACGCGCGGCTGCCGTTAAGAAATACGGGATATCGGCAACCACCAGATCCATACTCGAGGTCGCGGCGCACTGCGACATAGTCATCTTCGCGGTCAAGCCGCAGAATATCGACGAGGTGCTCGCTGAAATATCTTTTTATGGTAAAAACCGGTTATATATCTCGATCGCTGCCGGCATAACGACCCGCAGGATAGAGAAGGCCCTGGCGCGCATACCAAAGCCCCGCGTCATAAGGGTGATGCCGAATACGCCCGCGCTTGTGGGTGAAGGCATCTCGGCGATCTGCAAAGGCAGGTATGCTGCGGCGAAAGACCTGAAGGCTGCGAATGAGATATTTTCGAGCGTGGGTGAGACGGTAAATATAAATGAGAAACATTTTGACGTTGTCACCGCGGTATCGGGAAGCGGGCCGGCCTATTTCTTTTATCTAAAAGAAGCACTTATAGAGACAGCTGTCAGCCTCGGGATGGACAGGGTTACGGCAAAGAGGCTCGTATCGAAGACCGCTCTCGGCTCGGCGCGGCTGCTTATAGGATCGGGACAAGAACCCGGCGTCTTGCGCCAGCGCGTGACATCAAAGGGCGGCACGACCGAACAGGCGATAAAGGTATTCGACCGTTCCGGGATGAAGAGGATAGTCGAAAAGGCCGTGGCAGCCGCTGTCCGCCGCTCAAAAGAATTATCGGGGGAATGATATGTTCGCGTTAAGCAATTTAATAGTGCTGGCCGCGCGTTTGGTCGAAGCGCTGGTAAATATTGTATGCATCCTTATATTCCTGCGCGCGGTAATAAGCTGGGTCAACCCGGACCCGTTCAATCCGCTGGTGCAGTTCCTGAACAGGGCTACAGACCCGATCCTGGCGCCGATAAGGAGGTTAATACCGTCGTTAGGGCCGGTCGACATCTCGCCGTGGATCGCTACGATAGTCATTTATTACATAAACAAATATTTTCTTGTGCCGACGTTGCTGGAATTGGCTATGAGGTTAAGAATGTAGGGGACGTCCCCATAAAGGAGAAATAAATGCACGAACTGAAGAAGAAGATCGAAGATACGCTCAAGTTCATAGAGGGCGAACTCAAAGAGATACCGAAGATCGACATCGCGATAATCCTCGGGACCGGCCTTGGCAACCTCGCCGAGAAGATAAAAGAGAAGAGGGGCATAGAATACTGGAAGATACCGAATTTCCCGGTGTCTACGGTCAAGGGGCACAAAGGCGAGCTGGTATTCGGAAAGATCGGGGACAAGAATGTCGTCGCGATGGAGGGCAGGTTCCATTTTTATGAGGGATATCCCCTGGACCAGGTGACATATCCGGTCAGGGTGGTAAAGGCTCTCGGAGCGAAGATACTCATCGTCTCGAACGCGGCTGGCGGGATGAATCCGGGCTACAAGGCCGGCGACCTCATGGCGATATCCGACCACATAAATTTCACCGGTGTCAACCCGTTGATAGGGCCGAACGACGAATCCCTCGGGCCCAGGTTCCCTGATTTCTGCGACCTCTACGACCCGGAGCTTATCAAACTGGCCGAGCAGGTCGCCAAGGAAGAGAAGATAAGGATGCACAAAGGTATTTATATCGGCGTCAGCGGCCCCAACCTCGAGACGCGCGCCGAGTATAAGTTCTTCCAGGTGATCGGCGCGGACGCGGTCGGGATGTCGACCGTACCGGAAGTCATTGTCGCAAGGCACGCGGGATTGCGGATCTTCGGCGCGAGCGTAATCACGGACGTATGCCTCCCCGAAACCCTCAAGCCGTGCAATATAGATGAGATAATAAAGACTGCAAACGAAGCCGAACCGAAATTGACTAAACTGATCTGTAAACTGATAGAGAAGATATGAACCCCGCACCTTATTAAGGTGCGGTTTGAATTAAAGAAAGGTGCGGGATGAATTATAAAGACACGTTAAATCTGCCGAAGACCGATTTCCCGATGAAGGCCGACCTCCCCAAGAGGGAGCCTGAGATGCTGAAATCCTGGCAGGAGAATGATATATACGGCCGCATCAGGAAGAAATTCGCCGGGAAACCGAAGTATATCCTGCATGACGGACCACCGTACGCTAACGGCGACATCCATATCGGCCACGCGCTCAATAAGACGCTCAAGGACATAGTCGTAAAATATAAGACGATGCGCGGGTTCGATTCGCCGTATGTCCCGGGTTGGGACTGCCACGGGCTGCCGGTCGAGCACGCTTTATTTAAGGAGCTCAAGATATCGAAGGGCCAGATAGGCCAGCTTGAGTTCAGGAAGAAAGCGGCCGATTACGCGCTCAAATTTGTCGGCACCCAGAAGGAACAATTTAAACGCCTGGGGGTATTCGGCGACTGGGATGACCCGTATCTTACGCTCAAGCCCGGATATGTCGCCGGCATCATCCGCTCGTTCGGCAAGCTCGTCGAAGGCGGTTATGTCTATAAAGGCGTAAAGCCGGTCAACTGGTGCGTGCGCTGCGAGACTGCTTTAGCCGAGGCCGAGGTCGAATACGCGGACCATGCATCCCCGTCCGTATTCGTCAGATTCAAGATGACCGGTCCCAAAGTAAAAGGCGGCGAGGATCATCTCATCATCTGGACGACTACGCCGTGGACGTTGGTCGCGAATGTCGCGGTCGCAGTCCATCCGTCGCTCGATTACGTGACGATCGAGGCGAACGGCGAACATTATATCCTCGCGAAGGACCTTCTCGGATCAGTCGCGGAGAAGGCCGGCTTTAAAGACTATAAAGTCATCTCCACGGTAAAAGGGAAAGACATTGAGGGGATAACATATAAGCATCCGTTCATCGAGAGGGAAGGAAAAGTTGTCCTCGCGGATTATGTATCGAACGAGGAAGGCTCAGGATGCGTCCACACAGCGCCGGGCCACGGCATGGAAGATTATCTTACCGGGCAGAGATACGGCCTGCCGACGATAATGCCTGTCGACGAGAGGGGAATCTTCGACAAGACGGCCGGGGAATTCGCCGGCATGCATGTCTTCAAGGCCAACGAACCCATATTAGAGAGATTAAGGAAAGACGGTGCGCTTCTCAGCAGCGGGACGATCTCGCATTCATATCCGCATTGCTGGAGGTGTAAGGAGCCTGTCATCTTCAGGGCCACCGTCCAGTGGTTCATAAACGTCGACCACAATTCTTTGAGGAAGAAAACGCTCGAAGAAGTAAAGAAAGTGAAATGGGTCCCTGCTGTCGGCGAGAACAGGATCTCGGCGATGATAGAGAACCGGCCTGACTGGTGCCTTTCGCGCCAGAGGTACTGGGGGGTTCCCATACCCGCATTCTATTGCGAGTCGTGCAAGAAACCCATACTCGACACCAAAGTGATAAACCATATCGCAGGGCTGATGGAGGTTGATGGCTCGAACGTCTGGTTCAGCAAGCCCGCGGAAGAGCTGTTGCCTGGCGGGTTCGAGTGCCCGGAATGTAAAGGCAAGAAATTCAGGAAGGAAGAAGATATACTCGACGTCTGGTTCGATTCCGGCGTCAGCCACCAGTCCGTATTAAGGAGCAGGAAAGAGCTAGCGTTCCCGGCCGACCTTTATCTTGAAGGCAGCGACCAGCACCGCGGGTGGTTCCAGGCGGCGATACTGACCTCGATGCCCATAGAGGGCAGGCCTCCGTTCAATAACGTCCTGACGCACGGGTTCGTTGTCGACGGCGAAGGCAGGAAGATGTCGAAATCGCTGGGCAACACCATCTCACCGCAGGACGTGATAAAGACGCACGGTGCAGACGTGTTGAGGATGTGGGTCGCATCGTGCGATTACTACGAGGATATAAGGATATCGAAAGAGATAATCGAGCGCACTTCAGAGGCGTACCGCAAGATCAGGAACACAGCGCGCTTCATACTGGGAAATCTTTTCGATTTCGACCCGAATAAAGACAGGCTCGCGCACAAGGACCTGCTCGAGGTGGATAAATGGGCGGTCTCGAAGGCATATTCGCTTGCCGCGGAAGCCGCGGGTTATTATGACGCGTTCGAGTTCCACAAGGTCTTCCGCGCGCTGTATAATTTTTGCACCGTCGAGCTTTCCAGTTTTTATCTTGACGTATCAAAGGACAGGTTGTATACTTATGCGCCGAACTCGAAAGAGCGGAGGTCGTGCCAGGCCGCTATCTATGAGATAGTGTCGGTCCTGGCGAAAGTCCTCGCGCCGGTCGCGCCATTCACTGCCGACGAGATATGGCAGAAGATGAAGCGCGACGACCCGGAATCGTGCATACACGCCTCGCTTTGGCCCGAGCCCAAAGAGGGATACATAGACAGGTCCCTTGAGGAGAAATGGGAGAAGATCTTCGCCCTGCGGCCTTTCGTAATGAAGGCGATAGAGGAGAAGAGGGCTAAGGCAGTCATCGGCGATTCGATGGAAGCAAGCGTCACGTTATATGTAAAGGATGCCGGGAAATACAGGTTCCTGCATGATTTCGCGAAAGAGCTGGCCGCCGTATTCCTGGTCTCGGATTTCAGGCTGGAGGAAGTAAGCGGAATGCCGGCGGGAAAAGACGGGTTGCTCGAAGCCGAAGGGCTGGGCATCTACGTGGATAAGGCCTCCGGAGGCAAATGCGGCAGGTGCTGGACGTACAAAAAAGAGGTTGGAAGCGACGCGGAACATCCGGAACTTTGCGGGCGCTGTTCAAAGGTATTAAAAGGAGAATAATAATGATGAAGCTAGATAAAGAAGAGCTCGAAAAATTTAAGAAGATGCTCCTCAAGAAAAAAGAGGAGATGCTCAAAGAGGTCCGCGGCGTACAGAAGGATTCCCTGAATACGTCGCAGAGGGACGCCTCCGGCGACCTGTCGGCTTATTCTTTCCACATGGCTGATGTCGCTACGGACAGCTTCGAGAGGGAATTCTCGCTCGGCATCGCCACGAACGTCCAGCAGAAGATACTTTATGCCATAGAAGAGGCGCTCAAACGCATCGAGGATAAGACCTTCGGCATATGCACCGAATGCGAAAAGCCGATACCCAAACAACGCCTTTCCGCTATGCCCTGGGCCGGCCTTTGCCTCGAATGCCAGGCTAAAGAGGATCCGCAGAAGAAGATAATCTGATGCTGCCCCTTCTGCGGAAGGGACTAGCGCCCTTCATTATCGCCGCCTTGGTAGTCATCATAGACCAGGTGACCAAGGCGATAGCGATAACGAAATTGACTTCCGCAGGTTCTATTCCCGCGATCGGCACCATCGTAAGTTTCACCCTCGTCAAGAATACCGGGGCCGCTTTCGGCCTCTTCAGGTGCCAGACCACCGTCTTCGTGGCAATTTCCGTCATAGCGATAGCGTTCACTATTTTCTACCTGGTAAAGAAGAAACCCTCCCTTTACCTGCCTTTCGCCTTGATACTCGGCGGCGCGATAGGGAACCTGATAGACAGGCTCCGTTTCGGTCATGTAGTGGATTTCATAGACCTGCACTTTTGGCCGGTCTTCAATGTCGCTGATTCCTGCATAACGATAGGGGCGGTATTGCTTTTCGTGATGATATTGAGGGGGGAAGATGCATCCCGTATTATTTAAGGCAGGCTGCTTTCCGGTATACTCATACGGCGCGATGCTCGCGCTGGCTTTCCTGGTATGCTCGTTCCTGGCGAGACGCCGCGCGTCCGCCATCGGCATGGACGGCGAGAAGATCCTCGACCTCATGGTCACCCTTATCGTATCCGGCGTAATAGGCGGAAGGCTGATGTTCGTGCTTTTGGACCTCGATTATTTCAAATCCAGGCCGATGGATGTATTCAAGCTCTGGGAGGGAGGCCTGGTCTGGTACGGCGGGCTCATCCTGGCAGTCATAAGCGGGGCCGTCTTCCTGCGTATGTATAAGATGCCGGTATTAAAGACCGCGGACCTCCTGATGCCGTATATTGCCTTGGGCCAGGCGATCGGCCGCATAGGATGCTTCCTGAACGGCTGCTGCTACGGCAAGCCTACATCGCTGCCAATAGGGGTCGTCTTCAACCCGGAGCAGGGCGCGGTACTGCCGACCCAGCTCTTCGAATCCGCCGCGATGTTTATCGTATACCTGCTATTAAGGAAGCGCGCACCGTCGAACGGGAGGACGCTCTTCCTGTACCTTATACTTTATTCCGTTTTCAGGTTCTTCATCGAGTTCCTGCGCGGCGACAACATGCTCGCCGTAATGGGATTGACCTTCTCACAGGCAGTATCAATAGTGGTATTCGCTACGGCGGTGATATTATGGAAAATTATACCTTCGAAGTAGGGCCGGAGGCGGGATCCGCGCGCCTCGACCAATATCTCGTTTCGGTCTTGCCCGAGACTGTCTCGCGCTCCCACCTGAAAAAACTTATCGGCGCCGGGCATATCCTCGTCGACGGCAAGCCGGCCAAAGCGCACCACAAGGTCAAGCCCGGTGAGAAGATAGAGGTCTCGTTTGAGGAGCCCGCGTCCCCTGAACTGAAGGCCGAGGATATTCCCCTTGAGATAATTTACGAAGACGACGACATGATAGTGATAAACAAGCAGCCGGGGATCGCCGTCCATCCCGCGCCGGGCACGCGTTCCGGCACGATAGTAAACGCCCTGCTTTTCCACTGCAGGAAACTTTCCGACATGAACGAGGGCAGGCCCGGCATAGTCCACCGCCTGGACAAGGACACCTCCGGCGTGATGGTCGCGGCGAAGAACAACGCCAGCCATGCGGAACTCGCGAGGCAGTTCAAGGACCGCGTCGTGAAGAAAAATTACCTGGCCCTGGTCAAGGGCGTCGTGGAGATGGACAACGGCGTCGTGGACCTGCCCATCGGCAGGCACCCGAGCAACCGGCAGAAGATGGCGGTCAGGCATGACTCGGAGCGCAATGCCGTGACCGAATATAAGGTCATAAAGAGGTTTGACGGTTTCACCCTTGTCAAGCTGGACCTCAAGACCGGCAGGACGCACCAGATACGCGTCCATATGGCCTACATCGGCCATCCCGTGCTGGGTGATGAGAAGTACGGCTCGAAAGGGAAATTCCCCAGGCAGGCGCTCCATTCGTATTACCTGAAGCTGCGCCATCCCAAGGACGGCAGGGAGATGGAATTCAGGGCCGACCTGCCGGATGACATGAAAAATATAATGGGCCCAGATATTTCTCTTGCATTTTGAAGCCCGGTTCTATATAATACTTTTCAATAGAAATTAAAAAGGAGGAACAAATGAAATCGTTCCGGCTTATAGTCATATTATTAGCGATCCTATGCGTTGTATTCCTGGCATTTTCTTTCGTTACTTTCAGCGGGCTCCAATCCGAAAAGAAAACCCGTATTGCAACCGAGAATTCCCTAAAAGATCTACAGGCCAACAAGGATGACCTGCAGAAGCAGCTCGACGAGCAGAAAAAGCTCAAGACCGATCTCGAGTCCCAGCTTGCCGACCTCAAGGGCAAGGTGACCTCATTACAGGATAAGGCCGAGCAGCTCGCGTCGCAGATCGCGGACGAGAGGAAAGCCAAGGAAGGCGCCCTCGCCAAGTTGTCCGATAAGGATAAAGAGATAGAGGAAGTGAAGACGAATTGGGAGAGCGAGAAGACCGGACGCGCAGCCATCCAGGACCAGTTCGATAAATTACAGAAGGAATACGCCGCGGCCCAGAAGAAACTTAACGACCTGCAGGTCACCAACCAGAGCCTTTCAAAACAGGTAGAGGACCTTAATGCGAAAAAGGAAGTAGAGCTTGACAAGATAGTCGTCAAGCCCGGCGTTGAGGCCGAAGGCAAAGTCCTCGTAGTAAACAAGGAATTTAATTTTATAGTCGTCGCCGCGGGCAACAATAAAGGCATAACCCCGGGCGTGACATTCGGAGTCTTCAGGAATAACAAGCTTGTCGCCAAGGCCCAGGTCGAGAAGGTATACGAGACGATGTCGGCCGCCAACATACTGCCTGACAGCGGTGAGATCAAAGAGGGCGACATAGCGAAAGCTATGTAAGTTGAGCTCCGCCACGATAAGACCCGCAAAAAGATTGCGCGGATCCCTGGCTTTACCCGGCGATAAGTCCATCTCCCACAGGGCCGTTATGCTCGCCTCGCTCGCTAACGGCACGAGCGTCATCAAGAATATACTCCATTCAGACGATACCCTCACCACGATAGAGGCGTTCCGCGCCCTCGGCATCGATATCAAAGAAAGTCCTGATGAAATAACCATAATAGGCCTCGGCATTAAAGGCCTAAAAGAACCCTCAGGGCCGATTTTCATGCGCAATTCCGGCACGTCGATGCGCCTGCTCCTCGGCATCCTGGCAGGCCAGCCTTTCGCGGCGACCTTGACCGCTGATAAGGGATTGGCCGCGCGGCCGATGCGCCGCGTCACCGAGCCGCTCTCCCTGATGGGCGCTAAATTCGAGGGTAAGAACAACGCCGATTACGCGCCGATAACCGTGCGCGGCGGGAAATTAAAACCCATAGATTATGTTTCGCCGGTCGCGAGCGCGCAGGTCAAATCCGCGATCCTCCTAGCCGGGCTTTACGCCGGCGGGAAGACCTCTGTCACCGAGCCGTCGAAGTCGAGGGACCATACGGAGCGAATGCTCAAGGCGTTCGGCGCGCGTGTCTCGGCCGAAGGGCTTAAGGTATCGGTCGAGGGCGGGGCGAATTTGCGCGCGCAGGATATAGATGTCCCCGGAGATATATCCGCCGCAGCGTTCTTCATGGTTGCCGCGACGATAGTAAAGGATTCGTCAGTGACGCTTAAGTCGATCGGCGTAAATCCCACGCGGACCGGGATAATAGATATCCTCAATAAGATGGGCGCGAAGATCACGATAGAAAATGCGAGGGAGGCAGCGTCAGAGCCGGTCGGCGACATAACCATAGAGAGCAGCGAGTTGCGCGGCGCGGTCATAGAGGGGGACCTCATCCCGCGTTCGATAGATGAATTGCCCGTTGTCATGGTCGCGGCCGCTTACGCCAGAGGCATTACGATAATAAAAGGCGTTCAGGAACTCAAGGTCAAGGAGACCGACAGGATAAGCTCGATGGCCGCGAACTTAAAGAACATGGGCGCGAAGTTCAACCTGAAGGGCGACGATATCGTCATCGAGGGGACCGGCGCGCTTAATGGCATAACCGCGATGAGCTTCGGCGACCACAGGACCGCGATGTCGATAGCCGTCGCAGGCCTCGCGGCGAAGGGCGACACCGTCATTGACGACACCTCCTGCATCGCCAAGTCATATCCCAACTTCCTCAAAGACCTCGATTCCCTTTTAGTATAATCCCGCGGCTTGTCTCTTCATCCCGGCATCTATATGCTGGCCCTTCGACCTTGTGTTCTTGCAGGGACGTTCTCCCATCCCAGCAGATGGGATCACTCTGTACTATACTCCTCGCTCTCGCAGATAAAAGATTGCCTGGCGAACCGGCCCGCTCGGATTAGTAAAGCCCTGCAATAACACGAAGGTCTATGGGCCATATATTAGGCTTAAAGCACAAGCCGCCTCCGCGAATTCATTGCTCGGAAAACGAGGGTCTTTTGCCCCTCATCGCCTGGAAAGACTCGAGCGGGCACGGCTGCCCCGCTATTACTTAAGGCAGAGCGAGAGGATTTCAAGCGGCGCGGGCCTCGCAGGGGCCCGCAAGCGGGCGATGAGGGGAAAAGAACCCGAGTTTTAGACCGCTGTGAATTTGCGGCCGGCGCTTTATGTATTGACAATTTGAGGGTGGTTTGGTATCCTCTTATGATACTGGGAGGGTGGGTCAAAATGAACCCCATTTTCCCATAAAAAAGAAAGAGGTATAGGGTGAACATTTTCGATGTCTTAAAGAGGGGATTTAACAATATCTCCGGCATGTTCTCAAACGACATGGGCATCGACCTTGGCACGGCGAGCACGCTTGTTTACGTAAAAGGCCAAGGGATAGTGCTTTGCGAACCTTCGGTCGTCGCCATTCAGAAAGGGACTAACCATGTCCTGGCGGTCGGCGAAGAGGCGAAGCGGATGTTAGGCCGCACCCCCGGTTCGATAGTGGCCATAAGGCCGATGAAAGACGGAGTTATTGCTGATTTTGAGATCACCGAAGCTATGCTTCGGTATTTTATTAATAAGGTCCACAACAGGAGAGTTTTGGTCAGGCCGCGCATGGTAATCGCCATCCCCTCGGGCATTACCGAGGTCGAGAAGCGCGCGGTCAAGGATTCGGCCGAGAGGGCAGGCGCCCGCGAGGTATACCTCGTCGAGGAGCCGATAGCGGCCGCGATAGGCGTCGGGCTGCCGATACAGGAACCCGCCGGCAACATGATTATCGATATCGGCGGCGGCACGACAGAGATGGCCGTAGTCTCACTCTCCGATATAGTCTACTCGAAATCTATCCGCATAGGCGGCGACGAGATGGACGACGCGATAATACAGCACCTGAAAAAGACTTATAATCTTATGATCGGCGAACGCACCGCCGAGGAGGTAAAGATAAAGATAGGCTCGGCTTATCCGCTTGATGAGGAGATGACGATGGAAGTCCGCGGCCGCGACCTGGTTGCCGGCCTCCCGAAGACGGTCACGATCTCTTCCGAGGAAGTAAGAGAAGCTCTTGCGGAGCCAATAGCTGCCATAGTCGAGGCGGTCAGGATAACCCTCGAGCGCACACCGCCGGAGCTTTCCGCGGACCTCATAGAGCGCGGGATGGTATTGGCAGGCGGCGGCGGGTTGCTCAGGGGCCTGGACAAACTCCTTTCGGAACAGACAGGCCTTCCCGTACACATAGCCGAGGACCCGATCACAGCGGTCGCGCTCGGGACAGGGATGGTCTTAAGCGAAATAAAATATCTCAAGAAGGTGACGGTCACTACCGCGTCGAAGTCCCCTGAATCACAGTAAACGATGTGAAAAAATTCCAGAACAAACCTCTAACTCTTGTCGCCGCAGTATCTCTTTTTATAATCCTGCTTATCGCGTTTGAATCCCTCGCAAACAGAACTACCTTAGGTTTGAATTCCATCCTCCATCTCCCGGCGCAGATCGCGTCCGCGGTCGTCGAAACCGGGTTCGAGCTCCTGCATTTCAAGAGCATAGCCAATGAAAATAAAAGATTGCAGCGCGATGCCGCGGCGTTGAAGTCCCGGGCCGCCGCGCTTGATGAGGCCGTCTCCGAGAACAGGAGGCTCAAGGGCATACTCTCCATGAAGGACAAGATCGGGCGGCGCTCCGTAGCCGCCAAAGTCACCAAACTGGACCTGACGAACTGGTCCGAGAGCCTGGTAATAAACAAAGGCGCCAACGACCGCATGAAGGAAGACATGGCCGTGCTGGCCGACGGGGTCATTATCGGTAAAGTCACCGCGGTCGGCTTATCGAGCTCGCGCGTATCGCTGGTAACGGATCCCGAGATAAGGGTCGCGGTCGTCTCGCAGAGGGGGAGGGCGAGCGGCCTTATGTACGGCATCACACACGGCCGGTGCATAATGAAGTTCATACCCAAGGACGCGGACATAAAGGCCGGCGACACTGTCGTCGCCTCCGGAACGAGCGGCGTCTATCCGCAGGGGTTCCTCGCCGGGAAAGTGATAGATGCCAGGCTTGAATTCAACCAGATGTACCAGTTCGCGGTAATAGAGCCGGCGATAAACCCGATGGCGATCGAGGAGGTATTAGCGGTAGAATGAGCTGGCCCAGGATCATCATAACGCTGGTTATAATTTCTATCCTTGAGGCGGGAAGCTGTAATTACATAAAACTTCTCGGCGTAAGCCCGGAACTCGTCCTCATAGGCGTCCTCTTTTTCTCGCTTAATTCCAATAAAGAGAAGGGCGCGGCCTGCGGCTTCTTCGGCGGGCTCCTGGAGATGGCCTTCTCAGGCGCGCATCCTTTGATACTCATACTTTACGGGGCGATCGGTTATATCGCGGGCTTATATAAAGAAGCGCTTTACAGGCATTTGGCGTCGGCGCAGATGATAATGGCTGCCGCCGCGGCCGCGTCTTCGATGCTCATCTACGACCTGTTCATCTGCTCGTCCGGATTTCCTTATTACAGGGCGGTCTTCTTCCTCGCCATACCCGCGGCGGTATATACTTCGTTATTGGCGCCTCTTGTCTTCAAGGTCCTCGAATTTTTCATGCCGTCCGTAGAAACGGACTATAAAGAGATAGTCTTCAAGAAAAAGGTGTTTGAGGGCAGGCGCCCTCAATAAAATATAAATATGCGCGGTAGGATATATTCGGTCATAGTCGATATATTGTTCCTGGTCATACTGGCGGGGCTCGTCTATCTGCAGATATTGAGATGGCCGCTCTATCACGACCTGTCCAAGAAGAACCACATAAGGCTCATACCGCTGCCCGGCCTTCGCGGCACTATCTACGACAGGAACGGCCTCGCGATAGTCGACAACCGCCTCTCTTTTGATGTCGTCATAATCCCGCAGGAGGTCGAGAATGTCGATACGACATACGGCCGCCTCTCCCAGGCCCTCGGCATTTCGAGGTCCCGCATCGAATCGATAGTGAAAAAAGATTATACCGCGCCGTTCGCGCCGATAACCATAGCAGGCGACGTAGATAAGGATCTCGCCTTCCGCCTGGAGGAGAAGAAACAGGAGCTGCCCGGGGTCCTGGTCCTCCCGAGGACGCTGCGGTGGTATATCTACGGCGAAAGAACATCGCACCTCATCGGTTACCTAAGCCTCATAAACAAGGAAGAGCTTGAGAGGCTCAGGGATTACGGGTATTCGGGAGATGACCTGGTCGGCCGTTCCGGCATCGAGAGGGCATACGACAAATACCTCAAGGGCGAGGACGGCGGCACGCAGCTGGAAGTGGATGCCTCAGGCAGGCTGGTCAAGATCCTCGGGAGCAAGAACCAGAAGAAGGGCGAGGATATCACCCTGACCGTCGATGCGAAATTGCAGGCCTACGCGGCCGATTGCCTCGAAGGGGTCAAGGGTTCGCTTGTCATCATGGACCCGCGCAATGGGGAGATATTAGCCTTGGTTTCATCTCCGTCATTCGACTCGAATATATTCGTAGAGCGGGGCAAGGGCGAACAGGTGCTTGATTACATGAAGTCCGGCTCGCACCCGATGCTCAACCGCGCGGTGAACGGCCAGTACCCGCCCGGCTCAATTTTTAAAATAATAATGTCGGACGCAGGCCTCGAGACGAAGACAATTACCGAGCATACGACTTTCGTCTGCACCGGGAAATTCTACCTCGGAAGGGCCGAGTTCGACTGCTGGAAAGAAGGAGGCCACGGGCCGCAGGACCTTCGCGATGCGATAACGCATTCATGCAACGTTTATTTTTACAATCTCGGGCACAAGCTGGGGCCGGATACGATCTCTGAATATGCCCAGAAGTTCGGCTTGGGGAGGCCCACAGGCATTGATATCGCCGGCGAAAGCGCCGGCCTCGTGCCGAATCCCGCCTGGAAAAAAGCGAGGAGAGGGCAGGCCTGGTATGAGGGCGAGACGATCAATTACGCCATAGGCCAGGGCGATCTCCTTGTGACGCCGCTGCAGATGGTCGAGGTCGTTTCGGCGCTTGCGACCGAGGGCAGCGCGCCGAGGCCGCATATTTTAAAGAAGGTCGGCAATGACTATGTGCAGGTGCCTAAACCGAGGACGATACCGGTCTCAAAGGCAGCGATGCAGACGATAAAGTCCGCGATGGTGAACGTCGTCGCCTCGGATACCGGTACCGGGCAGAGGGCCAGGATAGAGGGGATAAAGGTTGCTGCGAAGACCGGCACCGCGCAGACGCCTAACGGCGATCCGCACGCGTGGTTCTTGGGTTTCGCGCCGGCTGAAGACCCGAAGATAGCTTTTGTGGTCATGGTCGAACACGGCGGCCACGGCGGCGTGACTGCCGCGGACATAGCGAAGAAGGTGCTGGATTTCGCCAAGGATAACACGGAAATATTCAAATGAAGAACGGGTATAAGTTAAAAGGCGAATTCGATTACGGGCTCGTGCTCATAACGGCGATAATCCTGCTCATGGGGCTCTTCGTCGTCTACAGCGCCTCGTACCAGAAACTCGTCTCCTCGAACGCGAACCTCGCGATGAGGCAGGTCAATTCCGCGGCGATCGGCCTTGTTGTCGCCGTGGTGATATTCAGGATAGGCTACCAGAGGATAATAGATTTCAGTTATTACATCTTCGGCCTGAACGTCCTGTTCCTGGTCCTTGTCCTCGTCCCCGGCATCGGGGATGTCCGTTACGGGGCGAGGAGGTGGATAGAGTTCGGCTCGTTCGCGTTCCAGCCGTCTGAATTCGCGAAGGTCACTTTTATATTCGCGCTGGCAAAATATCTCGGCGACATAAAGGAAGGCATAGGAGAGATGAAGGCCCTGATCATTCCTTTCGCCATGGCCGTGGTCCCGATGCTCCTCATATTCAAGGAACCGGACCTCGGGACGGCATTGATCTTCGTGCCGATCCTCTTTACCATGCTGCTGATCGCCGGGGCGCGGCCGAAATACCTTCTTTTCATGATCGGCGCAGGGCTGGCGTGCGTGCCGTTTTTGTGGTTCATCCTGAAGGATTACCAGAGGGCGCGGCTTTTAGTCTTCCTCAACCCCAACCTGGACCCGCTCGGCGCGGGATATACGATCATACAATCCAAGATAGCGATAGGATCGGGAGGGATATTAGGCAAGGGATGGCTCGCCGGGACGCAGAACCAGCTGAACTTCCTGCCTGAGCGCCACACGGATTTCATCTTCTCGGTGGTGGGCGAGGAGTGGGGGTTCATAGGCGGCGCCTTGCTCTTGTTCCTTTTTTACAGTTTCGTGGATAAGGGGATAAGGATCGCCGAGACGACAAGCGACACATACGGCAAGACCCTTGCCTACGGGATAACCACGATGTTCACCGTGCATGTGATAGTGAATATCGGCATGGTCTGCGGCATAATGCCTGTAGTCGGCCTGCCGCTTCCTTTCGTCTCATACGGCGGTTCCTTCCTTATAATGTCCCTCGCCTGCGTAGGCATCCTCGAGAACATAAAAAATAAACGCAAAGTCTTCTGATGCTGACCGACGAGATACTCCTCGGCGTGGAAAAACCCGCCCGGTACACGGGCGGCGAATGGAACAGCGTCGTAAAAGGGGATAAGGGGATAGGCTGCAGGGTCGCCTTATGTTTCCCCGACCTCTACGAAGTCGGGATGAGCCATCTCGGGTTGAAGATCCTCTATTCCATCCTCAATGACAGGGGCGATGTCGCATGCGAACGCTCGTTCGCGCCGTGGCACGATATGGAAAAGGCCATGAGGGAGAATAAGATACCGCTTTTTTCCCTTGAGACGCGCCGGCCGCTCGGCAAGTTCGACATAGTTGGATTTTCCCTCCAGTATGAGTTGAGTTATACGAATATCCTTAACATGCTCGACCTTTCCGGCATACCGCTCTTTTCGAAAGACCGCGACGGCTCCAGTCCTCTCATAGTGGGCGGCGGGCCGTGCGCTTTCAATCCCGAACCGGTCGCGGATTTCTTCGATTGTTTCATCATCGGCGAGGCCGAGGAGGCGATACTGGAAGTCGTCGACGCGGTGATAGAGAACAAGAAAGACGGCTCGGGCCGGCGCGCGTTGTTGGAAAAACTTGCCGCGCTCGAAGGCGTGTATGTACCCTCCATTTCGAAGAAGGTAAATAAAAGGTTCATCGCCGACCTCGAGGCCGCGCCGTTCCCGGAAAAGCCGGTAGTGCCTTTCATAAACGTCGTCCATGACAGGATACAGATAGAGATAATGCGCGGCTGCAGGAGGGCGTGCAATTTCTGCCAGGCGTGCGCGATATACGGGCCCAACCGTTTCCGTTCGCCGTCGAAGATACTCTCGCTGGCTGAGAAGATATATAAAAATACGGGCTATGACGAGATATCGCTCGTCTCATTATCCTCGGGCGACCACCCGCAGATAATGGAGATAGTGACATCGCTGACAGGGGCCTTCAAGGAGAGGGCGGTAAGCATCTCTTTCCCGTCGCTCAGGGTCGAGGAGATGACGAGCCGGTTCCCGCTCGAGCTCACCTCGGGCAGGCATACGGGTCTTACCTTCGCTCCGGAGGTCGGCAGCGATAAGTTGCGAAAGGCGATCAATAAAAATATACCGCCGGAGGCGCTAAAAGAATGCGCGTACCAGGCTTTCAAGAACAATTGGCGCAGGATAAAGCTATATTTCATGATCGGCCTGCCCGGAGAGGATGACAGCGACCTCGATGCCATCGTCGACCTGGCCAGGGAGGTCTCCGAGACAAAAAAGAAGGTCGACGGCAGGCCCGCCGACATAAATGCCGCGGTATCGGTCTTTATCCCGAAGCCGCATACGAGGTTTGAACGCGAGGCGATGCTTCCGGCCGATGAGGTATACAGGAGGCAGAGGTATATAAGGGAGAAGGCGAGGCGGACAAGGGTAAAATTTGTTTTCCATGACCCGAAGATGAGCTACCTGGAGGCGGTCTTCGCGCGCGGGGACAGGGAACTCTCAAAGGCGCTTTATCTTGCCTGGAAAAACGGGTGCCGGTTCGACAGCTGGAAGGAAAATTTCGACCTCGAAAAGTGGCTGCCGGCTTTCCGCGAAGCAGGCATAGACCCGGATCGTTATTCATTGAGAGAGCGTGGGTTAGACGAAAGGCTGCCCTGGGGATTTATCGCGTTGCGATAATTATGTTTGACACCTAATTTAGGAACAGGTATACTTTTTATAATAAATTACGAAGGGAGATGATAAAGATGGCAGGAATAATCAAGAAACTGTCGCTTATACCCGCCGGTCTCCGTTATAAGCTAACCGTTGTTTTCGTGTTGATGTCCTTCATACCGCTTGCCATCTGTGTCTATCTCGCTTACAATTTCATTTATTTCCCGTTCCTCCAGCCGAATATCGACTTGGATTTCACGACGAAAAACGTCTCGCTGATCATAGGTATAACCATGCTCATCGCCGTGCTCGGCTTCAAGATCATCTGGGACATCGCCTCGCCGATAATCGATATGGCTGCCAGGGCCAAGGGCATCGCTAACGGCGATTTCTCGAGGAGCATAGATGTCAAGACCGAGGACGAGGTGGGAGAGCTCGGCACCACCCTTAACGTGCTCACCCGCCGTATACGCGAGAACATGGACGAACTGCGTTCCTACGGCGAGAGGACCAAAGAGATAAACGTAGAGATCAACAAGAAGGTCCTTATCATGTCGAGCCTCCTTCAGGTCAGCAATCTCATCTCGCAGGGAGCTTCGCTCGAGGAGATACTTAAGATAACCATCGGCAAGATCAGCCAAGTCGAGGAAGATTCGTCCGCGTTCGTGATGCTTACCGAGGAGAAGAATACCCTCGTGATGAAAGAGAGCGAGAACCTGAGCGGCAGCCTGAATTCGTTCCGGATCAAGATAGGCACGGGGCTCCTCGGAAAACTCGTCGCCGATAACAAGATGGCCACCATAGACAGGCGGTCGCGCATTACGCCGGACATCGAGGAATTCCGGAAGGTCTTCAGCGTAACGAATTGCCTCCTTTCTCCCATTGTCGCGCACGGGCGCGGCTTCGGGGTAATAGGGTTATGCAATACGGCGCCGGATTATGAGTTCAAGGAAGAGGACGCTGAACTTATAAAACTTTTCGCGAAACAGACGGCCATAGCCGTTGAGAACGAATTATTGACGGCCAAGGCAAAGGAACTGGCCATCAAGGACGAACTCACCGGCCTCTATAACGAGAAATTCATCATGTCCCGTCTCGAGGAAGAGATTAAGCGCGCCGTGCTGTACCAGCGGCCGTGCTCGTTTTTGCTTTTTAATATCGACGACCTCAATTTATACAGGGACATAAACGGGGAGTTGGCGGCCGAAGATACCATAAAAAAGATCGGCAAGATAATAGAATCCAACATTACCGAGGTTGACAGGGTCGGCAGATTGAGCGGAGATACGTTCGCCGTGATACTGCCGGAGAAGAACAAGAAACAGGGGAATACGGCGGCTGAAGTCCTCAAGCAGCGCGTAGAGGCTTTCGGCATCACCGGCGGCAAAGGTTATCCGCGCAACTTCGTGACCGTAAGCGGCGGCGTGAGCGAGAACCCGATAGACGGCGTGGCCGCCGAAGACCTGATAAAAAAAGCGAATTCAGCCCTGAACGAAGCGAAAGCAAAGGGAAAGAATACGATAGTCTCTTAATCCTTAAGGAGGTCCCATGGTGAATGTCCAGATAGAGACACTGCTTAAACTGATGGTCCAGAAAGGGGCGTCCGACCTGCATATTTCCGTATTTGCCCCGCCCCTGCTTAGGATAGACGAGCAATTAGTGCCGACCGAATTCGGCACCCTCGCGGCCGAGGACACCAAGAGGCTGGCTTACAGCATGCTCAAGCCCCAGCATATAGAGAAGTTCGAGCGGGAACTTGAGCTTGATGTCTCGTTCGGCATAGAAGGGCTCGGGCGTTTCAGGGTCAATGTCTTCCTCCAGAGAGGTTATGTCAGCGCGGCGGTAAGGCTGCTTCCGCTCCACATAATGAGTTTCGAGGAGTGCGGCCTCCCGCTCAATGTCGTAGAGGACCTGTGCAAAAGGCCCAAAGGGCTGGTCCTTGTCACGGGAGCCACCGGAAGCGGCAAGTCCACGACGCTCGCCTCGATGGTTGACAAGATAAACTCGGAGAAGAATTGCCACATAGTGATCGTGGAGGACCCGATCGAGTATGTCCACAAGAACAAGAAAGCGCTGGTCGACCAGCGCGAGGTCGGGTCGGATACGCAGTCATTCGCGCAATCCTTGAAACATGTATTAAGGCAGGACCCGAATGTCATACTCATCGGTGAAATGCGCGACCTCGAGACGATCGAGGCCGCCCTGGATATCGCAGAGACGGGCCATCTCGTACTTTCGACGCTCCATACCTCTGACGCGGTCCAGACGATAAACAGGGTCATAGACGTATTTCCTTCCCACCAGCAGCAGCAGGTCAGGATACAGCTTTCATTTGTGCTCCTGGGGATCCTCGCCCAGCAGCTCATACCCAAGGCCAGCGGCCACGGCAGGGTACTGGCGACCGAGGTATTGATCGCTACCCCGGCGGTTAGGAGCCTGGTGCGCGAGGCGAAGACGCACCAATTATATTCGGTGATACAGACGAGCCAGAAAGAGGGCATGAGGACGATGAACCAGACCCTATTCGAGCTCTACAACAAGAAATTGATAAGTTACGAGGACGCGATACTTCGCAGCACTGATCCGGACGATCTTGACAGGTTATTCAGGAAATAGGGCCATATGGCGTCGGTAAAGCGCGTAATAACTAAAACGATCGGACAGCTCCTCCTGGAAAAAGGCGTGATAAAACAGGCGCATCTCGACGAGGCCCTGAAGATCCAGAAGGAGAAGGGCGGGCTTTTGGGCCAGATCCTGGCTGGGCTCGGATATGTAACTGAGGAGCAAATTGCCCAAGCCATCACGGTCCAGTACGGTTTCCCGTACCTGCCGCTTGCCAATTACGAGATGGACGAGTCGGCGATAAAGATGGTGCCGGAGAACGTCGCGCGCCAGTATTGCCTCATACCGATAGATAAGATCGGCAATACCGTGACCATCGCGATGGCCGACCCGCTGAACATCCAGGCGGTCGAGGACATAGAGATGGTGACAGGCTGTTCGATACAGATATTCGTTTCTACCGCGACAGACATAAAGCAGGCGATCGATAAGTTCTACAAAAAATAGGAGACCCTGACAGCCGATGCCATCTGGGATCAAGGAACGGCTAAGCGAGATACTGTTAAAAAAAGGGGCGATCACCGAAGAGAAATTGAACCAGGCCCTTCAAGCCCAGAAAGAGAAGGGCGGTTCGCTGGGAGATATCCTTGTCTCCCTGGGCGCGATAACGCAGAGGGAATTACTTGCGATCGTAAGCCAGGAACTCGGCATCCCGCCGATATCCCTTTCCAAGTTCAAGATAGACCCGGAAATAACCAAGTTCATCCCGAAAAAGATAGCCGTCAATTACCAGATCATGCCTATATCGAAGATGGGCAACATCCTCACCGTCGCGATGGCAGACCCGCTTAATGTCTTCGCCCTTGACGACATAAAGAACGTCACCGGCATGGACATCACGCCTATCATAACCACGCAGGACGACGTCAAGGCCGCGATAGACCAGCATTACGGGACCGCGGCGACCTCGACCATCGAAGCGCTGGTAAAAGAGACTAACATAGAGCTCATCTCTTCCAGGAGACCGGAAGATGAGTCGATCGAGGTGCTGGGCGCGGTAGCCGATACGCCGGTTGTAAAACTCACTAGCGCTATAGTCCTGGAAGCGACGAAAGCGAGGGCGAGCGATATCCTCATAGAACCGATGGAAGACCACCTGCGCATCAGGTATAAGATCGACGGGATATTCAGGGAGGCGCAATCGCTGCCGAGGACGATACAGTCGGGCATAATATCCAGGATCAAGGTCATGTCGAACCTCAATATCGCCGAGCGGCGCCTGCCCCAGGACGGAAGGTTCAAGATAAAGGTGCAGGAGAGGGAGGTCGACTTCAGGGTCTCGACCGTCCCGACCGCGTTCGGCGAAAAGGTAGCGCTCAGGATCCTCGACAGGTCCCAGGCCATGCTCGATGTCGACAGGCTGGGGTTCGAGAAGGAACCCCTCGATGAATTAAAGAAGGCCTCGAGGAGGCCCCACGGTATGATACTCGTCTGCGGCCCTGCAGGTTCAGGGAAGACGACGACCCTGTATTCGGTCATCAAGCATATAGACGCGCCGGAAAAGAATTTCGTCACCGTAGAAGATCCCGTCGAATACCTGCTGCCGGGGATAAACCAGGTCAATATAAATACAAATATCGGGTTGACGTACGCGGCGACGCTGCGCTCCATACTGCGGCAGGATCCTAACGTCATAATGGTCGGCGAGATAAGGGACCTGGAGACCGTCGACATCGCGATAAAAGCCGCGCTGACCGGGCACCTCGTGCTCAGCACGCTGCATACCAACACGGCGACCGGCGTCATAATGAGGCTGATGAATATGGGAGTCGAGCCGTTCCTTATCAGTTCTTCGGTGGTCCTTGTAGCTGCCCAGCGGCTTGTCAGGAAGATCTGCCCGCGCTGCAAAGAGGTCCAGGAAATACACAAGTCATTGCTCGAAAAACTTAAGATAAAGGCGCCTGAGAACGTGAAGTTCTACAAGGGCAAAGGCTGCGACCATTGTTTCAAGACCGGCTTCAGGGGAAGGATAGGCCTTATAGAGGCGGTAGCTATAAACCCGGAGCTGAGGGAGCTTATAGCCAAGAGGGCGCACGAGTCCGTCGTCTACGAAGCGGCGCGCAGGGCCGGACTCGTGACTTTAAGGGAGAGCGGCTTGAGGAAGGTTTTTGACGGGACCACGACCCTTGAAGAGGTGGTGCGCGTGACCCTCGGGGAGCAGGATTAAATTATGGCACAGAGCATAAGAGATAAATTAGCCGAAGTCCTGGTGAATAAAGGCTCCATATCCAGGGAGAAACTGGACGAGGCCATAAAGACCCAGAAAGAGAAGGGCGGCAGCCTGAGCAAGATCCTTGTGCAGAAGGGGCTCGTCAATGAGAACGAGCTTTTATCGATATTCAGCCAGGAACTCAACATAACTCCGATAAACCTGGCGAAATACAAGATAGACAAGGAGATCATCTCCCTTGTCCCAGTGAAGATCGCGCGCCTTTACCATCTTATCCCGGTTTCGAAGATCGGCAACCGCATGACCGTGGCCATGTCCGATCCGCTCGACATATTCGCCCTCGATGACCTGAAGATCCTGACTAAATACGAGATAGACCCGGTCATAGCTACGGATAAGGATATCATCGCCTCGATCGCGGCCTATTACGGGGAAGAGACGCTTTCCATAGATAAGATAGTAAAAGACGTCAAGGACGACGAACTGGAACTCCTCCAGACCGGGGATGCGGAACGGTTCGATGTTTCCACGCTGGCCATAGAGAGCCAGAAGGCGCCGATACTCAAGATGGTCGACGTCATAATAAGCGAGGCGCTCAAACGCCGCGCCTCCGACATCCATGTGGAACCCATGGAGACAGACTTGCGCATACGCTACCGTATCGACGGCGCGCTTACGGAATTCTCGCACCTGCCGAAATCGAACCAGAACGCGGTGCTTACCAGGATCAAGATAATGTCGGACATGGATATCACCGAATGGCGCCTCCCGCAGGACGGCAGGTTCAAGGTGAGGATGGAGGAGAGGGAGATAGATTTCCGCGTTTCAACCCTGCCTCTGGTCCACGGCGAGAAGGTCGTCCTGAGGGTCCTCGATAAATCGAGCATTAAAGTTTCCCCGGAAAAACTCGGCTTCCTCCCCAAGACCCTGGAGGAATTAAGGGAGGCGATCTCCAGGCCTTACGGGATGTTCCTTGTGACCGGGCCGACCGGGAGCGGCAAGTCCACGACCCTTTATTCCATCCTTAATATATTGAATACGCCGGAAAAGAATATCGTCACGATAGAGGACCCGATCGAATACGAGCTCATGGGGATAACCCAGGTTCAGGTCAAGCCGGAGATAGGCCTTACCTTTGCGGGCGGCCTGCGCGCTTTCCTGCGCCAGGCGCCGGATATCGTCATGGTCGGCGAGATCCGCGATTTCGAGACCGCGGATATAGCTATCAAGGCGTCGCTCACCGGACAATTACTCCTTTCGACCCTGCACACGAACGACGCGCCGAGCGCCATAACAAGGCTTATAGACATGGGCGTCGAGCCGTTTTTGGTAGCGTCCAGCGTGGTATTTATATGCGCGCAGAGGTTGATGAAGAGGGTATGCGCGAATTGCAAAGAGAAGATCGTCATCCCAAAGGAGATACTGGACAAAATAGGATATAAGGAAAAGGAGAAAGCGGCCTTCTTTAAGGGAAAAGGGTGCGCCAAATGCAATAATACGGGGTATTACGGCAGGTTCGCCATCCTCGAGAACCTCACCGTAGACGACAAGATAAAAGAGATGATACTTGACAGGGTGCAGAGCGATAAGATAAAAGAATATTGCGTGAAAGAGAAGGGGATGCTCACCCTGCGCGCGGCCGCGCTCGAGAACCTGGCTTTGGGCCATACCACCATAGAGGAAGTCTTAAGGGTAACGTCGGAGGAATAAAGTGCCCCAATTCAAATATACCGCGAAGGATAAGGACGGCAGGACGATATCCGGCACCATGGAAGCGCCCAGCAGCATCGCCCTGGTAGACATGCTCAGGCAGAAGGAATACGTGATAATTTCGCTGAGCGAGGCGAAGGAAACGGCCAAGGGGCTGTCCTTCGGAGGCGGCGGGAAGGTAAAAATGGATGACCTGGTCGTCTTCTCCAGGCAGCTCGCCACGATGGTCGACGCCGGCATACCGCTCGTCGGCGCCCTTGACGCGCTCCAGGATCAGATGGAGAGCAAGGGTTTCAAGAACGTCGTAAAGAGGGTCCGCGATAATGTCGAGGGAGGGCTGAGCCTCTCCGAGGCGCTGGGCAAACAGCCGAATGTATTTTCTCCTTTCTTCATAAACATGGTCAGGGCAGGCGAGTCGAGCGGCAACCTTGATGAGATCCTCGACAGGGTCGCCATCTACATGGAAAAGACGATCGCCCTGATAAGGAAAGTAAAATCGAGCCTCATATATCCGGCGGTCGTTGTTACGATGGCGATCCTTATCACGACTTTCCTGATAGTCAAAGTAGTCCCGACGTTCGAGAGCATATTCGCCACCATCGGCGTAACACTGCCTCTGCCTACGCTTATACTGATAAAGATCTCCCATATCGTGAGGGGCTACCTGCTTTTCGTTATTATAGGATTGGTGATAGGTTCCATATCGCTTTCGCAGGTCATAAAGACGGATAAGGGAAGGCTTGCCTTCGACACTTTCTTGTTGAAGATACCCGTTATCGGGCCGTTATTAAGGAAGGTGGCCATCGCGAGGTTCGCGCGCACGCTTTCGACGTTACAGAAGAGCGGCGTTTCGATATTGACGGCGCTTGAAATAGTGGGAAAGACCTCGGGCAACAGGGTAATAGAGGCGGCGGTCCTGAAGACCAAGATGAGCATCAAGGAAGGCGAGTCGATAGCGCAGCCGCTGACAGCAAGCAAGGTCTTCCCGCCGATGGTAACGAGGATGATCTCGGTGGGGGAGCAGACAGGCAAGCTCGAGGAGATGCTCGGGAAGGTCGCCGATTTTTACGAGAGCGAAGTCGACGCGGCCGTATCCGGGTTGACGAGCCTGATAGAGCCGCTTATAATCGCTTTCCTCGGGATCGTGGTAGGCGGCATCGTCGTATCGATGTTCCTGCCGATAGTGAAGCTGATCCAGGTCGTCGGCAAATAGAACGCTTGACAGAGATAACTTTTATGTTATACTTTAGTTGAAAGTAAGGAAGTCCCAATCTAGGAAGAAAGGAGGGGAAAGAAAATGAGAATGCTAGTAGGAAGAAAGGGTTTTACGCTCGTTGAGATCATGATCGTAGTTGCCATTATAGCTCTTTTAGCCGCCATAGCGATACCCAACTTACTACGCGCTAGACTCAATGCTAACGAAGCAGCAGCGATAAGTTCACTCCGTACGATAAGCACGGCATGTGAAAGCTTCAGAGCAGCCCAGAGCCCGGTTACATATCCGGCCACCTTGGCAGCTTTAGGCGCCGCTACTCCTCCGTACATCGATACGACGTTGGCCGGTGGTACAAAGCAGGGTTACGGTTTCGTTTACGCTTTGGTAAACGCGAACCAGTATACCTGCACGGCTACGCCTGTTACGGCTAACGTAACCGGTACGAGGGTGTTCTTCGTTGACGAGTCGGGCGTAATAAGATTGACGAACGCCGCGGGCAACCCGATAGAATAACGCTCAGGGCGTAAAGTATGCGAAAAGGCGAGGAGTAAAGTCCTCGCCTTTTTGTTATGCCTGCCCTGCGCGAAACGAAGGGTTGACATTTTTATGTTTTGGTTATAGATTAAATAGCATGTGTAAGGGCCAGGACCGCAGGAAAGGTTTTACGCTTGTCGAGATAATGATCGTCGTGGCCATACTTGTCACGCTCGCGGTCATCGCGATACCCGGTTTCCTGCGGGCGAGGGTCATCGCGAATGAATCGTCGGCGATAGGCTCGATGAGGACGATAAGCACCGGCTGCGAGAGTTACCGCAGCATGCAGAACCCGCCCACATACCCTCCGGACCTTGTGACATTAAGCACTGAAAACCCGCCATATATAGATCCTACCCTGGGTGGGGGAGCGAAGCAGGGATATAATTTCAATTACACTTTTGTGGGCCCGAACCAGTACACCTGCACGGCGACCCCGATAACTCCCAACATCACCGGCATCAGGATCTTCTTTGTGGATGAGTCCGGGGTGATAAGGATAGACGACGCGTCAGGCGTCCCGGTAGAATAGGGACCCTCGCCCGTTTTCAGAACGCCACTATGCCCCTTCTTTGCATCTCCTGCATTTTTTCCGGAGGCGGCAGCTTAGGCGGTTTTTGCGGCAGGTCAGGCGACGGTTCGTAAACTTGCTCCGGATTCAATATCCCGCCGTTCGAGCTGTTATTGGGACTTTGCGTATTTTCAGATAAAGTCCCGGGTGTTGTCGACGCCGAAGGCGTCGATGCCGGTTTCGCGGACTGAGTGTTCACGGGTTGCGAAGCCGGATATCCGGCATTCTCCTGCGGCGGCAATTCATATTTCCCGGCCTGCGGGAGCGCTTGTTCTTCCGGCCTGGCTTCAGGTCCCGCCGTCGCGGCAGGTTTTGATTGTGGCCTGCCGAGCGAGAGGATGATTATTACCGCGAGGATGCATAAACATATTATTATGGCTATTTGAGTTTTTGATATCTTCATTGATCCCTCCAGGCTGCCCCTTCATATCTATTAGTATCCGGATAATAAGGGGGCGGCGCGTCGCGCAGCCTCCTGTCGTAGAGATAATTTTTTGAAAAACCGCTTGCCTTGCTGTTATTATTCGTATTGAAAGTCCCGACAGGCCCCCGCTGGTTCTGGGTTATCCCGCCGTATACGTTCAAGATGCCTTTCATCGTTGAGGTCCAATTATCCAGGTAGAACGAATCCGCCATGGCCATTACGGCCGCCTGGATCGTAAGGTTTGAATTGGCGCCGTTCGGGCACGCGTTTTGCGAGATGATGACATCCCCCTCGGCTACGAGCCCCAGCGTGTCGGTCGAGTTTGGGTTCGTCTGGGGATTGTTGTTGTACAGGACATTTCCCGTGATAGTCACGTCATCGTTTGCCCCTATAGTGAGGCGGCCGTTCAACGTCCCTCGTACGTTGACATCGCCGTATTCGGCGATGTGGTTCCCCTGTACCCTGTTCTGGACGTATATGGCCCCGTTCGCCGGTATGGGCATATTGGTATTATTGTAACCACCGGTCGCGTTCGTCACGTTCATCGTGCCGTCGGCGTTCAAAATTATCGTAGTGCTTCCCGCAAAGACGCGGCCGCCGGACGCGGCTGCGGTGCGAAGGGGTTCCGTACGTTCATGACCGGGCATCACTATAGGATCGACGTTGAAATCAACCGGCTGGGCAAAATACGGATTATCCACGCCCGGGTGCATGTAATTTATGTCCGGACCGCACTGTTCGGTCGGATGCGGATCTATCAGGTCGGGGAAAGACGGGTTCCCGGAGATGTTGAAGCTGTCGTTAGTATGTACCGGGCCGTCCAGCGAGTCAGCCGTTACGAACCACACGTTCGTCCCGCCGTAACTCTCGGTATTCGTGAACCAGATATTCTTGGCAAAGGTATCGCGCTGGACCTCGTAATATACGGTGCGGGTCGAGTCCCCGGACGTCCCGACAGCCACTATTTCGTATTTTTTCGGCCAGTTTGTCGGATTGCTGGCGTTCGGGATGATCGTTACCGAGTATGCCCCGGTTGTCAGGGCAGGTTTCGGTACCCCGGTTATCGTGGGGTTTACTATAGGGGTCACGCCTGCAGGCGGGGCAGGCTGGAGGCTCAGCCACGCAAAGCCGTAGTCTATCCCTGATTCCGCCGCTTTAAGCGCCGCTAAGGAATTTTTTTCCCTTTGTGCTATCCTCACCTCGGCTACGCTGCGGGAGACATAAGCGGCGACAAGGATAAGGATGACAGCGACTACCGAGTAAGCCACGATCAGCATAAACCCTTTTTTGTGTCCCATTTTTTAGTTCCTCAATAAGACGGCGCTGGTTAAAGTCATCGGGATTTGCCTTCTCTCTGCAGTGGTCTTCGATGTCTGCAGCGTTATCAAGAGAGTCGTGACCGCGCATTCCTGGCCATTCAGCGTATAAGAATCTTTTTGCAGGCGGAACGCCAGTCCGGTCACATTGTTCGCAAGCACTTTGGTGACATTGTCCTTGAGCCTTATCAGCTGGTTGTTATTTATGTAATAAGAGATAGGAGCGGACAAGTTCGGCACGCCGGCATTAGTCATCACGGAACCGTAGGCGCCGTAATTATTGTTACCGGCAAAGACGGTCACGACCCGGAAGACGACGGAGTTATAGTCGGTATTTGGATGTTGCGCGTATTTCGCGCCTGCCGTATTAGCCAGGGAGGCTAAATTGGCCTGCCGTAATTCCCTTGTCATGTACATTATGCCTTTTCTTGCTTCCTGGGCTGCCTGTATAGCGGCGTCCCCGGAATGCCATGCCGCGCCTCCTATAACAAGGAAACGCGCCAGGATCCCCCCGACTATAACCATTATGCCTATGGTTACCATCAATTCAACCAGGCTTAATCCTTTGCGAGATCTTGCGTTCATCTGTCCGTCACCACCTCTGAGATCATCGCCGGAGATGTCAGGCAACCGTTCGCGTCCACCTGCTCCGTACCGTCGCGTATCCCGTTAAGCGCCATCCCGCCGCCGCTGCCGTTATCCGACCCGATTATCCTTCCGCTTTTTTGCCGCCAGGAGACGGAGATAGTCACTCTTTTGAGGTCCGTGCTATTGGGAATGGCGTCTACGTAGATCGCGCCTTTGGCATTCCCAGGCGCGAAACCCGGAATATCGAATGTAGTATTATCATAATAAGTGGTTGTTTCGAGCATCTGGTAGTGTATCTCTTCAAGTTTCTGCTGGATAGCGTTATCGGCTAAGGTCAAGTTCTTTGCCGTCTCGCTCAGGTTAAAACAGAGAACGTATCCCCCCAAAAGTCCGCCTATGGCGATGAGCATTATCCCGGCCGCGAACATCACTTCCATCAGAGTAAAACCGCGTTTAAGCGGATTGTACCGCATCTCGCATCCCTCCAATTAAAAGTTTACTATAACGCCCTGTTAATATCAAGAGTTTTGCAACGTCCCGCCGCAGCGGGGCTGTCAAGAGGGAAATATCGTAATATTTGGCAATTTTCCTTGACTTTTTTGCTTAAAAAATATAAACTAAAATCCAATGAAAGAAGAAAAACTATCATATTACGGTTTTACTCTCGTAGAAATAATGATAGTTATCGCCATTATAGCTACTTTGGCGGCAATTGCCATTCCTGTCTTCCTTACATCCCGCATAAACGCGAACGAGGCATCGGCCATAGTGTCGTGCCGGACGATCGGGTCGGCCTGCAACAGCTATTATACGAATTCGAGCCCCCATACTTTCCCGGCAGCCCTGGATAACCTGGTCGCGCCTGATTCCGATCCGCCCTACCTCGATTCGGTCCTGGCCGTAAACAAGCAGAAACAGGGCTACAGGTTCAATTATACGTTCGTCGACCCGGAAAATTTTGAGCTGAGCGCCGAACCGACTACCCCGGGCAGGACAGGGAACAGGTATTTTTTTACCGACAGCACAGGCATAATAAGGGCAAAGAGCGGGGGGAAAGCGGGCGTGTCCGATCCCCCGATTGAATAGGATATGAAAGAGATAAAGTTCCCGTTTTTGAATTTTAACAGGACGAAGGTCAAGGTCGGGATCGACATCGGCACTTCTTCCGTGAAGGTATTGGCGCTGTCGCGGCAAAAGGCCGGCGCGTTCCAGCTCGATTTTTTCGCCGTCCGGGCGATCGAGGGAGAAAAGACGAAAGAAAAGGTCGTCGGGGCGATAAAGCAGGCGATCTCCTCATCGGAGACGAAGGTCCAAAACGTAACGATGTCCGTATCCGGGCAGGGGGTCGTTGTCCGCCAAGTGCTCTTCCCGAAGATGAGCGAGGGCGAATTAAAATCCGCTTTGCAATTCGAGGCCGAAAAACATATCCCGTTCAACATAAATGAGGTCTATATAGACGCCCAGGTGATCGACCAGAACGCCGAAGGCAATAAGATGAAGGTCCTCATCGTGGCTTCGAAAAAAGATCTCGTGGACGAATATCTCGGATATATAAACGAAGCGGGATTAGAGGCCGGGGCTATCGACTGCGACGCCATCGCCGTGACGAACGCATTCATATTCAACAATCCCGGGTTGGGCAAGGACAAGACGCTCGCCCTTTTGAATATCGGCGCGAGCATGACCAACGTCTGCATACTCAAGAACGAGACGCTCAATTTTACCCGCGATATCCCGGTGGATGTAAAGAACGCGGATACGCTCGAGAACCAGGTCAGGCTCTCGTTCGACTATTATGAGAACCAGTTCGGCAAGGGTATAGACGGGATATACGTCAGCGGCGGCGGCGCGAAAGACACGGCGCTGCTGCAGCGCTTCTCGCAGGCTTTCGGGTTCGAGGTCTCGGCCTGGGACCCGGTAAAAAACCTCACGGTTTCCGTTAAAGTGGATCCGCAGGCCCTTAAGGACGCCTCCGGCCAATTGGCCGTTTGCGTCGGGCTCGCGATAAGAAGGTAGATGATGATAGAGATAAATCTTTTACCGCCGCATCTACGCGTCAGGAGGAGGGAGCCGATGAAGCTGCCTTCACTGCCTGTCATACCGGTCGCCGCAGGCATCGTCGTCCTCCTGTTCGCCGTACAGGTCCTGTTATGGTTCTTTATCCAGGTGAAGAGCGTATCAAGGGATTCCCTCAAGAAAAAAATAGCGTCGATCGCCGCCACGAATAAAGAGGCGATCAACATAGACAATACCCTCAGGGATATATCCTCAAAGGTCGATGTGATCGACAAGCTGTCCGGCTTGAGGTTCAACCTCGGCAGGAAGCTCAACGACATTTCGAATTCCCTGGTATCCGGGGTCTGGCTGAGGAGCCTTTCCATAAAGAAGAGTGAAACGCCGAACGAACCGGGAAGTTTAAAGGAAACGCTCGTCATCGAGGGTTCCGATATCCTCTCAAGCGAGGCCGGCGAAGCCGCGATAGGGAAATTCGTGAATTCCCTGAAAGAGAACGCCTCTTTCTCGTCCGATTTCGATGAGATCGAGATCGCCAAGGAAGAGCGCAAGAAATTGCAGAAGACCGAGGTAATGGATTTTATAGTGATCTGCCATTTCAAGAAGGGGAAGGGGTTATAAGATATGTCCGGACTCTCTAATTTCATGTCGAAAATGCCGAAGGCCGACCTGGAGAAGGTGGTGCTGATAGGGATAGCCGGCTTCATAATAGCGTTGAGCCTGATACAGTTCGCGATGATCCCTTCCTTCCGGAAGTTAGGCGAACTCAAGAAAGAGATCATAAAGGAAAGCGAAACCCTGAAAAAAGACCGGGCGCTCATAGCGAGCAAGTCGCGGCTTGAGGCGCGCCTCGCCTCGGTCCAGGGGAAACTCAAGGAATATGAAAAAGCGCTGCCGCCGAACCGCGAGATGCCTAACATCCTGCAGAAGATCGCGGAGATCGCCTACGGGAATAAGGTCAAGATAATAAAGATAGAACCGGTACAGAAACCGCCCGAAGCTGCTAAGGTAGTCAAAGCAGTCCCGGCGGCGAAACCCGGGGCTAAGACCGAGGCTAAGAAGCCGGCCGCTATCTATACGGAGCTACCCGTAACGGTCGAGGTCAGGGGAAGTTATCATGCGTTAGGCGAGTTCATAAACGGCGTTGAGACCTCCGATAATATAATGTCGGTCGGCGATTTCGACATAAAGGCCAACCCTGACGACATACAGAACCACAGTGCGAGATTCCTGATAGTGGTATATGTCCTGCGCGAGGAGACACAATCAAAATGAGGACGCGGTTTACAACTAAAATGAGGACCGCGGTATTATTGTCACTTTTGATCTTTATCGCGTTCTCGCCGTTCGCGCCCGGGGATGAGAATTTTAAATATGACGCAAAGAACAAGCGCGACCCGTTCAGGCCGCTCATCGACAGGGACGGCAACCTGCTTCCCGAGTTGAGGCCGGTGACGGCTAATGTAGAGCTGAACCTCGAGGGGATAGTCTGGTCGAAGAGCGGGGATTCATACGCTATCATCGGCGGCTCGGTCGTGAGGGCCGGAGATATACTGGGAGATTACAAGGTCAAGACTATAGAGAAGACGAGGGTGATCCTCGACAGGGGCGGCGAAGAATCAGTCATAAATTTGAGAGGTGAGGAGGAATAACATGTCCAATCGCGCAAAGATCTCGGTCATCGGCGTCCTGTTTATTGCAGCATTATTTTTCGGGCACGCATACGGGCAGGAATCGCAGTCCGTACCGCCTACTACCGTTGAGCAGCCGGTAGCTTTGCCGCCTCCGGTTGAGACAGCACCGGTAGCCGCGCAGCAACCCGTGTTTGAAGCCGCGCCCCAGGAGATCTCCCCGGAACAAGCGAAGGCCGAAGAAGACAAGAATAACACCGTGACCCTTGATTTTAAGGATGCCGATATACAAAATGTCCTAAGGGTACTGGCTTACAAGAGCGGTGTAAATATCGTCGCGGGCAAAGAAGTCGTCGGTACGATCACTATACGGCTTGTGGACGTACCATGGGAGCAGGCGCTGGACGTCATACTTAGCACATACGGGTTTGCGTATGAGCGCCAGGGCAATATCATCACCGTAGCGACTGTGGATGGGTTGAAAGAGCGCAGGGAGAAGAAGAGGGAATTGACCGAGATAGAGGGCATCACCAGCAAGGTCTTCACTTTGCAGTATATCGACGCCACGGACGCCAAGAAGGTGCTCGAGCCGCAGCTCTCTCCCCAGGGAAAGATATCGGTCCTTGAGATAACCGGACAGAAGGGGTGGAAAGTGGGCGCTTCGGCAGCCGGAACCGCGACGACAGAAGAAGGCAAAACCAGGAGGGAAAGGGAGAATGCCAGGTCGCATTCGCTGGTGGTGACCGATACGCCGACATATCTCGACAGGATCACTAAGATATTAAAAGATATAGATCTAAAACCGGTCCAGGTCCTCATTGAGGCGAGGATAATGGAAGTAAGTAAAGATCTGTTGAGGGACCTGGGAATGGAGTGGAGCACCGGTTCAAGGCTGCAGAGCCACCAGCTCCTGACGGACGCAAACGGGGCCCTGCTCGGCACGGTTCCCACAAAATTCGGAAGTAACGATACGAGAGGCCTGTTAACGGGAAGCAGTTATTCGCAGTCAGAGGTAACGGCCAACGGCGGCGTTGTCACTTATAAGCCCTCTAATTTTACCCCGCTCGCCACGGGCCTGAACCCGTATAACGCGGGACTCCAGCTGTTATGGTCGAAGATCTTCGGGACGCAGATGGAGGCGATGCTCCACGCGCTTGAGGAAGACGTAAGGACCAATACGCTCTCGGCGCCGAAGCTGGTGACGCTCTCCGGGCAGGAAGCGCTTATTCTGGTAGGGCAAAAATATCCTATCATCGAATCTAATATCTCGGGCACCGCCCAGGCTACGGCTACGACAACCCTTGCTTATTACCAGGATGTCGGCATACAACTTTACGTCGTCCCGCAGGTGAGCGGCGACGAGAAATTCGTCAATATGATAGTCCATCCTGTCGTCTCGTCTTACACAAATACGAAAGGTACTAACGAATACCCGATACTTCTGACCAGGGAGGCCGAGACGCAGGTCCTGATGGCGGACGGCGAGACTATCGTCATAGGCGGGTTATTGAAAGACGTAAAATCTAAAGGGCGGATAGGCATACCGATACTGGGCGACATCCCCATAATCGGCAACCTCTTCTCGCGCGCGACGAACGAAACCAGCAAGATAGACCTGCTTATATTCATAACGGCGAGGGTGATAAGGCCGGGAGAGCTTACCGCAGAGGAGATCGCGCAGGTCAAGTCAGCCCTCGCGGCGGGACAGGCCAATGTCGTTCCCGCTCCCGAGCCCGCGAAGAAGGATAATAAGAAGAACAACAAGAAGGAAGATAAAAAATCAGAGAAACCCGCCGCAGCGACAGTGGTAGCGCCGGCTGAAGGGTTCAGCGGCACGAACAGGGGTTACCTGGATAAATAGTACGTCACAAGGAGGACGCGGTGAAAAGGATTTTCTTTGCGTTGATATTCATGCTGGTATTTGTACTGCCGTCGGTGGCGCAGGATAACGGTAAGGATAATTCCAGCTTGGACAGCGACTTCGATGCTGCCACCAAGATGCCCCGGTACGCCCGCGGCGAATACGTGGGGACGGATCTTCTCGTAAAGAATACGTCAGACGCCCTGCACAAGGAACATATGGCGATACTCGACGAGCTCGCGAAGCTGCATAAGGAGCTCGCCGACCTGAAGAAGGACGTCAAGACTATCAAAGGCCAGGTTGAATAAGCTCCGGGTCATTTTCGCCAAGACGGGCCAAATGAAGTTCATATCGCACCTCGACCTCGTCCGGCTTTTCCAGCGCGCGGCGCGCCGGGCCGAGATATCGCTCATCATATCGCAGGGATTCAGCCCCAGGCCCAAAATAAGTTTTAAACGCGCGTTGAAACTCGGCGTAGAGAGCGAGTCCGAGGAAGCGGTTTTCCATATGAAGGAATTGGTATCGAAAGAGGATTTCGGTAACAGATTGCAGGCGCAGTTGCCTGAGGGGATAATCATTAAAACTATAGAGGAAACAAATTAATGGGAAAAGAAATTTTGATCAACGTAGAGCCGCAGGAGACGCGGCTCGCTATACTCGAGAATAAGGTCCTCGAGGAGTTCTCGGTCGAGAGGATAGGGCAGAAGACGCTGGTCGGTAATGTCATCAAGGGCAGGGTGAACTCGGTCGTCCCGGCCGTCAAGGCCGCGTTCGTCGGCCTCGGCCTGGAGAAGAACGGTTATTTATACCTGGCCGATATCGTCGGCATGGGAATGGATTTTGACTCGATCGACAAGGAAGAGGAAGAGCTCAAGCCCCCGAGGGGCATGCAGCCGCACCAGTCGATAGAACAGCTTGTGAAAAAAGGGCAGGAAGTCCTCGTCCAGATCACGAAGGAGCCGTTCGGCACGAAAGGCGCTCGCCTGACGACGCATATCTCGTTACCCGGCCGTTACATTGTCTTGTTGCCGTACGACAGGCACCTCGGGATCTCGCGCCGCATATCGGACGATAAGGAGCGCCAGCGGCTCAAGGAGATATTGAGGGGGCTTGAAGTCCCGAAGGAGATGGGCGTAATTATAAGGACAGCCGGTATCGGCCAGTCGAAGCGTGAATTAGGCAGGGACCTTAAATATCTTTTGGGCATATGGAGGAAGATAAAGTTCGGCGCGGCCAAGAAACAGGCGCCGGCGCAATTACATGAAGAATATGATCTTGTATTGAGGGTCGCCCGCGACTACCTGACCGAGGACGTCGAAAAACTTGTAATAGACAACCGCGACGAATACAGGAAGATACAGCATTTCCTGAGCGCTGTCGCCCCGCACCTGAGGTCTAAAGTCGAGCTTTACGAAGGCGACATACCGCTCTACGACAGGAAGGGAATAGAGAAGGACGTCGAGAAATTATTCGAGCGCAAGGTACCGTTAAGATGCGGCGGCTACATTGTCATCGAGCCGACCGAAGGGCTCGTCGCGATAGACGTCAACAGCGGTAAGTTCACCGAGAAGAAGAGCCTCGAGGAGACGGCGTTCGCAGTGAATATGGAAGCCGCGCGCGAAGTCGCGCGCCAGATACGGCTGCGCGACCTCGGCGGCATCATCGTCATAGATTTCATCGATATGATGCAGGCAGGCAAGAGGCGCAAGGTCTTTGAGGCGCTCACAGATTCGTTGAAGCGCGACAAGGCGAAGACAGATGTCTCACCGTTATCCGAGATCTGCCTCGTCGAGATGACGCGCCAGAGGATGCGCCGCAGCGTCGAGAGCATGTCATTCCGCGAATGCCCGTATTGCCAGGGGCGCGGCCTCATAAAATCGGTCTCAACCGTCTCTATCCAGGCGTTGAGGAAGGTCAAGAAATATCTCAAGGAGACGAAGAAAAAACAGGTCGAGCTCCTCGTTAACCCCGAGGTCACCTCGCGCCTCTTCAATGAGGACCGCCAGGCGATAGAATCCATCGAGCGCACCTTCCACGCGAAGATAATCATCAAGGCCGACCCTCTGCTTCATGTCGAAGAGATGAAACTTATTTAATGAAAATAACCGCGATAGTCGGGACCTACCGTAAGGGCGGAATTACCGATACCGCCGTCGATGAGATCCTCGCCTCGGCCAAGGAATCCGGCGCCGAGGTGTCGAAGATCTTCCTTCTCGATAAGCACATCGAATTCTGCACAAATTGCAGGGCGTGCACCCAGAAAGAGGGGACGAAGCGCGGGGAATGCCCGATCTCCGATGATATGAACGGTATACTCGATGAGATCGAACGTTCGGATTCTATCGTTATCGCCTCGCCCATGAATGATTACACGGTAACGGCCTTGATGAAGAGATTTTTGGAGAGGCTTACCCCGTATGCCTACTGGCCGTGGGAAGGAATGGCTCCCAAAATTAGGAGCAAACTGAAAAATAAACGCGCGGTAGTCGTAGCTTCCTCGGCCGCTCCCGCGATATTCGCTCCTTTTTCTTCGAATATAGTGCACCTGTCAAAGCTTACCGCCGAGACCTTCGGCGCCAAGACGATAGGCGTTCTCTTCATGGGCCTCGCCGCGCAAAAGCCGAAACAGGACCTCAACCCGCGGCACAAGAAACAAGCCCGCCTTTTGGGAAAAAAACTGGCTGCATAATGGCAACAAAGATAGAGTTATTCCAGGGAGATATCACGACGCTGGCGGTCGACGCCATTGTCAATGCCGCCAATAAAACATTGCTCGGAGGCGGGGGAGTAGACGGCGCGATCCACCGCGCAGCCGGCCCAAAACTCCTTGTCGAATGCGCCACCCTAGGCGGCTGCGAAACAGGCGGGGCAAAGATAACGAAGGGTTACAACTTGCCGGCGAAACACGTGATACACACGGTCGGCCCTGTCTGGCGCGACGGCAAGCACAACGAGCCTGAATTGCTCGCCTCCTGTTACCGCAACTCCCTTAATCTCGCGAAAGAACACGGCCTTAAAACCATCGCTTTCCCGTCAATCTCCACCGGTGTCTACAGGTTTCCCATAGAATTAGCCGCGCCCATTGCCATCAAGACCACTCGGGATTTCATCGCCCAAAACCCCGGCGCTTTGGATAAGGTCATCTTCGTCCTTTTCTCCGAGCGGGATTTAAGTGTTTATGATAGTATATATAGGAAGGACAGGGCTTGAGCGGGGTATATCAAACTGACACATCCCCAATTAGATAAGAAGGACGAAATGCCATTTTTGAAATCTAAATATGGAACAATAGCATTATTTATTATGGGATTTTTGTTGTTTTGTATTAGTAATGTGAATGCTCTTTCCCAGTGGATCCCTCTTCATGAAAAAGTGGACGAATCAGACTTGATAATTATCGGTACTGTTGTTGAATCGGGAATAATTGCAGACTATGACCAAGAAAAGAAACGCTTAACAGGCGACGCATCGGGGTCCATAAAAAGGATTGAAATAAAAGAAATTTTATTTGGGGAGGAAAACTCTAGAGAAGTTTTTATTTTGCAGGAGATAGCTATCAGCGAAGAAGGCATGTATTTGGGCCCGGGCGATACCGTTGTATTATTTCTGAAGAAAGAAGCGATGAAACCAGAATTGACATCTAGCTCTAGATTTTTTCTCAATGGGAAAATAACAGATAAGTTTCCAGAAGGTCCTTATTATCAGCCAGCCACCGTCGGTAGGCAAAGTATGGAACTCTTGACTAGTAAAGGTAAAGCAATTGAAGGAAAACAAAAACTTCTTGAGAGTATAAGAATTTATTGCAAGACAAGAGGGGAGAAGGGTCACGTCCAAAAATGACACGTCCCCGAATTTATGGAGAATAACATGACTATTCGTGACCGGATTGCACAATATAAACGCCGTCTCACAATCTTAATGTACTCTGGGTTCGCTATCTTTGTGTTAGGTTTCTTTAGCCAAGGTAAACATGTGTGGTTAACGGTTATTTCGCTTATTGGTTTCGCGGTAGCTTTTATCTCTCTTACGCTTGCCCTACTGGGAATTCGTTGCCCGAAATGTCGCGGCCGCCTTGGACATCTTATCATGAACACAGGTGGATCTTTCTCTGTCTCGCCAGAACTCAAATATTGCCCTTATTGCGGCACCAATTTTGATATAAACATCTGAAGGGGGAGGGAGAATTGTTAACTTGCTATGACGACCAGGCAATCTGGTGAGCGAAGAGGCGATTCTTTCCGTACGTCCCGGGATACCCCGGGACAAGGAAAGAAGACAGCCCGAGCGAACCGATTGACTGGTCGGCTTGTAATGCAGCCTATTTCCCTTGCCTAAACGCTTGTGTTTTTTGCAGATTGCCGCAAAAAGTACTGCGCAGGCGAGGGATGATTTCGCTACATCTATAAGCGGGAAATCAATTGACACTTACCCCGTTTTAAGGTATAATTTCACGACATTCACCTCCCCAACACTTATTTAAGTCTGGGGATTAGCAATAAAATAACCGAACGGAAGGAGTGTCTCTATGTACGCCGTAATAATGACAGGCGGGAAGCAATATAAGGTAGAAAAGGGCGGCACCATCACGGTCGAGCGCCTGACGCATCCCGAAAAAGACAATGAAGTTACGATAAAAGAAGTGCTTATGGTCCACGACGGTAAGGAAGTCAAGTTTGGCAGGCCTTACCTCAAGGACGCCAAGGTGGTCGCGGAGGTCATTTCCGACTTCAGGGGCAAGAAGCTGATGTCCTATAAGTACAGGAGACGGAAGGACTCGCACTGGAAGAAGGGCCACCGCCAGGAGTTGACGAAACTTAAGATAAAAGAGATAAAGGTTTAGGAGGAGACAATGGCTCATCATAAAGGACAAGGATCTACACGTAACGGCCGCGACAGCAATTCCCAGAGGTTAGGGTTAAAGGCTTCAGGCGGACAGAAGGTCACAGCCGGAAGCATTATAATAAGGCAGCGCGGGACCCCGTTCAAAGCGGGCATCAATGTCGGCAAGGGCAAAGACGATACGCTTTTCGCCTTAAAAGACGGAATAGTAACTTTCAAGTCCAAAACTGTAAGCATCCTGCCACAATAAAATAAGAAGCCGAAAGCCAAGGTGTTTGTAGATACCGCGAAGATCGAGGTCAAAGCAGGCCACGGCGGCGACGGTTGCTCGAGTGTGTATAAGGACAGGTATTCCCGTTTCCCGGTCATGAACGGCGGGCCGGGCGGCAACGGGGGCAACGTCGTCATACGCGCGAACGAGAACATACACACCCTCCTGGACTTCCAGTACCGCAGGCACTTCAAAGCCCACAAAGGCGAGAACGGCTCATCCAATAATAAGAACGGAAAGACGGGGGAGGACTGCGTCATGGAGGTCCCATGCGGGACCGTCATAAAGGATTTTGATACAGGCCGCGTCTTAAGGGACCTGACCTCGTCCGGAGAGAGCTTTATCGTAGTCAAAGGCGGCCACGGCGGGCGCGGCAACGCCTGCAAGAAACCCGCGACACCCGGCGAACCCGGCGAAGAGAGATTGCTCTCGCTCGAGCTGAAACTGATAGCCGATTGCGGGCTCCTCGGTTTCCCGAACGCGGGAAAGTCATCGCTCATATCGTACATCTCCAAGGCCAAGCCTAAGATAGCGGCGTACCCGTTCACGACATTAGAGCCGGTACTCGGAATAGTCGAATATAAGGACGGCCGCCATTTTAAGATAGCCGATATCCCCGGGCTGATAGAAGGCGCGCATGAAGGCAAGGGGCTCGGCCATAAATTCCTTAAGCATATCGACCGCACGAAAGTGCTGGTGCATATCGTAGACATGGCCGGGGTAGACACCAGGGACCCGGTCGAGGATTATAAGATCTTAAATAACGAACTGAAGCAATACGGCGCAAGCGCGGAAAAGAAACCGCAGATCCTGGTTGCCAATAAGATGGACCTTCCGCAGGCGGAAGAGAACCTAAAAAAGTTTAAAGAAAAAATAAAAAGGGATATAATACCCATATCGGCAAAGACCGGTGACGGTACGAAGGAACTCGTGGACCTGATAGCGAAAAAACTGGAAGAGATAGGATGAGGGAAAAATACCTTTCGAATTTAAAATTAGTGGTCGTAAAGGTCGGGACATCGACATTAACGTCTAAGACCTCGCCCATGGATAAGAGCGCCATTAAGAGCATTTCAAAGCAGGTCTGTGAGATGTGCGATAAGGGGATAAAGGTCGTGCTCGTAAGCTCCGGCGCTATAGGCGCCGGCATGCACCTCCTGGGGCTGAAGTCGCGCCCGAAGACTCTCGAACACTTACAGGCTGCCGCGGCCATAGGCCAGGCCCAGCTTATGAAGGCGTATGACGAATATTTCAAGGGCTACGGCCGGAAGGTCGCCCAGGTTTTATTGACGCGAGACGACCTCGAGGAGAAGAAGAGGTATACGAGCGTAAAGAACACGATACACACCATCCTCGAATACGGCGCCGTACCTATTGTCAACGAGAACGATACGGTCTCGGTCGATGAGATAAAATTCGGCGATAACGACACTCTCGCGAGCCTCGTGGCAAAACTCCTGGAGGCGGACTTGCTGATAGTACTTTCCGACGTTGACGGGCTCTACTGCCACATGGAAAAGAAGGAAGTCATCGATGTGGTGGAGGAGATAGACGCCGGCATAGAAAAGCTTGCTTGCGGCACCGACAAAGAGACGTGCGTCGGCGGGATGTCTACGAAGATAAAGGCCGCGAAGACGGCTACCGAAGCCGGCATTCCGATGGTCATCGCCAACGGCAAGGCCGAAGAGATACTTACGAAGATCGTGAATAAGGAAAAAGTCGGCACTATTTTTGTTCCTAAGCGTAAAAGGAGTGTTCCATAGATGGGCGGCTTGAAGAATGATATATTAGCTATCGCCCGGGGCGCGAAGAAGGCATCGTTTATAATGGGCCAGCTTTCGTCCAGGGTGAAGGACGGCGCGCTCACCGCGATGGCAGACGGGCTCGAGAGGAATAAAGCCTCCATAATTGCCGCGAACAAGAAAGACGTGAAAGCCGCAAAGGCTAAAAAACTTAACGCCGCCTTCATCGACCGGCTCACGCTGGATGATAAACGCATAAAGGCTATGGCCGATTCTTTGCGCCAGGTCGCGGCCCAGCACGACCCTATCGGCGAAGTCATTAAGATGTGGACGCGCCCGAACGGGTTATGGATAGGGAAATTAAGGGTGCCGCTCGGCGTGATCGGCGTCATATATGAATCGCGCCCGAATGTCACGGCAGATTGCATAGGATTATGCCTCAAGGCCGGCAACTGCGCGATACTGCGCGGCGGCAGCGAGGCGATAAACTCCAATATCGCGATATTTGAGGCGCTCAATGACGCGGCGAAAGCGAACGGCATCCCTGACGGCGCCATCAACCTTATAAAGACGACTGACAGGAAGGCCGTGCATATACTGCTGACGCTGAGCGATTATGTCGACCTTATAATCCCGAGAGGCGGAGAGAGTTTAATAAAAGAAGTCGCGCAGCGTTCGAAGATCCCGGTCCTCAAGCATTACAAAGGCATATGCCACGTCTATGTGGACGATGACGCGGACCTCAACATGGCCGAGAAGATCTGTTTCAACGCGAAAGTCCAGAGGCCTTCGGTCTGCAACGCGATGGAGACCCTGCTTGTGAGCGAAGATATCGCGGCGAGGTTCCTGCCGTCGATGGCAAAGAAATATAAAGAGGCCGGCGTCGAGATAAGGGGCTGCCCTATGACCAGGAGGATCGTCAAAGGGATAAAGGCTGCCACCGAGAAGGATTGGTCTACCGAATACCTCGACCTGATAATCTCGATAAAGGTCGTCAAGGACCTGCATGAGGCGGTCGAACACATAAACAAATACAGCACCAAACTCTCGGACGCGATAGTGACCGAGAACTACCATAATGCCGTCGAGTTCCTCCGCAGGGTCGATTCGGCTGCGGTCTATGTAAACGCCTCGACGCGCTTTACCGACGGCGGAGAGTTCGGTTTCGGCGCCGAGATAGGCATCTCGACCGACAAGTTCCACGCGCGCGGCCCGGTTGGCGTCGAAGAACTGACAAGCTACAAATATATCATCTACGGCGACGGACAGATAAGGGAGTGACATCATGCGCATAGGCATACTCGGAGGCACTTTCAACCCGATCCACGTAGGGCATCTCGTCCTTGCCGAAGAGGCGAGGGAGAAGCTCAATCTCGACAAGGTAATTTTTGTCCCGGCTTACATACCGCCGCACAAGAAGGAAGAGGCGCTCGCCGAGCCGAACGACAGGTTCAAGATGGTCGAGCTGGCGTTGAGGGGCAATTCGGATTTTGAGGTATCATCGTTCGAGATAGATTCGAAGACGACGTCTTATTCGGTGGAGACGTTAAAGGCGTTCAAGCAGAAATACGGCGAGGAGGCGAAGCTATTCTTTATCACCGGCGCGGATTCGCTGGGCGAGATCTATTCATGGAAAGAGATCGACCAGATATTCAAGCTCTCGCATTTCATAGTCGCAAACCGCCCGGGATACGACATAGCTAACGTCCCGAGCGGCATCGATGTCGTCACGATAACATCGCTTGAGATATCATCCTCGCTTATAAGGAAGAAGATATCGGAAAGCAAGTCGATAAGGTATCTTGTCCCTGAGCCGGTAAGGGAATACATAATAGCCCGCAGGCTTTATAGATAGGATATAGATGACAAAGCTCCAGGAAGTCGGGCATTTTTGGCCTCTTTTTATAACGATAGGGATCCTCCTTATTGTCTCGGCTTTCTTCTCGCTCTCCGAGACGGCGCTCATATCATTGAACAAGATACGCCTGCGCAACCTGATGAATAAGGGTTCAAAGAACGCCAAACTGGTCTATACGCTCCTCTCGAACCCGGACCGCCTCATCACCTCCATCCTCGTGGGCAATAATATAGTAAATACCGCAATATCGGTCCTCATCGCTTTCGTGCTTATCCATATATACGGCGAGGATATCGGAATGGCGCTCGCGACCGTGGTAGGCGCGACAGTGATCGTGGTCTTCGGCGAGATAGTGCCCAAGGTCTTCGCGGTCCAGCGCGCGGAAAAGACATCAATGGAAATAGCCGTACCGCTAAAATTTGTCCTTGACGTATTAGCTCCCATCGCCCGGGTATTTTACGCCATCGGTAACGGTATCATAAAAATATTCGGCGGCGAGACGAAGCGCGGCCCGCTCATAACAGAGGAAGAGATAAGGCTCATGATAGAGCTGGGCAAGGAAGAGGGCGTCCTCGGCGACGAGGAGCGCAAGATGCTCCATAAGATATTCGAGTTCGGCGACACGCTCGTAAGCGAGGTGATGGTGCCGAAGGAAAAGGTGATCGCGATAGATATCGAGGCGACGGCCGAGGACCTGCTCAACCTCCTCGTCGAGGAGGGGCATTCGAGGATCCCGGTCTACAAGGGCTCACAGGATAACATCGTCGGTGTCATTTACGCGAGGGACCTGCTCTATATCTGGCAGAACAAGGGCCTCGTTATAATACCGGACCTGGTCCGCGAGGCTTATTTTGTGCAGAAGAACAAAAGGGTCAGCGACCTGCTCAAGGATTTCCAGCACATGAAGGTGCAGATAGCGATAGTGACGGACGCGAAGAAGCAGGCGGTAGGCCTCGTGACCCTTAAAGACCTGCTGGAAGAGATTGTAGGAGAGATGGACGAATCGATAGGATAGTCCCGCCTGCCGTCTGCCTTGACAGGCGCAGTGAGGTGTGGTAGACTAACCGTATTCCAAACCTAAGAGGAGGTGTTCTATGGAAGGGTATTGCGTGAAATGCAAGAAAAAACAGGAAATGAAAGACGCGAAAGAAGAAACGATGAAGAACGGCCGTAAAGCTATGAAGGGCAAATGCCCCGCTTGCGGTACCGGCATGTACAGGATATTAGGAAAGTAAGATAGATACCAGATCAAAGGCCGTCCTTATAGCTGATGCAGCTATAGAGAAGAAGGCCGAGGATATAGTCCTAGTCGATGTGGGTAAGGTTTCGGCATTCTGCGATTATTTCATCGTGATGACCGCGGCCAATATCCGCCAGGCGAAGGCCATATCGGAAGAGATAGAATCGAAGCTGGAGGAAGAAGGGATAAGGCTCTGGCACAGGGAAGGCAGGGAGTCGAATTGGGTTTTGCTGGATTTCGGCAATTGCGTCGTGCATATATTCGAACCCGAAGCCCGGAAATTCTACGACCTGGAGAGTCTTTGGGGCGATGTGCCTCAGGAAAAACTCAGCTAAGCGATAGTTCACATTAATGCCACCCGCGTCAATGCGGGTGGCATTATATTTAACAGGTAAGATGGAAAAACAAATACTCGGATTTATAGACAGGAATTTAAGCGGGTTGGAAAGGCTTAAGGGCCTTTACTCCGCTGATTTCCTTTTTCTCGAGAACCCCAGGGATCCCTCCCACGGCGACATCTCGACGAATATTGCCTTCAGGCTGGCAAAGCCGCTGAAGATAAATCCGGCCGAGCTGGCCAAGGAGATAGCCAAGGCGCTCACCGGCGCCCTCGCGTCCTCACCGCTCAAAAGCACCATCGATGCCGTAGAGCCGCTCAACGGTTTTATAAATATCAGGCTTTCTGCCGGTGCGCTGCGCCAGGTGCTCAAGGATATAAGGTCCGGGAAAGAGAAGTTCGGCCATAACGATTCCGGGAAGGGAAAGAAGATACAGGTCGAGTTCGTCAGTGCGAACCCTACCGGCACGCTGAGCGTCGCGCACGCGCGCCAGGCCGCGTTCGGCGACTCACTCGCCAATATAATCAAGGCCAACGGTTTCGATGTGACCCGCGAATATTACATAAACGACGAAGGCGTCCAGATAACGATACTCGGCCAGTCTATATACGCCAGGTACAGGCAGGAGATCGGCGACCAGTATGAGTTCCCGGAGAACGGCTATAAAGGCGAGTATATTAAGGAGATGGCCGAGGAGTTCCGCAAGGAGCACGGTGACAAATACAAGGCCGGGTCGGCTGAAGACCTCAAGGTATTCTCGGTCTGGGGTTGTCATTACCTCTTGAAAGAAATTAGACAAGAGCTCCTGGATTTCGGCGTGAAATTCGACGTCTGGTTCAGCCAGAAGGCGCTGGGCGCGTCAGGCAAGATAGAGAAGACGCTCGGCCTCCTTAAGGATAAGGGATTATTGTACGAGGCAGAAGGCGCGCTCTGGTTCAAGTCCACGCAGTTCGGCGACGACAAGGACAGGGTCTTGAAAAAGAGCGACGGCACATACACGTACGTGACGCCGGACATCGCCTATCACAAGGATAAATTCGAACGCGGCTTCTCGCGCGTCATCGACATACTCGGGCCGGACCACCACGGATATATAAACAGGATAAAGGCCGCGGTCCAGGCGCTAGGCTATCCGGCCGACGCCGTATCGATAATAATAATCCAGCTGGCGACGTTATATAAGAACGGCCAGCCGGTCAAGATGTCCACGCGGGCCGGCGAGTACATAACCCTGCGCGAAGTCCTCGATGAGGTCGGCAAGGACGCGGCGCGGTTCTTCTTCCTGATGAGGAAGGCCAATGCGCACCTCGATTTCGACCTGGAGCTTGCGAAGAAACAGACGCCGGAGAACCCGGTCTATTATGTCCAGTACGCCCACGCGAGGATATGCAGCATACTTGCCTTGTCGAAATTACCGGATAATGATATCGCCGGCGCGGACCTCGAGCTGCTCGGCGCGCCTGAGGAATTGAGTTTATTCAAGGAATTGAGGCAGTTCCCGCCGTCGGTGAAACTTGCCGCGCAGGAGCTCGACCCTTACAGGATAATAACATACCTGCAGGAACTGGCTGCGTGTTTCCATAAATTCTACGAGGCGAACAAGGTTATCTCTGACGACGCGGAACTCAGCCGCGCGAGGCTGTACCTGGTCTCATGCGTCAAGCAGACACTCGCCAACGGCCTGACCCTGCTCGGAGTCTCCTGTCCCGCAAAGATGTAGCTTTCGCAGTGCCGGCCGCAAATTCACAGCGGTCTAAAACTCGGGTTCTTTTCCCCTCATCGCGCGCTTGCGGGCCCCTGCGAGGCCCGCGCCGCTTGAAATCCTCTCGCTCTCGCAGGATATTATAAGCGGGCGATCCGTGCCCGCTCGAGTCTTTCCAGGCGATGAGGGGCAAAAGACCCTCGTTTTCCGAGCAATGAATTTGCGGCACTGCTTTTGGTTCAAGCGGGTGACTGCCGACGGAGCCCTTGTCCCTTTTGCCCGAAGCAAAATGGGACGAGGTGCTCGGCAGGCAGGACCCGCCCGTACGAGGTCTAAGGACCTGTTGATAGACGTGACACAAGCCGTGGAGAAATTTATGTTCGAATCACTTAAACTCTATAAGAACGAGGAATTGAGCCTCGATAAGGTGCACGGCCGCCTGGTCGAGCTGGGTTATGAGCGGCGGCCGAAAGTTGCCGAAGAGGGGGACTTTGCCCAGCGCGGCGGGATCCTCGATATCTTTCCTATGACCTTCGACGAGCCGGTGCGCCTCGAGTTCGACGCGGACAGGCTCGCGCATATCAAATCGTTCGACATCGCCACAGGCACTTCTTTCCTCGACCACCAGATGGCGATCATCCTTCCGGTCAAAGGCATAGTCCCGCGCAAACTAAAGACCCGCCGCATTCCCGGACTGGACATATCCGAAGAGCTGCCGATAAGCAACTTCGTCGACATATCCCCGGGCGATCACGTCGTCCACGTAAAACACGGCATAGGCCGGTATAAAGGGATAGAGAGGGTAAAGGAGCCGAAGGGATTCGTCGACTATATCGTCCTCGAATACGCCGAGGCCGCGAAACTTTTCGTGCCTATGTCGGATATGGGCCTCGTCCAGAAATATATAGGTTTCGAGGGGCGCCCGCCCAAGCTCTATAAGCTCGGGACTAAGGCGTGGGCGCTGGCGAAGGCGCGAGCCAGGAAAGGCATCTATTCGCTCGCCCTCGAATACATCGAGATCCAGGCGAAGCGGGAGTCGTTGAAGGGCTACGCATTTTCAAAAGATACCGAGTGGCAGGCCGGGCTCGAGAAGTCGTTCCGGTTCAAGGATACGCCGGCGCAGGTAAGGGCGACCCGGGAGATAAAACGCGATATGGAAAGCCCGAAGCCGATGGACAGGCTCGTCTGCGGCGACGTGGGATACGGAAAGACCGAAGTCGCTTTGCGCGCCGCGTTCAAGGCGGTGACTGACAACAAACAGGTCGCGATGCTCGTGCCGACTACCATCCTCGCCGAACAGCATTACGCAACCTTCAAGGAGAGGATGAAGGAATACCCGGTAAATATCGAGATGCTCTCGCGTTTCAGGAGCGGTTCGGAACAGGACGTGATAATCGCCGGGGTAAAGGATGGTTCGATCGATATCATAATAGGGACGCACAGGCTACTCTCGCAGGACGTGGCGTTCAAGGAGCTCGGACTTGTGATAATCGACGAGGAACAGAGGTTCGGGGTAAAACACAAGGAGCGGTTGAAGAGAATGAGGCTTTTAGTCGACGTCCTGACGCTTACTGCCACGCCGATCCCGCGCACCCTCTATATGTCGCTGATGGGCATAAAGGATATGTCGGTCATCGACACCCCGCCGGCGAACAGGATACCGGTCGCGACGAGGATCGCGGAGTTCGACGAGCGGATAATAAAAGAAGGGATAACCCGCGAACTGAAACGCGGCGGCCAGGTCTTCTTTGTTAATAACAGGATACAGGGGCTGAATAAGCTGGCGCAGCGGTTGAAGGAGATCGTCCCCAACGCCAAAATAGAAGAGGCGCACGGGCAGATGCCTGCGCACGAACTGGAGAATATCATGGTCGGTTTCATAAAAGGCAGGATCGACGTGCTCGTCTCGACCGCCATAATCCAGTCCGGCATCGATATCCCCAATGCGAACACTATATTTGTGAACCGCGCAGATATGTTCGGCCTGGCCGACCTCTACCAGCTGAGGGGGAGGGTGGGCAGGTATATCGTCCAGGCGTATTCATATTTCCTTTATCCAAAGGGGTGGCAATTGCCGAAGGATGCCGAGGCGAGGCTCAAGGCGATAGAGGAGCATACCGAGCTCGGTTCCGGTTTTAAGATAGCGATGGAGGACCTTGAGCTGCGCGGCGCCGGCAACCTTTTGGGCACCGAACAGCACGGCTTTATCCAGGCGATAGGTTTCGACATGTATTGCAGGCTGTTAAGGAGCACGATAGCCGGGCTCCGAAAGGGCTTGCCTATCCGGAGCCGGTTATGATATATTATATCCTAAATATGAAAAAACTTTGCCTGATCACTATGCTTATAGCCTCTATTTTCGCCTTTTCCGGGTGCGGTAATGCGAAATCCAAGCCTCTCGCGACCGTTGACGGCAGGGCTATAACCGTAGGGGATTTCGAGAAGAGGGTTTCCAAGATGCCCGCTTACTATAAGACGCTCGTGGGCGAGCGGAAAAAAGACTTCCTCGACGATATGATAAATGAGCAGCTCATCTATAAGGAAGCGCTCAGGCGCGGCATCAACAAGGAGCCTGAGGTGAAGGAACTTTTGGATGAGGCGAAGCGGAAGATACTTATAGCCAGGCTGATGGAGACCGAAGTCAAGAAATCCGCGGTGAGCGAGGAGAAGATAAAAGAGTTTTACGCTATACACAAGGACGATTTTGTCACGCCGTTAAAACTGCGCGCGAGCCATATAATGGTCGATACCGAGGCCGAGGCCAACGAAGTCCTCCAGAAGCTCAAAGACGGCGGCGATTTCGCCGAATTGGCTAAGCAATATTCGAAGGATCCCTCGAAAGCGAGGGGCGGCGACTTGGGCTATTTCATAAAAGGCCAGTTGATGCCGGAGATAGAAGAGGTCTGTTTCAAGCTCCAGGTCGGCCAGTTGAGCGGCATAATCAAGACAAAATTCGGATACCATATCATAAAATTGACCGACAGGATCGAGCCGAGGACGGTGGAGCTTTCCGAGGTCAGGGACGCCATCGAAAAAGAATTGAAGGATAAGGCGCAGCAGAGGACGCTCGACGACCTCGTCAAAAGCCTGAGGTCAAAAGCGCATGTCAAGATAAACGAGAAATTACTGGAAGCAGGGCAGGGTAAATGAAGGCAAAGTTAAGCATATTATTGCTGGTCTTCGTCTTGGCGCTGCAGTCCCTGGCGTTATGCCAGACGACCGGCGCCGTGAACAAGATACTCGCGGTCGTCAACGATGATGTCGTCACCGAGGCGGACCTGGACGAGGCCCTCCTTTCCAGCATCGATGACCTGAAAAAAGAATATTCCGGGGACGAACTTAAGGCAAAGACCGAAGAGGTGCGCAAAGACCTCCTGAACCAGATGATAGAGAACAAGCTGATACTCCAGGAAGCCAAAAAAGACAATATCACCGCAGCGGATGCCGAGGTGGAACAAAGGTTAAAGGAAGTGAAATCCCGTTTTCCTTCGGAAGAGGTATTTTACGGCGAGCTCGAGAAGTCAGGCGTCTCTACCGAGATCCTGAAAAAGCGCTACAGGGAAAATATAATAATGACCAAGCTCGTGGATAGCCAGGTAAGGGGTAAGGTAGTAGTTACGCCTACCGAGATAGAGAATTATTACAAAATACACGCGGAAGAACTTAAGGCGCCGGAATCGGTCCATCTGCGCGGCATCATACTCCGTATCGACCAGGATAGCACCGAGGATGCCGTCAAGCAGAAAGCCGATGACATGGTAAAACTCGCCAAGGAAGGCCGCGACTTCGGCGAGTTGGCCAAAGCGTATTCGACGGGCGCCAAGGCGAAGGAAGGCGGGGATTTCGGGACCGTCGAGAGAGGCCAGATGCGCGAGGATTTCGAGAAGGTTATATTCGCATTGAAGCCGGGCGAGGTGAGCGAGCCGGTAAAGACCGATACCGGATATTATATCTTCAAGGTCGACGAGAAGAAGGATAGCTACGTGCGTCCGCTTCCGGAAGCGCGGTCGGATATAGAGAATATAATCTTCAGGGAAAAAGCCCAGAAACGTTACCAGGACTGGATAGCGAAACTGAAACGCGATGCTTTTATACAGGTCAAATAAAACCCGCAAGCCGTCGCGGCCGCGGGTAGCCGTTACTTTAGGTGATCCTTTCGGCATAGGGCCCGAGATAGTATTAAAAACGCTGGTAAGCCGCAGGTTACGCAGGCTTGCCGATTTTATTATTGTCGGCGACAGCTCGGTCATCAACGCCGCGTTGAGGCTCCCGGCGGTCCCGGTGGCGTCCCTTCGAGGGATCTCGGTGGTAGACCCGTATATCATCGCCCCCAGCCAGGTGAAATTCGGCCGCCAATCAAAGCTTTCCGGCGAGGCCTCCCTGGCCTATCTCGACCTCGCGCTCAAACTGATCAAAGAAAAGAAGGCTGACTGCCTCGTTAACGCCCCGTTAAGCAAAGAGGCGGTCTCGTCCGCGTTCCCGGGCATAAATTTTATCGGGCACACGGAATATATGGCAAATAAATTTGGGACGAAAGATTTTGCCATGATGCTTATAGGCGGGCCGCTTAAAGTGACTCTCGTTACGAGGCACATCCCGGTCCGCGCGGTGCCGAAGGCGGTCACAAAAGAAGAGATAATCAGGGCCATAAGATTGAGCCACGAGGCGCTGGCCGGTTATTTCGGCATAGCCGAGCCGAGGATAGGGGTCTCAAGCCTTAATCCGCACGGCGGGGAAGGCGGGAAGATAGGCACGGAGGAGATCGAAATAATAGCCCCCGCGGTCAACGAAGCGAAGAAGCGTTTTAAGAATATAGTCGGGCCGGCCGCGTCAGAGGCGCTCTTTTACATGGCCTACCGCCGGAAGCTCGACTGCATCGTAGCGATGTACCATGACCAGGGGCTTACTCCGTTGAAGATGATAGCCAGGGACTCCAGTATAAATATTACCTTGGGCCTGCCGTTCGTAAGGACCTCTCCCGGCCACGGCACGGCTTTCGACATAGCCGGAAAAGGGATAGCCAATCACAGGCCGTTGACCGAGTCGGTAAAACTCGCCATAGATATCTTCAAGAAAAAGAAGGGCTGAACTTGCTCAACCTATCCGAATTAAAATCTGTCTTGAAAAGATACGGGCTCACGCCCAGGAAATATCTTGGCCAGAACTACCTTGTCGACAGCGACGTCATCGAGGATATAATAGAAGCCTGCAAGTTCAACGATACGGACTGGGTCATGGAGATAGGCGCGGGATTGGGCGCGGTCACGGAACGCCTCGCGCACCATGTATCGCATGTCCTGGCCGTAGAGAAGGACAGGGGCACCTGCGTGGCGCTCGGCGATATCCTCAAGGGGTTCACCAACGTAAATATCGTCTGCGAAGATTTCCTGGAGCTCGATCTCGAGCGGGCGCTTGCCGAGTCGCCTTACAAAGTCAAAGTGATAGGCAACCTCCCGTATTACATCACCTCGCCGATAATAGAGAAACTGATCGCCGGCAGGCATAATTTTGAGACGGTGTTCATAACGATCCAGAAGGAAGTCGCCGAGAGGATATGCGCTAAGCCGGGCGGCAGGGATTACGGTTCGCTCTCTGTCTTCGTGCAGTACTACACCAAGCCGCGCATATTGCTCGACATAGGCAGGCAGGCGTTCTATCCCGAACCCGAGGTCGATTCGTCGTTCGTCGAGCTCGCGATACTACAAAAACCCCCGGTCCAGGCCAACGACGAAGATAAATTTTTCGCAGTCGTCAAAGCGGGCTTCGGCCAGCGCAGGAAGATGCTGCTTAATTCCCTCCTTTCGAGCGAGGAGATAAAACTCGATAAGGCAGGCCTCGCCGGACTCCTCAAAAAGATAGGCATCGACCCGAATATCAGGGCCGAACAGCTCTCCCTCGAAGAATTCGCCCGCATCTCCAACGCCCTCTAATCCTCCGGTTGACATCCGGCGTAAGTTGTGATATCTTAGCAAGTTAAGATGAGCGTAATGGAAGAGAAGGTTAGATATGCCGCGCGGTTGGCAAGGATAAAACTGACCGATGAAGAGGTGGCCCTCTTCTCGCGCCAGCTGGACGGGATACTCGGTTATGTCGATAAGCTGAACCAGAAGCTCGACGTGCAGAACCGCACCCCTCCGATGAGCCATCCGCATGACGCTTCTAACAGTTTTAGGGCGGATGAGGTAAAACCGTCGCTCCCGCCCGAAAAGGCGCTTTCGAACGCCCCCCAGAAGAAAGGCGATTTCTTCAAGGTCCCGAGGATAATAGAAGAATAATTCGCGTATATGGATAACCTTTATTCCCTCACGGCCGGCGAACTCTTGAGCCTGCTGGATAAGAAATCTGTAAAACCCGAAGAGATAATCGAATCGGTCTATTCCCGCGCGCAATCCGTAGACAAAAAGATAAAAGGCTATATCAACCTCGATAAAGAAATGGCCTTGCGCCATGTCAAGAGCCTTCCGGCCACCGGAAAGTTGAAAGGCATCCCGGTCGCGGTAAAAGACAATATCTGCGTCGAGGGCGAGCTGACTACCTGCGCCTCAAAGATCCTCCGAGGTTTCAAGCCCCCGTATAACGCCACGGTCATCGAAAAATTAAGGTCTGCCGGCGCGGTGGTCTTCGGCAGGACTAACATGGACGAATTCGCGTTCGGCTCTTCCTGCGAAAATTCCTCGTATTTCCCGACATTGAACCCGTGGGATACATCGAGGATACCCGGCGGTTCGAGCGGCGGTTCTGCGGCGGTAGTCTCGGCCGACGAGGCGATAATGGCGATAGGTTCGGATACAGGCGGATCGATAAGGCAGCCGGCTTCGCTTTGCGGCGTCGTCGGTATGAAACCGACATACGGCAGGGTATCGCGGTACGGGCTCATCGCGTTCGCCTCAAGCCTGGACCAGATCGGGCCGTTCACCAAGGATATCAAAGATGCGGCGCTCCTCCTCGGCGTAATCGCGGGCTTTGACGAAAAAGATTCGACATCGGTTAATGTCCCGGTCCCCGATTACGCGTCTTGCCTGAAAAACGACGTAAAAGGCATGAAGATCGGGATACCCAAAGAATATTTCGTGGCCGGGATGGACAAAGAAGTCGAGGCCGCGGTCAGGGAAGCGATAGCCCTCCTTAAAGGCAAAGGCGCGCAGATCGTCGACGTATCGCTGCCGCATACCGAATATGCCGTAGCAGTCTATTATATCCTTGCGACCGCAGAAGCGTCATCGAACCTTGCGCGTTTTGACGGAGTGCAATACGGATACCGTTGCGAGGACCCGGCGAACCTCCTGGATATGTACGAGAGGACGCGCGGGGAAGGTTTCGGCGCCGAGGCTAAGCGCAGGATAATCCTCGGCACATATGTCTTATCAAGCGGATATTACGACGCCTATTATCTTAAGGCGCAGAAAGTCCGTTGGCTGATAAAGAGTGATTTTGATCAGGTTTTTGAGGGCGGCTGCGACTGCATATTAACGCCGACTTCACCGACAGCGGCGTTCAAAGTCGGGGAAAAATCCGCGGATCCGCTTTCTATGTACCTGTCTGACATATTCACGATATCGGTAAACCTCGCGGGCGTCCCGGCGTTATCTATGCCGTGCGGATTCACCAAGGGCGGCCTGCCGATAGGGATGCAGCTTATAGGGAATTTCTTTAAGGAAGAAGATTTATTTCGCGTCGCTTATACTTACGAAAGTAATACCGATTGGCACAAGAGGAGCCCGGAGCTTTAGAATATGGCGTATGAACCAGTCGTAGGGCTTGAAGTCCACGTCCAGCTTAAGACCGTATCGAAGATGTTCTGCGGCTGCACGACCGAGTTCGGCGGCGCGCCGAATTCACATACGTGCCCGGTCTGCCTGGGTTTCCCCGGCACCCTGCCTGTCCTGAACCGGCGCGCGCTGGTCGAGGCGATAAAGGTTGCCCTCGCCGTCGGCTGCAAAGTATCCCAGCAGGTAAAATTCCACAGGAAGAACTATTTCTATCCTGATTTGCCGAAGGATTACCAGATATCGCAATACGATGAGCCGCTTTCAGAGAACGGCCAATTGAAGATAACGATAGAGGGTAAGGAAAAAACGATAAAGATAAAAAGGGTGCACATGGAGGAGGACGCGGGAAAGCTCATCCATGAGGAGGGCGGTGATTCGAGTTTTGTCGATTTCAACCGCTCCGGGATGCCGCTCCTCGAAGTAGTGAGCGAGCCCGATATGAATTCCCCGGAAGAGGCCTACCAGTACCTGACCGACCTGAAACTGCTCCTGCGCTACCTTGACGTATCGGATTGCGACATGGAGAAGGGGAGCTTGCGCTGCGACGCGAACATATCGATCAGGAAGAAAGGCGAGACCGGGCTCGGCACCAAGGCCGAGGTAAAGAACATGAATTCGTTCAAGGCCGTGAAGTCCGCGCTAGAGTTCGAATTCGAAAGGCAATCCAAATGCCTGGAGGCCGGCGAAAGGATAATCCAGGAGACGCGGCTCTGGGACCCGGATAAAGGGGTGACCGTATCTATGCGTTCTAAAGAAGAAGCGCACGATTACAGGTATTTCCCCGAGCCTGATCTTGTCCCGTTCGTGCTTGAGGCGGCCGTGGTGGAAAATGAAAGAAAAAATCTCCCGGAACTGCCCGAAGCGAGGAAGGCGAGGTTCATCGGCGCGTTAAGCCTGACCGAATACGACGCCGAGGTCCTGGTCCAGGATAAGGCGACGGCAGATTATTTCGAGGAATGCGTAAAATTTTATAATAAGCCGAAGGCCGTCTCGAACTGGCTGATGGGCGACGTTTCGGGGTATTTGAACGCCAAGAACCTGACTGTAAAAGATTCAAAATTGAAACCGCAGGCCCTCGCCGGGCTCCTTAAAGAGATCGACTCAGGAAAGATAAGCGGCAAGATGGCGAAAGATATCATCATTGAGATGCTCGATACGGGCAAGGAAGCCGCCGCCATAATATCGGAGAAGGGGCTTGTCCAGATATCCGATACCGGGGAGCTCGAGAAATTCGCCGAAGAGGCGATCGCGGAAAACGCGAAGACCTCGGAAGATTTCATGAACGGAAAAGATAACGCGCTCATGTTCCTCGTCGGCCAGGTGATGAAGAAGACCAAGGGGAAGGCCAATCCCGCGGTCGTCAACAAGATATTAAGGGATAAACTTTCGAAAAACAGCAAAGGAGAACAGAATGCGTAAAACCAGGTTTGCAGTTTGGTTCTTGATCGTATTTTTCGCGCTTTCCAACTGCCTCTCTGCAGCGCCGACCGCCCCTGCGGTAAAGGCCACGCCGGAGAAGGAAGAGGATATATATAAACAGCTTGAGCTCTTTTCAGACGCACTTACCATCGTCCGCTCCGAATACGTCGATGACGTCAAGTCGAAAGCGCTGATATACGGCGCGCTCAAGGGCATGGTGCAATCGCTGGATAAATTCAGCGAGTTCATGGATCCCGAGTCTTATGCGGAGATGAAGGTCGAGACCGAAGGCGAATTCGGCGGGATCGGCATCGAGATAGCCGTCAAGGACGACTTGCTTACCGTCATCGCGCCGATAGACGATACCCCCGCCTTCAAAGCAGGGGTGAAGGCCGGGGACAGGATCGTGAAGATAGACAAAGACATAACGCGCGGCATCACACTGGTCGAGGCGGTAAAGAAACTCCGGGGAAAAGCCGGGACGCCTGTCACGATAACGGTCCTGCGCGAGAGCGAGAGCAAGGTCCTTGATTTCACGATAACAAGGGATATCATCAAGGTGAAGTCGATAAAGAACCCGAGGATACTGGAAGAGAAGATAGCATACGTAAAACTCAGCATATTCCAGGAGCGCTCGGCCAAGGACCTCGAGGACGCGCTGGTCGATCTCGAGAAGCAAGGGATGGACAGCCTTATCCTCGACCTGAGGAACGACCCGGGCGGGCTTTTGAATGTCGCCGCCGAAGTCGCGGGCAAATTCCTCCCGACCGGGGAGATGATCGTATATACCAAAGGGCGGAACGAGAAGAAAGAGATGGAGTTCCGCGTGAAGGAGAAGAAGCCCAGGACCGATTACCCGATGGTCGTGCTCGTCGACCAGGGCTCGGCCTCCGGTTCCGAGATAGTCGCCGGCGCGTTGCAGGACCACAAACGCGCAGTATTGGTCGGCATGAAGACATTCGGCAAGGGATCGGTGCAGACCGTCATACCTCTATCCGACGGTTCCGCGATGCGGCTTACAACAAGCAAATATTACACGCCGAGCGGCCGCTCTATCCACGGGAAGGGCATCATGCCCGATATAGTCGTGGAATATAAGCCGGTCAAGAAGGAAGAGGCATCAAAGCAAAATCCCGATGAGGTCTTCGATAAGATCGAGGATCAGCCGCAAAAGCCTGCTGTGAAGAAAGAGGAATATGACAACCAGCTCCAGGCCGCTATAGACGTGATAAAGACGATGAAGATATACAAGTCCTGCATCGTGCAAAACGGGCAAAAATGAACAAAGCAAACGCGTATAACGTTGTAGTCATCATCGCGGCGGTGATCTGCGTGGTATTGCTCTACAATACCACCAGGGACCTGTTCCATGACAGGACGCTTGAGCGGATCGTTTCTTCCGAACTCGCCGCGGCCAAGGTCTCGAATAAGGACCTGGTAGGCAAAGCGAAACACGTCTACCTCGAAAAGAGGTATTGGGTCCCGGACGGGTTCTCTTTCGATGATTTCGAGAAGAGAATCTCGAAATCACTCGATAAGGCCGGGTTTAAATTGCTTTCGGTCTCAAGGACGGTAAAAGAGAGCGCGGTGAAGAGCAAGGTCCCTTCAGGGGCCTTGGCCCCTGAAGGGAGCAAGAAGGAATTAAGGGAAGAAGCGTCGTTCATCATCGCGGAACGCTCATCAAGCAACCCGGTATTCCGCCTGACACTTATCCGGAGGGTAACGGCGAAGCCGGTACCGCCGGTGCCGCCGAAGGTCCCGGTCATTCCCCCTGTGACTCCTGAAGTAATAAAGCCGGTCCCGGTCCCGGCGCGCCCGAAACTGGCGATAGTGCTGGATGATTGGGGTTACAGCACAAGGAACCTGGAAGCTATCCTGCAAGTGGATAAACCGGTCACTATTTCCATATTGCCCGGCCTTCCTTATTCGACAATGATCGCCCAGAAGGCGGAGGCCCGCGGCCAACAGGTGATAATACACATGCCCATGGAGCCGAAGGCGAAGATCAAGCTTGAGCTTACAACCCTTTATACCGGCATGACCGATGACGAGATAAGGGCTAACCTTTATAAGGCGCTCCAGACCGTTCCCGGCGCGGTCGGTATGAATAACCACGAGGGATCCAAGGCCACCGAAGACCGCAGGCTTATGAAAGTCGTATTCGGCGAATTAAAAAAGAACAACATGTTCTTCCTCGACAGTCTCGTCACCAATTATTCCGTTTGCGAGCCGGCCGCGAAGGAAGCGGGCATAAGGTTTATCAAGAGGTCCGTATTCCTCGATAACGAAAGCGACCCGGCCTACATAAAAAAGCAGATCGGCAAGGCGATGGACCTCGCGGTAAAGAACGGGTACGCCGTGGCGATAGGCCACGACCGCCCTAACACCATATCCGTTTTGAAAGACATGATCCCGCTTATAGAAAGCAGGGGGATAGAGATGACGTTCGTATCGGACCTGGCGAGGTAGGGATAATGCTTGTCCTCGGCATCGAGACATCATGCGACGAGACGGGCGCCAGCGTAGTGAAGGACGGTAACGAGGTCATCTCCGACACTATCGCCTCTTCCCTCGAATTCCACAAGAAATACGGCGGCGTGGTCCCGGAGATAGCCACGCGTTATCACCTTGAAGTCATCGATTATGTCGTAAAGGATTCCCTCAAGGCAGCCGGCGTAACGCTGGAAGATATCGACCTGGTCGCGGTGACCCAGGGGCCCGGCCTGGTCGGCGCACTCCTCGTCGGGATATCGTTCGCAAAATCCCTCGGCTATTCCCTCGGTATACCGGTAGTGGGAGTGAACCATCTTTGGGCGCATATCTACTCCGGGCTCATCGGCCGTCCGGATATTAAATTCCCTGTCATGGGCCTTGTAGTTTCCGGCGGGCATACAAGCCTCGTACTTTGCGAAGATATAGGCAGGTTCAGGCTGCTCGGCCAGACCAGGGACGACGCGATAGGCGAAGCGTTCGACAAAGCCGCAAAAATACTCGGGCTGGGTTATCCCGGCGGGCCGGCGATCGAAAAGGCGGCGCGGCGCGGCGATCCGGATGCGGTAAAATTCACTTTGCCTTATCTCGGGGATGATTCATACGATTTTAGTTTCAGCGGGATAAAAACTGCGGTATTATATCATGTGAAAGGCCGGAAGCTCACTGCGGAGATGACCGCGGATATCGCGGCGAGTTTCCAGAAGGCAGCGATCGGAGCGGTCGTTGAAAAAGCGGTATCCGCCTGTGTAGCAAAGTCCCGCGAAAGCGGAAAAAAGAAGATAGATCGCCTCATCGTAGGCGGAGGCGTGAGCGCCAACAGGCTTTTAAGGAAAGAGCTTACAGAAGCCGGCGCAAGGGACGGGATAGAGGTCATATTCCCGCCGATGCGTCTTTCGCTCGATAACGGCGCGATGATCGCCTCGACCGGGTACCTGTTATATAAAAAAGGCAAAAGGTCCGGTCTGGACCTGACAGCTGAACCTAACCTCGGCATCTAGAAGGAGAGGGCAATGGGACTTAGCGATTTGGATATGATGTTAAGGTTGCTTATTGCGGCGGTCTTAAGCGGACTCATCGGTTACGAGCGCGAAGTGCACGGGAGGCTCGCAGGCTTCAGGACGCACATCCTGGTCGGCGTAGGTTCAGCCCTCATGATGCTCACTTCGATGTATATCTTCGACATCTACAGGGGCCATGCCGCCGTAGACCCGGGCCGGATAGCGGCGCAGGTCGTCAGCGGTATAGGTTTTCTCGGCGCCGGCACGATAATAAGATTTAAGGCCTCTGTCCGCGGCCTTACCACGGCTGCAAGCCTCTGGACAGTTGCCGGCCTCGGCCTCGCGGTCGGCGCGGGGATGTATGCGCCCGCCGCTTTTACGACGCTTTTAGTCTTAGCCGCCCTTTTCTTCCTCAACAGGGTCGAGAGGGTCATGATAAGGAGGGACTGGTACAAGACCCTCGAGATAGATACGAAAGCCGGCGCATCGCAGCTCCAGGAGATACGGGCGCTGCTTTCCGAGTACGACGTTGAGATAAAAGATTTCGACGTGAAAAAATCCTCGTCTTCCGAGGACCTCATCATAAAGATCAGCGTAAAACTATTGACGAACGAACACGATAACGAGATCCTTTCGAAGGTACGCGGGCTGGACGGGGTCAAGAAGGCCGATTGGTCGGTGTTGACCGATTCATAAAGGCACGAGAGGGGGTGTGTCAAGATGCTAGGCAAAGGTAAGAAGACGGAAGAGAAGATATTGGATGTCGATGCCAGCATGCAGGGAACGATGTCTTTCAAGGACCCGGTGAACCTGCAGATAAACGGTAGGTTTGAAGGCACGCTTGACACGAAAGGGACGCTCACCATCGGAGAGAAGGCGTTCGTGAACGCGAACATCGTCGGAGACGAGATAACCATTGCGGGAAGGGTGACCGGCGAAGTGGTCGCGAAAAAATCCCTGAAACTCATCTCGCCGGCGCGCGTTGACGGGAACATAAAGACGCCGCTCCTGGAGATAAGCAAGGGAGCCGTCCTTAACGGCAATTGCCAGATGGTCTCCGGCGGAAGGGCCTCATCGCAGGCCGCGGCCGAACTGATGGAAGTGGAAGAGGTCGCGAGGTATCTCGAGGTCGATTCATCGGTCGTCAGGGATTGGGCGGTCAGCGGGAAGCTGCCGGCGATAAGGGAAGGCGACAGGCTGCATTTTGATAAAGCGAAAATAGATGAATGGATTGCATCGGAACGAATTAAATAAGGCATCCGATACCCCGGCCGAAAGGGAGAAGCTCATAAGCCTCCATGACGCCGCTGATATCCTCGACTTGAGCGAGGAAGAGCTCAGGCGTTTTGTCGCCGAAGGGAAGATACCGGCTTACAGGATCGGCGGCGAATACCTGAGGTTCAGGAAGAGCCAGGTCGATGCCCTGCGCAGCAGGATACGCATAATCAAGCACCAGTCTGTCCCGATCCTCGACATCAGGCCGGCGCAGAAAGAAGAGAAGAAGGCCGGATACTCTGCATTCGACAGGATAAGGGATTTCGTTTATTTCAACGATTTCTATATACTCGCGTTCGTTTTGATCGTCCTTTTAGTGGCGGTGATACTTTTAAGAAGATAGGCACCATGGATTATTCCAAACATTCGATAAAAAAAGTGCTCTCTCACCTTAAGGACGGCAGGATCTCCAAAAGGGCCGCTTTCAAGAAGCTCGAGCATTTTCCTTTCCACGACATGGGTTTTGCCAAGATCGATTTCCACCGCGCTGTCCGCAAGGGTTTCCCCGAAGTCATATTCGCGCCGGGCAAGAAAGACCGCGATATCGCCGAGATAGCGCAGCGCATCATCGCCAGCGGCAATACGCTCCTCATCACGAAGGCCTCGCCCGAATTATACAGGTATCTTTGCGCCGTCATCCCCGGCTTGAAGTTCAACGAGGATGCCAGGATGATATATTTCGCTAAAAAAAAGCCGAGGCCCGGGAAGGACGAGGTCCTCATCGTGACCGCCGGCACGTCGGATATCCCTGTCGCGGAGGAGGCGGCGTTGACCCTCGAGCTCCTCGGTAACCGGACGGCGCGGCTTTACGATGTCGGCGTCGCCGGCATACACAGGGTCGTCGGCAGCATACCGCTCCTGAAGAAAGCTAAGGTCATAATAGTCGTCGCAGGGATGGAGGGGGCGCTCGCCTCGATCGTCGGCGGGCTCGTCGCCTGCCCGGTCATCGCCGTGCCGACGTCGGTGGGATACGGGGCTTCATTCGGCGGGCTGTCGTCGCTTTTAACGATGTTGAATTCCTGCGCGCCCGGGGTGTGCGTGATGAATATCGATAACGGTTTCGGCGCGGGATATTTCGCGGGGCTCATAAATAAATGACCCATCCCAAAAAAATATTATACCTTGATTGCCCAAGCGGGATAAGCGGCGATATGTTCCTGGGGTCGCTCATAGATTGCGGCCTGGATATCAAGCGCCTCGGCTCGCAGCTGCGCAAGATGAAGATAGGCGATTATAAATTGGGGGCGCGTAAAGTCTCGCGCGCCGGCGTATCAGGCGTGAAATTCGACGTCATATATAAAAAGCGCCGCGGGCACGAACATACGGATGACAAGACATTCAAAGGCATCGTGAAGGCGATAAAGTCATCGGGCCTCTCGGCCCGGGTCAAGGAGATGTCAGTCGCCGTTTTCAACAATCTCGCGAAAGCGGAGAGCAGGGCCCACGGCGTTCCAGTAGAGAAAGTGCATTTCCACGAAGTGGGTGATATAGATTCCGTGGTCGATATAGTCGGCGCCTGTATCGCGCTGGAAGAGTTGGGCATCGACGAGATATATTCTTCGCGCCTGGCAGTGGCAAATGTCGCTCCTGCCACGGCCTACCTGTTGCAGGGGATCGATATCTCCATAGCCGGCGTTCCTTTCGAATTGGTGACGCCGACGGGAGCTTCGCTCCTTAAGACATTTTCGAGGCCGCAGGACGATATACCGCCGATGAAGGTCCTCAGGGCCGGATACGGCGCCGGAAGCCGCGATATCCCGGACAGGCCGAACCTGCTCAAGTCGATAATAGGAGAACGGCAGGCGGACGGCGATGCGGATGTCGTCACGGTATTGGAGGCTAACATCGATGATATGAACCCCCAAATATACGAGTATATCATCGAGAGGCTTTTTGAGGCCGGCGCGTTGGATGTTTATATAACGCCGGTGATCATGAAAAAATCGCGGCCGGCCTGCGTATTGACGGTCGTCTCCGAGCCGCAAACGGCCGAGACGCTCTCCGGGATCATCTTTGAAGAGACGCCCACATTCGGCATAAGGAGGCATACGGCCGGACGCCGGAAACTTAAGCGTAAAATAGTTGAAGTAAACACAAAATATGGTAATATAAAGGTGAAGGTTGGCTCTTGGAAAAACGTAATTAGTATTTGTTCTCCGGAATACGAAGATTGCAAAAGGGCCGCGAAACTGAAAAAGGTCCCGTTCTCGGCCGTCCGCCGCGAGGCTGATGCTGCAGCGCGCCGGAGCGCGCAGGAGCATAAAAGGGGAGAGACAGGGATTTGCTGAATAAAAGCAGGCTCATAGCCGAATACGTCAGGTCTATAGGGATCCTGGAAGAATCCCAGGTTAAGAACATCCTAAAGACCCAGGTCGAATCAGGCGGCCGCCTCTCCGAGATCCTCGCAGGTATAGGTTTCTTAAAAATAGAACAGCTTAGGGACCTCATCGTCCAGGAATTCTCCCTCGCCCGTTCCCCGATCTTCGATATGGAGATACCGTTCGACGTGCTCCAGAAAGTAAAGCCGAACATCGCTTACCGGCACAGGATGATACCCCTGAAATACGAAAACGACGTGCTTACCGTCGGCACCGATGATCCTATAAACCTCCTTGCCCAGGATAACCTCGAAGCTTTGACCGGATGTAAATTAAATTTTGTCCTGACCTCGGAGACCAACCTCTCTATCGCGCTCGAAAAACATTACGGGGGCAGCAAGAATATCCTGGACGCGGTCGCGTCGAAAAAGGACTCGGAGATAGCGGTCTCTTTCAAGGGAGCGGCCGGCGAGGTCGCCAAGGAAGAGGAGAAAGAGGAAGCCCCTATAATAAAGCTCGTCACGCAGATAATTGCCGAGGCCGTGAAGAACCGCGCCTCGGATATCCACGTGGAGCCGCTCGAGGACAAATTTCGCATAAGGTACAGGATCGACGGCGTCCTGCACGAAGTGCCGGGCCCGCCGAAACAGCTGCAGCCTTCCATCATAAGCCGCCTGAAGATCATGGCCGGTATGAATATTGCGGAGAAGAGGCTGCCGCAGGACGGCAGGATCAGGATCTCGGGCGCGGGCAAGGACCTCGACCTCCGTGTGTCGACCCTCCCCGCATTATACGGCGAGAGCGTGGTCATGAGGATCCTCGACAAATCGAGCTTCATGCTCGGCCTTAAGGAATTGGGATTCCTCCACGGGGACGCGGATACGTTCGAAAGGCTGATACATCTCCCTTACGGGATGTTGCTTATAACCGGCCCGACCGGAAGCGGCAAGACCACTACATTATACGCCTCGCTCAGCTATATCAATAAACCGAACAAAAAATTAATAACTATCGAGGACCCGGTCGAATACCAGATCTCCGGGATAAACCAGGTGCACGTCAGGCCTTCGATCGGGCTGACTTTTGCTTCGGGCCTCAGGACGATGCTGAGGCAGGCGCCTGACGTCATAATGGTCGGCGAGATCCGCGATTTCGAAACGGCATCCATCGCGATACAGGCGGCCCTGACCGGGCATCTCCTCTTCAGCACGCTCCATACCAACGACGCTGCCGGCGCTTTTACGCGCCTGATAGACATGGGAGTGAAATCTTACCTGGTCAGCTCGACGGTGCAGGCGGTAATGGCGCAGCGGCTCGTCCGCAAGATCTGCGACAATTGCAAGGAAGAGTACCCACCGACCCTCGAGGAATTATATGTGCTCGGCCATAAGCAGGGCGATCCTGCCGCGGCCGGGATAAAATTATGGCGCGGGCGCGGATGCAAGAACTGCAATTATACGGGATACAGGGGCAGGATAGGGATCTTCGAACTCCTCCTCAACACCGACGAGATAAGGGAGATGATCATAAAGAGGCTGCCTTCTCCCGAGATCCGCGATGCGGCACGCAAGCACGGCATGAAGTTACTGCGCGAGGACGGCCTCTCGAAAGCCATGGAAGGGATCACCACGATATCTGAGGTCGTGCGCATAACGCACGGCTACGAGGAATAATATGGCCCCGGAAAAAGAACCGCCTAAACAGGATAAATACAAGAAGGTAGGCCAGCTCCTCCTTGAAAAAGGCCTTATAAACGACCATCAGCTGGAACAGGCCCTCGAAGAACAGAAACTGACCGGTAAACTCCTGGGCCGCATCATGATAGATATGGGCCTGGTCAAAGAGGACGATATCCTCCAGGTCCTCGGCGCGCGCTCCGGCTTCTCGGTAGCCAGGCTTAAGGGCGTGAAGATCCCGAAGGAAGTGATCGACAAGGTCCCGGCCTCGGTCGCCAAGATATATAGCATACTTCCCGTCGCCATTGACGGGAACCAGCTCACCGTCGCTATCGCCGATCCGTTGAATGTGGCAGCCTTCGACGACCTGCGGTTTACCCTCGGGATGAACATCAAGGGCGTCGTAGCCAGCGATGAGGAGATAAAAGAGGAGATACAGAAATATTACGGCAGCGAGGGCGAGACGATACAGGACGTCCTTGGAGTATTCGGCGAAAAGATGGAACTCCTGCCGGCCGGCGAAGAGTCGACCGATATCGCCACACTGCAGGACCTCGCTTCCCGCGCCCCGGTCATAAAATTGTTGAACATGATATTGCTGCAGGGCGTGAAAGAGAAGGCCTCGGACATACATTTTGAGCCGTTCGAGCAGGATTACAGGATCAGGTACAGGGTGGATGGAGTCCTATATGAAGTCGCAAGACCTCCTAAGAACTTAAGTCTCGGACTCTCATCCAGGATCAAGGTCATGGCGAACCTCGACATAGCCGAACGCAGGCTTCCCCAGGACGGGCGCATCATGGTCACGATAGAAGGCAAGAGCGTCGACCTCAGGATCTCGACATTACCTACGATATTCGGCGAGAGCGTCGTCATGAGGGTCCTCGACAGGACGGTGGTCAGCCTTTCCATCGATGATGTCGGGATGCTCGAGGATACGAAGAAAAGGATACGCACCCTGATCATCAAGCCCAACGGAATAATCCTCGCTACCGGCCCGACCGGCTGCGGAAAGACGACCACCTTGTATGGATGCATGAAAGAGATAAACAAGATAGAATATAAGGTCATCACGACCGAGGACCCGGTCGAGTACGACCTCAAGGGCGTTATCCAGGTGCCGATAAACGCCAAGATCGGCCTTACCTTCGCGTCGTCGCTGCGCCACATCTTGAGGCAGGACCCGGATATAATCATGGTCGGCGAGATCCGCGACGCCGAGACGGCCCAGATAGCCATCCAGGCCTCGTTGACCGGGCATCTCGTCTTCTCGACCATACACACCAACGACGCGTCCGGCACGATCACCAGGCTTATAGATATGGGCGTGGAGCCGTTCCTCGTGACCTCGACGCTCGAGGCCGTACTGGCGCAGCGCCTCGTCAGGAAGATATGCGAGTTCTGCAAGGAGGAATATACACCCGAGCCGGAGATGCTATCCGACCTGGGGATAACACCCGAAATGGCGGCGGGAAAGAAATTTTACAGGGGAGCCGGATGCGTAAAATGCAATAATTCCGGATACAAGGGGAGGACGGGCTTATTCGAACTTCTCGTCCTTAACGACAAGATCAGGGCTTTGGTCATAGAAAAAGCCCATACTGCGCTTATAAGAGATGCCGCGATAGAGGCCGGAATGAAGACCCTCCTTAGCGACGGCATCGAGAAGATATTTCTGGGCGCCACTTCGGCCGAAGAGGTCCTTAAGGAAGCCCAGTCCGCGATACTTTGATTTTCGGTAACTTATAGGGTATACTTGCTTTGTAAGCGGGAGGGGAACTACAGCTATGGCAATATTCAATTACGTAGCGATCGACAAAGACGGGAAAGAGACAAAAGGCAAGCTCGAGGTCAACTCTAACGACGAGGTGGTCACCCAGCTCCGCCAGAAGGGTCTTTATCCGGTAAGTGTAAGCGAGGAGAAGTCGAAAACAGCCTCTCCCGGAGCAAGCAAAGACCTGCGCGAAGGCACTTCTGCCCCGGCTAAAGAGTCCTTACTGAACCTTACGTTGGGCGGCGTAAGCCAAAAACAGGTGACCGTCTTTACCAGGCAGCTGGCCACGCTTATCGGGTCAGGCCTGCCGCTCGTGAGGGCCTTATACGTCCTCGAGCGCCAGGAGAAGGGTATATTGAAAACGACTATCCGCGGCCTGGCCGAACAGGTAGAAGGCGGAAGTTCTTTCTCTGAAGCCCTCTCTAAATATCCGAAAGCCTTCCCGCCGCTTTATGTAAACACGGTAAAGGCCGGCGAGACCGGCGGCGTCCTTGAGCTCGTATTGACGCGACTGGCCGAATTCGCAGAGAAATCGCAGAAATTGAACAGCAGGATAAAGGCCGCGCTTATATATCCCGCCCTTGTCCTGACGTTGGCTCTTTCGGTATTATTTTTCCTGATAACTTTCATAGTCCCGAAATTCATGATGATATTCAAAGAAATGAACGTCGCCTTGCCTCCTCCGACAAGGGTACTCCTCTTCATCAGCAGTTTGATGAAGGACAGGTGGTTTATAGGCCTCGGGCTCATCATCTTTTTCATCGTGACCTATACGATCCTGTCAAAGATAGCGGCGACGAGGCTGGTGATCGACAGGATAAAATTGGAGCTTCCCGTAATGGGGCCGTTGATCCGGAGGATAGCTATCGCGCGCTTCTCGAGGACGTTGGGCACTTTGCTTTCGAGCGGCGTGCCGATACTTCAGTCGCTCATGGTCGCGAAAGATACGACAGGTAACGAGGTCATGGCGCAGTCGATAATCCACGTCCATGACAGCGTCCGTGAAGGCGAGACCGTGGCCAAGCCGCTCCTGAAAGCCGGATTGTTCCCGGCGATGGCCGTTAACATGATATCCGTAGGCGAGGAGACCGGCGCCCTCGACCAGATGCTGTTGAAGATCGCCGATGTGTACGATGAAGAAGTGGATGTCACGGTAACGGGACTTATGTCCTTACTGGAACCTTTCTTGATAATCGGCATGGGCCTGATAGTCGGCTTTATAGTAGTCTCGATGTTCATGCCGCTCTTCGGCCTCATAACCGCATTGGGAGGGAATGGTTAAAATGGAAAAACGTAAAGGCGGGTTCACGATAATAGAGCTGATAGTCGTCATGACGATCATCCTGATATTAGCAGGCCTCATAACCGGCGCCGCGCAGAAAGCTAAAGAGCGCGCGATGGTTACCAAGGCCAGGGCGATGATAGCCGCCCTTGAAACGGCGCTTGGGATGCTCCAGGCGGATGAGGGGATCTATCCGCCCAGCGGCATCGATAAACTATACAGCTCTCTCACTTCAACTGCTAATCTGACGACCTATGGTTTAAGCACTGTCAACTGGTCAGGCCCTTACATGAATTTCCAGACGAATGAAGTGAGCGGTAGCAATATACTCGATTCCTGGGGCAGCGCCTATCATTACGCTAATCCAAGCGATAGCTCGCGCAGCGGTTTCACTAATTATGTCGATATATGGTCAAACGGGCCCAACAAAACTGATAATAACGGCGGCAGCGACGATATAACCAACTGGAGAAGGTAGTCCTTTAAGCATCATGAGAAAAGGTTTCACTTTAATAGAGATAGTCATCTCGCTCGCGATACTCGCCGTAGGGTTAGTTGGGATATTGTCCCTCTTCCCTATAGGCTTCGACGCGGCGAGGCGGTCCGTGAATTCCACGCAAGTGGCGATCTACGGGCATAATCATATGGAAGAGCTGAGGAACGCGGGATTTCCCGTCTTAGGTATTTCAACAGGCTCATTTTCCGACCCGGCTTACACCTGGTCGCAGAGCGTTTCAACTACAGGCGCATCCGCGGACACGTTAAGGCAGGTGGACTTGACAATAAGCTGGCAATATAGGAACAAAGGTTATCATCAGGTATTCACGACCTATGTGGCGACCAGATAGACATATAAAGAGGAACACCTCCGGCCTGACCTTGGTAGAGATCCTGGTCGTGGCCGTCATATTCTCCATTCTCGTCACCTCTATATTTATGGTCTTTAAGGGCAGCCTCGATTCGTGGCGCAAGGCCGAGACTATCCTCGATATGTACCAGAACGCGCGCTTTGCCCTCGACATGATGGAGAAAGAGATGGCTTCCGCTTATCTATGGCAGAATAGTAATAATACATCTTACCGGACCAAGTTCCAGGGCTATTCCGCCACCCACGGTTTTAAAACGAATTCCGCAGGCGATGAGATATATTTTGTCGCGCCGATAGCCAATAATCCCGGCCTGCAGGACCTCTGTGAGGTAGGCTACTGGTTAAGGGACTATGATAACAGGCTGATGCGCCATTTTGAGTATTTCAACGTTCCCGGGGCGCCGGCCGTCTATGATTTCACGAAAAGGGCTGACGGCTCGGCCGATACCGGCGCGCTGGATACGCCGATCGCAACCAACGTGAAGGCCCTGAGTTTTACCTACTATTACAGGCACGTCGCGGGCGCTGCGCCGACCGCAACCGTGCCCAGCTGGAATTCAGGCTCGGACGCCTTGACCGGCGCCGCCACCGAGAATTATGATTCCAACGGCAACAAGTTGATACCGGACGGCCTTCCCGACGCCGTCTCAGTGTCTTTGACCGTCCAGAGCAGGGACGGCACCCAGTCGAAGACATTTACCGACTACATCAGGATCGTAGGTGCGAAATGAAGAACAAGAAGAATAAACAGAAGAGAGGCATAGCCCTAATAATCTCTGTGGGCGTCCTGGCCCTCATTGCCATGGTAGCCACGAGTTTCGCCATAAACATGCAGATAGAATATAAGGCTGCCTCCAATTTCTATCACTCCTCGGTCGCCACGCAGATCGCCAAAGGCGCCGCAGATATCGCCATTGCGGACATCCGCAATTGGGTGAAGACCGTCAACTATCAAACGGTATTGGATAATATCGCGAATAACTATTCGACGACGACATCTCCCGAGGTCGTGATACCCGGCACCACAAATACTTACAAGGTCACGGTCGAGCGCGAGGAGGTGACGGTCGACTCTACACCCCTGCAGAAGATAAACATAAATACTCTCGACGAGACCGACTATCCCTGGATAGACAGGCTGAAGGCTGCAGGCCTCTCTTATGACGAAATAGCCAAGATAATAGATTACCGCGGCGACAGCCCCACTTCCACATCTTTTCTTTTGACGAACAGCGCCAGGGGCTACCATGACCCATGGGTACAAGCATGCAACAGCGAGGGAGTGGCCGTGAAATATGCCCCTTACGCTTCCTTGGAAGAAGTGAAGCTCGTACTTAATTTAAACGACGCCAGGTATAACGCTATTAAAGACATGATAACCATTGCCTCGCCGGTAATAAGGGGCGGATTGATAGCAAAATATTATTCGAACAGGATAAGCTGGGATTCTAGTACGATCCTGAACGTGGCTAATTTCAGGGGAAAGATCATCGAGTTAGGCAGGCGCTGCCAGTCCTGGGAGCCCGGCAAGACCTTTGCCGGCGTGGACGGCGACAACGGGGGCTGGTCCGAGGCCCATGACGGAGAATGGGCGGGAGGATATATCGGCATCGACTGGTCGGTGGGCGCAGGCCTTGACCAGTATGGGGCCGTCTTTACGGGTTATATCTATATTCCATCGAGCAGGTTAAACCAGAATATTCAATTTTGGGTGACGAGCCGTGACGGGGGCAAATTATACATAGACGGCAACCAGGTGACATCTTACTGGTCTACATCCGGCGGGAATAGGGAAGAGAGCGGGAACGTGACGTTCACCTATGCGGGCTGGCATCCGATAAGGATGGAATATTTTAATTATACTCACGAGAACGTGTTGTACCTGGAGTGGAACGCTTTACCTTATACATGGGACCCCTACGGAGGCAACCAAAGATTTTTAGTCCTTTCCGATTATCTCGGCTATTGCCCGACTTCCTTCTACGGCAAGATCTATGATTACGGAAATATCGGTGCTCCTGTGCAAAAGTTTATAATGGAGGAGAGCCTGCAGCCGACGACGACAGGCATCCAGTATGACCAGGCCGGCGTATTCAGGATAACTTCCACGGGAAAAGTGAAGGACGCGTCCGGGAGTACACTGGCGACAAAACAGATAACGGCAACGGTCAGGGCCTTCGGCACCTGGACCCAAACGACAAGATCGGAGTTTTCCGGGGCGTGGTTCAGCGATTATTACGCTCAGGGGAATTCTTATGGCGGGGCCGGTTTTTCCGACGGCGAACTAAGGAACGTGAACTGGATGGACTCCTGTCCCACCGACGAAGATTCGTTTATTGATGCGACCCAAAAGATGAATTGGGAGGGCAGTTACGCGACCACACCCGATTCCCTCAAGCTCGGTTATTGGACCAATTTTGACGAGGATATAGGCTATGACGTCATAATGTTAAAAGGGGATGTACTTACCACAATAATACCGCCCGACCCTGCCAGTCTCCCTTCTGACGGATCGGCTCCGGCTCCGGGAGCTTATCCTGCGGATACTATCTCTATCTGTTGGGCTACTTTTATGGGCCCTGATGGCAACGGGCTATCATCCCCGGAAGGAGCGGTTGATTCTTCGGGTCACAGCACCTTCTGCCTTAAGATCAATTCAAAAGCCAGGGAAGAGAGGCAGAATGCGTTAAATCCGTTCTATTACTCGCCGAAGGGTGACCATTCGGGTAATGATTTCGGTTTGGGATACGATATGTTTGTGAGGGTATATACCCAGGATAAGGGCCAATACGAGCCAAGCGGCGGCTGGGAGTTTCCTGCAAGCGGGCGTAACGAGGGAGGTTCTCCCCGCTGTCCGGCACCGCCGTGGAGCGGAGCCTGGCTTGTCGCAAAAAGTGAACTGGACCAGCCAAATGATTATTATACCCAACTCAAAGATGAGGATGGCGTTCTCTACACCGGCTCGGATAGCCAGGAATTGAATGTGGGTGGCGATAGATTGACTATGGATACGACCTATCCTATGGATTACGGCACCGGTGTACCGCTTCCTTATGTCCTGGGCGAGATGTGGAAAGACTCAAGCCTTCGCGCGTTCCGTTATCGCTTGACTAAACTTAACGGGGCGGTTCAAGATGTAGATTTCCTTGCGGCGAGCACCAATTCGAGTGTCGGGACTAACGTTACGGGATCGGTTAAATTTGCCTGCCGGAATGCGTATAAATTTGATACCAATTCGCCTGCAGATTGGATTAATACAATTAAGGAAAGAGGAGGCCCGTACTATGGATGCCGCTCTGAACTGGTGAGCGTATTCGATAATATAAGGGTAATATATCCCAGGGGTTTTCTTGCCTCGACGCCGTTCTCGGCTAAATCCGCCGATGATAACTCGAATATCGTGTGGGGAACGGTCACTTGGAATTCAGCAGAGCCGTCAGGCACCTCGGTGAGCATAGGCCTAAGGGCGGCTGATAGCCTGAGCGAGCACGATGTAAATTGGCAGGCGAAGAATAAGGGCGATCCGCTCTCCGGTTTTTCAGGCAGGAATATCCAGTATAAAGCTACGTTAGAGACCAGGAATTTAGGGAGTGCCACTTTGGACGAAACCGGTTATTCCACGGCCAGCCAAACGCCCGTCTTTAAGGATATCACGGTGACATATCTTCCGCCGGTGGAATTTCTTTATGTGCATTATTAGTGAGAGGCCTTGATCATGTCTAAAAAAATATCCCTGTTATTGCTTTTCGGTATGGTCATTTTTGCGCCCCTGAGCTCCGAAGCGGCGCCCGGGTACGATGTCGCCGTTCCGGGTGATTATAAAACGGTCAAGGAAGCCGTCGAGCGCGGGATGCCTGGCGACACGATAGCGATAGGGGAAGGTACCTATAAGGAGAAAGACGGTTTCAAACTTAAGACAGATATGAATCTTGTCGGCGCGGGAGCCGATAAGACTATTTTAGAGGTAGGCGGCGAAGGGATAAGCGTGTCGTCGCAGAGTGCTAAGCTGGTCAATATAGCGGTAAAAGGCTTAAGCCTCCGGTTCGATAAGGAAACTCTTGAGGTCTCGGGCGCCAACGGATTTACGATTAGCAATTGTATACTTACCTCCAAGAGCCTCCTGGCATCTTTGAAGGTGGATTCAAGCGTTAATGTAAAAGTGGTCAACTGCACTTTTGCCGACAGCGAATGCGGCTTAAGGTTGTGGCGGGGGCCGTCCGAGATAGCCGTCCGTAATTCGATCTTCTATAATAATAAGATCGGGATCAATATATTATCTTCCACGGGATATGGCGGCGGGATATCTAAGCCCGCCGGGATAAACGAGCCGAGGAAGGACATCTCTCTGGTCCTCGCTTATAACGATTTTTATAACGCCAAGGATTTTGAGAATTGCCAGAAAGGGGAGAAGGACATCACCCGCGATCCCGCATTCGTGGCCCCCAAAGGAGGCGATTTCCACCTTAACGGCGATTCTCCCTGTATCGGTGCCGGCGACCCCGATCCCAAGTATAACGGGCCGGACGGGTCAAGGAATGATATGGGCGCTCTCCCGTATTCAAAAGGTAGATCCAACTTGAGGGCGGAGACGGCAAGCACTGAGACCCTGAATTCGGCAAAGGTCATCCAGGGTATCGCGTTCCCGGCAGGCACAGAGGTCGAATTTTACGGTTCGGGACAGCTGTCCCTGGCCAGGCTCGCTAAGGACCAAAAAATAAAAGACATAGACTTTAAAAAGGGGACGAGGTTGTTATTTTACGAAACGGGCAATATAAGGATAGCAGTACTGCGCCAGGAGCATAATATCCAGGGGATCCCGTGCATAGGCGACGCCTATTTCTATAAATCCGGAAAGCTCAATAACGCCATCCTGACCCGGAGTATAGATGTCCAGGGTTTATCGTTCTCTAAAGGGAGCAGGATAGGCCTGCTGCAATCCGGGAAGATACACGGAGGCGCCCTGGACAAGGACCAGAAGGTGCAGGATGTGGCTTTGCCGAAGGGCGCGGATGTGTATTTCGGCGATTCAGGGAAGCTATTTGTGGTATATCTGCCCAAGGACCAGGATATCCAGGGGTTCCCTTTTGCCGCAGGTAAGGTATTCTTTTTTGAGTCGGGGAAGGTATCGAGCGGGATACTATCAAGGGATACTGAAATAAACGGCATAAAGTTACCAAAGGGCAGCGCAATAGATCTGTATCCTTCAGCCAAGCTTAAGAGCGTTTCGCCTTCAAAAAATATCGAAATACAGGGTATGAAATTCGGCGCGGGTAGTATAGTGCCGTTTTTGGGAGACGGAAAGCTGGCAATATATGTTCCTTCTCCCCAGGTAAACAATAAAGAAGGTTCGCCGAGGCAGGACCCCCGATCCCAAATACGGCAACGCTGAGGTACCAAGGAACGGCATCGCGGCTTTTTCCTATCCAGGAAAAGAAATAAAATTCATAAGATAAACGCGGTATTATTACCGGCATATGTTACCCCCGAGGGCGTTCAGGCAGATGAAAATGAGAACCGGAAAAAATAACAAAGGCATCGCCCTTATAGTGACGGTTGGCATCCTCGCGATGATGCTGATCATCGGGACGTCCTTTACTATCAATATGATTGTTGATTATAAGTCGGCCGTGAATATGGCGGTGTCGGCGCAGGCCAAAGACGCGGCCGAGGCCGGCCTTAATCTCGCCATCATCTCTGCCAGGAACGCCGCCTTGGGAAATTTCACTGCCCTGCCAACCAGTGTTTCTCCTTATACTGTTATTCCAGCGCAACCGGCTACCATTGGCCCTATTTCCCTCGGGAACGTGGGGATGGGCAATACCGCCGCCTACTCCGTAACGATAACCGATACCGCAAGCCAGATAAACGTAAACGTAGTAGATAATATCGGTCTCAACAACCCCACTGCCCCGCAAGCCGTAATGCTTGAAAACCTTGTCGCGATATTAGGAGGCCCGTTGCAGGCAGGCGACGGGAACGCGATAATAGCGAACCGCCCGGCCGGGGGTTACATCACCAAGGAACAGATTATTTCCGCCATACCCCCTAGCCCGCCGACAAGCGCGAACCTGGCCGCGAGAACGGCTAAGTACAACGCGATAGCGCCCTATATAACGGTAAACAGCTATATCGACCAGAACAGCGAAAGCACTACCGCTATGCCTTTGACAGGACTTGCCGACCCGAACATCTCGGGCAATCCCTCCTCCTCAATTTATCAGGCCAAGGCCCCAATTAATATAAATTCAGCAAGCACCGAGGTCCTACAGGCGGTCTTAAGGCCGATAATAACGGATACCAATAAAGCCCTGGCTTTGGCCAATGCTATCAAGGCCGAGCGGGAGATAACCTTTTTCAGGGTATGGAACGACCAGGGGTTTTCCGGCGGCGTATCCGTAGCGGGTTTTGACCATTTCATAGAGACAGTAGACTTATCGCCCGCGGCCGCGCTTACCGCAACGGAGAAGACCAATATTAAGAATAACGCCAACCCGAACAGGGTCAAGCCATCGGGGTATTCGACGGATTTCTGTTTCCATCCGAGCGGGATATACGAGATAACCTCGACCGGGACGGCCGGGCCGGCCCGGAAACAAATAACCGCCATCGTGCAGGTGTACAAGATATTGAATTACACTACAAAGGAGCAATTCCGGGCCGATACCTATGCTGCCGGTCCCAGCCTACCGGTTTTCTTGAAAGCCACATGGCTTAACAGCTGCCCCGTCGAAATGAATAACGCGGATCCGGCCGGCAGCATAGTGGCTAATTACAAGACTATCCCGAATTCGCTTAAATTGGGTTATTGGGATAACTTTGAAGAAGATAACGACAACAGTAATTCATTCGGTTACAGTTGGAAGAGCTTTAGCCAGGAAACCAGTACGTATCCGATGAATATAGGTCTCAACGGTACCGGCAGTAATAAACTCTGGGGGTCGGGGTTTCCTAAATTCACGCTCGATTCTGCCAGATGGGCGTTCGGCAATAACTTCTCGCTCCGCGTATATTTGAAGCCGAACGTCTATGGCGACGGGAATGAAAGTACCGGATCCGTAGAATTTCACTCGGCCCCCGTAACTTCCAAGGCCAAACTGTGGATACAACACTGGGGTTTTTATTATGACAAAAATACCGGTCGGAGAGATATTACAAGGCCGCCGGATTACTGGAAGCCTTCTATCGCCATTGACCCCGATGGCGTTTGGGATTGGACTAAGAGTGACACGTTCAACAGCAAACCGAAGGAGGGAAAGGACTTTTATGACAGCAGGGTGTTCCTTGAATTGTTGGATCCGCCCCAGAATGAGCGTATTTATCGCATGGGGGACCTCTACGGCCTGGTAGACCCGATAACCGACCATTACGATACTCCTCCTACGACGCCCAGCCATTATTACGGCTGGGCTACGGAACAGAATAATGACCAGCATCACGGGATATTTCCGGATTACCAGACTTTTAAACTGGTTGTAAACAGCAATCCAGGTGTTCTTACGCCGAACTACCGCGTCTGGCTGGCGCTGGGAACGGCATCGCATCGTTATTATAATTACAGTAATGGTTGGAGCCTGGGTTCGTACCTTTGTGGTCCGCCGACGTCAGGTTATACCCTCGTTCCTTTCCATAGCGATGGCGCTAATTCCGCCATGGGTGACAGATATAATTATTGGCCATATTCCAATAGCCAGCCTAATTCCTGGCGGACCACCTATTGGTACCTGGTTTTATACGGAAATAGTTGCGACCCTTGCTGGGACGACCTGAGGATCATACCCGACAGCGGTTATTACCAATCGCCTTCTTTCAGTCCGGGCGGTTCTGTCCGTTGGGGCACGGTCTCCTGGACGCTTACGATACCCGAGACGGCCGATGCAAGCAAGGAGCTGTGCTTGGTCCAGGTAAATACCGGCGGCGGGCTCAGTGGTAATCTGACTATCAATGGGCCCATCGGAGGTATTTCTAATTCTGAAGTGTTCAAGGTGAACCTCTCGTCTTCGGATGACGATTACAGCGAGACGCCGGTTTTTGAGGATATAACCATAACGTACCTTCCGAAGGCCAGTGTCCTGTATTTAAGGTAGTTGCAATGCTACCAAAACAATTTTTTAGGAGGGATCATGCGCAGTTCTTTTTTGTTGTTTATTTTAATTTGTTCCCTGGTATTTCCTTTATATGGATTTAAGCCGGCCCTCGCCGATATAATCACATTGAATAACAGGAGCGAAACTTTTAACGGGAAGATAATTAACGAGACCGGTACTGAGATGACAGTCAAGCTAAAGACCGGCGGGACAGTGAGATTCCCTAAATCATGGGTGAAGGAGATAAAGAAAGAAGATATCCCGGAAAGTGAATTATATACCGTGCAGGATATCTATCTTAAGAAATTTGAAAATACGGACCCGAAAGACGCTAAGGCGCAGCTTGCCCTGGCAGAGTGGTGCCTGAAAAACAGCACGCCCGAGAACCGCCTCGCCGATATGGCGATAATGCATTTTAACAAAGCTAATGAGCTGGACCCCGCTGTTGCCGAGAAGTCCGGAAAAGACCTTAAAGATGCCGTTGACAGAAAGGCAAAGGAGCTCTATAAATGGGCAGAGGTCGATTTCAACATCGAGCAATACCCTAATTCGGAGAGGATGCTGCTCTCGATAATAGCAGATTATCCGGAATCCGCTTACGCCGATAAGTCAAAAGATCTCCTGGTAAAGATATGGGGCGGTAATATAGCATCCAAGATCTTAAACGCAAAAGACGGCCTCCCGGAAGTTGTTTTCTCGGCTGATTCCCTTTCTTTGGCGTCCTCCCATATGGACGATAAAGATATGAAGGAGGCATATCTCGCGAAATGCATGGCGAAAGCGAAGGATTACGAGAACAGGGCGGGAGAAGTTGCGAAAGAAAAAAAGCTGGGTTATTACAGATATGCCATAAATTATTACGAAGCGCTCTCGAGTTTAGATGAACCAAGCATAAAAGAAATTGCGAGATCCCGGGTCCAGCTGCTGCTGAAAGGATTTTTCGAAGATAACCCCATTCCCCGCGATGACGCGAAACTTGCGGAAATGGAGGAATATCTTAACATAGTCGAGGACAGGGATTTCGTGGCGAACGTAGCCAACCGGTATTTCAAAATAGGAGATGACCTGCTGTACAAAAAGGCAAAAAAATTAAAGCAGCCCTTGAAAGGACAGAAGGCCCAGGACGCGCTTTTCTGTTATTCACTAGCGGACAATTTCTCAAAAGACGAGAAGATAAGGCAGGTTATAGCCGACCGGATATTAGAGGCGCGAAGATTGACCCGCGCTAAGAATTAAACAGCGGATTCGTATTTTTTTGCTTTTTGAAAAGAAATAATTGACAACATTTGTTTAATCCTATAAAATATACATAACTATATGGGAAAACGTGCTCTAGGCATCGATATAGGCGCAGGCTCGATTAAGCTCGTCGAGCTGGAAAAGACACCCGAGGGCATCCAGCTTATTCGGGCGAAATTTTTTGATTTGACCCAATACGCCGACCAGGAAAAAAGGGACACGCTGGTAAGGGACGGCGTAGAGGGGTTGCTGAAAACAGAAAAGATAAAAGCCGGCAGGCTGGCGCTCTCCCTCTCGGGCCAGTCGGTGTTCATCCGCTTCCTCAAGCTCCCCAAGATACAGCAAGGCAAGATAGACAAGATAATAAAATACGAAGCCCAGCAGCAGATCCCGTTCCCCCTCGATAAGATAAGCTGGGACCACCAGATCTTCCGCGCCGGCGCGGGCCCGGAAGAGGATGTCCTTTTCGTCGCCGCGAAAAAAGAGATCGTAGAGACCACGCTCTCGTACGTGGCGAGGACCAACCTGGATATAGAGTTCGTCGATGTAAGCCCGCTGGCCCTGCTCAACGCCGTGACTTACAATGAGCCTCTCGGCAAGGGGCTGATCCTGGATATAGGTGCCAAGGCGACCAACCTTATCGTGATCTCGGACAAGGGGTTCTGGGTCCGTTCGATACTCATCGCCGGCGACGAGATGACCCATGCGATCGCCTCGAAGTTGAACATACCTTTCGATAAGGCGGAAGAGCTTAAGCGCAAGGAGGGGATGGTAGTCGCCTCGGACAGCCTCGTTCCCTCGAGCATCACCCCGGCCGGCAAAGACCTCATCAATGCCCTGAACCCGGTCGTCTCCGACCTCGTGTCGTCCGTCATCCAGTCGATGGAATTCTACAAAACCAAGCATGCCCGCGATACCGCCTTCAATGAGATCATATTATCCGGCGGCGGATCGAAGCTCAAGGGTATAGAGGATTTCCTGTCGAAGGGGCTGGGCATGCAGATAAGGCGCGCCAACCTCGGCCAAAAGATAAAATGCCCGTCTGCCCTCAGGGTGGATATAGATTTCCAGACCCGCTTCGGCTCCTCGATCGGCCTGGCGCTGCGCCTGCTCCAGAAGTGCCCGACCAATATAGACCTGCTGCCGGTCGAAAGGAAGGAAGAGAGGGATTTCAAGAAAGAGAAGTTCTGGATAATCTCGGCCGGCCTCCTCATAGCCGTTATACCGATAACGATAGCGTATAATATCTGGTTCCAGTCATCGACCCTGAGGAAGGAATTGACATTCCTGGATTCGCTTTTGTCGGATTATGAGAACGTCAACAAGGATATAGCCAAGCTTAAGGAAGACATAAAATCCAGCGAAGCCAAGCTCAAGCCTTTTGAGAGCCTCGCCGTGAAGAAAAGCATCTCGCTCGAGGCGATATTGGAGATAAGGAAACTCCTGCCGGAGGAGACCTGGTTGACATCGATCTCCAAGGACAAGGACCTTTTCCAGCTGGAAGGCAGGACGACATCAAGCCTCCTGACCATCAATGAGTTCAAGAACAAGCTCGCCGCATCGCCGTTATTCGATTCGGTGGAGATAATTTACGCGAGCCTGCCGCGCGAGACGGAAGAAGGCGCGGGACAGTACAGGGATTTTTCCATAAAGTTCAAACTAAAGGGGCAGGGCGACGCGCCGGCCCCGAAGGTCGAGAAGAGCGAAACGAAAGGCAAGAAATAAAAGATGCCAAAAGGCATGAGCGAATCGCTTACTACTAAAGTTACGCTGGGCGCGGTCATCCTGGTCTCTTTCCTTTTCCTGGGGATCGTCGTGTATGAGAGATTGAGGATCGAACACGCTGTCGAGCAGAAACAGCAGCAGCTCAAGGTTTATAAGAACCAGGGCTTCGCTTTCCTGAACAGCGAGAAGAACCGGCTCCAAAGGCAGCTCAATTCCCTGCGTGAGGCCGACAAGGATATAAGCGGCATACTTTTCTCTAAACCGGTTTCCAGGATGGCGAAGGAGGCCGGCGACCCGCTTAAATTCAAGGAAGAATTATACAAGGTCCAGAATAAGATGAAAGAGGACGGCGCCTCCATAAATTTCCAATTCCCGTTCTGGCTCGGTTTCGACAGGTACGAACATGACATACCGAATGCTGCAGACCTCCCGTTCAGGGTCAAGCAGCTCGATATCATAGGGGAGGTCGGTAATATAGCGCTGGCCTCGAAGGTGCCTGAGATATCTACCGTCGAATTCCTTGAAGTCAAGAAGGTATCGGCGGAGAGCGGCCTTTATATGGAGTTCCCGGTCAGGGTGGTCCTGAAATGCAAGAACGACAACCTGGTCAATTTTATACAGAAGTTGAGCGTCGCGGATATGCCTTTCAGGATAGATTCGTTCAAAATAAAAGTTTCTAACGAGGAAGCCGTGGCCCCCGGCGACCTGACTGCGGAGCTGGTCATAGTTGCCGCAATACTGCCCGCGGAGAAGACATGAAAGGCCCAGCCAGGATAATAGCAGCAGTCGCGTTCATCTTATGGCTATTCGTGATGTGGAAATCGTCTTCGGTCTTTGAACCGAAGCAGATCCCGTTCCAATCCGAAGAAGGCAAGGGGGCTGCGCAGCCCAAAGAAGAGCCAAACGTCGCTCCCGATTCATTATTGTATGCGGAGAATTTGCTTAAATCGCCTTATACGATCTCGAGATACCAGCCGCTTTTCGACAAGAATATGTTCATAAAGCCCGAAACTCCGCCGCCGGTCTTTACACCTGAAAAGCTAAGTATAACATCCGTCTCCTACGTTCCGCTTCCTTTTATGTACAACGGTTTTATCGCGAGGTCAGACGGGACGATAATAGGCCAGATCAACTGGTCAGGCAAGACATATTTCGTAAAGAAGGGGGATAAGTTCAAGGATTTTAAGGTGATCGAGATCAATAGCAAGATTCTCAAGATAGAAAACAAGGACGGCCAGATTACCCTCGAATATAAGAAGGTCGCAAAGGGCAGGGAATTGGTCGTAACGCTGCACGACTCAATGAATAATAGGGATATTGAGGTAAAGAAGGATGAGATGGTCGGAGAGTATAAAGTTCTTGACATAAAAACTGATTCTGTGGTATTATACGGCCAAAATAAAGAGTGGGTCATAACAAAGGGGAGATGATATAAATGAGTATAACCAATGAGGTTAAAAGAACAGCAGGCAGGTTCTTTGTTTGCATCTTTTTGGCTTTTGGTTTGTTCTTTATTATCTCATTATGTAACGGTTTTTGCGCCAAGGTTTACGCCGTGGGCGATTCGGGCTCGGCCGGAGATTCGGTCGAGGCAAGGTTAATAGCCCAGGACCTGGCCAAGGAAAAGAAAGCCGAACACAAATCCATCGTTACGGACCTCTTCAACCAGGCCAAGGCCGAATACGATGCTAAAAATTTCGAAACCGCACAGCAGATCTTCGAAAAGATAGTCCAGATAGACCCCAAGAATAAACAAGCCGTACATTATGTCCAATTATGCAAGGAAGGGATAGTTTCGACCGTCCCGGAGACGATAACCGGCTCTATGGTCAAGCGCGGAAAAGCGAATTACGTGAGCAAAGAATATTCCGCGGCAATAGCGGATTTTGAGAGCGCCCTCGCGGCCAATCCTAACGACCAGGAAGCGCAGGCGTGGCTGGCCAAGGCGCAGCAGGCCGATGGATTATCGACCAGGGAAAAAGTTACCAAGGAAGAACGCAAGTACGTCGTAAAAGACAGGCACGTCACCAACGAGGAGAAAGATACATCCGAACAGAAGGCGCTCCTTGATGTGGATAGGGGATGGCTGCCTCCTGAGAAGACCAGTAAGGAAGAGATGGTGATCGAAGAGGTGATCCCGGAGCAGGAAAGGCTCGACGCGGAGGCAAGGAAGAAGCTCCAGGAGAAGATGGCGAGCGTTATCGTCCCGGCCATATCCGTTACCGACGCCGACGTCCAGGACCTTATCCGCCAGCTGACCGAAATGACCGGCGTAACGATCGTCATAGACGAGAAATCTTTGGCGGCCCTTACCAAAGAGCAGCCGATGAAGATCACGATAAGTACCGTTTCCCCGATGCCTTTGCTCGATGTCCTCGACATCGCATTCAAGACCACACAGCTCGCTTATAAGGTCGAGACGAATTACGTTTATGTGACGAGTAGGGCAAATAGAGAGAAGGAAGATCTTGTCACGAGGACATACAAACTCAAATACGGGCAGCGTTCGACCCATTCTATCAAACCGCCGATGGAATTCGGGGCTACCTCCGAAACGAAAGAGAAGAAATGACAAGAAAACTTATCGCGGCAGCGTTATCGGTCTTTTTGGCGATCCCGGCTGTTGCGGTCTTTGCGGCTGATGACGGCGGCAGCCGCGACATTAAACAGTATCTTGAGCAAAGCCTCCCCAGCCAAGATGGCAGGAAGATAACCTATAACGACAGCAGCAAACTCCTGACCGTCACGGATACCAAGGATAACCAGGAGCTCATAAAGAGGCTGATAAAGGAGTTCGAGGTCGGCCCCAAACAGGTAATGATCGAGACGCGGTTCGTGGAGATCTCGGTCAACGATCTGGACGAGCTCGGCATAGAATGGGATTTTTTCCATCCGGCAAACGCCAACGGCAACAATAGCGGGTTCACTATCGGCTCCCCCGGACATCAAAACTACCAGAACGTACACTGGAACAACGATCTCCTTTCCACGTTCCCTGTGACAGGGAATTTCGCCGGACAGCTTTTGATATCCAAAGTCCTGGCAAACGGCGAACAGTATATCGCGAACCTCAGGTTTTTAGAGCAGCAGGGGAAGGCGAACCTCCTTTCCGCTCCCAAGATCACCACGATCTCCGGACAGATGGCGAACATACAGGTGGTTAGGACCTATCCGTATGTTTCGGATTTCACTCTTGAGAACATAGGAACGGCTGAGTTCCCTATCTGGACTTATAAATTGACGCTTGCCGAAAAACCGATAGGTATATTCCTTGAAGCGACCCCTTATGTGACAGAGGGTTCGAATACCATAACGCTGGACTTGCATCCCGAAGTAAGCGTCCTGCGGAACCAGGTGCCCATCTCGAACTTAAATACGAGCGGCCAAACCGGTAATCTCGGCAACGTAACTTCTACCACCTCGGTAAAAGTCATACCGGCTGCGTTAGGCTGGCCTGTTGTGGACGTGAGGACCACCCAGACGAGCGTTTCGGTTGACAGCGGGGCGACGATAGTGCTCGGCGGGTTGATCAAGGACAGCGAGACCGTGACGAAGAGGAAGATCCCGGTCCTGGGGGACATCCCCTTGCTCGGGCAGGCTTTCCGGTATGATTACAAAAACCAGACCAAGACAAACCTGCTTATATTCATTACGGCGAGCATCATTGACTCGAAAGGCGAGGCTATAAGATGAAATATAAATACGGCATTTCTTTGAGATCGATAATCTTATACTCCGCAGTTATCCTTCTTTCACTGGCATCCGGGCCGGTCTTTGCGGCGGCCGATGCCGAGGCGTCATCCGGCGGAGAGGGTTCCGGTATCGAGCAATACCTGCAAGAGGCTTTACCTGAAAATCCGGAGAGGAAGATCGTTTATGACGGGATAACCGGCGTGCTTACCGTTACCGATACCCCGACCAACCAGTCGATGGCCAAGGACCTGGTCAAATTATGGGATACCGGGCCTACCCAGGTAAAGATACAAGCGAGGTTTGTGGAGATCCAGGTCACAAATCTGCAGGAACTGGGCGTCCAATGGGAGATCCATAAAGCGCAAAGATACCCCATGGATAAGAACGGCCACTGGAGCAATTTCGGTGGCGAGGTTAACAGCGGGTCGATAAGCGAAGACCAGACCGCCGCAGCTTTATTCGGCCAGGCAAACGAGACTTCAGGACTGGGTTTGACTATCGGAAGGATGACAAACTCGGGAGATATATACAGGGCGTATATAAAGGCGCTTATCGAAGAGGGAAAAGCCAGCCTCTTGTCTTCGCCTTCGGTCACTACATTGTCGGGACAGATGGCGAACATCCAGGTGGCCAACATAGTCCCTTACGCGTCTGATTTTACGAGGACGAACATCGGGACCGCAGATTTGCCGGTCATGGTAGAGATATACAAAGTCGCGGAAAAGGTCACGGGGATATCCCTTGAAGTCACGCCTTCGGTCGGCGGCGACAATAAAGTGGTCACTATGGATATACACCCGGAGGTTAGCGTCCTGGTCGACCAGATCCCGATCTCCGCTTCGGCAGACTTTCCCGCGGATTTAGGGTACCCGGTCATCGACACGAGGACTACGCAGACGTCGGTAGTCGTAAAGAGCGGAGAGACCGTTGTCCTGGGCGGATTGATAAGGGAAGATGAAAAGGTCACAAAAAGGAAGATCCCCTTCCTGGGCGATATACCCGTCATAGGCAAATATTTATTTACGACCGACCATACGGATAAGACCAAGAAGAACCTGTTGATCTTCCTGACAGCCACGATATTGGACTCAAGAGGAGAACCGGTGTTATGAAACGCACAATATTACTGATATCCGTCCTTTTATGCGCTATCATATTATCGTCAACCGTGATGGCCCAGCCCCCTACTTCTACCATGATTACAAAGAGTGCCAAACAGAAGGACATTGTCCTCACCACCGCGGACATAAAAGATTCCTATAAGGTCATAGGGATCGTCTCGATCCGCGGCGGCGAAGTGAATCTCGACGCCCTAAACAGCAAGCTTAAGGACGCGGGAAAGGAATTGGGGGCCGATGCCGTGATAGGCATACAGTATTTCACCTACAGCGGCTACGTATATGCCTATGGGACGGCCGTAAAGATCAAGGAATAGGAAGAATAATCCGGAAAGACCACGCCTTTTTCATTTTTCCCCGTAAAAAATTATACTAATGACGGAAAATCCAGATCGCCTTTTCTTAATAGACGGTAATTCATTCTGCTATAGGGCATTCTACGCTATCCGCAGCCTCACGAACTCAAAAGGCCAGCCGACGAACGCGATATACGGGTTCATAACCATGATCAAGAAATTGATCGAGGACGAGAAGCCCGGATACCTGGCTATAGCGTTTGACCTCAAAGGGCCGACGTTTCGGCATAAGAAGTTCGAGGAATACAAGATCCACAGGAAGCCGATGCCGGACGAACTGGTCGACCAGATGCCGCTTATAAAGGAAGTGGTCAGGGGTTATAATATCCAGCTCTTCGAGATGCAGGGCTATGAGGCAGACGACGTCCTGGCGACGCTGGCGGTAAAGGCGGCGGAGAAGGGATATGAGGTCTACATCGTGACCGGCGATAAGGACATGCTCCAGCTCGTCGGGCCGCGCATAAAAGTGTATAACGTCCACAAGGAAGGGCTCATCTACGACAAGGATAAGGTGAAAGAACGCTACGGCGTCCCGCCGGAAGGTATGGTCGACCTGATCGCGCTCATGGGAGATTCTTCGGATAATATACCCGGCGTCACCGGTATAGGCGAGGTCACCGCGAAGAAGCTGATGGAGGATTTCGGCAGCCTCGATAAGGTCCTTTCGGCCGGGGATAAGATAAAATCCGAGAGCCTGCGCAAAAAGCTTACCGAATACAGGGACCAGGCGATATTAAGCAAGGAGCTCGCTACCGTGGACAGGGATGTCCCTATAAAAATAGATTTCGACGAACTTAAGGTAAAGGAGCCGGACAGCGCCAGGCTCTACGAATTATTCAACGAGTTTGAGTTCAAGCGCCTGCTCAAGGATCTTTCCGGCCCGGGGAAGCAGCTTACCGGGAAATACCGCCTAATAGAGGATGAGGCCGCGCTTGACGGCCTTGTGGAGAAATTGGCCGGCAGCAAGGGATTCGCGCTGGATTTCGAGACTACCGGGACAGATCCCCTTTCATGCGAGCCGGTGGGTATATCTTTCTGCCGGGAAGAAGGCTCCGCGGATTACGTGCCGATAGGGGACGTTAAAGGAGGTTTCGGCAAAGAAGCCCTTTTCAAGAAGCTCAAGCCTGTTCTGGAAGACACGAGGAAGCTTAAGATAGGGCAGAACATCAAATATGAACAGCTCCTGCTCGCGGTGAACGGCATCAACATGGAAGGGCCGGTCTTCGATACGATGGTCGCTTCGTACCTGCTAAACCCCTCGAAATTTAACCATAACCTCGAGGACATAACACTGGAATACCTTAGCTTCAAAAAAACGCCGATAACCGACCTCATAGGCGAAGGCAAGAAGAAGATAACGATGAAGGAAGTGGAGATAGAAAAGATAAAGGATTACTGCTGCCAGGACTCAGACGCGGCCTTCAGGCTAAAGAACGTCCTCGAAGCCCAGCTCGAGGAGAAGAACCTGGCCAAGCTTTTCCACGAGGTCGAGATGCCGCTGCTCGGCTGCTTGGCCTCCATGGAGTTGACCGGAGTGGCCATAGACGTGGATTACCTGGCTAAGATGTCGAAAGAGATGGAGAAGCTGCTCGAGAAGACGACCTCCGAGATCTATGAGATCGCCGGGACCGAGTTTAACATAAATTCGCCGAAACAATTATCCGAGATATTATTCGTGAAGATGAAGCTTCCCGTCGTAAAGAAGACCAAGACCGGCCATTCGACAGATGTCGAGGTCCTCGAGGCGCTTTCGGCGGTCCACGCGCTGCCGGCTCTGCTGCTGAAATACAGGGAGATCTCGAAATTGAAATCGACGTACGTGGACGCGCTGCCCAAGCTTATCAACCCGAGGTCGGGCCGGGTGCACACTTCGTTCAACCAGACGGTCACGGCGACGGGAAGGCTAAGCTCTTCCGATCCTAATTTCCAGAATATACCGATAAAGACCGAGACGGGAAGGCAGATAAGGAAGGCGTTCATCCCGGGGGAAAAGGGATGGGTTATCATGTCGGCCGATTATTCCCAGATAGAGCTGAGGATACTCGCGCATTTCTCGCAGGACAAGGAACTGCTTGAGGCCTTTGAGAACGACCGCGATATCCACACGCATACGGCATCGCTCATCTTCGGCGTCAAGGAGAGCGAAGTCACCCAGGAGATGCGCTCGATAGCGAAGACGGTCAACTTCGGGATCATCTACGGCATGAGCCCGTTCGGCCTTTCCAAAGAACTGAAGATAGAGGTATCGAAGGCGAAGGAATTCATAGACGCCTATTTCGAAAAATACGGCCGCGTAAAGACGTTCCTCGGGGACCTCGTTGACGAGGCGAGGGAGAACGGCTATGTTACGACCATATTGAACCGCAGGAGATACCTGCCGGAGATAAACAGCCAGAATAATTCCGTGAGGCAATTCGCCGAGAGGGCAGCCATAAACGCCCCGATACAGGGCTCGGCCGCCGACCTCATAAAAATAGCCATGATAAACATACATAATATCCTGAAGGAGAAGAAGCTTGCCTCAAAGATGATACTACAGGTGCACGACGAGCTGGTCTTTGAGGTCCCGGATGCTGAGGCCGACGAGATGAAGAAGATAGTTAGGAAAGGGATGGAAGAGGTCATAAAGCTTACCGTCCCGGTCAAGGTCCAGGTAAAAGCGGGGAAGAACTGGCTGGAGGCGGCCTGATATGGCTAAAGGCAAGAGAATAAAAGTGCTCTTCGCCTCAAGCGAGGTAGACCCTTTCTCCAAGACCGGAGGACTTGCCGATGTGGCGGGCAGCCTTCCGGTGGCCCTGGACAAGGCCGGGGTTGACGTCAGGGTAATAACCCCCCATTACAAATGCGTAAGGGCCTTCGGCAACGAGGCGATGCTGGCCGATAAGGTGCCGGTCTATTTCGTAAAGAACGACAAATTTTTCATGAGGGATAAGCTCTACTCCGACAAGAACGGCGACTACGCCGATAACCTCGACAGGTTCTCGTTCTTCTCGAGGAGCGTGATCGAGCAGTTAAAGGAACTGGATTTTAAGCCGGACGTGATCCATTGCAACGACTGGCAAACTGCGCTCGTCCCGGTCTATTTGAAGGAGATATACGGAAAGAAAGATAAGTTCTACGAAAATATGAAGAGTGTGCTCACGATCCACAACCTTGGCTATCAGGGGGTATTCCCGAAACAGGAATTGCCCAAGACCGGCCTCGGTTGGGAATATTTCACTATTAATCGGCTCGAATTTTATGACAAGGTGAATATCCTTAAAGGCGGGCTCGTATTCGCGGACGCAATAACGACGGTCTCGCCGACCTACGCGAAGGAGATACAGACGCCCGAATTCGGATGGGGACTCAACGGGCTGCTATCCGAGAGGAAGAAGGACCTTTTCGGCATCTTGAACGGCATCGATTACGGCGATTGGGATCCCTCGGAGGATAAAGAGCTTAAATACCATTTTTCGCAGCCGAAACCGGAAGGAAAATACAAGGATAAAGCCCTGCTCCAAAAGGAAGCGGGCTTGGACGAGAGGCGGGACGTCCCGATCGTCGGGATCATATCGAGGCTCGCGGACCAGAAAGGCCTCGACCTGGTCGCCCGGATAATAGACCCGCTCCTGGACCACGACGTCCAATTCATATTGCTCGGCACAGGCGAAGAGAAGTACCACCGGCTGTTTGAGGGGATAAAAAAGAAGTTCCCGCGCAAAGCGTCGATAAACCTTAAGTTCGACGAGGTCCTGGCGAAAAAGATATATGCTGGTACAGATCTTTTCTTAGTACCATCAAGTTACGAACCGTGCGGCCTCGGCCAGATGATATCGCTAAGGTACGGGACGATCCCGGTCGTGCGCAGGACAGGCGGGCTCGCCGATACGATAACCGAATACGACCCGGAGACGACGCGCGGCAACGGATTCGTTTTCGAGATGTACGACGCGTGGGAGCTTTTGGATGAGATAAAGAAGGCGATAGGCCTTTACAAGCAGAGGGGTCTTTGGGCTAAGCTCGTATCCAATGCGATGAAATGCGATTTCTCGTGGGACAGGTCCGCGGAAAAATATCTCGAAGTATACAAGAAGCTGGTGTGACGATGGTCATAATCGGGGTGACGGGAAGCATAGGCACGGGTAAGACGACCGTCTCGGGGATGTTCAGGAGGATGGGAGCGGCGGTGATCGACGCGGACGAGATCTCCCACCAGCTTATTTATCCGGGAAAACCCGCGTGGAAGAAAGTCGTCTCGGTTTTCGGTAAGACGATCCTGAGGCGCGACCATTTCATAGACAGGAAAGCCCTGGGCCGGAAAGTCTTTGCGGACCGTCGGCTCCTTAAGAAATTAGGCGGGATCATCCACCCGCTTGTATACAAGGAGATCCGCGGCAGGATCGCCAGGATAAAAAGGTCCGATCCCTCGGCGATAGTCGTCGTCGATGTCCCGCTCTTGCTGGAGAGCGGCGGCCAAAAACAGGTGGACAAAGTGGTGGTAGTCGCCGCGCCGAGAAGCGTGCAACTCGTCAGGGCCGGCGGGAAATTCGGGCTCGGCAAATCCGAAATATTGCGGCGCATAAAGATGCAGATGCCGATAAAGGAAAAGATAAAGGCCGCTGATTTCGTGATTGACAACGGCGGCAGCTTCGTCTCTACGGCAAAACAATCAAGGGCTATATGGAAGAAGCTAGTGGGAGCGTAAACTGTCCTCACGGGATAGAGGATGTCCTCGATGTCCTTAACAGTGAGATATCGGGATCAAAGAACAAGAGAATACTTCCGCCTATCGCGCTTCTTTTGGTCGATATAGACAACTTGGAGAGGGTCAACCGGTGGTACGGCAGGAACACCGGCAATGAGGTGCTGGCCGCTACGGCTAATGTGCTGAACCACATGCTGAGGCCGGCGGACCTTCTAGCAAGGTTCGGCGGGGATGAGTTCCTTCTCCTGTTGCGCGAGATCACGCTTAAAGAAGCGAAGGAGAAGGCGTCAAAGATAATAGAATCTTTAAAGAACCACGATTTCGCCTCGGACAGGCTGAAGATCTCGGCTTCGATCGGGATAGCGCATTATTTTTCTTTCGCTTTCTCGGGTGATGAATTGCTGGGATGCGCCGTAGAGGCTTTAGCGTTGGCACAAAAAGAGGGAGGAACATTCAAGGTGTTCATGGAAGAGGAGGAATGGAATGAAGACTAATAACGAAGAGACAAACGGGAAACAACCTGCAAAAGAGGCGGCCGAGACGAAAGAGCCGTCGGGTACGGGTTTCAATATAACGAAGCTCAAGAAGATGACGATCCAGGAGCTCACTAAAGCCGCCAAGGACCTGAGCGTCAATTCCATAAGCGGGCTCAAGAAGCAGGACCTGATCTTCAAGATACTCCAGGCGCAGGCCGAAAAAGAAGGTTTCATGTTCGGCGAGGGCGTCCTCGAGATCCTTCCGGACGGGTTTGGCTTCCTGCGGTCGTCGAACTATAATTACCTGCCGTCGCCGGACGATATCTACGTCTCGCCGAGCCAGATAAGGAGGTTCGACCTGCGCACAGGCGACACGGTCAGCGGACAGATACGCCCGCCCAAAGAGGGCGAACGTTATTTCGCGCTGCTCAAAGTGGAAGTCGTGAATATGGAGCATCCGGAATCGATGAAGGAGCGCACTTTATTCGATAACCTGACGCCGCTCTACGCTAACCAAAGGTATGTCCTCGAGACCGATACGGAAGAGATTTCGATGAGGATCATGGACATGTTGACCCCTATAGGAAAAGGCCAGAGGGGCCTTATTGTCGCCCAGCCGTACAGCGGAAAGACTATCCTGCTCCAGAAGATCGCGAACTCCATCATGAATAACTATCCCGAGGTTGTGCTGATAGTCCTTTTGATCGACGAGCGCCCCGAGGAAGTCACCGATATGCAGCGTTCGGTCAAAGGCGAGGTCGTCAGCTCGACTTTCGATGAACCGGCCGAAAGGCACATACAGGTCGCCGAGATAGTCCTCGAGAAGGCGAAGAGGCTCGTCGAGAACAAGAAGGATGTCGTTGTCCTCCTCGACTCGATAACGCGCCTCGCGCGCGCCTACAACACGGTCGCCCCGCACAGCGGTAAGATACTCTCCGGCGGCGTCGATTCAAGCGCGCTGCATAAGCCGAAGAGGTTCTTCGGAGCGGCCCGCGCAGTCGAAGAGGGCGGATCGCTTACTATCATCGCTACCGCGCTCGTCGATACGGGAAGCCGCATGGATGAGGTTATCTTTGAGGAGTTCAAGGGCACCGGCAACATGGAGTTGCAGCTCGACAGGAACATGTTCCAGAAGAGGATATACCCGGCCATTGACATCAAGCGTTCCAACACCAGGAAGGAAGACCTGCTCTTCAAGGAAGACGAACTGAAGCGCATCTGGATCATGAGGAAGGTGTTAAACGAGATGAATTCGGACGAGGCGATGGAGCTGTTGGTCGACAGGTTGGGAAAGACCAAGAACAACGCCGAGTTCCTGATGAACATGCAGGCAAAATAACAAAAAGGAGAAACGAAAATGAAAGAGAAGATCCATCCGAAATACGAGGAGACGACTATCTCCTGCGCGTGCGGCGAGGTCATCCATACCCGCTCGACAAAACAGAACATAAGGGTCGAGATCTGCTCGAAATGCCACCCGTTCTTCACCGGCCTTTCAAAGCTGATGGATGTCGCCGGCAGGGTCGAGAAATTCAAAAAGAAATACAACAAGAAGTAAAAGGGCTTATACCGGATGTTCGAAGCTTTAGAGACCAAAGTCAGGCGCTATGAGGAGCTCGAGAAGCTAGTCACTGATCCGAAGGTGATAGCGGATTCGTACGCCTACCAGCGGCATATGAAGGAATTGGCTTCGCTCAGGCGCATAGTCTCCAAGTATAAGGAGTACAGGAAAATAGACTCCGAGATTGTCGAGCTCGAGGATCTCCTGGAGAAGAAGTCATCCGACGCGGAATTCGCCGAGATGGCCAAGGATGAATTATCCGGCCTCAGGAAGATAAGGCCGGGCCTCGAAAAAGAGGTTGAGGAGATGCTCCTCGAGAACGACCCGGATGCGGATAAAAATATAATCGTCGAGATCCGCGCCGGCACCGGGGGGCAGGAGGCGTCGCTTTTTGCTTCAGACCTTTTCAGGATGTATTCCAGATACGCCGCGAGCCAGGGCTGGAAAGTCGAGATGCTGAGCTCGAGCTTATCCGAGGCCGGCGGGTTCAAGGAAGTCGTCTTCGGAGTGGACGGAAACGGCGTCTACAGGAAGATGAAATTCGAGTCGGGCGTCCACAGGGTGCAGAGGGTCCCGGCCACCGAAGCGTCGGGCAGGATACATACCTCGACGGTCTCGGTAGCTGTGCTCCCCGAAGCCGAGGACGTAGACATAAAGATCGACGCGAAAGATCTGAAAGTGGACGTATTCAGGTCGTCGGGCGCAGGCGGCCAGTCCGTAAATACCGCGGACTCAGCGGTCAGGATCACGCACATCCCGACCGGGATAGTCGTCCAGTGCCAGGACGAGCGTTCCCAGTTGAAGAATAAGAACAAGGCTATGAAGGTCCTGCGCGCGAGGATCATGGATAAAGCGGTTTCCGAACAGCAGCAGAAGATAGCTAAAGAGCGCAAGACGCAGATAGGCACGGGCGAACGCAGCGAGAAGATCCGCACTTATAATTACCCGGACAGGCGCATCACCGACCACAGGATAGGTTTTACGGTCCATAACCTCGAGAACGTGCTCGAAGGCGACCTGGAAGAAGTGATAATGGCGCTGTTAAAACAGGAGAAGGACCTCAGGCTTAAAGAGGCAAAATAAATATGGATTCATTCGAACAACTGGCGTGCTGGGCGTTCAACTGCGACCGCGCGCAATTATATACGGGTGATTACGAGGCCGACGAGGAGAACATAAAGCTCTTCCACGAAGCGCTCGATTCATACGCCCGCGGTATCCCGGTCCAATATATTACCGGCGAGGCGGAGTTCATGGGTTTTGATTTCGACGTAAACCCTTCCGTCCTTATACCGAGACCGGAAACTGAGATACTCGTCGAGAGGGTCCTGACTCTCATGGAGAGGGAAGGCATCTCCGAACCGTCGATCCTCGACCTTGGGACCGGTTCCGGCGCCATAGCCGTAAGTTTGACAAAATTGAGCCCGTCCTGTAAAATAGTAGCTTCCGACGTCTCTGAGGAGGCCCTGGAAGTCGGCAGGGAGAACGCCGCGGCAAACGGCGTAGGCGACAGGATAGAATTCGTCCTCTCGGACCTTTTTGAGCGCATTCCCGGGAAGAAGAAGTTCGACCTGGTCATCTCGAACCCTCCGTACATACCGAGCGAAGATTACGACTCTTTGCCCCCGGAAGTGAGGAGCGAGCCGAGGATCGCCCTGGACGGCGGGCTGAAAGGCCTCGAGTTTTATAAAAGGATAATCCCCGGCGCGGCGAAGAGGCTGGGCCGCGGAGGATTCCTTATACTGGAGATAGGATTCGGCCAGGCTCGGGCGATCAAGGATCTCCTCGAGTCGGACGGGTCATACTGCGATATAGAGATATTAAAAGATTATAACGATATAGACAGGATAGTCTTCGCGAAGAGGCGTTAAATGGATAAGATAGTAATAGAAGGCCCGACGCGGTTAAAAGGATCGGTCGAGGTAAGCGGGGCCAAGAACTCCGCGCTGCCGATAATGGCCGCCACGCTGCTCACCGACGAGAAATGCGTGATAAAACGGGTCCCGCCGCTGCGCGACGTCAACACCATGATAAAGATCCTGCGCAACCTTGGCGTGAAGGTGCAGGTCGAGTCAGGGCGGCTGGTGATAGAGCCGAAAGGATATAAGAATTACATAGCGCCGTATAAATACGTCAAGGAGATGCGCGCCTCGTTCTGCGTCCTGGGTCCGATCCTCGCAAAACACAAGAGAGCGCAGGTGTCGTATCCCGGAGGCTGCGCCATCGGCAACCGCCCGGTGGACCTCCACCTTAAAGGCATAAAGGCGCTCGGCGCAGACCTTAAGATAGAGCACGGTTACGTCATGGGCGAGACGAAGCAGCTTAAAGGCGCGCATGTATATTTGGGCGGGGCGTTCGGCTCGTCGGTCCTGGCGACCGATAACGTCATGATGGCCGCGACACTGGCCAAAGGCAGGACGGTCATAGAGAACGCGGCCTGCGAGCCGGAAGTCGTGGACCTCGCGGATTTTCTTAATAAGATGGGCGCGAAGATAAAAGGAGCGGGTACGCATTTTATCGAGATAGAGGGCGTAAAGAAACTCGGCGGGGCCGAGGCCGAGGTGATACCCGACAGGATAGAGGCCGGAACTTTCATGGTGGCTGCTGCCATAACCCGGGGCGATATCACCGTAAAAGGCGCCAGGTTCGACCATCTCGGGGCGCTCGTCGATAAATTGCAGGATTCCGGCGTCACTATAACGCGCCACGGGAAGGATATACGCGTCAGGGTCCAGCGGCAGCTTAGGCCTGTAGATATCACGACGCTGCCATACCCGGGGTTCCCGACCGATCTTCAGGCGCAGATGATGGCCCTGATGACTACAATAAACGGGATAAGCGTCATAACAGAGAAGATCTATCCCGATAGGTATATGCATGTGAGCGAATTGGCAAGGATGGGAGCGCAGATAAAACTCGAGGGCGACTCGGCTATAGTAAAAGGCATAAAACAGCTGAGCGGCGCCCCGGTGATGGCGTCGGATCTGCGCGCCTCGGCCGCGCTGGTATTGGCCGGCATGGCCGCGAGAGGCAGGACCGACGTCTCAAGGGTCTACCATTTGGACAGGGGTTATGATAGGATAGAGAATAAATTGTCGCAATTGGGAGCGAATATACACAGAGAAAGGGAGGAGTAATCAATGGCAGCAGTGATCAGGTTAAAGAGGTTAGGCACAAAGAAGATGCCCCATCAGAGGATCATAGTCATAGATTCCCGCAGGGGACGCGACATGAAGGCGATCGAAGAGCTCGGCTATTACGACCCGACGAAGACGCCGGCATTCGGCAACCTCAAGAAGGAGAGGATTCTGCACTGGATCAAGCTCGGCGCGAAACCTTCTTCAGCGTGCGCGAACATATTCAGGAAGTCCGGCATAATTTAACTCGATGCGGATAGATATACTTACGCTCTTCCCCGGGATGTTCGAAGGCGTGCTCGGTGAATCGATAATCAAACGGGCTCGCAAGGCGGGGAAGGTCGATATACGGGTCCACAACCTGCGGGACTGGACGGACGACAAGCATAAAAAAGTCGACGACAAGCCGTTCGGCGGCGGGCCTGGGATGGTGATAAAGCCGCAGCCGCTCTTTGATGCTGTAGGGGATTTGAAGACGAAGTCGTCGAGGGTCGTCCTTATGACGCCGCAGGGCAAGAGGCTCGACCAGCCGGCCGCAAAAAAGATGTCCGGATATAAGCACATCATAATAGTCTGCGGGCATTACGAGGGGATCGACGAACGGTTCCGCAAGAAGCTCGTGACGGATGAAATATCTCTCGGGGATTTCGTGCTGACAGGCGGGGAGATACCGGCGATGGCGCTGGTCGACAGCGTGGTAAGGCTTGTGCCGGGAGTCGTCGGGGATAAGGGTTCGCTCGAGCACGAGTCGTTCGAGTCGGGCCTGCTGGAATATCCCCAGTACACGAGGCCGGCGGATTTCAGGGGCCTTAAGGTGCCGGATGTACTTTTATCCGGCGACCATAATAAAATAGATGTTTGGAGAAGGAAGATGGCATTGAGCAGGACGAGATCAAGGCGTCCGGACATGTTGAGCCCCGCATTCGGGGCGCGGAGTCCCGCCTCAGCGGGGAAATCCCGCCTCAGCGGGATAAATAAGGAGAAGAAGTAATGAATAAGTGCGCAGCCGCAGAAAAAGATTACATGAAAAAAGAGGTCCCGGCGTTCAAGGTCGGCGATACGGTAAAGGTCTTCGTAAAGATCAGGGAAGAGGACAAGTTCCGCCTCCAGTCATTCGAGGGCGTAGTGATAAAAAAGAGGGGAAGCGGCATCTCGTCGAGCTTCACTGTTCGCCGCGTTTCTTACGGCGAGGGCGTAGAGAGGACTTTCCCGCTCCATTCGCCTTCCGTGGATAAGGTAGAGGTTATAAAATCCTCGAATCCGAAGAGGGCCAAACTCTATTACATGCGTAAAAATGTCGGCAAAAAGGCCGATGTTGTATAATGAGCGCAAACTAACCAGGCAGGGCAAAAAACAGATCGCGGGGATCGATGAGGCAGGCCGCGGCCCCCTGGCAGGCCCGGTCGTGGCTGCCGCGGTCATATTGAGGAATTTCAGGTTCAAGAACAGGATAGCCGATTCCAAGGCCCTTACCAGGCTCTCGCGCGAGAGGGCTTACGAGGAGATATTGCGGAAGGCGGTCGTCGGGATCGGCATAGTGGGCGAAAAAGATATAGACAGGGTCAATATCCTGCGGGCGAGCCTTCACGCGATGGAGCTGGCGGTCTACGACCTCGGAGTAGATCCGGACTACCTCCTCATAGACGGCAACATCTCTCCTGAATTGCCCCATCCAAAGAAGACTATTATACACGGCGAATCCCATTCCATTTCGATCGCCTGCGCTTCTATCATCGCGAAGGTGACGAGGGACTTCATAATGTCTTATTACGATATAATCTATCCCGAATACGGGTTTGCGAGGCACAAAGGCTACGGGACGCGTTTGCATTTCCTGGCAATAAGGAGATTCGGGCCGTCGCCGATTCATAGGCGGAGTTTCACGCTGATAAAATGAACTTATTCATATTGAGGCACGGCGAGTCGGTCTGGAACAGGGAGAAGAGGGTCCAGGGAAGCAAGGACCCGGGCTTAAGCGAAAAAGGGAAACGGCAGGCGAACAGCGCCGGCAAACGGCTTAAGAAGAAAAAGGTAGATATCATTTATTCCAGCCCGCTTAAGCGCTGCGCGCAGACCGCGCGCATCATCTCGAGGCGGACCGGGGCGAAGATAAAATTCGATCACGGTTTACAGGAGATAATCCTCGGCGTCTGGCAGGGAAAGACAATGAACGAGGTGAAAAGGCTTTATCCCAGGTCATACGCGATGTGGCTTAAGGACCCTTCGAAGGCAGGGATCCCGGGCTGGGAGGGCGTGCCGAAATTCAGGAAGAGGGTAAACCGCGCGTTCAAGTCGATACTGGGAAAAGATCCCGCCGGAAATATCTGCGTCGTGACGCACTGGGGCGTGATAGCCGCGCACCTCGCGAAGACGCTCGATGCGGATTTCGACCGCATCTTCCAGGGGATAAGGGTGGATAATTGCGGCATCAGCGAAGTTTCCTACATGAACGGAAAGGCAATAATACAATGCATAAACGATACCCGTCATTTCTCCTGATCGCTTTAATATTGTTATTTTTTACCGCGCCATGTTATGGAGATGGTCTGGTTGGAACCACTGACGTGGTTCCAACCATGGTAAAGATCACCGGAAAGAAAGGCAACTGGAGTTTGGAAGTCAACGGCAAGCCGTTCTACATCAAAGGCGTCGGCGTCGGTAAAATGGCCGGCCTCGGCGGCGCGGATTACCTCAAAATGGCGCAGGAGCTGGGAGCAAACGCGGTCCGCACCTGGGGCACCGACCAGGGCACGCAGGAATATTTCGATGCGGCTCAGAAGTACGACCTCATGGTCGACGCCGGGATATGGATAAATTACGCCAAGAAAGACACGGAGTACACGTATATCGGAGATAACGAATATAAAAAGAAGAAGACGCAGGAGATAATGGATTATGTCATTAAATTCAAGGGCCATCCTGCGCTCTTGATGTGGAACATAGGCAACGAGGCGTTATTCTTCACGAAGGACGAGGAGGAACGCGTGGCCTTGGCTAAATTCCTCGAGGAGACGGTGCAGATGGTCCATAAACTCGACCCAAACCACCCGGTAATCTATACCTCGGCCGATACGACGGCGTTGCCTTATATCCAGCAATACGTACCGAGCCTGGATATATTCGGGATGAATATATACGGCAGTGTGAGGATCTCCCACACCAAGTGGGATAAGTCAGGGCTGAACATCCCTTATTGCGTGACCGAATACGGCCCGCACGGGCCCTGGGACGTAAAGAAGGACCAGAACGGCGCCTCGTTGGAAGAATCGGACCAGGCAAAGGCGGCGATATACAGGAACATGACGCATGAGATAATGAACTTCAAGGGATACGATATCGGGGGTTTCGCGTTCCATCTCGGGGAGACCTCGCAGGAATCGTTCACGTGGTGGAACATAAACCAAAAATTGCTGAAGAAGGCCTCGTATTGGGAATTATACAAGATATATACGGGAAGCAGGCAGGTCAACCTTCCGCCCCGCGTCGTTGAGTTAAAATTGAGCAAGACCAAAAATATCGCCCCGGGCGAGACCATCGATATCACGGCTGAGGCCGTTGATATCGACAGCAACCCGCTCGATTATTCATTCTCCGTTTCCACCGCGCAGGAAGGGATACTGCAGTATTACGTGAACGAAGAAGTGCCGGCCAAGTTCGAGAACGTCGGGGCAAAATTCAGGATGACCGCGCCCGCAGTAAAAGGCCTCTACAGGCTATATCTCTTCGTGAACGACGGCAACGGGAACGCCGCCACGGCGAACAGGTCCTTCAAAGTAGAATAGGAACCGATGGCCGAAAATAAAGAGGATATAAAGGACCTCTCGCTCGTCGAGCTTACGGCGCGCATTAAAAGCCTCAATGAGCCGCCGTACAGGGCCGAACAGGTCTTCGAGTGGATACATAAAAAAGGGGCCAGGACATTCGGGCTGATGACAGACCTGCCCTCCAAACTACGCGACTACCTCACCAACAAATTCTTAATTTCCGGTTCTGAGATAATAAAAAAACAGGTCTCAAAGTCCGACGGCACGCGGAAATACCTCTTCAAATTAAATGACGGCGAGGAGGTCGAGGGTGTTTATATCCCGGCCAAAGATCCCGCAGGCGGCGGGACAGGCAGGCATACGATATGCCTTTCGTCGCAGGCTGGGTGCGCGTTTGGCTGTTATTTCTGCGCCAGCGGGCTCCTCGGGTTCAAGAGGGACCTGCGCTGCGGCGAGATACTCGACCAAGCGCTCGCCATACAGGATGATATCGGCGCGGCCAAGCGCATAACCAATGTGGTGATGATGGGCACAGGCGAGCCGCTTGCCAATTATGATAACGTCATCAAGGCGATCGGGATAATGAATTCCCCGTTGGGGTTGGGCATCGGCGCCAGGAAGATAACCGTCTCGACCGCAGGATACATCCCGGGAATGAAACGGTTCATGCAGGAGAAAGAACAGTTCGAGCTTTCCGTTTCGCTGCACTCAGCCGACGACATAAAACGCTCAAGGCTCATGCCCATAAACAAAAAATATCCCCTGGCCGAACTTATGGAATTCTGCCGCGAATACACCAAAGGGAAGGGAAGGATAATAACCTTCGAATATATCCTCATCAAGGACGTCAATTCTTCGCCTACCGACGCGCAGAACCTCGCCAAACTGCTGAAGGGATTAAACTGCAAAGTGAACCTCATTCCGTTCAACGCGGTCTCCGATTTTAAATTTGCCCCGCCTTCTTTTAAGGACGTCAAGATTTTCCAGGAGATACTTGAAAAAGCGGGGATCAATTCCACCGTAAGGGCAGAAAAAGGCGCCGACATCGACGCCGCCTGCGGACAGTTGCGCCTGCGCGAAACAGGCAAAAGTTAAGCATAAGAATTTTTCTTGACAAAGGAAAAATAGGTGCTAATATATGCTCACGTGGGCACAAAGTAACTTAACCCGTCAAATTTAAGCGAGCACCTCACTCTATGGATTGCTCCCCGCATCCAGCGGTAACAAGAACAAATAAGTCATTGATCAATAAACCAGCTTTTCGCTGGTTTTTTTATTTCATGCTCGCCACGCTTGCCATCTTTCCTTCGGCATCGGCAACCAATCTATTATTAAATCCTTCCTTCGAGGACAACACCGGAAGCGGGGGAACTGCCGCTAATTGGACGAACTACGGCTGCGTAACAACAGAATCCTGGGCTAATCATACCGATAGCTGGGGCGCGGCCATGTGTTCCTGGATAAATTCAGGCAACGGCGCCGAATACCAGGAAGTAAGCGTCTCGCCAAATACCCCTTATGTATTTTCAATATGGACCTTAAGGGATCAAGGCACCCTAACGGGTAATTATTACATCAAGCTTTACTGGTGCCAAGATACCCTTACGCTGGGCGAGGAGGACAAGCTTATTAATATCCCTTCCAATGCCTGGGCTAAGCAGGCTATTTCTGCCATATCGCCTTCTAATGCGAACAAGGTAAGGGTTGTCTTTATAAGCACAAACGCAAACTTGACTGCCAAGTTCGACGACGCCGAGCTCATCCAGGCGAACATCTACTATGTGCGTGCTGATGGCGATGACGATAACCCCGGAACCGAGAACAGCTCTTCCGGCGCCTGGGCTACCATCCAGCATGCTGCAGATACCGCTAACCCCTCTGATCTAGTCCTAGTCGAGCCCGGCGCCTATAATGAACAGGTAGTAATTACCCGTTCAGGTCTTGCCAACCAGCTATTGACCTTCCATGCCGATGGAGAGGTAATAATAGACGGTCAGTCCACACTCCCCTATGGCTTTAAATTAGACGGCGCATCCTATATCAAAATAGACGGCTTTACCGTCCGTAATGCCGCAAACAGCGGTATCTTTCTTGTTAACGCCTCCGATCATAACGTTATCTCAAATAATACCTGTTACTCAAACGGCTCCGGCTCAACAGGCGCCTTAGGCGACCGTCCCTGCGGCATATACCTATATACCTCCTGCAACTATAATATTATAGATACTAATATTTGCCGCAATAACACATCCACAGGCATATGGCTTGAGGGCTCCTCAAGCTACTGCACTGTAAAGGGCAACAAATCCTATTCAAACGGCTACGGCGGAATAATAGTCGTAGGAGGAACCAGTAATAACGCGGTAAACAATAATCTCATCTACTCTAACGGCCAGCTGGGTGTGGACTTAAGTTATGGTTCTCATGACAACGCTATTTCTAACAACACAATCTATAACAACGGCACAAACGGCATACAGTCAAATAATTACAGCGGTCCCAATTATCTCAAAAACAACATCATAGTAAATAACGGTCTGAACAACCCCTCCTGCTATGGCATAGTTATGGACCCTGATTGTTCAGCTGTCTTAAGCTATAATGACCTCTATAATAACGGCCAAGGCGGCACAAAGAATTATGGAGGAATACTTCCTGGTCCTGGCGATATTGTCCTAGACCCCTTATTTAAATCAACCGACCCTGAATCCGCAGACTTCCTAAAGCTCCAATACTTAGCCAATAACGACGCAAACGAGAGTCCCTGCATAGATTCCGGCTCGCCATCCGATGAGTCCTCTATACCAGGTAATAGGATAGACATAGGCGCCTACGATCTCTATAGCCATGATCCTGTCCAAGGCGGGCTTTCGGCAGAGTACTTCGATAACTCAGACTTTACCGGCTTAAAAGTTGCTCGCATCGATCCCAGGATAGACTTTGACTGGGGCAACTATTCTCCGGAGGCCTCGATAGCTCCCACCACATTCTCAGTACGGTGGACAGGGAAGGTAAAGGTAGACTTTGCCGACAGCTATACCTTTTATTTGACTACAGATGACGGCTCACGGCTCTGGATAGACAACCAGCTTATAATAAATGAGTGGTACGACCACGGCCCTTCAGACCACCAGGCGACCGTATACTTAAACCCCGGCCTTCATGTCATTAAATATGAATATTACAATAGTTCAGGCTGGGCTGTCGCCAAGCTCTACTGGAACACCTCATCTACGAACAAGACCATAATCCCCTCGGATCATCTCTATTATTACGACAAGCTGCCCCAGGCAGGATACAACCAGGGCGGTCTTAAAGGCATCTATAGCAAATATACTAACATCTACGGCCCAACCTCATACGTCCTGACTAAGATAGACCCCCAAATAAACTTCGACTGGGGCGAGAATATGGCCGATGCCGCCTTAGGAAACGACCTCTATACAGCCAAATGGAAGGGCAAGATAAAGATAGATGCCTCTGACACCTACACCTTCTATGCTACAACAGATGACGGAGTCAGGCTCTGGGTCAACGGCCAGGTCTTAATTGACGCCTGGCAGAATGGAGGAGCAACAGAGAGACAGGCAAGTGTTGCCCTATCGCCCGGCCTCTATGATATAGAACTAGATTATTTTGAGAACACCGGTTCAGCGGTATGTAAGCTCCTCTGGAGCTCAACTGCCATAGCTAAATCCGTTATTCCGTCAACCAACCTCTATTATAACAATGATAGCTCCTCCGGCGGCCTCTTGGCCGAATACTACGATAACTCAGACTTAACCAACCTTAAGATAAGACGCATTGACCCGAACATAGACTTTGACTGGTTATCGTTCTATCCCGACAGCTCGATAGAGGGCTCCACATACTCTATAAGATGGACAGGCCAGGTCAAAGCCGACTATAACGAAACATACTCCTTCTATGCCAACTCAGATGACGGCCTAAAGCTCTGGGTGGATAACTCACTTCTTATAGACACCTGGTATGACCACGGTGTAGGGGAGACAAGCGCCACAGTCAACCTAACCTCCGGCTGGCACGATATAAAGGTCGAGTATTATAATGGCAGCGGCCTTGCGACGGCAAAAGTCTCCTATTCCTCGGCCTCAACGCCAAAGATGGCAATTCCCCAGGATCACTTAAGGACAACCCTTTCAGAAGAGGACGCCTCATTAAATCTCCATTGCTCCTTAAATAGCGCGGCCTCTATCCAGACCCCGGAAGCAATCGGCCATTCCGGATCTATAATTCAGACCGGCACAGGCACCGTTAACTTCGTACCGGCCAAGTTCTCAAACGGAGTATATCTCTCCGGTTCTGATAGTAGTAACGAGGGGTTAGTCCAATTCTCCTCAGCCGACCTAAATAAGAAGGAAGGGGAGATAGAGTTCTGGTTTAAGCCTGTCTGGAACTCAGATGATAACGTCTGGCACCATTTATTCTCAACCAACTGGAGCTGGGACAGCTGTATAGAGATATTCAAACATTCCGATAACGCGCTCTATTTTAAGATAGTAAAAGACGGCGTCCAGCACGGCATAGTCTCAGCCACCTCAAGGCTCTGGGATGCAAACACTTGGCATCACCTGGCGACCTCCTACGGCCCGGCAGGCATGAAACTCTACCTTGATTACCAGCAACTCCCTGTTAGTTGGACATTTAACGGTGAACCTGCCTATACCGGCGCACTTCCTGACACTTTCAATTCTGACATATACATAGGCGGAGGAGGCGAAGGAGGAGTGCCCTCCGATGCCATATTTGATGAGCTTAAGATTTATAATATACAGATAACCCCATCGGACACAACAGCACCTACAGGTACAGTCGTAATAAATAACGACGAGCAATATACCAATTCAGCAAACGTTAGCTTAACTCTTTCGGCAACAGATACAGGTAGCGGGCTAAGCCAGATGCAGTTCTCAAACGACAATTCCACTTGGTCCGACGCTGAGGCCTACTCGACCTCGAAATCCTGGACCCTGGCAACAGGGAACGGCACCAAGACCGTCTATGCCAAGTTCAAAGACGTCGCCGGTAACTGGTCTGGTGCCGCAAATGACTCGATAATTCTTGACACAAGCCCTCCAGTATATACAAGTCTAAGTATAAATTTCGATGATCCCTACACCAATAGCACCTCCGTGATCCTCCGGTTCTATGCTTACGATACGCAATCCGGTATAACTGAAATGAAGTTCTCCAACGATAACGTTAACTGGTCGGATCCGGAGCCCGCTACGTCGGAAATAAATTACACACTGCCTTCCGGAAGCGGTACTAAGACCGTCTATGCCAAGGCAAAAGACGGCGCCGGTAACTGGTCCGGAGCCGCAAGCGATACCATAATATTGGATACAACGGCACCTGCACAGCCGACCATAGATGCAGTCACTTCTCCTACGAACGCAAACTCGCAGACCGTGACAGGCACAAAGACAGAAGATGCAGCCGCTATAATAGTGACCTGTTCTACGGCAACGATAGGCACGGTAACCTATCCCACATCCACTACCTGGTCTTGCTTATTATCAAGTTTAGCGGAAGGCGAGAATAGTATAAGCGTAAAGGCCGAAGATGCCGCCGGAAATCAGAGCGGCCCTGCTACAACCAATATCCTTTTGGATGCTGCAGCCCCGTCAGGAACAGTCACGATCAATAGTGGGGCACAATATACCAACTCGGTCGCAGTTACCCTAACTCTGTCCGCAACTGATAACGGTTCAGATCTAAGCCAGATGCAGTTCTCAAATGATAACATTAATTGGTCAACACCAGAAGTCTATGCAACTTCTAAATCCTGGACATTGACAACAGGAGAGGGCATCAAGACAGCCTATGCCAAGTTCAAGGATGTTGCCGGAAACTGGTCAGCAGCTGTATCCGATACTATAATATTAGATACTGCCTCACCAGTAATCGCGATCACGTCTCCCGAAAATAATTCTACATCAACTGTATCGCCGATAACCGTATCAGGCACGGTAGATGACAACACGGCGACTGTCGTGATCAAGGTAAATGACGTGGTTAAAGCGACACCCGTGCCGGTAAACGGGGCATATTCTGCGAGTGTCCCATTAACCCAAGGCACAAATACAATTGTCGCGGTTGCAACCGACCCGGCAACCAACTCATCTAACTCAAATTCCATAACCGTAAACTATCAACAAGAGGAAGTAACGCTCTCAATTGCCATAACTTTTCCGGCAGATAATGTTTTGGTAAATACCCCCACAATAACCATCTCGGGCACGGTAAGTGACAATACAGCAACTGTTACGATAGGGGACATACAAGCCGATGTAGCAGATAATACCTTTATCGCCTCGAATATACCTTTGACTGAAGGCACAAATATAATAACAGCGTGGGCAGTCAAGGATACTATAAGTACACAAGCTATTATAAATGTCATATTAGATACGACACCACCGGGCATAAGTATTTATGCCCCGGATAATAACTCAACTACCAGAAGCAATATAGTCTGTGGAAGAGTTTCAGATGATGCTCAAATAGTTACAATAAATGGTGCAGTTATTGAACCATTAGCTGACTTTAGATTCATCGCAAGGCCGACTTTAAGTGAGGGGGCGGATACGATCACAATTCAGGCAACTGACCAGGCAGGGAACACCAACCAAAAACAAATTAATATAACGTATAACACCCAAACTCCAAAAGTAACAATAACCTCGCCTGTGGATAACGCAGAACAGGATATATCGCCCATAAATGTTCAGGGAACAAATACCACGGATCTCTCACTTATAATGGTTAATTCCACAACCGCCCTCATTAATAACACTAATTTTACGGCAGAGGAGATAGTTTTAGATACAATTAAAACAGTCGTAACCGCCTCTGGCTATGATGCCAATAACAATCAATTTTGCGATTCAATATTAGTTAATTCACCAGACCTGGCCAATTATGAATTATTTAAAGTTTCAGGCGATGTAACTCAAGGCGACCCAAACTGTCCAAGCGCCGGCTCGAACCAGACGTTAAAGGTAAGACTTGATAAAAATAATCAACACGAGCCAAATGAAGAGATCTTATTTAGCATAACCCAAGGGAACGGCTCCTTATCATCTACGTCCTCCTTTACCGATGCAAACGGGGAAGCAGCTATAACCTTGACTACAGATACTAATTCTGAGACAACAAACCAGGTTGAAGCTCATTCCGTCAGCAATCCGTTAGTCAAAACTGTTTTCTCCGTAGCTACAAAGCCAGCGCAACCTTCTGTACTTACGAAGATTACAGATGACTCAGTAACTCCTGCACCCGCCGTCACAATACCCTTAATAGTAAAACTGACTGATTCAAACAATAATCCAATACAGAATGAAACTATAAACTTCCAGGTGATACAAGGCGCAGGAACTATATCCTCACCAACGACTGTTACTACTGATTATGGCGAAGCAGAAGTAAATTTAACATGTCCAAACTTAGCTTTAGCTTTGACCCAGATTCAGGTATCAACGAATGCCAATCCTTTTGTAGCCGTGACCTTTAATATTACGACTTCAGCGCTTCTGACGGTGACCGCAGATGATATTATTGCCAGAGTAAACTTAAATGACTCTATGATACAGGATACAAAAGCAGATATTACAGTCACCTCAAATTCACCATTTCTCGCGCCTATAACGTATCTTAAGATATGGATAAAGGGGAATAAACAAAAGGTACAAGAAATTTCACCTAATCCTGGAGTTTATATAAGACCAATTATTGAAGAAAGCGTAGCGACAATGAGCAAAGAGATCGTTTCAGGTGATTCTACATCGAACATCTATGTTGTTAAAATTAAAAAGGAAGGGCAAACTGACGAATACCCCTACGTAGTTAATTATATAGATTATGGGAAAGGGGTCATTATAAAAACTGAGTACCACATATTACAAAATGGCTTTGAAACAATTAATACAAGTGAATATTCAGATTTTGTACAAATGGAAAATGCCTGGGGTTATCAGAATGAAGTTGATAAAGTATATGGAGAAGGCGGTAAGCTATTGTATACAACCACACACATATATTCAAATGTTTATATTAATACTGGTATACCCGATAGTGAATTCCAATAATTTATAGGAAAGAAGGCAACTTTGAAAAGTAATAAAATATTAATAGGAATAATAACAACGCCTGTGTTAGTTGTGATTGCCTTTATAGTTTTTATATTGCTTTATGCCTGGGGGCCGGTATTTCTACTTAAACTTACGCCATATGAGGAAATACAGCGAAGGACAACCTTTCCGCAATGGATAAGTAACGATGAAATTTGCTATGTTGAGCTTGTTCTTCATAGGGATAAGACGGTTTTTGAACAAGGTAAGTTTATCTTATTAATAAAGAATCCCATAATGGATATTTACATATATCGTGAAAGGGCAAGTCATCCCGAAACGAAAAAACTGATAAAACATATCGCCAGAAGGCATATCCAACCGAGTCAATCGCTTGAGGGCTCCTTGGATGAGAATTTGGGGTTTAGAGTATATGATAACGGCAAAAAGATATTTCTGTATTATAACTATTATGGCGGTATCCCAAGCGATTATCGCTATATCACCCTTGATATAACAGGAAGAAATTTTAAAGAAAGAGTTCCGGAGATAATTCCTTTTGATATCTCACAGGATGGGGAAAAGCTATATGGGGTTCGATATGATAACTTTTATGAGCGTCATGAGAATTACATTTTGGAATATTCTATAAGAGATAATACTGTCAAGAAATTGACTGAAATAACCGAAAATAGATTTGAAGGTTCAAAAAGGGGAGATGTGAAAGATTTGAAATTAATATCAAAGAATAAGCTAGCATTTTCTTATACGGGTGATTCCAGCAAGCTGGATAGGGGGAATTATATTTATTTAATAAATATTCCTGACGGCAATGTTGAATTAGTAGATAAGTTGTTTTTATCGAGTTCTCATTTTGACTCCATAGCTAATTATTATGGCGATGAATATGCAATCGCTCTTCCCAGTAGCTTCGCTATCACAAAAGATGAGAAATTTCTGATTGCCGGAAATTTTGGAATATATGGAAAGAAAGATGATGGTTGGGTGCTAGTAAAAGACTTTTACAAAGAATACCCATCTGTATCTTCTGCTGGGGAAAAGTTAGCATATATTGATGTGTTGATGAAAAAAGACGCACACAGTCGGCCATTATTCGCAGGGAGAAAAATTACTATCATGAGCCTTGAAGATTTGTTCAAAGATGAAGGAACGGTTAAGGTAAAATGAAGAAAATTTCGGGAAAGTTTATGCTCATTTCATTTCTTATAATGATAAACATAAATTTTGCTTACGCTGAGCAAACGTATTACCCATACCCAATTGTTTTTGTTCACGGTTTAAATTCAAGCGATGCGATGTGGAGAGGGATGAGAGATGAGCTAAGGCGATATTTTTGGACGACTGGAATCGAAGAAAAATTTAAATATCCTGGTCAGGTTAGTGAAAATTATTATTTTGTAAATTGCGATTATGAAAATCAAAATAATAGCCATATTCCTGATATTATAACTAGATTAAGTTATTTGATAGATAGAGCCCTCTCTTATTATCCACCTGAAATATCTGCAAATGACCGAAAAGTTATAATAGTTTGTCACAGCATGGGAGGATTGGTTACCCGTTCGTTATTAGCTCTACATCCGTCCTACCAGAATAAAATATTTCGTGTGGTATTTATTGATACGCCGCACTTAGGTTCTCCGTATGCAAGTATTTTGTGGTTACTTAACCAAGTTAGGGACGGAAATGCGCAGATGGATTCTCCAGTTAAAAGTATAACGTATAATTCCTATACAGCATTTTCTCCGCTTCTTTTTGCTAATAAAGAAGCTGTTGAAAGGGCGTCGATTTATGCTAAAATTTTTAATAACCAACTACATATTAATTTGTTACTAACACCCTTAGATTTTACAGGGCCGAAGCCTAGAGGGGATGCAATAAAAGATCTTCGCACGCCAGCATTTACACGTTATGAAGCTACATATTCTGGACTTTTAAGCAATTTTGCAGTTACATTACACACAGATTATGCAGCAAACGATACCTTTTTAGGGAATAATAATAGTCTTGCTGTACCGACAGATTATAAAGTTATAACCGGAAGCAACCCTGTGGGGCATCAAATCGCGATATGGTCAGTAGATAAACTGTCGAAACTTAGCTCTCCTTTTACGTTTTCTACATTAGCTGGCGAATCGCAGTCATTAGATAATGCCATCTTTAATGGCGATGGTATTGTGACTATGTCAAGTCAAACAAAAGTTGGTGAGATAGCTAGAGCTGATTATCAAGTAAGTGGGTTTCATGTGGGGGTTGCTGACAATGCCATTAAAGAGACCCTTGAGGCCATTGAAGATAAACCTCAGATTGAGCGCATAAAAGTTATTGCATTAGACGAATCTCAAAGAGCTCCTAATATGGATTACTATATAGTAGTCAAGATAAAGGAATACCTATTGGCAGATATAGAGCTGGAATATATGAGATTAAACGGTAAAAACATCATTCCTGGTAATTTTGTAGCTAACATGCCCTATTATGCGTACCCCGGCAGAGGTTTCCTAAAATCAAGAGATGGCCCTGAAGTTATAGATATTCTTGGCAATAAAACAAAGATAAAATTAGAGCCTGGGGAGTTCTTTGTTAAGGCTACTTTGAGCCCTGGCGTAAATACCTTAAGTCTAAAAATTAAGAACCCTGCTGAGGAATTTGCTCAAAACGACACATTTACGGATGAGGTTACGGCGTATCTGTCCCGACCAATAATCGGAGATGTATATTTTACCTTTGGTGATTATCCTCCTGCGAGTTACGGCTGGGGAATAGATGTGCCCCCTTATGATGAAGACAGAGATCCATTTATAGACGCGCTAAAGAATTCCGGTACACTCTCACAATTTACTATTACGGATGAAGCGGTAACAGAGGCTCAGTCAGAAAATATGAATGTATCCGCTTCATTATATGTAAATACGCCAGAAGGGCTAAAGATTATAAATCCCCTTGTAGTTCTCAAGGACGAAGTGCAGGTTTTAGATCGTAACTCAGGCGGTTATTCCAAAACAGTTACGAACTTCACTGCGTGGGATGGTAAAGATAAAAATGGAAATTACGTTCCTGAGTGGCTAACTTCTCAAGTTGTTTATAGACTTTTCTTGCTTGCTAAGCCTACAAGCGCCGATCCTTATATCTATCCCCACGCAGATCCCCCTGTAACAAAACAACTTCTCCTTGGGACAAGTTGGGATACGCCATTTATGGACATAATATCAGCAGACCCAACCTTCATCCAGCATTCTAAAGAATTAGGTATCGACTTCTTCTCAGATAACATACAAAACCGCTTAAAACAACGAGCGGATAGGTACCGCCTAAGCCAAAGACAAACCTACGAAGGCTCTAATTACGAATTGGCATCTCACCTTAAAGAACTCGGTGCCGAAAAAAAGGTTATCGCTGAGTTAGAAAGCCCAGCCCATCCACACAAACAGAATTTAACCGTCTCGTCCCGCATTCTTCCGTGAATATCAAGAAGGCAGCGTTTGTAATTATCATAGGATTAATTGCCATTTCGCATTCCTCGGTCTTTGCGGAGAATTCCTCCAATCCAAAGTCCAATCCTGCCTTACTTATTGCTAAGATAGATCTTCCCGGCAAAGACACATTAGTAAGGGGAGATGTTCCCATATTCGGCAAAGCCTACGGCAGAGATTTTGAAAGATACAGGGTAGAATATGGAGAAGGCCCTGACCCAAGGGAATGGGTTGAAATTATCGCTTCAACCAGTCCTCAGATGGAAAACGTGGATATCGACGAGCTCGCCATAGGAGACCAGACCATCCATGGCAATTTAGCCACTTGGGGCACGGGGCTTTCCAATTATGTCTACGGAGAGCATCCTGTTGATTTAAACGGGATATATACGGTAAAGCTTTCAGTATTTGGAAAGGGCGGGGAAAAAGCAGAGGATAGAGTTACCGTGGAAGTAGGAAGAGTAATTCCTAATGTTTACGGCGGAAAGGTTGAAAGCAAGGATAACAAAGTGGTTTTAACCGTTCCCGAACAGGCCATGGATGGCCCTTTCAAGGTCTTTGGGATAAGGTCTGTTATAGACAAAAATGCTACTATTCCCGAAGGCTATATATTAGTAGGGCAAGTATATGTGATTAGGCCGCAGGGCGAGAGTTTTACCAAAGACGCTGTATTGGAAATGAATTATTTAAATACAGATTTAAAGTCGCCGGATGAAGAGAAAAAGTTGGGCATATATGCATATGAGCCGAGAACGGGCAATTGGGACTATCTGGCCGGCGTCTCCGATATCGAAAAGAATATCCTGAGGACTCCCGTTTCAAGTATAACCTCAGGCGTCGCTTATTATTGTATACTGGCTAAAGTCAAGCCGCCTCAGCCCCCTATTATCTATAAACCCTATTCGCCTACTCCGTTAAAATTAATAACCGTAAAAGGCGAGTCCGACCCAAATACAGAGGTGGAGGTATTTGTAAACGGACAAAGCCAGGGTAAAGCAGAATCGGACAAAGACACGGGTATTTTTAATTTAAGTAACATTTTGTTGAACGACGGGGAAAATATTATTTATTCTCGGGCAACCGACCCATTTGGGCAGGTAAGCCTGCCCTCTGAAAATGTGGTATGCGAGGTAATCCAGAATTCGCCTCAGCAGATAGAATATCTAAAGGTTATGAATAAAGATTTTTTAAGCCATAGGACTGAGCCTTTGAAATTGGAGGATAGACTATATATCGAGATGAAAGGAAAAGATGCAAACTCTAATACGATTGACGCCGCGGAAGTAAAGATTTTAAGCAGTATTTCGGACCCGAAGGGCATAACAATTCAGTTATTGGAGACAGGTAGCAATACCGGGATATACAGAGGCGTCGCTGCGGTTTCAAAAGAAAGCTCCCCCAAAGAAAGAATAATTGCCGTAAAACAAGAAAAAGAAATGATCATCGTAGTATCAAAAGCCGATCCGGATAAACAGGATAAAATCCCTTTCCTTGATCTTACTCCGCCTTCTGCGCCAAAGATTGCCTCCGCTACGCATCCCTCCTTAATACAAGATACCTTCGAAGATGGCTTAGGCTCTTGGTCGGATCGTGATAGAGGAAGGGGAGCTCTATTATCGTTAGATGATACGGCTAAAGAGGGTGGATATTGCCTGAAATTTACCAACCAAAATGAGAGAGGGAATTTTTCCTCCACGGTTATCTCAAAACCATTTGACGCGAAAGAATATCCCTTAGTTTCTTTCGATTATAAAATTCCGAAGGATGTAAAAATAGATTTTTTGGCAAAAATCGAAGGAAGATGGTATGAAATTAGATTTAACGATGACCCGAAGAGATATCGCCGGCTTAACATAGAAGAGATAGGACATGTTCAGGGCATCATTGCCGATGGTAAATGGCATACTGCTCAATTTAATCTTTACCAAATGCTCAAGCAAAAGTTGGGCGTGTTTATCATAGAGGAATTAGTGATGGCGGATTGGGATGAGGCGGGGTATATGAAATTGGAGTATGGGAAAAATAAAACGGGTGCCACCTATTTTATGGATAATTTCAGAATATCCAAACTGGGCTTCGCCAATTCTAATGTTAAGTTTACCTTTTTCGCGGAAGATGATTTAAGCAAAGATTTAGAATATAGTTACTGCCTTGATCAAAATCCGGACACTTTGCCTCGTGCGAAAAGCGAAGGTAGAAACAATTCTGTTTCCTATCAAAATGTAGCTGACGGCGAATGGTATTTTCACGTTCGCGCTGAGGATGAGGCGGGAAATTGGGGCAGGGCAAATCATTATTGGATAAAGGTAGATACCAAAGGGCCGGTTGTAAATTCAACTATTCCTTCCGATGGCAGCCATTCATTTCCGGATAAAATAATCTTTAATCTAACAGATGGGAATGGCGTAGGTGTTAATCCAGAAACGATAAAGGTGAAAATAAACGATAAAATATTCAGGACCGCCCCCCCAGTGTTAAGTTACAATCCGGATTACAAGATATTGACTTTTAGTCCCAGCTTGGCCGGTATTGTTTTTGGGGATAAAGATAAAGTTAATGTTCAGTTAATCGAAGCTGAGGATCTTTGTGGCAATCCGCTAAATGGAACATCTAGATTCAGTTTTATTGTGGATTATTCCAAAAAGCCGAAAAAACTAGATTTACCAAGAATATATTCCCTCGTATCCTATAATAAAGAGGCAAATTTAGTGTTGTTTTGTTGGGAAACCGAGGACGCGGTTTCCATAAAGGGTTATTCTTCTCTAATAGACCAAAATCCGGATACCTTACCTGGTGATGAGGTAGATAGCTGTACCGCGTCAAAAATTTTCAGCGATTTGGAAGCCGGGGTATGGTATTTTCATATTCGCTACCAAGATAAAGCTGGTGCCTGGTCAGAGACGGTACATTATAAAATAGTCGTAAAAGATACAAAAGATAAATCTATACTCCTCATAGACGATTTCAATGCCGGAGGACCTCCGAATAAACTTGGCGGGAAATCTTATTATTTTACAAATCCGAAGGCAGGCGGAGAATGCAAAGCCGACTACAATAGTGAAGAAGTCGGTTATTCATTAGCCCTAAATTATAAAGTTCCTGGTTTGAAGGATTATGCGGGTTATTGGACGTCCTTAGAGAAGGCGGATTTTCGAGCCTACAATTCATTGGTTTTTTGGGTAAAAAATGTGGATGCCAATAAGCTTATACGAGTAGGCCTTAGAGATTCAAATGGAATTGAGCCGAAAGTAACATTAGGGGGTTATTTGACAGGCGAATTTTCAAAAGAATGGCAAAAGGTGGCAATTCCTTTGTCAAGTTTTGGCGGAGAATTGGATTTGTCTAAAATAGCGAGGCTCTCTTTCGCTTTTGAAAATTGGATGGGAATGAGGGAAGGGATAGTTTATATAAAGAATATCCAGTTAACAAAACAGGTACAGCCTATTATCGTGGATGACTTCAACGTCGGGAGAGAATCTATAAATTTAATTGGTGGAGGTAATTGGGTTTTTGGGGACGGACTTAGCAAGATACGAACAAGTTATTTCGATGATAAAGAAAGAGGATATTGTTATCAAATATCCTATTTTGGCGTCAAAGCAGCAAAAAGAGACGGTACCCCGGGCACATACTGTGGTTATCTTTCGATGTTGAACGGATTAAATGTTTCCGATTACAACACTTTATCTTTCTGGATAAAGGGTAAAAATGGGGGGGAAAAGCCTAATATATATTTAGATGATGGTTCAAATGCGGAATATACAAAGAACTGCGTAGATTTAGAAAAATACGTAACTGTTACCACCTCTTGGCAGAAAGTTAATATACCATTGATAGATTTTGTAAAACGCCACGTAGATATAAGTCGACTTAAGATGTTTAAGATAGTTTTTGAGTGGGACGATATGGAAGGAGTTGTATACATTGACGATATACAGTTTCTTACCTTATTTCCAGATCAGTGAAATCTAACGTAGCGTATTTCGCTTGAAATTTTAACAATCTACAATCAATTTTAACTCCTGATTCTCGCAATTGTAAACATTCTGTAAGCCCCTTCTCCTCTTGTGACCAGAAAATTAATATATATGCCTTGACGCAAGTCGTTTATTTTCCTATAATAAAGATTCACTATGTTCGCTAAAAAACCGCATTCCACATCAGAGATCGCGAAACTCACGCATCCCAAGCAGATCGTTGGGGTTGCGACAAAAGCCGGCTTGAACGCCGACGAGCTTGAGCTTTACGGTAATTTTAAGGCTAAGATCACGCTCGTCGTCCTCCAGAGGCTGAAGCAGCGCCCTGACGGTAAACTTATCCTTGTCACGGCCATGACCCCGACTAAGCACGGAGAAGGCAAGACCTGTATCTCGATAGGCCTGACCCAGGCGCTTGGCCGGCTGAAGAAACGCGTCATTTTATGCCTTCGCGAACCGTCGCTGGGCCCGGCATTAGGGCTTAAGGGCGGCGGATGCGGCGGGGGATACGCGCAAGTCCTGCCGATGGAGGATATCAATCTCCATTTCACGGGAGACATACACGCGGTCACTGCAGCGCACAATCTTTTGGCTGCCATAATAGATAACCACCTGGCAAAGGGCAACGAGTTAAAACTCGACCCGAAAAGGGTGATCTGGCGCAGGACGATAGACCTTTGCGACAGGAGTTTGCGCGAGGTGCAGGTCGGGATAACCGAGGGCGCGGTAAAGCGCCGCGAAGGTTTCGATATCACGGCCGCTTCGGAGATAATGGCGTGCCTGGCGCTTACCACCGGATACAAAGACCTGAAGGAGAGGCTCGGAAAGATAATAATCGGTTTCACGAATAAGGGCAGGCCCGTCACCGCGTCCGAGTTGAAAATCGTCGGCGCGATGGCCGCCATCTTAAAGGAAGCGGTAAAGCCCAATATGGTTCAGACGCTCGAGGGCCAGCCGGCATTCGTGCACATGGGGCCGTTCGGGAATATCGCGCACGGGACGAACAGCATCCTCGCTACGCAGATGGCGCTCAAACTTGCCGATTATGCGGTAGTCGAGACAGGCTTCGGGACCGACCTGGGTTTCGAGAAATTCTGCGATGTCGTGACGCGGCAGGGGAAATTCAGGCCCGACTGCGCAGTAGTGGTCGCGAGCGCCCGCGCGTTAAAAGCGCACGGCGGCATGGCTGAAATCGACCTGGAGAAGGAAGACCTGGAAGCGCTCAATAAGGGCCTGCCGAACCTCGAACGGCACATTGAGAACGTAAAGAAGTTCGGGATATGGCTGGTCGTGGCGATAAACAGGTTCCCTAAGGATACGGATAACGAGTTGAACAGGATAAAGGAATTTTGCAGGAGCAAAGGCGTCCTGGCCGAGATCGCCGAAGTGGTCGCCAAGGGCGGGGAGGGCGGCGAGAAGCTCGCGCAGGCGGTCATCGCGACGATGCAGGAGCATCCCTCGAAATTCAAGCCGCTTTATGACCCGAGCCTTTCGATAAAGGAGAAGATAGAGAAGATCGCCACCGAGGTATACGGAGCCGAGGGCGTGGTATATGTCGGGACGTCCGAGGACGATATAAATTTCCTTACGGAAAATAATTACGATGAGCTTCCGGTGAATATGGCGAGGACGCACCTGTCATTCACAGACGACCCGAAGGTGAAAGGCGCCCCGACCGGATGGCGCCTCAAGGTAAAAGAGGTGAAGGTCTCTGCAGGCGCGGGCTTCCTGGTCGCCTTGACCGGCGAGATGAACCTGATGCCGGGGATGCCGAAGGTCCCTCTCGCCGAGCGCGTGGATGTCGATAACGATGGCAATATAACGGGGTTATTCTGATGATTAAAATATGCGCGAAGAACAGGATCGATCTTTTTGTAAAAGAGCTGGGAGAGAGGAAGCCCTCGCCGGGCGGAGGCGCGGCAGCAGCTTTGGTCGGCGCACTCGGTGCTGCCCTGATCGTAAAAGTCGCGAATTTTACGATCGGGAAAAAGAAATATAAAAGATACGATAACGAAGCCAAGGCCATTTCGAAAAATGCCGGCGCGGTCAGGGATAAATTAAGCGCGTATATTGAAAAAGACGCAAAGACATATAATGAATACGCAAGGACAAGAAGCAATATCTCCATGAAAAAGGCCTCGGATTGCGCGCAAGAGATATCGGCGCTTTCAGAGAGAGGCGTGAGGATATGCATGAGGCTCAAAAAGATAGGTAATAAGAACCTCAAGGGAGATATGGCGGCCGCGGAATTATTCCTGCGGGCGTCGGTCAAAGCGGCAGGGAAACTGGTAAAACAGAAAAAGAAGAGGTGGGTCGTCAGATGACGGCTAAAGTCCTGAACGGCAAGGTTCTTGCTTCCAAATTGAAAGCGCAATTGAAGCGCGAGGTGGCCGCCATAAAGAAAAGATACGGCAGGACGCCCATGCTCTCGGTCATTCAGGTGGGAGTGCAGAAACCCGCGACTATCTATATAAATTCGCAGGAGAAACTGGCAAAGGAACTCGGCATAAAGTACAGGAAGGTAGGTTTAAGCTCTTCGGTCTCGCAGGACGAGCTTATCCGCGCGATAAAGAAACTGAACGGGGATAAAAAGACAACAGCTATAATGCTCGGCCTGCCTCTGCCGAAGACGATAAACCTTAAGCAGACGATATTTTACATAGATCCGTCCAAGAACGTCGAGAGGGTCAACCCGACGGCGTCGGCGGTCATGGAGATAATAAGGTCGACTGGGATAAGCCTATTCGGCAGGGAAGCGGTTGTTGTGGGGCATGGCGAGCTGGTAGGCAAGCCGATAGCGATGTCTTTGCTGGATAAGCTGGCGACTGTGACCGTATGCCACATCGGCACGGCCACCCGCGGAAATCTAAAAGACCATATAGCGCGGGCCGAAATACTGGTCGTCGCGGTCGGGAAGCCGGGCCTGATAAAAGGCGCCTGGATAAAGAAAGGCGCTATCGTGGTCGATGTTGGCATAAGCAAGGTGGGCGACAGGATAGTAGGCGACGTGGAATTCGAGGCGGCGAAGAAGCGCGCGGGCTTCATAACCCCGGTACCCGGAGGCGTCGGGCCGCTTACCGTGATAATGTCGATGTGCAATTGCATCGCGCTCTTTAAGGAGCAGGTGAAAAGATGATAATCACAAAACAAAAACCCATAGACGAGATACTTAAATACCTGGAGGGCGTCAAGAACGTCTTCATAGCCGGCTGCGCCCAGTGCGCGACCGTCTGCAAGACAGGCGGCGAGGATGAAGTAAAGAAGATGGAGGAGCTCCTCAAGGGACACGGCAAGAATATCGTGGCCACAGAGATCTGGGATCCGCCGTGCCACCTGCTCGAGGTAAAGAAACGCGCGCGCGACAATATAGCTGTGCTCGATAAGGCCGACGTGATACTTTCTATGAGCTGCGGCGACGGCTGTTTTACGATATTCCACGGGACCGGCAAAAAGGTGATCCCGGCGACCGACACGCTCTTCTTGGGCGAGGCAGAGAGGGCCGGACATTTTGCCGAAGCGTGTTCACTCTGCGGCGACTGCACGTTATTCATGACCGGCGGTTACTGTCCCAATACGTTCTGCCCCAAGGGGCTGCAGAACGGGCCGTGCGGCGGCGTCAAGGACGGCAAATGCGAAGTCAGCCCTGATATTGACTGCGGCTGGCTGTTGATATATAATCGCCTCAAGGACCTCGGGGAACTGGATAAGATGAAAAAGGTCCATCCCCCGAAGGACCACTCTAAATCGATAAAACCGCGCAAGGTCGTGGTGGACGCGGCGAAGAAAAGGATATAGATGACTTTAAAAGAAAAGATAAATAATAAAAAATTCATAGTCACGGCCGAAATAGGCCCGCCTAAGGGTATCGACGTCAAGGCGAACCTTGACGAGGCGCGGCTCCTCAAAGGCAGGGTCGACGCAATGAACGTGACCGACTCCCAGAGCGCCGTTATGAGGCTTGGTTCGCTTGCCGTAAGCCGCCTTCTTAAACAAGAGGGCATCGAGCCGATATACCAGCTGACCTGCCGCGACAGGAACAGGATAGCGCTGCAGTCTGACGCGTTGTCCGCGGCCGTGCTCGGGATAGAGAATATCCTGGTACTGACCGGCGACCATCCGTCGCGCGGCGACCATCCGGAAGCGAAACCCGTATTCGACCTCGACTCGGTACAATTGATCGAGACCTTAAAAAAGCTCGAGAGCGGTAAGGACCTCGCAGGGAAAGAACTTAAAGGCGCACCTAAATTCTGCATCGGCGCGGTCGTGAACCCGGGCGCGGACCCGATCGAACCGGAACTTATTAAATTCGAGAAGAAGATAAAGGCCGGCGCCGAATTCTTCCAGACGCAGGGCGTATATGACGTCAAGGCGTTCTCGAAATTCATCGGCCAGGTCAAACATCATAATACCTGCATCATCGCAGGGATCATACTTATCAAATCCCCGGACATGGCCAGGTTCATGAACAAGAACGTGGCCGGCATATTCATACCGGATGACCTGATAAAGGAAGTCGAAGCCGCGCCTGACAAACAGCAGAAGGCCGTTGAGATCGCGGCGCGCACCATAAAAGAGTTGAAGGGCCTGGCGCAGGGCGTCCATATAATGTCATTGGGCTGGAACAAGCTTGTTCCGCAGATCCTGGACAAAGCCGGCCTCTAGGAGACTAAAATCGTCTTTCTTAAGAACGTCCCTATAAAGATACCGACGGACCTCGTGCTATCTCGCCTCAAATTCGCAAAATACAAGACAAAGGCAGACAAGAAGATACTCGATTTCATATCCGGCGTGATCGAAGAGGGCCATTCGCTCATAGGGCCGAAGGCCGCCTACGGGATATTTGATGTCGCGGTGAGCCGCGAAGTGGTAAGGTTCGCTTCAGTGAACCTTACCATAAAGAGCAGCGCCTTGGCAAAGCGCCTAAAAGGGGCGGGCAGGGCCGCGCTATTTGTGTGCACGATCGGAAGCGACTTTGTGGATATGGTTAATAAATACGTTACTAAAGGTGAAGTAGCACGCGCGACAGTGCTCGACGCGGCAGGTTCGGAAGCGGTCGAGGCGCTGGCAGATTACATAGATGGCGTGATAAAGACGAAAGCAAAGGCCGACGGCTACGCGGCAACGGCGCGGTTCAGCCCGGGATACGGTGACTGGACGATATTCGACCAGGTAAAGGTCCTGAAAATTCTGAAGTCAGGCAAGATAGGCGTAAAGGCGACAAAAAGCTATATCATGCTCCCGGAGAAATCGGTCACGGCATGCATCGGCCTCGTAAAGAAAGGCCAAAGGCCCATAAGAAAGGTCTATGAAAAAAATATTAGCCCGCTTAAAAAATGAGATATTGATATACGACGGCGCGCTCGGAACGGTCTTACAGGAGACCGGGGCGCTGAAGGCGGGAGCCTGCCCCGAGGAATTGAACCTCTCGAGGCCCGATATCCTGAAGGCCGTACATCTCGATTACATAAAAGCCGGCGCGGATATAATCGAAACTAATTCATTCGGCGGCAGCAGGTTAAAGCTAGCCGCGTACGGGCTTGAGAAAGAAGCTGACAGGATAAATTACGAGGCGGCGCGCATCGCGAGGTCGGCGGCCGCCGGTAAGGCGTATGTCGCGGGTTCGGTAGGGCCTCTCGACAGGCAGATAACACCGTTGGGCGACCTCACTTTCGATGAAGCGGTCAAGATATTCGAGGACCAGATAAGGAAACTTAAAGAAGGCGGATGCGACATCATACTACTGGAGACATTTGCAGACATAAAGGAATTGAAAGCGGCGTTTGTCGCTGCCCGGCATGTCGACAGAAAAATCCCGGTCCAGGCCCAGATGACATTCGAGGGCGGGGAGCGGAGCACTTACGGTACGTCGCCTTCGGCTTTTGCCGTGCTGTTCAACAGCCTCGGCTCCGATATCATCGGGACGAACTGCTCTACCGGGCCGAAAGAACTCGTAAAAGTCATTAAAGAGATCTCGCCATATACGGATAAATATATATCGTGCCTGCCAAACGCCGGGCTTCCCGAGCTGCGCGGCGGTAAGACTTTTTTTCCTGAGAGCCCGAAATCATTCGCGAAGTACGCGGTGGAATTCGCCGGTCTCGGGGTAAACCTTATCGGCGGCTGCTGCGGGACGACGCCGGAGCATATAAATGCGCTGAAAAAGATATTAAGGAATAAAAGGCCGGCAAAGAGGAAGTATCTCCCTGCCTTCAGGTTATCGTCGAGGACAAAGGTCGTTGAGCTTAACTCGATGACCCGGCCGCTGATAATAGGCGAGCGGATCAACCCGACCGGTAAGAAAGAGCTCCAGGATGAGATTAAGAGCGGCAAGACCGTAATAATAAGGCGCGAGGCGATAGAGGAGACGAAGAAAGGCGCGGATATCCTGGACGTCAATGTAGGCGTGCCGGGGACGCGCGAGCAGGAGACGATCGCCGCGGCAATCGAGGCGGTCCAGGCGGTAAGCGAAGCTCCCATATCCATAGACAGCGCCAATACCGCGGCTATCGAGGAAGCGTTGAAGGAGGTTGCCGGAAAGCCCCTTATAAATTCCGTGAACGGCGAGAAGGATAAGATCGATTCGATCCTGCCTCTCGCGAAGAAATACGGCGCGGCGATACTCGTCCTTGCCCTCGACAAATGCGGCATCCCGAAAGATGCAAAGGCGCGCGTAAAGATCGCGGACTATGTAATCAGCAAGGCGGCCGCTCTCGGCATACAAAAAGAAGATATAATCGTAGACCCTCTTACCCTTGCCATATCGGCGGAGCCTGAGCAGACGAAAGAGACGCTCAAAGCGATCAAGGAATTAAAGAAAAAAGGATATTCGTCTTCATTAGGCGTGAGCAATGTATCGTTCGGCCTCCCGAACAGGAGGAAGATAAACGCGGACTTCTTTTCGCTGGCGCTCGCGTTCGGCCTCGACCTAGCCATAATAAACCCGAGCGACGATAACATGTTCTGGGTCGCGAAACAAAAGAAGAAGCGCGTGACGACGGATGCCGAGATAAATAAATTCCTTAAAACCGCGCTCAACCCTGTCCAGGAGGCCTCGAGGAAAAAACTGGAAGTAAAGCCGGGCGAGCATAAGGATGTGAAGACACGGCTCAAAGAGGCGGTCCTTTACGGCGACAAGGAAAACATCGTTTCATATATCGAAGAGGCTCTTTTACAGGGCATCGCCCCGCTCGAGATAAACAGCAAGATACTTATCCCCTCGCTCGAGATAGTCGGCGAAAAATTCGGCAAAAGGGAATATTTCCTCCCGCAGGTTATATTATCCGCGGAAGCGGTCCAGCGCGCGTTCGGGCGGCTGAAGAAAGAGATAAAACCCGGGGAGGAAGAGGATAAAGGGACGATCGTCATCGCGACGGTCGAGGGCGATATACACGATATCGGCAAGAATATCGTCATATCGGTCCTGGAAAACCACGGATATAAGATACTTGACCTCGGCCGCGGCGTGCCTGCGGATACGATAATAAAAGAAGCGGTGAAGAACAAGGCCGACATAATCGGTTTGAGCGCGCTGATGACTACGACGATGATCCAGATGGAGCGCGTCATTAAGGAATTGAAGAAGAAGGGTTATAATTTCAAGACGATAGTCGGCGGCGCAGTAGTGACCGAGGCGTTCGCCAAGGAGATAGGCGCCTCAGCCTACGCGCGCGACGCAATAGAAGCGGTCAATATCGTAAAATCGCTCATGAAAGAAAGAAGGTGACGGCGATGGAGCGGAAGAAGTTGACTATACCGGATATCCAGAAGAAGAAAAAGGAAGGCAGGAAGATAACGCTCCTTACCGCCTATGATTATCCCTCGGGCCGGTTGATCGACGAGGCGGGCGTGGACATTATACTTATAGGCGATTCGCTGGCGATGACGGTCCTGGGCTATGAATCGACCGTCCCCATAACTATGGACGAGATGGTCCACCACGCCAAAGCCGTAAAACGCGGCGTCAGGTACGGGCTTATAATAGGCGATATGCCTTTTATGACATATAACATAGGCGAAAAAGAGACCATAAGGAACGCCGGCAGGTTCATAAAGGAAGGCGGCTGCGGCGCCGTAAAGATCGAGGGCGGCACCGAGATGGTCAGCGTCGTAAAAGCATTGGTCAAAGCAGGGATCCCGGTCCTGGGGCACATAGGCCTTACGCCGCAGACCGCGACCCAGCTCGGCGGGTTCAAAGTCCAGGGCAAGGATGCCGCGAGCGCGCAGAAGCTGCTCGATTCCGCGCTTGCACTGGAGAAAGCCGGATGCTTCGCGGTGCTCCTCGAGTGCGTCCCGGATAAACTCGCGAAATTGATAACGGAAAAATTGCAGGTACCCACGATAGGCATAGGCGCCGGCTCGTATTGCGACGGCCAGGCGCTCGTCACTAACGACATGATAGGATTATTCGACCGCTTCACGCCGAAGTTCGTGAAGAAATACGCCGATCTTTGGCCGTTGCTTCTGAATGCGTTCAAGAGATATAAAGATGAGGTAGAAAGCGGTAAGTTTCCCACTGAAGAGCACAGCTTTACGATGAACGGATCGGAGCTTAAAAAGATAAAAACAAAGAGGAGAGCATGCACAAGATAGTAGAGAAGAAGCAGCTGGCAGATACGATAACTTTAATGAAGGTCGAGGCGCCGATGGTCGTGCGCGAGTCGAAGCCCGGGCAGTTCGTCGTCGTTCGGCTCGATGAGTTCGCCGAGAGGATACCGCTTACGATATGCGACGCTGACAAGGCGCGCGGGACCGTGACGCTCATCATACAGCAGCTCGGCAGGTCGACGAAAGACCTCTGCGCGTTAAAGGCGGGGGACCAGATAAGGGATATACTGGGGCCGCTGGGCAACCCTACCGAGATAGAGAAATTCGGCACGGTCGTGATAATCGGCGGAGGCGTCGGCGCTGCTGAATTATATACCGCGGCAAAGGCCCTGAAAGAAAAAGGCAATAAGGTTATCACCATAATCGGCGCCCGCAACAAGAGCCTTATAATACTCGAGGATGAATTCAAGCCAATCGCTGACGAGGTGCTCATTACCACGGACGACGGCAGTTACGGCATCAAGGGTTTCGTGACCGACGCCCTTAAAAAGGTCATCTCGGAACAGAAGGTCGACCGCGTCATCTGCTGCGGCCCGATACCGATGATGAAAGCGGTCACAATGACGGCGAAGCCGCATAATATCCCCGCGATAGTGAGTTTGAACGCGATACTTTTGGACGCGACAGGGATGTGCGGGAGCTGCCGCTGCACTATAGAGGGCAAGACGAAGTTCTCGTGCGTCGACGGCCCGGAATTTGACGGATATAAAGTGGATTTTGACGAACTCATGGCGAGGAACAAGAGGTTCTTGGACGAAGAAAGGAGAGCACTCGAGGTATAATGGCTACCAATAAGACACCCAGGCAAGAGATACCGGCACGCAATCCGGACGAGAGGAACAAGGATTTCAAGGAAGTATCATTGGGTTTCACCGAAGAGCAGGCGGTGCTCGAGGCGCAGCGCTGCATAGCGTGCAAGAAGAAGCCCTGCTGCAACGGATGCCCGGTCGAGATAGACATACCCGAATTCATAAAACTCGTCGCCAAGAAAGACTATAAAGGCGCCATACAAAAGATAAAAGAGAAGAATAACCTTCCCGCCATCTGCGGCCGCGTATGCCCGCAAGAGACTCAGTGCGAATCGCTTTGCGCACTGGCGGCTAAAGGACAGCCGGTAGCGGTCGGCGCGCTCGAGAGGTTCGTTGCAGACTGGGAAGCCGCCTATCCCGGACTTAAGGAAGTGCCTGCCGCGAAAGAAACGAAAGATATTAAAGTCGCGGTGGTCGGCGCGGGTCCGGCCGGCCTGACAGCGGCGGCAGACCTTGCCAGGTACGGCTACAAGGTCACGCTCTTCGAGTCGTTGAGCTCCAGCGGCGGCGTTTTAAGGTACGGCATACCGGAGTTCAGGCTGCCCAAGGTCATACTCGACCGCGAGACGGAATATATCAGGTCTCTCGGCGTCGACATAAAATATAATATCCTTATAGGGCGGACATTCTCGATAGCCGACCTTTTCAAGGACGGATACAAAGCGATATTCCTCGGGACAGGCGCAGGGCTGCCGTATTTCCTGGGCATCCCGGGAGAGAACTTGAACGGCGTCTATTCCGCGAACGAGTTCCTGACGCGCGTCAACCTGATGCACGCGTACGAGTTCCCGAAGTATAAAACTCCGGTAAAGATCGGCGGCCGCGTCGCTGTAGTCGGCGCTGGTAACACAGCCATGGACTGCGTGCGCGTGGCCAAACGCCTTGGCGCCAAGGACGCGATGATCATCTACAGGAGGAGTGAGGCCGAGGCCCCGGCGAGGCGCGCAGAACTCGAGCACGCAAAAGAAGAAAGGATAGAATTCAGGTTCCTGACCGCCCCTATCAAAATAGAGGGAAATGAAAAAGGCGAAGTAAAGAGCATGACCTGCCTGAAGATGGAGCTCGGTGAACCGGACGCGAGCGGCAGAAGGCGTCCGGTCCCGATCAAGGGCTCAGAATACGAGATGCCGGTAGACACGGTCATTATTGCGGTCGGCCAGGGGCCGAACCCGTTGATAGCGCATACGACAAAAGAGCTCGCGGTCGACGAAAGGTCCGGCGAGCTTAAGATAGATGAGAACTGTATGACCTCGATCAAGGGCATATTCGCCGGCGGGGATATAACGACCGGCGAGGGCACGGTCATCGCGGCTATGGGCGCGGGCAAAAAAGCCGCCGCGGCAATAGACAGGTATCTTAAAGGATAACAAGTGAAGAAGTTTCTCTTCTTAGCGTTCTTGCCGTTTGTCGTCCTTTCAGCCAGCGGTTGTTTCATAAATATGGCTGCGACGACTAAGATAAACGACGACGGCTCAGGTTTCCGCATTACTACCTACACCGCCGACGGCGCGACTGAGAAAGAGGAAGTCCTTAAGAATTACGTCCTGCCTCCGGGCGGCGAGTGGAGGCTTAACCAGTACGTAAAGGATTCCCCTCCCCAACATATTTACGAGGCGAAGCAGGTATTTACCGACCTGAATAAACTGGTCCCTGACTATTTTAGGTCAGGGACGAAACCCGGCGATGTCTCGTCCAACAAATTCTCCCTCAAGATCAACAAGGGCATATTATTTACGACTTACGAATACGAGGAGACGTATAAGGACTGCACCGACAGCGGGAGGATCAAGAAATTATGCGATAGCTGGTACGGGCACGCCATGGATACGGCTTCCACCGAAGTGGCGCGGGCTTTTCCGAAGGCGGTAAAAAAGGAGAAAGCCAGGGAGCTGCTGGAGGCCGTATATCGCCCGTATTTCGACTATATAGCGGCCGAGTTGACCAGGGCCGGCCGGCAGGCGTTCAATGAGAAGAATACGCAATTCAAGGCGAAGATGGAAGGGTTCGAGAAGAAATGCTCCGCCGAGGAATTCTCCGCGATATTCGCCGACTACATAATATCCGCGGATAAAGCGGCCGGCAAGGAAGCCGTTTGGGAGAAACTTATGGCGGTGCACGCGAGCATCGACAAACAGCTTTCGGATTACAGCACCGCGATGAACGGCGCCAATTACGATGACGCTTTCGGCGTATACGGCTTGCCGGTGTTTATGGGCTATTCGTTCGATGTGTCGGTCGTCATGCCGGGACGAGTCTTCGAGGCAGAAGCAGGGAAGATAGTTTCGAATTCCGCGAAATGGGAATTCAAGAACGATGATTTTATCCTTAAGGAATTCACGCTCCGGGCGAAGTCGCGTAAACTCAACCCGGCAGGCATCGGCGCCGCGGCGGTGGTCCTGGCGGTGATATTGCTGGCAATGTATAAGAAGGAACGGAAAAATAAGTGAAGAAAGCCGTTGTCGCTATGAGCGGCGGCGTAGATTCATCCGTCGCCGCTTTTTTATTGAAAGAAGAGGGATACGAGGTCATCGGGATCACTATGCAGCTCTGGTCGAAGGACCTCTGCGGAAAGCACGGCGAGAAGAGCTGCTGTTCCCTCGATGCGATAGAGGACGCGAGGAAGGTCGCCTCGCGGCTCGATATTCCGCATTACGTCATGAACCTCGAGAAGGAATTCAACGATTCCGTCATCAAATATTTCTGCTCCGAGTATGGAAAGGGGCGGACGCCTAATCCCTGCGTCGTCTGCAACAGCAGAATGAAATTCGGCAAGGTACTGGAGAGGGCGAAGGTCCTCGGCGCGGACTATGTCGCGACCGGCCATTACGCCAGGCTCGGAAGCGGCGGCAGGTATTTCGTGAGCGAGGCCGCTGATAAGACGAAGGACCAGTCGTATTTCCTCTTCGACCTAACCCAGGAACAGCTTGAGCATACGCTCTTCCCGCTTGGCGGTTTATCAAAGAAGGAGGTCAGGGAGATAGCCAGGTCAAACGGCCTCAAAATCCATGATAAACCCGAGAGCCAGGATATCTGTTTTGTGATAAAAGGTGACTATCGCGATTTTATAAAGGACAGGATAAAAGCGGCGAGGCCGGGCAGGATAACAGATACAGAAGGCAAGGTTTTGGGAGAGCATAAAGGCATAGCGTTCTACACCGTAGGGCAGAGGGAGGGCCTGGGAATCGCGGCAGGCAAGCCGGTCTATGTCGTGAAGATAGACGCTGAAAAGAACGAGATCGTGTTAGGCGATGCCGCTGAGGCGAAGGGCAGGGAATTGACGGCGAGCGGCGTATCGTGGATGGCTGTCCGAGGGCTGGATTCTGCCATCCGCGCTGAGGTGAAGATAAGGTATAACCATCCGAAAGCAGGCTGCGAGGTTATGCCTGTATCCGGGAATAAGGTGAAAGCTTTATTCGATGAGCCGCAGTACGCAATAACCCCGGGCCAGGCGTTCGTATTTTATGAAGGCGAGAAGATATTGGGCGGCGGATGGATAGATTAAAGAAGATTTTAAAGAAGATGGGCAAGGTGGTGATCGCTTTCTCCGGCGGTGTGGATTCGACGTTCCTGCTTAAAGCCGCGAAAGAGGCGCTCGGCAGCGGCAACGTTCTGGCAGTCACCGCTGCGTCGGAGACCTACCCGTCTTCGGAGCTTAAGGATTCCAGGAGGCTCGCGAAAAAAATAGGCGTCAGGCAGATGGTGATAAGGACCGGCGAGTTCAACGATCCCAGGTTCAGGAAGAACCCCCCGCAGAGATGCTACTATTGCAAAAAAGAGCTATTCGGCCGGATAAGGGAGATAGCGCGGCGTGAGGGCTACAAGTATATTGCCGACGCCTCAAATTATGACGACAGGAAAGATTTCCGGCCGGGCAGCCGCGCCGCGAAAGAGGGCGGCGTAGCCAGCCCGTTAAAAGAGGCGCGCCTGACAAAGGATAAAATACGCAAGTTATCGAGGAGGCTGGGATTGCCGACATGGAATAAGCCTTCTTACGCCTGCCTGGCATCGCGCATACCTTATCATGATACTATAACCAGGCGGAAATTGGGGATGATAGGAAAAGCGGAAGATGTCCTGCGGGATAAATACGGTTTCAGCCAGGTGCGGGTCCGTTGCCACGGCGATATCGCGAGGATAGAAGTAGCCCGGCGCGAGATCAGGAAATTCTTCAAGGGCGGAGCGGCTTCAGGCGCGGCAAAACGCCTACAAAAACTGGGTTTTAAATATGTCACCATAGATCTGCATGGTTACCGCAGCGGCAGCATGAACGAGGTCTTAAGTAGAAGGGTTAAATGAAAGAAAAAGTTATATTCTCTTGGAGCGGCGGCAAGGATAGTGCGCTCGCGCTTTATGATCTGAAGCAGGCCGGCGATTATGATGTTGCGGCGTTGCTTACGACCATCACAAAGGATTACGACAGGATAAGCATGCACGGCGTAAGGACCGTTCTCCTTGAGCTACAGGCCGCGGCACTCGGCATCAGGCTCGAAAAAGCGCTCATATCGAAAAACGCCCCCAACGGGGAATACGAGTCGAAGGTTCGCGAGATTCTCGAGAGATATCTTGCGAAAGGCACCCTCCTGAGCGCAGCGGGAGATATATGGCTTGAAGATGTTAAAAAATACAGGGATGATAACCTGGCGCGCATAGGCATGAAAGGGGTATACCCCATTTGGAAGCGTAATAGCAGCCAATTAGCCCGCAGATTTATAGACCTTGGTTTTAAGGCTATCGTCACCTGCGTGGATTCCACATTGCTCGCCAAGGAATTCGTAGGCAGGGAGTTCGACGATTCCTTTCTTGCAGATCTGCCTTCAGGCGTCGACCCCTGCGGCGAGAAGGGTGAATTCCATTCGTTCGTTTACGCGGGCCCGATGTTCCGTTACAAGATACCGTTCGTAAAAGGCGAAGTAACCCTCAGGGATAACCGTTATTATGTCTGCGACTTGCTTCCGGCCGGGGCGGGTGTACCGGCTCAGGAAACTATTGCTTTTTGACGGTTTTGTGATAACATATGAAACCTAAACTTAAAGATTATGGCGGCGTAGCTCAGATGGTTAGAGCGAGCGGCTCATACCCGCTATGTCATCCGTTCGATCCGGATCGCCGCCACCATTCAAGAGCAACCCGGTAAAATTAAGGGTTGCTTTTTGTTACTAAGGAGGGAAAACTGGTGAAAAAGGTCTTTGTATGCGTCTTAGCGTTATTGATGTTGGTGTCTTACGGCCATGCCCAGGTCCTGAAGAATACCCCGCGCGGCTCGCTCAAACCCATCCAGAAGGTCGCGGTATACGACGAAGGGAAGGGCACTTTTGCCCCGAGCGGGTGGATGGGCGATGTCGGAGCGATAAAAGTCGACGCCAACTGCACAGTAAAGCCGAAGAGCGGCAAACAATGCATGAAATGGACATATGACATCTCCAAGGACTCAAAGAACGGCTGGGCCGGCGTCTATTGGCAGTATCCGGCGAACAATTGGGGGGCCAAGAAAGGGCTCGATCTCACCGGCCACAAAAAACTTACTTTCTGGGCAAGGGGAGAAACAGGCAAGGAAGTCATAAATATTACGGCCGGCGGCATAAAGGGGGAAGTCCCGGATTCGTTCATTAAAGAACTGAAAGGCGTCAAGCTTTCCTCCGAATGGAAGCAGTATACTATAGACCTCTCAAACAAGGACATGTCCAACGTCGCAGGGGGTTTCTGCTGGACGGCGGACAGCAAGGTAAATAAAGGGACCGTGATCTTCTATTTTGGCGGCGTATTCTACGAATAATAGTATGCTTATCGATACGGTAATAAAGACAATAAAAAAGTTCGGGTTAATAGGGAAAGGCGACAACGTGATAGTCGCCGTCTCCGGAGGCCCGGACTCTACCGCGCTCCTGCTCGCGCTCGACAGCTTGAAGCGCGAGTACTGCCTAAAGCTCCGCGTAGCCCATCTCGACCACATGTTTCGCGCGGCCGGTGAGACGAAGAGGGACCGCGAATACGTATCGTCTCTTTCCAAAAGACTCGGTATCCCGTTCATTTTTAAGCGGATCGATGTCCCGGCTTACGCCGAAGAGAGCGGGTTTTCCCTTGAGGAAGCGGCGCGTGAAAAAAGATATGAATTTCTGCTCGAGTCAGCCAGGGATGCCGGTGCGAAAAAGATCGCGCTCGGCCATACTATGGACGACCAGGCCGAGACGGTCCTGATGAGGCTCATCCGTGGCTCGGGTTTGGGAGGCCTGCGCGGCATACCGCCGAAGCGCCCGCTTGGCGGCGCGTTAATAGTGAGGCCGCTTATAGAGGCTTGGAGGAAAGATGTCGAGGAATACCTGGAGGGGATGGACGTAAAACCGCGCCTGGATGCCACCAACTCTATGCGTAAATTCCTGCGGAACAGGATCAGGCACGAACTGATCGCCATTCTAAAAGAATATAACCCGAACATCAAAGAGGTCCTCGCCAGGAGCGCGCAGAATTTCAGCTATGACTACGAGGCACTCTCCGACGCAGTAGACAGGTCATGCAAGGGATGCCTCAGGGCCAAGGGCGGGTCCGTGGCCGTGGACCTGCGGCGATTGAAAACCAAACAGGCAGGCATACGCCGCGGCATACTGCGGAAGGCCATAGAGATATCGAAAGGGGACCTGCGTAACATAGATTATTCCCACATCGAGGATATAGAGGGCCTCATAAAAACGGGAAAAGGCGCCATGGACCTTCCCGGGAAGACGAGGGTCGTAAAGACGGGAGATTCCCTGTTGTTCGGAAAGGTGAAAGCCGAGGCGGTTTCCCCTAAGGTGCGGAAACGGATATCAGTCCCGGGATCGACGTTCATCCCAGGGCTGAAATTGACATTTGACGCGAAGTTCACCGGATCGGACGTTAAATTCGGCGGGTCGAAAGCCGCCGAATATATCGATTTTGCGAAGTTAAAGGGCCCGCTCTATGTAAGGACATGGGAGAAGGGCGACAGGTTCAGGCCGCTCGGGATGGCGAAAGAGAAGAAATTGCAGGACCTCTTTATCGACCTGAAGATCCCCCGCGGCAAAAGGGAGAAGGTGCCTTTGCTCGTCTCCGGCAGGGATATAATCTGGGTCTGCGGCCTGCGCCTTTCCGACTCGGTAAAGATCGGCCGTTGCACGGAACGCATCCTCAAAGTCTCATACAAGACGGCCTAATTTTCTTGCCTTTTGCGCCGGCTTTCTGTTATAATCAAAACCTCTAAAGGAAAAACCCAATGGCAAACGGACAGAAAAAGAAGAAAAATGACAAAAAACAGGCCTCTTTCGTAATACAGCGCCTGGTAGTTTTCTTGCTTTTCGGTTTGGTGATAATGTACGTCTTCCGCGAGCCGATGAACCTGCAGCAGCCGCAGTCCGAAGAGATAAGCCTCACCGACTACACAAAACTGCTCGTCGCCAAAAAAGTCGAGACCGCCGTAAGGAAAGACTTTTCCATAACAGGGAAACTTGTCGGCGGGAAAACTTATAAAGTCTTCGTCCCTGATTTTTATCCCGAACTCAATACCCTCCTGACGCAGAATACCGATTTTAAAGTCAGCGTGAACAACACGTTCTTCGCGAATTTCTTCTGGACCTTCGTGCCTGTCCTGCTTCTCATTGGGTTCTGGATATACATCTCCAGGAACGCGCAGGCGGCCGGCGGCAAGATATGGTCTTTCGGAAAGAGCCGCGCGCGCCAGTTCGCCGGCGGTGCGGTGAAGATCACGTTCCAGGATGTCGCCGGCGTCGATGAGGCGAAGGAAGAGCTCCAGGAGATCATAGAATTCCTGAAAGACCCGCACAAGTTCACGCGCCTCGGAGGAAAGATACCCAAAGGCGTACTGCTTATTGGGCCGCCGGGAACCGGCAAGACGCTCCTCGCCAAGGCGGTCGCAGGCGAAGCCGATGTCCCGTTCTTCTCCATAAGCGGATCGGATTTTGTCGAAATGTTCGTCGGCGTCGGCGCATCGAGGGTGCGCGACCTCTTCGAGGAGGCGAAACGCGCCGCGAAGTTAGGCGGTAAGGGCTGCATAATTTTTGTGGATGAGATCGACGCGGTCGGAAGACAGCGCTTCGCAGGAGTCGGCGGCGGCAACGACGAGCGCGAGCAGACATTGAACGCCCTGCTCGTAGAGATGGACGGCTTCGGCACACAGGAAGGCGTTATAGTAATCGCCGCGACCAACAGGCCTGACGTCCTTGACAGCGCCCTCTTGCGTCCGGGAAGATTTGACAGGGTAATTTACGTGACAGAGCCCGACATCATAGGAAGAGAGGCGATACTGAAAGTCCATGCGCGGAACGTAAAACTTTCGCCTGAGGCCGACCTGAAAGTTATAGCGCAAAGGACCGTCGGATTTTCCGGCGCCGACCTGGCTAACCTCGTGAACGAAGCGGCATTACTCGCTTCACGCAGGAACAAAGATGCCGTTACGATGGAGGAGCTGGGCGAGTCGATAGAAAGGGTCATCGCCGGGCCGTCGAGAAAGAGCCGCGTGATATCGCCGCATGATAAGGAGATAACCTCTTATCACGAATCCGGGCACGCCTTGCTTTCACTCTTGGTCCCTAAAGCCGTACCCCTGCATAAAGTCACCATACTTCCGAGGGGCATGGCTAACGGATATACGCTTTCCGCCCCTACAGAGGATAAATCCCACGAATCGAAGAATGAGCTTCTTGCCGAGATAACGGTGCTGCTGGGCGGACGCGCATCCGAAGAGATCATGTTCAACGATGTGACTACCGGCGCGACAAACGATATCAAAGTCGCGACCAAAATAGCGAGGCGAATGGTGACCGAATTCGGGATGAGCGACAAGCTCGGGAACCTTACCCTCGGGCACAGGCCCGACCAGATATTCCTGGGAAGGGACATCTACGAGGAAAAGAATTACAGCGACCAGACCGCGCTTATTATAGACCAGGAAGTCAAGCGCATAGTCGACGAAAACTTTAACCGCGCGAAACAGGCGCTCACCGATAACAAGGATAAGCTGGTTACGCTTGCAACGAGGCTGCTTGAGAAGGAAGTCCTGGACGTAAAAGAGATAAAAGAGCTGCTGGGGATGTAGATGGACCTCCGCGCCATCGAGATAAAAGACCTGGAGGAAGCGGCCGCGGAACTCGCCGCGCTCAATGTCCATAAAGGCGGCATCGGGATAATGGCGCCGAAGGCGGTCACGAGGATAATAAAGATCCGCGGGATCGATTCCGTGGCGCTGAATATCCTCAAGCAGGAGATGCTTTCGGTCGGAGGCGACTGCGGGGTCTCGTGGGACGCTTTCATAAGAAGGAACAGGAATTCCGAAGGGATATTGATCGGCACTGTCGCGCAGATCGGCGAGGTCTGCGAAAAGCTTGAAAAGCAGCCGTTCGGGCTTTCCGCGCTGGCGCAAAAAATACGGGCGCTCGAAGCGGGTTACGGCAGGAAAGATCTTGTGCTGCGCGCCGGCAAATATAAGTTGAACCTCGGGAAGCGCGCGCATATAATGGGCGTACTGAACGTGACACCCGATTCGTTCTCCGACGGCGGGATGTTTTTTGACAGGGAATACGCGGTCGGCCGAGGCCTGAAGATGGAATCTGACGGCGCCGACATAATAGATATCGGAGGCGAATCGACACGGCCCGGCGCAAAGCCGGTCACGGCCAGGGAAGAATGCAGGCGCGTCATCCCGGTGGTAAAGGCCCTGGCAAAAAGGCTGCAGGTCCCTATTTCGGTCGATACATCAAAATCTGAAGTCGCGGAAGAAGCGCTGGACGCGGGCGCGGCGATGATAAATGACGTCACCGGGTTAAGGAAAGACCGGCGCATAGCAAAACTCGCCGGAAGGCACAAGGCCGCATTAGTCCTGATGCACATGAAGGGTTCGCCGCGGACGATGCAGAAGGACCCGAACTATAAAGACCTGATGTCGGAGATAGCGGAGAGCCTGCGGAACAGCGCCGCGATAGCGGCGGAAGCCGGCGTATCCGGCAACAGGATAGTCGTCGACCCCGGCATAGGCTTCGGCAAGACGGTCGGGCATAACCTGGAAATAATCAAGAGGCTCGGCGAATTGAAGTCGCTCGGTTATCCGGTCATGGTCGGGCCGTCGCGGAAGGCGTTCATCGGGAAGATAACCGGCGCCGGTAGTGAAGGCAGGGCATTCGGGACGGCCGCGGCCGTAGCCATAGCGATTACGAACGGCGCGGATATAATAAGGGTCCATGACGTTAAAGAGATGCGGCAGGTCGCGCAAATAACGGAAGCTATCTCAAATGTTTGAAGAAATTTTCGATCTATCGCAGGCGAAGACGCCCACGGACCTTGTCGTAAAAGTCTGGAAACCGCTTATAGAGATCGGGATAATCTGGTATATCATCTATAAACTGCTCGAATTCATAAAGGGCACTCGCGCCGTCCAGGTATTGCGCGGCATAATAATAATCGCGGTCATATTCTTCCTTACCCAGCAGCTCCGTTTCGATGTAATAAACTGGATATTCACCAAGCTCTTCGCCCTTTCGGTCATCGCTTTCCTGATCGTCTTCCAGCCTGAGATGAGGAGCGGCCTCGCCAGGATAGGAAGGGAGAAGGTATTCGGGAACATAATAACCGAAGAGCGGACCATAGACGAGATCGCGAAATCGGTATCTATACTCGCCAGGAAAAAGATAGGGGCGATAATCGCGATACAGAGGGAAGTTAACCTCGAACCGTATACCGAGAGCGGCGTCCAGCTCGACAGCGTCATCACGAGCGAACTGTTGAACACTATATTCATGCCTAATACTCCCTTGCACGACGGCGGAGTCATAGTGCACGGGGACAGGGTCGTGGCGGCCGGCTGCCTCTTCCCGCTATCGCAGAACCCGGATATAAGCAAATTGCTCGGCACGAGGCACAGGGCCGCGATAGGGTTGACCGAGGAGACGGATTCGGTCTGCGTCGTAGTTTCCGAGGAGACAGGGATAATATCTATCGTGAACGCCGGAAAACTCACGCGCGACCTGGACAGGGACCGCCTCATAAACCACCTGCGTTCCCTGCTCTACAGGCCCAAGAAAGAGAAGAAATCGCACGTTAAATTATCCATGGACCGCTTTTTCAGGAAGAAGACATGAGCGATTGGTTTTCTAAGAACTTCTGGCTTAAATTGGTTGCGCTTCTCTTGGCGATCATAGTCTGGTCTTATGCCCGCCAGGACCTTAAGAATAACCCGGGCTATAAGGCTGAGAAGTCAGGGTACAGCGAAACCCCCACAGTGATCCCGCAGAAATAATCATCCGGATAAGATATGCCCAAATTAGGCGTTAACATTGACCACGTCGCTACTTTAAGGCAGGCAAGAGGAGGGATAGAACCCGATCCTGTCCTGGCCGCGCGCATATGCGAAGCCGCCGGCTGCGATTCCGTCGTGGCGCATTTAAGGGAGGACAGGAGGCATATGCAGGATCGTGACCTCCATATATTAAGGAAGACGGTCCGGACCCGGCTTAATATGGAGATGTCGGTCGCCGCGGGGATCGTCAAGGCCGCCCTGGAAATAGGTCCCGACCAGGCGACGCTTGTTCCGGAAAGGCGCCTGGAGGTCACGACCGAAGGCGGGCTTGATTGCGTAAAACACGCCAAGCGTGTCGCTTCCGCGGTCGAAAAGCTCCAACGCCGCGGGATAGCGGTGAGCCTGTTTATAGATCCTATACACAAGCAGATAAAGGCGGCGAGTGAGACAGGTTGCGAATTTATCGAGCTGCATACAGGCGAATATTCGAACGCGAAGGCCGGGCGTGCCAGGAAGGCACAACTCAAGAAACTTACAGAGGCAGCTGCGTATGCGCAATTATTAGGGCTCAGGGTGAATGCCGGCCATGGGCTCGATTACAATAACGTCCTCGATGTCGCGCGGATAAAAGGGATGGAAGAGCTTAATATCGGCCATTCGATAATTTCTAGGGCCGTCTTCACCGGGCTCGATAAGGCCGTAAAGGAGATGGTTGCGCTTATAGCGCAATCATCGCACTCATAAGATGATCGAAGGATTCGGGGTAGATATAGTAGAGGTAAAAAGGATAAAGGCCGCGGCCAAAAAATTCGGCGCGCGGTTCCTTGATAAGATATTCACCAAGCGCGAGATCGCCTACTGCAAGCAGAAAGGCGCTCCGGAACAGCACCTTGCCGCGCGGTTCGCCGCGAAAGAGGCCGTATACAAGGCCTTCGGCGGCGACGGGAAGAACCCCATCGCCTGGACCGACGTGGAGATAATAAACGATAAACACGGGAAGCCCCTGGTCGTCCTCAAAGGCACCGCAAGGAAGCTGATGACAAGGCGCAAGGTCAAGAAGGCTGTCGTCAGTCTTTCGCACACCAAAAATTACGCGGTCGGCAACTGCATATTATTAAAATGATAAAGATCCCTAAAAGGAAGGCCGATTCGAACAAAGGCGACTACGGCCGGGTCCTTGTCCTTGCCGGTTCTCCCGGCTTTACGGGTGCGGCTGCGTTATGTTCGCAGGCCGCCTTGGTCTCCGGCAGCGGGCTTGTCACTCTCGGCATCCCGAAAAGCTTATATACTATAATGGCGCGCAAGCTCACCGAAGCGATGGCCATGCCGCTGCCTGAAACGCGCGGACAGGCGCTGGGCGAAAAGGCGTATCCGGCCATCATGAAATTCTCAGAAAAGGCGGATTGTATAGCGTTAGGGCCGGGTTTATCGCGGGACCCGGGTACCCAGCGGCTAGTCAGAAAGCTTGTGACAACCTTAAGAAAGCCTGTAGTCCTCGATGCGGACGGGATAAACGCGCTTGAGGGCAAGACGGAGCTTCTAAAGCGGGCTCAGGCGCCTGTCGTCATCACTCCGCATCCCGGAGAGATGTCCAGGCTTACCGGATTGTCCGTAAAAAGGATAACGGCGGCCAAAGAAAAAGTTGCAAAAGAGTTCGCGAATAAGTATAATGTGGTCTGCGTTTTGAAGGGCCATCGCACGGTCGTAGCCCGTCCTGACGGAAAGAGATATGTCAATCCTACCGGGAACCCCGGCATGGCTAAAGGCGGGACAGGCGATGTGCTCACAGGCATGATAGCGTCGTTTATAGGGCAAGGAATGAGGCCGTTTGATGCCGCTATGCTCGGCGTCTACCTGCACGGGCTCGCAGGCGACCTGGCGGCGAAAGAGAAGGGCGAGGTAAGCATGCTCGCCTCGGACCTTTTGGATAGAATACCGGATGCAATTAAGAAGTTATCTTCCTATTAGGAAGAGGGGTCAGTAAGGGGAGAAACTACGTTTCGCCCCTTACAACGAACTCGCCCAGCTTGGGCGATACGAGTTCGTTTAAGCTGGCGTAGCTCAGTTGGTAGAGCGGCGGTTTTGTAAACCGCGGGTCGGGGGTTCAAATCCCTTCGCCAGCTCCATTTGATAATTTGGGCAGATTCCCGAGCGGTCAAAGGGGTCAGACTGTAAATCTGATGGCCTAGCCTTCGGAGGTTCGAACCCTCCTCTGCCCACCATTTCTTTTTACGGGCGGGCGTAGTTCAATGGTAGAACGGCAGCCTTCCAAGCTGTTCACGGGAGTTCGATTCTCCTCGCCCGCTCCATGATCCCCGCATATAGGCGCAACTAACCATAAAATTTACCAAGGAGAAGCCATAATGGACCCGAGAATATTTTTTACGATATTCGGTACGGTGTTATTTGCCGAGCTAGGGGATAAGACGCAGCTTGCAACGTTACTGTTTGCGACAAATCCCGGGAATTCAAGATTTATGGTCTTCCTGGCTTCGGCGTCGGCCCTTGTGTTTTCGTCCGCGATCGCCGTGATAGTAGGGAATACTCTGGGGAAATATGTGGAGCCGAAGCATCTCTCCTGGATCGCCGGCATAGGGTTTGTGGTCATCGGCATCTGGACTATCGCCAAGGCATAAGGCGTAAGGAATAAATTTTTCGGGAACTTTTTGTCGCCTTTCCTGTCTAATAGGGTAAAAGGAGGTTCAAGATGAAAAAGCTTATGTTAGCGGTGCTCTCGCTCTTCGCGGCTACCTCGGTCTTTGCCCAGGAGTCGGTAGAAGTCACGGTCTACAACCAGAACTTCGCCCTTATCAAGGACCAGCGCTATTTCGATTTCGACAAAGGCGTCAACAAGATAGAATTCAGGGACGTAGCCGCGCTCATAGAGCCGACCTCGGTCCATTTTATCTCGGTTTCATCGCCGGCTTCATGCAATATCCTGGAGCAGAATTACGAATACGACCTCGTCAACGCGGGCAAGCTCCTCTTCAAATATATAGACAAGCAGATAAAGGTCGTGACTAAAGAGGGGGATGTCTACGAAGGCACGTTGTTAAGCTATGACGAGAGCCAGTTGGTCATCCAGACGAAGGACGGCCTGGCGATGGTCGCGCGCCCCGACAACATAAAGCAGATAGCCTTTGATAAGCTTCCGGAAGGGCTGATCACCAAGCCCACGCTGATATGGCTTATCGACAGCAAGAAGCAGGGCAGGGAACTGACCGAGGTCTCGTATCTTACCGGAGGCATGAACTGGAACTGCGAGTATGTCACGGTCCTCGACAAGGACGATAAGAGCCTCGACCTCGACGGCTGGGTCAGCATCAATAATAATTGCGGCGCTACATATAAGGGTGCAAAGATCAAATTGATAGCCGGAGAGGTCAAGCGCGCGGGAGCGGCAAGAGCGCCTCGCAGTGATATGTTGATGATGAAGGAAGAGGTCGCCGGCAACGCCCCCCAGTTCGAAGAGAAGTCATTCTTCGAGTACCACATGTATACCCTCCAGCGCCTCGCAACGATAAAGAATAACCAGAACAAGCAGATATCGTTGATCAATTCTACCGGCGTGCCGGTGAAAAAGGAATTTATATTCGACCCTTCGAAGGGCAAGTACAGCTGGTGGTATTATTCGGACAAGGACGAGACCCTGAAAGAGAACGCGAGGGTCGAGATGGAAGTAGTGAACAGCAAGGCCAACAACCTTGGCATGCCGCTTCCCCAGGGCAAGGTCAAGGTCTACAAGAAAGACGCCGACGGCTCGCTCCAGTTCATCGGAGAGGACGCCATAGAGCACACGCCGAAAGACGAGAAGATACGCCTGTATATAGGAGATGCATTCGATGTGGTCGGGGAGAGGACGAGGAAAGACTTTAAGTCCGAATACAGGACAGCGCATGAAAGTTTCGAAATAGTCCTCCGTAACCACAAGGACCAGGACGTGGAAGTCAGGGTGGTAGAGAAACTCTGGAGATACACGAGCTGGGAGATCGCCGCCTCTTCCGCGAACTACGAAAAGAAGGACGCTTCGACGATAGAATACGTCGTGAAGGTCCCGAAAAACGGGGAGGCGAAGGTAACTTACACCGCCAAATACTGGTGGTGAGATATGTCCGTAATTTTCCAAAAAAAATTCTTGACAAAAAAAATTATTCTGCTATACTTTAGCCCTACGTCTTAAAGCGTATAGTTCAACAAAAAATCCACATGTTTTTACGGTAAAAGCAGTAGATTACCGGGGGGTGGATTTTTTGCGTTTTTTGGTTTTACCTTGAAAACACGTTTGAATGACTTGAAGTGCACGCCGGAAGGCATGCGCTGCTGTAGCTCAGTTGGTAGAGCACGTCCTTGGTAAGGACGGGGTCATCGGTTCGAACCCGATCAGCAGCTCCAGTGAAAAAGATTGCTTAGGTACGCAGGAACCTAAAAGGAGGAATCCAATGGC
>PLNR01000007.1 GCA_003141835.1 Candidatus Omnitrophota bacterium | reverse complement strand
TTCTTCGGTTTCACCGGGCAGATCGAAGCGCAGATCCCGCAGCCCTTGCAGTGAACCAGGTCTATCCCGCAGACCTTGCCATCCTTTATCTCGATCGATGAATCCGGGCAATGTATCCAGCACAGGTTGCACTGGATGCACCTTTCGTCCGACCAGACCGGCTTGAACGTGCGCCATGTGCCGCTGTTGTACTTTGCGGCGCTTCCGGCGTCCGGATTTACTCCGCCTATGACCACTTCTTTCCAGCTGGGTAATTTCACTTTTTCTGTTTTAGCCATCTTATTCCGCCTTTACCTCTTTATACGCCTGCTCGATCGCCTCAAGGTTTCCCTTGATGACCTCAGGCGTGAACTTTGCCGCGAAACTTTCCTTGAACGTATCGGTCAGGCTTCCGAGCTTGATAAGGCCCGTCGCCTTTAACAGCGCGCCGACCATCGGCATATTCGGGATATTGCGCCCGAGCTTCGAAACCGATATCGACGTCGCGTCGACCGTAAATATCTTTCCGCCTTTTATCCCGAGCTTGGAGCGTATCTCCTTCGGAGAAAAGACGGTGTTGATGACTATCGAGGTGTCGTCCTTCATCCCCTCGGTGATGTCGACTACGTCGATCAATGTAGGGTCGAGCACCACGATGCAATCCGCCGCCGTTATTGAGCAGTGGATGGTTATGGGCTTGTCGCTTAACCTCGTGAAACTCCTTACGGGCGCGCCCGTGCGTTCAGCGCCGAACTCCGGGAATGCCTGCAGATTCTTCCCCTCGCGGAGGGCCGCTTCACCCAGCAGCTTTGCCGCGGTGACGGCGCCCTGCCCGCCCCTTCCGTGCCAGACTACTTCAGTTATACCTTTCATCTGCCTTCCTGTTGTTTAAATAATACGACATTAACGTCGAGGTCAGGAACAAGAAAAAATAAGCGTTCAATGCGCATCCGGTGACCTCGCGTAAAATTATTATATGGCCGTCGAGCCCCAAACGCCTGAGGCCTTCTACCACGAACGCGTAAGCTACCCACACTACCAATGAGATAACTATCATCAACACAAAGAACAACGCCAAAAGGCCGAAGACGCTGAAGAGCCTTTGGACGCAGAAGAGGATGCTCCTCCATATGCTCTTAAAAACACCCTTATCTTCAGCCGCGGTTATCGCCCATGACATGCAGATAAGGGCGCAAAACACCATAAGCAAAAGCGCCACGGCGGCAGAAAATGCCCCAATGACTGCGGCGGTCAGCGGATACGCTTTCGATTCCATAACGGTAATGCCCAGCAGGACGGCCATCACGAGCGCCAATATCCATACCGGTATACAGAGAACGGCGCTTACGCCGAACTGGCGCAAGAATAACCTGTTACAATTCCTAAAGAACCCTTTAAACCGGAACCGGCTCTCTTTTATCCCGTCCCTCGCGAACACCTGCGTGCCGGCTAGAAGATAGTTAAATCCCAGCGCCATCGCAGCGAAGATCGTCACGGCCGCTTCCCAGTCCCCCATCTTCTTCATATAAGGAGGAATGGCGTCGTTCGGAACGGCAAAGAACCTTATCGCCGCATAAAAGACAAAAATTACCGCTATTATCGGCCATCCTCTATGGGTAGTGTTTAACCCTTGGCCAACCGCCCTTACGACCCTCAAAAGGCCTCCTTATTGGATGAAAACGGGTGGGTTAGGAGTAAATTTTACCAGAGGCGCGGACTTGTGTCAAGAAATTTGATTCCGGCCTTCGAGCGCCTTGGCGAGTGTCGCCTGGTCGGCGTATTCCAGATGGGATCCTACAGGCAGGCCGTAGGCTATACGTGTCGTCTTAACACTTTGATTTTTAAGGAGTTGCGATATATAAAGGGCTGTCGTTTCACCTTCGGTGTCGGCATCTGTCGCGAGGATGACTTCCTTGGTCTTATCCGATTTTACGCGGCGCAACAGTTCCTTTATCTTCAACTCATCCGGCCCTATCCCGTCCAGCGGCGAGATAGCCCCTAGCAGGACATGGTATAGCCCCCTGTATGCCCCGCTCTTCTCGATGGCTAGGATATCCTTGGGGCTTTCCACGACCAGTATCTTCGTCTTATCGCGCATCGGGTCGCCGCAGATGTGGCAGGTGTCGCCTTCGCTTAAATTGAAACAGCTTTTGCAGAAGACAATGGTATCTTTTAGCTTTATTATCGCTTCGGAAAGGGCGGCCGCGTTCTCGCGGGGGGATTTGAGGATATGCATGACGATGCGCTCGGCGGATTTCTGGCCGATACCGGGCAGTTTCGTGAATTCGGATATCAATTTTTCCATCGTCCTGGTATAGCCCGGCATGGTATTACCTTATTTTAGCGGGATTTGAGGTTTCCGCCGAATATTTCGAGAGCGGATTTCACTACTTCGTGGGTCTCTTCCTGGCGTTCTTCCAGCAGGAGGTCTTCGACCGAGACTTTCTTCTCGAGCGCCTCGACCACTTTCATGTCTATTCTCACGTCATGCTTCAGTATGTTGCTCAACGCGCTCTCTATCATCTTCCTGTTGCCGCTCGTCTCGAGCGCTTCCTTATGGAATGTGTGCTCCCTGGAAAAAGCTATGGTGAGGACGCTGTCCTGTAGTTTCAGGGGTTGTCCGGGCTGCAGAAAGAGGGCAAGCGACATTTTCTTAGAAAGGATCTCTCGCAGTAGGTTCGGCCAAACTTCGCAGATCCTTTCAAATGAAAACCCTTTGGCCTCGACCTCCACTTCTACATCAAAATGCTCTTTCTTTGCCGCGGCTTTGGGCGGCTCGGATATATTTTCGTCCTTATGCTGCTGCGGCGCGGCTTTCGGTTCCGGTTTTCCGGCGCCGCTTCCCAATTTCTTCTCGAGTTGTTCGATCCTGTCGAGTATCGAGGTAAGCGATACCAGGTCGTCGCGGCGGGTAAGCCGGATCGCGGCTAGCTCGAGCGGTATCCTCTGCGAGATCGCGCGCCTGACCGAATCCTGCGCGCCCATCAGGACCGTGAGGATATAAAGCAGGGTCTCGTTGGAAAAAGATTTTGCCTGGACGGCCAGCCTGCCAATCATCTCTTTCGGCAGGTCTATAAGCGCTTCGGGTTCGTCCGATGCCCTGGCGATCAGGATGTTCCTGAAATGCACGACCAGCGAATTAACGAACTGCGGGATGTCCTTGCCGCCGGCGATGACGCCGTCGACCAGTTTCAATATCCCGGCCGTGTCCTTATTTATTACCTTCTCCGTAAAATCAAAGAGGACCTCGTGGCCGACCGTACCGGATATCGCGGTGGCGCTCTCTGCGTCTATCTTCTTGCCGCAAAAAGACACGAGCTGGTCAAGCATCGATTCCGCGTCGCGCATAGCGCCTTCGGCGGCGCGCGCGATGGTGTAAAGCGCCTCTTCCTCTATTTCGAGCTTCTCGCTCTTTACTATCTCTTTAAGCTTTCCGGTGATCTCGTTTACGGTGAGGCGTTTGAAGTCAAATCTCTGGCAGCGGGATAATATCGTCGAGGGGACTTTATACGGGCGCGTCGTCGCGAAGATGAATATCGCGTGCGCCGGCGGCTCCTCGAGCGTCTTCAACAGGGCGTTGAAGGCCTCCTCGGTGAGCATATGGACTTCGTCGATGATGTAGACTTTATATTTCCCGCGGGTCGGGGCGAATTTGATATTCTCGCGCAGGGCGCGGACCTCGTCTATGCCGCGGTTCGAGGCGCCGTCTATTTCGATGACATCGAGGTTCGTGCCGTTGGATATCTCTTTGCAGGAGTCGCATGTGCCGCACGGTTCTTTTGCCGGCCCGACCTTGCAGTTCAAAGCCATGGCGAATATGCGGGCGGTGGTAGTTTTTCCTACACCTCGAGGGCCGGAAAAGATGTACGCGTGGGCGACTCTGTTCTGGGCTATCGCGTTCTTGAGGGTGGTCGTGACATGCTCTTGACCAAGGACGCTATCGAAGTCTTTCGGCCGCCATTTGCGTGCGAAGACTATATAAGACATTAAAATAATTTCCTTATGATGACGAGTAACAATCTAGATTCTAATCCTAATAAATAAATTAGTCAATTAATAATTTTGGAGCTCTTCCCTGAAGGCAAAAACAAGGCATCCGGGGACTTTTATGACCTGTTTTGTCGTCGGGTGGATGCGGTAATGGTGGGTCGCGCAGTGCGGCATCCTGTCCCAGACGAAGTTATATTTATCCGAACCCAAAAGGTAATAAAGCTCCACTCTTTTTTCGCCGAGGATCGCCTTCGCGGTCTTCTTGGAGTTGAACCCGCATGCGATCGAGGCACCGACCGCCCTCAAGAGGAATTTTTTGTTGATATACCTTAACAGCGTGAAGAAATATGCCGGCAGGTACCACAGGAACATCGCGAACCGGGGCGCTTTTTTCATCTTTTCCGCGAGGGCGTCTATCTCCCTGCCGCACTTGTAGATATTTTTGCGGGGGTCGTTCACCACGAGATCGACCATCGAGTATAATTTGCCTTTTTCAGATATTATCATGCCCATATGGCCGCACATCGGGCTGAAATTCGATGAGACCCATTTATCGGCGTCAATGAGCCCCGCGTATTTGAGCGGCTTGAGTAAAATATAAAACGCGGCGAGCGGGAACGTGATGGATCTCGCGCCGATCTTTTCGCAAAGGAATTTTTCGACGCAATCACCGGTCAGCCTTTTATTGGCCAAGTCTTTTATGTCGGTGACGCGGCCCGAATAGCACTCGGTCGTCACCATCAGCCGCTTTACGATATCCTGGTTCTCCATCGCGAACTCTATCGCTTCGGGAAGATTGTTAAGGTTCCATTCTTTCGACGCGGTGAATGAAAGTATTATCCACGCCTTACCGAGCTCGCGGATATTCCGGATCGCCTTGCGCACGGATTCGTAGGCGATGAGGCTTCCCCTTAATTTGATGCAGGCTTCCTTGTCCGTGCCGTCGAATGCGAAATAGAATTTCCTTATCCCGGCGTCGTATACTTTTTTGCAAAAATCCTTATTCGCGATCGTTATGCAATTTGTAGCAATAAAGGTACGCCTGATGAGCCCGAGCTCGGTCGCTTTCTGCACTATCCTAAAAAAATCCGGGTGTATCGTCGGCTCGCCGCCTGTCAGGATGAGGTGCGTATCCTTGTCTTCTTTGGCTATCGTCTCAAGCATACGCGCGATGTCTTCATACGGCACGTCCCTGCCCTTCGAATCGGCGTCAGCGTAACAGACCGGGCACTTCATGTTGCAGCGGGTGGTTATTTCGATGAACGAGAGCGGGGATTTGCGCATGTGGTGGACCGCGCACTTAAAGACGCCTTCGCGGCACTTGGGGATGTCGCAGCCGTAATCCTTGAGATGGTCGAAGAGGCTGAGTTTCTCCTTAAAGAGCTCGGCGTCGCACGAAACGAGGTCTACGACCTTGCCGTGGTCGCTGCATCTCTTCTCGAGGAGGATCTTGCCGTCCTCCTCATAATACCTTCCGTCGAGGTCCCTGTTGCAGACCGGGCATATCGTCTTTACGGCTCTTTCAAACATTGAATTTTTCGGCGATCTTCTTCATGATGGGGGCTTTATATCTCTCCCAGGAGCAGAGCGGGTACTTCTTTATCTCGTCCGTATCCGGGTCGACGAACACAAAGCATGACGAACACATGGCAAGCCTCTCGGCCTCGGCGGTCTTTAAGTCCTCGAAAGGCAGGATGAGTATCTGGAGCACTCCCTTTACCGCGGCGTCTTCCCTCAGGATGTCTTTCATCTTCCTGCCGGAGGCAAACTTGCCTATCATTTTAAGCCATTTCCAATAAGCCTTAGGCCCTTTCGCGCCGACTATCGCGCCGAAGTTCATGTGCTTTACGGCAAAACCCAGCGCTTTGGAATAGGCATCTATCTTCCCGGTAAGGCTCAGTTTCCGGTCGCCGTATTTTTCCGCGAGATATTTTTCGAAACTGCGAAGGTCCCCAATAAGCCCATAGAGGGAAGTCTTGAGGAATTTCGAGACCGAGACGAATTTTGTCCCGTCCGAAACGAGATACGTTATGCTCTCGCAATTCGGATGGACGCCGGAGAACGGCATATTCTTTATCCTGAATATCCTGTAGAAATTCCTGAGGTAGAGCGACCCGAGCGGTAGGAACTCGATATTACCGCCCTCTATCGACGCGTCTATCATATTCTCCACGTCCTCAAGGGTCGTCTTTTCGGGGTCGTAATCGAGCTTCTTCTTGTCCCAGGCGTGTATCAGCGGCATGAAATAGATGCCGCGGATGACGTGGAGGTTCTTGAAACTGAAACTGAAGAACTCTTTCATGTCGCCTTTGTTATGCTCCTTATCGACGACTGTCATGAGGATGACCTTACCCCTCTTGTGTTTCGAGAGGTTCTCCAGGGCCTTGAGCTTGAGGTCCAGGGCATCGGCCCTTCCCCTTAACTTTTCGTACATCGCCCTGTTCGTTCCGTCGAAAGCTATAAGTATCATCGCCCCGTAGGCCATGAGCTCATCGCAATATTTTTCATCTGCCAGCTTGAGGCCGTTTGTCACGACGCGCATCGAAAATCCGTATGATTTCCCGAGTTTTATTATTTCAAAGAGGTCTTCGCGCACCGTCGGCTCGCCGCCGAAGAGCTGTACGTACGGCTTGGGGTTATAATCGGCGTAATGCTTGAATATCTTATCGAAGAATTCCATCCGCGGCTCATACTTGAAACCCATCGCGGCGACATTGTTCAGGCATATCAGGCAGTTCATGTTGCAGCGGTTGGTGGTATCTATGAAGATGATATCGGGTTCCTTATGCCCGCCGCAGGAATCGCAGTCGAAACCGCAGGAAAGATACTTGATCTCTTTCATGAAATCGCGTTTCTTGCGGTATAGGACAGCGTCGGAAGAGATAAGGTAATCGTTCTCGCCGCATTTCGGGCATTCTTTATGGAGGTAGACTTTGCCGTCTTTCTCGAGATGCGTCGCGGGGACTATCTCTTTGCAGGTATTGCAGAATCCGTAGTTTTGCATCATTCAACTCCTAAAAAACACTGGCGGAGAGGCTGGGATTCGAACCCAGGGACCCGCTTTCGCGGGTCAATCGCTTAGCAGGCGACTGCTTTCGGCCACTCAGCCACCTCTCCGCAAACTCTATTTGGAAGAAGCGCAGCGGATCCCGCGGATATATTCTGCGGGACCGCAAGCTACTTCTTCCCTTTTTTCCTTTGCTTCTTAAAAAACTCTGATATAAGCGACCCGCAGTCATCGGCCAAGACCCCGCCGGTGACCTTTATCCTGTGGTTCAGTTTCTTGCTGTTCGCGATGTCGAATACCGAGCCGCATGCCCCGGTCTTCGGGTCCTTCGCGCCGTAATATATATGTTTTACGCGGGCGAGGACGAGAGCCCCGGCGCACATCGAACACGGTTCAATTGTAGCATATATGGAACAGCCGGGCAATCGCTCGCTTTTAAGGTACGCGGCCGCCTGCGTGATGGCTATCATCTCGGCGTGCGCGGTGGGATCCTTAAGCATCTCTATCTGGTTATGGGCGCGCGCGATTATCCGGCCCTCGTGGACTATGACGGCGCCGACAGGCACTTCGTCGGCCTCGAACGCCTCGTAGGCCTGCTTGAGGGCTTCGGACATGTATATTTCGTCTATCTTGCTCATTTTTAAATAAGGATGGCGCGCCCGGGGCGGATCGAACGCCCAACCTTTGGTTCCGTAGACCAACGCTCTATCCAGTTGAGCTACGGGCGCGTCGAAAAAATTATATCATACTACCTGTAATTAGTAAATTGCAGTGCGACGGGGAATTCTATGCTCCGCAGGTGATTTATCACGGTCTGGAGGTCATCCTTTTTCGGGGAAGAGACCTTTATCTTTTCGCCTTCTACCTGGGTCTGTATCTTGGGGCTGATGTCCCTGATTATTTTCACAAGTTCCTTCTGTTTCTCGCGCTCCAGCCCGCTCACAAGCTCGATCACCTGGCGGAACGTCCCCTCGAACGCCTTCTCCGGCTCCTTATACGTAAGGGCCTTGATCGAGATATTGCGTTTTATCATCCTGCCGTTAAGTATATCCTGGAGGGAGCGCAGTTTAAAGTCGTCGTCCGCGATAAGGGTTATCTTCTTCTCTTCGCGGTTATAATCTATGGAGGACTTGCTGCCCCTGAAATCGAACCTCTGGGAGAGTTCCTTCTTTGCCTGGTTTACGGCGTTATCGACCTCCTGCAGGTCGATCTCCGAGACGATATCGAAAGAAAAACTCGCGGCCATCTCCTTACTCCTTGTTATCCCTGCCGGCGCGTTTCCTGGCCAGCGTATCCAGTATCTTCTTGCGCAGGCGTATGCTTTTCGGCGTGACTTCAACAAGTTCATCTGGCCCGATATACTCTATAGACAGCTCAAGGGACAATTCCCTCGGCGGCGTAAGCACTACCGCGATATCGGAGGTGGAAGACCTCATGTTTGTAAGCTTCTTCATTTTGCAGGGGCTGAGCGGCATGTCCTCTCCGCGCGGGTTCTCGCCAACTATCATCCCCTCATATACCTCGACATTGGGCCCGATGAATAATTCTCCGCGCTGCTGCGCGTTCTCCAGGGCATATGCCGTGGACGTGCCCGGTTCGATAGCGACCAGCGAGCCGCGCGAGCCGGTATTGAACGCGCCCTCTTCCACGGGTTTATATTCGTCGAAGACGTGGTTTATTACGGCCATTCCGCGCGTCTTGGTCATCAGCGCGCCTTTGAGTCCGATTATGCCGCGCGTCGATATCTGGTATTCGAGATGGAGCGAACCGGTCGCGCTCTGGGAGACGTGCTTCAGCTTCCCTTTCCTGCGGCCGACCTCTTCTATGACCGAACCCTGGTATTCCGCCGGGATCTCTATCGTTAAAAATTCGAAAGGTTCCTGCCTTACGCCGTTTTTTTCGTGGTAAATGACCTCGGGCTGCGATACCTGGAGTTCGAAACCCTCGCGGCGCATCTGCTCGACTAAAATGGCCAGGTGCAATTCGCCGCGGCCCGACACCAGGAAAGTATCCGCGGCCTCGGTCTCGTTAATACGCAGCGAGACGTTCGTTTCGGTCTCCTTAAAAAGCCTGTCGCGGATGTTGCGCGACGTGACATATTTGCCTTCGCGGCCCGCGAACGGGCTTTTGTTCACTCCGAATGTCATCTGGACCGTCGGTTCATCTATTTCCGGCGGCGTAAGCGGTGTCGGGTTGACCGGGTCGGTCACTGTATCGCCTATCCCGATATCATCAAAACCAGCGACCGCCACTATCTCTCCGGCGACGGCGCTCTCGCGTTCGGTGCGCTCCAGGCCCTCGTATGTAAGGATGGCCGCGATCTTAGAAATCTCTTTCGTCCCGTCTTTCTTTGCGAGGAGGGCGTTGTCGCCGACTTTCAGTGAACCGCCGGTTATCTTTCCGATCCCCATCTTTCCCTTATAGTAATCTCCCAGCAGCGCAAGGATCAGTATCTGCAAAGGCGCCTGCGGATCTACGGTCGGAGGTTCCACGTGCTTTATTATCGCGTCAAGCAGCGGGAGTATATTATCCGAGGGAAGCCTCATATCCACCGTCGCCGTGCCTTTTAACGCGGAAGCGTAGATTATGGGGAAATCCAGCTGTTTATCGCTGGCGTTGAGCTCCACGAAAAGGTCGAACGTCCTGTTCACGACTTCATCGACCTGCGCGTCGGCCACGTCTATCTTATTGATGACGACTATCGCCTTGAGCCCGAGTTCGAGCGCCTTGCGCAGGACGAAACGCGTCTGCGGCATAGGGCCGTCCTTCGCGTCGACCAAAAGCAGTACGCCATCGACCATGCGCATTATCCTCTCGACCTCGCCTCCGAAATCCGCGTGGCCCGGCGTGTCGACGACGTTTATCTTTATGCCCTTGTAGTTGACGCTCACGTTCTTGGCACGTATGGTTATGCCGCGCTCGCGCTCGAGGTCCATCGAGTCCATGATGCACTCGCCCATCTCCTCGATGTTGCGGTGGACATGCGTCTGCCTCAATATTGCGTCGACGAGCGTGGTCTTGCCGTGGTCGACGTGCGCAATGATGGCTATGTTCCGTATCTTCTCTTGTTTTATCATATTTTTCTTATTGTGGTTTAAGGCGGGCTATTCTTTGAAGAATATCTTACCAGCCAGGATCACCCCTATGCCAAGCGATATCAACGCAAATTGGGCGATGGACCTTGAAAGCATCTTCTTCTTACCCAACTCCGGTATCAAGTCCGTAAGTGAAATATAAATAAATCCCCCTGCCGCGATGCTCACCAGATAAGGTATGTACGTCCTGAACTTATCGAGGAAAAAATACGCGCATAGCGCCCCGGCAAAAGCGGTGATCGCCGTTAAAAAATTATAGAAGAGCGCCTTCCTTTTGCTGAAACCGCCGAAAACCAGGATGCCATAATCCCCCAGCTCGCGGGGTATCTCATGGAATATTATCGCGATAGTAGCTATGAAACCGATCGACGCCCCGCTCATGTAAGTCGCAGCGATTATGACGCCGTCGAAAAAATTATGTATAGAAGCGCCCATTAAACACAGGTAATTAAACTCATGTACCTTGCATTCGCGGTCATGGCAATGGTACCAGTACAAAAAACTTTCCATCAACAGGAAAAAGAGTATCCCTACCAGAACGCAGACGAACACCCAGAACGGTTCGCCTGCCTTTATAGATTCGGGCAGAAGGTCCAGGAACGCCGCTCCGAGCAGCGCGCCGACCGCAAAACTGACAAGCACGAAAAACAGCTTGTCCATCGATTTGATCCTAAATAAAACAGTGACTATACCGATAAGCGATATTGAGCTTACGATAAGGACACTTATTAGTATGTTGGGTAAAATTCCCATAGGCTCACCTTTGGCTAGAAGAGCACAGATTATACCTTATTTTTCCCACTATATCCAGTTTTTTATGGCATTTAACAAAAAGGGGCGGAGGGTTAGATCCGGCCCTTTGTAGAATTATATATGTTTTTCTTAACGGCGGCTTCTCCCGCTCTGCCGCGCGAGGCGGAAGGTTCACGGCTTAATCTTTGGTTATTTTTTCTTCCTGTCCATCAAGACCGCGCCGATGATTATGACGCCTTTGGCTATCTCCTGGTAAAAGGGATCTATGTGCAATAACTGCATCCCGTTATTCAATGTCCCGATTATGAAAGCTCCTATTATCGAGCCGCCGACGCTGCCGTAGCCGCCCGAAAGGCTGGTCCCGCCTATGACGACCGACGCGATAGCGTCCAGCTCGAACATCACGCCGGAAGTCGGCACGCCGGAATTAAGCCGCGCGGCCAGGACCATCCCTGAGACCGCGGCCAAAACGCCCATGATGAGGAAGACCAGGAGCTTGACCGCTTTGACATTTATGCCGGAGAGCCGCGACGCCTCTTCGTTGCCTCCGATAGCGTATACATAACGGCCGAATCTCGTCTGGTTAAGCGTATAAGCGCCCAGGAATGCGATGCCCAAGAACACCGCCACTCCGGCGGGCATCCCGCGGAATCCTATCAGCCACACCAGGACCGCTGCGGCAGCCGCAATAAACAGGATGTTCAGCACACCGATAAAATTGAAGGTGATTAATTTTCTTTCGTATCCGGAGCTTTTTCTTTCTTTAAAATAGATGAATACGGCGAGAAAGCATATAAAACCAAAAACCGTAAGGGAAATAAACGGGGAGATATAACTTTCGCTTATGGCTAAAAAGTTGTCATTGAGCCCCGATATCGCCTCTCCCTTTGAAAATACCAAAGCAAGCCCCCTGGCGATCGTCATCATGCCCAGGGTGATTATAAATGAGGGTATCCTGAATTTCGTTACGAAGAAGCCGTTACATCCGCCGATCACCGCCCCTGCCACCATGGTAAGCGCGATCGCCGCGACAGTCCCTTGAGGCTGCAGCAGCGCCGCGATGATGCCGGTCAGGGCTACCACGGAACCGACCGAGAGGTCGATGCCGCCGGTGATGATGACCAGCGTCATTCCGACGGCGAGTATGCCGTTTACCGATACCTGGCGCAGGACATTTATAAGGTTCCTCTGGGTAAAGAACATGCCGTTCGTCAATATCGTCGTCAGGGCTATCAGGACGACAAGGCCTATCAGGTTCCCGTATTTCCCGATGATCATCCGGCCGAGGCTGCTTTTACCCTGGTTTTTCATTTGCCCCCCGTCGCGTAAAACATTATCTTCTCCTGCGTGGCTTCATTTTTTTGCAGTTCCTTTACCATGCTGCCCTCGTGCATTATCAGGATCCTGTCGCTCATGCTCACTACTTCGGGAAGGTCGGATGAGACCATCACTATGCCTATCCCTTCGCCGGCAAGATTGGTCATCAATTGGTATATCTCGGCTTTCGCGGCGACATCGACGCCGCGCGTCGGCTCGTCCAGCAAAAGCACTTTGGGGTTCGTGGCAAGCCATTTGGCGATGACGACTTTTTGCTGGTTGCCGCCGCTCAACGTATTGACTACCGTCTCCGAACTGCGGGCCTTTACCCTCAACGCGCTCATATATTTGTTTACCAATTCGCCCTCCCGGCGCCGTATTATTATCTGGTGCCAGCTTAATTTTTCCAGGCATGATAGCGTGATATTCTCCCCCACCTCCATGCCGAGCACAAGGCCGAATAACTTGCGGTCTTCGGTCACCAGCCCGAGGCCGTAATTTATCGCCTCATGCGGGCAGCTTATTTTCACGCGCTTGCCGCCAATATATATTTCTCCTGAAGAATGGGCGGGAAAAGCTCCGAAGATAGAGGTGACCAATTCCGACCTGCCCGACCCCATCAGGCCGGATATTCCGACGATCTCCCCTCTCCTTACTTTAAAACTGACATCTTTGACCACTTTTTCCCCGGCGAGAAAGGGATGGTCCACGAACAGGCCCCTCACCTCAAGGATCACGTCGCTTATCCCGGCCTCCTTCTTTGGATACATATCTTCTATGTTGCGGCCTACCATGAGCGCGACCATCTCCTGCCGGCCCAGTTCCGGGGTGCGCCTTGAGGAGACTGTCTTTCCGTCGCGCATCACGGTCACGCTGTCGGTGATCTTGAAGATCTCATCGAGCTTATGCGAAATGTATATCATGCTTACGCCGCGCGCGCGCAGCGAATCTATCATCTTTAAGAGGACTTCGACTTCCTGTTCAGTGAGGGCGCTCGTAGGCTCGTCGAGGATAAGGATCTTGGCGTTGTAAGAAAGGGCTTTGGCTATCTCGACCATCTGCTGTTTGCCGATGCTTAAATTTTTTATCTGCTCTTGGGAGGATATGGGGATATTTATCCGGTCGAGTAGGTCTTTGGTCTGGATGAAAAGTTTTTTACGGTCAATGACGCCGGTTTTTCCCACCGTGGGTTCGCGGGCTAAAAATATATTTTCCGCGACCGTAAGTTCGGGAATAAGGTTCAATTCCTGGTAGATGATGGCTATGCCGGCCTTTTGGGAATCTTTCGGGCTGTTGAAGATGCAGCGCTTGCCCTCTATGGAGATCTCGCCGTCGTAAGTATTGGCGGGATAGGCGCCGCTGAATATCTTCATCAGGGTCGATTTCCCTGCGCCGTTCTCGCCGACCAATCCCAGGACTTCGCCTTTTTTAAGCTGGAAAGAGACGCTGTCCAAGGCGCGGACGCCGGGGAAATCTTTCGTTATGTTCTTAGTCTCTAAAATAACTGGGTTTTCCAATGGGATCACCTTAGAATTTCAGTTCGGGCCAGCGGTCCTTCATATCTTTGACGTTCTCTTTCGTGATGAGGCGGACCGGGGTGAATTTCACCGGCACTTTATATTTCCCGTTCTGTACCGTCGTGTCCGTTTCGACTTTCTCGCCCCTGGCGATCTTGACCGCAGTCTCGAAACTTATCAAGCCCAGCTGGTACGGCTCCTTATCGACATCGGCGCTGTTCGTGCCGTCGATTATCGCCTGGCAGCTGTCCTTGTCCGCGTCAGAGCCGACCGTGATTATCTTGCCTTTCAGTCCCTCTGCTAGTATTGCCTGGACCGCGCCCATTATCATGCCGCTGTTATTGGCCGCTATGCCCTGGATGTCATTCTTGTAATTCGTCAGCGCGTTCTCTGTGGTGGCCATCGCCAGGTCTCTCGACCACGATTTATGCGTCTGGTCCACGACTATCTTCATGCCTGGATAATTCTTCAGGATATCTTTATTGCCGGCCGTTATCTCCTTCGCAACATCGTTTCCGGACTCGCCTTCGAGGATGACGACGTTCCCCTTGCCGTTAAGTTTCTCAGCGAGGTATTTGGCTTGCGTCTGCCCGACGAGGAAGCTGTTGGCGGTGACGTGGCAATTGACGTTGGCGTTGACCGGCAGCCTGTCCATCGAGATGACGGGGACGTTCTCCTTCCTCGCCTTTTCGACGAGGCTTCCGGCCGCGACCGTATTTACCGGGTGCAGGATAAGGACGTCGATGCCCTGGGCCAGGAGGTCTTCGACGTTTGCGACTTGGGCCATTTCGTCGTTATTTGCCGCGACCCAGTAGATCTCCGCGTTATATTCGTCCTTATTATCCATCATCGCCTTTTTCATGAAAGAATATACCGCCTCTTTCATCGTGGCGACGCTCACGCCCACTTTTATTTTTTTATTTGCGCCCGCGGCATAAGAGATATTTGCCGCCAGGACCGTTATCGCCAGGAAAACCATCACGACCTTGATATATCTCATGTATCCTCCGTTTAGTAAGCGATTGGCGGCTTCTACCGGACCACCTTGTATTTGCCGCCTGCCGTTCCCTGTTTCGCCAGTCCGAATCCCATAAGAAGGTCCTTTATCCTGCGCCCGATCCGGCGCGAGACGAACCTGTGGTTCCTGATCAAATTAACGATCCGGGACCGGGACAACCTCCGCCTCGTCTCAAGCGCGCGGCTGAAGATATCCAGCCATAAAGGGGAGTTTTCAAAAGTATACATCTTCCAGGCATAATCTGTCAGCCAAAAACTGTCATCGATCACGCCGTTCTTCTTGGCTATCTCGTAGACCTTTGTGCCGGGGAATATCATCAGTCCGTTAGCTATGCCGACCGCCGAGGGCTGCGCCCGGTCCATGGAATCCACGGTCTCGTTGATCGTCTCCCACGTCTCTCCGACGCAGCCGGCAATGAGGAGGACCAAGGTCCTTATCCCGAACGAATTTGTTAATTTTATGGCCTCTTCCTGTTTTTTTGTATTTATCGGTTTTCCCATGATCTTAAGCAGGATCGGAGAGGCCGTCTCCACGCCGTAACTGATACTATAGCATCCGGCGTCTTTCAACGCCTGTAATATTTCGGCATCGACACAATCCGTGCGCGTAACGATGTCAAAGACGATATCCAATTTCCTGTCCGCGATGCCGCGGCACAAGCCTATAGCCGCTTTCTTATCCACTGAAAAGCAGTCGTCATTGAAATGGATGTGCTTTATGCCGAAGGTCTTGTTTAAAAGCTCCAACTCCCCGAGCATGTTTTCCGGGGAACGGTGCCTCCATCTTTTCCACATCAGCCTGTTGGAGCAAAAATTGCAGTCGCCTACGCATCCTCTTGAAAATACCACGGAGATGCGCGGCTCTTTAGCGAGGTCTATGCCGCGGTAGACGCCTTGGCCGTCCGGAGGGTAGCGTTTCAGGTCGAGGAGGTTCCAAGCCGGGAACGGCAGGGTGTCCAGGTCCGCGATAACGTCCCGCCTCGGATTTATGACAACGCTGCCGTTCTCGCGGTACGCTATCCCGGGGATAGCCGAATAGCTTTTATTTTCGCATACATCCCGCAGGACATAATCCGCTTCTCCTATAGCCGCTATGTCTATGAAGGGGTAATTCTCGAGCATCTGCCTGGGCATTACCGTAGGATGCGCCCCGCCGACAACTACCGTTGCTTCGGGGAGGATATCTTTCGCCAGTTTGGCGATCTTTAACGCCCTGGCCCTGGCATAAGTATGGCAGGTGATACCTATGATATCGGGCCGGTAATCCCTGATCGTTTCCTCTACGCCTTTCCATCCTTCTAAAAATCCGTCGACGACCTTTACCGGGATATCATGTTTTTGCAATACCCCCGCGATATACAAAAGGCCTGCGGGGGCGGAAGAATGCTCTCCCATGCCGCTTTCGGGAGGATTGACCAGCAGGACTCTCTTCATAGGGAAGCCCTTTTCGCGATATGCTATAAAATAAATGGCGGAGAGGCAGGGATTTGAACCCTGGAGGCCCTTACGGACCTACACGCCTTCCAAGCGTGCTGATTCAACCGCTCTCACACCTCTCCGTGAGGCACTATATTACATTATTCCCGACGGGAAATCAATTAAGTATTTTATTTTATCCATCATTCCGCAACCTTAAAAAATGTCTCCGAATGCGTCATATTATCTCCGAAGGTAACCTTTGATCCAACGGCCTTCAGGGGTTGGAAACCGTCCAAAACGGGATAAACCAGATTATCCAGATAAAGCTTTACCAGCGTAAGATCCGTCTTTTTTGCAGGCTCTCGGCCGGCCATTGCCTTCGCCTGTTCAAGGTCCTTCTTCTCCTTATCGAGCATCCCCTGCTTTAATGCGATATCGTCTTTCAGCTTATCCGATTCGGCCTGCTTCGCAGCGGTATCTGCCGCTTGCGCCTTAAGACCTTCGATCTCATTTTCAAGTAACAGGAGGGCCGCTTTGGATTCTTCAAGAGCCGTCTCATCCTTGGCTATACCGGCCGCAAGGGCGTCAGCCCTGATCTTCGCCATCTCCTTGTATTTCTCGGCCTGTTTATCCATGATCCCCATCCACCCGTAGAGCCATTCGCACACGCTTTTGGCTCTTTGCATCAAGACATCAGCCTTAAGGAAATATACGGCGTTGGACTCGCCGGTGAGGTCGCGGTTAACGGCCTTGAAATCCTCGTTCTCCAGGAGGGACTTTGCGGCGCCTTTAGAAGAGTCTATCGACTGTTTTAAGGATTTGCGCCCCAATGATACAAGCAGATAATCCCCCGCATAGCAGTATGACGGCTGCAGGTTCGCGCCGAACGGTAAAGCGATATATTTCAGGTCGATGCCTTTATATCCTTCCGGCTGGAATGATATATCTCCGCCTTTCAACAAGGAGTTTAGCGCCTTGTCGATAGTCGCCTTATCTTTCACTTTTAAACAAACGACAAATTCCGGCATGGGGAACAGGCCTTCTACGTTGATGTCCGTAAGGATAAAAGCGGATTCATCACCCAGCGCCGGGATCAGTTCATTATCAATACTCATCCCGATCTTGCTTTCCAATCCGGAGACGAGGCCTTTTATCGGGGACACGTTACCGGTTTGGCCGGCCCGGGCGGAAGGCTGCTCCATTTCGGACCTGAGGTATCCCCAGTACGACTTAAAGTCGAAAGTCCCCCATTGATAGCTGATGACATTTTCAGGCGCGAACTTGATGGTCTCGTTCTTCCGGGGCGCAAAAGAATATAATTTCGCATAAAGCGGGATCATCTTCTCTTTATCATAAAAGAATACCGTCTTTAATTCATTGGTCTTGGCGAAATAGGCATAACCCATCGTCTTGAATCCCGGGTACAAACTGAGGAGCTTGTCGAACGTCTTGCTCATCTGCTGGTTTGCCGCAACAGGCTGCTTGAAGGCAGGGATAAATGATTCGACATTTATAAAGGCAACGGTGCTTGCGTTTTTCGGGAACTTTGACATGGTAGTGACGTAGTCTTTGTCCCTGGAAAGAGAAGGTTTATCCCTGTTAATGACATCAATACAGGAAGAAGCGGCCTTCTTGCCTAAGCCGACCACCAGCAAGTCCTTTATCTTGGTATAGGCGATATTGACATCGCCGCCGATCTTGATGATCGTGATCTTCCTCCCCTTATAGGTCTCCTCGGATACGTCGGCTTTTTGACCGGCCTTGTTTATGATCTTTGATGCGAATTCGATGAAATCGGCCCCGGGCTTGACCCTCGTCACCAGGAATAAATTCGACACGGTTTCATCTATAGCTGCGGGGGTCGCTTCCTTGATATTGCCGGGATATACCGCGAACGCCATCTCCTTCCCGAACAATTCCCTCATCACCGAGCCGCCGAAGGCGCTTGAAAACCATTTCTTCGTGTCCTGGTATCCTTCTATATCCTTCTTGCTCGCGCCGCTTTTTTCCATCAACAATTCTATGTTGATCTTTTTGACGTTCTTCCAAAGCCGCGTGGCCTTGAAGTCATTTACCTGCTTTTCCACGTCCGAAATACGGATATACCCCATTGCTCCGCCCGGAAGTACATTATCGATGGGGAGCCCGGCTGTGGTTATTTTGTAAATTATCCCGCACGCTAAAACCAAAACTAAAACACTGGCAATAACCATTGGCCTTTTCATCTTATCCCCTTTTTTAACCGCAATGCGACGTTGACTAGGATTATAAGCGCCGGCACCTCTACTAACGGCCCGATGACCGCAGCAAAAGCAACTCCTGAATTTATCCCGAAAACAGCCACTGCTACCGCGATCGCCAGCTCGAAATTGTTGCTGGCCGCGGTAAATGACAAAGTCGCGGTTTTCGCATATCCCGCGTTGATCCTCATACCCATATAGAAAGATATAAAAAACATCAGCACGAAATAGATCAAGAGCGGCACGGCGATCCGCAGGACATCCATGGGAATTTTAACTATATATTCGCCCTTGAGCGAAAACATAACGATGATAGTGAACAACAGGGATGCAAGGGTAATGGGACTGATCTTAGGTATGAATTTTTCTTCATACCATTTCCTGCTTTTTAACCTCAGCAATGTGATCCTCGTAATAATGCCCGCCAGGAACGGGATGCCGAGATAAATAAAGACGCTGTTCGCGATCTGGGAAATGCTTATATTAACTTGAGTCCCCTTTATCCCGAAATACGGAGGCAGCACTGTGATAAAAAACCACGCATATGCCGAAAAAAATATGACCTGGAACAGTGAATTAAAAGCCACGAGGCCCGCGCAATATTCGGTATCGCCTTTGGCTAACTCGTTCCAGACGATGACCATCGCGATGCACCTGGCAAGCCCGATCATGATCAGCCCGACCATATATTCCGGATAATTCCTTAAAAATATCACCGCCAATAAAAACATAAAAACAGGGCCGATGATCCAGTTCTGGACGAGCGACAGGATTAGCACTTTGACGTCCTTAAAAACCCCGCCCATTTCTTCATATTTAACCTTTGCCAAGGGCGGATACATCATAAGAATAAGGCCGATAGCGATCGGTATATTGGTCGTCCCTACCTGGAACCTATTCCAAAATCCCACAATACCCGAAAAGAAATATCCGGACAGTACGCCTATGGCCATGGCCATAAAGATCCACAGGGTCAAGAACCTGTCCAAAAATGACAGCTTTTTAGTGATACTCTCAGGCATGATAGCTTTTCTTTCTCGTTGGCCTTTGTGTTAATTATACCACAACAAAAATGCTGGGGGAATATGCGCATATCCCCCCAGCATATCAGGTTTTAGCATCTGATAGTTTCATAGTGATAGAACTACATCATGCGCTTTTATTCCTGTCAAGCCCGTTTTACTGTCCATTTAGCTGGGAATGTTTTGGTTTTCGCTCACGATCACATTCATTATCTTCTTTTCTATGTCTACCGGTATATCAACAAAATAAATGCCGGCGTAACAAAGCCCTTTTTCATTCCTCTTATGGATAACTTTGCCCCTGAACTCCGAAACGAACTTTTCTTCGGGAAAATGGATCCTCAGCAGTAATTCCCCCGAGGAAATATCCTTTGGAAAGACAAGCAGCATACCTTTTTGAGAAACATCTTTTATTTTTAGCGGTTGCAGGCAATCTTTGCCCGATGGTTCGAGGATATTGATCTTAATATTACGGCCCGGATCGAATCTCGCCCATTTCCTTTTTTCGATAGTCGTCCGGTTGCGGCCGTCATTCTTAGCCCTGTAAAGCGCTTTATCGGCTGTATCTATTAAGACATCGAGGTCCTTGCCGTTTAAGGGGAAAGATACGACGCCGGCGCTGAACGTCAACCGGATATCCAAGCCATGCTTGAAGTGCCTGCCCGCCATATGAAGCTCGGAGAGCCGTTCCCTGATCCTGTCCACGGCCACGAGCGCCTCTTCGGAATTCTTTTCGGGGAAGATTATAATGAACTCCTCGCCTCCATACCTGCCTACGGTATCGATAGTCCTTATGTTGTTTTTGAGCACATCAACAAAAGTCTTCAAGACGTCGTTTCCGGCCAGATGGCCGTATGCGTCATTGATATCCTTAAAGTGGTCAATGTCGATTATTATTACTGCTGTCTCCTTTTGATAACGTTCGCTGCGTTCAATCTCGTTCTCGAGTATTTGCATTGCCCATCTGTAATTTACACAACCGGTAAGTTCATCCTTGTAGGCTAATTCCCTTAATCTTTCTTTCAGCCTTCTCTCCGCTTCAGAAATATAACCTACTATGATCCCTCCGAGGGAAAAAGCTAGCAGCCTGAAAGGCGCCCCATTCAGGACAAGGTCCCTAAAAGGCCAGTCCCTTAAAACGATTATCTCTGCGGAGAATATCAGGACAGAGGCCGCCGCCGCAAGCAGCCCTCCCATAATTCCGAACCAGATGCCAGCAAGTGATATCACGACCAAATAGAGATAGCCCAGGGATACGCCGAAAGAGTGTACCGCTACCCTTGCCAAAATAAGGGACAGGAACATCGTCGCAATGACAGAAAGCCGGAAATTGTTCGATGAAATGGCCTTCGAGATATGCAAAGATAACCTTCTGGTTATCCTGCCAATAAACCCCCTGATCCTGCAATCAAAACCTTTTCCGAAGAGTGCGGCGGGCGCCGCCAACGTAAATTCAGTCATCGATATTCTCCTTTAAATAATAAAGATCGCGATGTCTTGGGGCCATTATAACTCTGTGAAAGATAAGAAGTAAAGGAAGAAGAAGAGAAATGGCGAGGATACTGAAAATAGACGGGCCTATTTATTGCTATTATCCTTCCTTCTTGCGATACCAAACAGCCCGAGTAAGCCGGAGCTTAACAATAACATGCTCGCCGGTTCCGGAATTGGCACCCATGGAGTATCACCGGCATAACAATCGTCAAAATATGCAGTGCCGCTGCCGCTCCCCCATGTCTCCAAAAGGACGGCATACCTGATAGAAGTCGTGCCTGCCGGCGCAACTGCCTCCCACCGCCAGGCGCCCCACTCGCTTCCGTATGCCTCAGATACCGATCCCTTAACCGGAGAGCCTATGGTAACGTCAGGCGCGCTTTCAAACGCTATTTCCAGGGTCGCCAGCGAATGGTTGCCTCCCAAAGCCGCCGGCATATTCATAGGCTGGCGGACGTACAATGTGTTTCCGGCCGTAAAAGGTATCCTCTGGCCCCATCCGCCCCATCCGGCGGCAGTACCCGCAAACTCTGCCTTTGCGGAATAAGATCCGCTCCATTTTATAGCGGATTCCTTTGCTCCGATCACGCTTGGGTCATTGAACATACTCCACCAATCTGCGGGAACCTCGGCACCGCCAGGACCCCATGGCCCCCACATCTCAAAATCGGGATTGGCCAACAAATTGGCGGCGTACGCCGGAGATGTTAAGAAGAAAATTAACCCGACAACTAATCCTAGGAAGAATGCTTTTTTCATTTCGGTGATTTTGCCCACAAGGGCACTCCTGAGGAAAAAAAGAATAACATATGTCACTCCGAGTTATATCTTAACCTATAGAAGTGATTCTACCATGTAGGCAGGCTTTATCAAGGAAATTAAATTGCTTTTTATAGGTAAATTTTTAGGGTTAGAACTTATATCTAATATCAGCCCAACCCGTATGTGAGGTGTAGTCCTGCTTGTATTCGAAGTCGTAGTTGGCATCGACGCTCCAGTTGCCTTTCGTGGCCAAGGCAAGGCGTCCGCCGACGTTTAAGGCGTTACGCGCGGGAGTAAAGCCCTGGGTGGCGAATGAGCCGCCGCCGCCTGCGAAGGTAGATGTCGTATCCTGGTTATCGTTTATGAAGTCGTAGAGCCACCTTGCGTGGACCTCCGGGGTTAATGTGCCGTAGCTTAACTCAAAGGGATGGTCTAGTTTTGCGCCAAGGGCTGACTGGAGCATGTCATAGTCCTGGCTCTTGACGGTTAAGTTGAGGGCATCTGCTCCGGTTTCGGTATAGCTCTGGAGGTGCAGGTGGAGGTATTGGAGTGAAGCTATGGGTGTTATATTTACATTCTTGGTCTTAAATGTGTAGCCGCCGTCTAAAAGAACAGAGTACTGCTGGCCTCTATAGCTTGAGTTGGCTCTTCTTTGGATAGTATTGCCTATTACGATATCCCTTTTTGACTTGTATGTGTTATATGCGAAGGCGAAGGCGCCGTTTATGTAGTAGGGCTTCGCCGGGTCAATGTAGCCGCCGTAGAGGGTTGACTGGTAGCTGTTGATGTAGGTTTTTCCGCTGTTGTCTTTGGAGTTTACGTTGGATGAGGCGTAGCCGCCGCTTGCGCCGAAGCGAACCTTCTCGTGGAATGCGGGGATATCGCCGCCTAAGGCCGTGCCCCAGATGGTGGCGGAGTAGCCGTTACTGTTACCCCTGGCATCCTGGTGGGCGGCCTGGCCGAATCCCCTGCCCCATGCCTCGAAGCCGCTTTTTTCCTTGCTTCCGGTAGAGACGCCGGTCTCCTCATTATGCGCCTGGGCATAGAGGTTGACCAGCCTGTCCTCTGAAGCGCCGACAAACTGCACTATGGCGGTGTTACTTACATTAGTAACCCCGCTGTCGACGACCGGGCTAAGGGTTGAAAGCGCCTGGCCTACGTTGGTATTGCTCATCGCGTCCATGGTATCCAGGATGCCTCTCATATCGGGAGTGGGATCAACGACATCGTCTAAGACCTTGCCTACCTTCTTGCCGTTAGGATCACGGCCATCAGGTTCGAAGCCGTTTGCTGAACGGTTTACGGTAAGAATGAGGTTACCGTTTGAGCTCAAACCCGTAAACGTATATTTAGGATTGCTGGATGTAATCGTCGTCGGGACGGCTACTCCGGCTCCTCCTCCGCCGGCGATCACCTTAAGGGTCGCGTTATTGGGCATATAACCGCCGACGTTGACAGCAACAGTGCTTCCTGCATCCACTACGGCATTAGCGGGAGAGATAATATTACCGAAGTTGGACGTGGAATTGGCGGTAAGTGTTAAAGCTGAACCGGCGTTCTGGGTATATATGCCGGGAACAGACAGAGCCGTTGTGCCCACGCTCAAGGTGGCGTTGTTGGTAAGGGCTCCGGTACCGACAGCGTTAGCATTGGAGACCTGAAGAGTGCCGCCACCTATCGTAGTAAGTCCGGTATAGGTGTTCGCTCCGGAAAGCATAAGGATGCCCGCGCCGTCTTTGGTTAGTGCGCTAGCTGCGCCCCCAATGACGCTGTTGATGGTCGTGTTACCTGCGCCGCCTACCGTAAGAGCGTTGCCCCCGCCTGTTATGCCTCCGCTGAGCGTCAATGTGCCGGCATCGGAATTGATCCGCGAGTTAACGTCGAGCGTTATAGCTCCGGTGTATTCGTTATTGTCTTGGATATTACGCAATGCTCCATCCAGTAAAATACCTGTGCCGGCGATGTGTAAGGGTTCGGCCAGGGTAGTAATACCGCCCTGGATCTGGAGTGCCCCGCCAATGCCGACATTTGTACCATTACCGACGGTTCCCAACGCGCCGGCGTTTTGGATGTTAAGCACTCCGTTGGCAATCCCGGTCACGCCTGTGTAGCCGTTGTTGCCTGTCAAAATAAGGGTTCCTGCGCCGTCTTTCGTCAAGCCAAACGCCCCGCCAATGGCACCGCCTTCGGTCAGCGTGTTGGCATCCACTGTAACCGTAGGAGTAGCGGTAAGCGTAACCGCGCCAGTGCCGAGATTTAGGTCGTTGGTACCGGTAAAGCCAAAGTCTCCGCCCCAGGTTTGAAGATTGTTATTAGTCAGAGTGATGCCGTTGGAGTCGAGCGTGCCGCCGTTTATGGTGAATATCCCCGTACCGAGAGCAGTATTGTTGCCGAGTCTCAGTGCGCCCGCATTAAGAGTCGTTCCGCCTGAGTAATCGTTCGCGCCGGTTAAATAAAGCATACCTGCACCGTCCTTGGTCAATTTTCCTGCGCCGCTGATCTTGCCGGCAACAACCATCCAGCTTCCGTCGACCGTAATCTTCCGGTCAGCTGCCATCGTAACCGCGCCATTGCCGAGATTCAGGATGTTGGAACCGGCGAAGGTAAAGTCGCCGCCCCAGGTCTGGGGGTTATTATTATTCAGATAGGTGACGCCGGTGACGTCGAGCGTGCCGCCGTTTATGGTGAATCTTCCCGTACCGAGAGCTTCATTGTTGCCAAGGGTCAGTTTGCCCGCATTAAGAGTCGTCCCGCCTGTGTAGGTGTTGGCTTGATTGAGGACTAAGGTACCCGCGCCCGATTTAACCAGGCCTCCGGTCGCCTGGTTCAGGACTCGATCAAATGTGAATGTGTTGGCCGCATTGTCGATATCCAGGCCGACGGTCTTGTCCGCATTGGTAATGACGGTGTGTCCGATGCCCGAGATACTGGTTAAAGCCGTACCGGTGATCTGCAGCGTACCGCCATCGAACACGAGGTTAGAAGCCGCCGCGCCGAGGTTCCCGGCCGCGCCGACGCTCAGTGTGCCGTCCGTCAGTGTGGTCGCGCCTGAGTAGGTGTTGGCGCCTGAGAGGGTCACTGTCCCGGCCGTAGTCTTATTCAGAGCAGCCGTGCCGGCAAGAATGGCGGAAACTGCACCTGACTGCATATCGTAGGCGGTCGTGTTGTTTGTGAGGATACCACCCGATCCGCTGATGCTGCCGCTTGTCATCTGCACGCCTGCCAGCGTTTGATTGAAACCTTGAATATTGAACGTGCCGCCAGAAACGACCAGGTTCTTGGTAGCCGCGATTTGGCTTGCCGCGAGGAGCTTCGCGGTTCCCCCGCTTACCGTGAGGTTACCGGCAATCGAGGTACCGACTGTGTTCAAATCCAACTCTCCGGCAGTTACCGTTGTGAGTCCTGTGTAGGTGTTGATGCCGGTGAGGGTAAGGGTGCCATTGCCGGTTTTGGTCAGGCCGCCGGTCCCGCTCATTACTCCGGCATATGCCGTGGAAGTGTTATCGCCGCCGGTTGATAGGGTAAATGTCTGCAGGTCAACATTGCCTCCGGTGGTGCCGCCCCCTGCAAGAGAGCCGATGGCCTCGTTGGCATTGTTAAGTTTTAGCGAGACCCCTGCTGTATTATCCAGTGTGACAGCCGAATTATCTCCAATGGCAAAGCCGTTGTCCAGTTCCAAGAGCCCTGCACTAACCCTTGTTGCGCCACTGTAGGTGTTAGTCCCCCTTAATGCAAGTGTACTACTACCGGTCTTGGTCAATCCGCCGCTTCCGATCAGGTTAGAGTCAAAAATAACCCAATAGCCGGCATCGACCGTAAGCAGTTTCCCGTTATTATCTACGGTATATCCGGTATTTATAAATAATGTCCCGACAGTGGTTCGGAAGGTAACGGGGCTACCCAGCGTAATATTTAAATTAACACCTTGAGCCGAAGGGGCGGTATCAACGATATCTCCGGTAAGAGTTATGGGATTGCCGCCAAGATTAAAGGAATTGGTAGCGCTACTCAAAGTAATGCCGCTAAAAGAATAACCGGTAAAATCATTCGAGTTTGTCGTATTTGTTCCCGTGAAAGTTAATGAATCGCCGGAGCCGGGGGCTGAGCCACCCCAGTTTAAAGGATCCGACCACGCAGATGAATTGTTGCCAGTCCAAATTTTAGGAGCCGCAAAAACTGTCGTCGAGTTTAAAGTGGCCGCAATAAATATAAAAAATCCGGTAAATATTAATGCGTTAATCTTTTTCACTGCGCCCTCCGTTTTCATTTTAATATACGCTGAACTGGGTGTACGTTGTTTGGTACTTTTTACCATTAAAACAGCGTAAAAGCAATATAAAAACAAACGCAACCTCTCTTAGCCAAAAAGGTTGCGCTATACAGGAAACGTACAGTTTTTGAATGGGACGCATCATTTACCGGCTGTCTTTAATGCAATTTACCCGGCGATCATATTCCCTTGAAAGGAAAAGCGCGACGAAGAACCAGCATACAAGGATCACCCCGGAAAATAAACTTGCGAAAGTAACATATAAAGCAAAACCAACGGCAACATCGCCGGCCCGTGTCTGGAAAACTTTCAGCAAAGTGTTGATGCCTGAGCCGCCCGCCTTGGCGCTGCGAGCGCCGAACATTTCGATCCACGCCTGGGCTTTGTACTTAGCGGCCGTCGAAGTGGGGATATAGAGTTGTTTTAAGGAGGGCGAGTTAAGGGCGTAATTGAGCGCCTTGGCGGCCACCATAATCCAAAAAAGCGGGGCGAGCGAAGGAGCCAATTTGAAACCTATTACCATTATCCCGATTATGAATGGCATTGCGCACAAGGCTGTCTTCATTCCCAGCCGGCGCTGCACATTACCGATACCCAATGCAAGGCATAGGAATGAAACCGTATTTACCGCCGTGCCGTAATTACCAAGCAACGATGCCGTAGCCTGGTGCCCGACGGCATTTTGAAACACGAGCCGCTTGAAATTGAAATCAAAAATTGTAACGACCACTTCGTAAAAAGCCACGACTAGGAATATGCCGAGCAAATAGCGGTCTTTGACTAACAGCCGAAGCCCTTCAATAAAACCGGCTCCTTCTTCCTTGGGACGAGGCAAACATACCTCTTTGACGGGTATTGCAACAGCCTGCCGTGCCACTCTTATGGCAAACTGGCGAATTATCATCACTATAACCACCGTGCTGACAGCGCATGCCGCCACCAAAGGCGCACAGCTGCGAAAACCCAGCAATGCCGGTAAATGCGTCGACTGCGGGCCTAAAATCCCTCCCACTTGTCCAAACATGACGATCATCGGGAATGATTTTTTTGCACATTCGGCGTCAATCGAATCCGAAGTATACGCCCAAAACAGCGCAACCATCAACGAACCATAAGCCTCGACAAAGACATACCACAACCAGCCAATCCACCGTTCCGGACTAGCTACCTTGTTAGCCAATCCAAGCGTCGGATGGACAAATAAAAAGCTGAAAATAACCAACACGCATGCCATAAATCCGCCTATCACATAAAAGAGCGACTGCCTTTTGAATCGGTCCACAAGACGGCTATAAAACATTACCAAAGGGATCAACGCGCAAACAGAGAGTATTTTGGCCCATGCCAGAGGCGAAGCATCTTTATGAAGACCGTCTCCAATTATAAATGCCTTGAATAACGCGTCCTTTAACGGCCTCAATGTCCAGTAAGTACCGATTAGTAAAGCAAACGCTGTCCCTAGCAGCAAGACTCTGATAAATTCTTCGCGCGTAAAATCCCCGTACCATTTAGCCAGTAATCGTTTAATCACGGAATTCTTCTTTTCTAAGTTTCTGAAGCGCATCCTGGATTTCTTTCCACCTATAAACCTGGACCAGGTACGAGCCTTGGTCCGCAACTGCTATCAGCGGTTCCGGATGTTCCGTGCTGCCGGGGAAAATTGCGACTGAATCAGGCGACGCGTAGGATCCAAACCATCCTACTAATCCATCTGAGAATCCATCAGCCATTCTCTTCCGGCATTTCTCCGCATCCGTTTCATACAGCACGGGACTGCGCAGATCGAAAACCAACAGATGCCCGTGACAATTTTTTAATTTGGAGATTTCGCCCTCATCAACTGCCAAAAGATAGTTATCTATTATGGCAAGCCCTTCTACAGACCTGAAAAACACTGATTGACCAAGCGGTTTACCGGTCAAAGCATCCGTCCCCCGGCCGATTGATTTGCCTGTCCATTCTCCTGTTTCAAGATTAAATGCATGGATCATGCCGTCCCACTCGCTGGATAAAAACAGCATTCCTCTTGACTCGTCGATCGCGATCCCTTCGGCCTTATTGAGGATAAGCCCATTGTCCGGACGTCTTGATTGAAATTTCCAACTGGAGTCCGGTTTAAAGTCCGGAAGATACCGGCATACGTGCCCTGTAATCCCGTCGACGACATATATCCGCCCCTTTGAATCACGCGCCATCCCGCAGAGTTTTTTGTACCCTTCGCCGCTTAAGAGAGGCTGGGACATTGATTGAAATGCCGCCGGTGAAACCGCGGTCCGTTTGAACCGGTAAACCTGATTAGCCTTTTCATCGCTTATCAGCAATCCCTGGTCAGGTAAGACAATAATACATACGATTTCACCCTTAAAAAGACCGGGATTGCCGATCGACCCCAGATGTTCGCCGGAATAGGGATCGAAAATCTGTACTCTGTGATTCATCGCATCCGTGGCCAGCAACAATCCGTCCTCGGTAAACGCCAAACCGTCGGGCGGATTGATGGCGGGTGATGAAGCATCTGCCCTGCCTGTTCCAAGCTTACAAAAAGGATGAATTTGCAGTTCGGGTGCCGGAGGATTATATTGTTCTTCCGAAAAACCGGAGGTGGGGTTGAATATAACAAGGAGAAAGATAAATAAGGTGCATACTCCCCCTGATCTCTTTTTAGTCATATTCTCTTTTTCTTTAATTATACCACCAAATATTCTTTAAATAGACTTTTCAGCTAAACGTAGCAAGTGTTAAATCACTGTTTTGTCATCCAGTCCAGGGCCTGCGAAATGATCTCCGAAGAAGGCCATTCGTGCCCTCCCTCAAATTCATTCTTATAAGCTTTTACATGGGCTATGTCTAATTTTTTATAAAGCTCCTGCATCTCCCCCAGATTAGAATCATTCTTACCGACACAAAGATACACGGCAACATTTCTAATTACGCCCTCTTTTGCATCATCAAGTCCTGCGCCACAGGCAATCACGCCCTTGAATTGATCCGGATGGTTACGCGCTATACAGAACGACATTCTGGCCCCGCCTGAAAGGCCTGCCGCATAAAACCGTTTCTCATCCACGCTGAATCGCTTCGGGATGTCTTTTAGCATCGCCTCTTGCGCCCTTTTTATGGGAGGCCAAGGGCCGTTGTGCGCATCCAACGAACCGACTATGATCCAGTTTAGTTTATCGGCGGCGTAAGCGAATCTTTTGGCGGCATCGTCTCCGTTCGCCCCCGGGTCAAAACAGAAGAGGACGGGATATTTGGTCTTCATATTATAGTTAGGCGGAAGGCGGACGGCATATCTGTATGTAAACTTATCGTAGAAATTTATAGTATCGACAGATTTAAGGGGTTTTTCCTCTTTTGGTTTTTCTGCCGGCGGATTTTGTTCCTGGGGCTTTTCTTTTGCGGTCTCTTTCTTTTCCGGGGCTTTCGGCGGGGCTGATTTCTCCTGCTCTGCGGCGAGCTTCCTCTGCTGTTCCTGCTCGGCCTCGCGCTGTTTTTTCTGGTCTTCCCATTTCTTTTTTAACTTAGTATTCTCTTCGTCGCCGGCTTTCGAGACCGATTCAATGAGGTCCCTTGGATACGTCATTTCCCCGATGCTTACCGTGACGACTACCGCGTCGTCCGTTTCTACCTTGATCATACATTCGACTGAAGCGCCGGATTTAAGGTGTATGACGTCGGCAAAAGATACACCCTCTGCTATCGCGACAAATAAAAAAACAGCCGCTATCCGTTTAATCATCTCTACCTGAGGCTTTTTTAAGGTCTTCGAGGAATTCGAGATCCGCCACTTGCCCTAACGATTCCGCCTTATTAACATCTTCCCTCGCTTTTTCGTATTCATGTTTATTATAATAACTATGCGCCCGGTTGTAATAGGCATTGGCGTATTTCGGGTTTATTTGTATTGCCAGATTATAATTAGAAATCGCCAGGTCATTGTTATTTTTATTCTTATAGGCATTTCCCCTGTTGTAATACGCGGCGGCGAAACCAGGATTAATTTCTATCGCCTTACTAAAATATGATACGGCGCGGTCGTATTCTTTCTTTTTGTCGCAATAGATGCTTCCCAGGTTGGAGTAAGCGGCGGCATACATTGGATCGATCTCCAACGCCCTATTGTAATCCGAGATCGCCTTATCGTAGTCGCCTTCCTTTTTGTATGCGATACCACGGTTAATATAGGCGACTGCATCTTTAGGGTTAATTTCTATAGCCTTAGTGCAGTCAGAAATGGATCGGTCGAAGTTGTCCTTGTCATAATAGTTATGGCTGAGATCATCCAGACCTTCTGGCTTTCTAGGGTTGTTTGCCGTGCTTTTGATTTGATTGGACTTTGTTATTTTCCGGTTTTCAAGATCAAGATTCCAAGGATACTCTCTCCAGGGGCTGGTTGGATCTATGGTTAGCCTGATATATGACCGGCGGAAGCGGGCTCCGGTCTTCCGGGTATCTTCCAGGGACCAGAACTCACGGCCGATCAGGTAATTCTTTCCCAGGTCATCCCAGGAATCAAACCTTGCCTGCAGGATCAGCGCTGCCGGTAATGCGTGCTGCCACGCTTCCTTTTCGCTCAAGTAGCCGGCGAGATATCCCCAGCCACAGAGGGCTACATACCGGGAATAGTCCCATCCGCAGATACCCTTTGGCCCAACGTCCTTGTAGTATTTTTCTACCACGGTTATCCTGTGAAGCAGCTCCGGGTTGTCTTTTGCCATGTCTTTCATGGCCTGCAATTTCCCGGGATCAAGCGACTGTACGCGTAAACTCAGTTTCTCAAAATCGTCCCTGTGGCCCCCTTGCCACAACCAATCAAGGGTACTCAGCATGCTTTCTCTGTCGTACACGTCCCACCACTCCCGCAATAATTGCTTTTCTTGCGCAATCTCTTCCGGCGTCGGCACGGCGCCGCCAAATACGTCATGGCGTTTCCCGTTCGACTCTGTAAGCAGAGCGCAGGTCGCCCAGATCCACATCTTCTGGTCGTGTGTGAGATAAGAAACATTAATTGCTGTGATTTTTGCCTCTCTTCTGGCTAACTCTACTGCCTCTTGTGAATGTTGATAGGTAAGGAACAGGGCCAGGGCCAGCGCGGCAGCAACGAGGATACTCAAGACTATAGAGATATATCCGACGACCAGGCCGATGATCGCCAAGGGTTTTCCGGCTGCTGCGCCCTGTACTCCCTTGGCGCGAGCCAAGGCCAGGTGTCCGCAAATGACCGACGGGATCGCGAAAAGCAGGCCGATTATGAGCCATGCCGACATATATGCCAATATCGCCAACGACAAACTGGCAATTGCCAACCCCTGGATCTTGGTATCTGTTTCAGCCATCGTTCCTCTCTTTGACTGCCCGACGTTGAACTCAGCGGCGGTGGCAATTCATTTGTTTAATTATACTACCAAATATCCATCAAATAGACTTTTTTCAACTATACAGTTTTCGTCTATTGTGATGCATTATGATGCGTTTTCGCTTTAGGCGGGCACTGTTTGGGCACAAGAATATTTTACTTTTCTCTTCCTGAGACCTTCTTTAGTTCAGCAAGAAATTGGGGATTAACCTTGTATCCTAGTCCTTCGGCTTTATGCACGTCTTTCCAAGTTTTATCATAGTCCTTCTTGTTAAAATAGGCAAGCCCGCGGTTGTTATAGGCCAAAGCAAGGTTAGGGTTGATCTCTATGGCTTTGTTGTAGTCGGAGATGGCCTGGCCAAGGTTGCCTTTGTTGGAATAGGCATTGCCACGGTTGTAGTAGGCCTCTGCAAGGTTAGGGTTGATCTCTATGGCTTTGTTGTAGTCAGAGATGGCCTGGCCAAGGTTGCCTTCGTTGGAATAGGCATTGCCACGGTTGATGTAGGCCAAAGCATGGTTGGGATCAATCCCTATGGCTTTGTTGTAGTCAGAGATGGCCTGGCCAAGGTTGCCTTTATCGAAATAGGCAAGCCCGCGGTTGTTGTAAGGTCTTGCTTTTTGGGGGGATTTAAGAACCGCATCGTTCCATAAAGTAAGCTCGTCTTTCCAGGCGAGGTTCCTGTTGTAGGCCAAAATCGAATAACAGGCTACTATCACAAGCAGCATTGAAACCATCACCTTGAAGAACTCCTTCCCGAAGAGGTAATAGGCAATGCTCACAAGAAAAAGGCTATAACCAAAAAGCGGCAAGTATAGCCTGTGCTCGAAGATTACGTCATTAAGCGGGATAATGCTCGATTCGGGCAGAAGGGTCAAGAAGAACCAAGCGACACCAAAGGAGATAAGCCGTTGCCGGCGAAATAGCTTGACCGCGCTTATCAGAATAAAAGCTAAGACTAAAATGCTTAATAGGCTGGGCAATTCCAACAAGCTCTTCGTAATAGGGTAGTCGTAATCGAGATTTTGATTAACGGGAATAAGCAGAAGCCTTATATAGGTTAGCAGGACTCTGGGCTGGGTTAAGAGATAACTTATCCCTTTGTCTAAGGGCGAGTTCATCAGTGTCTGCACATCGGAAAAGGTGACCGGCCTGGTATAGAGCAACAATAGAGGCACAAGCGGCAATAAAATCAAAAGTGGAAAGATGTACTTCCATCTTATGGGTTTATCCGCCTTAAAAAAATAGATCTCCAATAAGATAACCATCAAAGGGAGGGTAGACGTATTCTCTTTTGTTAACATGGCGAATATCCCTAAGAACCAGGAGAATAAATACAAAAAGCCCCACCTTGATAACGGATTGCCATCTGCTCTCAGTTGCCTCGACTTGGTATATATACAAAGGCAAAATAGATAAAAAAATCCGGCAAGAGAACTTGACCTCTGGAATATATATGTGACGGACTCGGTCTGAATGGGATGGCTTAAGAATATCAAAGCCGCGAGGAAGGCTATCAGGTTTGCATGCTTGGTGATCTTATCCTTTTTCATCTCCGGCGTGGAGAGAAGAAGGGTTATAAGCCAGAAGGCCGTTAGGCCTGAAATTAAATGGATGATAAGGTTGACCAGATGGTAACTGAATACGTGAAGCCCGTCAAAATGATAATTAAGAGCGAAGGTAAAAAAAGTTATAAAACGACTGGCCCAGCATTTCCAGATAGCTTGCAGATTCAAGATATTTCTTATGACGTAATTATCCACGATTGAAGGGGTGTCGTCAAATTGAAACGGGCTGTGGAAGGTGTTGGAGTAGATGATAGTGCCCACGCAACAGAGGATAATTACCGCAGATATATTAAAGATGAGTTGCCTATGGGATGGTTTTTGTGGATTGGGCTGCATTATAGGAATGGGTTCTCTTTATAGTAACGAATCTCTGGCGGAGAGTGGAGGAGCAGAACATCTCCGCTTCCAACGTCATTATAATAAATAAATTACGTTAATACAAGCTGCTCGCTATACAGGAATCGTACAGTTTTGTCAGCTAATCTTTATAGCTTCCACCGGACAAACTTTCTCGCACCCGCGACGGCGATCGCATTTTGATTCATCGCTCACCCCACACTTGTTACTTGAGCCGTCAATAAACAAAATTTTCCTCGGACACAATTTAACGCATGCGCCGCAACCAATACATTTTTCCTCATCAATGATGACAATTTTATTCATCTTTAATGGCACCCGTGCTGCGCGCAGGCATTCTGAACAGTTATCTCCTCGAGCCCGCCTTTGGCGAACTGGCTGACAATATCTGCGACTGTTCCCTGAATAGCCCGATAAGCCTTGATCCCGCCCTCGTTTAGCTTTTGAACCACACGGCCGCCCATTCCGCCGGTAACCACTGCGTCAATCTTCTTACCAATTAAAGCATTCATTGGCTGGCACATACCGTGCGCATGGTGCTGATTTTCATTGTCAATGATCTCTACGGTATCTTTCTCCGTATCAACGATGGTAAAATACGGCGCGCTGCCGAAATGACCGAACGTCTTTGCGGTTTTACCTTCATTTGTTTCCGTAGGTATGCATATCCTCATTTTGTTTCTCCTTTCGTTGCTATCAGAACATACTGACAGCTGTCATTGTGTTTAATTACATTCATGCCCAACTTCCTTAATAATGCCGCTATTGAACCCGGAGACAATCTAGAGCGCGGATGTGTATGGCCTTCCATCCCGTGTATCTTTTCCGCTATCCGTTCACCCTTCCGGTTGAAATCCGCGATTACCAGCTTATTTCCAGATACCCTGGCCATCTCTTTAAGGCATTTGACCGGGGCTTTCGCGTGATGAAGAAAATTGACCGAGATCGCATTTTCAAAAGAACTGTCTTTAAATTTCAAGACTCCGGCATCCATTATTTTCAGGGTCACTAGCTTATCAAGCCCGAGAGCCTTGAGATTTGATCCGGCAGCCTTTTGCGCATCATTATCCAGGTCTATTGATACCACCCTAAAGCCCTTTTTCGCTAAGGCAATGGCCATATGCCCCCTTCCGGTGCCGATCTCTAAAATACTGCCTTTGTCTAACCCGGCCTTCCTGAGGATAAAACCCCTTGCTTTCGGGATGTCATAGCCGTATTTCTTGAACAGTTTCAATCTGTCCCGGTCCTGTTTTGTCAAGCCTTCCATTTAACGTACCTTTCTCACTGTTCCGCCTTCGATCTTCAACGCCTTGGCATTTAAAAGAGCGTCCGCTATTTTTTTATGGGCTAAATTAATGATATTGCCGAAGGTCTGCCGGGAGACATCCATCTTCTTCGCTGCATCTTCCTGGTACAGCCCTTCCATATCCGCGAGCCTTACCGCTTCCAACTCATCCAAAGTAAGGTTCACCTCTTCTAACATATCCAGAGGGATGCCTCGAGGCTTGAAGTAATTCGTACCCGGGCTGCATCTTATTTTCCTGCATCTGCATGGCCTAGTCATATATCTCCTCTTTAGTTATTGGCATATGCCAATTATATATTGCGGCTTCTTTCTTGTCAAGTAAATTATTAGGCGCTACTAACAGCAAATGGAAGCAAGCGCCTACATATAAAAACAAACGCAACTTACCGATCCCTCAATAAGTTGCGTTAAATCTTGGGGGCGGCGCCGTACTCGCTGCTCGGCTTGTCGCCTCGCTACGCTCGTTGCAGCATCCGCCATTTTTTCACTTGTCGTGAAAAAATGGCGGAGAGTGGAGGATTCGAACCTCCGGTCGACTTACGTCGACAACGGTTTTCGAGACCGCCGCATTCGACCGCTCTGCCAACTCTCCGCTCGCTCTATTTCAATAGCCTATCTTTTTCATGACGTCGCCGGCTATCTTTGTCATGACGTCCAATTCGGCCTTTATCGATTCCAAGCCCTTGTGCAGGTCCCACGCATTAGTGAACATGACAATCGCGACATCCGTCTTGGGATTATAGGCCATATATGTCAAATATCCTTCATGGGCGCCGTTGTGGCCGTAGCCGAACCCGGGAATATAAAAAATCCCGAGGCCGTAGCTGGAGGCCTTTGCGCTCCCCCTGCCCGTTTCCGCCTTCATCATCTCAACGGTCGTTTTTGTGAGACCGGCCTCTCCCTTCAGCAATTTCTTGCCCCAGTTGGCGAGGTCGATGGGAGTCGAGGTTATGTTCCCCTCGGCTACGTGCGGCGACATATTCGATTCGGTGACGTCTTTGACGGCGCTGTTAATCCATACATACCCTTTTACAAAAGGCTTGGGCAATGCCCGGTCCGAACCTTCCCACGGGACGCTGGTATCATTAAGGCCATTCGGGACCAAAAGCTCTTCTTTGACGAAATCGGCATATGTCTTTCCGGAGACCCTCTCGATGATCTTGCCGAGCATCGAATATCCCGTATCGGAATAGTGGTAAGCCGAACCCGGCTCAAAAAAAGATAATTGGTTTTTGGCATCAATACCGACTAATTCGTCAAATGTAAAAGTGTGCCTTTCGTCTATGCCCAGCATATAGCCGAGATAATCCTTGCCTGCATACGGACGGCCGCGGGAGAACTTATTATCAGGTATATCATTATTGGTTATATCGAATATGCCGGCGCGGTGCATAAGGAGCATCCTGATCGTAATATCTTTTTTATAAGGGACGTCATACGCAGCAGCATCGGGCAAATAAGGGATGTTCGTGCCCGGGATATTATCCGTTATCTTATCGTTGATGTTAAGCAATCCCTTTTGGTTAAGCAGCATGATCCCGGCGGCGGTAAATGTTTTGGTGACGCTCGCTATGCGGAAATGGCAGGCGTTAGTGACATCGCCCATGCCTGTCGATATAAAATAGTTTCTCTTAGGCGAAAGTATCTGCATGGCAAGCCCGCCGTTAAAATTAGGCTTATCACTTTTATACGCCTGCCATCCGGTTTCCAGGGTCTTCGAAAGGGACGGGCCGGGACCGCATCCGCCGATAAACAGGGCGGCAACGACCACTCCCGCGACCAAAACCCCTGCACAATTTAGATTTTTCATCTCGTTACTGTCCTATATTTAAAGTAATAAATGGCGGAGAGGCCGAGATTCGAACTCGGGGAGGGCATAACACCCTCAACAGTTTTCAAGACTGCCGCTTTCAACCGCTCAGCCACCTCTCCGCTCGCTCTATTTTGGTGGTAGCGAGCAGGATCCCGCGGGTATATCCCGCGGGATAGATGCTCGGGCATATCCAAAAGTATCTCACGCTTTCCACGGGCATATCCCGTGGGATCTCGTTCGATCTATCCAACTATATCATATAGCTTACGCTCGCCTCAAGGAAAACATCTGCCGGAAGAGCCAGAGGTAGATATCCCTCGCCACCTCGTAAGCGTTTATCGCATAATTCTTGAACGAGAAATCGAAAAATACAAAATTCAGTATCAGCGCCGCGATGCTCAAATTTATCAGGTATATCAGGACTATCGAAAAAAGATAACCGCTCTTGACCAGGTCGGGTTGTTTTGTCTTCAGGAACTCTACGGTCATGACGAAATGGAAAGTCAGCGTCAGCCCGACCGCGAAGAGGAATACTCCGATAAAATCCTTTATGTCCCAGATCTGCCTGGCGATGTGCCAGATGAGGATGATCACCAGGGTATACGTGGGGAAGAAATACGGAGCCAGGCTGATGAACAGGTTGGCCTTCGTCCCCTTCACCTCCCCGCCCTTCTTCGAGACCTTGAAACTCTTGACCTTGCCGGCCGAGAGGAACATCGCCAGCGCGTGCGTCAGCTCGTGGCCGAAGATATAGACGATATTCGGCTTGAAAAGCACGGTGTGAATTATCAGGTAGACGACTATGCCGAGGAGGAAATACCACTGGTTGTTGTCGACGGAATAGATCTTCCCTATCTCGTGGTAAAGCGAATAAGAGGCGGAGATTACGAAAGGTATGGCCAGGATCGCGACGATGAATTTTGTGATGCGGCCCATTATTTTTTCGGCGGGACTATTTTGTCTCTTCCGTCCATATACGGGCGGAGAACTTCCGGGATAGTCACGCTGCCGTCCTTGTTCTGGTAATTCTCGAGTATTGCGATGACCGTGCGCGCCATTGCCACGCCCGAGCCGTTCAACGTATGGACATATTCAGACTTACCCGTATCCTTGGAGCGGAATTTTATGTTGGCGCGCCTCGCCTGGAAATCCTCGAAATTGGAGCAGCTCGAGACTTCAAGCCAGGCGTTGACACCGGGCGCGTACGCCTCAAAATCATAGCATTTCGCGGCCGAGAAGCTTAAGTCGCCGGTAGATAACGCGACGATCCTGTATTGCAGGTCGAGTTTCTGGAGGACCTTTTCGGCGTTCCCGACGAGTTTTTCGAGCTCATCATAGGATGTGCCGGGTTTCACGAATTTCACCAGCTCGACCTTGTCGAATTGGTGGACGCGCATCAAGCCCTTGGTATCCTTGCCGTAAGAGCCGGCCTCGCGCCTGAAACACGCCGTATAGCCCGTGTAATAGACCGGGAGGGTTTCCCCGTCGAGTATCTCGTTCATATGGAGGTTCGTTAGGGGCACCTCGGCGGTCGGGACAAGAAAGAGGTCCTCGTCTTTCAGCCGGTACATATCCTCCTCGAATTTCGGGAGCTGTCCGGTGCCGGTCATCGCGGCGCGGTTGACCAAAAATGGCGGGAATATCTCCCTGTACCCGTGCTCCTTCGTGTGGAGGTCCAGCATAAAATTTATCAAAGAACGCTCAAGTTTCGCGCCGTCGCCTTTAAAAAGCGGGAAATTGCTCCCTGATATCTTCGCGGCGCGCGGGAAATCCAGGATATCGAGATATTCGCCGATCTCGATATGCGTTAGCGGCTTAAAATCGAGTTTTTTCTCCTTGCCCCACGTCTTTACGATCTTATTTGCAGAGGCGTCCTTGCCGACAGGCACAGACTCGTGCGGGATGTTCGGGATATTATATAACGCCGCCTGGATCTCTTTCTCTACCGCCCTTATCTCCTCGTCGAGAGATTTCTCTTTTTCGGATATCGCCTTCATCTCGGCGATCTTGCCTTTAGCATCCTTCTTCTCGCGCATGAGCTTCGCGATCTCGTCGGAGGCGATATTCTTGCTGCGTTTTATATCCTCGGTCTCCTTGAGGGATCTGCGGCGTTTTTCGTCAAGCGCAAGCAGGCCGTCGATATCCGCGGGTTTGCCGCGGTTCTCGCAGGCTTTCTTTACCTTTTCTGGGTTATCTCTTATGAATTTTAGGTCGAGCATCGTATTAAATAAATGGTGAGCCGCCTGAGACTTGAACTCAGCACCCACGGCTTAAAAGGCCGTTGCTCTACCGGATGAGCTAGCGGCTCACTTTTAAATCTCTGTTATCTCTTTATCTTTGGCCGCCAAGAGTTCTTCGACTTTGGCGATATACTTGTCGGTCAGCTTCTGGATGGCGTCCTGGCCGGTGAACTTCTCGTCTTCGGTGATGACTTTGTCTTTTTCGATCTTCTTGATATGCTCTATCGCGGCGTGGCGGATGTTCCTGACCGATATCCTGCCGTCCTCGGTCATCTTTTTGACCACTTTTGCCAGCTCGTTGCGGCGCTCTTTCGAAAGGTCGGGTATCTGCAGGCGCACGAGCTTGCCGTCGTTTACCGGCGTGATGCCGAGGTCCGATTTCTGGATAGCTTTCTCGATCTCGCCGCAGATCGACGCGTCCCACGGCTGGATGACTATAAGTTTTGCGTCCGGCGTCGATATCGCGGCCAGCGATTTCAGCGGTGTCGGGACACCAAAATAATCCACCTTTATTCCGTCGACGAGCGATGGTGTCGCGCGGCCGGTGCGCACGGTAGAAAATTCATGCGCCAGCACTTCCGCGCTCTTCCTCATCCTCGCTTCCGCGTCGATAAGGATCTCTTTAATGGTATGGCCTTCGAAATCCATCCGGTCCTCGCCTCCTTTTTATGAGACGGTCGTGCCTACCTTTTCACCGAGGCAGGCGCGTTTGATATTGCCTTTAACGTTTACATTGAATACGACGATCGGCAGGTGGTTATCCATGCAGAGGCTTATCGCGGTCGTATCCATGACCTTGAGCCCCTTGTTTATCACTTCGATATATTTCAGCTTGTCGTATTTTTTGGCGTGTTTGTCGACGACCGGGTCGGCCGTGTATATGCCGTCCACTTTAGTCGCCTTAAGTATGACGCTCGCGCAGACTTCCACCGCCCTGAGGACCGCCGCTGTATCCGTGGTAAAATACGGGTTCCCGGTGCCGCCGGCGAATATGACCACGCGGCCTTTTTCCAGGTGGCGTATCGCCCTGCGCCTGATATACGGCTCGGCGATCTGTTCCATCTGTATGGCCGTCTGGACCCTCGTGAAACAACCGATCTTTTCGAGAGCGTCCTGCAGAGCCATGCTGTTTATGACCGTCGCGAGCATGCCCATGTAGTCGGCGGTCGAGCGGTCCATCCCTTTCGCCGCGAATTTCTCGCCGCGGATGATATTGCCGCCGCCGATGACCACGGCCACTTCGATGCCCAGGTCCCTTACTTCTTTTATCCGTTCGGCGATATTGGAGCAGGCCTGCGTGTCGATGCCGTAATTGCGGTCGCCGCTTAACGCTTCCCCGCTTAACTTCAGGAGCACCCTCTTGAACAGCGGCTTGACCGTCTTTACCATCGCCTTATTCTCCTAGTTGGTACCTTACGAATCTCCTGACAATTATATTCTCGCCGGTCTTGGCTATGATCTGCGTCACGTAATCTTTGATCGTGAGAGCCGGGTCCTTGATGAACGCCTGCTCGAAAAGGCAAACCTGCTTTATATCCTCTTCGCTTAGATCTTTCGGCGCGTCCTCTTTCTTGAGGTACTTCGGGCTCGCCGACGCGACCTGGAGCGCGAGGTCGCGGCATAACTTCTGGAAATCATCCGTCCTCGCGACGAAATCCGTCTCGCAGTTGACCTCTACCAGGACGCCTATCCTCGAGTCGTGGTGGACATATGAGGATACGAGCCCGGCTTTAGCCGTGCGAGCGGCCTTCTTCTCCGCTATTTTTAACCCCTTCTCTTTCAATACGGCCATCGCCTTATTGAAATCGCCGCCGGACTTGGCCAGCGCTTCCTTGCAATCCATCACTCCGGCGCCGGTGGTCTCCCTTAATTTTTTCACATCTTCGGTTTTGATCTTCGCTGTGGCTGTCATTTATCTAGACTTTCGTTGTTTTTTTGGTTTTCTTCGCTACTGCTTCTTCTTCAGCGGTCTTCTTGCCTTTAAGGACCTTCTTCTTGAGTTCCTCTACCGCGTCTTCATCCACGACTACCTTCTCTTCTTCGCCGGCTTCGGCTGCGGCCCTTGCTTCTTCCGCGGCTTTGCCGTCAAGAAAAGCCTTCCTGCCTTGCATGATCGCGTCCGATACCATGCCCGAAATAAGCTTTATCGAGCGTATGGCGTCGTCGTTGCCCGGTATCGGGTAATCTATCTTGTCCGGGTCGCAGTTGGTATCTATGAGCCCGATTATCGCAAGTCCGAGTTTGTTTGCTTCGGCGACGGCTATCTCCTCTTTCTTCGAGTCGACTATGAAGATGGCGGCCGGAACCTTGCCCATATCGAGCACGCCCTCGAGGTTTCGGTTGAGTTTCGCCTGCTCCTTAGTAAGCTTTGCCACTTCTTTCTTGGAAAGCTTCTCCATGGTGCCGTCTTCCCTCATGCGGGTGATATCTTTATGCCTTTTTATCGATTTTTTTAAGGTCGCGAAGTTGGTGAGCATCCCGCCCAGCCAGCGCTCGGTCACGTAGAACATGCCGCTGCGCAGCGCTTCTTCCTTCATGACGTCTTTCGCCTGTTTCTTCGTCCCCACGAACAGGACTATATCGCCTTTTGAGGCTATATCCCTCAAAAATCCGAGCGCCTTCTCCAGCGCCTTTTCGGTCTTCTCCAGGTCGATTATGTAGATCCCATTCTTCTCTCCGAAGATGAACTTCTTCATCTTGGGGTTCCAGCGCTTCTTCTGGTGGCCGAAGTGGACTCCCGCTTCAAGTAACTGTTTTATTGTCTGTGTAGCTGCCAATTCAACTTCCTCCTTTTATTATGGTTAAGGGGAAAATTTTAGCACAACCAGAGGGTTATTTCAAGCCTTTTCTATCCTCTTTCGCTACGCTTCAGAGGACCTTGTCTCTTCCTCAAGGAACTGTAGGTCGTAGAGACGCTTGTAGAGGCCGTTCTTGCGGAGTAATTCCTCGTGGGTGCCTGTCTCAACTATCCTTCCCTTGTCCAAAACGATGATCTTGGTGGCAAATTTGACGGTTGAGAGCCTGTGGGCGATGACAAAGACGGTCCTGCCCTTCATCAGCTTCTCCAGGGCATCCTGGACAAGCTTCTCCGACTCCATGTCGAGTTGGGAGGTCGCCTCATCTAATATCAAAATAGACTCATTCCTGAGCACGGCGCGGGCTATGGCTATCCTCTGCCTTTCGCCGCCCGATATCCTGTGGCCCCTCTCCCCGACAATCGTATTATAGCCCTCCGGCAGTTTCGAGATGAAGTCGTGGGCATTGGCTATTTTGGCGGCATTCGCGATCTCCTCGTCTGAGGCAACCTGCCCGCCGTAGGCGATATTAGCCCTTATCGTGTCGTGGAAGAGTATCGTCTCCTGGGTAACGATGCCTACTTGGCCGCGCAACGATTCAAGTGTAGCGCTTTTTATGTCACGGCCATCTATAAGGACCTCCCCCCTGGTCGGGTCATAAAACCTCGGGATCAGGTTGACTAACGTAGATTTGCCGCACCCGCTAGGGCCGACTATGGCGACCACTTCGCCTTTTTTCACTTCAAGACCAATATCCTTGAGGACGGGGACCGAATCGTATCCAAAATTGATGTTTTTGAATGTTATCCTGTCCTTAAGGACAGGTATCGCAACGGCATTCGGCATGTCTTTTATGGTGGCTTCGGTATCCATTATATTATATATCCGTTCTGCCGCGGCAAGCGCCTTCTGGATTATCGAGTAGACCCGGCTGAGCTGGTTGAACGGCCTTACCATAAGCATCAATGATACCAAAAAAGCTATAAAAGCGCCGGCGCTCAGCTCGCCGGACACGACCTTGCTGCCTCCCAACCAAAGTACGAGAGCCGCGCACACAACGCCTATATATTCGGTTATGGGGCCTATAAGCTGCTCTCTCTTTGCCGACTTCATGAATAACCTGTAAAGGCCGTGATTCTGTTTGGCAAATTTATTACGTTCGTATTCCTCCATTCCGAAGGCTTTTACAACACGTATTCCCGAGATCGTCTCAAAAAGCGTCGTTGTTACCGCTCCCATTTGTTCCTGCGTGCTAGTCGAGATCTTCTTGAGCTTCTTGCCTATCCTCACTATGGGATAAACCAGCGTAGGCAGGACCAGCATGCTAAGGATAAGGAGCATCCAATCTATTTTGTATATCGCCCGTACTGAAAAAACCATGACCAGGCATACGACTACCTGGAAGCTCTGGGAGACGAGAGTGGTCAATCCTTCGGTTATTGAATTCTGTATTATGCTTGTGTCGTAAGTGATTCGGGATACGAGGTTTCCGGCATGTTCTTTAGTATAGAAGTCTAGTGAGAAATCAAGAAGCTTGTTGTAAACCTTGTTGCGCAGGTCTGTCAGGACACGCGTGCTTACATCGGTCATAAGGTACGATTGTAAAAAAGTGAATATTTCCTTCAGGAGAAACGCCACAAGGAGGAACCATATCAGCCACTTAAAGAGGTCTGCCGTCGACATGACGTTTATGCTATTTACGATATTCTGTATAAAATCCGGAACTTTCGTCGGAAGTACTATCTGTTTTCCGCCGATTATCTTGTCCACAAGCGGGATTACCATCGAGACAGAAACGCCGTTGGTCGCCACGCTGTTCAAGAGCATAAAAAACGTGGCCAGTGACAATAACCGGATGTGGGGATTTAAAAACTTCAGGAGCCGCAGGTAGAGCTTCAAAGCCTAGAACCTGTATCCCAGATCGATCCAACCTGTGTGGGCAACGAAGTCTTCTTTATATTCAAAATCATAATTAGCGTCGATGGACCAGTTATCTTTAATGTTATACGTAAGCTTCGCCCCGGCATTTAACGCGTTTTGCGCGGGTTTGAATCCCTGCGTGGCGAACGAGCCGCCGCCGCCGGAGAACGTAGAAGTCGTCTCCTGTTTGTCACCTATGAAATCGTAGAGCCATTTGGCGTGGACCTCGGGCGTAAGTATGCCGTATTCGACTTCGAAGGGCCGCTCTAACCTCAGGCCCACACCCGACTGGAGCATATCGTAATTCTGGCTCTTCACATTTAGATCAAGCGCATCCGCCCCGCTTTCGGTATAGCTCTGGAGGTGCAGGCGGAGATATTGCAATGACGCCAGCGGGGTTATCCGCAGGTCGCCGGCCTTGAAGGTATAGCCCCCGTCTAATAATATAGAATACTGTTGGCCGTCGTAATCGGCGTCGGCAGTCCTTTGGATAGTACCGACGGATATATTCCTTAAGCCCTTGTACTGGTTATACACGAAGGAGAAAGCGCCGTTTATGTAGTAGGGATTATTGCCGTCTATGTAACCGCCGTATAATGTGCCCTGGTAGCTGTTGATATCCGTCCTGCCGCTGTTATCTTTGGAATTGATATCGCTCCTCGCATATCCTCCGCTCAAACCCACACGGACCCTGTCATCAAATACCGGGATATCGCCGCCGATGGCCGTACCCCAGACCGTCGCGAAATAGCCGTTGCTTGTCCCGCGAGGACTCTGGTGCACATATTCACCGAAGCCGCGGCCCCAGGCCTCAATGCCCTTAGATCCCTCGCTTCCCGTAGACACGCCGGTCTCGGCGTCGCGGGCTTGGGCAAAAAGCTCTCCGAGCCTTTCGATCGTTACCCCGGTGAACCCGTTAAGTGAGGTGGTGCTGGTTGTGACCACTCCGCTATCCATGGTCGGGACAATGGTATCAAGGGCTGAAGCTGCCTGTGAAGCGCTCAAACCCTCGAGCGTATTCAAGACGGTCGTCATATCGGCTGTCGGGTTTGTTATGTTATCGAGGACCGCGCCTACGGCGGCGGAATTGGAATTTGTGGCTATGCTGGAGAAACCGGTCGCGGAACGGTTTACCATAAGTATAAGGCTGCCGTTTGAGCTTATAGCCGAGAACGTCAGGCGGGGATCGCTTGACGTGATAGTGCCGGGGGCGTTTACTCCGGCGCCTGCCGCAGCGTCTATTACCGTGAATGTGGCGTTATTAGGAATATAGATACTGCCTGGGACCGTAACATTGACATTGCTCCCTGCAGATACGGCCGCAGCGTGGTCGGATGTTATCTTGCCCGACGATGACGGCCCTGAGACGGTAAGGGCCAGGGTCGAGCCGGCATCCTGGGTATAGGTATTATTAACCGTGACATTGGTAGTCCCGACGTCAAGTGTAGCGCCGTTCGCGACAGTAACCGCCGATCCGTTGCCTAGGGCGTTGGCGTTCCTGGCCGCTAACCTGCCGGCATTTATCGCAGTGGCTCCCGTGTAAGCGCTGGCTCCCGCCAGGACAAGAGTGCCGTTGCCGGTCTTGGTCAATCCGCCGTTCGTCACTCCGGTACTTGCTCCGTTCATTGTCAGGGTATTTACGGTCACCTCTATGACGGCTGCCTTATTTGCAGCGATAGTAAAATTCCGGTCGGTGGCTGCGTCGGCGCCGGTATATTTCAGCGTGCCGCCCGCGAAAACGAGATTGGCCGCGGCGCTCGTAGCGGCACCAAGGTTACTTGCCGTACCACCGTTACTGATCGTGGCAATGCCTAAAGTTCCGGCATTTAACGTCGTTACGCCGGTGTAGGTGTTGGCGGCTGTGGGGGCCGTGGTGCCGGCGCCATCCTGCTCAACGCTCAAACTGCCGGAGATCAGGGGCGCAAAAGTATAGGCTGCATCGGTATGGTTGAAGGCCAGTGTCGCGGTGCCCAGGCCTCCGGTAACCTCCGTGGCATTTAAAGTACCGGCTGCCCCGGCGTTGCCTATGAAAAGTACGCCGTCGGAACCCGCAATATTTCCGACGGTAACCGTTCCTGCCCCGCCCGCGACCGTTACGGTGCCTCCGCCTGATATCGTCAGGTCACCGTTACCGCTGGAACCGACATACAGATCGGTGGTATTGGTCCATGTGGAACCTGCACCGCTAACCGTGGCATTACCGTTTGAACCGGCGTCCTTGCCTATATAACCGTGAACGCTGCTTACCGCGCCGCCGTTAGTGACGGTCAATGTTCCGGTTTTTATACCAGTGACGGCTTTGCCGACATTAAGGTCACCATTGCTGGTCAAGGTAGAACCGGCACCGTCAACGGTTATGGTGCCGGTATTGTTAATGCCAAGATCTACGTAATCGCTGGTCACAGCGCCGCCGCTCTGGATATGCAGCGTGCCGGTGCCGATGTCGCCGATACTGAGACCGCCATCGTTGCCCCCTCCGGCAACATTGACCCAAGAGGAACCCGCATTTTTGACGGTCACGGTACCGTCTGAGCCCGCGAAACCGCCGATATAACCATGGGCATCGCTTACCGAACCGCCGCTGGAAATGGTTAATATGCCGGTGCGGTCGGATCCGACATACATCTTTGCGGTATTGGTCCACGTTGAACCTGCGCCGTCGACATTAACGGTGCCGGAAGATCCCGCCCCGACGCCGAGAAATGAGTCCCAGACGTTGGTGACGTGGCCGCCGTTGGTGATATTCAATGTGCCGGTGCCGGTATTGCCGACGATAAGCCCCGTGTTATTGGTCCAAGTGGAGTGCGTGGCGCCGGCCGCCCCGTCAACCGTTACGGTGCCGATTCCGCCTACATTACTTCCGATATTGCCGTAGGTATCGCTTACAGTACCGCCGTTGGAGATGGTCAGGGTACCGGTGCCAAGGTGGCCGACAAATATATCCTGGGCATTGGTCCAGGTGGAACCTGCTCCGTTAACAGTTATGGCACCGTTTGAGCCTGCGCCTCCACCGACATATGCTTTATCGGCGTTGGTCACCGAACCGCCGCCTGAAATGGTCATCGAGCCTTTAGCGTTATCTCCGACGACCAGCCCGCCGGCAACCGACCACGTCGTGCCGGTCCCGAAAGTAACGGTGTTTGTGCTCGCGCCTTCGACTTTAAACCATTTACCCGCGTCCGTTCCGCCGTTTTTGCCCGTCAATGTGACGTCGTTGCCGTTGGGATCGAATTTCGTCTCGTGGGTGAGAAGAGGAAGGCCGGTGGCCAAAGTGATAGTGCCTGCCACGGTAAATTGGATGATATCGCCGTCGGCTCCGGTCGCGTTCAGGTCTGTTATCGCCTGCCTGAGCGAGCCCAGCCCGCTGTCATTTGTATTCGTTACGTTAACTGTCGCCGCGCCGGCCGGCTTAATGAACGCGAACACCGCTATTACGGATACAATCAAAAGCGTAATTATTTTACGATGAACGCAAGTTTCCTTTTTAAGGCTCATGATAAAACCCTCCTCCCCTTTTCTGCCTACTTTGGCATATTATATATGTATTCTCGCGTCAAGACAAACAAATAATTAATCCCCCCGCAGAATAAATGTTGTTAATCGCAGTGCGACTTGATAAAATACTGCTTAATAAACCATGGACAAGATAAAGGTAGGGGTAATAGGCGTAGGCCATCTCGGTCAGCACCACGCGCGCATATACGCGGGCATGGATGGCGTCGAGCTAGCCGGGATATGCGATACTGATATCCGGCGCGCGAAGAAATTCGCCAGGAAATACAGGACCAGCACATTTACCGATTACAGGCAGATGTTCGGCGTGGTGAACTGCGCCTCGGTCGTCGTCCCGACCGAACTCCACTATAATGTAGCTAAAGATTGCCTCTTAAACGGTGTATCGGTCCTTATCGAGAAACCGGTGACAAAATTCGTCGGCGAGGCCGATGACCTCTTGAACATCGCCAGGGACCGCAACCTAATAATCCAGGTCGGGCACATAGAAAGGTTCAACGCCGCGGTCCGCGCCCTCGACGAGATCCCGGGCAACGTCAGGTTCATCGAATGCCACCGCCTCGGGCCTTTCAAGAAACGAGCCCTCGACGTCGGAGTGGTCCTCGACCTGATGATACACGACATAGACATAATCCTCGGCCTCGTCAAATCCGAGGTCGTCTCGATAGACGCGGTCGGCGTAAATATCCTGACCGACCACGAGGACCTCGCCAACGTCAGGATAAGATTCAAGAACGGGGCTGTCGCGAACCTGACCGCAAGCCGCGTCACGAAAGCCGAGATGCGCAAGATTCGCCTCTTCAAAGACGACTGTTATATATCGCTCGATTACATAAAGCAAGACGCCGTCCTTTACAGGAAGATAAACAACAGGATAACCGGCAAGCTCATCAATATCAAAAAAGAGGAACCCCTGAAAAAGGAGCTCGAGGCGTTCGTCAACTGCATCAGGACCGGCGAGCGGCCGCTCGTCTCCGGCGAGGAAGGGCGCGACGCGCTGAAGATAGCCCTGCAAATAGAGGACGCTATAAAAGAAAATTTAAAGAATAATGCCTAAAAAGATAATGATAATAGCTGGCGAGGCTTCGGGCGACCTGCACGGCTCAAGCCTCGCTCTCGCGTTAAAAGAGCTGGAACCGGACGTAAAACTCATCGGGATGGGCGGCGAGAAGATGGTAAAGGCCGGCCTGCAGTCATTCCAGGACATAAAAGACCTTTCGGTCATTGGCCTCATCGAGATATTGAGCAGCCTCGGGAAATTCAAGGCCGCCTTCAACCTCCTCGCAGGAAAACTCGATTCCGAAAAACCTGATTGCGTCGTCCTCATAGATTACCCGGAATTCAACCTGCGATTCGCGAAAGAGGCGAAGAAGCGCGGCATCCCGGTCATATATTACATCAGCCCGCAGATATGGGCCTGGCGCAAGGAACGCGTAAATATCATCAAGGAATACGTCGACAAGATGATCGTCATCCTGGGTTTTGAAAAGGATTTCTATGCGGAAGAAGGCGTCGACGTGGAATTCGTGGGCCATCCCCTGCTCGATTCGGTAAGGCCGTCGTTTAAAAAAGAGGAGTTCATGAAAAAATACGGGCTTGAACCGGCCTTTAAGACGATCGCCCTCCTCCCCGGCTCGCGCCTCACGGAGATAGAAAGAAATCTCCCCATAATGTTAAAGGCTGCCAAGAGGATAAAGGACAGGTTCGGGGATTCGCAGTTCATACTGGCCAAGCCGGCGGAGATAAGCTCTTCCGTATACGAAAAAATATTGAAGAGGGCGCCTCTTAAGCCGGTGGTCGCGGAAGGTTACCCGTATGATTGTATAAATGCCGCGGAACTTGTGCTGGTCGCCTCAGGGACGGCGACGGTAGAGACGATGATACTCGATAAGCCGATGCTGATAATTTACAAGGTCTCTTTGCTTACATGGCTTATTGGAAAAATGCTGGTAAGGATACCGAATATCGGGCTGGTGAATATCATCGCCGGGGAAAAGATAGTGCCGGAGCTGGTGCAATTCGACGCCACGCCTTCAAAGATAACCTCCGAGGCCTCCTCGCTCTTATCCTCCCCCGAAAAAATGGAAGCGATGAGGACGCGCCTTGCCGCGGTAAGGTCAGGATTGGGCGGGCCGGGCGCGAGCAGTCGCGCCGCGGAAATAATCCTCAATAAGATTCGGCGAGGAGCTCGATAGGATGGATGACCTTCGCTGAAGTGGCCTGGAATATCTGGGCCTTGCACGCTCCGCAGCTTGTGACTACGTAGTCGGCCTTCGCTTCTTTTATCGCGTCGAACAATCTTTCCCCGATGGCGAGCGATAAGTCGTAGTTCTTCTTTTTGAGCCCGAACGTCCCGCCCATGCCGCAGCAGGAATCCGCGATCTTCTTTATCAGTATCCCCGGGATCAGCTCGACCAGGCACTCCTGCAGGTCGCCGATCTCCTGCGCCTTCAGGTGGCAGGGCACATGGAATACGACGGTCTTCTGCGAGGATTTGAAATCGGTGTTCATCTCGCCCTCGTTGAACAAGAGCCACAGGTATTCATGGATATCAAAGGTCTTCTGCGAGACGAGGAGCGCCGTGGGTGTAGACAGTATCCTCGGGTAATCTTCCTTGATCGCGAGCCCGCAGCTCGGGCATCCGGTCACAATATCGCATCCCGACTTGACAGCTTCATTGAGGTATTTGAGGTTATAGGCAATATCCGCCTTGACCGCGTCCGCGTTGCCCGATGAGATGCTCGGGATACCGCAGCATCTCTGGCGCGGGATGATGACATCTATATCATTTTTCTCGAACACCTTAAGCACGGCCGCGCCTTCGCCTTCCGCATTGAAGAAATTCACATAGCAACCATAAAAATACGCGACCTTCCTCCTGCCGCCCTTCCCGCTTAATTTTCTTTTTTCAAACGGCGGCACGCTCGGCCTGGGAAGGATTCGCCTCTTGTCCAGGCCTAGGAATGCTTCCATCAGGCTCCTGCCGAACGCGGTACACATTAGGATATCGGCGAGGGACGTCAATTCGGCCGAGGCCGACCCGAGGAGCCTCATATTCTCGAGGATCGACTGGGAGAAAGGAATTCCCCATTCCCTGACATATATCTCTTTCGCCATGGCGCAAAGCCCTGAGACGTCGGCGCCTGTCGGGCATTCGACGCGGCAGGACTTGCAATTGATGCAAAGGTCGAGGACTTCCTTGATGGCGGGGCTGAGGAGAATTTTTTTGTCCAGCTCTCCGGTGATGATGGCCTTGAGTATCGCCGCCTTCGCGCGCGGCGAAGCGAGTTCCTGCGGCAGGTTAACATTCACCGGGCAGACGTTCCTGCAAAGGCCGCAGGCGTGGCACCTCTCTATCTCCTCCCTTATCTTCCCGGAATCGAATACCGTCTTGGTGCTGACGTATTTTATATCGGGGTCATAGATGAGGTCATGGGTGATGCCGGCGTCTTTCCCTATCTTTTTCCCGGGATTTAAAATGCCCTTCGGGTCGAATATATCCTTTATCTTTACGAAAACATCGTAAAGCGGGCCGAACTGTTTCTTGAGGTATGGAATCCTTAGGATTCCATCGCCGTGTTCGGCCGTCGTCGAGCCGCCGAGGGAGATGACCATCCTGTAAAAATCGTCGGCTATGCTGTCGATCTTTGCGAGGTCGGCCTTGTCCTTCATGTCGAGGAGCGGCCGTATATGCATGTTGCCGTCGCCGGCATGCCCGTAGACGCACGCCTCTACGCCGTATTTCTCGAATATCGCGTAAGCGCCTATTAAAAAATCGCCGAGGTTCTCCGGCGGGACTATCGCGTCCTCGATGAACGGTATCGGGCGTTTCTTTCCTTTTATCCTGTTAGTGATCGGGACCGCCGCGCGCCTGACTCCCCAGATGCGGTCCTGCTCGTCCGCATCCTTCGCGGCATTTATCCCGGATATAAACTTCCCCTCTCCGAGGAGCCGTTCCTTTACCGCAGCTATCTTCTCGTCAAGGGCGGGCGTGCTTGCCTCTTCCAGTTCGACGAGCAATACTCCCTTTGACGCGCTCCGGAGCAGGTCTGTAAGCTTCGGTTCCGCCTCGACGGCAAGTTTAATGAAAGTTTCGTCCATGAACTCTACAGCGGACGGCGATAGCTTGCGCAATTCCGCTACGGCATCGCCCAGCGACCGGAGGTCTTTCAGGGAAAGTAAAAGCGTGGCGCGGAACCCCGGCAGCGGCGCCAATTTCAACTTCGCTTCCGTTATGACCGCAAGCGTCCCCTCGGACCCGGCCATTAATTTCACCAGGTCTACGATGTCGCCCTTAAGGATATCGTATACATTGTATCCGCTCGAGCTCCTCATGACCTTGGGAGCGTACTTTTTTATGGTCTCTTCGTTCCCTTTAAGCAATTCCGCGAGCGGGGCCGAAATATTTTTTATCTTCGCGCGCGGTAGCAGGGTTACCCTGTCACCATTAGCGAGGACGACCTCGAGCTCGAGGATCCAATCCGCTGCGGTGCCGTATTTTATCGAATGCGGGCCGCCGGAATTATCGGCGATCATCCCGCCTATCGTGCAATAAGCGCCGCTCGACGGGTCCGGCGGGAAAAATTTCCCGTATTTGGCCGTTAATTTATTCAATTCGCCGTAGACTATGCCGGGCTGGACCGTGACCGTATCGCCGCCTTTATAGTCGACGGCCTTGTTCATGTATTTTGTGAAATCGATTATTATGCCGTTGCCGACCGCCTGTCCGGCGAGGCTTGTGCACGCGCCGCGCGCGGTAAGCGGGATATTGTTGCGCGAAGCGTATTTGACGAGCTCGACGACATCATTTTTGTCTTTAGGTATGACGACGCCTTTTGGTTTTATCTTATAGATCGAGGCGCCGAACGAATAGACATAGCGGGCCATATCATCAAAGAGGACGTCGCCTTTGATGATCTTTTTTAATTCTTTCTCCGGCTGGGTCATCGCGATATTGGCAGGGTTACGAGCGCGTGCGGGACGACATAGACCTTCGCGTCCTTTCCGCGGGTGGCAAAAGCATATTCCAGCGCCTCATCCATATCCTTAAAAGACAACATCTTCATCTTCTTTGCCATATCGGGGAATTTTGTCCCGACGAACGCGCAATCGGCAAAAAGAAGGGATTTCGCCACGGCATACGCCCTCTGTTCTCCGGCAAGACAAGCCTTGTTCTTCATCTTCTTTACGATCTCGGCGGGGCTCTTCGCCCTGACCATAGCTTCATAGAACCTGCGTTCCCCCAGCCCCTTACCTATGCCGTCTTCGCATCGCGCGGAGATGAGTATAAGCCCTCCCCTTTTGACGATGGGTTTCTGCGTGTTGGTCAGGTAGGTCAGGGCGCGTGATGCCTGGTAGAGGTTGACATCTTTAGGCCAGCCCACTCCGCAGATGATTATATCGGCCGGCTCATCCACCTTCACCCTGTAATGGAGCATCGCGTGTTCTATCCCCCTGTAAAAAGCCAGCTGTGGCTCTCCCGCGGTCGCGAATATCGTGCACCCCAGGTCGTCATTCACGACGTTTATTATGAATTTCAGCTTGGCTATGCACGCGAATTCCATGATCCAGCGGTGGAAGGGGTTATCCTTGATAACACCGGGTTTCGCGCCCGGCCTATCGATGAATTTCGGCGAATGGGTGAACCTTATCGTCTCTTCCCCTGCCATGCCTATGCTCAGCGTCTCTGGCCCGCCCGAAAAACCGGCGTGCAGGTGCGGCTCGATGACGCCGATCGAAATGACATGGTCGTTATAAAGCATCTCTTTGTTGACTATTACAGGGACGCCGTTGGCGACATATCCCAGGTTGGTCAGGTTTGAGCTATCCGAGGGGTCGTGGATCTTTACTTTTATCCGCTTGACGATCTTTTTGCCGAAAGCTTCTTCGATCTCCTGCCTTGTCGGGGGCGTGAGCATCCCGACCGCCATGAAGATCGTCACATCCTTGTACTTTATCCCGCCCTTTTTCAGCTCATCAAGTAATATGGGAAGTATGAGCTTACGGGGGCATACCCTTGCGAGGTCCGGAACGACTATGGCGATCGTCTCTTTGGGCGAGACGAGGTCCCTGAGCCGGCAACAGCCCATCGGGTTGAGGATAGCTTCTTTTATTATGCGGGATTCGGGTTTCTTGCTATGGGACCTCTTCGGGTAGAGGACTCCCAAGAGGTTCTTCTCGTGGATAGATACGCTTACTTGTTTTTTTCCATAGGGTACGTTTATATTCATCTGATATCGTTTTGACGGTTATTTTACTACTAAAAAACGGGTTTGTCGACCTTTATCGGAAGAACATCAGGATATCCTGGGAGACGATGTCAGCGACAAGGCGCATCTGCCTGTTGGCAGGCTCGCAGACCTTTATGACGTCCTCATATTTCCCATATGAAGGCGCCAGTTTCTTTAACAGGTTCCGGCAGGAATCGATCATTCCGCGGTTGAAGAGGGTCTGCCCGCTCTCGGGGAAGAGCGCAACATAGAATATGCTCGTCTCCACCAGGTCCTGGAAAAAGTGCGTGCCGAACGAAAGCTCGGGAGTTAAATTGGCCCCGGAAAACCCGAGCTCTCCCAGGACTGCCATATTATTTATCTCGGAGAATGAGACCGGGACCCCGAGCGACGGCGTCGTCGTGCCCCACCTGCCCGGGCCCATAAGGAAACACGGCAGGGCTTCCCTGTCACTGATAAGCTTGTTGAGCTCCCCCACCGCGCGGGCGATATCGTACTTTGAAGAGATCGGCAGCGCGCTGTATTTTTGCGGGTCGATGAATATCAGCCTCTTTATCGGCTGTGATATATTCCCTCCCAAAAAAGAACCCTTTGAACGGAAGATGATATCTTCGTTCTTGATATCCTCCGGGAACTCCACCTTTTTTCCGAGGCCCTTCGTCTGCAGCGGACGGCATTGCAGCAGGTTTATCTGGAATGTCCCGTCTTTCTTGAAATTCACGGTGAACTCGATGTCGAGCGGGTATCCGTAACGCTTTTCGAGGAGCTTGAGTATCTTCTGCATCATCTCGCCGAATGACGTCCCGGAGAAAAGCTTGTCGAAAGTCAGTATCCAGTGCTCTTCGGCGGCTTTTCCCGCCTCTTCCGTGCGGCGGTCCGCCTCGTAATCCCTGGCGCCGGTATATTCAAGGCTGATCTCCACCTTATCGGCCAATAACTTCCTCAGCGGCACTGCCTCGAGCCTGTTCTCTTTAATGTTAAGGACATCAAGGTCGTGCTGGGAGAACCTCTGCATATCTTTTGCGCCGGCCAGCGGTTTGACCAGGGGCATGTCGAGGGCCACTATCCTGGGATAGTCGCCCTCTACGCGGTTGACGGCACGCGTCCCCAGGCCCGCCACTATCCTTAGCATCCCGGCCTTGGGGTCCATATCCTTGTTCCAAACGTATGTGTTATACGATATCCCCACTCCCGCGATATCCGGGAAGAAATAATCCGAATGGTACGCGCCCGAGACCCTCTGGACCAGCAGGGCCATCTGTTCATCGGCCCGGTCGAGGCCGCGCTGCAGTCGGTATGCCAGCGCGTCCTTGTTCATGGCGCTCGCGTAGATACGCCTCACCGCCTCCACGAATTTATTGTACCGCTCCTCCGGCGAACCCTGGTTCACCAGGAATATGCTCTCGTATTTCCCGGCAAAGGCGTTGCCGAAACTGTCTTCCAGCAGGCTGCTGGAACGCACGATTATGGGCGACTGCCCGAAATATTCTACCATCTGCCGGAACTGCTCCTTTATCTCTTCCGGGAAGATCCCCCCCATCATCTTTTCGCGGAGCGCCTCGGCTACGGAAAAATATCCCTCCTTCGTCTTCTGCTCCATCCTGAGTTTCCACCACCCGTTCTCGACTATATAAGTGTAGAAGACGTCGGAACCCACATAGAACGAATCGTGCGGCTCGAAATATTTCTCCATGCCCAGCGAACGCTCCTTAAGGAGCATCTTCCTCGCGAGCAGCATGCCGACGGCCTTGCCGCCGATGAACCCCGTGCCTATCATCTTTGACTTGATGCCCAGCAGGTCCTCGAGGGAGTAATATTCTTCGACCAGCGAAAGGAGTTTTTCCTCGCGCGCGATCATTATCCTGCAGAGCTGCTTTATCATGTCCTTCTTCTCGTCCTGCGAGCCCGCCTTTGAGGCGAGGTCCTCCACTTTTATGAATAGGCGGTCCCAGTAATCGAGTATCCTGCGGGTGCTCTTTGTGCCTTTCTTGAGGACATTAGAGAAGAGGCGCGCCGTATCGACGCTGTTCGCTATCGGCACAAAGCGGTCCTTGTTCATCAGGTGAGGCAGGAACATCGTCGGCGAATACCTGTTCCAGACCTTGAGAGGGTGGACATAGTACCTGCCCTCGTATTCGTAGACGTCTATCAGGAGCTGCGTTATCTCGCGGATACGGGCGATGGTCTTAAAGGAGTGCCTGTTGCGCAGTATTGAAAAGTAGGCTATGGTATTGAGCTCGTAGAGGTACGGGCATGTTATCTTGAAGAAATTGCCTATCATGAGGTCGTTCGCCCACGCCGAGAGCAGGTCGGAGAGGCAATCGAATACGTAATAGACGCCTTCCCCGTGTTCCTTTATGATGCTGTTAAGCTGGGTGGAGAACGATTCGAACCCTTCGTGGGCGTCAAGCTTGTATATCTTTACGCCCTTTCCCGCCTCAATGAGGGGCTTATGGTCCGCGAACCTTATATATACGACTTCCTTCTTCTCTTCTAGGGCCTTCTTGACGAACGGACCGAGGAAATCCTGGTAATTCCTGATATCGTCGATCTGCCAGACGACGTTATCGCCCACCCTTAATCCGGTTATTACCTTATCGAGGCCCTTAAAGCCGGTGCTGACCATATCCTCTCCTAAAAAACAAGGGCGCCCTTTAGGGACGCCCTTGCCTGCCTTATCTTCGGCGGTTAGACCAGGCCCTGGTCTATCATAGCGTCGGCTACTTTTACGAAGCCGGCTATGTTAGCGCCCTTGACGTAGTTTATGTAATTGCCTTCTTTGCCGTACTTGACGCACTGCTCGTGTATCGCGATCATTATATCATGCAGCTTGCTGTCGACCTCAGCGCGCGACCATGATAGCCTCATACTGTTCTGGGACATCTCGAGGCCCGAGGTTGCGACACCGCCGGCGTTCGAGGCCTTTCCCGGCGCATAAAGGACTTTCGCCTTCTGGAAGACCTTGATGCCTTCGGGCGTCGTAGGCATGTTCGCGCCTTCGCCTATGGCGATGCACCCGTTCTTGACCAGCATCTTCGCGTCTTCGCCGGATATCTCGTTCTGCGTGGCGCTCGGGAAAGCGACATCGCACTTGATGCCCCACGGGCGCTGGTTATCGAAATACTTGCACTTGAACTCTTTCGCGCATTCCTTGATCCTTCCGCGGCGGACGTTCTTAAGCTCGAGGACGCAGCTCAATTCTTTATTGTCGATGCCGCCCTCGTCATATATGAAGCCGTTCGAGTCGGAAAGCGTGACTACTTTCGCGCCGAGATCGATGAGCTTCTCGACGGTATACTGGGCGACGTTACCGGCGCCGGATACCGCGCAGGTCTTGCCCTTGAGGCTCTGGCCCTTCGTCTTCATCATCTCTTCTACGAAATATACGCAGCCGTAACCGGTCGCTTCCGGCCTTATGAGGCTTCCGCCCCATTTCAGGCCCTTGCCGGTCAAGACTCCGGTGAACTCGTTGCGTAATCTCTTATACTGGCCGAACAAAAACCCTATCTCGCGGCCGCCGACGCCTATATCGCCGGCAGGTACGTCTGTGTCCGGGCCGATATGCCTCTGGAGCTCCGTCATAAAACTCTGGCAGAACCTCATGACCTCGGAGTCGGACTTTCCCTTAGGGTCAAAATCCGAGCCGCCTTTTCCGCCGCCCATGGGAAGCGTCGTAAGCGCGTTCTTGAATACCTGTTCGAAAGCGAGGAATTTGAGTATGCCGAGGTTGACGCTGGGGTGGAAGCGAAGGCCGCCTTTATACGGGCCTATCGCGCTGTTCATCTGGATGCGAAAACCGCGGTTTATCTGGATGTTGCCCTTGTCGTCTGTCCAGGGAACCCTGAACATGAAGACCCTTTCGGGCTCGACCATCCTTTCGAGTATCTTCTCTTCCTGGTACTTGGGATTGTCACTTATATGATCCCATACGGACTCCGCGACTTCCTGCACCGCCTGGTAAAATTCGGGCTGGGCAGGGTCTCTCTCCATGACTTTCGCCATGAAATCTTCGATCTTCTTTGCTGGCATTTGGCTGGCTCCTTTTTTAAAAAATGGATGCGTCCCCCAACGCATAATAGGATGTAACAGAAGACGTCTTTGTCTAGATGTGCCTCGCTGTTTTTATTGCAGGAAAACTTCCGATACGGCTTTGTATCGCAGGTGCAATAAGAATACCAAAATATCGGTTACATTGTCAAGGAAGTTATCCGGGAAGCCGTTAAACATTCCCGAGATAGACGTTCCTTAATTTCTTCTTCGCTATTTTATAGGCCTTCTCGAGGGTCTCCTTCGAGGTGATAGGCAAGTCGAGCTTATAGCACGGGAAATACCTCGAAAAATGGAGCGGCACGTCCGCGCCGGCATTATCGTATATCCAATCGACGAGGCGCTTGAAATCCTCCTCGGAATCGTTCAAGCCGGGTATGACCAGGTTGGTCAATTCCACATGGCACGCCTTGACCGACGTTTTTATTGTATAAAGGACCGGATCGAGGCTGCCCTTGCAGTATTTCCTGTAAAATTCGTCGTCGATGGATTTAAGGTCTATGTTCATCGCGCCGATGAACGGGAGCATCTCTTCCAGCGGTTTTGGGTTCACATAACCATTCGTGACCAGGACGTTCTCGAGCCCGTTCTTTTTCGCGAGCTTCGCGGTGTCGAGGACGAACTCGTACCATATGAACGGCTCGTTATACGTGTAGGCGATGCCGAACGACTTGCATTCCCCGGCCTTATCGACGACCCATTGCGGCGTTATCTTCCGGGTCTGGACTTCGAGGTCCTGGGATATCGCCCAGTTCTGGCAGAACGGGCATTTGAAATTGCAGCCTTTAGTGCCGAGGGAGAGTATATTTTCGCCGGGGTGGAAATGGTATAGGGGCTTCTTCTCGACCGGGTCGAGCGATACCGACGTCGTCTCCCCGTAAACGAGGGAGTATAACTTTCCGCCGATATTCCGCCGCACGCCGCAGACGCCGGTGACGCCGTTAACGATCTTGCAATCGTGCGGGCATAGCAGGCAGTGGACCGCCCCGTCCGACTTTTCCCAGTAAAGCGCTTCCTTTAAAATCTGTTCTTCTCGTCGGGCTTTTGCCCCTCTTTCAGAAGTGACGACAACTCCTTCATGAACTGGTTTATGTCCTTGAACTGGCGGTAGACCGATGCGAACCTAACGTAGGCGACCTCATCGAGGTCATGCAGCTCTTTCATTACGAATTCGCCTATCGCCGTCGAGGAGACTTCCTTCTCGTAATTGCGCTGGATGATCCTCTCGACCTCGTCTACCATCCCTTCGACCCTGTCCATCGGTACCGGGCGTTTCTCGCAGGCCTTGAGTATGCCTGAAAGCAGTTTCTTGCGGTCGAACGGTTCGCGCCGCCCGTCCTTCTTTATCACCATCAGGGGGTGTTCCTCGAGGCGCTCGTATGTCGTGAACCTTTTCTGGCACTTGAGGCACTCGCGCCTGCGCCTGATAGAGCCGCCCTCGGCCGAAATGCGGGAATCTATGACTTTATCTTCTACGTTACCGCAAAATGGGCATTTCACCCTACACCTTCTTTCCTGACTTAGCCATCCTTACCTCCACGCCCGCCTCCTCAAAAAATTCTTTCGCCATCTCGTCGGGATAGCCCGCTTGCATCACTATCTCTTTTATGCCGGCGTTTATGAGCATCTTCGCGCAGATAGAGCACGGCTGGTTAGTGCAATACAGAACGGCGCCGTGGATATCGACGCCGTGGAGCGCGGCCTGGATTATGGCGTTCTGCTCCGCGTGCAGCCCGCGGCAGAGCTCATGCCTCTCGCCGGACGGGACCTTGAGCTTATCCCTTAAGCAGCCCGTGACCTCGCAGTGCGTAATGCCGCTCGGCGTGCCGTTATAGCCGGTGGTAAGTATCCTTTTATTCTTTACGATCAGCGCGCCGACCTGCCGCCTCAGGCATGTCGAACGCTCGGATATCAGGTCCGCTATTCCCAGGAAATATTCGTCCCAGTCCGGGCGCTTCCTTTTTACCTCGTTCTTTTTAACCATATTAAGCCTCGCTCAAAAGGTCGCGATAGAGCGGGAACTTCTTTACCACCGCGCGCACTTTTTCCTTTACGCGTCCTGCGACGGCCGCGTCGGTAATATTGCTTAAAACTTCGTCGATGAGGCCGGCTATCTCTTCCATATCTTTTTCTTTCATGCCCCGCGTAGTCACCGCCGGAACGCCTATCCTTATCCCGCTCGGCTTCGCCGGAGGGTTCGGATCGTACGGGATCGTGTTTTTATTTACGGTTATCCCGGCCTTGTCGAGGGCTTCCTGCGCGTCCTTGCCGCTTATGCCCTTGCTGGTATTGAGGTCGAGCGAGAAGAGGTGGTTATCTGTCCCGCCTGAGACGACTCTGTAGCCGCGTTTCTGGAATGCCCCTGCTAGGGCACGCGCATTTTTCAATATCTGGTTCTGGTATTCCTTGAATTCGGGCTTGAGCGCTTCTTTGAATGACACGGCTTTCGCGGCTATAACGTGCATCAACGGACCGCCCTGGATGCCCGGGAATACCATCGAATCTATCTTCCTTGCGAACTCTTTTTTACATAATATCATGCCGCCGCGCGGCCCGCGAAGCGTCTTATGCGTCGTGGTCGTGACGAATTCCGCGTAAGGGACCGGGTCCGGATGTATCCCGGCTGCGACAAGCCCGGCGAAATGCGCCATATCGACCATGAGATACGCCCCGACTTTGTCGCATATCTGGCGGAACCTTCGAAAATCTATCGCCCGTGAATAATTAGACGCGCCGGCAAGTATCATCTTCGGTTTGCATTGCAGGGCTGTCTTTTCTATTTCGTCGTAATCGAGCATCTCGGTCTTGCGGTCGACCATGTAAGGGACGATGTTGAAATATTTTCCCGAGAAATTGGCCTTGTGGCCGTGGGTGAGGTGGCCGCCGCACGCCAGGTCGAGCGCCATGACCGTGTCGCCCATGTTTAGCGCCGAGAAATATACCGCCATGTTAGCAGACGAACCGCAGTGCGGCTGGACGTTGGCGTGATCGGCCTTAAACAACTCCTTCGCGCGCTCAATGGCCAGTTTTTCCGCGACATCTATGTGCTCGCACCCGCCGTACCACCGCGCCGCCGGATAACCCTCGGCATATTTATTCGTAAGGACCGAGCCCTGCGCCTCGAGTACCGCGCGGCTCACGAAATTCTCGCTCGCAATGAGCTCTATATTCTCCTCCTCGCGGCGCGTCTCGTTTACGATCGCCTCGTAGATCTCCGGATCCACCCTCTTAAGATTATTCATCGGCTCGCCTCCAGGTCGGATATTTGCTTTACTCTCCTTAAGTGCCTCCCGCCGAGCCTCCTCGTCGAAAGCCACACGTCCAGTATCTTCTTCACCTTATAAGTGTTCATAGATCTCGAGCCGAAGACCACGACGTTCGCGTCGTTGTGTTCGCGGGATAAGCGCGCGTCCTCGATATTGTAGACGAGGGCTGCCCTCACGCCGCGGGCCTTATTGGCGACTATCGACATCCCTATGCCGCTTTTGCATATCAATATGCCGCGCGCGAATTTCTTCTTCCCGACCGCTTCCGCGACGAGGAACCCGTATTTGGGATAATCGCATGGCTCCGGCGCATAGCACCCGAAATCCTTTATCTCATAGCCTTTCGACTTGAGGTATTTTATGACCTTACTCTTGAGATCGAAACCGCCGTGGTCGGCGCCGATAGCTATCCGCATATCTTCCTCCCTAACTTTTCTATCGCGTCTTTTAAGGTTATAAGCACTGATTCATAGACCTCTTTCGGTTTCCCGATAGGGTCGGTGATCCGCAAATTCTTGGGTTTTTCATCGCCGTCATAGGCGTAATCCAAAAGTAAGTAGGTTTTCCGCTCCGCGCCGGGTAAAATCCCGGTTATCGTCGCTACGTGCACCGGCTCCATGCAAAGTATGAGATCGTACTCATTTATTAATCTTTCGGAAACGGCCTGGGCCCGGTGGCTTGAAATGTCGACATGCTCCCTCTTCATCACGTCTATCGCGTTCGAGCTGGCCATCATGCCCGGGATGGTCGCTATCCCGGCCGAGGCGACCCTGACATCGCCGCATCCGTTGTCTTTGAGCCATTTTTTCAAAAGCCCTTCGGCCATTACGCTGCGGCATGAGTTGCCGGTGCATACCATCAATACCGACTTTACCATATCTTCTCGATCTCCGCTTTTGATATCGCGCCTTCGCGCAATATCTTAGGCGTCCGTCCGGTCATATCGACTACCGTAGATTCGATGCCGATCACCGTCTTTCCGCCGTCGATCACAATGTCGATCTTCCCGTCGAGGTCGCGCAATACCCCTTTGGCGTCCGTCGGCGGTTTATTACCAGAGATATTAGCACTCGGCGCCACGACCGGGACGCCGGCTTTTTTTATCAGGCCGAAAGCTATCTTATTGTCCGGCATCCTGAAGCCGGTCTTTTTCCCGCGCCTATCCTTCAATATGACCGTCAACGGGCCCGGCCAATACTTCTTTATAAGCTTCGCGGCGCGGAGAGGGATATTCCCCGTTATCTTCCTTACCGAGGCCGTATCGGCAACATGCACCGTAAGCGGCTTGTTCCTCGGGCGTTTTTTTATTTCGTACACCTTCCCTACCGCTTTTTTATCGAGGAGGTTCGCGCCGAGGCCGTAGACCGTCTCGGTCGGGAAAGCCACTAGTCCCCCTTTTTTTAGGACCGAGGCTGCCTTTTTTACGGCAGCCGCGCTGGGCCTCGAAGCGCTTATGCGGATGACTTCCGTCATAATTTCAGTTTTTTGTTCTTCGCTATCACGTCCGCCTCGAGCCTCTTTTTGAAAGCGTTGAGCTCTCCCGCAATCTTAGTGTCGGTCAGGCCGAGTATCTGCAGCGCGAATATCGAGGCGTTCCTGGCGCCGGATTTTCCTATGGCCATAGTCGCGACCGGGACGCCGTAAGGCATCTGCACGGTCGAGAAGAGCGAATCCATGCCGTTAAGGCTGCGCGTTTCCATCGGGACGCCGATGACCGGCAGTTTGGTCATGGACGCGATGACGCCTGCCAGGTGGGCGGCGCCGCCCGCGGCAGCTATCACGACCTTTATCCCGTTCTTCTCAGCCGACTTCGCAAAATCATGCACCAGGGCCGGGCTCCTGTGGGCGGACATTATCTTGAGATGGAAGGGCACCTTGAAATCCTTCAATACCTTAAGCCCTTCCTCCATCGCCGGAAGGTCCGAATCGGAACCTAATATGACCGCGATCCTTGGCTTTGCCATTTTTGTCATCTCCTGTTTAGCGCCCTGTAACCTATATCTCTCCTGAAATGCATCCCCTCGAACTCTATGAGGTTTACGGCGTTATAGCACCTGTCTATCGCGTCTTTTATGTCCGAGCCGAGCGCGGTCACGTTCAGGACCCGCCCGCCCGCAGTCACCGTCTTTTCGCCGGATAACCTCGTCCCGGCATGGAAGACATGGACATCTTTCATTTTTTCCAGGGCATCGAGCCCGTCGATCTCAAAACCCGTCTTATATTCCCCGGGATACCCGCCGGAGGAGACCACGACCGAAACGCACGGCCTGGCGTCCCACTCGAGCGAAACTATATCTATCTCATCGTCCACCGAAGCCTCGACCAGTTCCACGAAATCGCTCTTTAAGCGCGGCAATATCGCCTGAGTCTCGGGATCGCCGAACCTGCAGTTGAACTCGAGCAGTTTCGGGCCGGAGCCGTCTATCATCAGCCCGGCATACAGGGCGCCGGTATATTTTATACCCTCTTTGTTCAACCCGTCTATCGCCGGCCTGATTATATCCTTCATTACGGTATTCATCATCGCTTCAGAAACGACAGGCGCGGGCGAATACGCGCCCATCCCGCCGGTATTCGGGCCCTTATCCCCGTCCAGGATCCTCTTGTGGTCCTGGGCCGAGGCGAGAGGGACCGCGTCTTTCCCGTCGGTCACGACGATGATCGACGCCTCTTCGCCTTCAAGGCATTCTTCGATTATCACTTTTTTGCCGGCGTCCTTGAATATCTTCTTTTCCATCATCGCTTCTACCGCCTCAAGGCCTTCCTCTTTCGAGGAGCAGACGACCACGCCTTTTCCCGCGGCCAGCCCGTCCGCTTTCACGACAAATTTTCCCTTGGACCCGTTTATATATTTTTTTGCGGCGGCGCTGTCGGTGAAGACCTCAAATCCCGCGGTCGGGATCCCGTATTTCTTCGCGAGTTCTTTCATGAAGACCTTGCTCGACTCGAGCCGCGCGGCTTCTTTGGACGGCCCGAATACCCTGAGGCCGTTCGCGCAGAATTTATCCGTTATCCCCCCTGAGAGGGGCGCCTCAGGCCCGACGACCGTAAGGTCTATCCTGTTCCTCGAGGCAAAAGCGGTCAGGGCGGCTATGTCATCGGCTTTTATGTCGACGCATTCGGCGATCTGCGATATTCCGCCGTTCCCCGGCGCGCAGAATACCTTATCGACCAGCGGCGACTGCCTTATCTTCCAGGCGAGCGCGTGTTCCCTCCCGCCCGAACCCACTATCAGAACCCGCATATTATCCTTACTTTGCCCTTCCCTTTATCCACCGAACCGACGATCCACGAATCCATCTTCCATTTGTCGAATATTTTTTTTGCCGCGGGGTAATCTTCCGGCGATATGACTATCACCATCCCGAGGCCCATATTGAATGTCCGGAACATCTCTATCTCTTCGATCTTTCCCTTGCGCTGGATCCTCTTGAATATTTCCGGGACTATCCACGCCCCCTTTTCGATGATAAGGTCTTTATCTCCGGGGACGATGCGCGGCAGCTTCTCGAAATAGGCGCCGCCGGTTATGTGGGCGATGCCTTTTATCTCCGCCTTCTTCTTTAGTTCCAGTACGGGCTTTACGTAGATCCTCGTCGGGCGCAGAAGTTCTTTCGAAAGCGCCTTCTGCTCGGCCCGTGAAAATACTTTCCTGACCAGCGAATACCCGTTCGAGTGCAGGCCGTTCGAAGCGAGGCCTACGGCGATGTCGCCCGCCTTCATTTTAGAGCTGTCGACTATCTTGCTCCTCTCGACCGCCCCGACGCAAAAACCGGCGAGGTCATATTCGCCTTCTTTATAGAACGACGGCATCTCTGCGGTCTCGCCGCCTATCAGCGCGCAGCCCGCTTGCCTGCATCCCTCGGCGATCCCCTCCACTACATCGACCAGTACCTTCTTGTCTATCTTTCCGGTCGCAATATAATCGAAGAAGAATAGCGGTTCGGCGCCCGATGTCAATATGTCGTTGACGTTCATCGCTACCATGTCTATGCCTACGGTGTCGTGCTTATCCGCCAGGAACGCGATCTTTAATTTCGTGCCGACCCCGTCGGTAGACGAAACGAGCACCGGGTCTTTGTACCCGGCCGCCTTAAGGTCGAAGAGCCCGCCGAACCCTCCGAGCCTGCAGTCCGCGCCCTTGCGCGCCGTCGCCCTCGTATGCTTTTTTATGGCATCTACGAAACGGGTAGCCTTCAGGATGTCCACTCCCGCTTTCTTGTAAGTAAGCCCCATCTTAATATCCTTTGTATTCTGTCGCGAACTTATTCGCCTGGCCGCCGAACGGCACCGGATAATCCCCGGTATAACATGCGGTGCAGTAATCCTTAGGGCACGAGACGCAGCTTAACAGTCCCTCGATCGAAAGATAACCGAGCGTGGTGACGCCCAGGAACTTCCTTATCTCTTCGATAGAATGCGTCGCCGCGATCAATTCTTTCTTCGTCGGGAAATCTATCCCGTAAAAGCACGGATACTTTATGGGCGGGCACGATATCCTCATGTGGACTTCCTTGGCCCCGGCATCGTAAAGCTTCTTTATCCTGGTGCGCGAGGTCGTCCCGCGGACGATCGAATCATCTACGACGATTATCCTCTTGTCCTTCAGCAGTTCCTTGATCGGGTTCAACTTTATCTTCACGCTGAAATCCCGTATATGCTGCAGCGGCTGGATGAATGTCCTGCCGATGTAATGGTTCCTTATTATGCCCATCTCGAGCTCTATCCCGGATTCATGCGAGAGGCCGAGCGCGGCAGGCGTTCCGGAATCAGGCACCGGGATGACAAGGTCCGCGTCGACCGGATGCTCCTGCGCAAGCCTGTGTCCGAGCCTCTGCCTCACCAGATGGACGGATTCCCCGAAGATAAATGAATCCGGCCTGGCAAAATATACAAGTTCAAATATGCAATGGGCCAACCTCTTACTTTCCACCTGCGGCTTGGTCGAGCGTAAGCCTTTCTTGGTGATATACAGGACCTCTCCCGGCTCCAGTTCGCGGATGAACTCCGCTTCGATCAGGTCCAATGCCGTAGTCTCGCTCGCCAGGACATATGCTCCGTCAAGCTTGCCAAGGCACAGGGGTTTCCATCCGTGCGGGTCGCGCACCCCGACGAGCATATCCTCTTTCATTATGATGAGGGAAAAAGCCCCCTTGATCTGCTTAAGCGCGTACGCGAGGCCTTCCTCGAAATTTTTGTGTTCCGGGCGCGCCATAAGATGCACTATTATCTCGGAATCGAGCGTTGTCTGGAATATCGAACCGCGCGCCTCAAGCTCATCTCGGAGGTCCGCCCCGTTCACGAGGTTGCCGTTATGCCCGATCGCAATAGTCCCGCGCGAATAATCCGTCACTACGGGCTGCGCGTTCTTCAGCGTCGTCGAACCGGTCGTGGAATACCTGACATGCCCTATGGCGGTCTCGCCTTTAAGGCTGTTCAAATTTTCCTCTTTGAAAACGTCCGCCACCAGCCCCATCCCTTTGTGGATGTGATTAGTCTCCCCGTCGTAAGAGACTATACCGGCCGACTCCTCTCCCCTGTGCTGGAGCGCATAAAGACCGAGATACGTAAGGCGCGCCGCATCCTTGTGGCCGTAGACACCGAATAGTCCGCAGTATTCTTTTATATCCTTGCCCATTTTGCACCTCGATTATACACTCTTGACCCCGTTTCTGAAGATACTGACTCCGTCCCCTTCTCCCTGCGCCTCTCCGCGCGTCCATCGCGGATGCTGGGAAGCGAATAGATGCCTCTCCGGATGCGGCATAAGCCCAAATATCCTCCCGGTTATGTCGCATACTCCGGCGATATTATCGACCGACCCGTTAGGGTTCCACGGGAACCCGGCGAGTTTGCCGTACGGGTCGACGTACCTGAAAACAACCTGCCCGTTCGCCCACAATTTCCCCAAGACCTCGTCGTCCTTCGGGATGAATTTCCCTTCGCCGTGGGCTGCAGGTATATATATCATCCGCTCAATGCCTTTTGTCCAGACGCACTTGCTCTTAAATCCGATATTCAAGCCTTTGGCGGGTTTCAGGTGCACCCACCTGTCTTCATAGCGCGCCGTGTCGTTCGTCGTAAGCGTCGCTTCGAGCTGCTCGCCGTCCGTTCCCTTGCCCGGCAGCAGGCCCGCCTTGACGAGGACCTGGAAACCGTTGCATATCCCGATAATGAGCTTTCCCGCGCCGACGAATTTTTCGAGGTCGCCGGCCAATTTATATTTTAATTCATTCGCCAATATCTTTCCGGAACCGACGTCGTCGCCGTAAGTAAAACCGCCGGGTACCGCCAGGATATGGTAATCGCGCAGCTTCTTCTCGCCGCTGACAAGCTGGTTTATATGGACCGCTTCCGGTATAGCGCCGGCGTGCTCGAACGCGAAAGCCGTCTCCATATCGCAATTCGTCCCTGCCGCGCGCAGCACCACTACCTTCGGCCTGCCCTTTAGCGCTACCATCTTAACGGCGCCTGCCAGGCCTCCTTTAATTCTTTATAGTCGGTCCTGACGACGATGTCTCCGCCCAGGCCATAGACCGCAAAATATTTTTCATCGAGGACGCCGCCTATTAACCCGACTGGGGCGCCCCTCATCGCCTTATCAAACCCCCTCTGTTTTTCCGGGCTTACCCCGACAATGAAGCGGGTGTTAGACTCCGAGAAGAGAGTGACATCATCGCGTTTCTTCCCGCGCTTATCATATTTTGCCTTGAAAGGCACCTTTTCCAGTTTTATCTCTGCACCGAACCCTCCGGCGAACGCCATCTCTGCCGCCGCGACCCCTATACCGCCCTCCGAGCAATCATGGCATGCGTTCACGAGTCCGCCTTTTATCGCGCGGCTCAATTTTTCCATCAGCGCGCGGCCGCGTTTCGCGTCCACGGTCGGCACGGAATTCCCTGCCGCCGCGCCCCGCGACTTATAATAATATGAACCGCCGAGCTCGTCATAGGTCATGCCAACAACATATATGAGGTCGCCGGCTTCCTTAAAATCCATAGTGATGCATTTTTTTACGTTATCGGCCACGCTGATAGCCGAGACGAGCAGGGTTCCCGGGATCGATACGCGTTTCTTGCCGACGATATATTCGTTATGGAGGCTGTCCTTGCCCGAAATGAAAGGCGCCTGGAAACCCTTCGACATGTCATAACAACCCTCGGCCGCCCTTACGAGGCTTCCTAATTGCGACGGCTGGTCAGTGTCGCCCCAGCAAAAATTGTCCAGCAGCGCCACTTCTTTGAGGTCGCCTCCCACCGCAATTATCTGCCTCATCGCCTCGTCGATATTCGACGCCGCCATCCAGTACGGGTCGATCTCCCCGTACCTCGGGTTTATCCCGTTCGATATTATTACGCCCCTGTCCGAATTTAATACCGGCCTGGCGACGGCCGCGTCTGACGGCCCGTCGTTATCCGCGCCGGTGAGCGGTTTTATGACGGAGGCGGCCTGGACCTCATGGTCGTATTGCCTGATTATCCATTCCTTGCTGCACACGTTCCAGTCCGACAATATCTTCAAGAGCGACGGCGTCAGGTTTTTCGGGCACGCGAACCGCGGCTCGACGCGTTTGGGCCTCGTCCATCTCGCCTTCCTGACGATCCTCGGCAGGCCGTCGTGCAGGAATTTCATGTCGAGGTCGCAGACCTTCTTCCCTTTGTAAAAAAGTTCCAGTTTTTTTGTGCGCGTGAACTCGCCGATCACCGTCGCCTCGACATCCTCTTTTTCGAAGACCTCGAGCAGTTTTTTTACTTTATTTTTGGGCACCGAGAGGACCATCCTCTCCTGCGCCTCCGATATCCATATCTCGGTATAGGTCAGCCCTTCGTATTTGAGTGGTATCTTATCGAGGTCTATCCTGACGCCTGTCTTCTCGCCCATCTCGCCTCCGGCGCTCGATAATCCGCCGCCGCCGCAATCCGTTATCGCGTCATACAGGTTTAAGTCGCGGGCTTTCAGGATGCAGTCGGCCACCTTCTTCTCTTCGATAGGGTTCCCGATCTGGACGGCCTGCGCCGAGACCTGCTCCGATTCCGATGTCAACTCGCCGGAAGAAAAAGTCGCGCCGTGTATCCCGTCGCGGCCGGTCTTTCCGCCTACGAGGACGACCAGGTCCCCGCTCTCGACCTCCTTGAAAGATTTATCTTTCGGCATAATGCCGACATTCCCGCAATAGACCAGGGGATTCCCGATATACCTGTTGTCGAAGAGCACGGCGCCGTTGACCGTCGGTATGCCCATCTTATTGCCGTAATCGCGCACGCCTGCGACGACGCCTTTCATGACCCTCTTCGGGTGGAGGACGCCTTTCGGCAGGCGGTTGAAAGCGTAATCCGGCTCGCCGAAACAGAAGACGTCGGTATTCAATATCGGCTTCGCGCCGAGGCCGGTGCCGAGCGGATCGCGAATAACGCCGCCGAGCCCGGTATTCGCGCCGCCGTACGGTTCGATGGCCGACGGATGGTTATGCGTCTCGGCCTTGAAGCAGACGTTATATTTCCCGTCGAACCTTATGACGCCGGAATTATCCTTGAATACCGAAACGCACCACGGCTTATTAAGTTCGGCGGTCGCCTTCATTATCGTCTCTTTAAGGAGATTATTTATGCGGCGCCTCTTCCCTCCGGACTCGTAATCTATCATCCCGCGGAATGTCTTGTGGCCGCAATGCTCGGACCACGTCTGCGCGAGCGTCTCGAGCTCGACATCCGTAGGTTCGCGCCTGAGCGTCCTGAAGTATTCCCTTATCCTGCGCATCTCGGCGAGGCTCAGGAATAATTGGCCTTTTTTGCTTATCTCCTCGAGGTCCTTATCGGATGACCCGGGGATATCCACCGTTATAAGTTTAAAATGGTATTGCGGAGGGTTTTTGAAGTTATAGGAATCCGGGCCGGTGACGACATGCTGGATGACTTTATTGAAGAGGAGCTTTTCGCTTATCGTCTTAAGCTGCCCCGTTGATATCTTTCCGCTTATGATATATTTTTTCGCGGTCTTGACCGACTCGACGCCTTTTACGCCGAGATCGAGGATGCCTTTCTTCACGCTCTCCTCGACAGGGTCCATCACGCCGGCGTTATAGGTCACTTCTACAACGGCCTTATTTTTCGCGCGGGCGTTTTTGTCTGTTATAGGGCTCGACCTGTATGAATAGGCCTGGGTAACGGGATCGGTGAGCAACTCCCCAGCGATCCTTTTTATCCCCGGCCGGGAGATGCTGCCCTTGATTATATATACCTGCGCGACCTCGACCGACTCGGCGCCTTTGATGCCCAGGTCCTCTATATCCCTCTTGACGCCGGAGTCGAAGCCATGATCCTTATCGAATACTTCAACGCGCCACAGCACTTAGAGCTCCTTGTCGGTTAACTTCCTTAAGGCCTCCAGATACTTCTTGCTCGTCTTCTTGATGATATCCTCGGGCAGGTGCGGGGCCGGTGGTGTCTTGTTCCAGTCCAGGCCTTCGAGATAATCCCTCACGAACTGCTTATCGAAGCTTACCTGCGGCCCGCCCGGCTTGTACTTCTCCTTAGGCCAGAACCTCGATGAATCCGGGGTCAGCACCTCGTCGATAAGTATCGTCTTGCCCTCTTCGGTAACGCCGAACTCGAACTTTGTGTCGGCGATTATTATCCCCTTCGAATCCGCGTATTCCGCGGCCTTGTTGTAAATCGCTATCGTCTTGCTCTTTACGAGGTCGTAAAGCCTGTCGCCGAGTTTTTTCCTCGCGCCGAACTCCGTGATATTCAAGTCGTGGCCGATATCCTCCTTCGTCGAGGGGGTAAATAACGGCTCGGGCAGTTTGTCGGATTCTTTGAGGCCCTTCGGCAACTTGATGGAGCATATCTCGCCGGTCTCTTTGTATTCCTTCCATCCGGAACCGGCCAGGTATCCCCTGACCACGCACTCTATCGCGAGCGGCCGGGTCCTCTTTACCAGCATCGAGCGGTCTTTTAATATATCCGCCGCGCCGCCGAGCTTATCGCGCAGCGATTCAACGTCAAACGTCACCGCGTGGTTCTCGCTCAGGTCTTTCAGGTATTCGAACCAGAACTTCGATATCTGGGTGAGGACTTTCCCTTTATACGGGACGCCTTCGGACAGGACCACGTCGAAACACGATATCCTGTCGGTCGCGACGATGAGCAATTTGCCGTCGAGCTCGTAGATGTCCCGGACCTTCCCGCGCTTGAAGAATTTGAGCGGGATGTTCTCGGTGGCGAGTAAGACCTCTTCTTTCACTTTTTCCGTCATAATCCTAACCTTTTATAGATCCTGTCGACATTCTTGGTATAATAGCCCAGGTCAAAACAGGCCTCTATCTCCTCGTGCGGCAGGTACTTCGTGACATCGATATCGTCCATGAGTATCGACTTGAATTCGACATTCTCCTTCCAGGCGCGCATCGCGCATTTCTGGACCATGTCATACGCCTCGTTCCTTGTTATCCCCTTGCCGATCAGCGCCAAAAGCACCCTCTGCGAGAATACAAGGCCCTTCATCCTGTTAAGGTTCTCTATCATACGTTCCGGATAGACGGCCATGTGCATGGCGACATCCGTTGCGAGGTTCAGCATATAATCCAGGAGGATGCACGAATCCGGGATTATTACGCGCTCCACGGACGAGTGCGATATGTCCCTCTCGTGCCACAACGAAATATTCTCCATCGCCGCCAGCGAGTTCCCGCGAAGGACCCTCGCGAGGCCGGCTATGCGTTCGCATATCACCGGGTTCCTCTTGTGCGGCATCGCCGACGAGCCCTTTTGCCCCTCGGTAAACGGCTCCTCCGCCTCGAGGATCTCGGTCCTCTGGAGAGCCCTTATCTCGGTGGCAAATTTCTCGAGCGTGCCGCCTATTATGGCTATAGTCGCCAGGAATTGGGCGTGCCTGTCGCGCTGTATGACCTGCGTCGATATAGGCGCCGGTTCGAGTTTTAGGCGTTTGCAGACGTACTCTTCCACCCACGGGTCGACGTTGGCGAATGTCCCGACCGCGCCGGATAATTTGCCGACGCTTATTGCCTTGCGGGCAGCATCCATCCTGGCTATATCGCGTTGGATCTCGGCGTAAATAAGCGCGAATTTCAGGCCGAACGTCATCGGCTCGGCGTGAACGCCGTGGGTCCTGCCGACGCACGGGGTGTTCTTGTATTTTTTGGCTTTTCTCTCTAACGCAATGAGGAATCTCTTGAGGTCGTCGATAAGGATATCGGCCGCGTCCCTCATCTGCAGCGATAGCCCGGTATCGAGGACATCGCTTGAGGTGAGGCCCATGTGGATATATTTGGCATCAGGCCCGACGTTCTCGGAGATGCTCTTTATGAAAGCGATAACGTCGTGCTTTGTCTCTTTTTCGATCTCTTTGATGCGGTCTACATCGAAGCGGGCGCGTCTTTTGATCTCGGATAATGCGGAATTGGGTATAAGCTTCTTCCTCGCAAATGCCTCGCACGCCATGAGTTCCACATCGAGCATCCGCTGGAAACGGTTCTGGTCTTCCCAGATCTTGCCCATCCTGGGCAGGGTGTATCTCTCGATCATCTTACCTCCAAAGGCGTAAGACCCACAAAGGAGAGTCTACGGGACATAAATTGTTCTTCTTTTTTTGAGGATTTCCAGTTTAATGAAGGCTTTTACTGCTCTTATTTATACCACAGATGGCTTGTGGTGTCAAAATAATTCTCACACAAGGTATTGCGATTATGGGGATGGCCGTTCCTTTTTAGCGCCGGCGTTTTTGAGCAATTTGACTATTTGCAACGCCCCTTTTTCCTTCGCCAGCATCAGCGCGGTTTTACCGTCGTTGTTTCTCACGTTTGCATCGGCCCCTTTGTCGATAAGCATGGCCGTCACTTCCGCGCTTCCGTTTTTAACAGCGCATATCAGGGGAGTCTCGTTCTTGTTGGTCCTCGCGTTCACGTTGGCACCCTTGTCGATAAGCAGCCTGGCAATATCAAGGTTGCCGGTCGAACACGCTTTCATCAGAGGGCTTATCTCGTCGTTGTATTTGTCAAGCGTGATCTTTATGTTCGGATCAGCCCCTTTCGAAAGCAGTAATGCGACCATCTCTTTTCTACTGCTTTCTATCGCCAAGGTCAGGGCGGTCTCCGTTATATTATTCCTTTCGTTGGGATTGGAGCCCTTCTCGAGCAGCACTCTCGCCGTTTCGACTTTATTGTTGGCGGCAGCGAACATGAGCGCGGTATATCCTTCCTTATTCTTGGCCTTGATGTTCGCTCCCTTGGAAAGCAGCATCTCGGCTATGACGGTGTTCCCGCTCCCTGCCGCATACATAAGAGGGGTCTTGCTATCATCATCGTCCAGGTTCGGGGACGCGCCCTTCGAAAGCAGGAGTTTCACTATTTCGCCGTTGCCGTTATTCGACGCAGCGATCAGGGCAGTTATATTATTCGCCCCCCTCGCGTTAACGTTCACGAGCTCTTTCAGGTAGTGATCGACCTTTTTCAGGTCTCCGCTATTAGCCGCTTCGATAAAATCGTTTTCTTTCTGCCCCGCAAATACATAACCGTCGCTTAAGACGCCTGCCGATAAGATCATAAGACAGACGAGAAGTTTTAGCCTGGAGAGAGTCTCCATTTATTCCTTTGCCCCGGCTTTGGTAAGCATCTGCATTATCTCGGTATACCCTTTTCTTGTCGCTAAACTTAACGCGGTCGTGCCGTCGTTGACTTTCGCGTTTACGTCGGCGCCTTTTTTGATGAGCGCCTCTACTATATCGAGGTTGCCGGTATGGGACGCAGCCATCAGGGCAGTTGCGCCATTAGCAGCTTTGATATTCACGTCAGCGCCTTTGGCGATGAGGGCCTGGACTATCTCGAGATAGCCGCCCTGACATGCCCATACCAGGGCGGTCGTGCCGTCGTCAGTGATCTTAACGTTCACGTCGGCGCCTTTGGCGATGAGGGCCTGGACCACTTCGAGTTTGCCGTACTGGGACGCCTGAATTAATGCAGTCACGCCGTTATCGGTTTTCGCGTTCACGTCGGCTTTTTTTTCAATGAGGGCCTGGACCACGTCGAGATGCCCACCCTGGGAAGCAAACATCAGGGCAGTCACGCCGCCGCTGACTTTCGTATTCACGTCAGTGCCCTTGGCTAGGATAGCCTGGACAGCTGAGAGGTCGCCCTTCCAGGCAGCCATTATCAGGTCTTCCGCATCACCCGCGTAGGAATTAGGACATAGCAAAAAAACGAGTACACAAGTTAAAGTTAAGGTTAGGGCTTTTATCGTATCTCCTTTTCTTTTTCTGCGAGCGTCATGCCTTCTACGTTACTGTAAATTAACAGGCCCTCTCTCGATATTTCGATCCTCTCCCCTTCCTTACCGCTGTCCCAATAATAGCCTTCATCCGGCGACACTGCTTTATATTTACCGTACTTATTATTCAGGGATGAGATCAGGGCATCATTATGGAAAGCGTCCAAACCTTTTGTCGATATCTTAAAGAGTTTTCCGCTTTTTGGAGTAAAGTAAAGTGTTACTACGACGCGCTCATCAAGAAAAACGTCATCGAATTTAAGGATATTTCCTTCGGGGCCGTTTGCCGCGTATGAACTCACATTTTTTTTACCCTGGGATACCGCTAATTTGCGAGCCTCCGCCTTAGGCATCCCCCACTTAAGACCGCTATATTGCGCAGTGATCGGCCCGGCGTTTTCAGGTAATCGGTTGTTATCGCTGGGAAGGTGATATTCTTTATCTGTTTCATTTAAGGTAGCGGCCTGGATGACCGCTGTTGGATTGTCCAACTGCAGGGCAACTGTCTTATTATCGGATGTCATGGAAAAAGATACCCGGAAGGTGCCTGTACCCGCCATGGTGACATACGCATTACCTGCATAATTGCTGCCCCCGGACTTGGCGTATGAGATATCGGCTACCGTGAATTTCGATTCCGGGATACGGAGCGTGCCGGCCACCGACCGGATAATTAAGTCAGATATTATCGGGTTCATCTTCCTGCTGTTTATATCTTCGCACCATCCCGTATTGCTCAAACAGCACGCTATCATTGCTGCGCCTATCAGTACTTTCAATCCTCTCATGTCTTTCCCCTTTTAGTAAAAATGCCCCCTGCCATACACTACTGCTATTTTACCACTTTTTTGGCCTAAATAATAAAAAAGGCGCTAACGTAAAGTTAACGCCTTTATATATTTGGTAGCGGGGAGAGGATTTGAACCTCTGACCTCAAGGTTATGAGCCTTGCGAGCTACCAGGCTGCT
>PLNR01000004.1 GCA_003141835.1 Candidatus Omnitrophota bacterium | reverse complement strand
GCAACCAAAAATAATAAAAGGAGGATGGCATGGGTAAGGTTTATGCGGTGGTTCTTGCAGTTGCGGCGGCAGCAATATTGGTCTTTTCGCAATCATCCGTTAAGGCGGCAGACAACCTGCTGGTTAACCCGGGCTTTGAGTCGGGCACGGAGGTCAACGCGGATAACTGGGGCCAGTGGGGCGGCGTCGAGCGCCTCAACGAATTCAAGCATGGCGGCGACTGGGCGCTGCACGATTGGGCTTCTGACGGCACCGATAACAGGGGCGCCTTCCAGGATATCAATACCGCGCCGGGGACAAAGTATGTTTTTACCGGTTATATAATGAGCCCCAACGAGTCGGGCATGCATAAAAGCCCGCTAGTCGCAGGCGAGGCATTCCTGGAGATCGAGTGGTTCCAGGGTGATGCTAAGTTGAGCAGCATAAAGAGCGACAGTGTTAAAGGCGCGACCGACTGGAAGCAACTTTCGGTAAGCGGCACGGCCCCTGACGGCGCCGATAAGGCGAGATTTGTAGTCAAGGTAACAAGCGCCGCCGGAGCGAGCGGGGATATTTACTTTGATGATTTGGAGGTTACGCAAGCCAAGTAGTAGTTGTGGTTAAACGAAGTTTAATGGTAAAGCCCCTCTTGTATGAAGGGCTTTACCATATATGCGGTACTAAGATTATTCTTCTTTCGCCTTGCGCGCTGAATCCGACCGCGTCAACTCGAACTTGTCGAGGTATCTCTCCTGGAACTTCTGCATATATAGGAATATACCCGGCGTGACGAAGAGGGTGACTACCTGCGAGAATATAAGCCCGCCCACGACGATCAATCCGAGCGGTTTCCTCGATGCCCCGTCGGCGCCATAGCCGAGCGCGATGGGCAAGGCGCCCATGATTGCGGCAAGCCCGGTCATAAGTATCGGGCGGAACCTGACGAGGCAGGCGTTATATATCGCGTCAAAATTATTCATATTGTTCTTAATGAGGTTCTCGTTTGCGAAGTCGACCATCATGATGCCGTTCTTCGCGACGATGCCGAGCAGCATGAATATACCGACATATGCGTATAGTGAAAGTTCGGACTTGAATATGTACAATGTGACCAGGCCTCCGAAGGTGGCGACCGGGAGCGTAGTAAGTATAGTCATGGGATGCACGTAGCTTTCGTAAAGGATGCCCAAGATGACGTATTTTATGAAGATCGCGACCAGTATGAGGAACCCGAGGCTCGCGATAGCGGACTCGAATTGTTGGGCTTCTCCCTGGAACGCGCCGGTTACGCCGGGCGGCAGTATCTTCTTTGAGGCGTCTTCGAGCGACTTGGTCGCGTTCCCTATGGGGACTTGCGGGTCGAGGTTGAATGAGAGCGTGGCCGAGTTCAACTGGTTCAAATGGGGGACATTCTGCGGGCCCAATCCGATCTCCCATTTCGCTACCGAACTTAACGGGATCAACTTATTTGTGAAGGACGACCTGACATATATTTGCGAGAGGCTCTCCGGCCTCAATTGGAAGCTTTTATCCAGCTCAACGATGACGTTATACTGGTCGACGTCCGTCTTGTAGGTAGTGACCTTTCCCTGCGCGTAAGCCAGAGTGAGGGCATTTTCTATGTCACCTGCCGTCAGGCCCAAAGTAGATGCGCGGTCGCGGAGGATCTTTATGTTTAACTGCGGCAGGTCCAGCCTTATGCTGTTCTGTACCTCGAGGAAGCCGGGCAGTTTTTTCATTTCGTCCTGGAGCTTAAAAGATATCTTATAAAGTTCATTTCGGTCCGGGCCGGTCAGGGTGTACGAATATTTTTCCCCCTGCGCCGTTGCCTCTCCTCCGGCGCTTACCTTGAGGGCGGGTATCGCCATCATGAACATCTGGCCATCCGGCAGCGGAGCCATCTTTGTGCGCAATTCGCGGAGGGCCTCAGGCATGGGTTTTCTCTTATCGCGTTCCTTGAGGACGGTATAGGCTATGCCGGTGCTCTGGTCGGCGCCCGCGTTAAGTCCGGTTACGGTGACGAACCTGTCTACATTGGGATCGTTTTGCAGGACGTTATTTATCTTGTTCTGGAATTGCCTCATCTGTTTGGTCGAGGTGCCGAGGGGCGTCATCATCATGGAGAAGATGCTGCCGCTGTCACCTTCGGGGATGAATGTCTTCGGCAGGGCCTGGAAGAATACGATCGTCCCGGCGAAGCATATTATCCAGGCGACGACGGTCGTCAGCGGCCGCTGCAGGGTCCACTTTAGCATGACGCCGTACCTGTCGATAATGCCTTTCATGAATGCGGTGATGGCCCTCTGTAGGCCGTTCTCTCCTACGCCCTTTGCTTTGAGCATGCGGGCGCACATCATAGGCGTAAGGGTGAGCGATATGATCCCTGAGCAGAGTATCGCGACGACTACCGTAATGGCGAATTCGCGGAATATCCTTCCTACGACGCCTCCCATGAATACGAGAGGGATGAATATTACCGACAATGATAACGTCATGGATATGATGGTAAATGTGATCTGCCGGGCGCTCTCTACCGCGGCCTCCATCGGTTTTTTGCCCTCTTCGATAAGACGGACCGTATTTTCGAGCACGACGATGGCGTCATCAACGACAAAACCTATGCAAAGGGTAAGCCCCATCAGTGACATCTGGTCGAGGCTAAAGTTCAAGGCGTACATGACGACGAAAGTCGCGATGACGGACAAAGGAAGCGTGATGCCCGGTATTATCGTGTCCGATATCCGGCCAAGAGAGAGGAAGATTATGGCTATGACGAGGAAGAGCGCTATTAATATAGTCTGCTTCACGTCGTCTACGGACTCAACTATCGAGACGGACTTGTCGTAAAATACCTCGAGCTTGGCAGAACCGGGCAGTTCCTGTTGGAGCCCGTCGATAGTCTCGCGGACATGCTTTGAAAGTTCAACTGTGTTGGAGCCGGCTGAACGGGAGACCGCGATGACGACGGCTCCGGGCCTCATCTTCTGGCCGGGCCGCCCAAGCATGGGATTTACGACGTCGTTGTCCATGCTGTCTACGCATTTCGCGACATCCCTGAGCCTCACAGGATTGCCGTCGCGGTAAGCTACGATGAGTCCCTCATAATCTTTTGCTTTGAAAAGTTGTCCCTGCGGTTCGATGGAGAACGCCCTTGTGCTTCCGTTCAGGCTGCCCGCCGGTATCAGCACGGTCCCGGTGAACAGGACGTTGGATATATCGTTGAGCCCTATCCCGAAAGCCGAAAGTTTGTTTGGATCGACCTGTACCCTGACCGCGGTCTTCGCGCCCCAGACTTGGACCTGCGATACCCCGTCTATCATGCTTATCCTTTTTCCGACGGTCCTGTTGCCGAGGTCGTAGAGCTGTCCCGTCGTCAGTGTATCCGAGGTAAGCATCAGGTAAAGTATAGGCGTATCCGAAGGGTTGACTTTTTGGTATGACGGGAGCTCAGGCAGGTCGGTAGGCAGGTTTCCCTGGGCGCGTGTTATGGCTGCCTGCACATCCGGCGCGGCAAGGTCAACATTGCGGCTAAGATCGAAAGTAAGTATTAACTGCGATTGGCCCTCGGTGTTATTAGATATGATGTCCGTAAGGCCGGGTATGGTCGTAAACTCATTCTCAAGAGGGGAGGCGACTGCCGAAGCCATAGTCTCCGGGCTCGCGCCGGGATAAGAGACAGTGACCAGTATGACAGGGAAGTCTATGACCGGGAGGTCGCTTATAGGCAGCGTGAAGAACGCGACGATGCCGAATATCGTCACGACCACCATCATAAGGGTGGTCATTATCGGTTTTTTGATAAAGTTATCGCTGAAACTCATATTATTTCGCCTCGGCTACGGGCGTCCCCGGCTTTAATCCCATCTGGCCTACCGTAACGACGGTTTCGCCTGCCTTTACGCCATCCTCGATGATTATGTGGTCGTCTTCCTTGCTGCCCACGGTAACATTCCTCAGGTCCGCCTTCTTGTCAGGGGAGACGACGAAGATGTAATTTCCCTGCTGTCCGATCTGGACCGCCTCATACGGGACTACCACGGCATTTTTCTTTATCGCGAGATGCAGCCGGACCGTTACAAACTGCCCGGACCAAAGTTTCATATCATGATTCGGGACTATCGCGCGTAATAATACGGTCCCGGTCGTGTTATTGACCGCGTTGTCAAGGAAACAGAGTTCCCCTTCGTAGGAGTCTCCGTTCTTTTCCGTCCCATCCTGCGACGCCCCGGATCCTTTTTCAAGCGTCAACACGACCTTTAATTTGCCCTCGGAGAAGGCCTTTCTTACGCTGCCGAAGTCGCGCTCGGGTATCGTGAAATCCACATAAAGAGGGTCTATGGTCTTGACGTTGACGAGCGTAGGCCCGTCGTTTGCCGTCAATATGTTACCCGGGTCGACCTGGCGCTTTCCGGTTAAGCCGTTTATGGGAGAAGTTATATAACAGTAATTCAAATTGATCTTTGCAAGGTCTATATTCGCGTTGTCGGTCTTTACCGCGGCTTCGGACGAGGTCACGTTTGTCTGGAGCTTATCGAAGTCCTGCTGGGATATGAGTTCCTTCTCGAGGAGTTTCCTGTTCCTTTCGACCGTATCCTTGTTGAGCTTAAGCTCGGCGAGGTCCTGTATCAGGGCCGCGTCGGCCCTTTCCAACTGGGCCTTGTATTGGCTGGGATCGATCGTGAACAGCATATCCCCGGCCTTGACCAGGTCGCCCTCATTGAAATGTGCCTTCATCATCTGGCCCTCGACCTGAGATTTTATATCCACGTTGTTTGGAGAATCGAGGTTCCCGAAAGATTCTATGAACACGATCACATCTTTCTTTTCAGCCAGCGCCGTTTCCACGCTGCGGGGAGGGATCGAGGCTTTGACCGGCTTCTTTATGAGTTTCGAGATAAAGAAGACCGCCAAAAAGATTATCAGCAGGACGACCGCTAATTTCAGGAATCCGAATAACTTGTCACTTGCTTTGTTCATTTGTCATATCTCCCGCATAGAGTGAACCCGTCGCATGGGCCAGGTCGGCCAGCGATACGAATAGGTCCTTTTTTGTCTGGATAAGTTTGCTCCTCGCGTCAGAGAGCTGGCTCTGCGCGTTTGTAAGATCGAGCATACTCTTCAGCCCGTTGTTATAGCTTTCGAGCGCCAATTCGTAAGATGTCTGTGCTGTCTCCAGCAGTGATTCGCCGAAACCGTATTGGCTGACCGCGGTCTTGAAGTTATAGTATTTTGTCCAAACGTCGGCGCTGACGGCCAGCTGGGCCTGTATCAGTTTGGCGCGTTCGACTTCGGAGTTCATCTCGGCCTCGCGTTTTTTGTTGAGGTTGTTGAACCCGTCAAATAAGTCCCAATTAAAAGTCAGGTATGCGGAAGCGCTCGCGTCGTAGTGGCGCGCATCGGTGGAGCCGTAATAATGATACTTATCTGCTGCCGCCGTACCGCCCGCTGAGATCGAAGGATAGAGGGCCGAATCCGCGAATTTTATCGCGGCCTTGCTCGCCTCGACCGTGGCCTTCTGCGCGGCTATATCCGGCCTCTTGTCCATCGCGTCGTTTATTAGTTTCGTCACGTCGTCTTCGGAGAGGCCCGTGGGCAGCGGCTTTTCCGGGTCGGCGATATCGAACTCAGTATCAGCGGGTACGCCGATCGTCTGCGCGAGCTGTGCTTTAGCAGACTTGACCCGGCCTTTAGCGCCCTCCAGAGAGAAGAGGGAGTCCTCGTAACCTGATTTCGCCTGGAGGACATCCAGTTTCGAAGCGAGCTGCGCCCTGTATCTGGTATCCGCGTCGTCATAAGTCGTCTTCGCGGTCTCGAGGTCGGCCAGCGCCGCCTCGAGCGACGACTTCGCGCTGTAAAAGTTGTAGTAAGCATTTTCCACGTTAAGGAGGAGGTCTTGCATTGATTGGTTGAACTGGTAATTCGCGGCCAAAAGCAAGTCGGTCGTCTGTCTGATACCGGCATCCCTGCCTCCGAAATCGAGCAACAGGTACGTGAGGTCTATTTCGGGGCCGTACTTAAGGTCGTTATAGTCGGCCGCCCGTATATTCTGCCTGGCGGCTTCCCTCGTCAGCTGGGCAGTTACGGTAGCGCTGGGATACAGAAGGGATTCGCTCTGGGCCTTTACGGCTTCGGCGGCCCGCGCGTTGTTCCACGCCTGTTTTGTGGAAGGATTATTCTGCAAGGCGAAATTCACGAGGCTGGTAAGCGTAATCGGTTTTGAAGCATCTATTTTTTGCTGGCGCAGGGACTGCCAGGAAGAGTTATCGGCTTTGGCAGGGAGAGGTTTCCACATTTCAGAGGAAGACGACGGCGCCGTAAGTGTTTTGCAACCGGCTATGGAAATTATTGCAAACACAAGGAATAGCTTGAATATCGGGCCAGATAAGTTTGTCATAATTTTTTTATAGCCAAATTTATTATACAGATTAATGGGTAATAAAGCAATATTTATTGGAGGTGGTGACGGCGCGGGCGCCGCGCCCGTAACACCTTGTCATTTTGCCAAATCTCTGGTATATTATTAACATAATAAACCCCTAAGTCCTTCTGTCTTAGGCAGAAACCGGGAGGTTAAGGTGTCCAGAAAGATTTTTTTTAGCGTATTGATCGTTTTCGTGGTCTTTGGTATTTACGGGACGGCATATTCCGAGACCCTGAAGGCCCCCAGGACCGTACAGGGCATCGGGTTCCCTGCCGGCACAGAAGTTGAATTTTACGGTTCGGGCCAGATCTCGCTGGCCGAGCTTGTCCAGGATCAGAAGATAGGGGATGTAGATTTCACCAAGGGCACGAGATTGTTATTTTACGAAATGGGAAAGATAAGGATAGCGGTGCTGCGCCGGGAACAGGATATCCAGGGAGTACCGTGTATCGGCGAAGCCTATTTCTACCAGTCCGGAAAATTGAAGAGCGCACTCCTCAGCAGGGATAAGGAGATCCAAGGTATCCCTTTCTCGAAAGGGAGCAGGATAGCCCTTTTGCAGTCCGGAAAGATACGCGGCGGCCCGTTGGGTGAATCCCGGAAGATACAGGAGATAAACTTTCCGAAAGGCGCTGGGGTATATTTCGGCGATTCGGGAAAGCTCTCGATGGCGTATTTGCCGGCCGACCAGGATATCCAGGGCATACCCCTGGCTGCGGGTGATGTGTACTTCCGCGAGTCGGGAAAAGTATCGCGCGGAAAGCTCTCGAGGGATGCGGTAATAAACGGCATAAAATTGCCGAAGGACAGCGGCATAGAATTGTATCCTTCGGGGAAGCTCCAGACGGCCTTTCTTTCAAAAAATACCGAAATAGAAGGTACAAAGCTCGGTGCGGGGAGCATGGTATCTTTCACCGTAGATGGAAAGCTTATAGTAAATAAAAATATCTCGCAAGGCGCGGTAAATACTCCTTTCTCGCGGGAGAAACCAAAAATCCCTCCTCGTCCTCAGGGCAAATGAGCTGGATGTTTTTTTGAATGTTTTTTTAATGCTGGGATGGCGGAATTGGCAGACGCGACAGTTTGAGGGGCTGTTGGTTGCATAAACTGTGGGGGTTCAAATCCCCCTCCCAGCACCAATTTTTTTATAACGGCGGTGAAGTATGGCCAGGTTTAAAATAGGCTGCCATACCCTTACTTGGGGCAATTATCTCAGCGGCTACTCCATAAAGGATGCCCTTTGGGAGATAAAAGAAGCTGGATATGACGGCGCCGAGATATACGATGCCCTCCCCAGGCTTGGCTCAGCCGCGGCGCTGAAGACGCAGCTTGACGAACAGGGCCTCGCGCTTGCCGCGCTCTCCGCGAACATTAAAGTCTCCTCCGACGAGAAAGCGGACCTCGCCGAAGCGAAAGAGAAGGTTTTTTTCGCCAGCCAATTCGGCGTAAAAGCGCTTATGGCTACCGGCGGCTGGACTGCCGACGGCCTCCAAAAAGAGACGAAAAGCTACAAATCCCTGTGCAAGAGGCTCGATTCCCTGGCGCAATATGCCTCGAAGTTCAAAATGCAGGTCGCCTTCCATAACCACCTGGGCACCATCGTAGAGGATGAGAGGGACATCGTAAACCTCCTTGAGTTCTCGAGTTCGGCCAAGCTCTGCATCGATACCGGGCACCTGGCTGCGGCCGGTTCCGACCCCGCCTCCGTGATAGAGAAATATGCTTCATCACTCGCGCTCGTGCACCTGAAGGACTGGGACCCCGGGATGAGGGATTTTACCGAGCTGGGGCGCGGGATCATCGGCGGAAGGATGAAAAATGTCCTTGCAACTTTAGAGAAGATTAATTATACTAACTGGATTATCGTAGAGCTCGACAGGACTTTGACTGTTCCGTTCGAAAGCGCGAGGATCTCGCGTGATTTTTTAAGGGGGATGGGATATTAAATATGGAGTTTAAGGTCGGCATCTGCGGCCTTGGCAGGAGCGCGCAGGAGTTCCACATACCCTTGATGAAGAAGGCCGGGAACTTCCAGATAGTGGCGGTATGCGATACGATACCGGGGCGCAGGAGGGTCGCAGACAGGGATTACCACACAATAGCTTTCTCCGATTATAAGCACTTTCTCGACGCTGACCTGGACCTGGTCGTAATAGCGACCCCTTCAAGCAGCCATTTCAGGATAGCGAAGATGGTCCTGGAGGAGGGCAAGCATTGCGTCGTCGAGAAGCCTATAGCGCTCTCCCTGAAAGAGGTGGATTACCTTATAAGGCTCGCCCACAAGAAGAGGGTGGTGCTTTCGGTCTTCCATAGCCGCAGGTTCGACGGGGATTTCCTTACCGTCAAGAAGATACTCGCGGAAGGCCACCTGGGAGAGCCGTTCACGATCGAATCGCGCGCGACTTCGTACGGCTCTTTGAAGAATTACGGCGTGAAAGAGTTCAACCCGGCCTGGCGATATAAGAAGATATACGGCGGCGGCATACTTTATGATTTCGGCTCGCACCTGATCGACCAGATGCTTTGCCTGGTAAAAGAGCAGCCTGTTTCGGTCTTCTGCGACATGAAATCGGTACTCTGGTCGAGGGAAGTCGACGACTATTTCAAGCTTTTGATAAGGTTCCGCGGCGGGATGACCGCGCATCTCGAGGCTAGCCAGGTCTCGCGGTATAACCTGCCGCGCTGGTACGCGCTCGGAACGAAAGGCGCCCTCTTAAGCGAGAACGGCGGGCACCCGATAAAGGTGAAGACCCAGATAAAAGGCGAGGAGTTCGAGCGCACCTACCAGGTCGAGAACAGCTGCTGGGAACAGTATTACGTGAACCTTTACGACGTTTTGATGCACAGGGCGCACCCGATAATAAAGCTCGAAGAAGTGCGCAAGTCAGCCGCGGTGATAGACGCGGCGCGCGCTTCGGCGCAGAAAAAAAGAGAAGAGTTAGTAAGATATTAGGTTTGGCCCCTTCGTCTAGTGGTTAGGACGAGAGCTTCTCAAGCTTTAAACACGGGTTCGATTCCCGTAGGGGCTACCAATCGTTTTTCCTATGAAAAAAACAGTTAAAATAAAAGACGGGATTTTTTACGTTGATGATGAGCCGGTCTTCCTGAATTCGGCGGATTATCCTTATTACCGCGATGACCCGAAGAATTGGGACGACAGGTTGAAGAAGATAAAGTCGATGGGAATCGACACGGTGAGTTTTTATGTCCCGTGGCGTCATCATATGATCAAGTCGAACGATAAATTTGTAATAGATTTCGACGGGAAGACGCAGGCCAACCGCGACGTGAAGTCGTTCGTGGAGTTATGCGCGAAGAACGGGTTGTGGGCGATCGTCAAACCCGGCCCGTTCATCCATTCCGAAACAAACTACGGGGGCCTCCCGGATTGGGTCTGTCCCGATGCGGACCCGGAGATCGAGCCGTTCATGGACAGTAAAGGCCGCCGCCACAAGTGGGGCGAAAAGCCGGTGCCGGCCCCGCTTTCCGGAAAATTCAAGAAGCTGGTCAGGGAATGGTACGGGCTGGTGGATACCAACGTACTGAAGGGCAATATCTATCCTAAGGGGAACGTGATAGCGGTCCAGGTCTGTAACGAAGGGCTTTATTCCGATTTCCCTAACCTGATAACGGATCATGATTATTCCCCCTCGTCGCTGTCGCTTTACAGGAAATTCGCGAAGAAAAAGGATGTTAAGGTCCCCCGCGACGTCTCAGCGCTCAAGACCAGGCCGGACCTTAAAGAGTACCTCAGGTGGGGCAGATGGCAGTCGGAATTCATGGGTTTGATATATAAGGAATATTCGTCATTCATTAAAAGCAGGGTGCCGTTCGTTATCAACGTGAACCCGCCTTCGGAAGGCAAGATGCTGGACCATTGGCTGGCGCGCGTCATCCCCGAGAGATGGCCGGTAAATTACGGGTTTACGAACTGGCTGAAGCCCGTTTCTGAAGATGCGGCCTCTTTTGAACGCTATAGCCTGTTATCCAAAAGGAGGAGGGGCGTGAATTTCGAGGAGAACTGGGGCTTCTCCAAACTTTATGATGAACGTTTCCAGCATCCGGTGGTCTGCGTATTCGAGACCCTGCTGGCCGTCGCTAACGGGGCGACCGGGTTCAATGTCTATACCGCCGTCAATACCGCCGGCTGGGACGACCTTATCGATAACGCCCATGAGAGGCCGTATCCGGATTCGTCTCCCATCAAGGAAGACGGAACGCTGACAAAGAAATACGGGGTCCTGGCCTTGCTTGCGAATTTCTTCAAGGACAATGCCGCCGATCTCCTGGAGGCCGAATCAAGCCACGAGATCGCCTGGGGTTTTTATCCCGCTTATTCCTGTCTCGCGGCATGGGATATACCCGGCGAAACCTTGGGGAAACTGGGGTTCGGTCCGTTTAAATGCGGGTTCGGGGGGCTGGATGAATTCCAGAGGGTCCTGCGCGGGAAAAATACGGACTTCCGGATCGTAAATATCGAATCGGCCGCGCCGAAAGAGCTTAACGGTTACAGGAATATCGTATTATGCGGCGGCTCTTTCATGGACAGGAAGACCCAGCAGAAATTATCGAAATACGCCGCTTCCGGGGGAAGGCTGATATTTGTCGGAGAGGCCCCGTCATACGACGAGGATTTCAAGCGGTATGATATCCTAAAGGACGCAGCGATCTGCCTGCCGGAGATGGGCCCTGTCTTGGACGCGGTAGTGGTCCCGGAGAAGAGATTAGATGCCAGGGACCCCGAGCTCCAGGTCTGGGTGTATGAAAACCCCAAAAAGGCCGTCCAATTCTTCTTTATACTGGACCTGTCCGGAAAGACAGGGGTAAAAGAATTCAAATATTCAGGGAAATCCCTGAAGGTATCCTTACCGGGGAAATCCGCGGCGATAGTCAAGGTGAAGGATTCGAAGCTCGGCGCGGTTTTCGTAAAAGGCGTGAACGAAATGACCGGGAATTCGGTCGCGCCATGCGTTTCGTTCGGGAAAGACGAATTGAAGACCGGGGAACCCTGCGATCTGTCGGCATCGCGCAGGGGGAACAAATGGCAGGTAAAGACCGAAAAGAAGTAAAGATATCATATAATCAGCAGGTGTTCCGCAATTTATTCCCTCAAAATCACATTTTAGTCCCTTGACAACTAAGGTTTATGATATATAATATAACCGAGTATACCAAGGTATATCTAAAATCACCTGAGATCCCCCGCAAAGAGAGGGTAAAAGATGAAAGACGCCGTAGAAAAAAATTCGCCCGTTCCTTTATATAAACAGCTTAAACAGGTCATCGAGAACCTGATAAAGAGCGGCGAGAAGAAACCGGGCGAACTCATCTCATCCGAGAAGGAATTCTGCCAGCAATTCAGCGTGAGCCAGATAACCGTCCGCAAGGCGATGTTCGAGCTGGTGAACGAAGGCGTTCTCTACAGGATCCCGGGCAAGGGGACGTTCGTCGCCGGCCCGGAGCAGGGCTCCAGGGGCATATCGAAACTGAAGACAGACAACATCGGCTTTGTGATATCCCGCGAACACCATCCCATATTCTCCAACACCTTCTATTCGTATGTCTTCGCCGGCGTGGAGGAAGAGGCGCGCTCCCACGGCTATAACCTCATCTACCAGGTCCTTGACGAAAAACTGATGTTCGATCCCTCCACGTTCAAATTAATAGAAGAAAGGAAGGTCGACGGGCTTATCCTGGTAGGCGAGATGTCCCACAGTTTCGTCTCGAACCTTAAGGCGAAAGACATCCCGATGGTACTGCTCGACCATTATATAGAGAATTCATCGATCGATTCCATCGTGACGGATAACATGAAGGGCACGGCGGATATGATCAAATACCTGGCAGACCTCGGGCATAAGCAGATCGGTTTCCTCGGCGCCACGCTCGAGCACGGCTCCTTCATGGAGAGGTTCGAGGGATATAAGGCCGCTATGAAGAAGAACCGCCTGGAGTTCAACGAGGATTTCGTCCAAACCGGCCTCCTCTGGAACGGATACGGCATCATGGAGAAGATGTTCAGGCTCCAGAAGCTTCCCACCGCTATCTTTGCCTGCAACGACCTGATGGCTATCCGCGCGATGGCCGCGATACAGGACAAGGGCATGAAGATACCCGACGAGATAAGCATCGCCGGGTTCGACGATATAGATATGAGCCAGCAGATACATCCGCCGCTTACCACGGTGCGGGTAGAGAAAGAAGAGATGGGAAAGATAGGCGTCAGGAGGCTCATACAGAGGATGAAGAACAGCAACAAGCGCGCCGAGAAGATAACCGTCCCGACCGAACTGGTCGTAAGGAAGTCCTGCAAGGCGTTGAAATGAAAAAGGGGGTAATAAAGTGAGATACGTCAGCCTGCTTTCGGCATTCTTTTTTGCGTTGGCGTTGGCCGGCGGGGCCCTCCCTGTCAAGGCGCATGCGGCAGAGGTATTATGGGAAAGTTTTGAGGGGGATAATTATTGGGAGCCCGTCGATTGGGAAAATACGGCGCAGGTGAACCTTTCGGTGAGCGCGGATAAAGCCTCCGAGGGAAAACAGTCGCTCAAGGTCGTGATAAGGGAAGAGGCGACTGACTGGAAGAACAAGGTGGGCCTGTTCAGGGAAGATTCGCTCAATCTCTCAAAAGACAATTATATCGTAATGGATATATTCAACGAGAAGACTGAAGGCCTGGAAGCGGCCGTCGGTTTCATGACAGGCAACGATTGGACGTATTTCGAGTCCGATAAAAAACCCCTGAAGACCGGCTGGAACAAAGATATCGGTTTTGACCTGGCCGCCGCGGATTTCAAGAACAAGGGCAGCGATTGGAAATATACCGTACCGCTGGCTGACAGGGATAACGTAGGGAAGGTCTTCATACTTTTGTACCGCCCGGCAAAGATGTCCGCGGATACGGTATACATCGATAACATCAGGATCAAATAAGAGGAGGAGGTAAGATGAAATACGCATTGTTATTCCCGGTAGTTGCGGCGCTGGTCTTGGTGGGCGCCGGTTCGGGCCTTGTACGCGCCGAGGAGAAAGTATTTGATAATTTCGAGAGTTCGACGGTCAACTGGGCATCGCCGGGTTGGGAGAACTCAGGCGGCGTGGAGATCACGATAAGCGCCGAAAAGGCCTCCGAAGGAAAACAGTCGCTTAAACTGGTGGCCCAGGATGAGCCGCAGGACTGGAAGAACAGGTTTGTCGTCGCCAGGGAAGCCAGCCTAGACCTCTCCAACGCGAACATGGTCATGGATATATATACCGATGCCGCTACCGGCATGGGCGTCCAGGTCGGGTTCGATTCGGCCGGGGATTATTACGAGTCGGAGAAGAAGATATTGAGCCAGGGCTGGAACAAGGACATAACCTTCGACTTAGGCGCCAAGGATTTCAAGTGCAAGGCCAGCGATTGGAAGAACGCTGTGCCGTTGGCCGACAGGAGCGACATAACCAAGGTCTTCATCCTCATAACTCACGCGAAGAAGGATAAGGGCACGACGGTGTATGTGGACAATATAAGGTTCAAATAAAATCCAGGCATATGCCAAGGATAGGGGATCTATAATGAAAAAAATGATCACGGCGTTAATCTTGGCTCTCCCGGCGGTCTTCGCTGCGAGCGCTGCTTTCGCGCAGCCGGACCTGCTATGGGAGAGCTTTGAGAAGGAAAAATTATCCTGGGCTTCCATCCCCTGGGATAACGCCCATGAGGTGGAACTCTCGGTGGTAAAGGATAACGCCACCGAAGGCAACCGCGCTTTGCGTATGAATATCAAGGAGGACGTAAGCAAGAGCAAGAACAAGGCCGGGATATTCCATGAGGAGAATCTCGACCTGTCCAAGCATAATCTTGTCCTTGATATCTATGTCCAGTCTTCAGAGGCGGCGTCGGCGGCCATCGGTTTTGAGACCGGGAACGGCTGGACTTATTACGAATCGACGCCGGTCAAGTTAAAGAAGGGACGGAACAAGGACGTCGTCTTCGAATTGGATAAGGCGAATTTTGAGTGCAAAAGGAGCAAATGGGAATACACCGCGAACCTTGCCAATCGCGACGATATAAGGAAGGTCGTCATCCTTATTTACGACACCGCAAGGTTCGAGGCGGAGACGATATATATCGATAACATCAGGTTCAGGCCGACGCGGAAGCTGGTCATGCCTTTCTCTTTCACTGCGGTAGCTTATGCGGAAGAGGCCAAGGAACTGCCGAAGGAACCGGTAAAAATAACGGCTGTCACCGCGAATGCCGCTGAGATACCGAAATACGAAAAACTCGAGCTCACCGTAGGCCTCAGGGCCGCCTTCAAAAATCCTTTTAATCCCGAAGAAGTTGACTTAAGCGCCACTTTCACAAGCCCTGCAAACGAGACGTTCATAGTCCCGGGATTCCTGTACTCGGCGAAGGTCGACGCGGATAGCAATTACGTCGAGCCGGTCTGGAAGATCAGGTTTGCCCCTACGCGGGAGGGGGAGTGGAGATACGCCGTTCGCCTGAAGACCCCGGCAGGCGAAGATAAGACAGGGGCGGTATCCTTTAAATGCGCGGCGTCCCCGCTGAAGGGCTTCGTCCGCGTAAGCAAAAGGGATCCCATTTATTTCGAATACGATAACGGGGAGTTCTATTACCCGTTAGGCGAGAACGTATGCTGGGCAAGCCTGCCCGGATACAAAAAATACTTTACCGAGATGAAGAAGGCCGGCGACAACTGGTCAAGGGTGTGGATGTGCGACTGGGAGGTAGGCATCGAATGGTTAAAGGGTAAAGGTTACCGGGGGTTAGGCGAATATAACCTGGAGAAGGCCGATAAACTGGACAAGATAATAGACCTGGCCGCGGAGAACGGCATTTTTTTCCAGCTGGTGCTGAACCACCACGGGCAGCTGAGCACAAAGGTCAATCCCGAATGGAACGATAATCCCTATAACATAAAGAACGGCGGCCCCTGCGCCAAGCCGCAGGATTTTTTCACCAACGCGGCGGCTAAAAAATATTACAAGAACAGGATGCGCTATATAATCGCGCGCTGGAGCTACAGCCCGAATATCATGGCATGGGAGCTCTGGAACGAGCTCACTTTCATAGACGACCTTAACCTGGATACGGACGCGGCGTGGCATAAGGAAATGGCCTCATATATAAAAGATATAGATCCGAATAAGCACCTTATAACCACGAGCTACGCCGGGACGTTCCACGATTACGGTTTTAACAAAAAACTCTGGGAACTGCCTGAGATGGATTTTACGCAGTTCCATATGTATACGCAGGAAGTCGTTTCGGCGATAATGGGCGCCTACAGGCTCATGAGCCAGTTCGAGAAGCCGTATTTCATGGGAGAGATAGGCACCGACTCCTCGGACAACGTGGACGTGAAGGACCTCGACGGCGCGTATATCCACGCCGCGATATGGTCCGAGTATATGATGGCCTGCGGCGGGAACGCCATGCCGTGGTGGTGGGACAAGTATATCCATCCTAAGAAGCTCTATTACCAGTGGGCCGCGCTTTCAGCATTCGATAAGGGCGAGGACAGGAGAAGAAAGGATTACAAGACGTCCACGGCGAGGGTCCTGGCCGAGTCGGAAGGGCTCAATTCGCCGGTATACGCTATCGGGCTTTTGGATAATATGGAAGGGGCGGTTTGGGTCTTCGATCCCAAATGGACCAAGTTCGAACCGAACCATCCAGAGCCGCCTTTTATTAAGGACGCGCTTGTCAGGATAAACGGCCTGGTCGCGGGAAAATATAAAGTAGAATTCTGGGATACCTGGAAAGGGCAGATTATAGAGACGAGGGAAGTGAAGTCCGACGCTGACGGGATAGACGTAAAGTTGCCGTCTTTTAAAAGGGACATTGCGTTTAAGATAAATTTGGCCGGGGCAATAATAATCAAGTTAAAAGACAGAAAGCAGACCGAGCTCGTCTCGACCACCCCGATGCCCATAGGATTTACCCGTAAAGAGATAGTAGTGAAGAAGGCTGCCGGGCCGATAACCATAGACGGAGACCTCTCCGATTGGAAGCTTTCGAAATTCGGCGAGGACCAGGCCGCGTCGCTCTCGAAGGGTTCAGCCAAATTTTACCTCCTTTATGACGACGAAAACCTGTATTTTGCCGCGGACGTAAAAGATGACACAGTCATCGGGAACCAGCGCGGGGTCGATATCTGGCGTGATGATGCCGTGGAATTCTGGATCGACGCCAAAGGCGATGCCGATATATTCAATAACATGCCGTTCAATCTCGGCTGCTACCAGGTTGATTTCGCGCCGCTTACCAAGGACGGCGGGCCCGGCCTCTATGTCTACAGGAATATAAATACCAAGCCGCTTGCCGACGCGATAAAAGTCGCGTCAAAGATAACAAAGGGCCCGGACGGCGGATATGTCATCGAGGCGGCCATCCCGATACGCGCGGTAAACGGGCTCGAGATGAAAGACGGCAAGGTCCTCGGCGCCAATTTCTCGCTCTCGGATAAGGATACCGCTGACGGCGAATGGAAACACGTGATATGGTCAGGGCAGAAGGAAGACGACGCCACGCAGTGGGGTAAATTGAAGGTCAGGAACTGATCCAGGGGAAATCAATGGTATATAAAAATTTAACAGCAGTATTTTTGTCGCTGGCAGCTCTCTTATTTGCGGCCGGGCCGTGCGTCATGGCCGAAGAGAAATGCGAGGACCCGGTCTACCTGAAACCCGCCTCAGCTGTGGCATCGTCTTTCGACGATTCCGAATGGGCGCCCGGGCCGAACCCGATGGCTGTAGCCGACGGGGATTTCAATACGCGCTGGTCCCCGATGCTTGGCAAGGACGGCGAGTGGATATTTTACGATTTCGGGAAACCGAAGACATTCACTAAGACGGTGATCTACTGGGAGCGCGCTTATTCCCCGGAATACGAGCTCCTCGTCTCCGATGACGCGAAGCAATGGAAGTCGGTCATGATCTTAAAGAACAGGCGCGGAGGCACGGATATCATAGGCATTCCCCAGACCACGGCGCGCTATCTTAAGCTTGTAGGCCTCAAGAGGTCGAACCCGAGCTGGGGCATCTCGATATGGGAATGGGAGGTCTACGGCCCCAAAGAACTTAACCCGGAAGATAAGCCCATAGAACAGGTATTCCCGGACCGCAAGCCGAAGGAAGTGATAAAACTTACGATGGAAGAGCCGCTTCCTTCTCCCGGGCCCATAACCGCGGTCGAGTTCCAGAAAGGCATAAATTATACTTCTTACAACGAAAGCGACCTCGCGGCGAAAGAATCCGACGCGATGCTGGAATACCTGAAGACTATAAACGTCACCCATGTCTGTTTTATCGTCACCTGGTACCAGGATACGCTTGAATCCATGAAGATCTACCCGGAGAGCCCGGAAGGCGGCAGGACGCCTGTCGATGAAGCGTTGACTCACGCGATAAACAAGGCGCATTCGCTGGGATTCAAGGTGATTCTCAAGCCCCACATAGACGTGCAGACCGACGAGTTCCGCGGGGACATCCCCGGGGAAGAGGAGTGGTTCAAGAATTATAATGAGTTCATCCTCAAGTATGCGAAATTGGCGGCGAAATACAACGTGGAACTGTATTCCGTCGGGACAGAACTTTCAGGCACCCCGATGAAATGGGAAGCGGAGTGGAGGAAGATAATAAAGGCGGTAAGGGATGTTTACAAGGGGCCCTTGACATACGCCTCGAACTGGAACGAATATAAGGAAGTCCCGTTCTGGAACGAACTGGATTTCGTGGGGATCGACGCCTATTTCCCGCTCGCCTCAAAGGCGAATCCTTCCAAGGAGGACCTGGTCGCGGCGTGGGAGAAGGAAGCAAGGAATATGGAGGATTTTTTCAGGAAGAAGGGCATAAGTAAACCGGTAATATTTACGGAAGCCGGATATACCAGCGCCGAGGGGACGAGCAAGACCCCGTGGACGGTGCCATCAAAGGTCGAGAGCCAAAAAGAGCAAGCTGACTGTCTGGACGCGATGATGACGGTCATGACAAAACGGGTGTGGTTCAAAGGCCTTTACTGGTGGTGCGTGTTCCCGCAGGATATTGAGAGTCCGCTCGGATACACGATCAAGGGCAAGTCGGCCGAAAAAGTTTTGGCCGGCTGGTATAAGACGGCAAAGTAAAAGCAGGGAAAGGAGGAAGTTGAAATGAAAAGGTTGGCAGTGGTTCTTTTTGCGGTTTTGATGTTGTCATCTTCCGGCGTATGCAACGCGGCGGAGACCGTACTCTTCGGTTTCGAGAAGGATACGGACGGCTGGCGCATACCCGATTGGGCGATGGAAAAAGAGGACAGCGTCGCGAGGGAGATCGCTGTATCCCCGGATTGGGCTTCCGAAGGGAAGAAATCCCTCTCCGTATCCAGCGAGTTCCTTGACAAGAAATGGTCAGGCTCTTATGTCGAGATCGAGGATTATTTTGACTGGACCCCCTACGGCAAGATATCGGCCGATGTTTATATCCCGAAGGATGCGCCTGCCGGGCTTAAAGGCAAGATAATCCTTACCGTCGGCGAAGACTGGAAGTGGATCGAGATGGGAAAGACGATCCCGCTTACCCCGGGCCAGGTCACCACGATAACGGCTGACCTGAAGCCGGGCAGCAAGGACTGGAAGAATACGGTCGTCGATGACAGCTTCAGGAAAGACGTCAGGAAACTCGGCGTCAGGGTCGAAGACAACAGGACCGCCTGGAAAGGCAAGATATACATCGACAACATCAGGGTAGAATGACCACATCCTGTGGGGTGCTATTAATATAGCACCCCACAGGATAACGGATACTCGAATCTTAGTCTAAGGAGATAACAATATGTCTTTTCGCAATAAGATCTTCATCATCGTACTTATAATCCTCGCCTTTTTGGCGGGATACTTATTCAGCCTGAAGGGTAATAAACGCGCTGGCCCCGAGGGCCAGGCGAACCTCGAGGCCACAGCCGAGATGGCGTCCCCGGCGCAAACGACTCCTTCGCCTCTTCCGGCGGCGCCGGTAGTTACCCCGGTTGTCCCCGAAGAGCACAAAAAGATAGAGAGGCCTTCTTTTCCGCAGTTCCAAAAAGGAATGACATACGTGACCTGGGACAGGGTCGCATACGGCAAGGGTTTTTCCGACCTATCCATGTCAAAGCTTTCGGCTATGGGATGCCAGTATATAGCCATAGTAACGACGTGGTACCAGACAGATTATAACAGCACCGAGATAAAAGCCGGGGCGTATACGCCCACCGACGAGAGTCTCACGCATGCCATCGAGCAGGCGCATAATTTAGGCCTCAAGGTGATGCTCAAGCCCCACCTCGACCTGGTCAAGAGCGGATATTGGCGCGGGGAGGTGCAGTTCAATAACGACACGGATTGGGAGGCGTGGTTCAAGAGCTACGGGAATTTCATCGTCCATTACGCCGCTTTGGCGGAAAAAGAGAACGTCGAATTATTATGCATAGGCGTGGAGCTGACGACCCCGGCCACATATAAAGGCGAACTCTGGGACAAATATGTGATAAGCGAGGCCAGGAAAGTCTTTACCGGCCCGTTGACATACGCGGCCAACTGGAACGAGGAATACCAGAATATCACGTTCTGGGACAAGCTCGATTATGCCGGCCTGGACGCCTATTTCCCGCTCTCCGATAAAGAGAAACCTACGCTTGACGACCTTCGCGAAGGATGGAAGAAATATATCCCGGAGATCGAGGCGTGGCAGAAGAAGATAAACAAGCCCGTGATCCTCACCGAGGTCGGATACAAGAGTTCGACCGGCGCGGCCAAGACGCCGTGGGAACATCAGCTCGGCAGGGAGGTCGACCTTCAGCTCCAGAGCGACTGCTATACCGCCATGCTCGAGGCCTTTTGGGATAAGCCGTGGTTTTACGGGATGTACTGGTGGTATTGGGGCACGAACGAGAGGATGGGTGGTAGCACGGACCGCGGATTCAATATTCAGAATAAACCTGCATCTGACGTAGTCAAGCTGTGGTATTCTAAAACGAAATAAGGAGGGTACAAAAATGAGATTCGTATGCAAAAAATACGAGAAGAACCCGATACTGACAAAAGAGGATGTTCCGTATCCCTGCGACGCGGCCTACAACGCCGGCGCGGCGAAGTACAACGGCAAATATTACCTCCTGTTCAGGGCCCTGCGCCTGAACGGCAATTGCGAATTCGGTTTGGCGGTGAGCGATGACGGCTATAACTTCACCGTGCGCCCGAAGCCGGTAATGGTCCCTGCGACGACCGGGCCGTTTGCGTTCTACGAGCAGAAAGGCATCGAGGACCCGAGGATCACGAAGATCGGCGACACCTATTATTTCTTCTACAGCTGCTATTCGGGCATCGGCATGAGGATAGGGCTGGCCAAGACGAAAAATTTCGAGAAGTTCGAACGGGTGGCGATGACAACGACTATCGACTACCGCAACTCGGTCCTCTTCCCTGAAAAGATAAACGGCAAGTACTGCCGTTTCGAGCGGCCGAACGTCGGGCGCCAGGGCATCTGGATATCTTATTCGCCCGACCTCATACACTGGGGCGAACAGGAATTGATAATGCTTCCCTACGGCAACCATATCTGGGAGGACCACAAGATCGGCGCCGGAGCCCCGCCCATCAAGACGAAGAAGGGCTGGCTCAGCATCTATCACGGCGTAACCTGGACGATGGACGGGATGACGTACAGGCTGGGCGTTGCGATGCATGACCTCAAGAACCCGGCGAAAGTGCTCGGAATCGCGGACCAGTTCATAATCAGCCCTGACGAAATATTCGAAAGGGTCGGTTATGTCCATAATGTAGTCTTTACCTGCGGCGCGATCCCTGAGCCTGACGGCACGGTCAAGATCTATTACGGCGGCGCGGATACGGTCATGTGTGTCGCGACTGCCAGGATAGACGACCTGGTCGATATCGCCCTGAAAGGGAAGAGGAAGCCGCTATAAGCAATTATCTCGGCATAGATATAGGCGGGACGAATATCCGCTTCGGCATCATAGACGGGCGCGGTAAAGTCATCGCGAGATACCGCATGCCGACGCTGAAAGAGCAGGGCAAGGATAAAGTGATCCGGCGCCTGCTCGATGCCGCGGCGCAGATAATTAAAAAATCAGGCGCCAAAGTAAAAGCTATCGGGGCCGGTTGCCCGGGCCCGCTGGACAGCAAAAAAGGCATAGTCCTTTCCCCGCCGAACCTGCCGGATTGGCGCGGGGTGCGGTTAAAGAAGATCATTGAAAGAAGGTTCCGGGTCCCCGCAGTTGTCGAGAACGATGCCAATTGTGCGGGGCTTGGCGAGGCGATGAACGGCGCAGGCCGCGGTTCTTCAAGCATGGTCCTGCTGACGCTCGGCACCGGGATAGGGAGCGCCATCGTCCTCGACGGGAAATTATGGACGGGAAAAGGCGGGTTCGCCTCGGAATTTGGCCATACATCCATAGATATTAACGGCCCGAAATGCCGCTGCGGCAACCGCGGATGCCTGGAGATGTATGCTTCGGCGACAGCCGTGGTAAGGCGCAGGAAGGCCGCCGGCAAAATGACCGCCGAAGATATATATAAAGCGGCAGAGAAGGGCGACAGGATCTCGCGCAGGATCGTGGATGAAACGGCCGTGTATATCGGCGCGGCGATAGCCAATATCATAAACGCGCTCGATCCGGAAACGATAGTCCTGGCCGGCGGGATGGCAAAGGCCGGGAAGGTATTTTTCGGTAAGGTCAAGAAAGCCGCGAAGGAAAGGGCTTTACGGGAAGCATACAAAGGGGTAAGGATAGTGACCGCGGAACTTGGGGAAGACGCGGGAATAATCGGCGCAGCCTGGAGGGCGAAAAAGCTATGAAAAAGTCATTATTTGTAATATTTATCCTGTCTATTATGGCGATCGTAAACCACCTTTACGCCGCCGAGACCGGAGCCGCGCCAGTGGTTGAGGGAACCGAAACCATCTTGTGGGACGGCCTTGAAGCCCAGCATCTCTGGAGCATAGCCCAATGGGGTGACGCCGCGAAAATGACCGTCGTCCCGGACAACAAGACCGAAGGCGGGAAATGCTTTAAGGTCGAGTTCGGGCCTGAGGGGAAACAGAACCCGCCCAAGGGTGTGGTCCTCGAGAGGGAGCAGTCGGCTATCGACCTCGATTCGACGAAGAAGCTCATGGTCGACATCTATAACGACGGCCCTCCGTTCGAGCTGGCCCTTGTCCTCTATACCGATGAATTCATCGAAAGCGCGACCGAGACGATAAAGAAGGGGCTGAACAAGGACGTGACCTTCAATATCCATGAGAAAGGTTTTAAGTCGCCTACCAGCAACTGGCAGTATAATTACGCGCCCAGGACAGGCACGATCGCATGGCGCATAATGTTCATCTTGTATGCCGAAGACACCGAGGCGAAGGCGAATGTCTATTTCGACAATATCCGCGTTGAGAGGACGCCGAGGTTAACCAGCGAACAGAAGGTGATCCCGTTAGCCGAGTATAAGGCGCCGAAGATCCTCTCGGTAAAAGGCGACAAGGAGAGCGTCGAGCAGTTCGAGAAGTTCGAAGTGACCGTTGATTTCGAAGGCACATACCAGTACCCGTATAATCCGGAGAACATAGACTTGAACGGCGTATTCACCTCTCCGGACGGCAAGAAGGTCACCATGCCCGGGTTCCTTTATTCCGGGAAGGTCGACGGCGTCAATATCTCGAGCGCGGTCTGGAAGATAAGGTTCACCCCGGCCAAGGCAGGGAAATGGACGTACTGCGTGAACGTGTCCAACCCGAAGGGGACGGCCAAGTCCGGCAACCTGGCTTTCGAATGCACGGCCCCTATTTCGCCGAAAAAAGGATTTGTACGCATAAGCAAGAAGGACCCGCTCTATTTTGAGTTCGATAACGGCGATTATTATTATCCGATAGGCCAGAACGTGGCGTGGGCGCCGTCGGTCGACGCGTACGAGCATTATTTCCAGAAGATGCAGGAGAACATGTACTGCTGGTCGCGAGTCTGGATGTCGAGCTGGCAGTGCGCGATAGAATGGCTCGATGTCGGGGAGTTCCACGGCCTTAACAATTACAACCTCAAGAATGCCAAGTTGCTTGATGATATTACAGACTTGGCAAAGAAACACGATATCTATTTCCAGCTCGTACTGAACCAGCACGGGCAGCTCAGCACCAAGGTCGACCCGGAGTGGCTCAACAACCCCTATAACATCAAGAACGGCGGGCCGTGCAAGGAGCCGAAAGACTTCCTGACGAACCCCGAGGCGAAGAAGCTCTACAAGATGCGCATGCGCTATATCATCGCGCGCTGGGGATATTCCACGAACATACTCGCCTGGGAGCCGTGGAACGAGCTGACGCTTATGGACAATTACGACGCGAACCTCGACATCCCGTGGCAGAAAGAGATGGGCCAGTATGTCGATTCGGTCGATCCCTACGCGCACATGATAACGACCAGCTATTTCGGGAATTTCCCGAAGGATATCTGGAAGCAGCCGGAGATATCCTACGGCCAGATACATATGTATACGCCGGAGATAGTCACCACCCTCGACGGCCTCTACACGATAATGAAGGATTATAAGAAGGCGTATTTCGTCGGCGAGTACGGCGGCAGCAACTTAAGCGGCATCGACATACAGGACCCTGACGCGACCGTCCACCATAACGGCATCTGGGCGGCATATACTACGGTGTCATCCGGCGACGCGATGCCCTGGCAATGGGACGATTATATCGAGCCGAGGAACCTTTATTTCCACTGGCGCTCCCTCGCCGAATTCAACAAGGGCGAAGACAGGCGCGGGCAGTATTACCAATACAGCCGCGGGACGCTCGAGTTCGAGGACGGGACGATACTAAACGCCCAGGGCATATTGAATAACAAGAGGGCGCTTATCTGGGTATACGACCTGTTAAGGACGAAATTCAACCAGGGCGCGTTCAGGCCGCTGGATATCAAAGGCGCGGTCTTGACGGTCGCGGGCATGGACAAGGGGGACTATAAAGTCGAGTTCTGGGATACGTATTCCGGGAAGATCACGGGAACGGTCGACGCCGCTAGCAAGGGCTCGAAATTGGACATACCCTTACCCGAGATAACCGGTGACTTTGCCCTGAAGGTGATATCCCTGGACGCAAATGCGCGCCCGAAGCCGTCAAAGGCTTATATAGCTTCGAAGCTCCTGAATAAAGACGTGCCGCTAGAGGCCCGCGATATCTGGGAAGGTTTTGAGAAGCAGGGCGATTGGGCCTGCGCGGACTGGGGCGATATAGCCAAGGTCTCGCTTGCCAAAGACAAGTTTACCGAGGGCAAGACCTCGATCAAGGTGGTCTTCGACAAGGCGGGCAAGAGGACTGATGGGAAAGGCGTATGTCTCCAGAACACCAAACTTGAGCTTGACCTGTCAAAGGCCAAGAAGATGATATTCGATGTTTATCTCGACGCGCCGAATTCCATAGAAGTATCGGTCGTCCTTAACAGCAAAGGCTTCTGCGAAAGCGTAAGGAAGCAGCTGGTCCCGGGCTGGAACAAGAACGTGACATTCGACCTCATGGCTAAGACCTTCAAGAAGCAGGAGACGAAATGGCAGCATAAGGGCGCCATTGACAGGGAAGAGCCTATGAAGCAGGTCATGTTCATGTTATACACGTGGGACGTGGATTCCGGCGCTATCTATATAGATAATGTGGGATTTTTGAGCAATTAGGGATCTTAGACGTAAGATAACAATATTTTCCCTTAAAAAAGCAACTATATATTCTTGACAAAAGAGCTCTAAAGTGATATATTTGCCCAAGATAGTTATACCAGAGTATACTTGCCATGTTATTCAATAATTGTTTAAACCTTGTAAAAACATCTTTGTTTCCTGTTAAATAGTATACTCGGTTATACTAATCAAAGGAAAGGAGGGTTGTCCAATGGTAAAGAGTTTAGTAGTAGTAAAGGAAGAGATAAACCAAACAATTTTAAATTTTAAAAAGGAGGAGGTGAAAACAATAATGATGAAGTACATGGTAGTGATTGCAGCGATGTTATTGGTAAGCGGTTCGGCGTTCGGTACAACTTTGTATGACTTCGAGACAGGGACAGAAGGATGGACGTTCCAGAATTATACGGACAGCCAGGCTATATCGACAGCAGCACAGTCGGCGGCTCAGGCGTTAACCGGTGCCAACTCATTGGTAGGAACGACCCATCTGGTCCCGGGTGATGCTCATTTCAGCAAGGGTGAGCTTTTGGTCACAAGGACGCAGGCGAACAAACTGAACCTTGGAGGCCTTACGGCGTCTGTGGGCGTATTCGGCCCGACCGGTGCCGCAGGGACAAATCCCTCGTCTTCTAACGGCTGGCAGATGTTCTTCAAGGACGTCAACTACAAGTCGTGGTATGGCCCTTGGCAGAACATGGTCGAAAACAGCTGGACGACGCTCTCTTCAACATTAGGCACGACAACTCCGGATTTTGTAGATGCGGGGTTTGACTCGACTCAGGTAGTCACCCTTGGCGTCAAGATAGGTACCGGCGGTTCGGCTACAGGGACTTATGACGGCCCCGTCTATGTCGACGACTACACCGTGGTTCCTGAACCGGCGAGCATGCTTCTTCTCGGCAGCGGCTTGATCGGCATCTTTGGTTTCGCTAGAAAGAAGAAAGCGTAGTAAAAGTTCGAAAGTAGAGGTACAATAAGGAAAATAATAAAGGGGGTATTAAAGCTATGAGGAAAGTTCAAAAGGACTTGCTCCCTCACCCGAAAATAGCTTTAAGCACCCCCTTTTTTATCTCCAGGAGGAAGAGGAGGGGAGTCGTCCTTGTCCTTACGGTAGGGGTACTGGCCCTGCTTGTCCTTGTCGGTATTTCTTTTACCGTAAATATGATAATGGACCTCAAGTCCTCGAAAAGTTTCGAAGATTCCGTGAAAGCGAAATACCTGGCAGAGGCCGGCGTAAACAGGAGCATAAACGAGCTGCGGTACGGCGCCGGCGGCGCGATACAGAGCGCGGCAGATTATCCGGGCGAGGCCTGGTATTCCGGATACAGCGATTCAAGCTTATTGGATAGCCTCGGCGGTTATAGCGCGATTATCATAGACTGCAACAGGCAGATATATATAAACGACAGCCTTAACCCCAATTTAGGCGCTATTCTTACCAATTTAAATACCGCTCTCGGCTCCCCTTTGACCGCGGCCGATATAAGCCAGTTGATAACCGGCCGGGCGGTCGCCGGATATACGACCAAAGAACAGATCAAGACTGTATTAAGCGGGAGCGCCTCCCAGGCGCAGGCTAAGTATAACGCCATAAAGGATTATATTACCATTTACGCCTTTGTGGATCCCGATGTCATAAGCGCGGCGTACCCGTATGCCGCGGCTCCCAGGGCCCCGATCAATGTGAATACCGCATCCAGGCAGGTGTTGATCGCGGTATTGACAGGCATAACCAACAACGGCGTTAATTCCATCTCTTCGGCCGAAGCCGCCTCTTTGGCGGACTATCTGATCGCCAACAGGCCTTATATGACTTACGACGACTTATGGACGAGGCTTCTTGCCGCACAGGCCGCCAGCATCATAGCGGATGGCGACGCGGCCATCGTTATGGCTAACGCCGATCCGAATACCGATTATATGAGCGCTAACCCGAATAACAGCTGGAGGGGCAAGCACGTATCCAAATCGAGTTCGGCCGCCTATCCGCGGGCCGGCACCGACGGAATAGACAAGACGCAATTGACCGTTTATACCACGGAGTTTTGTTTCAATTCAGGCGGATATTACGAGATCACCTCTACCGGAACGCTGCGCAATCCGGGCGGGGGCCAGGTAGCCTCAAAAAGCCTTGATGTGGTCGTAAAGCTGTTCGACCAATGGCGGCAGACGACGCAGGCGCAGTTCGAAGCCGGCGTAAAAGCCAACTTGGTGACTTATCCCGAACCGGTAGCGGCCGTTCCGGCAGCGGCTAATTATGACGGCCAGATAATGCTGGCGACGCTGAAGGACTCCACCCCGGATTCCGGGACGCATTTCCTTGTGAATTATAACGGGAACAGTTCTTTGAATGCCGATAGCGGCCAGGCCTTTACGCACTTGAATGGCAAGACCAACCCTAACATAGCAAGCGTCATAGATCCCGCCAACCGGGGCAATATGTATCCCGACGGCCTTTATTTGGGGGACGGCAGCTTGGCCGGCGACGCGACGTACGACCCGGCGTATCCGGCTTCCGGCGCCGTGGATAACACTATAGGAACGGTCGAGATGTGGGTCAAGTCGGATTGGTATACGAGCGACCAATGGCTCCTCGGAACCTACAACTGCGCTAGATTCCTTGCGGTGACCGACTCGAACAATTTCGGAAGGTCGGCTATCGAATTTGAATTCTGGAGGCAGTCATGGGATAAACATCTTTCCACGAAGACATGGGGGGATTTTGCCGCCTCCGGGTCACTTTATGGCGCAAATTACTGGGGGTACGATTCCTGGTGGGCAAGGTATTATTACTGCGTATACAGCCAGCAATTCGATAATTCCCAATGGAAAGCCGGCGGTTGGCATCATGTCGCTTTTTCCTGGCGTTACTGGGACCAGGGCACGCCCACCCCCCAGGGAGAACAGTGGCTTTATTGCGACGGCTATGCCTGGAACCAGGTAGCCCGTTACCCGACAGGGCCCACGCTCCCGTTTAACTTCATCCAGGTGGGCGGGGATGCGTGGAACGATTTGAGCAAGGATGTCGAATGTTATTCTACGATCGCCGGCATAAGGATCTTTAATTCGGTCCGCACGCAGGCGCAGATACAGGCCGATTCGGACAGGGGCATATATTACAACGCCGGGGACGCGTCATTTGAATCGGCGCCTCTTTCAAGCCAATTGCCGTCTTTGCCGAATAATACGCCCGCGAGGCTTTGCAATGCCTACTGGACCGAGCATCTCCCGGCCGGGGTTCCCGGCGCCGACATGCAATTTGACGTATTTGACGGCTCGAATTGGATCGGGAGCTATTCGACGAGGACAAATACCGCGGGCAACCCCCTCGACAGGCCGACCTCAAACCTCGGCGCGGTTAAATACAAGGCCTATTTTATCACGACCGGGACAGGCCTGCTCGACACCCCTCTCCTGGACGACGTGACCATAACGTATACGAGGGGCGCCCGTATATTATATTTAAGGGGCGTGTAGATGCGCAAAGATCTCATTATAACATGCGTGTTTGTTTTTATTTTACTGGTCCGGCCTTCCGCTTCCGGCGATGTGGTACATCTTAATAACGGCCGCGACGTCGAAGGGGAGATCACGGAAGAGACCGGCGAAGCGGTTACCTTAAAGATTAAGATAGGGCAGGTCGTCATTAAAAAAGACAAGATAAAAGCAGTGGAGAAGAAGGAGCTGGCCCCTGGTTTTTTCGATGATACATCCGGGAACGTAACCCATAAAGAGGGCGTGCAGGCCGGCGGACAACCCGAGGCCCAAAAATCCGGGTTGGCAATAAAAGCGGAATACAAAAAGCTTTCAAGCGGGGACGCGATCGTTGTCGAAGGGACTACGAACCTGCCGCCGAATACCGTTATCGAGTTCGTTTTGAAGAGCCCCGTAGAGACGATACAAGCGCGCAAAGAGAAGATCGGGAAGTCCCCTTTCTCGGTAAGGATCGGGCAATCCAGCAACAAGAAGATCCCGCCGGGTTCGTATGTCGTGGAAGCGGTTTTTTCACCGGATGGACAGGAAGACGAGGCCGTAAAAGAAAAAGTAAAAGGGCTGAAAGAGATAAAAGCCGAGTCCGAGGTGACCGTCGGCGTCCCGGAGGAAGTCGAGAATTTAGTGGATAAGCGCAGGTCCGAGTTGATATCGCAGATAAAAGGCGCCGCCGGCATGTACGGCGAGCTGACGGGCGAGTACGAGGCACAAAAGGCAGCTTTCAACAAAGCCGCCTGGAATGCCCGCGCCTTAAAATGGCAGGCTAAAATAAACGATATCAAATCGTCGATAGCAAAGTACCACACCAAGGTGGCGAACTTCGATTTTGCGCTACAGGAGAGCAATTTGAACGAGGTCGCCTATTCTCTGGAGAGGCTTATCAGCAGGTATACGGACGAATTGTTCAAGGCGAACAACCTTACTTATAACCTTTCCACATGGGCGGGAAGCAAGGATACCGAGACCCTGAAAAAGGATATCGAGGGAAGGCTTTCGGACCTGGAAACTTTTGCAGGCAAACAGGAAAAAAAGTGAGACTATGCGCGGCATAAAACGCGGAAAAGCCATATGCTGTCTTTTTTTATTTTTTGCGGCCCTCGCCTTGTCCTGCTTTTCCGGCTGCGTGAAAAAGTCCTCCGAAAAAGAGATACTCATGTGGCTCGTCGGTTCCGAGAAGCAGGCCCAGAAGATAACCGAGCTCGGGCGGGATTTTTATAAAGAGACCGGCGTCAAAGTAAGGTGCGAGGCGATCTCGTGGGGAGAGGCGCATTCGAAATACCTTACTTCGGTCGTCGGCGAAGTCACCCCTGACATCGGGACGATGGGGCTAACCTGGGGAACGGAATTCGGGAATCTCGGGGCGATGGTCGACCTCCAGAAGGCTTTTCCCGCAGACCTCAAGGCCATAGAGGACGATATCTTCCCCGGCCTCGCCGCGTCGATAAGGTACAAGGACAGCGTCTATGCCGTGCCATTCGATATAAGCGAATATATAATGTATTACAGGACCGACATGATCGGGAAGCCGCCCCGGGACTGGAAAGAGCTGGCCTCGCTTTTGGCAGAACTTAACCGCAACGGCAAATCGATGATAATAGACTGGGGAGGGCTCGGGTGGATAGGGTACAGCCCTTTCCTATGGCAGGCAGGCGGGGATTTTTATAATAAAGAGAATACGGTTGCCACCCTCGATACCGCAGCCGCGGAAACAGGGATGGAATTTTTCACCGGACTTTATAAAAGATACGGAGTGCCGAAAGAGGAGAAACCCGTCGAGCAGGGATTTAAGATGGGAGACTACCCGATATTCATCTCCGGGAACTGGAAGATGAAGACCCTTGCCGACGTTGCGCCGGAGATAAACGGTAAATGGGGCATATCGCAGCTGCCGGCCGGGCCAACGGGAAAAAGGACGGGGTTCATCGGCGGCAGGGTGATGGGGATATTTTCCCAATCCAAGCTGCAGAATGAATCGTGGGGATTCATAAAGTATCTTTCCCGTCCGGACATCCAGCTGAAATTATACGAGGCGACCCTCGAGTCGCACGATACGTATCTTCCTCCCAATATCAAGACGTGGGACATCCTGCCGATGGATGCGGCGTTCAAGGGACCGCTTAAAGCGCAGGCTTTTGACTCGAAAGGCCCCCCGTCCTTGTTGGGTTGGGACGACAGCACGAGGTTCATAGATACGGCCATACAGCTTATCGTCCTCAAGGGCAAGGACGTCGAGGCCGCTTTAACCGATGCCAATGATGAGCTGAACAGGAGGCTCAAGAAGTGAAACCGTTCGCAAAAGAACTGAACAGGCAGAAATGGTCTTACATCTTCATCGGCCCGTCTTTCATGATCTTCACCCTTTTCCTGATAATACCGGTCTTCGCGTCGCTTTACTGGAGTTTCACCCAGTATAATATCCTCCAGCCGCCCAAATTCGTCGGGTTCCAGAATTACATAAACATACTGTTCCATGACCCGCGTTTCTGGAAAGCGATGACAAACACTGCGATATATGTGGCAGGCACGGTCCCGACGAGCATAGTGATCTCGCTTGCCCTCGCCGTCGCCATCGACCAGAATATCCGTTTCAAGAACTGGTTCAAGACGTTCTTCTTCATCCCCAGCATAACCTCGATAATAGCGATATCGGTCATCTGGAAATGGCTTTACGCCAGCGGCAAATACGGCCTCTTCAACCACGCCCTTTCTTCGATCGGGATACCGCCGGTGAACTGGCTCGGGATCGATTGGACGCTCCCCTCGATAATAATCATGAGCGTCTGGGGAGGGCTCGGGTATAACATGATACTGTTCATCGCCGGGCTTCAGGGCATCCCGCACGTCTTCTATGAGGCGGCCGAGGTCGACGGGGCGAGCGAATGGGACAAGTTCCGCAACATCACGCTGCCGCTGTTGGCGCCGACGATGCTCTTCGTCACCATAATGTCGATCATAAGCGCGTTCCAGGTCTTCGACGCGGTATATATAATGACTTACAGTTCCGAGGGGGCGGTGGGCGGCGCGCTTGACTGCGCGCTGACGATAGTCGCGTACCTCTACGACACCGGGTTCCAGAGGTTCGCGATGGGTTACGCCTCGGCGCTGGCGTACCTTATATTCCTGGTGCTTTTTATCGTAACGATCGTCAACATGCGGCTGGTGGAGAAAAAGATCGAGTACTGACATGGATATGAACGGGATAAAAGAGCTGGAAAGAAGGGGCGCGGTCAGGGTAACCAGCAAGAAGAAGCAGCAGCGGACCGCCAATCTCCTTATATATATTTTCCTGATAGCCGGTTCGTTCATAATGATCGTGCCGTTCGTCTGGATGATAGCCACGTCGTTCAAGCCGCTCGACGAGATAAACACCTATCCGCCGAGCTTCTTCATCCGCAAACCGACGATCGCGGCGTACCTCGAACTCTTCAGGATAATACCGATGGGCAGGTATTTCCTCAACAGCCTTTTTGCCACGACCGCTATAACGGTGGCCAATATATTCTTCTGTTCCCTGGCCGGCTACGCCTTTGCCAAGCACCGGTTCTTCGGCAGGGACAAGCTCTTCCTCCTGCTCGTCGGCTCGATGATGATCCCGTGGCAGGTCAACCTGATACCGAGTTTCGTGATAGTGAAGAAGTTCGGGTGGCTCAACTCGTTTTACGGGCTGATAATCCCGGCGATGTCAGGCGCGTTCGGGATATTCCTGATGAGGCAGTTCATCTCGAACATCCCAGATGACCTCATAGACGCGGCAAAGATAGACGGTTGCACCGAGTTCACGATATACCGCAGGGTGATACTTCCGCTGATACAACCGGCGCTCGCCTCGCTGGCGATATTCACTTTCATGGCGCAATGGAATAATTTCGTCTGGCCCCTCGTCATAATATATTCCTCGAAAATGAGGACGATACCCCTTGCCCTCTCTGTCCTGAACGGGCAATTCGGGACGAACTTCGCGATGGTCATGGCCGGCGCAGTGGTCGCCACGGCCCCGGTATTGATAGTCTTTATAGCCTTCCAGAAGTATTTCATAAAGGGCATAGCCCTTACCGGCCTTAAAGCGTGACATATGAAAAAAAGCTGCCTTGGCTTTCTAGCCTGCGCGTTTCTACTCATTTCCGCCGAAGCGTTCGCCTATAAGCCGGCCACGATAAATTCAATCGCCGCTTCTTCGGAAAAGGTCGGGAGATACGGTCTTTTCGAGCTCACGGTGGACCTAAGCGCCGAATATGAAAATCCTTTTGACCCTTCGCAGGTAGACCTCTCCGGAATATTCAAGTCGCCGTCATCCAAAGAGATAAAGGTCCCCGGGTTCCTTTATTCATCGTCCGGGAAAAGGCCTGTTTGGAAGATACGCTTCTCCCCGGATGAAGAGGGGGACTGGACCTATTGCGCGACAGTCGCGGACAAACACTCCTCAGCCAGGTCTCCTGTTGCCGGATTCACATGCTTCCCTTCGACGACGGCAGGACCGGTCAGGGTAAGCAAGATCGATCCCTGTTATTTCGAGACCTCGGACGGCAGGTTCTTCTTCCCGGTCGGCATGAACGTCGCCTGGCTCGGGGGAGACGTGCTTTATAATTACGATGACTATTATAAGAAGATAGGAAGCAACGGCGGGAACTGGACGAGGCTGTGGCTGTGTTCGTGGGGCCTCGGGCTTGAATGGAAGAAGGATAAGTCGTACGGCGGCCTTGGCGTATATAACCTCAGGAATGCGGACAGGATAGACAATATCCTCGGGATGGCCGAAAAATACGGCGTACGGGTCCAGCTTACTGTCAATATCCACGGCCAACTGAGCAGTTCGGCCAACTCGGAGTGGGGCGCTAACCCTTATAACAAGAAGAACGGCGGGCCGTGCGGCTCTCCGCCGGATTTCTTCACGGACGAGACCGCGAAAAAGCTTTTCAAGAACAGGCTCCGTTATATAATCGCCAGGTGGGGATACAGCCCGGCGATATTCTCGTGGGAGCTCTGGAACGAAGTCGACCTGACCGACAATTTCGACGATGCCCGCGCCGGGGAATGGCATAAAGAGATGGCGGATCACATAAAAAGCCTGGACCCGATGGGCCACATGATCACCACGAGTTGCTCAAAGCCGCTCGATTACGGGCTTTGGCGCGCGCCGTATATCAGCTATACGCAGATCCACCAGTACAGCGACGTGATGATAGATGAGATAGTCTTTTGCGCGAAGGAGTTTAGGGAGAGGTACGGAAAGCCGGTACTTATTTCCGAAGTAGCCAGCACCGCGAAAGAGGGGACGGTAGAGCGCAGGCAGGACCCGCAGGGGATAAGGTTCCATAACGCGCTCTGGTCGTCGGCCGCCTCGCCTGCCGCCGGGACGGCGATGTATTGGTGGTGGGACAGCTTTATCAAGCCGCGCGGCCTTTTCTACGAGCTTAAGGCGGTCTCAGGGTTTACCGCCGGCGATGACAGGCGCGGGAAAAAATTCACGGATATCGAATACAGGATATTAAGCCCCAAGGATACCTATAACACGCTCACTTTCACGCCTTACCTCGACTGGCAGGCCTCGTCAGCCTCGGAGCTCATCGTGGGAAACGACGGGCGCGTCTCCGGTATCGATAAGCTCTCGAGATTTTTCCAGGGCGCGGCGCACAAGGATATGAAGGTCACGCCGGTATTCGTCGTCGATTATCCCGAGGACGGTTCATTCACGCTTAATATCGATATGGTCTCCGAAGGCGGGGCCAAAGCCGCCATTTGGCTTGATGACCGTATGGTACTGGAACATATTTATAAGCCGCTGCCGAGCTACAAGCATCTCGACGACAGTTTTGAGATCGGTGTTTCCAGGGGGAAGCACCGCATAAAGATAACAAATGACGGAGGCGATTGGTTCAGGGTGAGGAACATCTGCCTGAGCGGCTATTCCAACCCGCTCCAGGTGATAGGCATCCGGTCTGAAGATTCGGCATATATCTGGCTTAAGAACCGGGATGATACGGTCGATAACCGCAGGAAAGGCATCAGATATACCTGGATAGAGATACCCCGGGTCGTCATAACCGGTTTAAGGGACGGGAATTACACCGTCGAATATTTCGATACCATAGCCTGCGGCGTGGTCCGGAGCGACAAGGCCGAGTGCCGGAACGGGAATCTCGAGCTGGCCATACCTACCTTTACTACCGACCTGGGCTGCAAGGTCAAGCCCTCCAAATAAGGCGTTGGCGGTCACATTGACAAAGTATGGTTCATATGGTAACCTTTCTTCTGGAGGTCAGTTAACCTATGAAACGTTTCGATAAAGCCAGCGTAACCATAAAAGACGTGGCAAAACGGGCGGGAGTCGCGCACTCTACGGTCTCTCTTGTTATGAACGACCGTGAACACGTGTCGCCTAAGCTGCGTGAACGTATCTTAAAGATTTCCAACGAGATGGGCTATATGCCCAATATGGTCGCGCGCAGCCTCATCAGCAAGAGGTCATCCACCGTGGGGGTGGTCTTCCCGGAGAACCCGCATTTCTTCACCATAACTTACTTCCTTATGATGATCGAGGGTATCCAGAACGCCTGCAAGAAATATGACAGGGCGCTCATGTTCTTCAGCCTCGACCAGACGAAAGGCGAATCGTATTACCAGATATCCCGTAAATGGCTTATCGACGTAATGGTTATAATGAATGTCGATTATACCAGGGACATATCAAAGGATATCGAGGACCTGAGGAAGAACGGGATCGCCTTCTCTATCGTGACCAAATATGTAGGTAAGGAAAAGGTCAACGCGGTCTGCGTCGACAATTTCGAAGGCGTCAGGCTGGCCCTGGAATACCTGGCCGAACGAGGCCACAAGCGCGTCGGGTATATAAGCGGGCATCCGAACTCATCCGACGGTCCGGAAAGGCTGCAAGCGTTCAAGGCCCTCTCAAAGAAGATGGGATTTGACCAGGATAGAGACCTCATCGTCCAGGGGGATTTCACGTTCGAGAGCGGTGAGAGGGAAGCGCCGAAACTCCTGGGCTTAAAGAAGCGGCCCACGGCGATATTTGCCGCGAGCGATTATATGGCTATCGGCGCTATGCGCGCGATGAAGGCGCAGGGCATATCTATACCTAAGGACATCGCGCTTATCGGATTCGATAATACGCTTGAGGCCGCCTATGTGGAGCCCGCGCTGACGACGATAAGGCAGCCCCTGCAGGAGATGGGAGAGAAAGCGGTTGACCTTGCCGTCCGCTCCATGAATGATGAGAATTTTGAACCCCAGTTAGCCGTATTAAAACCCGAGCTCATAATAAGACAATCATGCTGAAAAAATCCCTTTTTTATATTATTATTGCAGTATTCCTGTTGCCGTGCGCATTCGGGGAGCCCGTGACCCAGCCCCCGACGTTCGAAGTGAAAGAGATAGACGGCCTGAACGTGCCGTTCCAGAACGGGATACCTTTCCCGTCGTGGGAGAGACAGGAGCGTCCGTACATAGAATTGAACGGCGCCTGGAGGTCCGAGCGGCAGGGTGTCGACCACAAGCTTACTCTTTACAGTAGGACGCCGGAGGCCTTAAAACTCCTCGAGCAGGAAAGCGCGGGCAGGTATAAGGCCGATTACGACGACAGCGTGTGGAAAGAGAAGACTATACCGGGCGTCGAGGACCCTGCGCCTGACAGGTATATGGACGGGGCATGGTACAGGCGGCATTTCACGGTCCCGGCTGATGCGGCCGGCAAATATGTCAAACTCATGTTCGAGGCCGCGAACTATTTTACGGATGTCTGGATCAACGGAAAATGGATAGGCTGCCACGAAGGCGGCTATACGCCGTTCGCTTTCGATGTAAGCCAGTACCTTAATTACGGGCAGGACAATGTCATAGCCGTCCGCGTCGATAATATCCCGTGGCTTCCCAACGGCGACACCTCTCCGGAGGCGCTCGCGACCAATAGCCATAATACGGTGCCGTATGTTACCGGAGACTGGTGGAATTACGGCGGGATAACCAGGAACGTATATCTGGAGATATCGCCGCAGGTCTCTGTTGTCCGTGCCGACGTAAAAGCAAAGCCGGTCAATGGAGAGGATTCCGAGCTGACGGTCGAAGTGACCGTAGACGTTACCGCCTATAACCGGAGTGACGCCGAGGTCAATACGTCACTTGCCCTCAGGATCGTCCAGGCCAATATAAAAGAAAATAATCTAGAGGAAGCGTCGCCAAAGAAGATAGCGACAGGCAGGACAGTTTCCGTACAGGGCGAGACCTCAAGGCAGATATCCTTGAAGGCCGGCGAGGCTAAGGCGTTCAGGTTCTCGCTGAAATCGAGCGGGCTTAAAGCCTGGTCGCCTGAGGCTCCGAACCTTTACGTGCTGCAGGTGAACCTCGGGGATAAAAAGGCGAAATTCGGCGAGTTCTATACGCAGTTCGGCGCCAGGGAGATAAGCGTCGATAAGGCCAACGCGAAACTGCTCCTGAACGGAAAAGAGACATTCCTCCGCGGTATCGCCCGCCATGAAGTTTTCTACGGCGAGCCCGGCCCGTTGGTCTACGGCCCGGCCGCGGTCATCGCGGATTTCAAGTCGATAAAAGACGCCAACGCGAATTTCGTAAGGACGGCCCATTATCCAAACCAGCAGCAGACATATACGATCGCAGACAGGATGGGGCTCCTCGTATGGGAAGAGATCCCGATGTTCTGGTTCACCGGGCCGGAGTTCCTCATCCAGAAGAACGTCCGTGGTATCGGAAGGCAGATGTGGCTCGAGATGATATACCGGGATTTCAACAGGCCGTCGATCATAGTCTGGAGCGCGTGCAACGAATGCAGCTGGCAGTCGGAGAGGGCGGCTTTCATCAAAGACCTGCGTGAGAATGCTTATAAAGTAGACGGGACCAGGCTTGTCGCCCAGTCGGCTTCAGGAAGCGATCCCACCGATGCCACCCAGAACCAATGCGATATCATAGGATTTACCACTTATTACGGGATATTCTACGGCAATTCGTATTTTGCCGATACGAAGGAAGCGCTAAAGAAGACACATGAGGCATTCCCTGACAAGCCGGTGATATCCACCGAGTACGGCGTCTGGGGCCGTTACGGGGACACCCCTCAGGAGGCGGCGCAGGTCGAGGTTGCGAAAGACACTTTCAACGCTTTCAAGGAATTCCCGTTCGTCGCCGGCGCGACATGGTGGACTATAGCGGATTGGCACACGATGATAGTCGAGCCCGAGATCATGGGCACGATGACGATCGACAGGAAATTCAAGAAGCCGGTATATTTCCAATTGCAGCGGCAATATGCCTCGCTTTTAGGCGACCTCTCCGTCGAGCTCAAAGAGCCTAAAGAAGAAGCGGCCTTGCAGGGGAAGGCCATTATATCCGCCGAGGTAAGAGGGAAGGATAAAGTCGAGGCGGTGGAGCTGATCGTCGAAGGAAAGTCCTTCGGCCGGCTCTCCCAGAAGAAAGACCTTTACCAGATGGAATTGGATACGGCAAAGCTGCCGGAAGGCAAGAATACGCTTGTCGTGCGAGTGACAGCCAAGAAAGGTTATTATGTCTCCGATTCGGTCCGGGTAAACATAGATAATATAGATGAACCGCCGGTTATTACGGCCGGCCTTAAAGATAATGACGCAGTCATGGGCAAGGTCCCGCTGAAGGCCATAGCGGCCGATGACAGGGGCATCGCCTCGGTCACTTATACCGTCGACGGGGGAGAGCCCAAGCAGATGGAAAGCATAGGCGAAGGGATCTACCAGGCGGTATTGGATGCCTCGCAGCTTCCCGACGGCTCTACGCATGATATTAAATTTATTGCGACCGACACGGGCGGCCAGGCCGCCGAGGCGAAGGCTAATATTACAATCGATAATAAGCCGGGAAAATACGCGGAGTTGCCGTTAGACCACGACTGGATCTCCTGGAACACCAACCGCAACGACGGGACAGGTTATGACTTTCCGGCCGAAGAACTCCCGGACTCGAACTCCGAGTTCATATTTAACGGCACCTCTAAGGTAAAATTCAAATTCGGCGACAAGGCCGACGGAGGAAAGAACACATTGGAAGCCGGGAAGCAGAAAATAACTTTCCAGCCCGGGTATTATACGAAAGTGCATATCCTCGCCGCAAGGCATGACGGCGGATCGAAAGAGACGTTCATGTTAAATTATACCGACGGGACCTCGACGAAGGCCGTCGCAGGATTTTCTGACTGGTGGGGCGGCAATCCCGTCTACGGCGAGGAGATCGCAGTGATGACGACGCACCATCATGAAACTGCCGCAGACAGGAAACCGGGCGTTGCACTTTACATGCAGACGCTCGAGCCGGATAAGAGCAAGATCCTCTCTTCGGTCACCCTTCCCGCGGACAAGAGGCTTAACATATTTGCGATCACCCTTGAGGGCGAGGTCTCGAACGTCCCGTTGCCTGAACCTTCTATAATAGAGCCCGGGGCCAACTCATCGGTGGGCGGCGTCGTAAAGATCGCCGCTGAGGACAAGCAGGAGAATATCGCGAAGATTGATTATTCCCTGGACCGGGGAGATTGGATGCCGATGTCGCCGTCTGCCGAAGGGACCTATACCGCAGAATGGGATACGGCAAAAGTGGCGGGGATAAACCATACGATAGACGTAAAGGCGACCGATAAGATAGGCCAGATAAATATAAAGAGCATAGATGTGAGGGTCGTAAATAAAGTCACCATAGTATTCCCGTTCGACGGCGCAAGCATATACAAGATGGCGACGCTCATGGTCGAGCCGAGGGCGAACAAGGAGATCGATAAGGTCGAATATTCCATAGATAACGGCAAGTTCATGGAGATGTCGCCGAACATGGGCCTCTATACGGCCGAGTGGAAGATAGATGAAGGATACAAGCCCGGCTCGGGCCATACGCTGACGGTCAGGGAGGACGAGAAGGGCGGCGGGGTCACGATTGATACGGTCAAGATAACGGCCGATACCGTCAAGATAATGATAGCCGAGCCGGTCAAGGGCCATACGATAAAGGTCGACAAGAACACCAGGGACTGGATAGGCGCCGCGCCGGACCAGGAGAATACCGCGACGGTCAGCGGCGGCGAGTATATCTGGAAAGACACTTCCGGTGACGATACAGGCAACGGGCATTATGTTTATCCTACGAATAAGGCGCTCGCAAAAGGCGCAGACCTGAAAGAGTTCAGGGTCACATGGGACAACGAGAACCTCTACCTGATGATAAAATGCGACCGGCCCGGTGATTTCTGGACGCCTTACAGGTTAATAGGCATAGACCAGGACGGCGCTAAAGGCGGCAAGGGCGGCACGCAGGTATTGGCGCAGGGCGACGGGGACCAGGACACCGGATGCTACGGCAATATCAGGGTCTCCCCGGAGCTGGCGTGTGAGTACGTTATAGGGATATCCAATTCCTACAAAGGCCGAATATGGGACGCGAAAGGCAGCCTAATTGCCCGCAAAGAAGGCGATAGTAACGATACACCCGGATTTATGGTCGACGATGCCAGCTGGAACTCGGTCGAGGTGGCGATCCCGTTAAAGCTCATAGGCGGGAGCCCGGCCGGCCAGACCTGGAGGTTTATCGTGGGAACAGGCTTGCAGGATAACGGTGTTTTAAGGAAAGTAGACAGGGACGCGTCCGAGTGGCACGGAGGAGGAGGCGACGCAAACGCCCCCTTTATTTATGATCTGGCAAGCCCGGATAAGAAGACGCAGGAATACGAGTTGAACAGCTACAAGAAGGACGGCGACTCCGGTGATCCCGATACATTTGCGGTTATAAACAGGTCGTATCTGGTCGTTACGTTCAGCGACGAGGCGACGACGAAGTCCCTTGAAAATATTGACTCCCCGCAAGGGAAGAAGTAGTTTAACCGAAGAAAAAGGAGGTATGGTAAAATGGGCAGAGTGGCGTTATTTTTAGCGGTACTGTTGGTCTTTTCAAGCATATGTTTCGCCGACGGCATAGTTAATGATCCCAACGCGCCCGCGGCTACGGTCGCAAAAGGCCTGACGGTAGATGAGGCGGGCAAGGTCCCGGTTACCGGGCATACTATTGCGGTCGACAAGAATATAAAAGATTGGACCGGCGTAGCTCCGGAACAGGAGAACTCGGCCGCGGTGAGCAACGGCGAATATATCTGGAAGGATGCTTCCGGCGATGATACCGGTAACGGAAAATATACTTATCCCCTGGACAAGGCGCTCAAGAAAGGCGGGGACCTGAAAGAGTTCAGGGTGACGTTCGATAAAGATAACCTTTATATGCTGATAAAGACCGACAGGCCCGGAGACTGGTGGACCGGATACAAGATAATAGGGATCCACAAGGAAGGCGCGGCCGGCGGCGCGCAGCTCCTGGCGCAGGGTGATAAGGATGAATTTAATTTTGATTCGGGCACTTTCGCCAATTTGAAGCTCGCCCCGGCGCTGGCCTGCCAGTATGCCGTAGCTGTTTCGTCTACTTACAAGGGCCGCATATGGGACGAGAAGGGCAAGATGATAGGCCGTAATGAGGCGCAGCCGGATGATACACCCGGGTTCAAGGTCGCTGACTTTAATTGGAACTCTGTCGAGATAGCTATCCCGTTAAGTCTTATCGGCGGAAGCCCTGCAGGACAGACATGGAAATTCATTGTAGCGACGGGCCAGCAGGATAACGATGTCGCCCGTAGGGTCGAGGTCGAGCAGAGCCAGTATCACGGCGGCGGCGGGGCCGAGAACGCGGAAAACCCGAGCGTCTATGACCTGGCAGGCGCTGACAAGGCTACGCAGGAGAAAGAGCTCGGCAGCTATGACCCTAACGCGCAAGAGGGCGATCCGAAAGGGTTCGCTACGATAGAGAAGTCGTTCCTGACCGTTAATTTCGGAACAAAATAAGTCCCGTTAGTTTTAAATAGAAAGGGCGGCATATGAAAAGGAAAGTGCACTTTCTTTTTTATATGTTTGCAGCTATGAGCATTATCTTTATGGATCAACGGGTGGCCGGCGCTTTTACCGGCCACCCGATCAAAGTTGACGGCGCGACCAACGACTGGACCGGGATAGCTCCCGCTGAGCCCAACACCTGGACGATAAGCAACGGGGAATACATCTGGGAAGACGCCAAAGGCGATGACACCGGAAACGGGAAGTATGCCTATCCCCTCAACAAAGCCCTGAAAGGGGGATGCGATATAAGGGAGGTCAGGCTTACATATGACGATAAGAACCTGTACCTGATGATAAAATGCGACCGGCCCGGTGAGTTCTGGACCCCCTTAAGGATAGTGGGGATACATAAAGAAGGTGCGGCCGGCGGAATGACCGTGTTGGCCCAGGGCGATGTAAACGAACCGAATTTCGATAAAGGCGTATGCGCCAACCTGAAAGTCTCGCCCGAATTAGCCTGCCAATATGTGATAGCTATTTCGTCATCCGCCTACAAGGGCAGGATCTGGGATGAGAAAGGCGGCCTTGTCGCCCGCAAGGAGGGAGACAAAAAGGACACTCCCGGTTTCAAGGTAGAAGGCACCAATTGGAATTCGGTCGAAGTGGGTATACCGCTCGAACTTATAGGCGGCAGTCCGGCCGGGCAGGTATGGGATGTCATCGTCGCGGTAGGCCAGCAGGATTTTGATGTCGCGCGCAAGATAGACGTAGACGCGAGCGAATGGAACGGAGGAGGCGGTGCGCCGAACAACTCCAATCCGTATGTCTATGACCTGGCCGGCGCCGATAAAGAGACGCAGGAAAAAGAGATTGGTAGCTATAACCCGAATGCGCCGTTCGGGCTTCCCGACGGATTTGCAGTTATAGAGAAATCGTTCCTGAAGATCGATTTCAGGTATGAGGGACCCGGTAAATTGTCAAGGAGGGGTGAAGATGGTGAAGGAGCCGGTTTTTTACCTGGCGCTGGCGTCTTTTTTCCTGCTCTGCTCTCCCGCTGATGCGGGAGATACGTACGGGCCCCTATCCGGCCATTCGATAAGGGTGGACGGTTCGGTGGCGGATTGGGTTGGGATCGCGCCCACCAAGCCGGATGCCGGTGTAATAAGCAAAGGCGAATTCATCTGGAAAGACGCATCCGGCGATGATACCGGCAACGGAAAATATACTTATCCAAAGACCCCGGCTTTCGCGAGGGCGGCCGACCTGGAAGAGTTCAGGGTCACGTGGGATAGCAGGAACGTCTATTTCCTGGTCAAGACTGCCATGCCAGGCGATTGGTGGTCCCCTTATCGCGTCATTGCCATAGATACGGATGGCGCAGGCGGAGGCAGGAGGGGCATGAGGGTCATACAGCAGGGCGATATGAGTATCTTGAACGCGGATACAGGGACGTTCGGTGAACTGAGAGTTTCTGAGGCGCTCGCGGCCGATTACGTGATATCGGTAGCAGGCACATATAAAGGAAGGATGTGGGACGGTAAGGGAAACCTTGTCGCTAAAGCCGTAGGCGAAAAGGCCGATACGCCCGGTTTCAAGATAAAAGATTCCAATATGTGCGCCATCGAGATCCAGGTGCCGCAAAGCATAATAGGTAATCCCGCCGGGAAGATATGGAGATTCGTCGTAGCCTGCGGCCTCGAAGATAAGGAACACGCCAGGGAGATATATAAGACCGCGGAAGACTGGCACGGCGGCGGCGGCGAGGCCACTACCGCCGAAGACGGGGTAGACCCGGATTATTATGACCTGGCCAGCCCCGACCAGAATACCCAGGAGACGGAGCTTTCAAGCTATAACCCGAACGCGCCTGCCGGTGACATCACAGGTTTCGCCGAAATTAAAAAATCTTACCTGCAGATAAAGTTCGCGCCGTATCCTTACGTGAAGAGTTCGCGGTGAAAACAACCGCTGCCTACAAGATCGGCAGTGACAACGAATTTGTCATCGAGAACTACAACTATTCCAAGCCCTTTTCGAGTTTCCTGCCCGGTATAGCCGGCGTCGACGGCATCCCGATGTGGGTCTTCTACGTGAACAGGAACCAGGCGGTCTGCAGCCTCGGCATCGAGAGCAAGGACCGCGCGATGATGGAATTCCTGCCCGCGAATTTCGCCTACCAGCTTGTCGGGACGCAGGGTTTCAGGACTTTCATCAAGGTCATGGCCAAGGGCGGATTCACTCTATATGAGCCGTTCAGGATATACGAGAAGGAAGAGAAGTATATCCCGTCGCAGGTGATGACCGTGACCCCTTATTCCGTGGTCCTCAGGGAGGTTCACGAGAAGCTGGGCATAAGCGTCGAGGTCAGGTATTGCAATGTAGTCCGGGAGCCGTTCCCCGGCCTTATAAGGCAGGTTGAAATAAAGAATATATCCCGTCGACCCCTCAAGATCGAACTCCTCGACGGCATGCCGCAGGTTATCCCTTTCGGGATGGACGATGCCGGCCTCAAGAAGATGAGATATCTCGCCAAGTCCTTCGGTTTTGTGGAAAACCTCGAAAAGAAGATACCCTATTTCCATATAAAGACCACCCATGCGGACGGCCCGGAAGTGGCCGTGGTAAAGAGGGGCCATTATTACGCCTGCGTCAGGGTGGAGGGAAATAAGGCGGAATTAAGGCGCCCCCTCGTCGACGCTTCACAGATATTCGGGATGAGGAAAGACCTCATCCTTCCCTCGCTCTTTAACGTAAAGTCGAAATTCGTTTATGATATGAAAGGCGAACTGGCGAGCGGGGAATTCTCTTCGGCCATGTGCTATGAAGATGTCACCTTGAAACCTTCGGCATCGCTCTCCCTATATAGTGTCTGCGGCACCCTCGATTCCCTGGCCGGAACGAAAGAAGTGGCACGCGCCCTCACCGTCGATTTCGCCCAGATACAACTCAGGAAGAACAAGGCCGTCATCGAATCAATAATGGGATCCTCGCTGGTCATAAGCGAAGACGAGAAGTTTGACAGGTATTCCGCGCAAAATTTCCTCGATAATGTATTGCGGGGAGGTTTCCCGCTGACGGTAACGAAGGACAAGAGCAAGGTCTTTTATGTCTATTCCAGGAAACACGGGGACCTGGAGAGGGATTATAACCGGTTCTACACCTCCCCGACCTTCTATTCACAGGGCGATTCCAGTTACAGGGACGTCAACCAGAACAGGCGCAACGATACGCTCTTCAATCCCGACGTCGGGATTGCCAATATAGCCAATTTCATGAACCTGGTGCAGATGGACGGGTTCAATCCGCACGGCGTGGGCGGGATAACGTTCACATATAAGGGGGATAAAAAACTTCTCGTCAACCTTTTTGGCAGTGGTGCTGCTCGTAGGATGGAAGTATTTTTTAAAAATGCTTTTGCGCCAGGCGATATCTTCAAGTTCGCAGGCTCCAACTCGATAAAATCCTCCGTATCCAATGAGGAGACGCTCTCAAGGATACTTGAGCGTTCCGATGGCGAGCAGAATTCGCAGCATGGCGAAGGCTTCTGGAGCGACCACTGGTTCTATAATATGGACCTCATCGACAGTTTCCTTGCCGTCTATCCGGACAGGAGGGAAGAGCTCTTCTCCGGGCGCATGGATTTCACGTTCTACGACAACCCCTACACCGTGCTGCCGAGGGAAGATAAATACGTCTTGTGGGACGGCAAGCCGGTACAGCTGGGCGCGGTAAAGGTTGACGAAGGGAAGAGGACGATGATCGCCTCCAGGAAGTCGGAGAAGACGCTCGTCCGCAAGGCCAACGGCAAAGGTGATGTCTATAAGACAAATCTCATCACGAAACTCCTGGTCATCGCGGTCAACAAGATAAATTCCATCGGGCCTGACGGATGCGGCATCGAGATGGAGTCTGATAAGCCGAACTGGTGCGACGCGCTCAACGGCCTGCCAGGGCTCTTCGGGTCGTCCTCGAACGAGACCTTTGAATTGAAGAGGCTGATAGGCATGGTCTCGAAGAACCTGTCCGGAAATGCCCTCGAGCTCCCCGAGGAAGTTTTCGGGGCGATCAGGGATTCAAAAAGCATGTTAAGCGGCTATCTCGACGGAAAGCTGGATGATTTCGGCGCATGGGACAAGCTCACCTCGATAAAAGAGGATTTCAGGAGAAAGACGAAATACGGGATAACCGGCAGGTTTGTCCGGGTCCCGGCGGACGAATTATCAGGTTACCTCGCGCTCGCGGCCAAGAGGGTGCAGGCTGCCATAGATAAAAGTTTCGACAAGAAGACCGGCCTTTATTCCGGATATTTCATCAATACTCCGTCCGGATACGAGCTGCTCACGAAGGCAAACCATAACTGCCTGCCCTGCATCAGGGTTACGGGATTCGACTCGAAGCTGCTGCCGTTGTTCCTGGAGGCGCAAGTCCACGCGCTTAAGACGGAACAGGATAAGCCTGCCGCCGCGAAGCTGCACTCCAACCTCATGAAGAGCGGCCTGGTGGATAAAAAATTGAAGATGCTTTCGGCCAATGAATCGCTTGAAAAAGAGCCGTATGAAATAGGAAGGATCAAGACGTTCAATCCCGGATGGCTCGAGAACCAGTCGATATGGTTGCACATGGAATATAAATATATGCTCGAATTATTGAAGGCCGGGCTATACCGTGATTATTACAAGGGGCTGAAGAATGTCCTTGTCCCGTTCCTGAAGCCCGAGGTCTACGGCAGGAGCATCTTCGAGAACTCGTCCTTCATCGCGAGCAGCGTCCATCCTGACAGGAAAGTCCACGGGCAGGGGTTCTACGCGAGGCTCTCAGGCTCGACCGCCGAGTTCGTCCATATGTGGCTTATCATGATGACCGGCGGGAAACCGTTCACGCTCGATGCAAACGGTAAGCTGGTATTCAGCCTTTCCCCCGCGCTTAAGGGCGATATGTTCCTCAAAAAAGACCGCGAGGCGGAATATTATTCCCCCGAAGGAAAATTGCGGAAAGAGACCGCCGGGAAAGGCACGCTGAAGTTCATCTTCCTGGGAAAGATCCCGGTGACTTATATCAATCCGGGCAGGAAAGACATATTCGGGGGCAGCAAAAAAGCAAAATACGCGCTTACGCTTGAAGGCGGCGCAGTGAAGGAATTCACCGGCAGCGTCCCGGAGCCATACTCGGTCCTTATAAGGGAAAGAAAGATCGAAGAGATCAAAATATATATTGATTAGGGCAGGGGCTGTGATATAATTAATGGCACCTAAAATATATTAGGTAGAGACGAGGGCGTCTTTCAGGTATATAATGAGAGACGCTTTTTTCTATATAAAAAACCATGAAAAAGACGTACTTGCCGGAAAGACAGGGATTATACGACCCGCGGTTCGAGCACGACAGCTGCGGCGTCGGGTTCGTCTGCGATATCAAGGGCAGCAAGTCCCATGATATCGTTACCAAGGGGATCCTTGCGCTGGAGCATTTGATGCACCGCGGCGCCACCGGCTCAGACCCGAAGACGGGCGACGGCGCCGGCATCCTGATACAAGTACCGCACGAATTCCTTTTGAAGGAATGCTCGAAGACAGGCATCCGCTTGCCCAAATCCGGCGACTACGGCGTCGGCCTCGTATTCCTGCCTGCCGAAGACAAAGACAGGAGATCCTGCGAGGATAATTTAAAAAAGATCGCCGAAGAGGAAGGGCTTGTATTCCTCGGCTGGCGCGAAGTCCCGGTCGACGATTCGGCCATAGGCAAGACCGCCAGGGAATCCCAGCCTGCCATAAAGCAGGTTTTTATCGGCCGCCCAGCCAGCCTTGCCGGAGAACTCGCTTTCGAGAGGAAATTGTATATCGTAAGGAAGAGGGCCGAGAACATCGTCCGCGGCTCAACAATAAAGCAGAAGGCGTCCTTTTATATCTCCGGCCTGTCGTCCCGCACGTTGAGTTACAAGGGCCTCCTGATGTCGACGCAGTTGAAGGATTTCTTCCCGGACCTGAAAGACCGGACGATGGAGAGCTCATTTACGCTTTTCCACGCGCGCTACAGCACGAACACATTCCCGACCTGGGACCTCTCCCAGCCGTTCCGTTTCCTCGCGCATAACGGCGAGATAAATACCCTGCGCGGCAACATCAACTGGATGAAGGCGCGGCAGGGCCTGCTCGAGAGCGGCGTATTAGGCAAGGATATAAAGAAACTCTTCCCGGTCATAGTTCCCGGCGGAAGCGACTCGGCTTCGCTGGATAATATGCTGGAACTCCTCGTCCTGGGAGGGCGCTCGCTTCCCCACGCGATGATGATGCTCATCCCCGAGGCATGGCAGGATAACGACCAGATCAGCGAAGAGAGGAAGCGCTTTTATGAATATCACGCCTGCCTCATGGAGCCGTGGGACGGCCCGGCGGCCATAGCTTTTACCGACGGAAAATTTATCGGCGCCACGCTCGACCGCAACGGCCTCAGGCCCGCGCGTTACGTCATCACGAAGAACGGCCTCGTTGTTATGGCCTCGGAGGTCGGCGTCCTCGATATTGCGCCCGAAGAGGTCGCGGTCAACGGCAGGCTCCAGCCAGGCAGGATGTTCCTTATAGATACCAGCGCCGGACGCATAATCGGCGACGAGGAGCTTAAATCTTCGATAGCGAACTTAAAGCCGTACGGCAGGTGGCTCGACGAGAATATGGAGAAGCTCGAGGACGTGCCTTTCCCGCGTTCTTTCAAGGTCTGGCACGAGAAGGACCTGGCCCCGGTCCTTAAGGCGTTCGGTTATTCCAAGGAAGACCTCCGCAGTATAATCAAGCCCATGGCAGGCGACGGCAACGAACCTACCGGTTCGATGGGCGACGATACCCCGCTCGCAGTCCTTTCGACAAGGCCCAGGATGCTTTATGATTATTTCAAGCAGCTGTTCGCGCAAGTCACCAACCCGCCCATCGACCCGATACGCGAAGAGCTCGTCATGACCCTTAATACGTATCTCGGCCGCGAGATGAACCTGCTCGACGAGACCCCTGACCATTGCCACAGGCTTAAGGTCAGGCATCCGATCCTCTCTAATATGGACCTCGAGAGGATACGCCATATCCGCAACAAGACATTCAAGACAAAGACCATCCCGACGCTCTTCGAGGCGAAGAAGGGGAAAGCGGCGTTTGGCAAGGCGCTCGATATGATATGCGCCGAAGCGGAGAGGGCCGTAAAGAGCGGCTGCACCTTCATAATATTAAGCGACAGGGGCGTCGATGGGAAATATTCCGCGCTCCCGGCGCTCCTTGCTTGCGGTGCGGTGCACCATCACCTTATCCGCGGCGAAACGCGCACGCAGGCGAGTATAATCATCGAGAGCGGCGAGCCGCGCGAGGTCGCGCATTTCGCGCTACTTTTCGGATACGGCGCCGACTGCATCAATCCTTACCTTGCCTATGAGACGATAGAGAAGATGATAAAAGAGAAAGAGCTTGTCATCGCTTTCCCGGACCCGGAACTCGCGGCCAGCTCCGCGCGCAAGAACTACACCGACGCGCTGAACCACGGGCTCCTGAAGATCCTCTCTAAGATGGGCATATCGACGCTGCAGAGCTACCGCGGCGCGCAGATATTCGAGGCCGTCGGCCTGAGTGGCAAACTTATAGAAAAATGTTTTACCGGCACAGTCTCGCGCATTGAGGGGATAGGGCTAGACGAGATAGCGCAGGAGGTCATAAAGAGGCACGGCGAGGCATTCCCTGAAGAGGAAGGCGGCACGGCGCAGCTTCCCAACGGCGGGCTTTACCAGTGGCGGCGCGACGGCGAGTTCCATCTCTGGAATCCCGAGTCGATAGCCGCGCTCCAGGATGCCACCCGTTTCGAGGACCCCGCCCTGTACAAAAAATTTGCAGGGCTTATAAATAACCAGGAGAAGAACCTCTGCACTTTGCGCGGCCTGATGAAGTTCAAACCCGGCGCGAAACCTGTCCCGCTCGACGAGGTCGAGCCGGCATCTGAGATAGTAAAACGTTTCGTGACCGGCGCTATGAGCTTCGGTTCGATAAGCAGGGGCGCGCACGAGACGATGGCCATAGCGATGAACCGCCTCGGAGGAAAATCCAATTCCGGCGAAGGCGGCGAGGACCCGGCGCGTTACGCGCCGCTGCCTAACGGCGACAGCCTCCGTTCCGCGACGAAGCAGGTCGCCTCCGGCAGGTTCGGCGTCACGATAAATTACCTGACCAACGCTGATGAATTGCAGATAAAGATCGCGCAGGGAGCGAAACCCGGCGAGGGCGGGCAGCTGCCAGGCCATAAGGTCAGTCCGGTAATAGCGAAGGTACGCCATTCGACGCCGGGCGTCACGCTCATTTCTCCTCCGCCGCACCATGATATCTATTCCATAGAAGACTTAGCGCAGCTTATCTTCGACCTGAAGAACGCGAACCCTCGCGCGCGGATAAGCGTCAAACTTGTTTCAGAAATGGGGGTGGGCACTATCGCGGCCGGTGTCGCCAAGGGCCACGCGGATATGATACTCATATCCGGCGGCGACGGAGGCACCGGCGCGTCACCTTTGAGCTCGATAAAGCACGCAGGCCTGCCGTGGGAACTCGGGCTTTCCGAGACGCACCAGACCCTGGTTTTAAACGACTTAAGGAGCCGCGTGCGCCTGCAGACAGACGGCCAGATGAGGACCGGGCGTGACGTCGTGATAGCGGCGCTGCTGGGCGCCGAAGAATACGGCTTCGCGACCGCCGCGCTCATCAATTTAGGCTGCGTCATGCTCAGGCACTGCCAGCTGAACAATTGCTCGGTCGGCGTCGCCACGCAGGACGAGGATCTCGGAAAAAGGTTCGCCGGCAAACCCGAATATCTGCAGAGGTATTTTTATTTCGTCGCCGAAGAGGTCCGCGGGATCATGGCTGAACTCGGGGCGCGCAAGCTCGACGAGTTGATCGGCCGCACCGAGCTTATTGAGTTGAATACGGCCATATTGAACTGGAAGGCCAAGAATGTCGACCTTTCGAGGATATTATATAAGCCGCAGGTATCTCCGCGCGTTGGCACGCGCTGCGAAAGAAAGCAGGACCACGGCCTCGAAAAAGTAATGGACCTTAAACTTATCGAAAGCGCGAAGCCGGCGCTCGATAATAAGGACCACGTCAAGGCCGACTTTTCCATAAAGAATACGGACAGGGCTGTAGGCGCTATGCTAAGCGGCGAGATAGCGCGCCGTTACGGGGAGAAGGGACTTCCGGACGATACGGTACATTATAAATTCACCGGGACCGCCGGACAGAGCTTCGGAGCGTTCCTGGCCAGGGGTGTCGTCTTCGAGGTAGAGGGCGAAGCCAACGATTACGTCGGCAAGGGGCTTTCCGGAGGGCGTATCATCGTCTATCCTCCGAAGGCGTCGGCTTTCGAGGCGCCTGAGAACATCATCATAGGCAATACCACTTTCTACGGCGCCACTTCAGGTGAGGCTTATATCTGCGGCGTCGCCGGCGAGAGGTTCTGCATACGCAACTCAGGGATCTACGCGGTCATCGAGGGTGTTGGCGACCACGGATGCGAATACATGACAGGCGGGCGCGTCGTCATCCTCGGCAAGACCGGGCGCAACTTCGCGGCAGGCATGTCCGGGGGCATCGCGTATGTCTACGACGAGGACAGGGAATTCAAGACGAGGTGCAATATGGGGATGGTCGCGTTCGAGGCCCTCGACGGCGAGGATACCGCGACCATACAGAAGCTCCTCTCCAACCATATCAGGTATACGCATAGCGCCAAGGCTAAGGCCGTGCTTGACGATTTTGACAACGAGATAAGGCATTTCATAAAGGTCATGCCGATCGAATACAAGCGCGCCCTTGAAGGCAGGCTCATGAGGAAGGACGTGCTCTTCGAAGAGGTAAGCGATGGTTGATACAAAGAGGTTCATGAAGATAAAACGGGAGGCCTCATCCTACCGCGAGGTTTGCGAGCGCGTAAAGGATTACAAGGAGGTGGCTGTCCTGCGCCCGGAGGAGAAGTCGAAGGACCAGAGCTCGCGCTGCATGGACTGCGGAGTGCCGTTCTGCCACTGGGGCTGCCCCATCGGGAATTATATCCCGGAATGGAACGACCTGATGTTCCGCGGCCAATGGAAAAAGGCCATAGATGTCCTGTCCGCGACGAATAACCTGCCCGAGATAACCGGAAGGATCTGCCCGGCCTTGTGCGAATACGCGTGCGTCCTCGGGATAAACGACGACCCTGTCACGATACGCGAAGATGAACTCGATATTATAGAATATGCTTTCAAGCAGGGATGGATAAAGGCAAACCCTCCGAAAAAACGCACCGGAAAGAAAGTCGCGGTAATCGGTTCCGGCCCGTCCGGGCTCGCCTGCGCGGACCAATTGAATAAAGCCGGCCATGAAGTCACGGTATTCGAAAGAGACGACAAGATAGGCGGTATTCTGCGCTACGGCATACCCGATTTCAAGCTCGATAAATCCGTCCTCGACAGGCGCATAAAGATATGGAAGAAAGAGGGGATTGAATTTAAAACTTCGACGGACGTCGGGGCGGGTTATAAACTATCTAAACTGAAGAAGGACTTTGATGTAATAGTGCTTGCCGGCGGGAGCCGCTTTCCACGCGACCTGAAGATACCGGACCGCGAGTTGGGCGGGATACATTTCGCGATGGATTTCCTCATCCAGTCGAATAAGAGGGTCTCCGGCGCCAAGATACCTTCCGGAAAGCTCATCGACGCGAAGGGCAAGAAAGTCGTCGTTATCGGCGGCGGTGACACCGGCGCGGACTGCGTCGGCACCGCGCACAGGCAGGGCGCGTCATGCATTGTCCAGGTAGAGTTATTGCCCCAGCCTCCGGAATGCCGGACAAAGGATTCCCCTTGGCCGAAATATCCGATGCTACTGAAGACGACCTCCAGCCACCAGGAGGGCGGCGAGCGCCATTGGTCGGTCTCGACCAAGAAATTCGAGGGTGCCAAAGGACAAGTCAAGAAACTCTCCTGCGTAAAGGTCGAGATAGGCCGCGATGATAAGGGCTGCATGCTTATTAAAGACGTCCCGGGAAGCGAATTCAAGATAGAGGTGGACCTGGTCATCCTCGCGCTAGGCTTCATGCATCCGGAAAAAGGATTGATCTCCCAGCTCGGCGTTGAGCTCGACCCGCGCGGCAACGTCAAGACCGACGAGCATTACCTTACTTCGGTGAAAGATGTATTCGCGGCAGGCGATATGAGGAGGGGCCAGTCTCTCATCGTCTGGGCCATCTCCGAAGGCCGCCGCGCCGCGCATTCGATCGACAAATACCTCATGGGTTCCACCCGCCTGCCCAAGCTCTAAAAGTACAAAAACCCGCAAATTACGAATTCGTATTTCATGCCATTACAGGTCATTTGCGAATTTATTTGAGCTTGCAATAAGCAATTTGGGCCTTATAATGATAACAGGGCAGTACGACAACCAATAAACTACGAATTCGTATATTATATGTTAGGTTGAAAAATTAAATAACGAAAATGATCTGGATAATAAGGTTATCTATAATTCTTGGTACGGTTTTAGTAAATTTTTTCCTAGGAATTTATGCATATTTCGAGTTTGGACAAATTCCTATGATAGTTGCTCTTTCTTTTTCTAGTATTTTAGGAACATATCTTTGGGTTCGGTATGCTAAAATGCCCAAAATCATAATTTTAATAGCGAGTTTGTATCTTATTTCGGCAATATTTATATATCATGAAAGCATTAAGGCCGGGAAGGAAGTTGGCGAGGCAGGATTCGAAGCGCTTATGCGAGTTCTTTCCACCCAGGAAACAAAATAATGGAACCTAACATTTCACTCCAGCGGATGGCGTTGGCATCCTGTTTTCATATCGCCGCCGCTGAGTTCAATCGTTCGGCGAAGAGATGAAAATAATGAAATCAATAGTTATAGCGCTGCTTATAGTTGTCAGCGGGGCATCAATTGTATGTGCCGCGCTTGAGACGTGGACGGTATCCAATTATATAGATGACGTCGCGAAACAGGTTCAATCGCAAATCCCAAAAGTCTCATTTGATGGTCTTTTCGAAGCCAAGCGGGAGAAAGGCGGATGGTCCTACACATACTGGAACTGCTATGGAAAAACATGGGTAGAAGAGATTCACATCAAGTTGATTTATGTCGATCAAAAACAAACACGCATTGAGGTCGAAGCTTTTAGGAAAGAAAACGGTATGGTTTTTAGCCACAAAGAGGATAAACCAGAATTGAAAGAAGAGGCTGTAAGGTGGCTAAAAGAAATCAAATAAAGAGCCGAACAATTCACTCCAGCGGACTGTCCCGGCCATCTGTTTTATGGTGCCAGCCGCTGAGTTCAAACGTTATGGGATGAAAAATAATAAAAGGCATAAATGGGAATTTTAACATTAATCTTAGCAATCATATTACTAATCGTATCGCTTAGTGCAGCATCTAGGTTCATTGGCTGCATTTTCTCTGCAAATTCACGCGAGAAGATAAAAAAACAACCAATTTTACATTTTATATGGGCTATTTTAAGTATTTTAATCATATTGGCGCTTTTTACTCCAACGGGAGGCCATCCCCCATTCATTCGTAAACTTATAACATGTAGACACAATTTAATAGAGATTGGAATAGTATGTAAATTGCATAGCGAAGAAAATAATGGCAAATGGCCTGCTCAGTTAACGGATCTAATTCCCAAATACATTCCCGCCAATGACAAAGATATCATTAACTGTCCGGTTACGAATATGCAATATACATATACACAGCCTAAGCCAGATTCGCCTTCGGATACAGTTATTATTACTTGCACGCAACACAACAAAGGTCTTAAATATAAAAAAGGCCTTATTCTGTATAAAAACGGAGATGTAAAGGGAGAATAAGATATAAACCCATAACATTTCACTCCAGCGGACCACGCCAGGTATCTTTTAGCAGGGCTTGGCCGCTGAGTCCAAGCGTTATGCGTAGGATATAATAATTATGAACAAAGAAGCAATCTTAATTTGTAGCCATTGCGGCAATAAAACGCCACACGTTATAATAACAACAGTTACTTCCAGCGTAAAAATATACGATTTCGATGGCTCATCTCTAGGAGACATGGAAACGTATTATTACTTGACGGAATGCAAAACATGTAAAGGCATTTGCCTATTTGGAGATTGGGAAGCTTCGGAAGATCCAGGTAATCTTGAGAAGGCAAAGCTGCTTTATCCTGCTCCCCGTAAACTTGATGGAGTGATACCTGAAGAAATTAGAAGAAATTACGAGGAAGCAAAAAAGGTAGAAAAAATATCACCAAGTGCTTTTGCGGTATTGATTAGAAGATCTATGGAATTACTCTGCAAAGATCAAAAGGCAAAAGGAAATAATTTAAAAGAACAAATAGCCAATTTATCAGAGAGATTTAATTCCTAATACAATAGTTGAAATGGCAGAAAGTTTAAGATTTATAGGAAATATAGGCGCTCATAAAATCGAAGTAAATTTTGACCAAACGGAAATAAAGGCCATAGATGATTTCCTAATTGCAATGCTTGAATATGTATATGTTGCTCCAAATAAAATTAAGAGATTTAAAGATAGCATATCTAAGAAAAATAAAGAATAATCGCATAACATTTCACTCCACTGGACTGTCCCAGTCGCCTTGACAACTTTCCGTTTTTGCCGTAAAATACTTTCACAACAGTCAAGTAATACTGCAGCGATGAACACCAGTTCCTGCCAGCATTACCTCTAACTAACCAAAAAATGTAAATGGAATATCTTAAAATAGGTTTTTCACTATTATTTGACCCGCTGTCTTTGTTTTTTCTGGCGGTAATAGCGCTCGTTTCGGTGCCGTCGGCGGTCTATTCGATAGGCTACCTTAAGGAAGGCCATTCACGAGGGGAGAAGATCCTCGCGTGGTCGCTTATGACCGCGTTCGTCCTGTCTATGGTGCTCGTAGTCACGGTCGGCAACGCCTTCCTTTTCCTCGTTGCATGGGAGCTGATGTCGCTGCTTTCGTATTTTCTCGTAGTCTTTGACCATAAGCATGAAAAATCCGTCCGGGCCGGCACCATCTACATAGTCATGACCCACATCGGGACCGCGTTTATCACCGCGGCATTCCTGATAATATACAAATACGCCGGGTCATTCGATTTTTCCGCATTTAAGCAGGCCTGCCTGCTCATGCCTGATAACGTCAAAAACATCGTCTTTATCTTCTTGTTGGTAGGGTTCGGCACAAAGGCGGGGATCGTGCCGCTCCACATCTGGCTTCCTTACGCCCATCCGCAGGCGCCCAGCCATATTTCAAGCATAATGTCCGGCGTAATGATAAAGACGGCCATCTATGGCATGGTGCGGTTCATAATTTTCATCCTCGGCGTCAATTCGCTATGGTGGGGCAATCTTGTGCTGGTCCTTGCGGTAGTCTCATGCCTGGTAGGCGTCATTTATGCGTTGATGGAACACGACCTTAAGAAACTTCTGGCCTATCACAGCGTCGAGAATATCGGCATAATACTGCTCGGCGTCGGTGCCTCAATGGTCTTTATCAAAATGGGCAATCCGGTCCTGGCGGTATTCGCGCTCTGCGCCGGGTTGTATCATCTTATCAATCACGCGGTATTTAAGGGGCTTTTGTTCCTGGGCGCCGGCGCGGTCTATAAGGCGACCGGGACGCGCAATATGGAAAACCTCGGCGGCCTGATAAAACTGATGCCGTGGACAGCGGCGACGTTCCTTGTCGGCGCGATGGCGATATCGGCCCTGCCGCCGTTTAACGGTTTCGTGAGCGAATGGCTTACGCTCCAGGCGTTCTTCCTGGGCGCGCTCGCCACAGCGGGAAGTTATAAGATATTTTTGAGCCTCTGCGCGGCGATGCTTGCCCTGACAGGCGGGCTTGCGGCATCGTGTTTTGTGAAGGCCTTCGGCGTCACTTTCCTGGCGATGCCGAGGAGCGCGCACGCGAGGGAGGCGAAAGAGGTATCGCTCTCGATGAAGTCCGCCCTTGTTGCCATGTCCGTACTTACAATTATCCTGGGGCTTGCAGCCTCGCTTATGATCAAGATATTAGTCGTTGTTTCAGGCTGCGCGACAGGCATCAACACCGTCGGAATGAACTTTACCCTTAATAATTTCACGCTTGCGCCGCAGTCCGGCACAAATCTTTCTGTACCGCTCATAGCCCTTGCGCTCATATTCGTCTTTGGCGCGGCATGGGCTCTTGCCGGTACCGGCAAGAAGAGGGTTTGCGAGGGCAAGACATGGGGCTGCGGATATTATAACCTCGACTCGAGGACAGAGTATACGGCCACAGCCTTCTCAAAGCCGTTCCGTATCGCGTTCAGTTTCTTTTTGATGCCTTATACCAAGACCGAGAAGATAAGGGAGTCTTTTTACCACGTCAAGTCGTTCAAATACGAGGTCTTCACGACGCCGGTCTTCAGGCGCTATATCTACGAACCAACGCTTAACGTGATAATCAAGACCGCGCAGGCGATGAGGAAGATCCAGCCCGGCAGCATACACGTCTATATCGCCTATATCTTTATCACGATACTGGCGCTCATAATATTCGTGGGGAGGTCCTGACATGAAAACCGCGCTAATACTCATACAGATATTGCTGCTGATCGCGGTATCGCCCCTCGTGAGCGGCATAATAAGGAAGATAAAGAACAATATCAGGATGCGCAAAGGCGCGAGCGTATTCCAGCCGTATTATAATCTTGCCAAACTCTTCGGAAAGGAAGAAGTGGTCTCGGATACTACGTCGTGGATATTCAAGGCTGCGCCGTTTGTCGTCCTCGCCTCATCAGTGTGCGCGTTATCGCTGGTACCGGTATTTGCCTCGACGCTATCGTTCTCCAATATGGGCGATTTCCTTGCCATCATATTTATATTGGCCCTGGGCAGGTTCTTTGTTGCCCTCGCCGGGCTCGACGCGGGGAGCGCGTTCGGCGGTATGGGTTCCTCCAGGGAGATGTTCATATCGACCTTTGTCGAGCCGGTCGCTTTGTTGTCGGTCTTCGCCGTCTCGCTTAACGCCGGTTCGACGAACCTCGCGGCCGTAAGCGCGCCCGCAGGATTAAAGCTTTCATCAATAATCGCGTCGCTCTCGCTTTTTGTCGTGACCATAGCCGAGACCTCGCGTATTCCCGTAGATAACCAGGAGACGCACCTGGAATTGACGATGATACACGAGGCGATGGTCCTGGAATATTCAGGGAAGTCGCTCGCCCTGATAGAATTAGCCTCGCACATAAAGCAGGTATTGTTCTTTTCCTTGATCGCCGCAGTCGTCATTCCCTGGGGTGATTTCGCCCTCAAGATGGCGGCGGTGATCGCAGCGGTGAGTTTACTCGAGGTATCGATCGCGAAGATGAGGCTCTTCAGGGCCGTGGACCTCCTGAGCTTCGCGCTCGTCATCTCCATAATGGCGGTCATCGTTTCCGCGGCGGGGTACTGATATGCCTATAAATATATTTTTGTTTTTAATACTCATGATGGCTTTCGCGATGGTCGCGGCAAAACGCCTGACCGCGTTGATAAACGGTTTCCGCGCCCAGTCGTTCTTCCTTTTCCTCCTGATGTTCGTGCTGGCATACAGGTCGGGCTCGACGGAATTATATGTAGTCGCCGCGCTTCTCTTCCTGATAAAGGTCATATTGATCCCGCGCATGCTGCACAGGGTGGTAAAAAGGATAAAGGTGGGAGAGGACCTGGGGCTTTCCGCGAACCCGACCGTCTCGATCTTTGCGGCGATAGTGCTGGCTTACCTGGCGTACGCATTCACCGGGATGATCACCGGGATCCCCGCGTTCTTCGTATCCATTTCGATAACGCTCATCGGCGTATTTATAATGATATTCAGGATGAAGGCGCTTGCCCAGATAGTAGGCCTCCTGGTCATGGAGAACGGGATGTTCCTTGCCGCGGCGAGCGTATCCGGCGGGATGCCGTTCATAGTCGAGATAGCGATATTCTTCGACGTATTCCTCGCGGTAATGATACTCGGTATTTTCGTTTATAAGATAAACAGCCTGTTCACGCACATAGACGTGGACAAGCTCACCGAGCTGAAAGGTTAACTGATGAACAGGATAAAGGCGTTGGGAGTGATCAATGCGGTGTTGCACCTTGCGCTATCGGCCGCCTCGGTATTCCTTGCCTCGTATGTGCTAAGGGAAGGCCCGGTCAGCGGTTTCGATTTCTTCTATATCGATGCCTTGAGCGCGTTCTTTATCCTGACGATATCGGTCGTGAATTTCGCCGCTGCGCTTTACTCGATAGGGTACATAGCGAAAGACGCGGAATCCGGGACGATAAAAGAGAAGAAGGCGAGGGCCTATTACGGCCTTTTTAACCTCTTCGCGTTCACGATGTATTTCGTGACCGTCGTAAATAACCTCGGCATGCTCTGGGTCGCGATAGAGATGACGACCCTCGTCTCGGCGTTTTTGGTAGGTTTCTATAACAGCAAGAAGTCGATCGAGGCGGCATGGAAATATATAATAATCTGCTCGGTCGGCATCACTCTGGCGCTTTTAGGGACGATATTATTCTATTACACCGCCTCGCGCGACGGCGGCGTGACGAGCCTCAACTGGACCGAGATGGCCTCTGTCGCCGGAAAGCTCGACCCGAATGTATTAAAGGTCGCGTTCCTCTTTATCCTCGTCGGATACGGGACCAAGGCAGGCCTTGCGCCCATGCATACCTGGCTTCCGGACGCGCACAGCCAGGCGCCCGCTCCGATAAGCGCGCTGTTGTCAGGCGTTCTCCTTAAGACGGCCATCTACGCGATCATCAGGTTCACTTCAATAATAAATATCTGCATAGGCACGTCCTATTCGGACAGGCTGCTGGTCTTCTTCGGGTTGCTTTCACTCGGCGTATCCGCGGCTTTCGTCGTCGTCCAGAAAGATATCAAGCGGCTGTTTGCGTACAGCAGCGTCGAGCATATCGGCGTCATAACTTTCGGCCTTGGCATGGGCGGGGCGCTTGGGCTTTTCGGCGCGCTCTTTCACGTCTTTAACCACGCGGTCACAAAATCGCTCATGTTCTTTAGCGCAGGGAACGCCGTGAAAAAATACAAGACGAGCGACATGAATGCAATGAGGGGAGTGGTAAACGCCATGCCTTTTACCGGCGTCATGCTGATAATAGGCGCGTTCGCCCTGACCGGCTCGCCGCCGTTCTCGGTATTCTTCAGCGAGCTGATGATACTCATCTCGGGTTTTGGGCAGGGGCTTTATCTCCAGTCGGCGCTCTTCCTGCTTTTTCTGGCGATAATATTCGGCGCGGTCATATACCACATCAGCAGGGTCGTGTTCGGGAAGAAGCCGTCCGACGTGGCTGCAGAGGGAGAGCCGTTAAGCGGGAAGATCGCGTTCATATTCTTGCTGGTCTTTACATGCACGCTTGGGTTTAAATTACCCGCGCTTCTAAGCGGGCTCATGACTTCGGCGATCGGGATAATAAGAGGGGCATGATGGAATACAGGGATGAAATATATATAGACGTAAAGCCGGAGGAATTCAGGAGCAAATGCCTGGAACTCCATAAGAAACTTTCTTCCCCGGTCATGATGTATTTTGCGGTCGACGAGGGGCCCGGGAAAAAGGCATTCTCGGTCTATTGCGCTTTCCTCGATTGGGCCGGTAAAAGATGGGTCTTAGTAAGGATGCAATTGCCCGAAGGGCAGGCCCGGTTTGAATCGATATCAAAAGACGTCTTCTCGGCCGCGCTTTTCGAGAGGGAGATGAAGGAGATGTTCGGCCTCGAGCCGGAAGGCAATCCCGACTTAAGGAGGCTCCATCTCCACGAGGAGGTATGGCTCGAGGGATTCTACCCGTTGCGCAAGGATTTTATCCCGCCTGAACGGGCGCAAAAGGCGGAAGGCTCGTACAGGTTCAAGAAAGTCGAAGGCGAGGGGATATTCGAGGTGCCGGTCGGGCCTGTCCATGCCGGGATAATCGGGCCCGGGCATTTCAGGTTCAGCGCGGCCGGGGAACCGGTGATAAACCTCGAGGCGCGCCTTGGGTTTACCCATCGTGGCGTCGAAAAACTTTTTGAAAAGATGCCCTCGGCCGGTTCGGATGACGCGGTAAGCTTTTCCGAGCGCGTCTCCGGAGATTCCGTGTTCGCGTACAGCACGGCATATTGCCAGGCGATCGAGAAGATATACGGCATACTCATCCCGGAACGGGCGCAATACATAAGGGCGATATACCTCGAGCTCGAGAGGATCTATAACCACGCAAACGATATTGGCGGCATGGCCGTGGATGTCGGCTTTACTTTCCCGAACGCATTTGCTTCGATAATAAAGGAAAAGACCTTAGCCCTTAACGAAAAGATATCCGGCAGCAGGTATCTCAAAGGCGTTAATACCGTAGGCGGGGTGAACAGGGACCTCGGCGGGTCGGAGAGGAAAGTTTTGCTGGATTTCCTCGACGGGATATCGAAAGATTTCAGGGAACTTAAAAGGATGCTTCTATCCAGCATATCTTTCATGGACCGGGCCGATAAGACAGGCATATTAAAGAAGAAGACCGCCGTTGACCTCGGCATAGTCGGGCTTGCGGCCCGCGCATCAGGCATACCGATGGATCTGCGGAAGACATTCCCCGGTGTTTATTCTGCCGCGAATTTCAAGCTCGTAAGAGAAGAAGAGGGCGATGTCCTCGCGCGCCTGAACGTACGCCTGAGGGAAATCGAGGAATCGGTGCGGCTCATAAGGGAATTTGCTAGGATCATGGCCCCGGCCGACATATCGGCCGCTAAAAAATCCGCGCCTGAAGCCGGCTGCGGCATCGGTTATGCCGAGGGGTGGAGGGGGCCGGTCCTTTTTTGGATAAAAACAGATGCCTCGGGCCGGATAGAGAGATGCAAGATAGTCGACCCGTCTTTCCATAACTGGCAGGGGCTGTGTTTCGCGGTGCTCGGCAACATAATCCCTGATTTCCCGCTTTGCAACAAGAGCTTCGATCTTTCGTACCCGGGGAACGACCTATGAAGAATATTTTGAAGAACAGGATAATGAAGGGCGTAGTCACCGAGAAACTGGGCGAAGACCTGAAAGCGCATATATTCAAGAAGTTCGGGAGGTCTTTCCACATCAGGGAAGTCGACACCGGTTCATGCAACGGCTGCGAATCCGAGATAATCGCTACCACTAACCCCATTTACGATATCCAGCGGTTCGGCATCGACTTTGTGGCATCTCCCCGTCACGCAGACGCCTTGTTAGTTACCGGTCCTGTTTCCAAAAATATGGCGATGGCGCTTCGCAAGACATATGACGCGATGCCCGAGCCGAAATTCGTCATAACCCTTGGCGATTGCGCCCTCGACGGAGGCGCGTTCAAAGGTTCATATTACGTCGTCGGCGGGGTAAAAGAGGTCCTGCCTGTAGACCTGCATATTCCCGGCTGCCCGCCATCGCCGCTTACCATAATAAAATCCCTCTTGGCCTTCCTGGATACATAGAGTATAATTGTTCCAATATGGAAGACTGCCATTCAAACGATACTCTAAAAGTGGTCCATCGCCGGCACAGCGTGCGGCAATTCCGGGATACTCCGGTAGGCGATTCCCTTATCAAGGTGATACTCGATGCCGCGAATAAGGCGCCGTCGGCGCATAACCAGCAGTCGTGGCATTTTATCGTAGTCCGCGGCGAGAAGAAACACCAGCTTGCCCAGCTGGTCGTAGACAAGTCCTCGGATTTTCCAAAACCCTCGTCCTCGATACTCCGCATGGCGGCAAGAAGCATCAGCAACGCGCCGGTCGTCATCGCGGTCGTGAACACGGGGATACTGATAAACCACGGCACCGAATTATTCAAGATAGAAAAAGAGAAGGCAAAGGATTTTTTCCGGACGATGGAGATACAAAGCTCGGCCGCGGCTGCGGAGAACCTGCTTATTGCCGCGACATCCCTCGGCCTCGGCAGCGTCTGGCTGGGGATATTGTTCTTGATAAAGGATGACGTCCTTTCATTCTTTGGGGAATCGAAAGGCGAGTTCATGGCGGTCATCCCCGTAGGCTATCCGCTTAAGGAAGGGGAAGGCCCCAAGAAAAAATCACTGGAATACGTCGTGAGGTATATTTAGATGACAAAAGAAAAGATAATCAAATTCATCAACGAGAACCTCGCCTGTAATCTCGCCACTGCCGAAGGGAACCAGCCGCACGTAAGGGGCATGATGGCGTACCGCGCCGACGACGAAGGCATAATATTCCATACCGGCAATTCGAAAGACCTGTTCAAGCAGATCTGCGACAACCCGCTGGTCGAGGCATGCTTCTTCAACCAGAAGAGCGGCATCCAGGTCAGGGTGAAAGGAAAGGCCGTAGTAGTGTACGATGATAACCTCAAAAGGGCGATCGTCGCGTCAAGGCCGTTCCTGAAGCCTATCGTCGAGGAGCTGGGCCTTGGCGTGCTTGCGGTCTTCCGCATCACGGAATGCGTCGCGTGCGTCTGGACGTTCGAAAACAATTTTGCGCCCAAGCAATACATAAAGATCTCCGACTGATAGTTCATGCTGACGATCGGCAAGCTTAAATTAAAGTCTAACCTCATCCTCGCCCCGATGGCGGGCATAACAGACCTGCCGTACCGCATGCTCAACCGCAAATTCGGCGCCGAGCTCGCTTTTACCGAAATGGTCAACGCGCGCTCGTTAAGTTACAGCAACGTCAAGGCGCTCGAGATGCTAGGGTCGGCAAAAGGCGACAGGCCTCTCGGCATCCAGCTCGTAGGCAACGAACCCGAATATTTGAACCGCGCGATAGAAAAACTCCATAAATACAAATTCGATATCCTCGATTTCAACGCCGCCTGCCCTGAAAGGAAAGTCACCGCGAAGGGTGAGGGCGCGGCCCTGCTCAAGGACTTAGGCAAACTCAAGCGCCTGCTTAAGATAATGGTCAGGGAATCGAGGTGGCCGGTCACTGTAAAGATCCGCGCCGGCTGGGAAAAGAATTCGGTCAACGCCAGGGAGACCGCTGTGGTTGCCGAAGATGCCGGTGTCTCTGCGATATTCATCCATGGCAGGACGAGGAACCAGTTATACAGCGGCAGCGTCGATTACGGGGTCATAAAGTCGGTCAAGGACGCGGTGAAGGTCCCGGTCATCGGCAGCGGCGACGTATTATCCGCCCAGCTCGCGAAAAAGATGTTCGACGAGACCGGTTGCGACGGTATCCTCCTGGCCCGCGGCGCGCTGGGCAACCCGTGGTTCTTCCGTGAGGTCGAAACTTACCTCGAAGACGGAACTATCCAGGAAAGGCCTTCAAAAGAAACGGTCGTAAAGACGATAAAATACCATCTCAACTCCTCTGTCAAATGTTTCGGCGCCAAAAGGGCGATCCCGGCATTCCGCAAGTTCTTCTGCTGGTACACCAAGGGACTTAATAACGTCCGCCCATTACGTGTAGCGGCTTGCGCGGCGGAAACGAAAAAAGAAATGTTGGAGATAATAAGCAAGATTTAAAAATTTGCAGCAGGTGGCTGCCGACGGAGCCCTCACCCCTTTTGCACCAGCAAAAGGGGTGAGGTGCTCGGCAGACAGGACCCGCCCGATTTTTTAAAGTTGCTTTTTAATTACGGCGCTCTTATAATCTAACAGAGGGAGCTAATATGAAACCTAAAAGGATAGCGATACTTACCGGCGGCGGGGACTGCCCGGGCCTGAACGCGGTCATACGGGCCGTGGCTAAAAAAGCCATGGGCGAAGGATGCGAAGTCGTCGGGATCGAGGATGGTTACGAAGGCCTCGTAAGGAATAGGGTCAGGAAGCTCGAGAATCACGATGTCTCGGGCATCATTGCCCTAGGCGGCACGATACTCGGCACCTCCAATATTGCCAATCCTTACCATTACGCCATAGAAGGCAAGAACTGCAAGGTCACATTCAAGGACTACCACAGGAGCGCCATAAATAATTTTAAGAGGTTGAAAGCCGACGCGCTGGTGGTTATCGGCGGAGACGGGACGCTCAGCATTGCTCACAGGCTTTATGAGGATGGGATCCCGATCGTCGGCGTCCCGAAGACGATAGATAATGACATCCTCGGCACCGATATAACGTTCGGTTTCGACACGGCCGTATGGGTGGCGACCGAAGGCATAGACAGGATACATACGACCGCGCAATCGCATCACCGCGCGATGATAATAGAGGTAATGGGGCGTACCGCGGGCTGGATAGCGCTCCACTCCGGTGTTGCCGGCGGCGGCGATATCATACTCATCCCCGAGATCCCGTACGATATCAACGTGGTTGTCAGGAAGATAAAAGAGAGGCACAGCAAAGGCAAGAGGTTCAGCATAATCGTGGTCTCCGAGGGCGCGAAGCCGAAGGGTGGGGATGTCGTCGTAAAGAGGATAGTGAAGGAGAGCTTCGAATCGATCAGGCTCGGCGGCGTAAGCTTTGTCCTCGGCGGGCAGATAGAGAAGTTAGCGTGCGGCATAGAGACGCGCGCCGTGATAATGGGCCATCTCCAGAGGGGAGGCTCGCCCACGCCTTTCGACAGGGTCCTGGCCACACAGCTTGGGACAGGGGCGATGGATCTCGTGAATGAGGGCGCGTTCGGCCATATGGTCGCGGTCAGGAACAATGAGTTCGTCAAGGCCTCCCTTAGGGATGTCGCGAAGGGCAAGAGGCTCGTCCCGAAGAACCATCCGCTCGTAGAGTCGGCGCGTTCTGTCGGGACCTGTTTCGGGGACCGGTAATCTTAAAGGAGGCAGGTATGAAGAGCATACTGATAGCGCTTTTACGCACCCGCAGCAGATCGGCGGTAAATTTCCAGAAGGTCCTCACCAAATACGGCTGCTTCGTCAAGACGCGCCTCGGCATCCACGACGGCGTCCTCAACCAGTGTTCGGACGTCGGCCTGATAATCCTCGAGCTCGTCGGAGACAGCAAGAAAAAGAAGGAGCTCGCCAGGAGGCTCAACAAGCTCCCCGGCGTCACCGCGAAGCTCGTCGAGATCACACTAAAGAAATAATCCATGCCCCGATATACGGCCGCGGAAATAATAAAAAAACTCAAATCCCTTTCTAGCCCCAAGAATATCGAGGGGATGGCCCGCTTCGGCATCAGTTCCAAGAACACCCTCGGTGTGCCCATACCCGTCCTAAGGAAGATAGCGAGGCAAGCAGGCAAAGACCACGCTCTCGCCCAAAAACTGTGGGCGTCAGGTATCCACGAAGCGCGCATCCTCGCCGGCATGGTAGCCGATCCAGATAAAATCACTCCCAAGGAGATGGACGAGTGGGCCAAGGATTTTGATTCATGGGATATCTGCGACCAGGTATGTTCTAACCTTTTTTGTTATACGCCGGTTGCTCACAAAAAAACCCACGAGTGGAGCAGGAAGAAAGAAGAATATTATAAGCGGTCGGGTTTCGCGCTGATGGCCTGCCTCGCAGTCCATGATAAAAAAGCAAAAGACGCGGCATTCATGGTCTATTTCCCGGTGATAAAGAGGGAATCTGCCGACGAGCGCAATTATGTAAGGAAGGCGGTCAACTGGGCCCTTCGCCAGATCGGCAAGCGCAACCCGAAGCTCAGGAAAGCCGCGCTTAAAGCCGCCAAAGAGATATATAATATAGACTCAAGGGCCGCCCGCTGGATTGCCGCGGACGCGATAAGGGAGTTGAAGAACAGATGAATAAAAAATTCATGCTCCTGGCCATAAAAGAGGCCGGGAAGAATCTCAAGAGGATGGACGGCGGGCCGTTCGGCGCCTGTATTGTCAAAGGCGACAGGGTGATCGCGGTCGCTCGCAATTCTGTGTTGAAAAATGACGCGACCTGCCATGCCGAGATAAACGCCATCCGCCTCGCCTCGCGCAAATTAAAGACCTTCGACCTTTCAGGCTGCGTTATCTATTCGACGACAGAGCCGTGCCCGATGTGTTTTTCCGCGATACACTGGGCCCGTATCGATAAGATAATCTACGGCACCACGACAAGAGACGCAAAAAGGATCGGTTTTAACGAGCTTGAGATAACCGACAGCCGGCTCAAATCCCTCGGAAAGAGCAAAGTGAAACTCGTTCCTGCCTTCATGAGAAGAGAATGCCTCGGGCTTTTCAGGAAATTCAATGAGCTTCCCAATAAGAAAGTATATTAAGATCTATTTGTGGGCGGTCGTTATCTCACTCGTCGCCTATTTCGGTTATAATTTGGTCCAGGACGTATTCGGCGGCGAGCCGGCCCGCATCAAGAAATTCATCATGACAGGCAAAGCCCGCATCGAGAAGAAGAACCTCCTCGGTATCTCGGATATGGTCTCCTTTAATTATAAAGATAAATACGGCAATGACCGCTCGACCCTCGTCTTCGGCGTGAAGGGTTTTGTCTCGTATTATAAGGATGTATTCATAAATATTGAGAGCGTGGATATAAAACTGAACGGGGCGAAGACAGAGGCCGACGTGGAAGTGACCGCCCTGATAATCGGCCGCACCGGCCGGGGCGCGTCAGAGACTATAATGCAGGGGCTGGAAGGGGAGAAGGATAAGTTCAGGCTGAAGCTCGTTAAAGAAGAAGACGGTTGGAAGCTCCTCGAAATGGAGTTCCTCCAGCCGGTAAATGTTATGGGCGAGACTATTGGCGGGCTGCCCGTGCCTTATTCAGGGCGGGCTGCGGGTTAGCCTTCTTCCTTAGCTCGTTGAACCAGGTTATCGAGGCGAAATATTTCTTCTGCTCCAAAAGCGACTTCTTTAATTTATCTTTCTCTTCCTGGAATTTCTTCTCGTCTATGGGGGTTATCGAATCCTGCCTGACGATCGCATAACCGTCGTGGATTTTAACCGTGTCGCCGAACAATTCACCCTGTTTTACCGAGAACGCGGCTTCCGCGAACTCAGGCGACACGCCCAGCCCCTCTATATACTGGCCCCTCGCGAACGCCTCGGTCTTCTTGAATGGGAGGCTCGATCCCGCTTTCAGGGATTTAAGCGCTTCCTGGGCCTTTACCTTCGCGATAGCGTCGGCCTTCTCGGCCTTTAAATTCTTTTCAGCGTCATCCTTTACTTCAACGAAGGTTGCCTGGCGCTCCGGCTTCTTTTCCTTTATCTTTATTATATATACGCCGGTCTTCGTCTCAAGCGGGCTGCTGACCTGGCCCACGGCAAGGGACAGCGCCGTGTCCGCGAATTTGAGGTCGTATCCTATGCCCGGGATATTCGTCTCCCTGTTGAAGAATCCGGTCTCTTTCACTTCGAGCGAGAACTTCTTCGCGGCCGCCGCCAAATCGGTATCCGCCGCAAATTCGTAGGAGATGTCTTTTATCTCTTTCCTGACCTTTTGTTTCGTCTCTTCCTTATCGTCAGGGAACGGCTTGGCGATATATTCCGCGTTCACCTGCGTGGGTATCTTGAAGGCCGCCTTGTTCTTTTCGAAATACGCCTTTACTTCGTCTTCGGTCACCACCGCCTGCGTCAGGAAATCGGAGGTCTTGAACAGGATGTAATCGGCCTTCGCTTTCTCGTTCAGGAATCTATATTCGTTGAGTATCTCGGCGTCGGTGAGTTTCACGTCGTCGCTGTGCTTCTCGATCAGCTTGTCTATCGTCAGGTTATCCCTGACCTGGGCTTCGAACTCGGCAGGGGTGAGGCCGAAACCGTATCTCAGTATCTCCTCGTACTGCCTCTTGCTGAACCTGCCGCTCTTGTCATTGAATGCGGTCACGCCCTTCACGTAATCGACGATATCCTTATCTGTGACCTTTATGCGCTCTTTTTTTGCCTCATAAAGCATTATGAGCCTGTTCCACGCCTCGTCCTCGAGGACCGGCTCTATTTTAGAGTCGTTGGGCAGCTTGCCGTATCTTATCGTCAGCTGCGTCTTCACGCCGTTGTAGGCTTTCTGGAAATCGCTGATCGGGACCTTTTTGCCGAATATCTTTCCGGCAGGCGGGACGGTATCATGCCCGCTTACCGCGTAGAGGCCGATGAAGGCCACGATCAACAGGTAAAGAGGTACTCTTGCGTTCTCCCTGATCTGTTTGAGCATTCTAGGTTCTCCTTAGAGCCCCATTGCGTGGGGTAGGTAAAGTTTAAGCATTATAACAGGAAAACTTCGGACAGGCAACCCCATTTATGGTAAAATAAAGTAAACTTTTAGCGTTCCTATCCGTCTAACACAGTAAAAGGAGGGTGCAAGATGAAGGCTTCCCAGGCAGTTTTGGCGGCAGTGCTTGTCCTGATCATCGCGGCAAGCTCGAGTTTTACCGGTTATTCTATCGGCAAGGCGCAGTCAAGAGGACAGGGCTTCGAGAGGTTCCATAAGCTGAGGGAATACGGGGAAAAGCATCCCGAGCAGTTCAAGAAGATGATGGAACACCGCCGCGAGCAGATCCACGAGAGGCTGGCGCAGTTGAAAGAGAAGGACCCGGCGAAATACAAGGAAATGATCCAGGGCCAGATAGAGAGGATGGAATCGACCCTCTCAGAACTCAAGAAGGACCTGGCTGATACGAACAAGTAAAGGCCGAACAAATATTGGATCCGGAACTTCTGCTTATTGAACGGGCCAGGAATGGCGAACGGGCGGCGTTCGACTCACTTGTGGATATGTACAAGGGGAAGGCGTTCGCCCTCGCTTACAATTTTACCGGCAACGCCGAGGACGCCAAGGACGTGCTGCAGGAAGCTTTCGTCAAGGCGTATTTGAATATCGGGAAATTCCGCGGCGGCTCAGCGTTTTACACGTGGTTTTACAGGATACTCCTGAACCAGTGCAAGGATGTCTTGAGGAAAAAGCAGGCCAGGATCAGGGTCCTCGTCGAGGTCCGGGAGCCGGCGGATGAGGACGACGAGGCGCCGGTCGAGGCGGTCGACAACGGGCCGGGCCCGAGGAAGGCGCTCCTCAATAAGGAGATACGCGAAAAAGTCGACGAGGCTATAAACAGGCTGCCGGAGAAGCAGAAAATAACTTTTGTATTAAGGCATATGCACGGCATGAAATTGGGCGAGATAGCGGATATGATAAAATGCAGCGAGTCGACCGCGAAAGTGCATCTTTTCCGCGCGACAAAGAATTTACAGAAGGCGTTATCGCCATACATAAAAACGGAGGGGGGTGGAGAATATGGCGTCATTTAAGGATATAATGGATATGATATCGAAGAGGAAGGCTCCCGAGCCCCCGAAAGGGTTCTGGCCGGAGTTCGACAGGGAGCTGGGGGAGAGATTGGATGCCATAGACAGCCGTAAGTCGAACCGCAGCTACGGGTTCGCCGGATGGCTGGACGGGATCTCCTTTGCCTTTTTCCAGCCCAAACCGGTGCTTGCCGCGGCGATGTTTATTTTAGCGTTAAACATCGTCCTGTTCTCCTTTGCCTCCAGGGGGCCGACCCTCGTTTCGGTAGCGCTCCTTTCAAGAGACGACCTCGCCGAAGAGCTCGTACTGACGGACCAGCTGTCTTCCGGCGAAAATATCGTTGACTTTTAGGCTCGTTGAATATAGAATATGAGCCATGTCCAAACTGAAAATAGGTTTACCTAAAGGTAGCCTGCAAGAGGCTACCTTTAAACTGTTTAAGAAGGCCGGGTTCTCCATATCCGGCTCGGAGAGGTCGTATTTCCCTTCGACCGACGACCCGGAGCTTGCCCCTGTCCTGTTAAGGGCTCAGGAGATGTCGCGGTATGTCGAACAGGGCATCCTCGACTGCGGCATCACCGGCAACGACTGGATACTCGAGAACAAATCCGACATAGTCCGCGTCGAAGAGCTTACCTACGCAAAACAGAGCCTCAACCCGGTAAGATGGGTCCTCGCCGTCCCGGAGAATTCCAATATCCGCGGGGTGAAGGACCTTAACGGCAAGAGGATCGCCACCGAGCTCGTAAATTTCACAAAAGAATATTTTAAGAAGAAGAAGGTCAACGCCGACGTGGAGTTCTCGTGGGGCGCGACAGAGGCCAAGGTGTATTCCGGCCTGGTCGACGCCATCGTCGAGCTTACCGAGACCGGCTCTTCGTTGCGCGCGCACAACCTGAAAATAGTCGAGACGCTCTGCACCTCGACGACGCAATTGATCGCCAACAAAAAATCCTGGAAAGATCCCTGGAAGAAGGCGAAGATAGAGAAGATCGCCATACTCCTCAAGGGCGCCATAGCCGCCGAGGAGAAGGTCGGCCTGAAGATGAACATCGCCAACAAGAACTTAAAAAAGATACTCGGCATCCTTCCGGCCATGCGCAGGCCCACCATTTCGCAGCTGAGTGTTCCCGGATGGTGCGCCATCGAGACGATCATCGACGAGAAACAGGTGCGCGAGCTCATACCCAAATTGAAACAGGCCGGGGCGGAAGGCATAATCGAATACCCGCTCAATAAAGTCATATATTAAAAGGAGGCAGCACAAGATGCCGTGCGGTAAAAAGCGCAAAAGAAGAAAGATCAGGACGCACAAGAGAAAAAAGAGGCTCCGCAGGGACAGGCACAAGAAGAAGTAATTCTTCTTGAAAGCTGACTTTCCAAGGTGAAAAAGTATATTCTCATCGCCATTGCAGGGGTGGCCCTTTTTGCCGTAATAAAAGGGTCGCCCCTCTATTGCAGGTCTTCCGAGCGCCTTTCCGATTACGATACGCTTTTTTCGGAAGGCCAAAAATCGAAAAGCGCCGATACGAGCTCCTATGCCCATTTCCTGATGGGTAACGTCCTCGATAACGAATCAAAGTTCGAGCAGGGAATCGAGGAATACAAGAAAGCCTTACAGCAGGACCCGAAGTCCTCTACCATAAATACGAGCATAGCGCTGGATTACATCCGGCTCAACAAATCGGAAGAGGCCGCGAAATACCTTAACATCGCCATAGAAAGCGACCCGTCCGACGCCAACGCCCGTTTCACCCTCGCCCTCCTTTACACGATACAGAAGAAATTCGACAAGGCCGCCGAACAGTACGAGGAGATAGTAAAAAGGGACCCGCACGATATCAAGGCCCTCGCCTCGCTTGCCGACCTTTACGTGGTGCAGCAGAAGATCGAGGAGGCCGCCAAGGTCTATGAGGATATCCTCAAGGAAGGCAAGGAGTCGGCCCTCATACATTTTACGTTAGGGATCTTTTACACGAAGTTGGGGAAATACGATGACGCGCTCACGCATTTCGACACGGCGGTAAAACTCAACCCGGATTACGCGGAAGCGCGCTTAAGCAGGGCGATAATCTGGGAGCTCAAGGGCGATTACGCCAAGGCGATAGAGGATTACAAGAAGACCCTCGAGGCCGAACCGCTGAACACGAGGATATACAGCCTGCTGGCGCACGCCTATTACCGCGCCGGTAAGCCCGACGACGCTATCTCGACCTATAAGCTCATAGTCAGCCTTGCGCCGGATAAGATAGAGGGATACCTGGAGCTGGCGTATGTCTACCTCAACGAGAAGAAGCCGGACGAAGCCCTTGCCCTTCTGGATAAGGCGGTCGCAATAAAAGATGAGCCTCGCGCCAGCCTGGCCTATATAGTAAAAGGCATGGCCTATTCGCAGAAGAAGATGACGAAGGAAGCCCTCGGCTCTTACAAGCGGGCGGTAGAACTCGCCCCTAAGGATTCCGACGGATATTTTTACCTGGCCTCGGCCTACGAAAGCGCGGGGGAGAAAGCGCTTGCCATAGAAGAGTTGAAGAAGGCGATCGAGCTCAACCCCAAGCATGCCGACGCGCTGAATTTTCTGGGTTATATGTACGCTGAAGACGGGACGAACCTCGACGAGGCGATAACCCTCATCAAGCGCGCCCTCGATCTCAGCCCGGATAACGGCGCCTATATAGACAGCCTCGGGTGGGCGTATTACAAGAAGGGGATGACCGACGAGGCGATAACACAGCTCGAGAAGGCGATAACGGCCTACGGGAAAGATTCGATACTTTACGACCACCTCGGGGACGCGTATTACAAGAAAGGCCTGACGGCGAAGGCGGAGGACGTCTGGAAAAAATCGCTGGAATTGAAAGCAGACCAGCCGTCGATCAAAGAGAAGCTCGAAAAATTGAAGAAAACAGGGAAATAATGGCAAGACCAAGCCTCGACCAGTTAAAAGATACGGCCAAAGAGATAAGAAAAGACGTCCTGACGATGCTCTCCGAGGCGGGGTCCGGGCATACGTCCGGATCGCTCTCGTGCGTCGAGCTCGTCGTCGCGCTTTATTATTATAAGTTGCGTTATGATCCCAAGAATATCAAATGGCCGGAGAGGGACAGGTTCGTCCTTTCAAAGGGGCACACCTGCCCGACGCTCTACGCGGTGCTCGCGCACAGGGGATTCTTCCCGCGCGAAACTCTAATGACCGTGCGCAAGCGCGGTTCAATACTCCAGGGGCACGCGAGCCTCAGTACGCCCGGTTGCGAGGCCTCGACCGGATCGCTCGGACAGGGGCTCTCCATCTCCGACGGGATGGCGCTCTCCGCGCGCATGGATTTCAAGGATTACAGGGTATATTGCCTGCTTGGCGACGGCGAGCTTGACGAAGGGCAGGTATGGGAAGCCGCCATGACCGCCGCGCATTACAAGATAGACAACCTCTGCGCCATCGTAGACCTCAACAAGCAGCAGATAGACGGCTGGACTAGCGACATAAAGAACCTCGAGCCGGTAAAGGACAAATGGCTCGCTTTCGGCTGGCACGTCATAGAGATAGACGGCCACGATTTCAAGCAGATAATGGACGCGCTCGATAAGGCCGAGATGATAAAAGGGAAACCCACGGTGATAATCGCGCATACGGTAAAGGGCAAGGGAGTCTCGTTCATCGAGAAGAACGCGCCCGGATACCACGGCACGGCCGTCAAGAAGGCCGACCTTGAAAAAGCGCTCAAAGAGATAGAAGAGGGCCTTAAGTAAATGCCTGTCATCAAACCTACACGCGACGGATTCGGCGAGGCGCTGGTAGAGCTCGGGAAGTCGAACAGTAATGTCGTGGTGCTTTCCGCGGACCTTACCGCCTCGGTGCGCGCCAACTGGTTCAGGGATAAATATCCGGAGAGGTTCTTCGATTTCGGCGTGGCCGAGCAGGACATGATATCCACCGCCGCGGGTTTCGCGCTGAGCGGCAAGGTCCCGTTCGCGTGCACGTTCGGAGTATTCGCCTCGGGCCGCGCCTGGGACCAAATACGCCTTTCGGTCTGCTACATGAACCTGAACGTCAAGATCGCGGGCAGCCACGGCGGGATATCGGTCGGGCCTGACGGCGCCTCGCACCAGGCGCTTGAAGAGATAACGCTTATGCGCGTCCTGCCGAACATGACGGTGATAGTGCCGTGCGATTCCGAAGAGGCGCGGCTTGCGACGATCGCCGCCGCTTCACATCCCGGGCCGGTATACCTAAGGCTGGGACGCGAACCCTTCCCCATAATAACAGACTACAAGGACAGTTATAAAATAGGCAAGGCCCTGCGCATGGCCGACGGTTCAGACCTCACAATAATCGGGACGGGTGTAATGGTCCATGAGGCGCTGAAAGCGAGGGACGACCTCAAAAAACTGGGAGTGTCATCCCGAGTGGTAAACCTCCATACGGTAAAGCCGATAGACAAGGAAGAGATAATAAAAGCCGCGAAAGAGACCGGCGCTATCGTCACCGCCGAAGAGCACACTGTCGTAGGCGGGATGGGAAGCGCCGTCGTCGAGGTCCTGGCCGAAAATTGCCCCGTCCCGGTGCGCATGGTCGGGATGAAGGACCGTTTCGGCGAATCCGGTGATGCCCTGGAGCTCATGAAATATTTCGGCCTTAGCGCCGAAGGCATCGTGAAAGCGGCGCTCGAACTCCTTAAAGCCAAAAAGTATCCTAAAGGATAGCCCTTCCCTATACCCACTAAGGGAAGGGGCTAATGCCTATGATAAACTTAAGACCTCCCGCAAAGATAAACCTGTATCTTAAGGTCCTGCGCAAGCGGCCCGACGGTTACCATGACATCGAGACCGTGTTCGAGCGCATAGATCTCTGCGACGAACTTTCCCTCAAAGCGATACCCGAAGATATTGTGGTCAAATGCGATGACCCACAAGCGCCTTGTGATAAGCGCAACCTCATCTACAAAGCCGCGCAGATGCTCAAGGATAGATATCCGGCGGCCGGCGGCGTGGAGATGACATTAAAGAAGAATATCCCGGTCGCGGCCGGTTTAGGCGGCGCCAGCTCTGATTGCGCCTATGCCTTGCGCGGCTTGAATGAACTTTGGAACTTAAAACTTAATAAAAGTCATTTATTAGAGATAGGAAGTTCGATCGGGGCGGATGTTGCCTTCTTTTTATTAGATTGTGGGAGGGCTATAGGCCGAGGGAAAGGCGAAATACTGGAACCGTGCGGAGACGGGCAGGAAAAGAGCGTTTTTTGGTATCTTCTTGTCAATCCTGGATTTCCGGTGCTCGCAAAAGACGCCTACAACGACCTAAATTTGGGCTTGACTTCGGCCCCTTCTGATAGTAGAATTAACCCTGTTCGCCTCAAAGGGATCAAATTTGAGGACCTTGGGAGTCTTTTGTCCAATAGCTTGGAAGTCCCGGTTGAACGCAAGTCCAAGGCCATCTCTGAGATGAAATCTGCGATAAAAGAAGCGGGGCTCAGGTTTTCGATTATGAGCGGCAGCGGGCCTACGGTGTATGGAGTGGCTTCCGGTAAAGAAGAAGCTCTGGAAGCAAAGAGTAGGCTCTTACTTGGGGACGGTTGGAAAGCTTTCGTCGCGCGGACTTTGTGGTAAGCCAGCCTTTCTTCATCTGAGAAAAAAAGGAGCAGCAGATGCAGATCACCGAGGTCAGGGTCTTCATGAAAGAGGGGCAGGACAAGAAGCTTAAGGCTTACGCTACGGTAACTTTCGACAGCGCGTTCGTCGTCAGGAATATAAAGGTCATCGAAGGGCAAAAGGGCCTCTTCGTCGCGATGCCGTCGAGGAAGATGAAGGAGCCGTGCCCGAAATGCAATTTCAAGAACGTGGTACGGTCCAAATATTGCAATAACTGCGGTTCCGGCCTGAATTGCATCCCGCGTCCGGCGGCGAAGAGCCCGGAGGACGAGGCGAAGGAGCGCCAGGCGGAACACAAAGACATAGCCCATCCTATCACGCTCGAATTCAGGGAGCTTATCCAGAAGAGGGTACTGGAAGCCTTTGATGCCGAGAAGAAGAAGGGTCCTGTCCCAGCCAAAGGGCCAGAGTACGCAGAAGAAGAAGACTAGCCCCACAGGGCAAGCCTTCCTTATGCATTATAAGAAAAGGCTTAACCGAATAGTTTTATTTTCTTCTGCCCGGTAGTGTAAAGGTAGCACACGAGAATTTGGATCTCGGCGTTGAGGTTCGAATCCTCACCGGGCAACCAATGCGAGGCAAATCGGAATGACAGAGAGATGTTCGTTTTGCGGGAAATCCCGCGAAAAAGTGAAGAAACTATTTTCGGGGCAGGGCGCGTATATCTGCGAGAGCTGCGTCAAGCTTTGCGGACAGATCTTGTCCAGCGACGAGGAAGAGGAGCTTAAGCAGAAGCGCGAGACCCGCGTCAAGGAACTTTTAAAGCCCGCCGAATTAAAGCGCCAGCTCGACCAATACATAGTCGGGCAGGATCGCGCCAAGAGGCAGCTTTCCGTTGGCGTATACAACCATTACAAACGCATAGTCACGCAGGTACAGAGCCGCGACGTCGAGTTCGAGAAGTCAAACGTCCTGCTTATCGGGCCCACCGGGTCCGGCAAGACGCTCCTGGCGCGGACGCTCGCGAAGGTCCTGGATGTGCCGTTTGCCCTGTGCGACGCCACGCCGTTGACAGAGGCCGGTTACGTCGGCGAGGACGTCGAGAACGTGCTCTTGCGCCTTCTCCAGGCGTGCAATTACGACGTAAAACGCGCGCAGCACGGGATAATATATATCGACGAGATAGACAAGATCGGCAAGACCCATGAGAACGTCTCGGTCACGAGGGATGTCTCCGGAGAGGGCGTCCAGCAGGCGCTGTTGAAGATACTGGAAGGGACGACCGCCAACGTCCCGCCGCAGGGCGGAAGGAAACACCCGCAGCAGGAATATATACAGGTCGATACGACCAACATACTTTTTATATGCGGAGGGACTTTCTCGACCATCGACAAGATAATCGAGCGCAGGATAGGCAAGAAGACGATAGGCTTCAACACTTATCTCGACGAGCCGCAGGCCAGCAAGGCCAAGAAGATGGGAGACCTCCTTTCCCGGGTCGAGCCGGAGGACCTGTTAAAGTTCGGGATGATCCCGGAATTCGTGGGGCGCCTGCCGGTGGTCGCAACGCTCAACCCGCTTGACGAGAAAGACCTCGTAGAGGTTTTGGTCAAGCCCAAGAATTCGCTGGTAAAACAGTATACGAAATTTTTCGAGATGGAGAACGTCAAGCTTACGATCCCCGAAGATTCGCTCGTCGCGATCGCGAAAGAAGCCCTGCATAAGGGCACCGGCGCTCGCGGCCTGCGCTCGATACTCGAAGAGATAATGTTCGAAGTGATGTATGATATTCCGTCGCAGAACGATATCGCGGAGTGCATAATCACGCCGGAATGCGTCACGCGCAAGACCATGCCGATACTCATCGCGCGCGGCGAAGACAAAGACAAACGTAAAATAGCCTAAGGGGCACAGGGATAAATTGAGCGGCTTCGGTTGTGTGATCCTTGCCGCCGGCAAGGGAACGCGTTTCTATTCCGATATACCGAAAGTCCTGCATGACCTGCACGGGAAACCCATCCTCCAGCATGTCCTGGACACGGCGTCGGCATGCGGGTTCGAAAAGCCCGTCGTCGTGATAGGCCACAAGGCCGGGGAGACAGAGCGCTTCCTCAAGGGCAAGGCAAGGACCGTCGTCCAGGAGAAGCAGCTCGGCACGGCGGACGCGGTAAAGGTTGCGAAGAAGGAATTATCCGGATTTGATGACATCGCGGTCCTTTACGGCGATGTCCCCCTGGTAAAAATAGGGACTTTGCGGTTCTTGATGAAGCAGCACAAGGCTTCAGCGTCCTCCTGCACGGTACTGACCGTAGACATGGACGATCCGTCCGGGTACGGCAGGATCATCCGCGGGATATCAGGCGGCGTAAAAGCGATCGTCGAAGATAAAGAGGCGGTCGCGGATGAGAAGCGGGTCCGCGAGATAAACGTCGGGCTCTACTGTTTCGACCGCAAGGACCTCTTTGAAGCCATAAGCAGGGTGCAGAAGTCGAAGGTCAAGAAGGAATTTTACCTGACCGATGTAATTGAGATCCTCCTGGAAGACGGAAGGAAAGTCAGCGCATTCAAGACGGACGATCCCGGCGAGTCAATCGGGATGAACTCGAGGGCGGATTTGGCTAAAGCGTATTCTGTATTGGGCCGGAGGAAAGTCGCGGAACTTATCAAGGGTTCGGTCACGGTACTCGACCCTGCTACGACTTTCATATCTCCGGATGCGAAGATCGGTAAAGACACGGTCATTTATCCTTTTACTTTTATAGAGAAAGACGTGGTCATCGGCAAACGCTGCGCGATCGGGCCGTTCTGCAGGTTAAGGCCGGGCACGACTATCGATGACGACGCGGAAATAGGTAATTTCGTCGAAATCGTACGTTCGAAGATCGGTTCTAAATCTAAAGCAAAACACCTTACCTATCTCGGCGATACCGTCGTCGGTAAAGGCGCCAACGTGGGATGCGGCACCATTACCGCTAATTACGACGGCAAGAAAAAGAGCAGGACCGTGATAGGGGATAAAGTCTTTGTCGGGAGCGGCACAATACTGGTCGCCCCGGTCAAGGTCGGCAACGGCGCCGTCACAGGCGCGGGAAGCGTCGTCTTAAAAAACAATAACATCCCGGCGAAAGCTGTCGCAGTAGGAGTGCCGGCGAGGATACTGGATAAATCTAAAAAGGCAAAGGGCAAAAGATGAAGAACAATAAGGAGATACTGGTATTTTCCGGCAACGCGAACCCCGAGCTCGCGAAGAGGATCTGCAGCTACCTTAAGGTCCCGTTAGGCAACGCGCAGGTCGACAGGTTCAACGACGGCGAGATAAGGATAAGGATCGCCGAGGACGTAAGGGGCCGGGACGTATTCGTCGTCCAGCCGACCTGCAATCCGGTAAACGATAATCTTATGGAATTATTGATATTGACAGACGCCATAAGGCGCTCATCGGCGCGGCGCATCACCGCGGTCATGCCTTATTACGGGTACAGCAGGCAGGACAGGAAAGACCGCCCGCGCGTACCGATCACGGCAAAACTGGTCGCGAACCTAATAACCGTCGCCGGCGCTAACCGCGTCCTGACGATGGACCTGCACGCGGGCCAGATACAGGGATTTTTCGACATACCGCTCGATAACCTTTTCGCGGTGAACACTTTCATGAGATATTTCGAGAAGATGCACCTCCCCAATCTCGTCGTCGTCTCGCCTGATGTCGGCGGCATGAAGATGGCGCGCGCCTACGCGAAAAAATTCAAGGCAGGGCTGGCCGTCGTGGACAAAAGGCGGATAAACGACAAGGAAGCCGAGGTAATGAACATAATGGGCGAGGTCAGGGGCAAGAACGTCTGCCTTATCGATGACCTTGTCGCCACGGCAGGGACTCTCGTCGAGGCCGTAGCGGCGCTAAAGAACGCCGGGGCAAAGAAGATCTTCGCCGCGGCCACTCACGCCGTCTTATCGGGCCCGGCCATAGAGAGGATAGAGAATTCCGCACTCGAGGAATTGATAGTGACCGACACGATACCCATACCCAGGGAGAAGATGATCCCGCGGATTAAGGTGTTATCGGTCGGGCCGCTTTTGGGACAGGCAATAGAGAGGATACACTACGAGAAATCGATAAGCACGTTATTCGATAAAGTGTACCAATAAAAGGAGAAAGAAGTTAAATGGAACAGGTAAAACTGGAAGCCAAAGTAAGGAAGGAACTCGGTAAAGAAGTAGTAAAACGCGAACGCGTAAAGGGCATAATCCCCGCCGTCGTCTACAGGAAGGGCGAGAAGTCAATGCCGCTTTTCCTCGACAGGAAATTGATGGACAAGGCGCTCCATACCTCGGCCGGAGAGAACGCCCTTATCAACCTCAAGATCGAGGGTGACGAGAAGGCAAAGGCCAAGACCTGCATCATAAAAGAGATCCAGCATGACCCGCTGAGCGGCCACATATTGCACGTCGATTTCAACGAGATCTCGCTGACCGAGGAGATCAAGGTGAACGTGCCCCTCGCATCGAAGGGCGAGTCTATCGGCGTGAAGCAGGAAGGCGGCGTGCTCGAGCATCTCCTCTGGGAGATCCAGGTCGAGTGCTTGCCTACCGACATCCCCCAGAAGCTCGAGGTCGATGTCAGCAATATGAAGATAGGCGACGCGCTCTTCATTAAGGACATAGTCGCGCCTAAGGGCGTAAAGATACTAAATGACCCTGACGTCAGGATCTTCGCGGTCGAGAAACCGATAGAGATCGTGCCTGAGGAAGTTGCGGCTGCGGCCGAGACTGCCCCAGCCGAGCCCGAAGTCCTGAAGCAGAAGAAACCCGAAGAGATAGCTGCGGAGGAAGCGGCGAAGGCGGCAGCGAAGGCTAAGGAAAAGAAGGAGTAATGAATAGCGGAGCCTGTCCCGCACCCATAGGTGCGGGATGAAAGTGATCGTCGGCCTCGGGAATCCCGGGAAGAGATACGAAAAGACGCGGCACAACGTGGGCTTCACGGTCGCATCCGCGCTGGCCGGCAGTCATGGCATAAGGTTAAATACGAAGGCGTTCAATTCGCTCATTGGAAGAGGCAGGATATTAGGGGAGGAAGTGGCGATAGCGCTTCCCCAGACCTATATGAACAGGTCCGGAGAAGCGGTCAGGGCAATACTCTCGCGCAGGAAGACCGAACTCTGCGACTTCCTCGTCATCTGCGATGACGTAAACCTCTCCCTCGGCATAACGCGGATAAGGGCCGACGGCTCTGCCGGAGGCCACAACGGCCTCGCTTCCATAATAGAGCATCTGGGGAGCGGCGATTTCGCGAGGCTAAGGGTCGGCATAGGCAAGCCCCGCTCTTGCATGCAAGAGCGGGACACGGATACAGAAAGCGCCGGCCTGAGCGGGTACGTCCTCTCGACTTTCAAGAAGGCCGAAGAAGATATTTTAGACGAAGTAGTGGAAACTTCCGTCGATTGTTGCGAAACATGGCTCAAAAGCGGCGTCGAAGGCGCCGCGACTCAGTTCAATCTGAAGAATAGAAAGGAAGGAAAATGAGGAAATACGAAGGGCTTTTCATACTCAAACCGAACTTAAGCGATGAAGAATACGGGAAACTCAGCGCCGCGGTCGTAGAGGTCATCACAAAGAACGGCGGGAAAGTCGACGCCAAAGAGGAATTAGGGACGAGGGACCTCGCCTATCCGATAAAGAAAGAGAAGAAGGGCCGTTACCTCCTGCTCTATTTTACCGGCGAGCCCCGGTCGATCACGGCGATGGAGAGGATCTATAAGATAAACGAATCTATCCTCAGAGCTGTCATCTTCATCCATGAGGCCCAATAAGAGAGGTATCTATGGCCAGCCTTAACAAGGTATTTCTTATCGGTAACCTGACTCGTGATCCCGAACTCAGGTATATCCCCAGCGGCAGCGCGGTCACGACGTTCACCGTCGCGGTCAACCGCGTATATACGCAGCAGGGAGAGAAGAAGGAAGAGGTTTCTTTCATCAAAGTGGTAGTCTGGGCCAAGATGGCCGAGACGTGCGGCGAGTATCTTTCGAAAGGCAGCCCGGTCTTCGTCGAGGGCAGGATCCAGAGCCGCAGCTGGGAGACGCCCCAGGGGGAAAAACGTTCCGCGGTCGAAGTCATCGCCGAGCGGGTCCAGTTCCTGGGACGGGCCAAAGGAGCGAAACAGGAGGGCGGCCCGGAAGCCGAACCCGCCGATACGCAAACCAACGCGCCATCCGGTGAGGATGCGCCGTTTTAACCGACCATAAGGAGAGAAGAGGCAGAAGATGGAAAGAAGAGAGAAGAGGGTATACAGGAAGAAGGTCTGCAAATTCTGCGGAGAGAAATTAAAGGCGATTGATTACAAGGACACGATGAGGATAGCGAAATACGTGACGGAAAGGGGCAAGATCATACCGTCGAGGATATCGGGCAATTGCGCGAAACACCAGCGCATGCTCGCGAAGGCCATAAAGAAGGCGCGCCTCGCCGCATTCATACCTTATACCTCAGTCTAGGCTGTCCAAAATATAGAGAGGGCGTTCAATGGCGACAAAATTGATATTACTGAAAGATGTGGATAACCTCGGGAAGTCCGGCGATATAATATCGGCAAGCGAAGGTTACGCGAGGAATTTCCTTATCCCGCGCGGCTTTGCCCTGTCGGCGACCGAGAATAACATAAAGACGGCCGAAACCAACAAGAAGCAGAAGGCCGAGGCGATGGAAAAAGAGAGGCAGGAAGCGGCCAAGCTTGCCGACGCCATATCGAAAGTCTCCTGCACCATAGCGGTAGAGGCGGGAAAGGACGACAAATTGTTCGGTTCGGTCACGAACATCGACATACAGAAGGCGCTGGAGGCCGAGGGCATAACTATCGACAAGAAGAAGATAGAGCTCAAAGACCATATAGCGCAGATAGGGATATTCCAGATCCCCATAAAACTCCACCAGGACATCACCGCTAACCTGAAATTATGGGTGGTCAAGAAATAACATGGCCCAGGGCAAAGAAGGCAAAGACATATCCTTAGAAAAGCTTCCGCCGCAGAACCTCGACGCCGAGATGGCGGTCTTATGCTCGATGATGATCGAGGAGGAGGCGATATCGCAGGCGGTCGAACTGCTGAAGGAAGATGCCTTTTACAAACAGGCCCACAGGATAATATTCAACGCCATAATCAACCTTTACAGCAACAATAAGGCAGTCGACCTCATAACGCTCATCGACGAACTGAAGAAGAAGGGCGAGCTCGAAGAGGCCGGCGGCATAAACTACCTCACCTCCCTCACCACTTTCGTCCCGACTGCCGCGAACATCAGCCATTACGCGAAGATAATCAAGGACAAGAGCATGCTCCGCGGCCTGATCACGAGCGCGACCACGATACTTTCGGCCGCGTACGACGCCCAGGACGAGGCGAAGGAGATACTTGATAAGGCCGAGAGGATGATCTTCGAGATAACTTCGAAGAAGATAGAGGGCGGTTTCGTCTCGCTGAAAGAGATAATAAAAGATTCGATCGAGACGATAGATTCGCTCTACCAGAGGAAGACCAACGTCACCGGCGTCGCAACCGGGTTCGATAAGTTCGACGAGATGACTTCCGGGCTGCACGAAGGCGAACTCATAGTGGTCGCCGGAAGGCCGTCCATGGGCAAGAGCGCCCTGGCCTGCTGCATCGCCGAGCATGTCGGCATCACTCTCAAGCAGGGCGTGGCGATATTCAGCCTCGAGATGTCCAAGGAACAGCTTGCACAGAGGATGCTCTGCTCACACGCGAGGGTAGATGCCAGCAAGGTGAGAACAGGTTTCCTTTCCCAGACCGACTGGCCGCGCCTCGTCAACGCGGCGGGTAAATTTTCCGAGGCGCCGATATTTATCGACGATTCATCAGCCCTCTCGGTCCTCGAGCTTAAGGGCAAGGCGAGAAGGCTTAAATCGATGCACGACATCAAGCTTATAATAGTCGACTACCTGCAGCTGCTCGAGAGCCCGTCGTTCCGGTCAGAGGGCAGGCAGCAGGAGATATCCGACATATCGCGTTCGCTCAAGGCGTTGGCTAAGGAATTGGCTGTCCCCCTTATTGCCGTGAGCCAGCTTTCCAGGAAGCCGGAAGGAAGGGATGACAAGCGCCCGCAGCTGGCCGACCTCCGTGAATCCGGCGCGATCGAGCAGGACGCCGACCTTGTCCTTTTACTGTTCCGCGAGGAATTTTATACCCAGACCGAAGAGAACAGGGGCGTTGCGGAAGTGCTCATAGCCAAACAGCGTAACGGCCCGACCGGACCGACAAAACTCGCGTTCCTGAAAGAATTTACGAGATTTGAGAACCTGTCCGTAAGGCAGGATATATAGCCCTAAATGGCAGGGCCTAGAATTCGCTTTACTTTGTTTTTCGTGTATGTTAAATTAAACATTTAATGAGGATTCCTTATATACCTATGAAGATCTTCCCCAGGGTTCTTTTCCTTTCAGCCCTTTTGATCCTGTGCCTTAAGCCGGTCTTTTGCGAGGAGACGGCTGTGCCCGCGCCTGAAACCGCGGCGCCGGCAGTGGCAGCCCCTGTTGCCTCCAATGCTGCCATCCCTGTTGCCTCCAATGCTGCCGTACCGGAAGCGCCCGAGGTTGTGGCTCCGGCCACTCCCGAGGTCGCGGCTCCGGCCATAGAAAAACCCGCGCTTGAGGCTGTTCCAGCACCGGCTGCGGCTCCGGAAAAATCGGTCAAAGGCGTCTATATAACGGGGAACAAGACCGTCTCTTCTTCCTTGATCCTTTCGAAGGTAAAGAGCAAACAGGGGGAAGCGTACAAGAAGACCACGGTCGACGAAGACATAAAGCGCATTTACGGGCTGGGATATTTTTCCGATGTTAAGGCCGAGGTAAAAGAATACGAGAACAGCCTGGATATTACTTTTGTGGTGACCGAAAAACCGCCTATCGGCCAGATAATATTCGCCGGGAACAAGACCTTCAGGGACGAAAGGCTCAAGAAAGAGCTCAAGATAAAGCAGGACGAGATCCTCGACGAGCGCCAGCTCAAAGAGAGCGTAAAGGTCATCAGGGAGATGTATTATAAAAAGGGATTCACCCACGCCAAAGTGGATTACGCGATAAGGCTCGATCCCGTGACCAATAAGGCGGTCGTCACCATCATGGTCGATGAAGGCAAAAGGGTAAGGATAACCAGGATAACGTTCGAAGGCAATAAGGCGTTCAAGTCTGGCCAGCTCGCCAAGCTCATGTCCACAAAGACGGCATGGTGGATCTTCAGGTCCGGCACTTTTAACGAGGACGCTTTCGAGGGGGACCTCGATAAGATAAAGGCGTTTTACGAGAACAGCGGATATCTGGATATCAAACTGGAACCCGACCTCAAGTATGACGAACAGGGCGGGTCCCTCTGGATAAATGTAAAGGTCGATGAAGGCAAGAAATATCTCGTCAATACCCTGACGATAACCGGCTTTGCCGTGATCCCGGAGAAAACCCTGAGGAAGGCCCTCAGGATGACGGTCGGGAAGGCCTTCAGCCAAGAGGGGCTGCGCAATGACGCTGACGCAATGCAGGGGCTCTATTTTGAGAAGGGGTATATATACGCCACCATAAAACCCGAGAGCTCGATCAACCCCGAGACGAATAATATCGACATCAAATACAGTATAGTAGAGAACGAGCTTACGTTCGTCGGCAGGATAGAGATCAAAGGCAACGTCCGCACCAAGGACAAGGTCATAAGAAGGGAGCTCAGGCTCCGCCCGGGCCAGGCATTTGACGGAAAGAAGCTCCAGCGTTCAAAGGAGAGGCTGTACAACCTCGGTTATTTCGAGGATATAACTTTCGATACGGAAAAGAGCACCGAGCCGGACAAGGCGAACCTCATCGTCGACGTCAAGGAGACCAAGACCGGAGAGTTCTCTTTCGGCGGCGGTTTCTCGACTGTGGACAAGCTGGTCGGTTTCGTCCAGGTCACGCAGCGCAATTTCGACCTGTTGAATTTCCCGACCTTTACCGGCGGCGGCCAGCAGCTCGCCATAAGGGCTGAGATAGGTACCGTGAGAAGGGATTACCAGGTGAGCTTTACCGAACCCTGGGTCTTTGATTATCCGTACCTCTTCGGGTTCGACGCGTACCAGACTACTCACTTAAAAGCAGAGGATATAGGTTACGGTTATAGCGAGAAGAGGGTCGGCGGGGACGTAAGGCTGGGCAAGGAGTTCGACGACAACGACAGGGCCGACCTGACGTACAGGCTGGAGAGTATCAGGATAGCGGATGTTGACTCTAACGCGTTGCAAGACCTGCAGAAAGAGCAGGGTACCAACCTTATCTCGAGCCTGTCGCTGGGATTGACCAGGGACATGAGGGATTCGACGCTATCTCCTACGAAAGGGCATCTTTTGTTCGGTTCGGTGGAGGGCGCGGGCGGGCCTTTAAGCGGCGATAAGAATTACGTAAAGTACTACGGTTCGGCGAGCTTTTATTTTTCGTTCTTCGAAAAACAGGTTTTACAATTAACTGCGCGGGCCGGCGCGGTAGGCGCGTTCGGGAACTCTAGCGAGGTCCCTATCTATGAAAGGTTCTTCGCCGGCGGCGCAGACAGTATCCGCGGCTACAAGGAAAGAGGCATAGGCCCGAAAGACCCGTCCACGAACAGCCCGTTAGGCGGTAACGCCATGCTTATCGGCAACGCAGAATATGTCTTTCCTGTAGTTGAGTTCCTCAAGGGCGCGGTATTCACGGATGTCGGCAATGTCTGGCAGAGGGAAGGCGACTTCGGCAATGGCGGTTATAAATATTCCGCCGGTGCCGGTATTAGGGTAAAGACGCCGGTCGGCCCGATAAAATTGGATTACGGTTATCCGCTTAAGGTCGACCCCGGCGAGAAGAAAGTCGGAAGGTTCCACTTTAGCATGAGCAGGGCTTTTTAACACGAAAGGAGAAGGAAGATGAAGTTGATATCAAAGTTGGTGGTCTTGGCGTTCCTTGTTTCGTTATCCCTGGCGGCTGTGAACATGGTGCAGGCGGCCGGCGATAAAATAGCCTATATGGATCTCGGCAAGGTCTTCGATGAATACGGCAAGACAAAAGACCTCGACAAGCAGCTCGAGGCCAAGAGCAGCGCCAAGCAGGGCGATATGAAAAAGATGGTCGACGAGATAAAGAAGATGAAGGAAGACCTGGATCTGGCCAAGGAAGCGGATAGGTCGAAGAAGCAGTTGGCGTACCAGGAGAAACTGATCAAACTCCAGGATTTTGACAAGGAAACAAAGGACAGCCTCAGGAAAGACCGTGATGATATGGCCAGGACGATACTCAAGGAGATCAAGGATACCATAGACGATATCGGCAAGAAGGAAGGTTACGTTTATATCCTCGACAGCCGCTCAGTCTTGTTCGGCACCGACACGGATAACCTGACCGAAAGGGTCCTTAAGATATTAAACGATCGGTATGCCGTAAAGGGAAAGAAGTAGTAAGTGCCTGAAGCGGGCCATTCAATACACAAGACTCTCAAAGAGATCGCGCAGTTGATAGACGGCGAGGTCATCGGCGACGGGAACGTCGTGATAACCGGGATAAGCGGAATAAGGGAAGCGGAAGAGGGAGACCTGACGTTCCTGGCTAATCCGCGTTACGCCCCGCTTATGGATACGACCAAAGCGACGGCAATAATAACTTCCCGGTTAACGACAGGCGCGCCCAGGCCGCTGATCCGCACGGATAATCCCTCAATGGCGTTTGCCAGGGTGATCTCTATCCTGATGCCGAACGACCAGAAGTATCCCAGCGGCATACATCCAACCGCCGCCATCGGCAAGAACGTGAAACTCGGACAGGATGTCGCGCTTCAGCCGTACGTTGTAATTGACGACGACGCCGTTATAGGGGACAGGACGATAATCTACTCGGGAACCTATATCGGCAACCGCGCGAAGATCGGAAGCGATTGCCTGATCTACCCGAATGTCGCGATCCGCGAGAAGGTCGAGATAGGGAACAGGGTGATAATCCATTCCGGCACGGTCATCGGGAGCGACGGGTTCGGATTCGCGACGGTCGGCGGGGAGCATCACAAGATACCCCAGATCGGGACGGTCCTTATCGAGGACGACGTAGAGATAGGCGCCAATGTCACCATCGACAGGGCGAGGTTCGGGAAGACCGTGATAGGGAAGGGCACCAAGATAGATAATCTTGTCCAGATAGCCCATAACGTCATAGTCGGGGAAAATTCCATAATAATAGCGCAGGCGGGGATATCAGGTTCCACGGTCATAGGCAAGAACGTTACGATCGCCGGCCAGGCAGGCCTGGTCGGCCATATAACTATCGGCGATAATGCCGTACTGGCGGCACAGGCCGGCGTCACGAAACCGGTGCCGGCGAATACATGCGTCTCGGGATACCCGGCAAGGCGGCACGATGAGGCGAAGAGGCTGAACGCTTTTGTTTCGCGCCTGCCTCAGATCGTCGATGAACTGAAAAAACTCGAAGAAAAATTTCAACAGTTGGAGAAGAAGATAGCAGATGGAACAACAGCTGACAATAAAAAACGCGGTTGAGGCCGAAGGGATCGGCCTGCATACGGGGACGAAAGCGAAAATACGCCTTCTGCCTTCCGAGCCCAATGCCGGCATAAGCTTTATCCGCGTAGACCTCCCGGATTCGCCGGTGATAAAAGCGAATACCGCCAATGTCATGGAATCCAGCCGCAAGCTGAGGAGGACGTCGCTTTCCTGCAGCGGCGCAGAGGTCCATACGGTAGAACACATCTTATCGGCCTTGAGCGGGATGATGATAGATAACATCAAGATCGAGATAAACGGGCCCGAGCTTCCGGGTTTTGACGGGTCTGCTATGCCGTTCGTCGAGCTGATAAAGAAGGCAGGCATACAGTCGCAGCCGGAACAGAAGAGGACCTTTACGGTAAAGGACCCGATCTGGCTCGAGGAGAACGATACGGTTCTGGCCATACTTCCCGATTCCGAATTAAAGATATCGTATATGTTAAGCTATGACCACCCGTTGCTCAGGTCCCAGTACGTCTCGATTGTGATAACGCCTGAAACTTACGAGAAAGAGATAGCCCCGACGAGGACATTCTGCCTGGAGGCCGAGGCCGAGGAACTGAGGAGGCAGGGGCTGGGCAAAGGCGCGAACTTCGAGAACACCCTCGTTGTCGGCAAGGACGGCGTCATAAAGAATAAATTAAGGTTTAGCGATGAGTTCGCGCGCCACAAGGTCTCCGACCTCATGGGCGACCTGTACCTTTTGGGCATGCCCTTAAAAGGCCATGTGATAGCGGTAAAATCCGGGCATCCGCTCAACGTCAGGCTTTTACAGAAGATAAGGCAGCAGCAGGAGCGCATGCGCGCCGGCGCCATGGAAAGCAAGGGCCCGGGCATCGTGGGCACGCCCCTCGATATTAACGATATAAAGAAGATACTGCCGCACCGTTACCCGTTCCTCTTGATCGACAGGGTCATAGAGCTCGAGGACGACAAGAGGGCGGTGGGCATAAAGAACGTCACGATGAACGAATTTTATTTCCCGGGCCATTTCCCGAACATGCCGATAATGCCCGGGGTGCTCATAATGGAAGCGCTGGCGCAGGTCGCCGGCGTGATGATGCTCAACAAAAGGGAAAATCTCGGGAAATACGCCTTCTTCATGTCGATGGACAAGGTAAAATTCCGTAAAGCAGTCGTGCCCGGAGACCAGCTTGTCCTCGAGACCGAGGTGCTGAAACTGCGCTCCAAGACCGTCCAGGTCAAAGCTGTCGCGAGCGTCGACGGGAAAATTGTGGCCGAAGGCGAATTCATGTTCGCCCTGGTCGGCGGTGAAGAGGCTTCCGAATAGTTTTTACAGGACATAAAATGCAAATCCATCCTACAGCGATTGTAGATAAAAAGGCGGAGTTGGCCGACGGAGTTGAAGTCGGCCCTTATTGTATAATCGGCCCCAACGTCAAGATCGGTAGCGGCACCGTGATAGGGCCGCATGCCGTCATCGACGGGTATACGACCATCGGCAAGGATAACAGGATATTCACCGGGGCCGTTATAGGTTCGGTCACCCAGGACCTTAAATTCAAGGGCGAGAAGAGTTACGTCAGGATAGGCGACAACAATATCATCCGCGAATACGTCACCGTCAACATGGGGACGAACAAAGACTCCTCGACCGTGATCGGCAATAAAGTTCTTCTGATGGCGTATTGCCATGTGGCGCACGATTGCGTGATAAAGGACGGGGCGATCATAGCCAACTGCGGCACGTTCGCCGGCTATGTCACTATCGAGGAGAAGGCCGACATAGGTGGCCTTACCGGTGTGCACCAGTTCGTGCGCATAGGAAAACTCGCTATCATAGGCGGCTGTTCAAAGGTCACGCAGGACGTGGTGCCTTACTCGATGAGCGACGGGCATCCCCTGAAAGTATACGGCCTGAATACCGTCGGGATAGAAAGGGCCAACATCCCCCAGGAATCGCGGAATTCCCTTAAAAAGGCTTTCAAGATACTCTTTAACTCGGGGCTTACCGTTCCCCATGCCTTGGAAGAGATAAAGTCGGATGTCCCTAAATGCCCCGAAGTAGACTACCTCATAGAGTTCACCGCTGCCTCTGAACGGGGCATATCAAGATAAAATAATATGGACACTATAGGACTTATCGCGGGTAAAAGCGATTTTCCGCTGCTTTTCGCAAAAGCGGCGAAAGCCAAAGGTGTAAGGGTCATCGCCGTGGGCATTGAGGGCGAGACCAAGCCCGAGGTGGAAAAGCTCGTCGACAAATTTTACCTGGTAAAACTGGGCGAGCTCTCAAGGGTGCTCGAGATATTCAAGGCCGAAGGCATAAAAAAGGCCGTGATGGCCGGCGGGATCACAAAATCCCGCATATTCAACGAGGCGCTTAAGATCGACGGACTGATGAAGTCGATCCTCGTCAAGGCCCTCGACAAAAAAGACGATACGCTACTTTCGATGATCACCGCTACATTGAGGTCATCGGGGATAGACCTGCTGGATTCGACGCTCTTTCTTGAGGAGCTCCTCCCCGAAGCGGGCATTTTGACGAAGGCGAAGCCGGCCCCGGCGCAGGAAGCGGATATAAGGTTCGGCGCGAATATAGCAAGGGAAGTCGCCGGGCTCGATATCGGACTTTCGATATTCGTGAAGGATAAGGCCGTGATAGCGGTCGAGGATATAGAGGGGACCGACGCGATGATAAGGCGCGGCGGCCGCCTCGCAGGCGCGGGCGGAGTCGTGATCAAAGTCGCGCGACCAAAACAGAATATGAGGTTCGACATACCGGTCATAGGGCCGCAGACGATACGTTCGATGGCCGAGGCAAAGGCGGGCTGCCTGGCGATTGAAGCGAAGAAGACGCTGATAATAGACAGGGAAGAGACGATAGCGCTCGCGGATAATAACGGCATTTCCATAATGGCGGTAAAGGTATGAGCGGCATACTTATATTGGGAATAGAGGACGAAGGGCTCAAGCGCGCCAGGAAGGCGTTAAAGGACGCGGATTACCAGGTCTATTCATCCGACGAGACCGACATAAAACCGGTCTATGAGGAAACGCTGAAAAGGCGCCCGGACGTGATCGTCCTTGATTTTACTTCCCCCAAGAATTTCGACGCGCAGGCTGTCCTGCGCGCCTTCAAGAAGGACAGGTTCCTTAAAGAGACGCCTGTCTTTGCCATCCTGCCCGAAGACGGGATGCAGATGCTGGATAACCTGCCCGGTACAGGGGATTTTATCCTCGCCCCTTTTAACGGGGCCGAGCTCGTCGCCCGCGTCAGGGCGCTGCTTAAAAAGGTCATTCCGACAGATTCCGATGACCTGATAAAGATCGGCGACCTGGTAATAGATGTCAATAAATACGAAGTGCTGTTGAACGGCAGCAAGATAGAGCTTACATTCAAGGAATACGAACTCCTTAAGTTCCTCGCCTCAAACAAAGGCCGCGTATATTCCCGGGACCAGCTGCTCGACAAGATCTGGGGATACGACTATTACGGCGGCACCCGCACGGTGGACGTCCATATCCGCCGCCTCCGCAGCAAGATAGAAGACCGCAAGCATACTTTCATCGAGACTATCCGCAACATCGGCTACAAATTCATCGCAGAGTAAATATAATGAAAGTAACCACTATTTTACCCGCCTATAACGCCTCTAAAACTCTTTCCAAAACCGTGTCGGATATACCGAGAGATGCTGTAGATGAAATTATACTTGTCGATGATTGCAGCAGAGACAATACTGTAGAGATAGCTGAACAATTGGGACTAATAGTTTTCAGGCACGAAAGAAACAAAGGCTACGGCGGTAACCAGAAGACTTGTTATACTAAAGCCCTAGAACGGGGAGCCGATATAATAGTAATGGTCCATCCGGATTATCAGTATGATCCAAAAGTAATATCCGAGATGATCGCGCCAATCGAGGAGGGGAGAGCTGACGCAGTATTCGGTTCGCGTATGCTCAAAGGCGGCGCTCTTGAAGGGGGCATGCCATTATGGAAATATAGCGCAAATATTATTCTCACGAAAACGGCTAACACAATTCTCGGAGCTCATCTTTCAGAATACCATTCCGGATTTAGAGCTTACAGCGCCAGGCTTTTGCGCTCAATAAGGTTTAAGGATAATTCAAATAATTTCGTATTCGATGTGGAAATCATTGTCCAGATACTTTTGCATAATTTTAGAATAGATGAGATGCCTATCCGAACGCGGTATTTCGAAGATGCATCGGTTATAAAATTCTGGGCAGGCTGCTGGTACGGCTTAGGTATATTAGATACATTGTTTAAATATATTTTACATAAGAATAAAATAATAAAGTTCGTCCAGTTCGAATAATCAAAGCCGGATTTTATATATTGAGACGGTCCCAAGCGATGTGTATGGCCATGTCTTTAATCTAGTAAATATTTCTGGATGCTCCTTGACCCAAATAATATCTTTGTAATTGTTGTTTGGATCGCAGCTATTTTCCGCAAGATACAGATAAGATACCCTGTAATACTTTAATTTATCAAGCCATTCTTCATAATTATTTGCGTGCGTAGCTTTCGAAAAAAGGTTATCGCAAGTGTCGATATTAACGATATTTTTGTTGATTTTAGCTCCGTATAAATACATAATTAATTCAGTGTAATTAAAATCGATTACAGAGCCGGGCTCTGTATTATCATCAAGCCATTTCCAGGTATCCGCCAGTTCTCCGTATTCCCACGTAAGGTATGTATAGACAGGGATCTTTTTATGCGTCACATAGTATTGTAATGCACTTTCCTGATGCAGATTAATCTGAAATATCGCGGTAGAAAACGAAAAAACTATTACAGAAGCAGTGAAAATACTTAGTATTTTATTGTAAGGCGATTTAAGATGGTTGTAGGCGTATATTATTGCCACTGCGGAGAGGGCGCATAAGAAAATGACGTAGCGGGGGAGAATACAGGCCCGCATGTTAAAGATTAGCAATAAGCTTGCGGGGAATAGTAAAAATACAAATAAAGCCAGTTTATCTTTCTTAATGATCGCGATATAAAACGAGAACAGAATGCTTATTAATCCCAATAAAAATTGCGCACCAAAACCGCTTTCAACACTGTAGACAAGCTCACCCCTGATTCTGTCGTAGATAGGATAAAACCACCATTCCCACCTGTTGTTGACGAACCATTGCTCAAGGTGCATGTTATAACCAGGCTCTTTAATTCCTTTCATGATAGTAATTCCGAAAATCCTGATGTTATAAGGAAAATTAATATTTCCCGTTAAAATCAAGTTTCGGATATACCAGAATCCGCCGGCGATAAAGATGAATAATATTGAAAAGAATATAATACGCGTTCTGATTAATTTTTTATTATATAGATAATACACGATGATGACTATTATAAATATAAAAGATATTGCCCATCCAAATGGCTTGACTCCACAGAATAGCCCCATTGAAATACTTGCTAGTATAAGAAAGGCAATTCGCTTGCTAGTAAGGTAACCTAGTAAAAGACTTAAAGCCGAAACAAAAAAAGCGGCCGAGATAACATCTACATAGCTGGTAGCGGATTGGATCATGATTACGGGAGTAAGAAGGACGAGTGGAATTGCGAGGAAGGAATTACTCAAATTCAGTTTCTTGCTAACGCTATAAGTCGAAATGGCGAGAAGAAAAGTGAAAGGAAATTGCACCAAGTTGAGCAAATTGAGCTTATTAGTAAGAAAATATATCCATAAGGTCAGGAGTTCTCCGTTTTGTGGATAGTATGAAGGGTCTCTAATGGGTTGCGTAAATACCAGCTTTGATGATTTAGCCCAGCCAAAGATGGCAGGTAGATGATATGTCAGGCTATCCCAGCTAAAGGGAGGTATGATTATGGCCAAGAAGAAAACTAAGGCGTATGCGATCAAAATAAGGGCACCATAAAACAACATCTTTCCATTTAAAATAGCAATTGTATGGAGGCCGATGGAATTAAAGCCTTGCTTTCGTGGCAAACGCAACGAAAATACTAGGATAGCAAAAGAAATTGCTGCATTAGTAATTTGTGCGTAAAGAGGCATTAATTTTCCTAATGCACCTAACAAAGCTAGAGTCGTAACTATTTGGAAAGAGCCCAAAATTGAAGCCGAAATTATTCTGTCGGTTATTTCAAATTTTAACTTGGAAGTAAATAACATATATGAAAGAAAAATGAACAGGTTGAAACCTAAAAGATAGGCAAGCTCTATCATCTCATTCCTGATGTTATGAAGTTTAATAAAGGAAAAAGCAGATCTCTGTGCAGGTAAAAATAAAGAAATGTCAGTGACAGGGTTATAAGTAGGTAGCTTATGCTTGCGGCGTCATTAAATAAGAACTTGGTCTTCTTATCCATTTTCATGGTAAAATTATAAGGCGCAGTTTATCATAATGCAAGAAGTTAAAAACATGAAAAAACATACTCTTAACGGGAAATTCCAAAAAGACAGTCTTATGTTTTTGGTCATAATAGGATTGTGGCTTTTGCTAGTCTTATATTTTGATCCTAAGATATTAACATATGTAAATGAGCAAGAATCTTTATTAGTTCGCATATCTATCTTTTGCTTTGTCGTATTATTGGATTTATTTTGGTTATACGGAATATATCATCTGGTGATAAGTTTATTTTCGGTATTCTGTAAGACTCCTAGCATTCTATTCGACAATATAAGCGTTGCTCGACCGAAGGTTGCGATTCTGTATACTACCAAGAACGATTTCAAGGAAAAGGCAGTGGTTTCATGCATTAACCAGGATTATGATAATTTTGATGTCTATATCTTGGACGACAGCACAGACGTTGGCATATTAAGCCGAATAGATGAATTTATATCAAAAATTCCTGGGCATTTATTTCTCATAAGAAGGGATTCCAAGGAAGGGTTTAAGGCCGGCAACTTAAATCACGCGTTAAAGATAATTTATGACAAATACGATTATTTTGCCGTGTCTGATGCCGATGGATTGCTGCCTAAAGATTTCATAAAGAGATTGTTACCGTATTTCTCGATAAATGATTCAGTGGGTTTTGTTCAGGCTAACCAAAGGTCTACCCCCCAACAAAAAAGTGTTTTTGCGAAGGATTTGTCGTTAAACACCGACCTCCATTGGAAATGCTACCTTCCCGCAAAGAATTATTTTGGATTTGTTATGTTTTACGGGCACGGAGCGTTGATACGAACTGGTGTGCCCCGCTTGAAAACT
>PLNR01000008.1 GCA_003141835.1 Candidatus Omnitrophota bacterium | reverse complement strand
CAGTTTAAGGGGTGCAGGTCAGTAAGAAACGCCGACCCGAACCATCTTATCTCGTATGCGACAGTTGGCACTCAATGGGGCGAGGAGGACTGGCGCTACCACGCCGAAGACCCGACCAAGATCGCGAAGGCCTGCAGGGATATAGGTAGCCCGCTGGATTTCTGGTCTATAAATAATTATCCTTGGTATTTGCCTGGCAGCGAGTCTATTACAGCCAGATATGGAGTCATCAAGGCTAAATGGAGGGTCGGCCTGCCTGTCCTTTATACCGAAACCGGCTTTACCTCATCTGAGACTTTTCCGGTTCCAGGATTCATAAATGAGCAGAACCAAGGTCCGTTAATCCGCAACTCCTTGTGGGAGGCCCTGGAGGCAGGGGCTATAGGCGTCCATGTCTTTACCTGGAACGACAGGGCCTATATCACCGACAGAGAGAAAGGCTTTGGCATAGTCTATGCCGACAGAAGGATTAAGCCCTCTTTCTGGGTTGTTAGGGATACCTATAACTTGATGGACCAGGTTGGCGTGACGCATCTTATCGGTAATTCTAAAGACGCAACTCGCGATGTAGCCTTCTTATGGTCGGATGCAACCGATGGCATGTATAACCGCTATGAAGCTAATATGCAGCATCTATTCGCTCCATTGCAGAGGGTAGGATACGAGCCGACGTTCTTGAGTAGAGAAGAGTTGTTGACCTCGAAATATTTTAAAGACATTTGGCAGTCTGATCCTGTCGTTAACCTCGCTACGGTCCATGCCGGAGCAAGGTCATTAAAGATAAGCACCGGCAACGGCGGCGGCACGATCGCGGTCTATCCGGCCAATAGCGCTCAGGTGATGGACTTAAATAGCGCCACCGGTTTTTCTCTCTGGGTCTACGATACGCAGGGGAATAACAGTATCCAGTTGCGCTTAAGAGATGTAAACGGCAACGGAGGATCGGGAAACGACGGCTATTATCTGTGGTCTTCGAATGCGTCGGTGCAGAATCAGTGGACCCAGATAAGCTGGAATATGACGCAGTATCCGAGTGTTCCCAATCTCGATAAGACCAAGATCTCCTCGGTCGAACTATACGAGTGGAATCAGGGCGTCTATTATCTCGACGACGCAACCTATACAGCGGGAAGCCAGACCGCGTTCCAGAATTTCGAGAAGAACAACGGCACGCCGCTTGATTACAGCTCTTACGCGGCGATAATCCTGCCCCGGAATATGCGGATGTATCCCGGAGATCTGACCTATATCCGCACAAAGGTGATTCCCGCGGGCGTTAATATCTATGCGGACGCGGACCTGCCCGGAATGCAGGACTATCACGTAAACACATTAGGTGACTTTGCCACAGAAGTAGGTAATATCTTCGGCATCAATGCCGCGGATACTTCCGGTTACGATGACCCGGCGAGGAACGAGCAATATGGAATTAACTTCGTGCCAATAAACACTACTGTCACCCAGGCGCTTTCACCGTTGACCGTCGCAAGACAGGACACCTTCCATGTCTGGAAATACAGCAATATGACCGTTGCTACCACGGGTACAGTCTATGCCACCCATTCAAACGGCAACCCTGCGCTTGTAATAAAAGACAACGGGACCTCTAAGGCCGCGATAACGACATTTGGCATGGGCGACATGAACACGGACGGAAACGGCGATGGCCAGCCTGATATAATCCCCTGGGCACAACATTTTGATTGGATGAAAGCCATCTTTTTAACGGGCTTTGGAATACAGCCGGCTGTGAATATTTCAGGCAGCCAGTACGTCGTGGTTGATTATAGAACGGCTGCTGATGGTTCTATATTGATCTCCGCTAGAAATTATAGACAAGACCAGAATGAGACCGTAACGATAACCACGCCACTCATCGCCGGAATGACCATCGAGAACCTGACCAACGGCGGGGTTATCGCGCAAAACAGCAATGGGACGTTTAATTTGACGTTAGGACCCATTGACCATGAATTGATAAAGGCCTACGTCGGAGCTCCTTCTCCGAAAGCCGCTATCCTTGACGCACCGGCCGTAGTCCATCCCATGGGCGATAAATCATACCAGGTCAATGTCAGGTATGATACGCTCGGCGCACAGAATCTGACCTTATACGTCGCATTGCAGAAAGCCGGCGCTCCCAATACGGTTTATAGCTCAACGAACGTCAACGTCACCGGCGCGGGCGATCAGACGCTGTGGCTCTGGATACCGGATGCCAACAAGGCTGATGCCGGTTATATGTCTACTCCCGACGGAGGAAGCTACGTCATTCATGCCTGGTTAGAGCAGTCGAGCGTAAAAGTGGCGGAGTCGTATCAAAATACGCAATTGGAATGGGGCGCGGATCCCACAACTCCTTTTCCAACTTCGCTAAGCAAAGGGCAGAATTATTCTCTCAATTTCAAGTGGCAGGACCTGTATGAATATCAATCCTGGGAGAACACACCTCTCAAGAGAGAGACTGATTTCCCGGGACGCATCGCGGTCGTAAGGTCCGCCAAGACGCAGGCCCTGTATTCGACTCATTATGACAAGGTAAATCAGGTCTGCGACTGGCTCGAGAGCCTGGGTTATGTCCATTCCAACCCGGCTGTCACGCATTTTGACGATGTTCTGGTAACGAGCGGAGGAAATACCCTATTCTCGGATAATTTCAGCAGCGGAAACGCTAATAACTGGACAGTGGTGGAAGGATCGAGCCGCTGGACGGTGCCGAGCTATGAGTACAGCATAGACCGCATGAGCCAGAGCTATAATATCTCGGTTGCCGGAAGTTCCTCCTGGACCGACTATTCTGCCGAGATGAAATTTAAATACGTAACCCAAGATCCCTACTTTGAAGAGGCGTACCTTGTCTTCCGTTATCAGGATAACGATAACTTCTACTACGTAAAGCCCTACAATAACTATGGGCTCTGGAGACTGAAATACGGCGGAAGGGTAAACGGCCAGGAATTTGGGGGTAATATAGTGAACCTCTCCAACGCCATCTCGGCCAATGTCTTCCATACTTTGAAAGTCGTTGCGACTGGAGGAAATTTCCAGGTCTATCTCGACGGTCAGTTAGAGGGCCAGTTCAGCGATAATAACCTCGCGACCGGAAAGATAGGAGTGGGCGCCAAGGCTTCCCAGTTAGGCGTATCGGAACCCCTGCTGGGTTATTATTTCGTTGACGATAACGAGAGGGGTCTTGACGGAAACCTCCTTAACCTCGATTGGGGTTATTTGAAAGAGTTCTTCCCGATCGTAGTCCTGCCGAGCGTCTACGTTATGAATGACGACGAATGCTACGGTATAAAGTCGTATTTACAGGCGGGACAGTTTACGGTCCTGGCCACGGACGGCGGCGTGGGGATCAAACAGCCGGACGGCTCATCCGGGACCGGCAGGATCGAGACCGCGTTCGGCGTCGATTCCGGTTATACGACCCTGGCTAACCTGCAGAATTTGCAGGTTACCGACAACACCCATTACATCACTAAGGATTACACCAACGGTCAAAATATAGCGACGGCTTCAGGAGCTTCCGCTATTTCCTGGACGACGGTTACTACGGGCACGAAGATCGCGGATATCAAGAACGCGACTTCTTCCGCTCCGGCCTTGATAAGCAACCTCCTGACCAAGGACAGCGTCTCTTTCCAGAACTTCGAGACCGGGAACTCGACCCACGGCGCTTACTATTATGATGCCTGGCAATCGAACCCCGCGTTCGAGACGACGATTAAACATGGCGGCGCGCGTTCGGTCAAGATGGTATCCGGTTCGGGCGGCGGCACGATCGGCATCAATATCGCCGCGCCTATAGGGTATATCGACCTGACAAGCATGACCGATTTCCATGTCTGGGTCTACGACACTCAAGGCAATAACACGCTGCAGATCAAATTCAAGGATAAATGGGGCAATCTGAGTTCAGCGCTCTGGTCGACCATGTCGGCTGCCCAGAACCAGTGGACTTTGATATCGTGGCCCATTTCACAGACGCAGGGCATAGATTTGGGCAGGGTATCCTCCATCGAGTTATACGAATGGAACCAGGGAACGTATTATTTTGACGACGCCTATTTCGTTACGTCCGATATCGGCGAGAAGAAAGGAAAAACCTTCGTCTTTAACTATGGCGTTGATACCTCTAATCAAATGACGAATCAATTCAGCGTGGTCTCTCAGAATACGTTCGACTGGATGACAAAAGAGATATACAAGATGAAAGTCCTGCTTAAGTACGAGACGCCGGATACGACAGACAGTGACCTCGTACTGGCCGAGAAGGACGTCTGGACTACAGATCCCAGCGGTACTATGAACGTTCAATTTACCCTGCCGCAGACAACTATGACCGGAGACGGTAGCGTCTATTGGGTTGTTTACGCCTATCCCTGGAATTCGGCTGACCCGTGGACAGACCAGATGGGCTTCTACACCTCATTGAATGACCCGGGTTACCAATCCAGTATCTCGGGTTACGGCCTGTACAATGCCGGTGCTACGTTTATCGCTACGGGCGGAAGGACGTTCGACAACTGGATCGCCTACAACACAAGAGGCGATAACCTTAAGCTTAACTTCGGATTCGGTGGAGACGGCAACAACGGTGACGGCCTTACAAATGAGATCTACGGCGGCAGCCCGATGTTCGATGGCAAGACCGATCCTAACACCTGGCTTACGGAGACAAATGTTGCCTGGATCAGCAACGCCAACACGAGCGGCACAAGGCCCCAGGTATTCATGACGCTTAAGGACATAGCTTCAGCTACATCACCGACATTGACGATGAATTTCAATTTCGCGGGCGCATGGGACCAGTTGACGGTCGACAAGTCTGCGGATAGGGCGACCTGGACCAATATTTACACTTCCGGCACATCGGCGGGAGACTACAATCCGACTATAAACCTTGATACCGCGTGCAAATACTACAGGGTAACCCTTACCGACGGAGATCTTGCGACCGACATCATCACATTGCAGAAGAAGATGACATTGGCCGGTTATCCGTCGGCGACCTTGTTCAGGTTAGAGGACTGGCTGCAGACGCAATCGGTAAACGGGCTTGTGGATGATTTCAGGTCTCCTTACACGCCCTTCTATGCTTTGGTACCCGACTATGACCCCGCCCATACGGAGTTGAAGGATTCGGCTAGCGGCGGAAAGTATAATTGGGTAACATGGTTCTCCGAGACGTCGGATAAGTATGACATCCCCACAACCCTGTATTGGGCGCCGCGGCTTAAAGTCGAAGACCCCAATTTCCCGACGACCTTCAACCCGGGAACGCAGGTTAATGTGCCGATTGTCTGGGAGGGCCTGGATACGATAGTTACGATAACCGAATGGAAGCCGTATGCGGTGACCTTCCCGTTGACTTTGAGGGTCTTCCTACAGGACGTCTACACCGGCACAACTTACGTGACCTCTGATTTTACCATCACTACGGGAAGTGGAGACCAGAGTTTCGCGATCAACGTGCCGAGCAATACGCCTTACGGAAGCAACTATATGTGGGGCGCTTATATCTTCGACAACAAGAGACAGGGCGTTCAGCCGTATGAAGAAAGGATCGGCATGGACGATACCTTCAGGTTTACAGCTACGGGCCAGCCCTATGAGCCCGAGACGACGATCTCCGTAGGTACGGCTTACAGCGTCTATTCCGATTCCGGCATACCGCAGGGCAGCAGTATCTACACCTGGGGCTACGGGACCTGGGACGGTAATTATAGCGGCGGGACCCCGCCTGAAGGCACGCTGTGTTTTCAGACAATAAGCACCTGGTGGGCGGGATGGGGAGTTTTCAACACGAGCGGCACGGTAGACCTGTCGGCATATGCCAACGGTTACCTTAAATTCTGGGTAAAGAGCTCAACGAGCTTAACGGTAGAGATAGAGGCACCTGCAGGGTATACTTATACGCAGTATATCTCTTCGAGCGGCGGGTCGTGGCAGGAAGTTTCCATACCGATTAGCAATTTCTCAGGAGCTAATTTGACCCAAGTCTACTGCCCGTTAAAGATTACCGCAGCATCTGCCACCACATTCTACGTAGACTCTGTCCGCTGGTCGCATTAGACAAAAAACAGGGCGGCACTTTTATCAAAAGTGCCGCCCTACGAAATCATATTAATAAGAGGTAACTATTTAATTAAGAGATAAAATAAATTCCCTTTTTCTTCTCGCAGAAAATTTCAAGAAGAGGTTTCCAGGAAATTTTACCCGCATGCTTTTAGAATTTCAACCAATTCTATAACGGCAATTATAAAATCGCTGTTATTTTGTTTTTATATTTGATACATTTTTAAAAATCAGGAGAAACGAAGATGAAAAGGAATCGCATTTTATCGCTCGCAGCTATTTTTGCCTTGTCTTTTATTTTTGTAATTTCAACTTTCGCTATCGTCAAAGGGGATGACGGTTGTACCGGTTGCAATAACACTGACACCCCTAACGGCCCCGGAACCAATCCCCGCCAGCCTCCGACAACCGAACCGGTTAATCTGGCGAACGGTAACAATATACAGTCATCCTCAGATTTTAAAATCCCCGGCCGCGGCTTGCCGGTAGAGATCTCGCGCACTTATAACAGCCAAAAGCTCGGTGAAATCGACGGCTTTAAGACAATAGCCGGAGGCGGGACTGTAATAGACGGCGAATTCTCCGGCGAAGGAGGACGCGCCTTAATAAACCAGGTATTCTCCGATTTTACCTTCAATGCAAAGATGAAGACTATTTCCACTGAGGTATGCCCTGATACCGGACAACCCCTTAACCATTGGGTTGGCCAGTTGATCTTCCATTATAAGGACTTCGGCAACCTCTACAGTGTCTATATCACAACAGATAACAAAGTAGAGCTCTATAAGGTAAAAGTCGGCGTAAAATCCTGGCCCGTAAGCAATTCCTCTAACTACGACGCATACCAGTGGAATACATGGCAGATACAGATGACAGGGGCTAACATCAAGGTTTGGATAAACGATAATCTCGAGATAGACTACACTGACCCAGACCCTTTGACAGAGGGTAACTGCGGCTTAGAAACAACCCATTTCAACAACTCCCACTACGATGACCTGACAGTCACGGGTACCACCGTACTTAACCAGAACTTTAACCAGGCAAGGGGTTTTACTCCACCTACAACCGGCACCTGGGGTGTATATAACGGACAATATATGGTAGACTCCGGACGCTCCCTTTCCGAGACGGAGTGGTCTAATTTCACTTTTGATGGCAAGATGCAGACAAAGGCGATCCCTTTCCAGAACTTTGAAGCCGATAACGGTACCCCGGGTTCATATTTCTGGAATGTCTGGGATTCATCTCCTGTTTTTTCTACATCGCAGGTATTTCGCGGAAGCCAGGCTCTGCTTACCCAAGGCCACACAGTAGGTATAAACCCCTCATCTTCAGGCACAGTAGATCTATCCAACGCCAGAAGCTTCTTGGTCTGGGTCTATGACACCCAGGGCAATAACACCATAGAATTGAGGCTAAGGGACTCCTCTAGCAATTCTCAGACAGTTTGGTCTACGATGTCGTCCGTCCAGAACACGTGGACGCTTATATCCTGGCCATTATCCTCTTTTAATCAGGTAGACCTTGCCCATATACAGAACGCAGAGCTTTATGAGTGGAACCAGGGCACATACTATTTCGATGATATAGGTTACTCCTATACTTATAATCCGTGGGACGTCGCCTGGATAGACTTTAGATATACGGATCCCAATAATTACTACTACTTCATGATCAGGACAGACGGTGTGATGGAACTATCTAAATGGAAGGAAGGCACAAGGACCACCCTAGCTGAAAAACCCTCAAGTCTTTCGCCTTTTGACCAGCACGATGTAAGAGTAGAGGCTAAGACAGCTGATGAGATAAACATCTACGTCGATAACAACCTGGAGGTATCCTACACCGACGAAGATCCTCTCCTTTCGGGAAAAGTCGGATTAGATAGCTACTGGTGTCAAGCCTACTATGACGACGTAAGCATGGTAAGCGTCATAGACGTAAGAAATGATTTCAACAACCCTGACGGCTTGAGTCAGGAATGGGGAACCTGGTCTATAGATAACTCGGAATACGAGGGCTACGATGCCAAGGCTTTAAGTGAAGCATCCTTTAGCGACCTTAGCTTTGAGGCCGACGTAGAGACAGTTACCCAAGGTGCCCAGGACTGGCAGGTCGCATGGCTTCTCTTTAAATATGCAGATGACAACAACTACTACTATACACTTTTAAAGCCGAACGGTACGGTTGAACTCTCGAAGTGGCAGAACGGGACAGCCTACTACGCTATAGCAACAGCCCAGACCGCGCTCTCGCCATTCAACCAGAACCATTTTGAGATCGTGACATCCGGCGCCAATGTAAAGATATACATAAATACCCAGCTTATAGTTGACTACACCGACCCCAATCCCCTCATAAGAGGAAAGATAGGGCTTCAGTGCATCCAGTCAAAGGCCCGTTTTGACAATCTGCTTGCCCAGGAAGAGTGTTCGTATGTCCAGAATTTCAATCAAGCCTCGACAACAGGTATATTCGGAGAGGGCTGGACATTTAACTACGATATGAAAGTAATCGAGTATCTAAACGGAGACATATCCTTCTCTCGTTCAGACGGTGGAATCGACCAGTACATAAAGCAGTCAAACGGCACATTAAAGAACCCTATAGGCATATACGCGACCATAACCAAGACCCAGAACGGCTACACAAGACATGAGAATGACGGCACGGAGCAACACTTCGACTCAAACGGAAAACTGACAGCAATAGTAGACCGGAACTCAAACACGATCAGCTTCACCTACTCGGGTAACATCTTAACTCAGATAACAGATACCGTAGGAAGGGCAATCACCTTAACCTACGGGGCAAACGGCAAGGTTTCCCAGATAACAGACCCGGCCAGCCAGAATTGGACCTATGCCTATGATCAGAACAACCAACTCTCGAGCGTGACGAATCCCTTGAGCCAGGTCAGGACCTATACCTATGATCCGATAACGCACAGCATGACCGAATATACGGACAGGAAAGGAAATGCCTATCAGACAGAATATTACTATAACAACCAGGTCGCGACACAAACAGACCCCTTAGACAACGTAACTACCTTTAACTATTACTGGGATACAACATACGTAACCAACGACAGAGGCGAAAAATACATCTACAAGTTCAACTCGAATCATTACCTCCAGTCTGTAACAAATCCTCTGGATGTCCAGTGGTCTGTCATATCCTGGCCGCTGTCCAAGTTCACCGGCGTTAACCTCGCACAGGTCCAGAACATAGAGCTCTACGAATACTATGCCGCAAACCAACAGGGAGGCTATTACTTCGATGATGTCGGCTATGTCCAGAATAACCAGGTCTATAACTTCCAGAACTTCGAGCCGGATAACGGCACGCCGGGCTCATATTTCTGGAATGTCTACAATTCTTCTCCCGAATTTTCAACTACCGAGCTTCGCGGAGGGGCAAGAGCCCTTTATATGGGGGGAGGCACAGTCGGAATTAACCCCATGGCTTCAAGCGTAGACCTGTCCCAGGCACAGAGCCTTGTAGTCTGGGTCAAAGACTATCGCGGCCCCAACTCAATTGAACTTCGGATAAGAGACGTATCCGGAAATAACGTCTCAGTCTGGTCTGAGATGACCTCAAACCAGAAGGAGACCTCTGTCTGGGACGATAATGGCAATCTAATTAAGAGGACCGACAGAAACGGCAATTCTATAACCTACAGCTACGACGCAAAAGGTAACATCTTGACCCGGACAGATGCTCAGGGTAACACCACGACCTATACCTATGAGCCTAACTTTAATCTCATAGCTTCCATTGAAGACGCGCAAAGTAATTTGAGGTCCTACGTATACAACAACCACGGCAACTTAAACGAGGTAACCAATGCTTTAAACAATAGCACGACCTATACTTACAACCAGTACGGCCAGCCGGTAACCGCGACAGACGCAAGGCAAAATACTACAACCTACGAATACGACAACTACGGCAACCTAACCAAGATAACTGACGCTTTAGACAATGAAACCCAGTTTACCTATGACATACTGGGAAGAATGACCTCTACTATCGACCCTCAAAACCACACGACCACCTTCCAGTATGACACCATCGGGCGTACAATCAGTAAAACCGATGCCCAGACAAATGCTACACAATATTCCTACGATGCAAACGATAACCTCGTATCTGTTACCGATGCAAAAGATAACGTAACGACCTATACCTACGATGTCTTGAATAACTTAATCTCAACAACCGACGCCCTAGACCAGACGACTCAATACACCTATGATACCGTAAACTTTATGCAGTTAGGTAAATCAAATCTTCTCTCCGTAACGGATGCCAATAATCACGCCACAACATACCAATACGATGCGGCCGATCGACTGATAGAAGTTACGTTTCCGAATGACTCCTGCGAGACGTATTCCTATGACCCGGTAGGAAACAAGACCCAGAAGGTTACTCGGAAGGGCGATGCGATAGACTTTACCTATGATACTTTAAATCGCCCTATAAGGAAGACATATCCCGACCAATCGCAGGTAGTATACACTTACGATACGCTTTCGCGTCTTTTAACAACTACCAGCTCCTCAGGAACGATAACCCATGCCTACGATGCCTTAGGAAGGCTTACCTCTGTAACCTATCCTAACTCGATGGTCGTTTCCTATCAGTACGACGCCGCAGGGAACAGGACAAGATTAACTTATCCCGACTCAACCTATCTAACATACACCTTCGATGCCTTAAACCGACTGACAGAGATAGAAGATCAGAGTCAGATTACTATAAGCACATTCACCTATGATGCTCTCTCGCGCAGGACTAACCTTACTCTGGAAAACGGTGTAACAGGAGACTACACCTATGACACCCTCTCAAGATTATTGTCTCTAATCAACAGCAAACCCCCAACAACGATATCTTCCTTTGCCTACACCTATGACCAGGTCGGAAACAGGACCTCCATGACTACCCAGCAGGGGACCTATGGGTACACATATGATGATATCTACCAGTTAACCCAGGTTGTTAAACCGGGGCCCATACAGAAGATCTATAACTTAGACGCGGCAGGAAACAGGACAACAGTCGTTGAAGGCACAACTCAGACCTATACTACCAATAACCTCAACCAGTATACCGCAATAGACTCTGTAAACCTTACCTATGACGATAACGGCAACCTCATCCAGAAGGCAGATGGCCAAAACACTACAACCTACACCTATGACTACGAGAACCGCCTGATGACCGTTACCAAGGGAGAAGACGGTGTAGCCTTCAGCTACGATGCCTTCGGAAGAAGGATATCCAAAGAAGTAAATAGCGTTCTCCAGGCCAAATACCTCTATGACCAAGCTCACATAATCCTTGACCTCAACTCCCAAGACAATATTATCGCCAAATACGTCTACGGCCCGAGGATAGACGAACCTCTTGTAATGATAAGAGGCGGTAGTGTATACTATTACTCGAGAGACGACCTAGGGAGTACAGTTAATCTTACAGACTCTAACGGCCAGATTGTTGAATCCTACACCTACGAGGAATACGGTAATATAAACGCTCCTTCTCAAGTAGGCAATAGATACCTTTACACGGGCAGGGAATATGACTCAGAAGCCGGCCTATACTATTACAGAGCTCGTTATTATGACCCGGCTATAGGCAGGTTCCTCCAGACGGATCCGATAGGATATACGGGTGGAATAAACCTATATAACTATGTTAGGAATAATCCTGCGAATTGGAGAGATCCGTTAGGTCTTGTCGACATGAACCTGCTTGAAGAAGGATCGCCTGAAAAAGAGCTTGCTGACAAGACTCCCTCTCCGGCGGATACTTATACCGTAGCAGGACATGGTGGTTCGGATGGAATTTCCATCGGAGATAATAAAAATCCAATTTCTGTACAAGACTTGGCGCAGATGATTAGAAACGATCCAAACTACACGCCTGGCGAGACGGTCGAGTTGGTTTCTTGTTATATTGGGGAGTCCTATGCCAAAGATCTTGCCAATGAATTAGGTGTTCCTATAACATATTCAGATGGTAAGGTATTGGTGTATAATGACGGCCGTCCTCCTGTCGGCGACTTTGATACTGTCACCCCCAACTCAGGTAATTCCACAGGTAAAACTAATAACGGAAAGGGTGGTTGTGGCGGCCCCTACGGGCCCTTCTAAGGGTATAATAAAAGATAAATACGAAGAAGAAAAATAAAGCTAAAGCTAGGTATTATTTAAATCAAGCGAGATTAATATAACTATGCCAATTATAAAAAAACAGATAGCAATCGTGACATATCAACTGATAAGCATAATCATACTAGTTATGGTATTAATGGGAGCTTGTCTGGCAAACTCGATGAATAACAATAATAAAGGAGTAAGCATAAATCAGAGCCTAGATCTTTTGCCTGCACAAGAAGCCGACTTAGCGAAACGAGCAAATAGCGGAGATTCAGATGCAGCATTCAAGCTGTATAAGTTTTATGATCTTGTGCAGCTTGATCGCGAGAAGGGAATCTACTGGCTTACTAAGGCTGCCGAGGAAGGGCATGTTGGCGCTCAATACAATTTGGGCTATCTCTATATCTACGATGAAAGGTATAAGGATTTAGAAAAAGCCAAATACTGGCTTAAAAAGGCTGCTCCATCGAGTGGCATGGCTTGTTCCGTGCTAGCCAATGCATATTCGAAGGGATATTTCGGTATGAAGGATTTTGCGGCAGCACGGTCTTACTTTATATTGGGAGCGGGGGAGGGAAACCGGATGTGTTGGCAGAAACTTGCCGAATATCTTCATGCAGGAATTGGCGGAAAGAAAGATGATTCGAAGGCATACTATTGGATTTCTTTAGAGGCGAGATGTGTAGATCCGAGGTCAATCGGCGGAAAAGAAACTTGGCAATTGAGAGAAGAAATTGCGCAAAACCTTCCTTTAGCTGAGCTTGAGAAACAATGGCGCCGCGTAGACAAATACATTCAGCTTGTCCGCTCAAAGAAGGTTGCAGTTTACTCTTCGGCATTCCTTGAGGGTGAGGTCAAAAAGGAAACCTCCGATGAAGGGGTTAAACTTGCTGACGAACGAGAAAAAGAACACCGTAACGCCCTTCAACGGAATAAGAAAGTAACAAAAGAATAGTGTAAAAGTGGCCGGTGCAAAAGTTATATACTATGATGTGTTTTGTTTGAATTTATATTACGGAAATGGTGCACTGAAGGGACGTTTTTCATTTTTAATCTTAGAAGTGTTCCCAAAACTTGCCACTTAATAGCGATAGAGAATCAAAGGCCAAACTGACCTACGCCCCATAAATTAATCATAAACCTCCGTGTAACCATTTAAAGACTTATAATCATGAGGTATAATAATGTACCATATAAAGGCGGACTTTAGAAAGCTCGCCAATGGCAGTACGCCGTGCACCCAAAGAGCACATTTCTATGCATAAAAGATTATATTTGCCTGTTATCTGTATTATTCTTATGTTTTACACTTTAAACTTTTCCTTCGCTGAGTCCACTCCAAAACTTATTTTTGACAAAGAAATCTACAACTTCGGCAAGGTAAAGCAGGGAGAGGCAGTAGAACATACCTTCAGATTCAGAAACGAAGGTGATTCAAACCTTACAATCTACACTGTAAAGCCCACCTGCGGCTGTATAAAAGCCGAATTATCCTTCAGTACAATAGAACCCAAAGAGGAAGGCTTCATAAAGGTTAGTTTAACCACCTCCAAGAGATCAGGGAAGACAAGTGAGACTATATACATAGTATCAAATGACCCCAAAAGGCCGAACATCGTATTAGGGGTTTTGGCGGATGTCTACGCTCCTCAGAATCACGTCAGAATATATTATTTCTACTCCCGCGACTGTCAGGAGTGTCTGGAAATCAAGGATAGGTATATCCCCAGCCTGAATAAAAAGTACGACTCCTGCCTAGAAGTGAGATATTTCGATATAGATGAGCCTAAGAATCTTGAGTTCCTTCTACAGCTTGAGAATAAGTTCCGCCGGCTAAAGAATCCGCCTCCTTCCGTATTTATAGGCAATCAAGCCCTGGACGGCAAGGAAGAGGTCAAAGAAAGGCTAGACGGCCTTATTAAGGGCTATATCTTGGGGGGTTGTGATTGGCCTGCTATGCCGGAGCAAGAGACAAAACAGCCCTATAATTTAGCCTTTGATAAATTCAAGAACCTCGGAATACCGCTTGTAATCAGTGCAGGACTCTTGGACGGAATAAACCCTTGTGCCTTTGCCACCATAATATTCCTGATCTCCTATCTGGCCTTAATTGGCCGCAGGGGCAAGGATATACTCCTTGTGGGATGGAGTTTTACCTTGGCGGTTTTTTTGACTTATCTTGCAATAGGGTTGGGGCTCTTTGAACTCGTAAGGAGAATCGCGATTTTTCCCCTCATCAGCCGCATAGTTTCCCTATCGATAGCCGGTCTGGCTGCCATTCTTGGGGTCTTTAGCCTGTATGACTACTACAAGATAAAGAAGGGGAGATTAAATGATATTGTGCTTCAACTTCCTAAGGCCATTAAAGACAAGATTCATACAGCGATAAGGGAAGAATCGAGGATGAGGCACTTTATCCCGGCTTCCTTGTTGCTAGGGTTTTTAGTCGCCCTTTTGGAATTTCCATGCACCGGACAAACCTATCTTCCGATCATATTTGTGTTGCGCGGTGTCCCGGAGCTTAAAGCCCGCGCCTTATCTTATTTGCTGCTTTATAATCTTATGTTTATCATCCCTCTAATCATCGTTTTTATCTTTGCCTACAAAGGAATCTCATCTCAGGCTTTTACTAAATTGATGCAGGGAAATGCCGGCAAGGTAAAACTCTTAACGGCTGTCTTATTCTTTGTCTTGGCTATGGTATTGATTATTTAAAGATATACTGGCAGTTTGACGAAAGATTATGCACGTTAATTCAGTAATGTCCAGGTCAGTATCCGTCACCACGCAATAGCGGTATTCGCGGAGATACCGGTCTTGTGGTGGGGGGATAAAAGATCCGCCACCATTGTTTTTTAACAAAAGCTATTGACAAAATATCCGATATATGATATTTTTTAACTAACAATTCGGAATAAAGATAACAAAATAATCTTGGCACTCCCCGACCGAGAACAATTTTGGGTGTTCAACTGTCGGAAGGGAGGGTGCCAATTTGCATTTTAAGAACCTGGAACTTTTTGGCTTCAAGTCGTTCGCTAACAAGACCCAGCTGAATTTTGAGCCGGGCGTAACGGCGATAGTCGGGCCCAACGGCTGCGGTAAATCCAACATCTCCGACTCGATCAAGTGGGTACTCGGAGAGACCTCTGCCAGGGAGATCCGCGGCACGAAGATGGAAGACGTCATCTTCAGCGGCACCGACGGAAAAGAAGCCCTTGGTTTCGCGGAAGTATCCCTCACGATAGTAAACCAGCCTAAGATCCTTCCCACGGAATATGACGAAGTCACCATAACAAGGAGAGTATTCCGTTCAGGGGAGAGCGAATATTTCATAAACAAGACTCCCGTAAGGCTAAAAGATATCAATGAACTTTTGATGGGGACCGGCATCGGCACATCCACCTATTCCTTAATGGAACAGAACAGGATAGCCGAATTGTTAGACTCTCGACCCGAAGAGAGGCGTTATGTATTCGAGGAGGCCGCAGGAATTACCAGGTATAAGGCCAAGAAAAAGGAAGCCTTAAGAAAACTGGAGCAGACAGAGGCGAACCTCCTCAGGGTAAGCGACGTGATCACCGAAGTGAAGCGGCAGATAAACTCTATCGAGCGCCAGGCCAACAAAGCGAGGAAATATAAGGAAGATTTCGAAAAACTGAAAGAGATGGAGATATGGACGGCTGCGGCTGAGTTCAGGAAGATAAGGCAGGAAGAAGGCAGCATATCTTCGGACAAGGATTCCCTCGCGGCAAAGGAATCCGAACTGAATTCCATCATCTCCGGCCTTGATTCGAAACTGGCCTCGCTGCGCGACGACCTGGCGAAAGTCGACCAGCGGTTATCGGACGCGAAGGCCAATGTGGTCAATATAGAAGGCCAGGTCGAGAGGAACAAGGACAAGGTATCGTATAATTCCGAAAGGTCTAACGAGATCAATTCCAGGATCGCCGGCTTGGAGAAGGATATGGCCTCAAACCGCGAAAGGCTTTCCAACCTGGAGAACGAGGTGGGCCGGTTGAATTCCGAGGCAGGCCTTTTCAAGAGCAATGAGGAAAGCAAGAGGACCGAGATAGAGGAGAAGACCGGATATCTTGAAGCGATCGCCGAAACGGTAAAGACCTGCCAGCAGAACATCGAAAAAGCGAAACTCTACGTCGTGGATATAGCTGCGGGACAGACCAAGGCCCGTAACGAGTTGACCAAATTAGTCGCGCACACACAGCACCTCGGCGCCCGCCAGAGAAGGATAGAGGTAGAGAAGAGGAAGGTCGACGAAGAGAGGGCCGCTTCCGGGCAAAAACTCGGCGAACTGGTGGCGTTCGTGGAAAAGATATCCAAGGATATAGAGAACCTTAACTGGAAAAAAGCCCAGACTGAAGGGGACCTAAGCACTTTAAGCGAAGAGATAACTAACCTTGAGGTCGAGTTCCAGGGCCTCAGCTCGGAATTGACCGCGGCGCAATCGCGCCTCTCTTTCCTTGAGGACTTGAAGGCGAAATACGAGGGTTTCTCCCTTGGCGTAAAAACAGTCCTGAAAGAGGTTGAAAAGGGGTCGCCCGTATCCCAGGGCGTAGTAGGCATAGTGGCTGATATGATAGAACCCTTCCAGGGTTACGACAGCGCCATCGAGGCGGCCTTAGGGGACATGGCGCAGGCCGTAATCGTCAAGGACAACGAGACCGCGAAAAGGCTCATTAAATTCCTGGACGAAGGTTCGCTTGGGCGCGCCTCGTTCATACCGGTGGAAGGCATATCCCGCTGTGAATCAAGGACAGACCTTATAAATTACGTAAAGGCTGAAGCGAGCATAAAATCCGTCCTCGAATACCTATTGAGGGATACTTACCTTGTCGATGACCTGGAATCCGCGTTCGGCTCGATAGCCGGCCGCCAGGACCATGTCAGGCTCATAACCAAGAACGGCGAAGTCGTGGAGAAGGGCCTCTCTGCCGGAGGCAAGATCCAGAAGATAGAAGGGTTCGGCCTGATAGGCAGGGATGCCAAGATAAAAGAATTAAGGATAACCATAGAAAACCTGAAGGCCAGGTCAGGGGACCTCGAGCGCGGCCTCCAGGAAAAGAAGCAGCTCAGGGATTCGCTCCAGACCGAGGCAAAGGCGGTCGCCGAAGATATACATAAGATACAGATAGATAACGCCAACAAGATCAGCGAAAAAGCGGGCCTCGAAGAAGCCATGAACAAGCTCAACGAGGAGGAGTCGCTGTTGAACCTGGAACTCGGGGAAGTGAACTCCGAGATAGATACCTATGTGACCAAGGAAGAGGAGTTCAAGAAGGAACTCGCCTCACTCGACGACGAGGACGCCAAGGTCCAGGATACGATCAAGTTGAACCAGGATACGACAGCCCTCAAACTGAAAGAGAGGGAGGATACGCTCGTCCTTATAACCCAGAGCAAGACCGAGTTGGATATGCTTAAGGACAAAGAGGTATCGGTGACCAACGCCCTCTCCATGATGGCGAGGTCGTTCGAGGACGAAAAAGCCGGACTCGCATCCAAAGATAAGGAGATCGCCGATTCCAAGATAAAGATATCCGAATTAATGGTCGAATCGGAACAGCTCACCAAGAGGAACGAGGAGCTGGTCGGCGCCAGGATCGCGGCCGAGTCCGATTCGCAGAAGATACTGGATGAAAGAAGGGCCGCGAGTGATTCCATAACCAAGGTAGAGAACGAGGCGAGGGAGACGCAGAAGTCCTTCAACGAATTGAGCGGACGCCTCCATACACTTGAGGTCAAGACCACTGAATTCAATTACAAGAAGAGCAGCCTGCGCGACAGGCTGGTCCAGGTCTATAAGGTCGAGACCGACCTTGAGCAGGCAGCCATACCTGAAGATATCAATTGGGACGAGACGAACGGGAAGATGGAAGCGCTGCGCTCTAAGCTCGAAGGGATGGGCCCGGTCAACCTCGTCGCGATAGAGGAGCACCAGGAATTACAGCAGAGGTATGATTTCCTGACTACCCAGCAGCAGGACCTCGTCCTGGCTAAAAATGACATCCATACGGCGATAAACAAGCTCAACAGGACGACCCGCGAGATGTTCCTCGAGACCTTCCAGAAGATACAGGTAGAATTCAGGGATATGTTCAGGCTGCTTTTCGGCGGAGGCGACGCGGAGTTGCTGCTCATCGACCAGGAGGATATCCTCGAGAGCGGCATCGAGATAATCGCGCGGCCCCCGGGGAAGAAACCGCAGACCATATCGCTGTTATCCGGAGGCGAGCGCTCGATGACGGCCATAGCGCTGCTCTTCTCGATATTCAAGGTGAAACCGAGCCCGTTCTGCGTGATGGACGAGATGGACGCGGCGCTCGATGAGGCCAATATAGACAGGTTCTGCAGGGTGCTGAAGGATTTCGTGAAAACTTCGCAGTTCATAATAATAACGCATAACAAGAAGACGATTTCGGTGGCCGACGTAATGTACGGGATCACTATGGAAGAGTCGGGTGTATCGAAGATCGTTTCGGTTAAGTTTTCACAAGAGCTGGAGGCGAAGACAGCTTAGGGTCATTTGGACCTATAGGCGCAGACTTTGTTTTTGCCGGTCCGCTTCGCTTCATACAGCGCCATATCAGCTAAGTAGATCAGCCTTTCTTTATCGAGCGCGTCTTCTGGATAGGTAGAGAGGCCCGCGCTTATGGTAAGGTTCTTGTTGGGCTGGACTTCCTGCCTTTTGAATTCATAATTTTCTATTTCCATCCTTAGGTTATCCGCTATGGCATAAGCGGGGTCTTTAGCCTGGCTGGGAAGTATCACCGCGAACTCCTCGCCTCCGTAACGCGCCACGAAGCCCTTCCCGTCGCAGACCGTCTTTAATATCCTGGCTACTTCGCGCAGTATCTGGTCTCCCATCTGGTGGCCGTTCGTATCATTGTAATTCTTGAAATTATCTATGTCGAACATGATCATGGAAACCGGGGTCTTGTTCTCGTAGGCCTTTTTCAGTTCTTCTGTCAGGAGGAACTGGAAATAGCCGTGGTTCCACAGGCGGGTAAGCGTATCGGTATTGGATTCGTAGACCGTCTGTTCGTATAGGCGTGAGTTCTCTATCGCGAGACCGGCATGATTCGCGAACATCGTCAATGTCCTTATGTCGTCTTTTAATATGGGCTTCTTCGTGAAGAGGTTGTCGGCCAGTATTACGCCTACAACCTTGTCCTTTGCCTTGAGCGGGACGGTCACGAAGTATTCGGTCCTTAAAGATTGGAGGACAGGGTCATTGGCCGTCTTCTGGCGCGTCTCATCTGTCGTTATCTCGAAACTCATGCCCTCAAGGACGGTCATGGCAAGGACCCCCGCGTCTTCGCGCAAGGGGAGCTTGATGCTCCTGACCGCTTTATCGAGGTCAGATCCGCCTTTCTTATAAAAGGCGTAGGCGGATATCAAATCCTCAAGCGACATCTGCTGGGAAGATATCCCGGTCCAGATGCGGCCGGCCTCTTCGCCGGAATGCGGGCCTAAGCCCATCTTTCCTTCAAGTGCGTGCTCCTGCTCGTTCACGAGGAATAGCATGGCCCTGTTGAAACCAAGGCCCGCGTGGGAAGTTACACCGGTAAGTATGATGAAGAGGATCTCTTCAAGATTGAGGGTAGAGCGCATCGCATTGCCGATCTCATAGAAGATCGCCAGCTCAGCGCGTACCCGGTCAAGCCTCTCCTGGATGTTTTTTCTTTCCATAACGGGATTAATGATACCCCATAAGCCCCGGCTTGTCAATAAGGCCCCTTATACGAGCGGGTCCTGCCTGCCCAGTCACCCGCTAGAACGCAAATTGCTTGACAACAACCGGTACATGGTATAGAATTATTGCATCTTCGGGAGGGGTGAGATTCCCCACTGGCGGTAAAGCCCGCGAGCTCTCAAAAATAAGGGGGCAGATCTGGAGAAATCCCAGAGCCAATAGTTACAGTCTAGACGGGAGAAGATAAATAGGCGCTTTGCGCTTAAGAGCGGATTTATATTTTATCCCGAAGAACTTCTTCGGGATATTTTTTTTGCCGAAGGCAAAAATCCTGTAGCCGGTTAGGCTACAGGATGGAAAGAATTATATGTTCAACACGATCAAAGAAGCTATAGAGTATATCAAAAAGGGCAGGATGATCATCGTCATCGACGATGAGGACCGCGAGAACGAGGGAGACCTCCTCATGGCCGCGGAATTCGTCACGCCCGAGGGGATAAATTTCATGGCGAAATACGGACGCGGCCTTATCTGCGTCCCGATGGAAGAGAAGCGGCTCCGCGAACTCGGGATAGAGGTCCTTTCCGAGACCGGCGGGGGGAATTTCAATACCGCGTGGACGATGTCTATAGACGCGAAAGAAGGCGTAACTACCGGGATCTCCGCCCACGACAGGGCAAGGACGATAAAGGCGCTCGTGAACACGAGGTCGAGGCCCGGTGATTTCAGCCGGCCCGGCCATATCTTCCCGTTGAGGGCGAAAGAGGGCGGGGTGCTCGTCAGGACAGGCCATACCGAGGCTGCAGTAGACCTAGCGAAATTAGCGAAACTCAAGCCGGCCGGCGTCATCTGCGAGATAATGAACGACGACGGGACGATGGCCCGGACTCCCCAGCTCATAAAATTCGCCAAGAAGTACAAGCTTAAGATCTGCACTATAGCCGCCCTGATAAAATACCGGATGGCGGCCGAAAAACTCGTCCAAAAGATAGAAGAGACCACCCTACCGACCGGATACGGAGAGTTCAAACTCCAGCTTTACGAATCGCTTATCGATAGGAAGGTGCATGTCGCGCTTATGCTGGGGAAAATTACGGATAAGCCGGTCCTGGTAAGGGTCCATTCCGAATGCCTGACAGGCGATGTATTCGGCTCGCTGCGTTGTGATTGCGGCGGGCAGCTCAGGCGGGCTTTATCCATGATAAAGAAGGAAGGCCGCGGCGTCCTCTTATATATGAGGCAGGAGGGCCGGGGAATAGGGCTCGAGAACAAGATAAAGGCCTACGCGCTCCAGGATAAGGGCCTCGACACCGTCGAGGCGAACGAGGCGCTTGGTTTTGACGCGGACCTGCGGGATTACGGCACAGGCGCGCAGATACTCGCGGACCTGGGCATAAAAAAGATACGCCTTATCACCAATAACCCGCAGAAGATAGTCGGCCTCGAGGGATACGGCTTGAAGGTCGTCGAGCGCGTCCCTATCGAGATGCCTTCAAACCCCAGGAATATAAAATATTTAAAGGCGAAGAAAGAAAAACTCGGACACGTGTTAAAGGGAATACTTTAAAGGAGAAGGAGGGAAGGAAGATGGTAAAGACAATAGAAGGGCAGTTGATCGCGAAAGGGAAAAAGTTCGCGATAGTCGTCTCGAGGTTCAACGATTTTATCTCGAAGCGGCTGCTTGAAGGGGCTATCGATACCCTGCTGCGCCACGGCGCGAAAGAGGCCGAGATAGAAGCCGTTTGGGTGCCGGGAGCGTTCGAGATACCGGTCGTTGCGAATAAGATCGCGAAGTCGAAGAAATTCGACGCCGTGATATGCATCGGCGCGGTGATAAAAGGTTCGACCCCGCACTTCGAGTATGTCGCCGGCGAGGCCGCGAAGGGCGTCGCGAAGGTGTCGCTCGATACGGGTATCCCGGTAATATTCGGCGTCATAACGGCCGAGAACCTCGAACAGGCAATTGAGCGCGCCGGGACAAAGGACGGCAACAAGGGCCGTGACGCAGCGATATCGGCCATTGAGATGGTGAACCTCTTAGAGAACATCTAAGATGAGAAAACGCACCCAGGCGCGGGAGTACGCGCTCCAGATATTGTACCAGATCGACGTCAGGAAAGACCCTGAGGACAAGATCCTGGTGGATTTCTGGAAGAACATAGAGACGGAGCCCGAGGTATCGGATTTCGCCGCCAAGATCGTCATAGGCACCATCAGGAACAAGAAGAAGATCGATGAGATGATCACGAAATATGCCAGCAACTGGAAACTCAGCCGCATGGCCGTCATCGACCGCAATGTGCTCAGGATGGCCGCGTATGAGCTGCTCTTTTGCGAAGACATACCGCCTAAGGTATCCATAAACGAGGCCGTCGACCTGGCCAAGAAATTCGGGGATACCGAATCCGGGAAATTCGTCAACGGCATCCTTGACAAGATAAACAAGGAAGAGGCGGCGGGTGGAAAGAACGGTTGACCTCCACGTCCATACGCATATTTCCGACGGGACTTTCTCCCCGCAGGAGGTCGTCGAGAACGCGGTAAAGGTCGGGCTCTCGTGCATAGCGATAACCGACCATGACTGCATCGACGGGATCGAGACGGCGGTAAAAGCCGCTAAAAAGGCCGGGCTGGAAGTCATTCCCGGCGTCGAGATGTCTGCCCAGGAGAAAGGCCGCGAGGTCCATCTTTTGGGATTCTACCCGGACATTAATGACAAAAAATTCCTCTCGAGGCTGGAGTCTATCCGGAAGAACAGGGTGGACAGGGTATACCAGATGGTCGAGAAGCTCAAAAAATATAACGTGGACCTGGACCCGGCGCGCGTATTTGAGTTGAGCGGCCCCGGCTCAGTCGGCAGGCTTCATGTGGCCGCCGTGCTTGAGGAAAGGGGCTACGTCTCCTCGATCCAGGAGGCGTTCAAACGCTTCATTGGGGACAAGGGGCCCTGTTATGTGGCGCATTATGACATCAGCGCCAAGGACGCGATAGCCGAACTGAAGCGGGTAGGCGCTGTCGCGGTCTACGCGCATCCCCATTTGATGGGCGGCGACGCCCTTATCCCGAAATTCGTAAAATACGGGCTGGACGGGATAGAGGCCTACCATTCCGAGCATTCGAAACAGGTCACGAAAAGATATCTCGAACTCGCGAAGGAGTACGGGCTCCTGGTCAGCGGCGGTTCGGATTGCCACGGGCTTAATAAAGGCCAGATGCTGATGGGCACGGTAAAGGTGCCGTACAGCCTGGTCGAAGAGATCAAAAAATGCGCGGCGAAGAAGAAAAATACATAAAGATAGCCCTGGACCTGGCTAAAAAAGCCAAGGGGATGACCAGCCCGAACCCGTGCGTCGGCGCGGTCATCGTTAAAGACGGAAAAGTGCTCGGTAAGGGTTTCCATAAGTTTGCCGGCGGGCCGCACGCCGAGATATACGCCCTGCGCCAGGCCGGAAAAAAGGCCGAAGGCGCGACAATGTACGTCTCGCTTGAGCCGTGCAGCCGCTTCGGCAGGACGCCGCCGTGCACCGACGCGATAATCCGGTCAGGTATAAAGCGCGTCGTGGCTGCTATAAAGGACCCTAACCCGTTAAATAACGGAAGGGGCCTGCGGATATTAAGGACCTGTGGGATAAAGACCGCCGTGGGATTCTTAGAGGCCGAGGCGGGTGAGATAAACGAGGATTTCATAAAATACATAACCAGGAAGATGCCTTTTGTCGCGGTCAAGGTCGCCCAGAGCCTTGACGGGAAGATAGCCACGCGCACCGGAGATTCGAAATGGATATCCGGCGATAAGGCGCGGGAATTCGTACATAAGCTGCGCAGCGAGCATGACGTGGTAATGGTCGGCGCCGGGACGGTCCTGAAAGACGACCCTTTATTGACGGCAAGGATAAAAGGCAAGAGGGTAAAGCAGCCGTTGCGAATTATCCTTGCGGGAAAGGCCAGTATCCCGGATAAGGCTCGGATCTTTAATAGCAAAGGCGGGGAAGTGGTGATAGCGGCGACCAAAAAAAAGGACGGAAGGGTGGACATAAAAGCGCTGCTTAAGGAATTGGCAAAGAGGCAGATAACCAGCGTTTTGATTGAAGGCGGCGGCGAGACGGTTGCCTCGGCGCTGGAAGCAGGCGTGGTGGATAAGGTATATTTCTTTATTGCGCCTAAGATAATCGGCGGGCGTAAGGCTACGACATCGGTCGAAGGCGAAGGCGCTGAAAAAGTTGGCAAGGCAATAAGGCTTAAAAGGATGTCTTTTCGCAAGATCGGCGACGATCTTCTTATAGAAGGGTACGTGATAAACTGAAATGTTTACGGGAATAATAGAAGAGCTGGGTACTATTGAAAGGATCGACAGGTCAAGCGAGCCCGCGGTATTTACCGTCAAGGCTGACAGGATACTAAAAGGCCTGAAGAAGGGGGATTCCGTATCCGTGAACGGCGCTTGCCTGACCGTTATCGCGGCCGGAAAAAACGATTTTTCCGTAGAGGCGATACGAGAGACGCTGAAGAAGACGAGCCTGGGGGAGTTGAAAGAAGGCACAAATGTGAACCTTGAAGGGGCGCTCTTAAGCGGCGGAAAGATAAGCGGCCACTTCGTGACCGGCCATGTCGACGGCACCGGCACGATAAAGTCAAAAAAAGAAGAGAGGGGCGAGATATTACTGGAGATAAAAGCCTCCGGAGAGATCCTCGATGGTATCGTATTGAAAGGTTCAGTAGCTATCGACGGCGTAAGCCTGACCGTCGCGGCGCTGGATGAGGCCTCGTTCTCCGTGTATATAATCCCGCATACGGCCAGGGCTACTACGCTCGGCTCAAAGAAGACAGGGGATAAAGTAAACCTTGAAACAGACATGCTCGGCAAATATGCGGCGAAATACGCAGGCCGCGGCCGAAGGCCCTCGAATATTACAGAAAAATTCCTCAAAGAAAAAGGATTCATTTAATTACGGGGGACGTTCCAAAAAGGGAACTCCCAAAAGCAATCTATTAACACCCTACTTTCAGTTCTGAAACCAAAAGAAAGTAGGGTGTCCCTTTTTGGGACGTCCCCTTGACTATCTCCCCAACTCGTGATAAAATCGGGTGTTATGTTAAGTAGAAAAGGCCTGCTTTTTGCCCTGTTTTTTTGCCTATCATCAGCTTTTATCGGCGGTTATATAAAAGGGGATGACGGGCTTAAGGCAGCGAAGGTAATAGACGGAGATACCATAGTCCTCGAGAACGGCGAACATGTCCGTTATATAGGCATGGATACGCCGGAAAAAGGGCGGCCGTACTATAAAGAAGCAAAGAACGAGAACAGAAGGCTGGTAGAAGGCAAGAAACTCAGGCTGGAATACGACGTCGGCAGGAAGGACCAGTACGGCAGGACGCTTGCATATGTTTACGCCGGCGATATATTCGTGAACACTGAACTGGTCAAGAACGGGTACGCGATGGTCTATACTTTCCCGCCGAACGTGAAATTCTATAAGACGTTCCTGTCGTTCCAGGAAGACGCGAGAAAGCAGAAACGGGGCCTGTGGGGCTTGAGCGAACAGGATATAGAATCAATTAAAGGCGGCCACGGGCACGGCCGAAAGCATTACGAGTAGACATTTTAGTCGGGGCGTGGCTCAGTTTGGTAGAGCGCTTCGTTCGGGACGAAGAGGTCGACAGTTCAAGTCTGTCCGCCCCGACCATTAATTCCCGGAACACTCCTATGGCGTCTAAAAGAATCCACGTTTATTATTCGGGCAGGGTCCAGGGGGTGGGGTTCAGGTTCACCGCCGAGGTTGCCGCGAGAAGATTGAAATTAAACGGCTGGGTCAGTAACCTTACTGACGGCAGGGTCGAAGTCGTCGCCGAAGGTGAAGAGGCGGCGCTTAAGGAACTCCTCGCCGGTATCACAGAGAAGATGTCGCATTACATCTCCGATACCGAGATATCATGGGAAGTACCCACAGGCGGATTCAGGGGGTTCGGTATAAAGTTTTCGGAGTAAAAGGATCATAATATGAAGAACGAGGTCAGGGAGCAGATAGAGAGACTTCGCGAAGAGATCCGCCGCCACGACCGCCTCTATTATATCGAGAACTCCCCCAAGATCACCGACCGGGAATATGACGCCTTCCTCAAGAAACTTGAGAAACTCGAGAAAGATAATCCCGGATCGATAACCCCGGATTCTCCGACACAACGCGTGGCCGGCGCACCCGTAGGCGGTTTCGCTGTCGTCGAGCATAAGGCCAGGATGCTCAGCATGGATAACACCTATAACCATGACGAGCTGCGCGAATTCGACGCGAGGGTGAAGAAGAACCTCGGCGGGGAAAAATACGAATATGTCGTCGAGTTGAAGATAGACGGTGTCTCCGTGGCCCTGACTTATGAGAACGGCAACTTCGTCCGCGGCGCGACGCGCGGCGACGGTTTAAAGGGCGATGATATCACCGTGAACCTGAAGACCATCAGGTCGATCCCTCTCGTATTGGAGCCGCAAAAGGGGATAGAGTTCCCGAAGTTCATGGAAGTCCGCGGCGAAGTTTACATGAGACACAAGAGTTTCGAGAAGATAAACAAGGATAAGGAAAAAGCGGGAGAAGAGCTTTTCGCGAACCCCCGTAACGCCGCGGCAGGGTCGCTCAAATTACTCGACCCGAGGACCGTCGCGAAACGCGGCCTCGATATATTCATCCACAGTTTCGGCTATGCCGAAGGCGCGCATTTCGATTCGCAGTATGAGCTGCTGGAGAGATTAAAGGCGCTGGGTTTCAGGGTCAATACCAATTATAAAAAATGCGGCGATATTGGCGAGGCGCTTAAATTCTGCGATACCTGGGAGAAGAAGCGGGAGGAGCTGGAATACGATATCGACGGGATGGTCGTCAAGGTCGATTCCTTCGCGCAGCAGAGGAAGCTCGGCGAGACTAGCAAGTCGCCCAGGTGGATGATAGCTTATAAGTATCCCGCTGAACGCGTCGAGACAAAATTGTTGGATATAAAGGTCCAGGTCGGCAGGACGGGAGTGCTTACGCCCGTGGCGGTATTTGAGCTTGTTCCGGAGTTAGCGGGCACGACCGTCTCAAGTGCTTCTCTGCATAACTGGGATGAGATAAAACGGAAAGACGTAAGAATAGGCGATATGGTTATAATAGAAAAGGCAGGAGAGATTATACCTCAGGTCGTCGAGGTAGTGAAATCAAAGCGGACCGGGAAAGAAAAAAAGTTCGGGATTCCGAAGATATGTCCGATATGCAAAAAGCCTGCAAAACGCGAGGAAGGTGAGGTCGCGTTCCGCTGCGAAAATGTCTTCTGCCCGGCGCAGCTTAAGGAGAACCTCATTCATTTTGCCTCGCGCTCGGCTATGGATATCGAAGGACTCGGAGAGGCGATGGTCGACCAGCTGGTCGACAAGAAACTCGTAAAGGATTATGCGGATATCTATTACCTGAAATTTGATCAGTTGCTCACGCTCGATAGGATGGGGGACAGGTCGGCGCAAAACCTCATGGTTGCTATAGAAAATAGCAAAAGCAACCGCCTTAACCGGCTGATCTTTGCGCTCGGGATAAGGCACGTGGGCGAACATATAGCCGACGTCCTGGCTAAGAGATTCCATTCGATAGATAAATTATCGCAGCAGGCCCTCGATGACTTGACAGGAGTGCAGGAAGTGGGCCCTGTGGTCGCTGAGTCTATACGCGATTTTTTTAGCAATCCCGTCTCCAAGAAGGTGTTGGAGAGGCTGGCGAAGGCCGGCGTAAAAATGGAGGAAGAGACGCCTTTCGGCGCATCTTCAAAGCTCGCAGGAAAGTCGTTCGTTTTTACCGGCGAACTTAACGGCTTCTCGAGGACCGACGCGGAGCAGCTTGTCCGGGACCTTGGAGGTACGGCTTCCTCGAGCGTCGGCAAGAAGACGGATTTCGTCGTGGCCGGGGAGAACCCGGGCTCGAAATACGAAAAGGCAAAGAAACTCGGGGTGAAAATAATCGACGAGAAAGAATTTGGAATAATCGTAAACCCTAATCAACCCGGAAGAAGAGGGTAAAGGAGAAGAGATGAGAATCACCTCTAAAAAGGCAGTCCTGCTCTTGGCGGTAGCGGTGGCAGCCATGAATTTGTCGGGCTGCGAGACATTTAAGAAGAAGTTCACGAGAAAACAGAGTCCTAAGAAAGTATCGGTGGTCCTGTATCCGCAGGACTATAAGGGGATCTACCCAAACGCCGTTTTATACAGCAACCATTTCAATTATTGGCGCTCGTGGACCGAAGACCTCTTGGATTGCCTCGATACCCAGGGAAGCAACAAACGCGAGAAGCTTGCCGCGGCGAGGGCGGTTGAAGACCTCCAGAGGATGCAGGACCTCCTTACCGCGGAAAAGAAAGAAGAACTTACGAAGTATATTAAGTTCTATGAAAACCTTAAGAAGAAGGTGGATTTTGGCCAACCCGACAAGACGGAGGCCTCGTCCTTAAGGAACGACCTCGAGAGCCGCCGCAGGGTGATAATGAGGAAATTTGAACCTTCAGAGGTCAAGGCGTATATCCTGAAGGAAGAGGAACCCATTAAACCGATCCAGACTACGGAGCAGACTCTGCCTAAAAAATGAAATACATATTAAAGGCTTTACCTGTTGGGCCTATAGCCGCCAATTGCTATATATTCGGCTGCGCCGATACGAAGCAGGCTGTAATAATAGACCCGGGCGCAGATGACAAGGAGATAAAGGCGCTTGTAGCAGAATCGGGATTGTCGCCGATATGCGTCATAAATACACATTGCCACGTGGACCATATAGGCGCGAACGCGAAGATGGGGCTTCCTATATTCATACATGCCTCAGACGCTTGGTGCCTGACAGATCCGGTACATAATCTCTCGAGGATGCTCGGGATGAGTGTCGATTCCCCGCCGGCGAGCAGGCTTCTCGATGACGGCGATATTATAAAGGTAGGCAACCTGGTCATGGAGGTGCTTCATACGCCGGGCCATACGGAGGGTTCGATCTGCATCAGGTGTGAGGATGTGCTCTTCACCGGCGACACTCTCTTCGCCGAAGGCGTCGGCAGGACAGACCGTCCGGGCGGGTCGGAAGCCAAACTCATGAAGTCGATAACGGAAAAGCTCCTCACTTTGCCGGATGACACGAAGGTCTACCCGGGCCACGGACCGGCGACTACCATAGGCCACGAGAAAGGACACAACCCCTTCTTCTCGGGTTGAGCGATGGAAGAATTCATAACGGAGTTCATGGATTACCTTTCGGTCGAGCGCGGGCTGAGCAAGAATACGCTAGAGTCGTACAGTCGTGACCTGAATAAATACACCGAATACCTGAAGAAGAGGGGTATTAGCAACCTCGACAGGGTGAAGCGTCCGGATATCCAGGATTTTATGATGGGATTGAAGGGCAATAAGCTGAACGCGAGCTCGATAGCGCGCAACCTCGTCGCGATAAAGGTATTCCACCGTTATTTGACAAGCCAGCGCCTCCTTAAAGAGGATGTCACCTCGGTCATCGAAACGCCGAAACTCTGGAAGACCCTGCCCGACGTCCTGGATGAGAAAGAAGTCGAGGCGATACTCGAGAGCCCGAACACGCGCCTTAAGCAGGGACTGCGCGATAAGGCAGCGCTCGAACTGATGTACGCAACCGGGATGCGCGTCTCCGAACTCGTGAACCTTAAGCTTACAGACCTGCACATGGATATGGGATTCGTTAGATGCATGGGGAAAGGCCAAAAGGAACGCATAATACCGGTGGGCAGCAAGGCCAAAGAGGCGATCCAGAAATACTTGGAGAAGGCCAGGTCGAAATTTTTGAAGAAGAGCGAATCAGGGGCATTATTCCTGACCCGCCTGGGTAAACAGATGTCGCGCCAGACATTCTGGATGGTCATAAAGCATTATGTCAAAGACGCCAGGATAAAGAAGAGGGTTACGCCGCATACGTTAAGGCACTCGTTCGCAACGCACCTTTTGCAGAACGGCGCGGACCTGAGGATAGTCCAGGAATTGCTCGGCCACGTTAACATCTCGACGACGCAGATATATACGCATATTAACAAGGAGCGGCTGAAACAGATCCACCAAAAGTTCCACCCGCGCCCGTAAATTTATAATGGCCCGAGCGAACCAATCGCCGAGACGCAAAGTAAAGGTAAGAGACCAAATTTTTCACTTTGAAATATTACGCGCCTGTAGCTCAATTGGATAGAGCGTCAGCCTCCGAAGCTGAAGGTTGTGCGTTCAATTCGCACCAGGCGCACCAGTAACCAAAAGGAAGAGTGAAGTTATAAATTAGAACAAGGAGCGTAAAATGCCTATTATAGCGATTTACCTGGTCTTGGGTCTGGCAGCGGGGGCGTTGAGCGGGCTTATGGGTATAGGCGGCGGCCTTTTATTGATCCCGGCGCTTATATATCTCTTTAAGTTCTCTCAGTTACAGGCTCAAGGCACAACGATGGCTTTATTGCTTCCTCCTATAGGCCTTCTTGCCGCGATGGTATATTATAAGAACGGTTATGTGGACATGAAAGCGGCGCTCTTCATCTGCCTCGGTTTTTTCATCGGGGGATTTTTCGGCGCAAAAGCGGCCGTAGGGTTATCAAATATGTTTTTACAGAGGTTGTTCGGCGCGGTGATGTTCGTGGTATCTTTAAAAATGATCTTCGGAAAATAAAAGAAAGGGGGAAGTGATGGTGAAGTACCTCGTGGTTGGTTTTGCGGCATTAATGTTAGTGTGCGGCACGGCCTATGCCGCTGAAGATAATGCGGCGGTAAAGAGCGATGCCTGCCTTAAGGAGATAGGTTTCTTCTCCGGGTGGGGCACGGCTGAGGTCGGGCGGGGCTCCGATACCGAAACGATCAGGACGTACGATAATGTATATCTCTCCGGGCGTTTCGGGTTCAACCTCAAGAAATGCCTGAACTGGAAGATGCCCGGTATGTTCCTGTTCATGGTCGAGCCTTTTGTCAACCCGGTGATAAAGCCCTCCTCCAATTATGAGGCCGGCTGCAGTTTCGGGCTTAAATACGCCTACCCGCTTACCTCCAAATTTTATCCCTACATCGAGGGCGGCACAGGCGGCATATATATATCCGAGAGGACGAGGGACCAGGGCTCCCACGCCAATTTCGTGGATCACGCGGGCGCAGGCCTTTATTATTTCGTCAAAGATAACATCGCCCTTAACGTCGGATACCGTTACAGGCATATATCTAACTTAGGTATAGCGAAGCCTAACAGCGGCATCGACACTAATTCGGTAACAGCGGGAGTATCGCTCTTCTATTGACAGATCTCATAACGACGCACGCCAACGCCGACTTCGACGCGCTCGCGTCGATGGTCGCGGCGCGCAAGCTCTATCCGGGCGCGCGGCTTGTCCTCCCCGGTTCACAGGAGAGGGCTGTGCGGGAGTTTATGTCCCTGTGTTCGGACCTCGTCAAGATCGAGTATGAAAAGGACGCCTCACTCGAGAATGTGACACGTCTCATAATCGTTGAGACGAGGCTCAAGAACCGCATAGGAAAAATGGCCCAGCTCGCCGGGAAAAAAGGCGTGGAGGTGCATATCTATGACCACCACCCGAGGACGAGCGAGGATATAAAAGCCGCCAGGGATATCTACAAAAAGACCGGAGCGTCCACTACGATCCTGGTAGAGCTGATAAAAGACGGGGAGATAAAGATCTCTCCGCTTGAGGCCACGATAATGGCGCTCGGGATATACGAGGATACCGGTTCGTTATCGTTCCCAACCACGACAAGGGAAGATATCGATATGGTGAGTTTCCTCATCTCTAAGGGCGCGGACCTGCACCTTGTATCGTCCTACCTGAGAAGGGAGCTGACGGAGAAAGAGCTCGGGCTGCTTGCCCTCCTTATCCAGTCCACCGAGGTGCACATCATAAACAGCGTGCATGTCGCGATCGCGTCCATAACGAGCGAAGAATACGTCGATGACTTGAGCCTCCTTGCGCATAAGCTCGAAGAGGCCGAAAATTTCAACCTGATATTTTTGATGGTCCAGACGAGGGACAGAGTGCAGTTCATCGCGCGCAGCGGAGTGCCGTTCGTAAATGTCGCGAAGGCGGCGGCACTGTTCGGGGGCGGAGGCCATCCTACGGCCGCAGGCGCCGTGATAAAGGATATGAACCTTAGTGAAGTGAAGGCGAAACTCATCGAATACCTTCGCTCGCATATACATGCGGATATAAGGGCAAAAGAGTTGGTGGCGGGAAGGCCGGTCGAGCTGGAGATAGACGAGCCGGTAAGCAGCGCTAGGGAAAAACTGGCAAGATCCTCCTCGGAATACGGGGTAGTCAAAGTTAAAGGGCTGTTGGAAGGCATAGCCGCTCTTAAAGACCTCGACAGGGCGATATCCCTGGGTTTCGGGCACGCGCGCGTAAAGGGTTATATGTCACGCAAGGTCTTTCCCGTAAAACCGGATACCTCGGTTTACGCGATACAGGACACAATCCAGGAGAAGGGCGTGGGCTGTGTGCCTGTTTTCGACGGCAGTAACCTCCTTGGCCTTGTCACAAGGTCCGATATCCTGAGGGCTTTCCACGGCAAGCTCTTTGCCGTGGTGTCAGGGGATGAGATGAATAATGTACACCACGTTAGCGTGAACCTGTCCCCAAAGATAAAGAAGTCGTTCCCCGGCAAGATGGCCGAGCTGCTGAAGTTCGCCGGCAGGCTAGCCGAAGAGATGGGATTTACCGCTTTCGCGGTCGGCGGGTTCGTAAGGGACCTGCTGCTGGGCGTAACGAATTTCGATATAGATATAGTCATAGAAGGCAACGCGATAGAATACGCGAAGCGGCTCTCTAAGGAATTTTGCGGCGTATATGTTTATCACAAAAGGTTCGGGACCGCGACCGTATTCTTCCCGTGCCCGCCGGGTATAATGCCTTCCAAATCCTGCGGCGGGAAGTTCAGGATAGATATTGCAATGACCAGGACCGAGATATACGAAAGGCCGGCCGCGCTCCCGACGGTAAAGTTCGGCCCGATAGAGAACGACCTTTACAGGCGCGATTTCACGATAAACGCGATGGCGTTCAGGTTAAGCAGGCATCATTTCGGGGAATTACTCGACCCGTTCAACGGCAGGGCGGACTTGAAGGAGGGAGCGATAAGGGCGCTGCACGACCTGAGTTTCGTGGATGACCCGACAAGGATCTTCAGGGCCGTCAGGTTCGAGCAGCGTTTCGACTTCAGGATCGAGCCGCATACGGAGGACCTGATAAAGAAAGCGGTGGGCTTAAAGATGGTTGACCGGACGCAGAAACAGAGGATACGCGAGGAGCTTATCGCGATACTCTCCGAGGAGAAACCGCTAAAGGCGGTCAGGCGGCTCTCGGAACTGAACGAATTACGGTTCATCGACCCGGATTTGACACTAAAAAGCAAAAATATAGAGCTTTTTAGTGCAGCCGGCGAGGCGCTCGCGTGGCACGACAATACGCACACGGGAAAGAGGCACGCGATCGAGCGCTGGCTCGTATACCTTGCCGTCCTCCTCGATGAGCTCGATCCGGCGCGGATAAAAAAGATATGCGGGGATTTCGTCTTCAGGAAAGTCGACGCGGCTAAACTCATCTCGTATAAAAAGAACGGGGAAAATGTTTTGGCCGTATTATCCAAAAAGAAAAAATTGCGGCCGAGCGAGGTTTACGTGCATCTTGACGGGCTTTCGCATGAGGCGATGGTCGCGTTGATGGCGAAGACGCGCTCGCAGACGGCGAGGCGTAGGATAGTCTCCTATATGACAAAATACGCGCACGTAAAACTGGACCTGCGCGGCGACGACCTGAAGAAAGCCGGCATCGAGCCCGGGCCGCATTTTAAGGAGCTCATCAGGAAGACGCTCCATGCTAAGCTGGACGGGAAGATAAAAACAAAGGACGGGGAGCTGGCATTCGCACTGCAGCATTACAGGAGATGACATCATGGGGATAAGGCCGGAACGCATTGCGAGCGAGATGAGAGACACGATCTCGGTCATAATAAGCGAGGAGCTTAAAGACCCTCGCATAGGTTTCATCACGGTTACGAGGGTCGAGGTTACGCCTGACCTAAGGAACGCGAAGGTCTATTTCAGTTTATTGGGAGGAAAAGAAGAGAAGGAGATCGCGTCCGAGGGCCTTAATTCTGCCGCAGGTTTCATCCGCAAGACCCTCGGGGAGAGGATGAGGTTCAAGTTCATCCCTGAACTGCTCTTCAGGCTGGATGAGTCCGCGGAATACAGCATCCACCTGAACGAGATCTTCGAAAAGATACATAAGGAGAAAGAGAAAAAAAATGAGCCTTCCTAAAGTTATAAGCGCGATACGCCGGCACAGGAAATTCCTTATCTCGGGCCATGTCGACCCTGAGGCGGACGCGATCGGCTCGCAGCTGGCAATAGCCAGCCTCATAAAGCGGCTGGGAAAGGCCCCGGTGATCATAGACCAAGATTCGCCGCCGGTATCATGTGATTTCATGCCCGGCATAAAATCCATAGTATTATTCAAGGACCTGAATAAAAAAGTCTTGAAAGATATCGATTGCGCGGTGGTAGTCGATTGCCCTACGCTCGAGAGGACCGGGAAGGTCGCCGATCTGGTCACGCGGGATATGGAGGTGATCAATATAGACCATCACGTTAGCAACAACTATTTCGGGAGCGTCAATTGGGTGGATGGAAAGGGCGCTGCCACGGGCGAGTTGATATTCGAAATATTTAAACGCCTCGGTTTGAAACTGTCTAAGGATGACGCGATAAATATCTATTCGGCCATACTCGTTGATACCGGTTCATTCAGGTATTCGAATACATCGGCCAAGACCCACATCATCGCGGCCGAGCTCATAAAGAACGGGCTCGATACGAATTTCATATATGAAAGCCTCTTCGAGATGAAGAACTATGACGTCACGCATCTCCTCGGCAGGTCGCTCTCGACCTTAAAAAGGAGCGGCGACGGGAAGATCGTCTGGATGTGGATAACAAAAGATATGATGAAGAAGAGCGGCGCAGAGATGAAGGACGCGGAGAATTTTATCGGTTTCCCCAGGTCCGTAAGAGGCAGCAAGGTGGCGTTGCTGTTCAAAGAGACGGAAGAGAAGGGGCTTATTAAGGTCAGCCTCAGGGGCAAGGACGGGATCGACGTCAACAAGATAGCGATGAAATTCGGCGGCGGCGGGCATGTGGCCGCGGCCGGTTTCAGTATCAGGGCGTCGTGCCGCGAAGCGGAAAAGAAAGTGCTCGCCGAGGTCTCCAGACATGTCTGATGCCGACGGCATACTGCTGGTAGATAAGCCCGCAGGCATGACTTCGCACGATATCGTCGACCTTATAAGGCGCAATTTCGGCATAAAAAAGGCAGGGCATGCGGGTACGCTGGACCCGGCTGCGACAGGCCTGCTCGTAATACTGACAGGCAAGGCTACGAAGCTCTCCTCGAAATTCATGGCCGGCGACAAGGAGTACGAGGCGGTCATAACGCTGGGCAAGAAGACCGACTCCGGTGACATTGAAGGCAGGGTGTTGGCTGAGGCGGATTGCGCGCACTTAACCGCAGAAAAGATACATGAGGTGTTCAAGGGTTTCGAAGGCGAGACAGGACAGGTCCCGCCGATGTTCTCCGCGATACAGATAAAAGGTAAGAGGCTCTACCGGCTCGCGAGGAAGGGCGAAGAAGTGCCGCGCGAACCGCGGAAGATAAATATCAAGGAGTTGAGGATCACCAATATCGAGTTACCGCGCGTCTATTTTACGGTTAAGTGTTCTAAGGGAACATATATAAGGAAGCTGTGCGACGATATAGGCGATATTCTCGGCTGCGGGGGTTATCTCTCAGGCCTGCGCCGTACCGCATCCGGAGAGTTCATATTGAAGGATTCAATAGATATAACCGGCCTGAAATCTATCTCGAAGGCCGGCCTGGAAGGACGGCTGGTTAGAATATGAAAAAGACGGTACTGGCTATAGGTATCTTCGACGGCGTCCACGCCGGCCACCGCAGGATAATAAGCGCAGCTATACGCGAAGCCAAAAAGAGGCGGTGGGAAAGCGTTGTCGTGACTTTCGATCCGCACCCCCTGAAAGTCCTAAAGCCGCATATTAGCGTCCCTTCCATAATGTCTGCCTCGCACCGCCTAAAGCTGATTTGCGCCCTTGGTGCCGGTAAATGTTGCGTCCTTAAATTCGACAGGAAATTCTCAAAGATGACGCCACGGGATTTTGCCGGGAAGGTCATCGCCGGTAAATTCAACGCTTCGAAGGTATTCATCGGAAGTAATTTTGTTTTCGGTAAAGGCAATTCCGGCAACGCCTCCTCGCTTAAAAAACTGGGCCTGGAGTACGGCTTTGGGGTAGAGGTTGTCCCTATGGTCAAAGCCAAGGGAGAGATCGTCTCCTCGACCGCCATACGCAGGTATATAATGAACGGGAAATTAAATGAGGCCGCCCGTATGCTGGGGAGGCCGGTCAGCGTCTATGGGACGGTCGTCAGCGGGAAGAAGCGCGGACGCCTCCTCGGGTATCCCACGGCGAATATCGACCCGCACCACGAGGCGATACCCCCGGCCGGCGTTTACGCGGTATGGGTACGCAGGGGTAAGAGGCGGTACGCAGGCGTGCTCTTTATCGGGAGACCGTCTACTTTCGGGGAGACCGAGACCGTCATCGAGGTCCATATCTTCGATTTCCATGAATTCATATATCACGAGGATATAGAGGTCGAATTCGTCAGGCGCCTGCGCGCCGTGCGGAAATTCCGCGACCATGAGGCACTGATCGCGCAGATAAAGCACGACGATACGATCGCTAGGAAGATCTTAAAAACCGGCTAAAAATACTTTACATCGCCGGCCGGCTGTGGTATTATGTTGTCACATTAGGAGGTAATAAGTTAATGACGATCACCGCAGAAGCAAAAAAGAGCCTGATAAACAGTTTCAAGCAAAATGACAAGGATACAGGCTCGGCTCCGGTCCAAATAGCTATCCTCACGGAGAGGATCAACATGCTGACCGACCACTTCAAAATCCACAAGAAAGACCATCATTCCCGCCAGGGTCTCCTAAAGCTTGTAAGCCAAAGGCGCAAGCTTCTGGAATACCTCAAGAGAGAGAGCTCCGAGGACTATACGAAAATCCTGGACAGGCTTAACCTGAGGAAATAAGTCCTTCACTTTTTCGGAGAGTGTTCCGGAACCCTGTGAAGGCAGGCGGTTCGTTGTATTCGTTAAATAAAGAGAAGAGAGAAAAGAGAAAAAGAGAAAATGAGTAAAAGATTAGAGACGAAATTAGGCAGGGAGAATTTGATCTTTGAGACGGGCAGGATGGCCAAGCAGGCGAACGGCGCCGTGATGGTGCAATACGGCGGGACAGTCGTCCTGGTAACGGCAGTAATATCGAAGCAGCCGAGAGTGGGCGCCGACATAGATTTCGTGCCCCTTACCGTAGAATATCAGGAGAAGAACTATGCCGCCGGAAAGATACCCGGCGGATTTTTTAAGCGCGAAGGCAGGCCTTCCGAGAAGGAAGTACTGACCGCGCGCCTTATAGACAGGCCGATAAGGCCGCTTTTCCCGGCCGGGATCTCGCATGAGATCCAGGTAATGGCTTTGGTCCTATCGCACGACGGGGAGAACGACCCGGATGTATTGGCCCTTAACGGCGCGTCATGCGCGCTAGCGGTGTCGGATATCCCGTTCAATTACAAGATCGGCGCAGCAAGGGTCGGCATGATCGAGGGCGAATTCGTGATCAACCCGACGTTCGCCGAGCTCGAGAAGAGCTCTTTGGATATTGTAGTAGTAGGCACCAAAGAATCCATCGTCATGATAGAGTCAGGGATGAGCGAATTGCCGGAAGACGTAGTATTGAAAGCCATCGACTTCGGCCACAAGAGCCTCATTGCTTCGATAGAGCTACAGGAGAAGCTGCAGGCCGAATGCGGAAAGCCGAAGGGTACCGATTACACGATAAATACGATAGATGAGGGGCTGTACAAGAAGGTCAAAGACCTCGCCCTGGGCAAGATAAAGGAAGTCGAGAATAAGGCCACCAAGGAAGAGCGCGAGGAGATGATGTCCCTGATAGCAGAGGACCTTATCTCGAAGCTCGTGGTCGAGGGCTCGGAACTGACCGAGGCGAACGTAAAGAATGCCTTGGTAAAAGTTGAGAAAGAGGAAGTCAGGCGCACCATCCTCCAGGATAAGAAGAGGGTGGACGGCCGCGGCTTTAAGGATATACGCCAGATAACCTGCGAAGTAGGGGTACTCCCGAGGACGCACGGTTCGGCATTATTTACACGCGGGCAGACACAGAGCCTCGCAGTGACTACGCTCGGCACGTCGGCAGACGAGCAGACGATAGACGCGCTCGAAGGCGAGTCGTCAAAATCGTTCATGCTCCATTACAGCTTCCCGCCGTTCTCGGTAGGTGAGGTAAAGCCGGTGAGGGGACCCGGACGCCGCGAGATCGGGCACGGGGCTTTGGCCGAAAGGGGCCTGAAACCGATAATGCCCTCGAAAGAGGAATTCCCTTATACGGTAAGGGTCGTCTCGGAGGTGCTGGAATCTAATGGTTCCTCATCGATGGCGACGGTCTGCGCCGGCACGCTTTCCCTGATGGACGCGGGCGTCCCGATAAAGGCGCCTGTCAGCGGTATTGCCATCGGATTGGTCAAAGAGGGGAAGAACTTCGTGATCCTTACGGACATCGCTGGCCTGGAAGACCATTTCGGCGATATGGATTTCAAGGTCACCGGCACGGAGAAGGGCGTTACCGCCGTGCAGATGGACCTGAAGATAGACGGTATTAACCTCGAGATAGTCAAGCAATCGCTCGAGCAGGCGAAAGAGGCGAGGATGATCATCCTCGAGAAGATAAAGCAGGCGCTTGCCGGGCCGAGAGCGGAACTTTCGCCCTTCGCGCCGCGCATCGTCTCCTTCAAGATCAATCCTGACAAGATCAGGGACGTCATTGGTCCGGGAGGCAAGGTCATACGCAAGATAATCGAAGACACCGGCGTTACGATCGATATAGAGGATGACGGTACCGTGAACGTCGCTTCGGCAGACGGAGAAGCCCTGCAGAAGGCGCTGGACATAATAAACAGCCTGACGCAGATGCCGGAAGTCGGCAAGATCTATAACGGCAAGGTCAAGAGGATAATGCCTTTCGGCGCTTTCGTAGAGATACTGCCGGGCCAGGAAGGCCTCGTCCACGTCTCGGAGATGTCAGACCAGTACGTCAAGAACGTCGAGGATGTCGTAAAGCTCGGCGATGAATTCCCGGTCAAGCTCATGGAGATAGACGACCAGAACAGGCTTAACCTAAGCAGGAAGCAGGCTATGCCGGGTTACGTTCCCGGGGAAGAAAAACCCAGGGAACCACGCGAGCCGAGGGAATCGAGTGGGCACGGAGAGGGAAGAGGCGAAAGGAGATATCATAAGAAGTGAAGCAGGAGAGGATAAACGAGATTTGGGGCGTTCTTCTCTTCGCCTTATCTGTCCTTGTCTTCGTCAGCCTTGTAACTTATGACCCGAACGACCTCCGGATCTTCACGTCTAATCCGAACGTATACACCCATAACTATGCCGGCATAATCGGAGCATATGTCGCGGCGGTGCTCTTCTCCCTGATAGGGTTCAGCGCTTTTATAATACCCGCATTAACGCTGACATGGTCGCTTGGTAAATTCCTGAATAAGGTCCCGCAGAAGTTTTATTTCAAGCTTCTCGGGACCTCTTTTCTTTTTATAGCCTCCAGCGCCTTATTGAGCCTGGCCTCTTCGCCGCAGAGCGACGCGGTCAAGGTCCATTGGGGCGGCCTGTTGGGCCTATTCTTCTCGAACTTTTTCGTCAGGTATCTCGGGCCGGTAGGGGCATGGGTAATAGTCATAGTCCTCGGGGCTTTATCTATCCTCCTCGCGACTGAACTGCTTATATTTCCCATCGTGATGTCCCTCACAAGCGCGGTCTCGGAGCTTATGTCGCTCCTTTTCAAGAAGAAACCCGGCCAGGCGAAGGAGAAACGGTTCGAAAAGGTCGAGGCCCAGTCACCTTTAAGGAGGAGTTTTGAGCAGATAAAGGCCGAGATAGCCAAGGGCAAGGAGACGAAAGAAAAGGCTTCTGCGAATGAGGCGAAGATAGCGGCGCAAATAAAGGAACAAACCAGGGAAGAGCCCCGCACCACCATAATAGATATAAAGAAGATCATAAAGAAGGAAGAGCAGAAACCGGCGCAGGTAAAAGTAGTGAAGCGCGTCATCGGCGATTATAAACTGCCTGACCTGAGCCTGCTCGATTCACCGCCGCCTTTGGAAGAGCGCAAAATAAGCGACGACCTGGACGCGAGCGCTAAGATCCTCGAAGATACTCTTGCGGATTTTGGGATAGAGGTAAAGATCACGGCTGTAGAGCGCGGCCCGGTCATCACGAGATATGAGCTTGAGCCCGCGCCCGGCGTAAAAGTGATGAAGATAACGAGCCTCTCCGACGATATCGCGCTGGCCATGAAGGCGCAGAGCGTAAGGATAGTCGCACCGATCCCCGGCAAGGCGAGGGTGGGCGTCGAGGTCCCGAATTCCTCGAGCTCGCTGGTATACCTTAAAGAGATACTCCAATCGCCGGAATTCCAGAATTCAAAATCTAAACTTACCCTCGCTCTCGGTAAGGACATCGCCGGGACGCCTGTCATCGCAGACCTCGGCGAGATGCCGCATATGTTGATAGCCGGGACGACCGGTTCCGGAAAGACGGTCTGCGTCAATTCCATTATAAGCTCGATGCTCTTTAATGCTTCTCCGGATGAGGTGAAATTCCTGATGGTAGACCCGAAGATGGTCGAGCTCTCGATGTTCAACGGCCTTCCGCATCTGTTGTGCCCGGTCGTGACCGACCATAAGAAAGTCTCGGGCGCCTTGAACTGGGTCGTCAGCGAGATGGACTCGCGCTACAGGCTTTTCGCGAGGCTGGCGGTCAGGAATATCGAGTTCTTCCATGAAAAATTAAGCAAGGGCGAGTTCAAGGACCAGGAGGAAGTGCCAGAGGTGCTTCCTTATATAGTGGTGATAATCGATGAGTTGGCGGACCTTATGCTCGTAGCTCCGCAAGAAGTCGAGAATGCGATAACCAGGTTATCGCAGCTCTCCCGCGCCGTCGGTATACATATAATACTCGCCACGCAGAGGCCTTCGGTCGACGTCGTCACCGGTGTCATCAAGGCCAATTTCCCGGCAAGGATATCCTTTAAAGTCGCCTCAAAGGTAGACTCGAGGACCGTCCTCGACGCAAACGGGGCCGACAAGCTCCTCGGAAAGGGCGATATGCTCTTCATGAGGCCCGGCGACGCGAAGCCGACCCGCGCGCAGGCGTGCCTTGTCAAGGACAGGGAGATCGAAAGGGTCATAAGTTTCATCAAGGAACAGAGGACAGCCGAATACGACGAAGAGATACAGAAAGAACAGGAAAAGAAATCCCACGGCAGGACATACGAGAAGGACGAGATGTACGAGGAGGCGGTAAGCATGGTGTTGGAGACCAAGCAGGCTTCGGTCTCGATGCTCCAGCGCCGGCTCGGGCTCGGCTATACAAGGGCCGCGCGCCTAGTCGACACGATGGAAGCCGAGGGGATAGTAGGCCCTTATAACGGGTCGAAGCCGCGTGACATACTGATAGATACCATGGAGGCGGTAAAAGCGAAATGGAATCAATCGGGTCGAGAATAAAGGCTGCCAGGGAATCAAAAGGGATATCGATCGAACAGGCGCAGAAAGATACCCGTATAAGCGGGAGGATCTTGAGCGCTATCGAGGCCGGCAGGGCTCACGAGATGATCTCCGGGCCGGTCTATATCAAAAGTTTTATAAAGAAATACGCGGATTATCTCGGGCTTGACGGGAAGTCTTTAGCCGAGAGTTTTGCAGTCGAAAAGCCGGAATTCAAGGACCAGATCTCAGTCCTTAACAAGGACAATAAGTGGAGCAAGCCCGCCGTAGGAATAAAATTCCCCTTTAAAAAACTGGTTTTTGCGGCGATAGCCGTAGCGGTTATCTTCTTCGCCGTTAAATTGGCAGGTCTCGGCGTTTCGAAGGCGGTCGCGTTCTTTAAATCCAGACCCAAGGTCGAGAAGAAATCTGTCGCGGTTGTAAAACCTAAACCCGCGATAAAGCCTGCGCAGGCGCCTGCTATACAGGTCCCGAAAGGCGAAAATCTCGTGCTCTCGCTTAAGACGCGCGCCGATGTGTACCTTAAGTTAAGGTCAGACGGCAGCGTTATATTTGACGGCATCCTGAAAAAAAATTCGAGCAAGAGGTGGGAGGCAAAAGAATCTTTCGAGATCTCGACAAGCAAGGCCGATGCGCTGTCAGTCGACCTTAACGGGTCTCCGGTAACCACGTTGGGTAAAGGCGCGGTAAAAGGCCTGAGATTACCCAAGTAACGCCATCCTAGATGCCGACCAAACCGGTCAAAATATCGCTTATCTCCCTGGGCTGCGCAAGGAACCTTGTAGATTCGGAAATAATCTTAGGCACGCTTAAAGATTCGGGTTTCGCGGTAACGGATTCACCGCGCTCCGCGGATATAGCCATAGTCAATACCTGTTCTTTCATAGAAGACGCAAAAAAGGAATCGATCGAGGCGATACTCGGCCTCATCGGCCTCAAGAACGCCGGAAAAATAAAGGGGATACTTGTAGCGGGCTGCCTTCCCCAGAGATACGGCAGGACGCTTCGGAAGGAATTAGGCGAGATAGACGGCTTCATAGGCGTCGAGGGTTTCGCAAGGCTTCCCAAGCTCATAAACGATATCATGGACGGTAAGAGGGTCTACAGCGTCACCCGGAACCCCGCTTATCTCTATGACTGGAAGACCCCCCGGCAGTCCCTGACGCCGAAACACTTCGCTTATATAAAGATATCAGAGGGTTGTTCCCATAAGTGCTCGTTCTGTGTCATACCGCAGATACGCGGCAAGCACAGGAGCCGCGGCATGGATTCGATCCTCGCCGAGGCGCGGGACCTTATAGGTAAGGGAGTAAAAGAGATAAACCTGGTAGGGCAGGATACGACCCTCTACGGCATGGACCTCTACGGACGCCCCGCGCTCGGGGAATTACTGAAAAAATTGGCGCGGCTTAAAGGGGCGCGATGGTTAAGGCTCATGTACGCCCATCCGGCTCGCTTCAGCGATGAGTTGATCTCAGCGATAGCAGGCGAAGGAGCGGTCTGCAAGTATATAGACCTCCCTATCCAGCATATAAATGACAGGATCCTAAAAACGATGAGGAGGGGAACGTCGGGCGCGTCGATAAGGGGCCTGCTCGCTAAATTGCGCGCGCGTATCCCGGGCATCACGATCCGTACCGCGGTCATCGTGGGATTCCCGGGAGAGACGGATAAGGAATTCAAAGAGCTCCTGGATTTTATAAAGGACGCGAGATTCGGGCGGCTCGGAGCTTTTATATATTCGGCAGAGGAAGGGACTCCGGCAGCCGGGTCAAAAAAGCAGGTGCCGGAAAAAGAAAAATTAGGCCGGTGGAACGAACTGATGAAAGCCCAGCGCCGGGTCTCCGCGGAAAATAACGCGGGATTCACGGGGAGGATTTTCGAAGCGCTCGTCGACGAAAAAGACGACTCCGGCAGGGATTCCTGGCTGGGTAGGACATGCATGGATGCGCCTGAGGTCGACGGGCTGGTATACATAAAGGGCGCAGGCATCAGGATCGGGGATATGGTACCGGTGAAGATAACAGGGACTCTGGAATACGACCTCATCGGGGAAAAGGAAGGGAAGATATGAACCTCTCGAACAAACTGACCATCTCAAGGATATTCCTGGCTTTCGTCCTTATGTATTTTCTTTTTGCGAGGTGGCCGGGCGCGAAATATTTTGCGTTCATTACCTTCGCGGCTGCCAGCCTTACCGATTATTTCGACGGGTATTTCGCACGCAAGGAGAACAAGATAACTGATTTCGGGAAATTGATGGACCCGATAGCGGACAAGATACTTATCCTGGCTGCTTTCCTGGCCTTCGTAGAGCTTGAGTTGGTCCCCGCCTGGACGGTCGTGATAATAATGGCCAGGGAGGTGACGGTGACCGGGTTAAGGCTCGCCGCGCTTTCGAAAGGGAAAGTCATCGAGGCGGAGGAGGCGGGGAAACACAAGACCGTCTCGCAGATCATAGCCGTATCGATGATACTCATATTCCTGATGTTCAGGGAAGCGGGAAAGTCCCTGGCCTTTTGGAATGCCGATACCGAGAGATGGGTCCTCAACCTCATATTCGTCGTTATGCTCGTTACCGTAGTACTTACGCTTACGTCCGGAATATCCTTCTTTATCAGGAACAGAAAGCTCTTCAATTGAAGCCCGTGGCCAGGTTTATCAGCACATTTTTCTACGCGGGGTATGTCCCGAAAATACCCGGCACGGCCGGATCGGCCTGCGGCCTGCTGATTTTTCTCCTTGTCGGTCACAATCTTCCGGCCACGGTCATCACATTATCGGTATTGACGGCTGCGGCCCTGCTCGTGATAAGGGAAGCTGAGGAGATCTTCGGCAAAAAGGATCCGCAACAGATAGTCATCGATGAAGTGATAGGAATGATGATCGCGCTTTTATTCATACCCATGAAACCCGTGTTCATCATCCTCGCCTTCGTATTATTCAGGGTATTCGACATAGCGAAGCCCTTCCCGATAAGACGTATTGAAAAGATGAAGAGCCCGTGGGGAGTTGTGCTTGATGATGTGCTTGCGGGGATCTACGCCAACCTCTCGGTCCGGCTGATAGCCATCTTGGCTTTAAAAAGCGGGGTATAGACAGGGCCCTGAGGCGTCAGGCGGCTCATGAAGAGCGTCAGGTATTCCGCCTTTATGATCGGGCCTGCCTCAAATCCGGTTGTTTCTATCAATTTGCGGAGCTTATCGCTGTTCTTCCGGCTCCGTACCCTTCCCAAGGTTATATGCGGATGGAATTTTTTCTCTTCCGCAGAAATACCTATGGATTGTAATCCGGCCTCGAGGCTAGCGGCGAGGCGCGCCGATTCTTCTACGCCCCGGTCGATGCCTGCCCATATTACCATCGGATCACCCAGGCCCGGGAACGCCCCGATCCCTCTCATTGTGAGTTCAAAAGCGCCGGTCGCTGCAGCCGTTGCAGCGAGCCGTTCTTTTATCTTCTCCGCGGTATCTTCTGCTACGTCCCCTATGAACCTGAGGGAGAGGTGGATATTCTCCGGCTCGACCCATTTGACGTCGGCGCCGGACTTTTTGAGCTCCTCCTGGATGGAGACGAGCCCATCACGGGCCTCTCCCGGAAGCTCTATCGCTATAAAAACCCTCATCATTTCACCCATTGGTTGAGATTATACATTACGCGTTGACTTTAATCAACCGGGTGGTATAATTTTTGTATGAAAAGTCCTGTTTCTCTCAAGTTCTGGGTCATGCCCATGGGCGGGGTCGATACCGGCCGGATAGCGGGAAACGAGATCGAGGAATTTGAGAAGGCACACCCCGGAATAAAGATAGACCTCTCTATAATACCCTGGACCCAGGCGTGGAAAAGGATAATCCTCGCAGCCAAGACCAGGCAGCTCCCGGATATATTCCAGATAGGGAATACCTGGACAAAAACCCTCACATCCATAAACGCGCTTGCCGACCTTACCACAGAGGCCTCGGAAGAGAGGCTTAAGAACAAATTCCATCCCGTTTCATGGACGACCTGTGAGGACGAAACGGCAAGGCGGGTATACGCGCTCCCGTGGGGCGCCGAGACGAGGATGCTTTTCTACAGGAAAGATATATTCAAGAAGCTCAACCTATCAGCCGCGGATATCTCGACATGGGAACTTTTTGAAAGGACATGCTCGGCCCTCAGGGGACACGATTCCGGCGGCGGTTTGGCGGGCGTCCTCGGCGTATCTGACATAAAAGACCAGGGCCTTGTCCATGATGTCGCCCCCTGGATATGGTCTTCCGGAGGGGATTATCTTTCAAAAGACGGGCTCAGCGCGGCCTTCGACAAGGAAGAGGCTTTGAGGGGAATAAAATTTTACTTCGACCTGATGAACAGGGATTACGCGCCGGTCAGGGAAAGGAAGTTCCCGGCATATCCGGGGCATGATTTTTTCATTACCGGCAAGTACGCCATGTGCATATCGGGAGCGTTCGTCGCCGCAGATTATATTCCCGGTTTTTTCGACTCTTCCGTAAAACCCGTGTCGCCCGAGATCATCAGTAAGTTCGGGGTGACGTATCTTCCGGCCGGCCCGGCCGGCTGTTTCAGTTTCGTGGGAGGGAGTAACCTGGTAATATCGAACTATTCCACGAATAAACATGAAGCCTGGCTCTTCATGAAATACCTTACCTCAAACGAGTCCCAGATCAGCCTCTACAGGTCGATCGGCATGCTCCCGGCGGGCATCGAGCCGTTCGCCTCCCTCTTCCGCGGCGATACAGAGCAGGAGAAGGTCCTGAAACAGACTTACGGCGAATACGGCAGGAGCTACAGGCAGATAGATTTCTGGGGCGGGGTCGAATTCATAATAGCCGAGTTTTTCGGGAACCTCATCGAGGCGGTAAAGACCCGGAAGTATGACGACAGGTACCTGGCCTCCGAGGCGCGCAGGTCCGCCGCACAGGTAAATTACATTTTATCGTTATAAGAAAGGCGCTGTGGAAGAAAATATCGGCAGGGAAAGGTTACAGGATCACCTGAAGGTCCTGCAGGAAGCTGTAAGGGCTTTCTTCCAGCTTGAAACCGGGCTCGACGAGACCCTCAAGGCCGGCCTTAAGTCCATCCTCGGCGATATCGATTTCGACGCCGTCTATATATTCTTATACGAGGAGGCGAGCAACTCGCTTGAATGCTACCAGGCCAGGATGAAGGGAAAGGGGATAATAGCCGGCGAGAGCAGGATACCGGTCAAAGAGGCCGGCGGAGGGCCGCTGGTCGACGTATTCCTCGGGAAAGACGCTTCCTTGGTATGGGACGAAGGCCTGCAGATATGCCTTCCGCTGCATACCGCGGATGACAAGCTGGGGGTCCTCATGGCGGATAAGCTGGCCAGCAAGAAGAAGATAACGCCGGAAGAAAAAGATATGCTGGGCGATTACGCCAGGGAATTCAGCAGGGGGATAAGGCATGTAAAAGTATTTCACGCGAACCTCCAGAAGATAGGGATGCTTTTAGCCCTCTCAAAGATAAGCGAGGCCATGGCCAGCAGCCTGGAATTAAGCCATGTCCTTTCCGTCATCCTGAAGAGCGCGATCGAGGTGTTGCATTTTGACAGGGCGAAGCTCTACCTGATAGATAAGGATAAGAAAATACTGAAAGGGGTCGCGAGCGCGGATATCAGGAAAGTCACCAGGCCCATAGAGATGGAACAGTACAGGATAGAGAAAGGCGTCAACACGATAGTCGACAGCTTATTCGAGGAAGGGGTCCCGGCGGCGCAAAGGACGGAGAGCATGTTCCTTTACGTGCCGTTGATGGTAAAGAACGCCAAGATAGGCGTGCTCGTAGTCGATAATGTCTTCAGCCAGCAGCCCATAACGAAAGATGACAGGGAGAGCATCGATATCCTCGCGAACCAGGCGGCGATCACGATAGAGAAGGCGAGATTATACGAAGAGGTGAAAGAACTTTCCATCCGCGACAGCCTGACCGGCCTCTACGTCCATAATTTCCTCCTGACGCGGCTGGATGAAGAGGTCAAGAGGGCGGCGAGGATGAAAGAGAAGTTCTCGCTTACGATAATCGACATCGACGGGTTCAAGAGGTATAACGACGTCTACGGCCACCAGGCCGGTGACGAGATCATAGTCTCGCTGGCCGGCATATTGAACCAGCATATCCGCAGCTTCGACGTAAAAGGCAGGCCTCTCGACGCTATAGGAAGGTACGGCGGGGACGAATTCGTGCTCCTGCTTGCCGGCGCAGACGCGTCGACCGCGCTCGGCGTAGCCAAGAGGCTGAGGGATGCGGTCAAGGCCAAGGAAGTGAAGACCGACGGGAAATCACTCTCTTTTACCGTAAGCATGGGCATTGCCGTCTATCCGGACGACGGCACTACGCAGCAGCAATTGTTCAAAAAGGCGGATGAGGCGTTATACTGGGCTAAGCAGCACGGCAAGGACCAGGTCTGCCTGGTTAAGGACATAGGGAAGAAGGATCCTAGAGAGATCTTCTGAGAAGGTCCAACGCCGCCTGGGAACTCCTGAATTTGATCACTTCGCGCTCGCCCCTGAAATGAAATTCTTTCCAGATAGTTTTTCCCGGCATGGCGAGGGCTATATACACGAGCCCGACCGGCTTTGTTTTCGTACTACCGCCGGGCCCGGCGATGCCTGTCACCGAAAGGCCGATATCCGCCGCTGAGATATCCCTGATATTTTTTGCCATCTCCAGGGCCGTCTGGCGGCTTACAGCCCCGTATTTATCAATTGTTGCCGATGAGACGCACAGTTGGGATGTCTTCGAGTCATTCGAGTAAACGACCATCCCCATCCTGAAATATCTCGAACTGCCCGGGACGTTCGTGATCCTGTCTGCGATACGGCCGCCGGTGCAGGATTCTGCTATGGCAAGGGTCTTGCGCTTGGCGGCCAGCAACTTTCCTACGGCTCCCTCGAGAGTTTCGTTATCCCGGCCGAATATGAAATTATTAAGCCGGGACGTTATATTCCTGTCGATCCTGCCTATCATGGCATTAGCGGTTTTTTCATCCTTCGCTTTCGCCGTTATCTTTAATTCTATCAGGGCCGGTTTCGAGTAGATGCCGACGGTAACAGGCGGAGGGCTTTCCAGCAAGTCTTTTACTTTCAGGTCTACGGCTGATTCAGGCAGGCCTGTTATGTTTATCGTGCGGATCTTTATCACCCGGCCAGGTCCGGCTTTCTTTTTAAGATAAGGCATCGCGTATTTTTCGAACATCGGGTTTAATTCACGCGGCGGCCCGGGCAGGGCTATCAGCATTTTTCCAGACTGCTCGACGATGAATCCCGGCGCCGTGCCGGCATCATTCTCGAGGACTTTACCGCCCTCGGGTATATGCGCTTGCCTGAGGTTGCCTGCAGGCATATTAAGGCACTGCTTCCCGAAATGCGCTTTTATCTTGGAGGCTGTTTTTTTATCATAGACGAGTTTTTTTGAGAGGGCGATCGATATTGCTTCGAGGGTGATATCATCGACGGTCGGGCCGAGCCCGCCGGTAGTTATCACGATATCGGACCGGAGGAGCCCTTGCCTTATCGCGCGGGCCAGCCTGCCGGGATTATCTCCGACCGTTGACTGGTAATAGACGTCGACCCCGAGCTCTGCCAGCTTCAGGGATAACCATTGCTGGTTAGTATTAAGTATCTGTCCGAGGAGGATCTCGGTGCCTATGGAGATTATTTCAGCTTTCATTATCGTCTATTATAGGGGATGGGCGAGGAGAAGTCAATTTGACTTCAACGAGCCCGCGGACCGAATTGCAGAGGAATATCTTGTCCGCCTTCCGGAGGTCCTTTAAAAATATTTTCTTTTCTTTTACGCGGCCGCTTTTTAAGAGGCGGGCCCTGAATACGCCGGGCAGAAGGCCCGAAGAGAGAGGGGGCGTGTAAAACCTCCCGTTTTTCTTTATCACTATGTTAGTTATGGCGCCCTCTGCCACTTCGCCTTTTGTGTTAAGGAATATGACGTCAAAATATCCTTTTGTCCGGTAGCGTTCGTATTCGCTGCCATATAGCTCCCTGTTCGTCGTCTTGTGATAGAGGAAGATGTCGCCGGGAGAGGTCCTGAATTTTGATACTGTGGCATGTGCCAAGGCATTCTCCGGGCTCGGTATGATCTCAGCGGTCTCGACGGTGGCAGAGCCGTCCCTGGCCAGCAAGAGACGCACCCTGTATGAAAGATCTCTTTTAAAGCTTTTTTGGGCGTTTTTCAGTTTTTTGGATATCTTTGCGCGGTCGAAGACAAAACCGAAATATTCCGCTGAGTCGCGCATCCTGCCGAGATGCTTGCCGAGCCGCATGAATCTACCGTCCCATAACATCGTCTCGATGAGCGAGAAAGGCCTGCGCCTTTCAATGAGGAACCTTGCCTTTAGGGCACATTCCCGGTATTCCTCCTCAGGGTCAGAATCGACTGTTATCCCTCCGCCGACCCCCATCTCGCCCTTGCCGCGCGATATCGATATCGTCCTTATCGGAAGGTTGAAGACCGCCTTTTTGCCCGGAAAGATGATCCCGAGCGCGCCGCAATATACCTTCCTGTCGTCTTTTTCGAGCTCCTTTATTATCTGCATCGTCCTTATCTTGGGTGCGCCGGTGACCGACCCTCCGGGGAAGAGGCTCCTGAATATGTCAAAATATGTCACGCCGTCTTTTAAGGCGCTTTTTACTGTTGAGGTCATCTGGAAGAGGGTATTGTATTTTTCCACGTCGAAGAGCGAAGAGACTTTGACGCTTCCGGTCTTTGATATCTTCCCGAGGTCGTTTCGTATCAGGTCTACGATCATTAAATTCCCGGCGATCTCCTTGGCATCACGTTTCAGCTGCGATGTCCTGCCGGCGTCCTCGTTGATAGTTGCGCCCCTGTCGATCGTCCCTTTCATCGGCCTGGAATAGATGGCGCGGCCGCCCCTCCTGAAGAAGAGCTCGGGGGAGAGCGAGAGGACCTGTTCGCCGCCCATCTTGCAGAATGCGCCGTACGGGACGCTCTGTTTTTCCTTAAGACCGCGGTAAAAAGAAAAGGCGCTGCCCGAGAAGCCGAAAGTATATTTCCCGGTAAAGTTGACCTGGTAGGTGTCGCCATCCGCTATATGTTTTTTTATCCGGGAGACCTTCCGGAAATAGGCGGGCCTCGTAAGGCTGAACTTGGGGTCATCGACGTGAAAATCGTTCTCTTTCGCATCGACGGCGAAAAGCCCGGGAATGGAACGGGACAGCCGTCCCGTGACATGGTTGAATGACGTTATATTTTTGAATACGCGCAGATTGATCAAGGGATGAGGAAAAGAGCCTTTTGTTTTGAAAGACGGCCCTTCGAAACAATATCCCAGTTCATACGAGAAGTATCCGGCCAGGAAATGCGTCTTGGAATACCGCTCTATGCGCTCGAAAGCGCTCCTGACATCGCTGAATTTGTATATCTTTATGGTATCGACCGGGTCGAGGAGGATATAACTATTCGAATTTTCGCCGTCAAACAGGCTCGTCTCGAAGAGCATGAAACACTCCCGTTTTTCCAAGAAACCGTCATCAAAAGGGGGGAGCCCGTGGAATATTCTTGCCATAGGGTAATGATAACACAAAATGGCTTGCATTTGGAGATATGTTCAGGTATTATTGTATAACATTCAAGGGGGATACAACTTAGGAGGAAAGATGTGCGGTAAAAAGCTCGGTTTTATGCTTGTTTTTACGGTATTTGCCTGTTTCAGCCAGTTCACCCAAGCCGCGGAATGGAAAGCGTCCGCTTCTTCAAGCGGAGAGAATTTAGATCCCCAGTCCGCCATAGACGGCGACCCGTCTACCCGCTGGTCCAGCAAGTTCGAAGATAACCAATGGTTGATCATTGATCTCGGCCAACCGACCGAGATAAAGAAGATAACGCTTACCTGGGAAGCGGCCTATGCCTCCGAATATAATATCCTCATCTCCAACGACAAGGCCTCATGGAAAAAAGTATATGAAAAGAAGAACTCCTCCGGCGGGACCGAGACCATAAAGATCACCCCGGTCAAAGCCCGTTACGTAAAGCTAGAGCTTATAAAGCGCGCGACCAAATGGGGATTCTCACTGTTTGAGGTTGAGCTTAACGCCCCGGACCCGATAAAGGCTAAGGCGACCGCCTCATCCGGCGACACCGATTACAGCGCGGATAAGGCAATAGACGGGAATATGGCGACGCGCTGGTCGAGTAAATTCGAGGACAACCAGTGGTGGCAGGCAGAGTTTGACACCCCCCACAACATTTGCGGTGTCATCCTTAAATGGGAGAACGCTTTTACCGAGATATATAATATAGAAGTAAAGGACGCCTCGGGCAACTGGAAGAAGGTCTACGAGACCGCCGAGGGCGACGGCAATACCGATATAATCTATTTTGACCCGGTTGTGGCGACCGCGCTCAAGATAAATTGCATCCAGCGCGGCACAGGCTGGGGCAATTCCCTGTGGGAAGTGAATTTCCTCGACGGTGATAAACCGCCGGTAGTGGCCAGGAACGGCGCTCAGACCGATATAAAATTACCCGCGAAGATGAACCTCGGCGGTATCGTCCTTAGATGGGGCGAGAACTATCCCAAGTCCTTTACCGTTGAGGCCTCGGCTGACGGGCAGGCCTGGAATGAAGTATTCAAGACTGACAAGAATGCGTCAAAAGATAACTGGATCTATTTCAAGGCCGGTCCTGTCAGGGAATTCAGGGTTAACTGCCCTGCATCCGCGACGGGGAAGGAATACGTTTTAAAAAGTTTTGAGCCGAAGAGCGGTGAAGAGCAGGCTACGCCTATAAAGATCTACCAGATGCTCGCGAAACTATCCCCGCCGGGCTATTACCCGATGTGGCTTGGCAGGGTACAGGAGTTCTGGACAGTCATCGGCGCGCCGGATTCTAACGATGAGGGCCTGTTAAGCGAGACCGGCACGTTCGAGCCGTACAAAGGGGCTTTTTCTGTCATGCCTTTCGTCTATGACGGAAAAAAACTTTACACGGCTAACGACTGCAAAGTCACGCAGAGCCTTCTTGAGGATTACCTGCCTATACCGACGGTAAAATGGGACCATTCCGATTGGTCGCTGGAAATTACGGCGATAGCGCCAGGCGGGTCTACGATGGAAGTCAGGTACAGGTTCAAGAATACCGGCACCAAGCCGTTCGACGGGTTGTTCGACCTCGCGGTGAGGCCGGTCCAGGTGAATCCCACATGGCAGTACGGAGGCTTCAGCCCGATAAATAAGGTAGAATGCGCGCCGCCGAAACTGCTGATAAACGGCCAGGCCAAATTATCCACCGGTACAGCCGGCGTGAAAATGGCCGCTGTACCATACTCTTCAGGAGATATAATCGATTTCATGGAGAAAGGCGGACTGCCTGATTCCGCGATAGCGCAAAGCGGCGAGGGAACGGCATCCGCGGGGCTTACTTATGAGCTCAAAGCCGGTCCCGGCGAAACGAAGGATTTTATAATCCAATTCCCGGCCGGAGAGACGATCGCGGATTTTGATACCGAGCTTGCGAAGCAGGCGGCGATGTGGGCCGGGTATGAGAACCGTTTCACGATCAATATTCCCGAAAAACGCCTTATCGATGTCATGAAGACCAACATCGCATACATCCTCATCAATAAGGACGGGCCATGGATAAAACCCGGCTCGCGCAATTACAGCCATTCGTGGATGCGCGACGGTTGTTTGACGAGCGCGGCGCTCCTGAAGGTGGGCGTCGTTGAGCCGGTAAAGGAATGGCTTGACGCGTTCTCCTCAAAAGTCGCGGATAACGGATTTGTCCCGTATATAATTTTCGAGGGGGGCAATGCCGTAGGCAATAACGATAACGGTTCCGGCGAAGGCGTAGAATGGGACGCGCAGGGCGAATATGTCTTTGCGGTCAGGAACTACGTCGATTATTCCGGCGACAAGGCATATCTGCCGACGGTATATCCGAAGGTCGTGAAAGTCCTGGAATTCACCCGCGGCCTCCGCCGCCGCACCATGGGCAACGATTTCAAGACCGACCCGAAGAAACAGCCGTATTACGGGATACTTCCCAAGTCTAACAGCCACGAGGGATATTACCCGGCGCAGACGAGCTACTGGGATGACTTCTTCGCGCTGAAAGGTTTCAAGGACGGGGTCTATCTCGCCAATATAATGGGAGATACGGCAAGCGCGGAATGGATGCAGAAGGAAGTTGACGATTTCCGCAAGTGCCTGTATGATTCGATAAAGAAAGTGGCAGAACGCGACAAGATTAATTATATCGCCGGATGCGTAGAGAAGGGTGATTTTGACTCGACCTCGACTGCCATCGCCATAGTAGCGGCCGGAGAACTGGAATATATGCCGAAGGACCTGCTGAAGAACACTTTCGACAGGTATTTTGCCGATTTCAGCAAAGGCATGGAGCCCGGGCACGAGAGGACTTTCACCCCTTACGAGGTCCGCTCGGCGAACGCTTATTTCAGGATGGATGAGCGCGAGCGCGGCCTTGCTATGTTAAGATACTTTACGAAAGATTCCGTAAGACCATACGGCTGGAACCATATGGCAGAGGTCGTATACGCCAAGCCGCGCACGCCGTCGTATATCGGCGATATGCCGCATACATGGGTCGGGTCGGGTTATATCGACGCGGTCAGGACGATGTTCGTCTATGATGATAACGGAAAGCTTATCCTCGGCGAAGGTTTAGCCCCGGAATGGTTTGACCAGGGCATCGAGGTCAAGGACCTGCCTACGCCATACGGCAAGATCTGCTACGTGATAAAGAAAGAAGGCGATACCATTAAGTATTTCATCTACGGCACCGCCAAACCCCCCAAAGGGGTAAAGTTCGTCCTGCCTAAAGAATTCAAAGGCCTCAAGCTAGAGGAGATGACAGCGAAGAAGGAATAACTGATTTACGGTTTTAACGGCGGCGGCTATCATTTTATCTGGTAGCCGCCGTTTAAGTTACGACAAATCCCGCCCCCGATTTTACTTTACATAATAACCCCGTAATCGTATAATAAATACAAGATTTTGGGGCCAACCTAAAGATTTTTGAAAGAAAATCCACTAAGGCTTCGTCTATTACTATAGGCGAAATACCTTAACCGCATTTCAACATAGAGGAGAGAAGGATATGGTAAAGAAGGACGAGAAGGAAGTAAAAAGGGAAGAAAAAGAGGCACAGAAGGAGCAGGGAGAGCGCACAAAGGCGCTCGAATTGGCGCTGGCGCACATTGAGAAGCAGTTTGGCAAGGGTTCCATAATGAAGCTGGGGCAAGAGACCCATGTGGCCGTCGAATCTATCCCGACAGGCGCTCTTTCACTCGACCTGGCGATAGGCGTAGGCGGCATACCCAGGGGCCGCGTTGTTGAGATATATGGCCCGGAATCATCCGGCAAGACGACGCTCTCATTGAGCGTGATCGCCGAGGCGCAGAAGAAAGGCGGGACCGCCGCTTTCATCGACGCAGAACACGCGTTCGATTCCACATACGCGAAGAAGTTGGGTGTGAATCTCGATGATCTTTTGATATCCCAGCCGGATTCCGGAGAGCAGGCGCTCGAGATCTGCGAGACGCTGGTCAAGTCTAGCGCTGTCGACGTTGTCGTCATCGATTCGGTCGCAGCGTTAGTTCCCCGCGCCGAGATCGAAGGCGAGATGGGCGACTCGCACATGGGGCTTCAGGCAAGGCTCATGTCACAGGCGCTGCGCAAACTGACGTCCTCGATATGCAAATCCAAGACCTCGGTCATATTCATAAACCAGATCCGCGAGAAGATAGGCGTGATGTTCGGCAATCCCGAAACGACGCCCGGCGGCCGCGCGCTGAAATTTTACGCGTCTGTCAGGCTCGATATAAGGCGCATCGAGAACATAAAGATCAACGACCAGTCTGTCGGAAGCCACGTCAGGGTCAAAGTCGTCAAGAACAAGGTCGCTGCGCCGTTCCGCCAGGCCGAGTTCGATATTATCTATAACGAAGGTATCTCAAGGACCGGAGATATCATCGACCTTGCTGTGGGTCTCGCGCTAATCGAGAAATCGGGTTCGTGGCTTATTTACAACGGCGAGAAATTAGGGCAGGGCAGGGAGAACGCCAAGGCCTTCCTTAAGGAAAACCCGAAAGTCCTCCACGAACTGGAAAAAAAGATAAAAGAAAAAACCATCGCGTAAACATGCGGAAGGAGTAAATTAAAATGTTTAAGCGGTTTGTACTTGTATTGGTAATCGGGGTTTTAGCGGCCGGCCTTAACGGCCTGGCATCGGCTAACCCGCAGGACTTAAGCGTCGCGAAAGCGCTCGAGAATACTTTCGGCGAAGTGGCGGATAAGGCCGGCGTAGCCGTCGTCTCCATCTCGACAGTCCATACGACGAAGATGGGCGGCGCTAAGGGCTCTATGGGAAACGATGAGATGTTCCGCCAGTTCTTCAAAGACTTCTTCGGGGATATCCCGGAACGCGAGTTCCAGCAGCGCGGCCTCGGCTCCGGCTTCATAATCGACGCGGACGGTTTTATCCTCACGAACCAGCATGTCATCGACGGCGCCGATAAGATAGAGGTCACGTTATCAGACGGCAGGAAGTTTCCCGCTAAGGTGAAGGGGCAGGACGAGAGGGCAGACCTGGCGGTATTAAAGATAAACGCCAAGGACCTTAAAGCCCTCGAGCTGGACGATTCGGACAATGTGAGGATAGGCCAATTCGCGATAGCGGTCGGTAACCCCTTCGGCATAGCCAACAAGCCGACGGTCACGGTAGGAGTAATAAGCGCGCTCAACCGTTCTTTGCCCCGTTCATACGGCGACAAGGATTATTCCGACCTCCTGCAGACCGACGCGGCGATAAACCCGGGTAATAGTGGAGGTCCACTAGTCGATATCGAGGGAAAGGTCATAGGGATAAATGTCGCGATAATATCCACGACAGGCGGATACCAGGGTATCGGGTTCGCTATCCCGATAAATACAGCGAAACGCGTCTTAAGCGACCTCATCTCAGGCAGGAAGGTGCTTTATGGCTGGCTAGGCGTGAACGTGCAGGACCTCGATGAGGACCTAGCTAAACAGTTCGGCCTTACCGAGACGAAGGGCGTCCTGGTCGCCAGGACATTGGCAGGAAGCCCCGCAGAGAAGGGCAAGATGAAGAGCGGGGATATAATAAAATCTTTCGACGGCAAACCGGTCGAGAATGTCCGGGAGCTGTTAAAGCTCGTAGGAAGGGCGCCGATCGGAAAGAAGGTCAAAGTCGTCGTCCTCAGGGACAAGAAAGATGTCGCACTTGATATAGAGATCGCCCAGAGGCCGGAAGAGCTCAAGGAATATGCCGAAGCGGAATTGGGCAACTGGCGCGGGTTGGAAGCCCAGGAGTTGACTCCGGCTGTCTCACAAAAATACAAGGTCACGGAAAAGGGCGGTATAGTCGTCACGAATGTAGAGCCGGGCAGCCCGGCCGATGAGGCGGGCCTCAGGCGCGGCGACGTGATCCTGGAAATAAATAAGAAGCCCGTAAAAAATATGAAAGATTACGATGGCGCGGTGAAATCGGCAAAAGGTGACGTGCTTATCCTCACCTCGCGCGGATACGCCGTGGTCAAAGAAGAAGTAAAAGAGGAAGAAAAAGATAACGGACAGAAATAATATCGAAATAGATGAAGAGGCATTGCAAAAGGCGAAGGCGGATGCCTCAAGGCTATTGAGGTTCCGCCCTCGCAGCGTCAAGGAGATGGCCCAACGGCTCAAGCAGAAAGGCCATCGGGGTCTTGTGATCGCCCGGGTCATCGATGAGTTGAAAGAAAAAAAGTTCCTGGATGACAGGGTCTTCTCCAGGCTTTGGATCGGCGACAGGATGAATCTCAGGCCGTCTGGAAGGAACCTTATCAGCAGGGAGCTTAAGGCCAAGGGCGTCGATGACGAGACGATAGCCGGGGCATTCGGCGAATTAGAGGGCTCATTCGACGAATACGAGATAGCGATGCCGCTGGTGCGCGGGAAGATGGCGCACATGAAAGGGATCGAAAAAGAGAAGGCTAAGAAGAAGCTCCTCGATTTCCTGGGCAGGCGCGGGTTCTCGTATAATACGATATGGAAGATAATCAAAGAAAATTATGACTACGGACCAACTGAGGAGTAAATTCCTCTCATTCTTCGAATCCAAAAGCCATCCGGTCATCCCGTCAGACTCGTTAGTCCCTAAGGACGACCCGTCGCTGTTATTCACCGGCGCCGGGATGAACCAGTTCAAGGACTATTTCCTCGGCAAGCGCAAGGACCTTCGGAAGCGCGCGGCGAGCTGCCAGAAGTGCCTCCGGACAGGCGACCTCGATAACGTCGGCAAGACCCCGTCGCACCATTCATTCTTCGAGATGCTCGGAAATTTTTCCTTCGGAGATTACTTCAAGGAAGAGGCGATCGCCTGGGCGTGGGAATTTTTGACAAAAGAGCTTGGGATGAAGGAGGAGCACCTATGGGTCTCGGTCTACAAGGACGATGATGAGGCATACAGGATCTGGTCAGAGAAGATAAAAGTCCCCAAGGAAAAGATCACGAGGTTCGGCGCGCATGATAATTTTTGGCCGGCGAACGCGCCTGAGGACGGGCCGAACGGGCCGTGCGGCCCCTGTTCCGAGATATATGTCGACCGCGGCGAGAAGTACGGCTGCGGAGACCCTAAGTGCGGGCCGGGCTGTGACAAATGTAAGAGATATGTCGAGGTATGGAACCTTGTCTTCACGCAGTTCAACCGCGTAGGCCCGAATAAACTCGAGCCTCTGCCCAGTAAAAATATAGATACCGGAATGGGCCTTGAGCGCCTTGCGTCTGTCATGCAGGGAGTAGAGACGAATTTCGAGACTGACATATTTAAACCGATAATCGACGAGATATCGCAGCTGATAGAAGACCCGGCGAAAAAGAGCTATACGAATTCGGACAAGGAAGGCACAGGCCACAGGAATGCCGTTGCTGACCACGTGAGGGCGGCAGTATTCTGCATCGCAGACGGCGTGCTTCCGGCTAACACGGGCAGGGGATATGTCCTGAAGACATTGATCCGCCGTTCGCTCGTCCACGGAAAGTATCTCGGGTTTGAAGAGCCTTTCTTATATAAACTGGTCGATTCGGTCGTGAGGGCGATGAAAGGCGGCTATCCTGAGATCGGCTCGCGCCGCGAGAATATAAGTGTCATCATAAAATCCGAAGAGGAGAAGTTCTACCAGATAGGTGAAGACTTAAGGGTTGACCTTGAAAATTTGTCCGCGTCGTTAAAGGCCGGAAAGAAAGATACGATACCCGGGGATAAGATCTTCTATTTCCACGATACCCGCGGCCTTGCGATAGACCTTATAAAAGAATTCGCCGCAGGTGAAGGGTTAAAACTCGACCTCGCAGGCTACGAGCGGCTGATGGAAGAGCAGCGCAAGAAATCCCGCGGAGCGACAAAGCTGTCCGGGGACATATTCGCTGAGACGCTGACAGCTGCGGTCGTAGGCGCCGGCGTGAAGTCAGAGTTCATAGGCTACGAGAAATTAGAGTCATCTTCGACGATAAAAGCCATTATAAAAGATAATAAGCCGGTTAGCGAAGTGACCGGACCGGCAGAGTTCGCCGTCATCCTCGATGTTACGCCTTTTTACGGGGAGACCGGAGGCCAGGTCGGAGACGCGGGAATAATCGAGAACAACGATTTTAAGATCGATGTAATAGATACGAAATTGATTGAAAAGATCACGGTGCATATCTGCAGGCTTGAAAAAGGGCGGGTAAAAACAGGCGACAAGGTCGATGCGAAAGTCGACATCCACCGGCGGATGGCGATCGCCAGGCACCATACGGCCACGCATTTGCTGCAGGCCGCGTTAAGGAAAGTTCTTGGTGCGCATGTCAACCAGTCGGGTTCTCTCGTCGCGCCTGAGAGGTTAAGGTTCGACTTTACGCATTTCAAGGGTCTCACAGGCGAAGAGATCGAGGCGGCCGAGGGCCTGGTCAACGATTACATCAGGCGCAACGCGCCGTTAACGGTAAAAGAGATGGGCCTTGAGGAGGCCAAGAAGTCAGGGGCGACCGCCTTATTCGGCGAAAAATACGACATGAAGGTGCGCGTAGTGAGCGTCGAAGATATCTCGAAGGAGTTATGCGGAGGCACGCACATTAAGGCTACGGGCGAAATAGGGCTATTCAAGATAACCGGCGAATCGTCTGTCGCGGCAGGTATTCGCAGGATCGAGGCTATCGCAGGCGAAGCCGCTTACAACAAGATAAAGGAATCCGAGGATGACCTGAAGGCCGTGGCCGAAATGCTGAAGATAAAGCCGGAAGACCTTCCCGCGCAGATAGAAAAACTGGCAGGCCGGGTTAAAGACCTCGAAAAGAAGCTCAAGAGTTACGAGGCGGCAAACCTCTCGGAGAAGGCGAAAGAACTTGTTTCAAAGAAGGAATTATTGGATAATAGTATCACTCTCGTCGCGAGAAGGATGGACGACTGCGCTCGGGATACTCTCGTGAGCCTTACCGACGCGGTAAAGGCGTCCCTGAAAGAAAAGACGGTCACTATCTTGCTTGGCGCGTTCGAAGAAAAGGCCTTTATAGTCGTGGGAATGTCCCAGGACCTGGCTAAGTCAGGGCTCGATTCGAGGGCTGTCATTAAATATATATCGAAGATCATCTCGGGCGGCGGCGGGGGAAGGCCTGACCTTGCCCAGGCCGGAGGCAAGGATATCTCAAAGCTGGATGAGGCATTGAAGGCCGGCGTCGCGGCGGTAAAGGAACTTAAAATATGAAAGTCATAAAGCTTTACAGCAAGGAATTCGAGAAACTCTGCAACAGGTATAACAATCGCAAGAAACGCATAACCGAATGCGTCAACAGGATAGTCGAGGACGTAAAGGCGAACGGCGACGACGCTGTCATAAAATACACCCGCAAGTTCGACAAGGTGAAGCTTTCGGCAAAACAACTCAGGGTGACCGAGAGCGAGGCGAGCGGCGCGTTCCAGGACATAGACTCGGAATTCATATCCGAACTCAAGAATATCATCGATAACGTCACAAAATTTTACAAGAAACAATTTAAGGGCAAGAAGTCATGGAGGATCGTCGACGGGGACGGTGTGATCCTGGGCGAGAAGTATGCGCCGATCGAAAGGGTCGGGATATATGTCCCGGCCGGCACGGCCCCGCTCATATCAACGGTATATATGACAGTCCTGCCGGCGCAGGTGGCCGGGGTGAAGCAGATCGTCCTTTGCACCCCGCCAAATAAATACCAGAGCGTCGACCCGCACATACTGGCCGTCGCGAACCTGCTCAAGGTAGACGAGATCTACAAGGTCGGCGGCGCCCAGGCGATAGCCGCGCTCGCCTTCGGCACGAAGACCATCCCGAAAGTGGATAAGATAGTCGGCCCGGGAAACGATTACGTCACCGAGGCGAAGCGGCAGGTCTTCGGTTACGTCGACATAGACATGATAGCCGGCCCGTCCGAGGTGGTCGTCCTGGCGAACAGGTCTACGAACCCGCTTTTCGCGATCAAGGACCTCGAGGCGCAAAGCGAACATTTCAAGGGATTGCCGATACTGGTAACCACTTCCAAACCCCTGGCAAAACTTTTAAAGAGAGAAGTGGCGAACGGTTATATAATACTGGCAAAGAACCTTGATGAGGCGTGCGATATAGTCAACCGCCTCGCGCCGGAGCATTTGCAGATAATGGTAAAGAACCCGCAGAAGTGGCTTAAGAAGATACACAACGCCGGCGCGATATTCCTGGGCCAATATTCACCCACTGCTATAGGAGATTATGTCGCGGGGCCCAGTCACGTGCTGCCGACGAGCGGGACCGCGAGGTTCTTCTCCGGCCTCGGCGTGGAGGACTTCGTGAAGTCGTCGCACATAATATCGTATTCGAAGAAGGCGCTTGAGAAGGCGAAGAAGTCGATCGAGAAGATATCGAAGCTCGAGGGGCTCAGCAAGCACATGGAATCGATCAAAGTGAGGTTCTAGATGAAAAAAAGGACCGTAAAACACCGGAGGAAGACGACAGAGACGGACGTGAAGGTTGAGTTGAACATCGACGGGACCGGCAAATTCCGCGTCTATACCGGCGTCGGGTTCCTCGACCACATGCTATCTTTGTTCGCCAGGCACGGTTGTTTCGACCTTAAAGTCATGGCTAAAGGCGACCTCGAGGTGGATATCCATCACACGAATGAGGACGTGGGCATCGCCCTGGGCGAGGCGTTCTCCAAGGCGCTCGGGAAGAAGAAAGGCATACGCCGTTTCGGCTCGATGAACGTTGCCGTTCCGATGGAAGAGGCGCTCGCCCGCATCGCCCTGGACATAAGCGGAAGACCGTCGCTTTACATGCGGTGCGTGGGAAAACCCGTCCCGCCGACCTATATCGACAGGCAGGGGTATTCCCTGAACAGCGCGAAACAATTCCTTGAGGCGTTCGTCAGGAACGCGGGAATAAACCTGCATATCGAGTACCGCGGAGAGGACCTTCATCATGTCCTCGAGGCTATATTCAAGGCTTTGGGGCGGGCCCTGTGCGACGCGACACGAATAGACCCGCGCATCAAAGGGGTGCCGTCAACAAAAGGGAAGTTATGATGACGACCTCACCTAGTTGTCTTCGGAATGCCGGGGTATGAAACCCGGTATCGTAGTAGTAGATTACGGGATGGGAAACCTCCGCAGTGTCTCAAAGGCGCTGGAGAAGGCCGGGGCGCGGGTAATAATTTCAAGCAAACCCCGCGAGATATTGCGCGCCGACAAGGTGATCGTGCCAGGCGTCGGCGCGTTCAAAGACGCTATGGCGGAGCTTAAGTCGCGCCGCCTGATAGAGCCGATAAAGGAATTTACCGGGAAGGGCAAGCCTTTCCTGGGTTTATGCCTCGGTCTCCAGCTTATTTTTTCAAAAAGCGCAGAGGGCGGGATATCAAAAGGTTTAGACCTTTTAAAAGGAAAGGTCGTAAAGTTCAGGCCCGGGAGACTGAAGATACCGCATATGGGCTGGAACCAGTTGGATATAAAAGGGAACTGCCCGCTGCTTAAAGGCGTACCCCAAGGTTCGTATTTCTATTTCGTCCACTCTTATTACGCGGTGCCTGCGGATAAAAAATGCGTAGCTGCTTGGACAGGCTACGGCGTCAAGTTCCCGTCGGTGGTGTATTCGGATAATATTTATGCGACCCAGTTCCATCCTGAGAAGAGCCAGGAGTTGGGCCTTAAGATCCTGAGGAATTTCGTAAAACTATGATAGTCATACCTGCAGTAGACATTAGGGGAGGAAAGGTCGTAAGGCTTTTCAGGGGGGATTTCTCCAAAGAGACGGTCTATTCGAACGACCCTGTCAAGATGTCTTTGCGGTGGCAGAGTGAAGGCGCCAAACGGCTGCATCTGGTCGATCTCGACGGCGCGCTAGAGGGAAAATTAAAGAACCTGGATTGGATACGCAAGATCACCGCATCGATTGACATCCCGGTGGAAGTAGGCGGCGGGATAAGGACCGAGGCCGACCTCCAGACGATAATCAGCGCCGGGGCTTCATACGCCATACTCGGCACCAAAGCCTGCGAGGACGAGGCGTTCCTTAAAAAGGCCGTGGACAGGTACAAGGACAAGATAATCGTGAGCCTCGATGTAAAAGACGGCTATTTGCAGACAAAAGGCTGGGTCAACCCGACCGAGATAAAAGCGATGGATTTCGCCAAAAGGATAAAGACGCTCGGCGTGCAGACGGTAGAATATACGGATATCTCCCGCGACGGCACGCTCCAGGGGCCGGGCTTCGCCAATATCCTGGATTTTTTAGGCAGTGTGAAGATGGACATGATAGTATCCGGCGGGATCTCGAGCCTTGCTGACCTTAGCATATTGAAGGAATATAACAAGAAAGAGATAATCGGAGTGATAGTCGGACGCGCGATCTATGACGGAAAGATACTGATAAAGGAAGCGAACAAGGTATGTTCACAAAAAGGATAATACCGTGCCTCGACGTCAAGGACGGGCGCGTCGTAAAAGGCGTGAAATTCCTGGACCTGCGCGACGCAGGCGACCCTGTCACGAACGCTTCGTTCTATGAAAGGGCCGGCGCCGACGAGCTCGTCTTCCTCGATATAACCGCCAGTTACGAGGACAGGGATATCATGCTCGAGGTCGTCAGGCGGACGGCTGAGAAGATATTCATGCCGCTGACCGTCGGCGGCGGGATAAGAAATATAAGCGACATACGCAACCTGTTAAAGGCCGGCGCCGACAAGGTCTCGATAAATACGTCCGCGGTCAATGACCCGGGGTTCATATCCGAAGCGTCAGGCAGGTTCGGCGACCAGTGCATAGTCGTCGCGATAGACGCGAAGCGTAACGGTAAGGGCTGGGAAGTCTACACCCACGGCGGAAGGACGCCTACGGGAAAGGACGCGGTCAAATGGGCGAAAGAAGCCGTGAGGCGGGGCGCGGGAGAGATACTGTTGACCTCGATGGACCGCGACGGGACGAAGATAGGCTATGACCTGGAACTCACCCGCGCGATATCCGAGGCGGTAGTGGTGCCTGTAATAGCCTCGGGCGGGGCAGGGACGCTCGAAGACCTCTACGACGGTTTGACAAAAGGAAAGGCCGACGCGGTACTGGCCGCTTCGATATTCCATTTTAAGGAATTTTCGATAAAGGAAGCCAAGCAATACTTAAAGAAAAAAGGAGTCGCTGTCAGGCTATGAGGAAATTCATCTCCAGTTTGAAATTCGACGGCAACGGGCTTATACCGGCCGTCATCCAGGACTATAAAAACGGTGAAGTCTTGATGGTGGCTTACATGAACGACGTCGCCGTGAAGAAGACGATAGAGACGAAGAGGGCCCATTTCTATTCCCGGTCGAGGAAGAAACTGTGGCTGAAAGGGGAATCGTCAGGCCACGTGCAGAAAGTAAAGGAGATAAGGTTCGATTGCGACGGCGACTGCCTCCTCGTCAAGGTCGAACAGGTCGGCGGGGCCTGCCACACGGGCTATCGTTCGTGTTTTTACCGCAAACTAAAAGACAAGAAAGGGAATACCTCCGTATCCGGCAAGAAGATATTCGACCCGGATAGGGTCTACAAAAAATAATGGGTTACACGCCTTCGAAAGAAGAATTCATACGGCTCGCCAAAAAAGGCAACCTGATACCGGTCTTCAAGGACATCACGGCTGACCTCGGGACGCCGGTTTCTGCCTTCATGAAGATAGACAAGAGCGACTATTCGTTCCTGCTCGAATCGGTCGAGGGCGGCGAGAAGATAGCGAGATATTCTTTCCTGGGCTCAGGGCCGTCCCTTATATTCAAGAGCAAGGGGCGGAACATAGAGATGATCGAGGAAGGGAAGACGAAGAGATTTACAGCTTCCGGCGACCCGCTCGATGAGATGAAGAAGATCATCGGCAGGTATAAATTTGTACATACTGCCGGGTTGCCGCGTTTCTGCGGCGGGCTTGTAGGTTTCATGGGCTACGATATGGTAAGGTTTTTCGAGGAACTTCCGTCAAAGAATCCGGACGACCTTAAAGTGCCGGACTCGGTATTCCTGCTTACCGACACGATATTGATATTCGACCACGTGAAACACAAGATAAAGGTCGTATCGAACGCGCATGTCGCAGGCAACGCTTCAAAGGCGTATGATAAGGCCGTAAAAAAGATCAACAGCCTGGTAAAACTCCTGGATGCGCCGCTCGCCGTGAAGGCAAAAAGGGCCGCGAAGACAAAAGATTTCCGGCTTGACGTAAGATCGAATCTTACAAGGTCCGAATTCGTATCCATGGTCAAAAAGGCGAAGGGTTACATCAGGATCGGCGACATAATCCAGGTCGTGCCTTCCCAACGGTTCAGCGCGAAGATAACCTCCTCAGGGATAGACCTCTACCGGGCGCTGAGGATGATAAATCCCTCGCCGTATATGTATTATCTCAAGTTAAAGGACTTATCGCTGGTCGGCGCTTCGCCGGAGCTTATGGTCAGGAGCGAGGACGGTGTAGTAAAACTTAGGCCGATAGCAGGAACAAGGCCGAGAGGCAGGGACGAAGAAGAGGAGAGACGCCTTGAAAAGAACCTCCTCTCCAGCATAAAGGAGAGGGCGGAACATATAATGCTCGTCGACCTGGGGCGGAATGACATCGGCCGCGTCTGCAGGTACGGGACGGTGAAGGTCTCCGAACTTATGGTCATCGAAAAATATTCCCATGTGATGCATATAGTCAGCGAATGCACCGGGAAGCTCAAGGCGAATAAGGATATGTTCGACGTCATAAGGGCGACATTCCCGGCCGGCACGGTCTCAGGCGCGCCGAAGGTCAGGGCGATGGAGATAATCGAGGAATTGGAGAATACGCGGCGCGGCCCGTATGCAGGGCTTGTCGGATATTTCAGTTTTTCCGGGAATACCGACACCTGCATAAATATAAGGACGATCGTCATAAAAGGAACTAATGCCTATGTCCAGGCCGGAGGCGGGGTAGTCGCCGACTCTGACCCTGAAAAGGAATACCAGGAGACCGTGAACAAAGCCAGGGCGACCATGAAGGCGATCGAGGCCGCAGAAAAAGGGATTTCATGAGATGATCCTAGTCATCGATAATTACGATTCGTTCACGTACAACCTCGTCCAGTACCTCGGCGAGATGGGGCAGGACCTTAAGGTAGTAAGGAACGACAAGATAACCCTTCAAAAGATAAAAGCGCTGCGCCCTAAAAAAATAGTGATCTCTCCCGGCCCCGGTTTCCCCAAAGACGCGGGTATCTCCAATGACGTGGTGCGCGAGTTCGCCGGAAAGGTCCCTATCCTCGGAGTCTGCCTCGGCCACCAGTGCATAGGCGAGGTATTCGGCGGGAAGGTGGTAAAAGGGAAGAGGCCGATGCACGGCAAGACCTCGAAGATCTACCATAACGGCAGAGAGATATTCAAGGGGCTGAAGAGCCCGTTCGACGCGATAAGATACCACTCGCTTATCGTGGAACGAAAATCCCTTCCCAAATGCCTTGAGATAACCGCCGAGACGAAGGATAAGGAGATAATGGGGCTGAGGCACAAAAAATTCCCTGCTTGGGGGGTCCAATTCCACCCGGAATCGATATTGACCGTCGACGGAAAGAAGCTCTTGAAGAATTTCCTGGAGTTAAAAGCATAATGATAAGAGAAGCGATAGCCAAACTTGTGAGATGCGAAGACCTGTCCAAGAACGAGATGGAACTCGCGATGGAGGAGATAATGACGGGGCAGGCTTCCCCGGCCCAGATAGCCGCTTTCCTTACCGCGATGCGGATAAAAGGAGAGACGATAGATGAGATAACCGGCGCGGCCGAAATAATGCGCAGGCACGCCGTGAAGATAAAGACCAGGCATCCGGTCGTGCTGGACACGTGCGGTACGGGCGGCGACGAATGCCAGACCTTTAATGTCTCTACGATAACTGCTTTTGTCGTGGCCGGCGCCGGCGTCATCGTCGCAAAGCACGGCAACAGGAGCGTCTCTTCCAATTGCGGCAGCGCAGACCTCCTAAAGGCACTCGGGATAAATATTGACGCGGAGGAACAGACCGTCTCGAAATGCATCGATGAAGCCGGGATAGGGTTCCTTTTCGCGCCAAAGATGCACAAGGCTATGCAATACGCGATAGGCCCGCGCAAGGAGATAGGGATCAGGACGATATTCAATATATTGGGCCCTATGACCAACCCTGCCGGCGCCACGAACCAGTTATTAGGGGTTTACGACGGGGAATTGACCGAGCCCATCGCAAAAGTTCTCGGAAGATTGGGCTCAAAACATGCGCTCGTCGTCCACGGAAAAGACGGCCTCGACGAAGTGACGACGACTGACAAAACGCAGATATCCGAACTCAAAGGCGGCAAGGTCAGGACCTACGAGATCTCACCGCGCGATTTCGGGATAAAGAAGGCAAAAGCCGGGGACCTTAAGGGCGGCGAACCCGCTGAGAACGCGAAGATAGCGATGGATATCCTGAGCGGCGAGAAAGGCCCTAAATACGATATCGTCGTGTTGAACGCCGGCTGCGCCATATACGCGGCTGACAAGGCTTCGGACATCAAAGAGGGGATACAAATGGCCGAAGAGTCTATAGAATCCGGCATGGCCCTCGAGAAACTGCAGGCATTAAAGGAGGCGGCAAGCTCATGATAGGCCTTGATGATATAATCGAACACAAGAAACACAAACTTGAAAAAGCGCAGGAGATCCTGCCTCTCGATGAGATCGAGAGGACGGCTTCCCCGGTCAAGAACCGCGGATTCAAGAAAGCGATCTCAAAAAGCGGCAGGATGAACCTGATCGCAGAGCTGAAAAAAGCGTCGCCCTCGCACGGCGTCATAAGGCACGATTATGACCCGGAGGCGATCGCGAGGATATACAAGAAGAGCGGGGCGGCCGCGTTATCCGTCCTTACAGAGGATAAATATTTCCAGGGAAGCCTGGACCACCTCAAGGCGGTAAGGCAGGCCGTCGACCTGCCTATCCTGCGCAAGGATTTCATCATATCGGAATACCAGATCTATGAGTCGGCGATAGCCGGCGCAGACGCCGTGCTCCTTATAGCCGCCGCGCTCGACAGGGGGATGCTCAAAGCGCTCTTCCACGAGGCGAGATCGCTCGGCATGGATACGGTCATAGAAGTACACAACCAGCGCGACCTCGATAAGGCGCTGGGTATAGAGGCTGAGATAATCGGGATCAATAACCGGAACCTCATGACTTTGGAGACCGACCTTAGCATAACGCGTGAGTTGGTCGCGAAGGTCGCGCCGGAGAAGATAATCGTCTCGGAGAGCGGCTTCAGGGAACCGGAAGACGTCCAGTCACTTGCTTCCACCGGAGTAAAAGCGGTCCTCATCGGGACGGCCTTCATGGAGGCAGACGATATCGGCGCCGAAGTAAAGAGGGTGATGGCTTGGTAAAAGTGAAGATCTGCGGGATAACCAATTATAAAGACGCCGAGGCGGCATGCCTTTACGGGGCAGACGTTCTGGGTTTTGTCTTTGCCAAAAGCCCGCGCGCTGTCACCCCGAAAAAAGCAAAGGATATAATAGCGAAATTGCCCCCATACGTAGTCACGGTGGGGGTTTTTGTCGACGAAAAAAAAGATAAAGTGTTAAAGACAGCCCGCGAATGCCGGCTCGACCTGCTCCAGCTGCACGGCAACGAGTCTCCAGCCTATTGCAAAGGGCTCAATAAATATTATAAAATAATAAAGTCAGTCCGCGTCGGCGGGCCTGCCGACCTGAAGGGGCTGGGCAGGTACGCGGTAGACGCTTTCCTGCTCGATTCGTGCGTCAAGGGAAAGAGCGGCGGCACAGGCGTGAGGTTCGATTGGGCCCTGGCCGTAAAAGCGAAAAAATACGGCAAACCCGTGATCCTGGCGGGCGGCCTCGACGCCGGCAACGTCGGTCCGGCCATTAAAAAAGTAAGGCCTTACGCTGTGGACGCCTGCAGCAGGCTTGAGGCCGCTCCGGGAAGGAAGGACCGCGGCCGCATGAAAAAGTTTATCGAAAAAACGAAGAAGACAAACTAGCGAAAGGATCCGATATGGCTTCCAATAAGAGATTGCACCGCCGCCTGGCGCTGGACGTCGAGGTCAAATGGCACCGGAAGAAGGATAAGTCCGCGAGCAGCAAGGCGTACCTTTTCAGGACGAAAAATTTCGCGGAGCACGGGCTCTTCCTCAAGACCACCAAAAAATTCAAGCTCGGCATGGAGATGGACCTCGAATTCAGCCTGCCGACCGTCTCCAACCCGATAGAGGTGATGGGGCGCGTCGCATGGATTGCCGATAAGGACAAGAACCCGACATATTATCCCGGCATAGGGGTCAGGTTCATAAAAATAGATCCGGAAGAGAAGAAGGAACTGGTAAAGTTCCTCAACAGGAAGTTCAGGAACTACCAGGATGCGCAGGAACTAAAAAAGATGTACCTGACGCTCATAGATATGGGCGCGCGCCTGGTAGAGCTCGGGGAGAGGCATCCCGGGGCCATTTATTTCAAGAAGGCCGTAGATAACGCGATCAAAGAGATCTCCGAAGTGGCACACCTGATAGACAGGGAAGTATCCGAAATAAAGAATCTTTAAGGGGGGTTGTTTAAACATGAACGTATTCAAGACGGTATTTTTCCTTACGCTACTGACGCTCCTGCTTATTTTCGTGGGGAGCCTCATAGGCGGACGCAACGGCATGATCATAGCTTTCGGGTTCGCCGTCGTGATGAATTTCTTCTCGTATTGGTTCTCGGATAAGATAGTCCTCGCGATGTACCACGCGAAAGAGGCCTCGGCACAGGATTACCCTAAGATCCACAGGATAGTCCAGAACCTCGCGACCAAAGCCGACATCCCTAAACCGAAAATATATGTCATACCTGTCGAAACGCCTAACGCGTTCGCTACCGGACGTAGCCCGGCGCACGCCTCTATTGCCGTGACTGAAGGCATAATGCGTTTATTAAGCGACGACGAGCTCGAGGGCGTCATAGCGCACGAACTCTCCCATGTCCACAATAGGGATACCCTGATCATGACCGTTGTGGCAACCATTGCGGGTGCCATATATGTGCTAGCCAGGATGGCGGAGTGGGCGGCGATATTCGGAGGCGCGGGCGGAAGAGACAATGACAGGGAAGGCAGCAATCCGATCGCCCTGATTGCAATAGCTATCCTTGCGCCCTTCGTCGCCATGTTTATACAATTAGCGATCTCGCGCTCGAGGGAGTATATGGCCGACGAGTCAGGCGCCAAGTTGTGCGGGAGGCCTCTCTCGCTCGCGAACGCGTTACGGAAACTCTATAATTACTCACGCCAGGTACCTATGCAGGCAAACCCGACGACCGCGCACCTCTTCATCGTCAATCCCCTTACCGGCGGCGGGATCACTAACCTCTTCAGCACGCATCCGCCCATAGAACGCAGGATCGCGCGGCTGGAGGAATTAGCCATAAGCCCGAGATAAATGATATTACCTAACAGTCCGTTGCTCACAGGCACCGATAATCCGGACGCGAATATCGACGCGGAGGGGTTTTTTGGCAAGGACGGGCTGCTCGCGAACGCATTCAAAGATTACGAATTCCGCCCGCAGCAGGGGCAGATGGCGAAGGCCGTCGAGGACGCCATCAGGAAGAAGAGGCACCTTATAACCGAGGCCGGCACGGGTGTCGGTAAATCATTCGCTTACCTCGTGCCGCTGATAGACTCCGCGGTATCGTCGCATAAGAAAGCAGTCATCTCCACAAATACCATCAGCCTCCAGGAACAGCTCGTCAAAAAAGATATCCCGTTCATCAAGTCGGTCATGCCGTACGACTTCACCTATTGCCTAGTAAAAGGCCGGTCGAATTATCTCTGCCTCAGGAGGCTCAACCGGGTCTTTTCGTCGAGGACAGATCTCTTTGAATCAAAGGAGGAGGTCGCCGACCTGCGGAATATCCTCGCCTGGTCAAAGGTAACGACAGACGGCTCGCGTTCTGATTTCAGCGATGAACCCAACCCGAAGGTGTGGGAGAGGGTATGCTGCGAGCCTGACACCTGCCTCGGTAAGAAGTGCCCGTACAAGAACGAATGTTTCCTCATGAAGGCGCGAAGCAATATGCAGGAAGCGGATATCCTGATAGTCAACCATCATCTCTTCTTCTCAGACCTTGCATTGCGCCAATCCGAATATTCGCTCCTCCCGAATTACTCGTGCGTCGTCTTCGACGAAGCGCATACGATCGAAGACGTTGCGACGGAGCACCTCGGTTACGAGATCTCGAATTTTAAGGTAAAGTACCTCCTCGATTCCCTGTATAATCCGACGAAGAAGAAGGGGTTCCTTACATCTGTAAGCGACGACGGGCTGAAAGATTTTGTTTCCGACCTGAGGAAGGCCTCGGATAAGTTCTTTGACGGGGTCGCGGATTGGCTCGACAGGGATACGATACGCAGGGTCAGGGAGCCGGATTTCACCGACGACTGCCTCTCGAGGCCGCTCAAGAGCCTCTCCCGGATGCTTGAAGACAGGTTCGAGCATGCCCGCTCCAAAGAAGAAGAGGTGGATTATAAATATTACATGAACAGGATCGAAGGGCTTGTCCAGACCCTTGCGATATTCCTGGCCCAAGATGCGGAAGACTATGTTTATTGGGCGGAGATATCGGGAAGGCGGTTCCGCAGGATATCCCTGGATTGCGCGCCCATCAACATCGCCCCGGCGCTCAACGGCATGCTCTTTTCAAGGATCGATACGGTAGTCCTTACAAGCGCAACGTTATCGACCGAGAAGAATTTCGAATACATAAAGGGCCGTCTCGGGTTAAAACGGTGCGACGAGAAATTGCTCGGCTCGCCGTTCGATTTCGCCAATAACGTGAAGATCCACATCCCGAAGAAGATGCCCGATCCCAACGACTACGGCAAATATAAAACGGAAGTCGTCAATAAACTGAAAGATTACCTCGAACGGACCGAGGGGAAGGCGTTCGTCCTGTTCACGAGCTATAAGTTCATGGATGACGTATACGAGGAGACCGCGCCTTTCCTCCACGACCTCGGCATCCCGGTATTGAAGCAGGGGGCCGGGCTCCCGCGCACCAAGATGCTGGAGGCATTCAAGCGCGATGTCGGCTCGGTTATATTCGGCGTGGACTCGTTCTGGACAGGCGTAGATGTACCCGGAGAGGCGCTGAGCAATGTCATCATCACGAGGCTGCCGTTCTCGGTACCGGACCATCCGATCTCCGAGGCGAGGATGGAGAAGATAAAGGACGAAGGCGGAGACCCGTTCCAGGAATACAGCCTCCCGCAGGCGATACTGAAATTAAAGCAGGGTTTCGGCAGGCTCGTGCGGACAAAATATGACACGGGCATCGTCGTGATACTGGACAGCAGGATATTGACCAAGCCGTACGGCAGGAAATTTTTGTCGGCGCTGCCGGATTGTGAGATAATAATAGAATGAAGAAGAAGAGCGGGTTACTGATAGGGATCGTATGCGCGCTGGTGTTGGGCACCCTTTATATCCCGGGTTGGCTCGCCATGCTCGAATACCAGGGGCTTGACCTCCTCTTCAAAGCCCGTGGTTCGAAACCGGTAAGCCCGGATATCATAGTGGTGGAGATAGACGACAGGGCAATAAATGATTTCGGGCGTTGGCCGTGGCCGAGGGGCTATCACGCCGAGTTCCTAGATATACTCGAGAGATATAAGCCGAAGGCTATCGTATTCGATATCCTTTTTACCGAAGCGGAAGCGGAGCATCCTGAAGAAGACAAACAACTCGCTTTAGAGGCTAAAAAACTCGGGAATGTTTTCTTCGCCTCATATTTCGACCTCTATCCTGATAATGGCAAAGGTTTGAGGGCGCGCAAGGAGACTTTGCCGATCGAAGACCTCCTCCGCAGCGCGAAAGGTTCCGGTTTCGTAAATATCATGGTCGAACCCGACGGCAAAGTAAGGAAGCTTCCAGTCTTCATAGAATACGAAGGGAAAGCCCGCCCGTCCCTCGACCTTTCCGCGGCGGCGTATTACCTGAGCGCAGACCCGGCCAAGCTCCATACGAAGACTGATAAGAACGGGTTTATGTGGATAAATTATGCCGGCGGTTTCGACAGGTTCAAGAGGGTCTCTTTTTCGGATATTCCGTTATCGGCCAACCAGCTCGATAAAGGGGAGAAGCCGAACATCGACCTTAACATCTTTAAGGATAAGATCGTAATAATAGGCCTGACCGCGACAGGCGCGGAAGACTATTGGTCGACATCGGTTTCGTCTCTCTATCCGGGAGTAGGCATCAGGGCAAGCTCGGTGAATACAATGCTCCAAAAGGATTTTATCAACAGGGTTTCCGGGACCGGGATATTCCTTGTGCTTTTGTTTATCGGCGCTGCCTTCGGGATAATTATCCCCAAACGCACGCCTTCCGGGAGTCTCGTCTTTTTCCTGGTGGCTGTATTAGCCATCGTAATAACAGCCATCATCGCATTCAAATTCTTCAATATATGGGTTGATTTTGCGACGATGCTCCTGCTTTGCTTTATCGCCTACCCGGCCATAACGCTCGACCAGTTCATAATAACGCGCTTTGAGAAGGGGTTGATCGAAAAAGAACTCCAGATAGCGAGCCGCATCCAGCAGTCGATTCTGCCGCAGAGCCTGCCGCAGATGGAGGGCATCGAAGTCGGCGTAAAGTGTGTCCCGGCAAAACATGTCGGAGGCGATTTCTACGATTTCATAAAATTATTGTACGATTTCGTGCAGCTTAAGGAAAACAGGCTCGGGATAGTCATAGGCGATGTCTCGGGGAAGGGAGTGTCGGCAGCGTTATTCATGGCTAAGGCTATGGCGGATTTCCGTGGTTTATCGCATAATTATAATGAACCGGACGAGACAATGACCGCGGTCAACGACAGGCTGGTCGAAGAAGGAGTATCCGGGATGTTCGTAACCCTCCAATACCTTATTTATAAACCCAAAGAGAAAAAGATAAAATATTCCAACGGAGGGCATAACCCGCTTGTCTGGGTAAAGAACACTGGAGACGTGGTATCTCTCACGCAGTCGGTCGGGCCGCCGGTTGGCATAATCCCCGGGTCCGAATTCACCGCGGATGAATTCCCTGTTTCGGCCGGGGACTTATTCGTGATGTATACCGACGGCATCTCGGAAGCCCGCGATAAGAACCAGAAGGAATTCGGCGAGAAACGCATACTAGATACGGCACTATTGAACAGGCGCCTTCCCGCTCAGGGTTTGGCAGATAAGCTGGTAGAAGAGGTCATCAAGTTCAGCACAGGCATGCCGCAGCACGACGATATGACGGTCATAGTGCTTAAATTGACATAGAAAAAGGTCGAAAATAAGATGATATTTTTGACAGTGTTTGTATGGCCGGCGCTGATTAACGCAAATTGCACCTGGAACAACAATAATACCTGGCTTGGCAATGTAACGAACAGCCCCGAACAATACTACCTTAACACACCCGTTACGCCACAAAAAGAGCCGCAGTAGACAGGTCCTGCACCTAATATAAATTGACTACACTTTAACTCTGTGCTAATATTTAAGTTTACTTACTTAAAATAAAGGGGTTATGACGTGAAACTGCCTGACAAAAAAGGCCATTTTGGCGTATTCGGGGGAAAGTATGTCCCGGAGACGCTCATGACAGCGCTTGATGAGCTCGAGCGCGAGTATGCGGCCGCAAAAAAAGATAAAAAATTCCGGAAACTCCTGGATTATTACCTCTCCGACTTCGCGGGAAGGCCGAGCGTGCTTTATTACGCCCGGCGCCTCACCGAAAAACTGAAAGGCCCGAAGATATACCTTAAGCGCGAGGACCTCAACCATACCGGATCTCACAAGATAAATAATACCCTGGGCCAGGGGCTTTTGACGCTCAGGATGGGGAAGAAGAGGATCATCGCCGAGACCGGCGCAGGCCAGCACGGCGTGGCAACCGCCACAGTCGCCGCGCTCTTCGGCCTCGAATGCGAGGTCTTCATGGGCGAGGAGGATATAAAGAGGCAGGCCCTTAATGTATTCAGGATGCGCCTGCTCGGCTCAAAAGTGACTTCGGTATCAAGCGGGAGCAAGACCTTAAAAGACGCCATGAACGAGGCGATGCGCGATTGGGTCACGAACGTCAGGTCGACACATTATTGCATCGGCTCGGTGGCAGGCCCGCATCCGTTCCCGATGATGGTCCGCGATTTCCAATCCGTGATAGGGAAAGAGACGAAGCGCCAGATATTGAAACTCGAAGGCAGGCTGCCGGACTACCTGCTCGCGTGCGTCGGCGGCGGCTCGAATTCGATGGGGCTCTTTTATAATTTCTTCAACGATAAAAAAGTGAAATTCATCGGCGTTGAGGCGGCAGGGCGAGGTTTGTCTACGGGCCTGCACGCCGCGACCCTCGAAAAAGGAGAGGTCGGCGTACTTCACGGGAGCAAGAGTTATCTCCTGCAGGATAAAGCGGGCCAGGTAAAGATAGCCCATTCCATATCCGCCGGCCTCGACTACCCGGGCGTCGGTCCGGAGCACGCGTATTTTAAATCGATAGGCCGCGCGAAATACGTATCGGTGACGGATGACGAGGCGCTGGACGCGTTCCAATTGTTATCCGAGACAGAGGGAATAATACCAGCCCTCGAATCATCGCACGCGATAGCGTACCTAGCGAAACACGCGCGGAAACATAAAAAAAGCGATATCGTCGTCGTATGCCTCTCGGGAAGAGGGGACAAGGACGTTGATATGGTCTCGAAAGCGTTGGCGTCAAGAAAAAGATGAATAGAATAGACAAAAAATTCAAGGAACTTAAAAAGAAAAAGCAGAAGGCGCTCATCGCTTTCCTGACCGCCGGTGACTTCGGCCTTTCGACGACAAAAAAGCTCGTCCTTGAATTTGACAGGCGCGGCGTCGACATCATCGAGCTCGGTGTGCCGTTCTCCGACCCGGTCGCAGACGGCCCAACGATACAGGCCTCGTCCGAGCGCGCCTTAAAACGCGGAACGAAACTTAAAGATATCATTAAACTGGTCAAAGACCTGAGGCGCTCGACCTGTATCCCGGTCATCCTCATGGGATATTATAATCCGGTCCTGAAATACGGATTGAAAAAATTCGTCTCGGACTGCGCGGGAAACGGCGTCGATGGGGTGATCATCCCGGACCTTCCTCCGGATGAGGCGGAAGACCTGGTAGCCGAAGCAAAGAAGAGGGATTTCGCGACGATATTTTTATTGAGCCCTACGAGCACCCCCGATAGGATAAGGCTCGTCTCAAAGAAGTCAAAAGGTTTCATTTATTACGTCTCGCTCACCGGGATCACCGGAGCGCGGGCAAACCTGCCGAAAGAGCTGGCATCGCGCGTCCGCCTGATAAAAAGATATTCGGATAAACCGGTCTGCGTCGGGTTCGGCGTCTCAAGGCCCGGGCAGGTCCGCGAGATAGCAAAGATGGCCGAAGGGGTCATAGTCGGGTCGGCCATCGTAAAGGAAATAGAGAAAAACTCTAAACGCAAGGACTTTATCAAGCTCGTAGGCGACTACGTCCAAAAATTAGCGGAGGCCTCCCATCAATAAAAATATCTATGCGGTAATTATCGCCGGCGGAAGAGGAGAGAGGTTCTGGCCCAAGAGCAGGGCAAAGACCCCGAAACAGACGCTTAAGCTGATGGGCAGGCGGTCGCTCATCCAGGAGACGGTCGACAGGATACTGCCTATAGTCCCGGCCGAAAGGATATACGTCATTACGAACAAGGAGCAGTTCGGTTCGATAAAAGCCGACCTGCCATCCATAAAGAACATAATCGCCGAGCCGGCAGCGAAAAACACGGCTGCGGCATGCGGGCTCGCCGCAATGATCATAAAGAAAGCTGATCCCCAGGCGACGTTGATCGTCCTGCCGTCGGACCACTTCATAAAGGAAAAAGATAAATTCATAGACGCGCTCCTGACTGGCGTAAAGGTCGCCGAGGCCTCGAACGGCCTTGTGACGATAGGCGTAAAGCCCACTTTCCCCGCAACAGGATACGGCTACCTTAGGATAGACACGAGCGGCCAGTTCAGGATAAAAGGCCCGGGCCTGAAAGCGAAGGTCCACAGGGTCATGGCATTCGTCGAAAAACCGAGCCTTTCGAACGCGATGAAATTCCTGAAAGAGAAGAGGTATTACTGGAACGGCGGTATCTTCATATGGAAGGCGACGAGCATCCTCGACGCGATAAAGGAGAACCTCCCCAGGCTCTACCTCGGCCTGCAGCTGCTTGAACCGAGCATCGGTCATTTCAGCTTTTACGGGAAACTTAACAGCGTCTATCCGAACCTCGAAGAGATATCGATAGATTACGGCGTCCTGGAAAAAGAGAAGAGGATATTCGCGGTCGAAGGGAAATTTTACTGGGATGACCTCGGCTCCTGGGATTCGCTCGCCCGCCATCTCGCGACAGACAAGGACGGCAATTTCACGATCGGCTCCCACAAGGAGATAGACACGAAAAATTCGGTGATAGTCTCCTCGCAGGGCATCATAGGGACGATAGGCGTATCCGATATAATAGTGGTGCGCGACGGCGACTGCGTGCTCGTCTGCAGCCGCGACAGGGCGCAGGACGTCAAGAGGCTCGTCGGGCTCATGAAATCGGATAAGGACCTCAAGGGATGCCTATGAGGGTACTGGCGCTGGACGCAGGCGAAAAAAGGATAGGGGTAGCTGTAAGCGACCCGCTCGGCATAATAGCCCAGGGCGTGACCGTCATAGCAAGGAAAGAGCTTGAGGCTGATCTCAACGAAATTAAAAAAATAATAGAGGAATATAAGGCCGAATCTGTAGTAGTCGGGATGCCTATAAATATGGACGGGACTAAAGGCAAGAGCGCTGAAAAAGTGAATGAATTCGTCGAGACGCTCAAGGGCCGCCTCTCCATACCGGTCTATACCTACGACGAAAGGTTATCCACCAAAGAAAGCGAAAAATTCCTGATATCGGCTGATGTCTCGAGAAAGAAGCGGAAGAGCGTCATAGACAAGATGGCCGCGCAACTGATCCTCGAATCATACCTCGAAAGGTTGAAACATAATGTATAGATTCAAGACCTTTGGTAACGGCGGGCGGTTCGTTGCCAGGGAGATCCCGGACAGGGATTCCATCTCTATAGGTATCTGGCTTAACGTCGGCGCGCGTTACGAGCCGAAGGCGATAAGCGGCGTATCTCATTTCATCGAGCACCTCCTTTTCAAGGGGACGAAGAAGAGGACGAATGACGACATAAAAGAGGCGATCGAAGGGAGAGGCGGGGCGATGAACGGCTTCACCTCGGAAGAGTTCACCTGCTATCTCGTTAAGGTCTTAAGAAGGGATATGGACACTGCCCTCGACATCCTTTCGGATATGGTCCTGAACGCTAAACTCGATCCCGTCGATATCAAAAAAGAGAAGACGGTGATCCAGGAAGAGATCAAGCTTTACATGGACCTCCCGAACCACCACGTCCAGGACATGCTTATGGAACTTCTCTGGCCTGACCAGCCTCTCGGCCGTAACCTGGCCGGCACGGTCAAAACCGTCTCGGATATGAAGAGAGCTGATATATCCGGTTATAAAAATAAATATTATAATCCCGCAAATATAGTCGTCTCGGCCGCCGGGAACCTTGACGCGGACAGGTTCTTCTCATCCTGCGAAAAATACCTTGATGCCGCGCGCCCCGGAATGAAATCCTCATATAAAAATGCCTCGGAGGCGCAGAAGAGGCCTAACTTCAAGACACTCTCGAAAGAGACGGAGCAGGCGCACCTCGCGATAGGCATCCGCGCTTTCGGGCGCGGTGATCCCGATAAATACGCCCTGACGATGCTGAATATAATCCTGGGCGGTAATATGTCGAGCAGGCTCTTTAAGGAGATCCGCGAGAAACGCGGCCTGGCATACGAAATAAACACCCACACAAAGAAATTGAACGATACAGGCGCTTTCCTCGTCTCTGCCGGGCTCGACAACAAAAATGTGATAAAATCCACCGAACTGGTAATGAAGGAACTCAAAAAGATAAAAGATAAGACCGTGGGCAAGGACGAGTTCGAGCGCGCCCGCGAGTTCTATAAAGGCCAGCTTCTCCTCGGGTTGGAGGACACGCTTGACCAGATGTTATGGATGGGCGAGCATCTTTCGGCGGAAGGCAAGATCCCCACGCCGCAGGAAGTCGTCGTTGAGATCGAGAAGATAACCCCTGATGACGTGAGAAGGGTAGCCGGGCGCGTATTCACAGACAGGCACCTGAACATGGCCGTCATCGGGACAGCGGGAAAGTCCCAAGAAAAGAATATTTCAGAAGTCTTGCATATCGGGTGATGGGTTAAAAGGAGAAAAAATGAAAAAGGCGGAGGGACCACAGATCAAATTCGGTACCGACGGCTGGAGAGGCCTGATAGCCGAAGATTTCACGTTCGAGAATGTGCGGATAGTCGCGCAGGCATGCGCCGATTATTTCAACAATGAATTCAAGGCTCCGCGCCGCATAATAATAGGTTACGACACCCGTTTTATATCCGATAAATTCGCCCAGGCCGTCGCCGAAGTTTTGGCGGCCAATGGTTTAAAGGTATATCTCTCGGATAAACCATCGCCGACCCCGACTACAAGCTACAACATAAGGTTGCTTGGGTTGAACGGCGGGCTCATCATCACCGCGAGCCATAACCCGGGAAGGTTCAGCGGGCTCAAGATAAAGACTCAGTTCGGTTCGCCTGCTGACCAGACCGTTACCCATAAAGTAGAGGCGTTCCTTTATAAGAACAAGGTAAAGACTTTATCCCTCGAGGAAGCCGTCAGGACAAAGAAGATCGAAGTGATAGACCCGATGCCGAAATATCTCGACGCGGTCCGCAAATACCTGGACCTCGACCTTTTGAAAAACTGTGACCTCAAAGTCGTGGCTGAGGCGATGCACGGCGCCGGGAACAGCTACCACGCGGCCGTATTAAAAGGCACGAAGGTAAAGATAGACACAATCAATGCCGAGCCGAACCCCACATTCGAGGGATTGAAGCCTGAGCCGCTCCCGCATAACATGCCGAAATTAATGGCAATAATGAAAAAAGGCAAATATGACATAGGCTTGGCGACAGACGGCGACGCTGACAGGGTCGGCGCGGTCGCCCCCGGAGGAAGGTTCATCACGCCCGGGGAGATAATGTGCCTCATCGCCCTCCATTTCATCGAGAACAGGCGCTGGAGAGGCGCGCTCGTCAAGAATATCGCGGGCCCGATGCTCATGAACAAGATAGCCAAACATTATAACCTGAAATTCTTCGAGACGCCTGTCGGTTTCAAGCATATCGCGAAACTGATGCAGCGCGAGAACGTACTGGTCGGCGGCGAGGAATCAGGCGGCATAGGCGTAAAGAATTACATTCCGGAAAGGGACGGTATATTGACCGGGCTCTTACTGGTCGAGATGATGCAGCAGGAGAAGAAGCCCATCCTCGTCCTCATCGATGATATGGAAAAGAAGTTCGGCAAATTCAGGTACCACAGGCAGGATGTCGAGATCCCCTTAAAGACGAGAGAAAAGGTAGTTAAAAGCCTTTTCGCTAAATTGCAGGGTAAGGGCTCCGGAAAGATATTCAAACGCAAGGTCGTCGACATAAAGACCTACGACGGCCTGAAATTCATATTCGACGACGAGAGTTGGCTCCTGATAAGGCCTTCGGGCACCGAGCCTATACTCAGGGTATACAGCGAGGCTCATACCGACAAGGAAGCCAGGGACCTCATCGCTATAGTCGACAGGATGTCTAAGACGATCAAATAATGGATAAGTCGTTAATCCGTAATTTCTGCATCATCGCCCATATAGACCACGGGAAATCGACCTTAGCCGACAGGCTGCTCTTGAAGACCGGCGCTATCTCCCAGAGGGAGTTCCACGACCAGATGCTCGACGGCATGGACCTCGAGAGGGAGCGCGGCATCACGATCAAGGCCAAAGCCGTGAGATTAAACCATTCAGCCGGGGGGAAGGATTACATCCTCAACCTCATCGATACGCCCGGCCATGTCGATTTCACCTACGAAGTCTCAAAAGCGCTTGCCGCATGCGAGGGCGTGCTTCTCGTCGTAGACGCGGCGCAGGGCGTCGAGGCCCAGACAGTCGCCAACCTTTATCTGGCGCGGGAACACAACCTCGTCATCATCCCCGTAATAAACAAGATAGACCTGCCGAGCGCCGAACCGGATAGGGTGGTCCAGCAGCTCAGGGATACGCTCCATTTGACTGAGATAGAGCCGATAATGGCCAGCGCCAAGTCCGGGATAGGCGTGGACGAGATAATACAGGCGATCGTCGACAAAATACCGGCCCCGAAAGGCGAAACAGTAAATCCGCTGCAGGCGCTTATAATCGACTCGGCGTTCGATACGTTCAAGGGTGTCGTCGTCTACATAAGGCTCAAGAACGGGTCGATCAGGAAGGGAATGAAGATCAAGATGATGGGCACCGGCCGCGTCTACGATATAGAAGAGGTAGGCGTATTCAAGCCTGCGCCTGTCGCTGTCGATGAACTCTCGGTCGGAGAGGTCGGCTACATCACCTGTAATATCAAGGTACCAAAAGAGGTCCACGTCGGAGACACGGTGACTGATTTCAGGAGGCCGGCTGCCGACGCGCTACCCGGATATAAGAAAGTACGGCCGCTCGTCTTCTGCGGCCTCTACCCGGTAAACGCAAAGGATTTCCCGTTCCTCAGGGACGCGCTCGAAAAGATGGAACTGAGCGACGCTTCCTTCATATATGAAGTCGAGTCCTCAGTTTCTTTCGGGTTCGGTTTCCGCTGCGGTTTTCTCGGACTGCTTCACATGGAGATCATACAGGAGCGGCTCGAAAGGGAATATAACCTGAACCTCATCGCGACCACTCCGAGCGTGGTATATAAAGTCATAAAGACCGACGGCGAGACAGTCGAGATAGAGAACCCGAGCAAGCTCCCGGCGCCGCAGGAGATCGATGAGATCGAGGAGCCGTTCATAAGGGCGTTCGTCATCTCGCCGTCGGATTCACTCGGCAACGTGATGCAGTTATGCCAGGAGAGAAGGGGGACCTATATATCGACCGAATACCTTGATCCGACAAGGGCGATGCTGGTCTATGAATTCCCATTATCCGAGATTATTGTGGATTTTTATGATAAAATAAAGTCCATGACGAGGGGCTACGGCTCGCTCGACTACGAGTTCAAAGAATATAAGCCCAGCGACCTCGTAAAACTTGACATACTCATAAACGGCAAGCCCTGCGACGCGCTCTCGTTCATCATCCATAAGGAGAACGCGCATACGAAGGGCAACCAGCTCGTCACTAAATTGAAGGAGCTTATCCCGAGGCAGTTGTTCGAGGTAGCGCTCCAGGCCGCGATAGGGAGCAAGATAATCGCCAGGGAGACGGTCAGGCCTGTCGGCAAGAACGTCACCGCGAAGTGCTACGGCGGCGACATTACGAGGAAACGCAAGCTCTGGGAGAAACAAAAAGAAGGCAAGAAACGCATGAAGCAGTTCGGGAAAGTCGAGATACCGCAGGAAGCCTTTATGGCGGTACTTAAACTCTAAAAGGGGCGAGATGGAAAATATTGGAAACAAGGCCAAGAAACACTGGTTCCGGGAATTTATCGAGATAATCGTAGTCGCGTTCCTCCTGGCGTTCGTCATAAAGGTATTCATCTTTGAATTCTACAAGATCCCGTCCGGTTCTATGAAGCCGACCCTCCAAGAGGGCGACAGGGTAGTCGTAGTGAAATTTATCTACGGGGCGCGGATGCCGTTCATAAACGTCCGTATCCCGGGATTTAGGGAACCGAAGGCCGGCGATATCGTCGTCTTCAAGGCGCCGCCGCCGAACGACCCGGTGGCATTCATAAAAAGGTTCATCGCGGGCCCAGGCGATACGGTCGAGATCAAGGACGGCAAGCTTATCGTGAACGGCAAGGAGGTCAATGACCCGCCCGCGTTCAGGAGGGTAACTTATTACAACAGGGGCGATTACGGCATCGAAGGCAAGCCGATCACCGTGCCGAACGATTCATATTTCGTTTTAGGCGACAATTCCGCCAACAGCAAGGACAGCAGGTACTGGGGTTTCGTCCCTAAAAATTCCCTGATCGGGAAAGCCGTCCTTCTCATATGGCCGCTTAACAGGATGCAGACCATAACCGACAAATAGACGATGAACATAGCAAATAAGATAACCATACTCAGGGTGCTCCTGACGCCGATATTCTTCGGCCTGGTCCTCTATTATAAGCCGGAGCAGGATAACTTGAGGTTCATCGCGCTCACGATATTCGTGATAGCGGTCCTTACCGACGCGATGGACGGTTTCCTGGCGCGGATCCTCAAGCAAAAGACCCCGCTCGGCACGATAATGGACCCGATCGCCGACAAATTCCTGCTCATCATATCTTTTATCGCGCTGACAGTCTGGAGCGGGAGCGTAAAACTGCCGCTCTGGCTTCCGATCACGGTCGTCAGCCGGGACATAATCATCGTAATAGGCGTCGTCGTCATATTCCTGACAAACGGCGACGTGAAGATAGCGCCCAGCGTGCTGGGCAAGCTTACGACGTTCTTCCAGATGATGGCGATAATAAGCGTGCTACTCTTATATAAGCACTCGGCATACGTATGGAACCTCGCGGCGATATTCACATTGCTCTCAGGCATCGATTACGTCTTCCGCGGGGCAAAACAGTTGAACGGTACACACGGGAAAAAATAATATGCTGATCGCGTCCTCATTCATACTCTGTTACCTGATAGGCTCGATCCCGACGAGTTTTCTTGTCGCGAAATATTTAAAGGGGATCGATATACGCGAGCACGGCAGCGGCAACGTCGGCGCGACGAACACGGCAAGGGTGGTCGGGAAACTCCCTGGCCTTTTGGTCCTCATCGTAGATATCCTCAAGGGCTGGGTCTGTGTCGCGCTCGTCGCGAAGATGTTCATCCGCATCGGAGTGACGTCGATCGAACCGGATACCTACGCGCTGATGCTCGGCTGTATGGCTATCATCGGGCATATCTGGACGGTATTTTTGGGGTTCAAGGGCGGGAAGGGGATAGCGACCTCATCCGGGGTATTCATCGGGGTGGCGCCGAATGTATTCCTCGTCGCCCTGGTGATATGGATAGCGATCTTCGCATGGAAACGCTACGTCTCGCTCGCCTCGATAATCAGCGCGGTCTCGATACCCATAATGCTGGCGGTAATGCCGTATCCGCCGGTCTTCGTCATCATAACCGCGGTAATGTGCGGTATCACCGTCTACAAGCATTATCCTAATATAAAGAGGATGGTGCGCGGCGAGGAACACGCCTTCACTTTCGGGAAAAAAAATGAACACTAAAAAAATAACGGTAATAGGCGACGGCGGGTGGGGAACGACCCTGGCGATGATATTGAACGCAAAGGGCAATAAGGTCACGTTATGGGGGGTGTTCCCTGACTACATTGAGACGATGAAGTCTACCAGGGAGAATGTGAAATTCCTGCCCGGCATCAAAATACCGGACCAGATACTACTGACCTCAGACCTTGCCTCGGCTGTCCGTGACTCCGATATCCTCGTGCTCGCAGCTCCGTCACAGCATATGAGGGAAGTCGCCGGACGGATGAAAGGCATGAAGCTCGACGGGAAACTCCTGGTCAGTGTCGCGAAAGGCATAGAGAACCATACGATGATGAGGATGTCCCAGGTCATCCACGACGTCCTCGGGAAAGTAAGGATCGGCGTCCTTTCAGGCCCGACGATATCTTTTGAAGTCGTGCGCGGTCTTCCCACGACAGTCGTCGCCGCTTCGGAAGACGAAAAGACGGCGCAGGAGATACAAGACCTCTTCATGACCGAAACTTTCAGGGTATACACGAATACCGACCTTATAGGCGTGGAACTTGGCGGCTCGATAAAAAATGTCATCGCTATCGCCGCAGGGATATCCGACGGGATGGGATTCGGCGTAAATACAAAATCGAGCATGCTCGTAAGGGGTATCGTCGAGATTGCCCGCCTCGGCACGGCGATGGGCGCAAAACAGGAGACATTCTACGGGATCAGCGGGTTAGGTGACCTCGTAACAACCTGTGTCAGCACCCACGGCAGGAACAGGTGGTTCGGCGAAGAGATAGGGAAAGGCAAGAAACCGGAGCAGGTCCTCAAATCGACTGAGATGGTCGTCGAGGGCGTCGGCACGGCCGAATCTTGCCACGAGCTGCAAAAGAAGTACAAAGTCGAGATGCCGATAGCCGAAGAGATCTACGCCATCATATATAACGGCAAAGACCCCAAAACCGCGGTCCGCGACCTCATGACCCGCAAGAAGAAGTCAGAAAGCAATAACTGAAGCTTCGTAATTTCCCTCTATACACCTTCCCAAAAATCTGATATAATTTATTTCCTAAATCCGAATAAACCGGGGCGTGGCTCAGTTTGGTAGAGCACTTGTATGGGGTACAAGTGGTCAGCGGTTCAAGTCCGCTCGCCCCGACCATTTTTTGATATAATTGTCTGAATAATAAGAGGTAATGAGAATGGAGAAGATCAATGTAGGTTTGATAGGGTTCGGGACCGTAGGCGTCGGCGTCGCGAAGGCGTTATTACAGAAATCCGCCCGGATAGAGCGTCAGGTCGGGGCGCGAGTCGTGCTTAAGGCCATCTGCGATAATGACCTGCGCCGCAAGAGGAACATCAAGGTCAATAGGAAGATACTGACCAGCGACATCAACAAGGTCATCGGCAATCCCGACATCGATATCGTAGTGGAGCTCATCGGCGGGATCCATCCGGCCAAGGAGTTTGTCCTAAAAGCGATAAAGAGCGGCCAGCATGTCGTAACCGCCAACAAAGCCCTTATTACCGAACACGGCGAAGAGATATTCGACGCGGCGAAGAAGGCCGGCGTTGACATCTTCTACGAGGCCTCGGTCGGCGGCGGCATCCCGATAATCAAGTCTTTGCGCGAGGGGCTCGTCGCTAACGAGATCGACACTATACTCGGCATAGTCAACGGCACTTCGAACTATATCCTCTCGGCCATGGCCGAAGAGGAGTTGAGTTTCTCCGACGCCCTCGAACAGGCGAAGAAGAAGGGTTATGCCGAGCGCAACCCGGCGCTCGACATCGAGGGTTATGATTCCGCGCACAAACTCGCTATACTTACCCTTCTCGGTTTCGGCAAAGCGGTAAAACTCAAGGATATTTACGTCGAGGGGATACTCGACATATCGCAGAACGATATCAGGTATGCCGACGAATTCGGCTACGCCATAAAACTGCTCGCGATCGCCAAGAAAGTCGATAACGAGATAGAGGTCAGGGTCCATCCGACCCTTTTATCGAAGGAACATCTCCTCGCAAACGTAAACGGGGTCTATAACGCCATCTACGTCCACGGGGATATGGTCGGCGGCACTTTGTTCTACGGACGCGGCGCCGGACAGAACCCGGCTGCAAGCTCTGTTGTCGGCGATGTGATCGACCTCGCGCGCAACCTGCGGTTCAATTCCGTAGGCAGGGTCCCGATCTATATGAAGGACAAGTCGATAAAGAAGATCAGGAAGATGGACGATATCGAGGCGAGCTATTATATCCGCATCTCATGCATCGACAAACCCGGCGTGCTCGCGAGGGTCGCGGGCATCCTCGGCCGGAATAAGATATCGATAGCCAGCGTCGGGCAGAAGGAAAGGCGCGCGGCGCGCATCGTGCCGGTCGTCATGATGACCCACGAGGCGAAAGAGAAGAACATGAGGCAGGCTCTTGAAGAGATAGACAGGATGGCGGCCATAAGGCGCAAGACCGTCGCCATAAGGGTCGAGAGATAAAAAAATGATGTGGCGAGGACTGATAGACAAATACAGGAAATACCTTCCGGTCTCTGCGAAGACCCCGGTAATCACCCTTAACGAGGGCAATACCCCGCTTATCTATTCCTGCAATTTAAGCAATAAGCTCGGAAAAGGATACGAAGTCTATTTAAAGTTCGACGGGTCTAACCCGACCGGTTCGTTCAAGGACCGCGGCATGACCATGGCCGTCTCGAAGGCCGTCGAAGAGGGCTCGAAAGCGATAATGTGCGCCTCGACCGGTAATACTTCTGCCTCTGCAGCCGCGTATGCTGCTCGCGCAGGGATCAAATGCATCGTCCTTATCCCTGAGGGCAAAATTGCCCTAGGCAAATTGGCGCAGGCGATAATCTACGGCGCCGAGGTATTAGCCATTAAAGGGAATTTCGATGAGGCTTTGGAACTCGTAAAAGAGATAACCGATAAACATCCGATAACCCTTGTCAATTCCCTGAACCCGTACAGGATCGAAGGGCAGAAGACCGGGGCGTTCGAGATCTGCGAGGCGCTCGAGTCTGCGCCGGATTACCATTTTATCCCTGTCGGCAACGCCGGGAATATCACCGCGTATTGGAAGGGCTATAAGGAATTCAAGGAATACGGGAAGATTAAAGCGCTCCCGAAGATGATGGGCTTCCAGGCCGAAGGCGCGGCGCCTATCGTAAGGGGGCATATCGTCGAGCATCCCGAGACCATCGCGACCGCGATAAGGATAGGCAACCCGGCGAGCTGGGAGAAAGCCGAGGCTGCGCGCGATGAATCAGGCGGGACCATAGACATGGTCTCGGATAAAGAGATACTTGATGCCTACCAATATATTGCATTAAGAGAAGGCATATTCGCCGAGCCTGCTTCGGCCGCGTCTGTGGCCGGCCTCATGAAGATGATGCGCAAGGGTTTCTTCAAGAAGAACCCGGCAAAAAAGATAAAGATCGTATGTATCCTGACCGGCCACGGCTTGAAAGACCCGGACAGGGCTATCTCGACTTTAAGTAAACCAAAATCTGTCAAGGCCGATATGAAGTCGGTCCTCAAGGCAATAGGCATATAATAGATGAAATATATCGTCCTGGTCGGCGACGGCATGGCGGATTATCCTATCAAGGAACTCGGGAACAAGACGCCGCTCGAGGCCGCCAAAGTCCCGAACATGGATTTCATAGCCAAGAACGGCAGGGCGGGCCTGGTCCATACCATACCGCAAGGTTTAGCGCCGGCTTCCGATGTCGCGAACCTCTCGATAATCGGTTATGACCCGGTGAAGTATTATTCGGGCCGCGGGCCGCTCGAGGCCGCGAACATGGGGATTAAGCTCGGGCCGGATGACATCGCGTTCCGGTGCAACCTTGTTACCATTGATAAGGAACGTATGGCCGATTACTCGGCGGGGCATATAACCTCCGAAGAAGCGGCTACCTTGATAAAATTTCTCGACAAAAAACTCGGCTCGGAGAAGATAAAATTCTATCCGGGCGTAAGCTACAGGCACCTGATTATAGTCAGGGACGGGTCATTGAAAGAGGCGCTGCGCGAGACCCATTGCGAGCCGCCGCACGACATAACGGGTATGGAGATAAAAGGCCACTTGCCGAAGGGCGACGGCGCGAAATTCCTTATAAAGCTAATGGAAGATTCGAGGGCAATACTTTCGGGCCACGAAGTCAACCATGTGAGGATAGACCTGAAAGAGAACCCGGCCGACATGATATGGCTATGGGGACAGGGCGTTGAGACGAACATGCCGAAGTTCAGCGACAAGTTCGGCGTCACCGGCTCGGTCATCTCTGCGGTCGACCTGATAAAAGGCATAGGCAAGTTGATAGGGCTGGATGTCATAAATGTACCGGGCGCGACCGGCTACTACGACACCAATTACCAGGGCAAGGCGAAATACGCGATAGATTCACTTAAGGACAAGGATTTCGTTTTCGTGCACGTAGAGGCGCCTGATGAGGCCGGCCACAACGGAGACCTGCGCGCGAAGATGGCAGCAATAGAGAATTTCGACAGGTTTATCGTAGGAGCGATCCTCGATAAATTCAAGAAACAAGAAGATTTCAGGGTAATGGTACTGCCGGACCATAATACCCCTGTATCGCTCCGGACCCATACTGCCGAACCGGTGCCGTTCGCGGTATTCGGCAAGGGTTTCGCCCCTAACGGGGCCCAGGAATACAGCGAAGCGTCGGCAAAGGCGACCGGGCTTGCCTTCGGGCACGGCCACGAGCTTATGGAATACTTCATTAAGAGCTAAAAGGAGGAAGGCAGAATAAAAGTGGGATCACTAATCGTCCAAAAATACGGCGGATCTTCCGTTGCGAATCCCGAGAGGATCATAAACGTAGCCAAGCGCGTCGTGCGCTACAAGAAAGAAGGCCATGACGTCGTGGTCGTTGTATCGGCGCTCGGAGACACCACCGACGAGCTCATCGAACTGGCCTATAAGGTCACCGACGACCCGTCAGAACGCGAGATGGACATGCTCATCTCGACCGGCGAGCAGATATCATGCGCCCTCCTGGCCATGGCAGTCGAGAAGCTCGGCGCGCCCGCGATATCCTTTACCGGCGCGCAGGTCGGCATCATAACCGATAACATCCACACCAAGGCCCGCATACTTAACATATCGGCGGCTGACAGGATAAAGGAACAATTGAAGGAAGGCAGGGTCGTCGTAGTCGCCGGGTTCCAGGGGATGAGCATAAAGAAAGAGATCACCACCCTCGGCCGAGGCGGAAGCGACCTGACCGCCGTAGCCCTGGCGAGCGCGCTCGGCGCGAAGATATGCGAGATATATACCGACGTAGACGGGGTCTATACCGCCGACCCGAGGATAGTCAAGAACGCAAAAAAACTTTCTAAGATAAGTTATGATGAAATGCTCGAACTCGCCTCGCTGGGCGCGAAGGTCATGCAGGCGAGGTCGGTGGAATACGGCAAGCGTTATGATATGCCCATACATGTCCGCTCGAGTTTCTCGAACGCCGAAGGGACTATAATCTGCAAGGAGGCAAAATCGATGGAAAAAATCGACGTAAGCGGTGTAGCGCTGCAAAAAGACGAAGCGAAGATAACTATCTGCGACGTGCCTGACAAGCCGGGCATCGCGGCCATCATATTCAAGGAATTGGGCATTAATAATATCGTCATCGACATGATCGTCCAGAACGTAGGACGCACCGGGACTACCGATGTTTCATTCACCGTCCTGACCGAGGACCTCGCCAAGACAATGAAGGTCGCCAAGAGGGTCGCCAAAGAGATAGGCGCGGGCGAGGTAGTGAAGGACGAGGATATCGCCAAGATATCGATAGTCGGCATCGGAATGAGAAGCCACGCCGGTATCGCCGCGCGGATGTTCAAGGCGCTGGCATCGAAGAAGATAAACATCGAGATGATATCCACATCCGAGATAAAGATATCCTGCGTCATAGGGAAGAAGCACGCTGAACTGGCGCTTAAAGTGCTCCATGACGAATTTGACCTGAAAAAAGCAAAATAAGAGGCAGATAATATGAAAGACGTGAAATTATACGACACGACGCTTCGCGACGGGGCGCAGACCGAGGGGATCTCGTATTCGGTCAATGACAAGCTGCGCATCGTAGAGAAGCTTGACGAACTCGGCATCCATTATATCGAGGGCGGATGGCCGGGGTCTAACCCGAAGGACATGGCGTTCTTCAAGGCCGTAAAAAAACTTGAATTAAAGGATTCCGAGGTCGTAGCCTTCGGCTCGACCCGCCGCGCAAATACCGCCATCAGCCGGGACGCTATCGTCCGCGGGCTCATCGAAGCCGGGACGAAGATCGTCACGATCTTCGGAAAATCATGGGACCTCCACGTAAAGGACGTATTCCGCGTCCCGCTCGAAGAGAACCTCAAGATGATCTCCGAGACGGTCTCATACCTCAAGTCAAAAGGGAAGACGGTATTTTATGACGCCGAGCATTTCTTTGACGGGTATAAGAGCAACCCCGACTACGCTATCAAGACCGTTTTTGCCGCGCGTGACGCCGGCGCGGAGTGCGTCATCCTCTGCGACACGAACGGGGGGACGATCACGTCCGAACTTGTCGAGATCACAAAAGAGGTGCTGGCAAAACTCGACTGCCCGGTAGGCATCCATTGCCATAACGATTGCGGCATGGCCGTCGCGAATTCGGTCGCCGCTGTCCAGGCAGGATGCGCGCAAGTCCAGGGCACATTCAACGGCTACGGCGAGCGCTGCGGCAACGCAGATCTCGTTTCGGTGATCGGGAACCTCAAATTAAAGCTAAAGATCAATTGCATCAGCAACGCCAAATTAAAGGAATTGACCGAAGCCTCAAGATACGTCGCCGAGATCAGCAACGTAAAACAGCAGGAGAACCAGCCGTTCGCGGGAAACAGCGCCTTTACACATAAGGCCGGCGTCCATATTAACGCAATAATGAAGAACCCCGTGACGTACGAGCACGTAGACCCGCACCTGGTCGGGAACAAGAGAAGGCTTCTTGTATCCGAGCTTTCAGGGAAGAGCTCTATCCTGTTGAAGGCAGAAGCGCTCGAACTCGGCCTCGACCTGACAAAAGAGGCGCCTAAGACCAAGAAGATCCTGAAACTCTTGCAAAAACTCGAGCACGAAGGCTATCATTTTGAGGCGGCTGAGGGTTCGCTCGAGTTGCTGTTGAAGCGCGCATTCAAGAAATATAAGAAGTTCTTCGAGCTCGAAGGTTTCAAGGTCGTGACCGAGCACAAGAACAATAAATTGGTCTCCGAGGCGACGATCAAGGTCAAGGTAAATAATGTGGAAGAGCACACCGCCGCCGAGGGCGACGGTCCTATCAATGCCCTCGACAACGCGCTGCGAAAAGCTCTCCTGGAATTCTATCCGGCTTTGGCCGAGATGCATCTCTCTGACTTTAAAGTCCGTGTCCTTGAAGAGAAGGCCGGCACCGCGGCAAAGGTCCGCGTCCTCATCCAATCGCAGGACGCAAAGGACTCGTGGTGGACTATCGGCGTATCCGAGAACATCATCGAGGCGTCCTGGAACGCCCTTGTCGATTCCATCGAATATAAACTGCTCAAAGACCGTAAATAATATGCCAGAGATCCCTTCTGCTTACAACCCGAAGGCAACGGAAGACAAATGGTATAAGCTCTGGGAATCCAAGAAACTCTTCCACGCCGAACCTGACCCGAAACGCAAGCCCTATACGATAGTCATCCCGCCGCCTAATATTACCGGCATCCTCCATATGGGCCATGCCCTCAACGACACGATCCAGGATATCATCATAAGGTGGCGGAGGATGCAGGGCTGGAACGCCGAGTGGCTTCCCGGGACTGACCACGCAGGCATCGCCACACAAAATGTGGTCGAGAAGATGCTGGCCAAAGAGGGGAAGAAAAGGCAGGACTTAGGCCGCGAAAAATTCATAGAACGCGTCTGGCAGTGGCGCGAGCAGTACGGGACGACCATAATCTCGCAGCTTAAAAGGCTCGGCTGTTCGTGCGACTGGGACCGCACGCGTTTCACGATGGACGAGGGGCTTTCAGACGCGGTAAACGAGGTCTTCATCCGCCTTTACGAGAAAGGCCTGATCTACCGCGGCAATTATATAATCAACTGGTGCCCGAGGTGCCAGACGGCGTTAAGTGATGAAGAGGCACAGCACAAAGACCTTAACGGCCTGCTCTATTACATTAAATACCCGGTAAAAGGCGAGAAGAGGCACGTCACAGTGGCTACGACGCGCCCGGAGACGATGTTAGGTGACGTCGCGGTCGCAGTTAATCCGAAGGACGAAAGATATAAGAACCTGGTAGGCGAGATTTTAATACTCCCGCTTATGAACAGGGAGATCAAGGTCATCGCCGACGATATCGTTGACCCGGAATTCGGCACAGGCGCGGTCAAAGTGACCCCTGCACACGACCCCAACGACTTTGACATGGGCAGGCGCCACAGCCTTGAGCCTATAGTCGTGATGGACCCCGACGGCAGTATGAGCAAGAATGCGGGGGATTACGCGGGGATGGACAGGTTCGAGGCGCGTGAGGCGATAATCGAGGACCTGAAAGAGATGGGCCTGCTCGAGAAGATCGACCAGCACGCGCATTCGGTCGGGCACTGTTACAGGTGCCACACTGTCGTCGAACCCTACCTTTCATTACAGTGGTTCGTGAAGATGAAACCACTCGCAAAGCCCGGCATAGAGGCGGCCAAAAGCGGCAAGATAAAATTCTACCCGGAACGCTGGAGCAAGGTATATCTCGACTGGATGGAGAATATCCGCGACTGGTGCATCTCGAGGCAGATATGGTGGGGCCACAGGATACCCGTCTATTATTGCAGGAAGTGCGAGAAAGCGACCGAGGGGAAGAAAGGGATAATAGTAGCGCGCTCGAAACCGCAGAAATGCCCGGATTGCGGCGGGACTGATATCGTCCAGGACGAGGACGTCCTCGATACCTGGTTCTCTTCATGGCTCTGGCCGTTCTCGACGTTCGGCTGGCCGGACAAGACAAAGGACCTCGCGTATTTCTATCCGACATCTACGCTGGTAACTGCCCAGGATATAATATTCTTCTGGGTAGCGCGCATGATAATGGCAGGATACGAGTTCATGGGCGATGCTCCGTTCAGGGATATTTACATCCACGGCACGGTGCGCGACGAGACCGGCGCGAAGATGTCCAAATCCCTCGGCAATATCATCGACCCTATCGAAATAATAGACGAGTACGGGACCGACGCGCTGAGGTTCAGCATCATCTCGATCACCGCGGTAGGCCAGGACGTATTCCTGTCGAAGGAAAAATTCCAGGTCGGAAGGAATTTCGCGAATAAGATATGGAACGCGTCGAGGTTCGTCATGACAAACCTCTCTGAAGACGTCGACACGGACCTGTGCGTCTTATACAAGTCCGCGGACCTGACCCTCGCCGACAGGTGGATACTCAGCAACCTCTATTCGACGCTGGAAGACCTGGAGAAGGCCCTTGAATCGTACAGGTTCAGCGAGGCTGCGAACCTGCTCTACGACTTCATCTGGCATAAATATTGCGACTGGTATCTGGAGATAGCAAAGAGCCGTATAAAAGAAAAGAATACACAGGTGATCCTATATAAGGTGTTGGAGAAGAGCCTGAGGCTGCTGCATCCGATCATGCCGTTCCTTACCGAGGAGATATGGAGCATCCTGCCGCACAAGAGGGACTCGATAATGATCCAGCCATGGCCGCACTTGCAGAAAGACCTTATAGATAAAAAAGTGGAAGAAGAGATGGACCTCGCGATAGGCATAATAACCGCCATCAGGAATATCCGCGCCGAGGTGAACATCCCTCCGCAGAAGACATGTAAGGCGATAGTGGTGGTCGATAGCGAAAAGAAAAGGACCACCATCGACAAATCACTCGATTATATAAAGAACCTCGGGAGGCTTGAGTCGCTCGAGGTCACGGATAAATTGAAACGGCCGAAGGCCTCTTCAGTCGCGGTATTCGGAGATTGCGAGATATGCGTGCCGCTCGAGGGGCTTGTTGACATCGAGGCGGAAAAGAAGAAGATGATGTCGAAAGCCGGCGAGCTCGAGAAGTATGTTAAATCCATCGAAGCGAAGTTGAACAACAAGAATTTCGCTGAGAGGGCGCCGAAAGATATTATCGACAAGGAGAAAGAGAAGCTCTCCGAGGCAAAGGTATCTTTGGAAAAATTAAGGGAGAACTTAAAACGATTAGAGAGCTAGCCGACAAGGATATTTTGGAGATGATACGCCGTGCCCTCGATGAAGATATCGGGGCCGGGGATATCACGACCGATGCGCTCTTCCCTAAGCCGAAGACGATACAAGCAGTAATAATATCCGGCGGAGAAGGGGTGCTCTGCGGCATCACAATAGCCATGGCGGTTTTCGTCATGCGCAGCTCAAAGATAAAATTCATGCCGCTGGCGATGGATGGCGAACGGATACGCCCGGAACAGCAGATCGCGTATATAGAAGGTGACGCGAAAGCCGTGCTCAGCGCCGAAAGGACCTCGTTGAATTTTTTAAGCCGCCTCTCGGGAATATCTACGCTCACGGCGCAATTTCTGGAAGCCGTAAGGCCTTATAAGACGAAGATAATGGATACGCGCAAGACGACCCCCGGATTGCGGTTACTTGAGAAATACGCGGTTAAGACCGGGGGCGGCACCAACCATCGCATAGGCCTCCACGACCAGGTGCTGATAAAGGACAACCATCTCGCCGCGCTCGGATACGATTGGAATGCCGTCGCTCGCGTCATGGGATCTTCCCGCAGGAGGAAGGTAAAAGTCGAAGTAGAGGTCCAGGACTTACGGCAATTCAAAGAGGCTATCAGGTTGAACCCTGACATTATCATGCTCGATAATATGGGCCTGAAGGACATTAAGACTGCAACGGCTATGCGCAATGACGGCCATTACGAGCTTAAGCTGGAAGTTTCAGGCGGTGTGAACCTGAAGAACGTAAAAAGGATGGCTTCGACCGGCGTAGATATGATATCGATCGGCGCGCTCACTCATTCGGCCAGGGCGATCGACTTTTCTTTGGAGATAGTGGAATAGCGCGATGTCAAAATTGATCCAGCTCCTTGTAGGAGGCGCCATAGGGACGGTAGCGAGGTATGCGCTCTCCGTCTTCACGTACAGGACCCTCGGAGCCGACTTCCCATACGGGACGCTCGTGGTAAACCTTACCGGATGCTTTATCATCGGCTTCCTCGCGGCTATCACCGAGGAGAAATTCCTTTTCGGAACGAATATCCGCATATTCCTCATGATCGGGTTCTGCGGCGCGTTCACCACCTTTTCCACGTTCATCCTGGAGACAGCCAACCTGATGAAGGACGGCGAGACTTTCAGGGCATTATTGAACGTGTTGATAAGCGTTATCGTTGGTTTTGTCGTATTCAGGATAGGCGTACTTGCGGGCGAACTAATCTAACGAGGAGGCAATGTGAAGATCCCCACCGAAGGCAAGCTTCTCAGGATTTTTATCGGCGAAGCGGATAGATGGGAAGGGAAGCCGCTCTACGAGGAGATAGTGCTGCTCGCAAGGAAAGAAGGCATGGCCGGCGCAACCGTCGTCAGGGGGTCTATGGGTTTCGGCTGCAAGAGCCGCATGCACACGGCAAAACTTCTCGAGCTCTCATCCGACCTGCCGATAATAATAGAGATGGTCGACAGCGAAGAGAATATAAGCCGGTTCATCCCGCACCTGGATGAAATGGTGAAGGAAGGTCTCGTCACCCTGGAAAAAGCTAACGTCGTAATGTATAGGGCGGAAAAAAAGTGAAAAAACTGCCATTTTTATCCATAGCATCTCTTATCATCCTGGCGGCCTCGCTTGCGGTAATATCCCCGGGCGTAAACGCCGCGACGGTCACCGCGTCATCCCGCGAGAATGACTCGGTAAGCCCTTCTAACGCCTTCGATAATAATTCCCAAACGCGCTGGTCAAGCACCTTCTCCGACAGGCAATGGCTCCAGATAGACCTCGGTAAGAGCGAAGACCTCGTCGGCCTGATCATAAACTGGGAGGCCGCATACGCGAGATCCTATGACGTCCTCATATCGGAAGACGGGAAAAATTGGGAGGACGCCTATTCCACGTCCGATGGCGAAGGCGTAGTCGATGACGTATATTTCGGGAGGAAGAAAGCGCGATTCATAAAACTGGACTTTAAAGAACGCGGCACGGCGTGGGGATATTCGATCTGGGAGATCAGGATCAAAGGGCTCGATGACGAGATACCGATAAAGACCTCGAGCGATAACGGCAGGACCACGATCTCGATCGAGCTCAAGAAGGACAGGAACATCGGCGCTTTATTTATAACGTGGGGAGAGGACCATCCCGTATCGTACCGCGTAGAGACCGAGGCCGAAGATAAGGCCTGGAAGACAGTCTATAATAAAGAGGTTTGCGCTGGCGGACAGGACAGGATATATGCTAACATATTCGGGAAACGCCACATTAAGATCAACTGTGAAGACAACAAAGGGAAGGAAAGTGTGATGAAGAAGATCGAATTCAAGGACTGGGACGATATCGCCAAACACAAGGGCCTGGACAAGGCCCGCGGGCTCTCCGGCTGGGAGGGTTCCAAATTCAAGACTTTCATAGGAAAGGACGGTTCTTTTGCCGTCTATCCTTACCCGTTCAGGGTCAGTTTCTGGGTAAATGATAACGGCCGGCTCTATACGCCGGAAACTCTCCATACCGATTGGAGATTGGTCGATGGCGGATACCCGATAACGGTCGTATCGTGGAAGGGCGACGGCATTGAAGGCGAGACGAAGATATTCTCCTGGCTCGATGAAAAACTCGGAAAAGTGCTGACCTTCGCAAGGGAATCTGTCAAGAATACAAGCGCGCAGGACAAGGAAGTGGCGATCATGGCGGTAATACGCCCCAACCCGCTATATCCCAAATGGAAAGTTACGGATATGAAGACGATCGAATACGACGCCGACCATACCGTAAAGATAAACGGCGCGCCGCGGCTCTTCCTCGATGAAAGGGCGGAAGGCCCTCTCGGCAAAGACCTGAAGGATTCGCTCTCTTACAAAAAAATGATACCTGCCGGCGGGACCGAGTCGCTCGATTTCGTCGTACCATCAGGCACAGGAGCGGAGTTGTCATTTAACGATATCAAGGACCTGGGGTTCGATAAGGCCCTCGAACTGACGCTCAAATACTGGAAAGGCCGCATCCCGCTCGTAATGAACATCCCGGATAAACGGTACAGTGATTGTTTTTATTCATCGCTCTATTACATCCTGATAATGGACGAAGAGCATAAACTTTTCCCCGGGCCGTATGAATATACCTCATTATACCTTCATGACGCGGTAGACATGGATAACGCGCTCGACAAGGCAGGGCTCACCGAAGAAGCGCTCGCCTCGACCGATCATTTCAATTACAAGGAAGGCGGCGGCTACGTCGACGAGCTAGGCGGCAGCATATTCGGGCTTTATGAGCATTACCGGCTGACAAAGGACGTTAAATACCTGGAGGCCGTATATCCGAGGATGAGATCGGCATGCGAGCTCATCAGGAAGCTCCGCGCCCCGCAGATGTCGCTTCCGAAGGAAGACGTGGCTTACGGACTGCTCCCAAAAGGGGTAAGCCAGGATAATTTCAAGATACCCGCTTACCTTTACGTCGATGACTGGTGGGCGATGATCGGCCTGAAGGCGGCTTATGAGTCGGCGCAGATACTCGGAAAAGCCGATGACGCCAAATGGATGAAGGCCGAATATGAAAGCCTCCATTCCGCCACTATCGCGAGCATCGAAAAATCGATGAAGAAGAACGGGCTGTCGTTCATGCCCGGGTTCGCCGATTACTGGCCCAAAGAGATGCGCATAAAGGACATGGACCACCGCATACTGGGAGATACCCAGATGGCGTGGGCTCACAGGCCGGCATTATTCCCGGGAGAGAATATGGGCATCCCGGTACCGACGGAGCTGTTCAAGACTTCATACGAGCAATATTGGAAGAATGCCGGGAAGTTCTCGGGATATGACGGCGGGTGGTTCGTCGAGTACGAACAGCTCTTCTGGGGTTATAATTTCAAGCTCGCGCATCCCTTGATATACCTTGGGATGGAAGACATCGCGCTCAAGAGCATCGAGTGGGGCATAGAGCACCAATCCTGTCCCGGCGGATGGATGGAGGCGATGCCGACCAAGGTCAACTCGAAAGGATTGAGGGAGATCACCGAAGGGATAGTAGGCGACGTCCCGCACGGCTGGTCGGCCGCGCATTATATCCTGTTATTGCGAGATATGCTTTTACGCGAGGACGGCGACAAGCTGGTGCTTTTGTCCTGCATCCCGGACTCGTGGCTCGATGACGGCAAAGTCATAGAGATAAAGAACGCCCCCACGTATTTCGGCAAGGTATCTTTCAGGGTCGAGAGTTCCCGCGCCAATGGTTCGGTCAAATTGTCCATCGATTGCGCGACGCCGCCTCCGGGGGGTTATACACTGGTCCTCGGAAAGAATAAAACCGCGATCCCCGCTGACACGAAGGAACTTGAAGTAAAGTTCTGATATGGCGAAGTTCAAGCTCGTTTCATCTTTTAAGCCTGAAGGCGACCAGCCGCAGGCGATAAAGGAGCTTTCCGAAGGGTTCCTGGGCGGCAAGCGCTACCAGACGCTCCTGGGCGTCACCGGCTCAGGCAAAACCTTCACGATGGCCAATGTCATCGAAAAGACGGGGAAGCCGGTCCTGGTCATCTCCCACAATAAGACCCTCGCGGCCCAGCTTTACAGCGAATTCAAGGAGTTCTTCCCGGAGAACGCCGTTGAATACTTCGTAAGTTATTACGATTATTACCAGCCCGAAGCGTATATCCCCCAGACAGACACGTATATAGAAAAGGATTCCGCGGTAAACGACCGGCTCGACCGCCTGCGCCTTGCCGCAACGTCGTCGCTCATGTCTCGGGACGACGTGATCATAGTCGCAAGCGTATCCTGCATATACAATCTCGGCTCGCCCGAGGATTATTCGAACATGATGGTCGTGCTGGATAAGGGGCAGAAGGTAGACCGCGACGAGGTCCTGCGGCGCTTGCTCAGCATACAATACGAGCGCAACGACATCGAGTTCGTCCGCGGCAAGGTCAGGGTCCGCGGCGACACGGTCGAGATATTCCCGGCGTATTCCGAGAAGGCGATAAGGGTATCGATGTTCGGCGACCAGATAGAGAAGATAACCGAGTTCGACCCGGTCTCGCAGAAAGTCATATCCCAACTCGACCGCGCGGCCGTCTATCCGGCAAAACATTTCCTTACCTCGCCGCCGAAGATAGAAGAAGCGATTAAACTGATAAAAGAGGAGCTTGCCGTTCAGCTGGAGTATTTCCGCGCCAAAGGGAAGCTCCTTGAGGCCCAGCGCCTCGAGAGCCGCACGAAATACGATATGGAGATGCTGCAGGAGATCGGGTACTGCCACGGCGTGGAGAACTATTCGCGCCACTTGGGCGGCAGGCCTGCCGGCGTGCGGCCGTATTGCCTCATAGATTATTTCCGGAAAGATTTTTTGCTGATAATAGACGAGTCGCACGTCACGATCCCGCAGATAAGGGGGATGTATGAGGGCGACCGTTCGCGCAAAAAAACTCTCGTCGAATTCGGTTTCCGCCTGCCGTCGTGCCTCGACAACAGGCCGCTGCGTTTCGACGAGTTTGAGTCGCTCATGAAAGAGGCGATATTCGCCTCAGCAACACCGTCCGAATATGAGATACTTAAATCCGGGGCAAAAGTCGTCGAGCAGTTGATACGGCCGACAGGGCTTGTCGACCCTGAGATAATAATAAAACCGACCGAAGGCCAGGTCGACGACATAATCCTGCAGGTCCGCGAACGCGCGAAGAAGAATGAGCGCGTCCTCGTCACGACGCTTACCAAGCGCATGGCAGAGGACCTATCGGCATACCTTGAGGAGCTCGACCTACGCGTGAAATATATCCATTCGGATATCGACGCGATAGAGCGGGTAAAGATACTCAAGGAACTGCGCCAGGGCAAGTTCGACTGCCTTGTCGGCGTCAACCTTTTAAGGGAAGGGCTGGACCTCCCGGAGGTCACGCTCGTCGCCATACTCGACGCGGATAAAGAGGGGTTTTTGCGTTCCGAGACGTCGCTTATCCAGCTTTCGGGGCGCGCCGCGCGCCATATAAACGGCCGGGTCATAATGTATGCCGATAACATCACCGGCTCGCTCAAGCGCGCGATAGACGAAACAAACCGTAGACGCGCCCTGCAATTGGAGTATAATAAGAAGAATAATATCACTCCGAGATCGATACAGAAGGCCATCCGCGAGGGCATCGAGATGCTCCAGGATGCCGAAGAAGTGGAGATGGAGGCTTTAGGCATCAAGGCCGGCGGCTATGAGACAGAAAAGATCATAGAAGAACTCGAATACGAGATGGACCTCGCCGCGCGCAACCTCCAGTTCGAAAAAGCCGCGGTCATCCGCGACAAGATCACCGACCTTAAAAAGAGACTAAATGGCCAATAAAACTTTTCTTTCCCTGATACTATGCTTATGTATCCAAGGCCCTGTTTTCGCCGGTACCTGCATCCCCCTTTACACGCCCACGGCAGAGCAGGAGAAATCCCTCGATGACCTCGAGCACAGGATATTCAACTATTTTTGGACCGAGATATTCCCCGAGACCGGGATCGCCATCGACCACACGCAGAACCGGATAGGGAAGGTGGCAGCAACGGGATTCGAGCTCGCCGCGATCCCGATCGGGATCAAGAGGGGATGGATCACCCGCGACGAGGGGTACCAGCGCACCCTGCTTATACTTAATTCGTTCTGCAAAGATCCTAAAGACCCGAAACATGCATATGTCGAAGGGAAGTACGGGCTTTTTTGGCATTACGTCAACGGCAAGACATCTCAATTTGAACCGATCGATTGCGTAGCGATGTGCGACAGCGCCGACTTCATCGGGGGCGTAGTCTTGATCGCGGAATATTTTAAGGGCACCCCCGCGGGGGACCTTGCGCAGAAGATATACGACGAGGTCGAATGGGATAAGTTCGTAGATATGGGCAAGAACAAAAAGCCGGGCCTGCTTTCGTTCGGGTGGGTCCCTTTGCACGTATCCAAGAGCTACTACGAAGTTGACGGGTTGCTGCCCTATGACATGACCGGGTTCGTGGATAATTCCCTGCTTATCTATGTCCTGGCGTTAGGTTCCGACACCCATCGCATCCCGCAGGAGACATGGGAGAAATACGTAGACAGTTATACGCTGGATGTATATGAGGGCTGCGAAGCGGTTAGTTCCGCCGCGCTCTACTCGCGCGAGGTACCGCATTCGTTCATCGATTTTAACCGTAAACGCGACCGGAAGATCGACTACTTCCTGGAAGCTGTGAACAAGATCCTCGCGGACAGGGCCTTTAACATAAAAGAGAACGGGTATCCTCCGGAGCTCTGGGGCTTGACTGACTGCTTCGGCAAGGACAGCTATTCCCACGGCGGGCCTCCGGGGCAGGTCCAGAATGACGGCACGGTAGGGATGACCGCGATCGTCAGCGCGCTGCCGTTCGTCCCGGGGATCTCCCTGGGATCTATGAAATATATCAAAGAAAAGTTCGGCGACAGGGTATACGGGAAATACGGGTTAACGAGTTCAGTCAACCTAAAGAATGATTTTGTAAGCCCTCTCTATGTCGGCATCGAGACGGGGCCGATGATAATGATGATAGAGAATTACAGGAGCGGCATGATATGGGACCTCTTCTCGCAGAGCAAGGTCATGAAAAATTTCATCAAACGCGCGAAGATCTCCGGAGTGATCGACGATTTCGAGCTCCCCCCTGAGGCCCCGCCGTATGCCATCTGGAACGTAACGGGAGGAGAGGGCCGGATAAGCGAAAACAGCCCCCAGCACGGCCGGAAATGCTTTGAGGTTGCATCAGGGGGAGGGCCGGTGGTCATAGAAGGGCTGCTGACTAATAATGACCTCATGAAATTCGATAACAACCGGTACATATCTATGTGGGCCCGCGGGCTCAATGTCCTTGAATGTCATGTCACGCTGGATGACCGCAAGATACCGCTTAAGCAGTCCGGTAAGATCGAGGGCCTTGGATGGGAACACTATTATTTCATGATACCTTCGAAGGAGAAGGCGTCGTCAGTGTGTTCTATCGCGGTCAAATGCGAGACGGCCGGCAAGAACGCCGCTCTAGATAACATATCATTCGAGCCGCGGATGGACTCGCTTCCTCCTGAAAAGATCCGCGACCTGCAGGCGGCGACCGGCAGGGTCGGCGGGTCGATCAACCTGAAATGGCGCGTTCCCCGCGATAAGGACGGCGACGATCTCTCGCGTTATTTGTTGGAGACCGCGGACAACTCCGATCTTATCAACGCTGATGCCCGGGAACTGCTTCCCGCAAAACAATATCCTAATGAAGAAAGGCGCACGATCTTAATTAGCGCAACAGGGCCTGTCTACGTCTCGATCGCGGCTATTGACGAATACGGCCACATCGCGCCTTTTTCGCCGCCGAAAAGGGTCGTGCCAAACAAAAACTCTTTGGACCGCACCGTATTCAAATGCGGGAAACAACTTCCGGGAGCGATAGAGACATCTGACTCCAAATGGGATATAATCGTCGTTAAAGACCCGGAAAAGGGAGAGTGCCTCCGGATAAATTACGTCAAGGCCAAAGGCTGGGATTATCTCGGTTTCCGGCTCGACCCGGATATGACGGCCCTTCACCGTTACCTGCTGGTGACAGTGAAGGGAAAGGTAGACCTTCTCGGGAAATTATGGTGCGCTGACGATTTCCAATATGACATGGAGCGGCAGGAGGCCTCGGACACAGACAAATGGACGGTCATGAAGTTCGACACACATAAGGCCGGCCAGATAGTCCCGGGGCGCGACGCGGTAAAAAAACTGCTGCTTTTCGTCGCGCCGGGGCAGGAGAAGGGCGAGGGATCGTTTATGATCGACCGCATAGAGTATTCCAATTAAACAGGTGGATATGGACGATAAAATCCTTAATATCTTCCGTTCATCGAACGGCGAGTTCATCTCCGGCGAGGAGATAAGCGAAAAACTGGGGATCACGCGCGCTGCTGTCTGGAAACATATCGAGCAGCTGCGTAAAGAAGGTTACGAGATCACCGGCGAACCGCATGTCGGTTACCGCCTTACGGGAACGCCTGATAAACTCATACCCGAGGAGATATCGCACGGACTCGGGACGAAGATCGTAGGCAAAAAGATATACTCCTACGAGACGACCGATTCGACGATGGACGTGGCGCATAAGCTCGCCCGCTCCGGGTCGCCTGACGGGACTGTGGTCTTCAGCGAAAGCCAGACGAAAGGGCGAGGCAGGATGGGGCGGCACTGGGTCTCGCCGAAAGGGAAAGGCATATATTTTTCGCCCATCCTGAGGCCTGATGTAGCTCCGGCAGAAGCGCCGAAGATAACCCTCATGTCGGCTGTCGCCGTTGCGCTCGCTATAAGGAAAGTGACCGATCTCGGGGCGCTCATCAAATGGCCGAACGACATAATGATAAACGACCGCAAGGCCTGCGGGATACTAACTGAGATGAGCGCGGAGGTCAACACGGTAAATTATATCGTCCTCGGCATCGGCATAAACGTTAACACCGACAGGGAGCACCTTCCCAAGGAAGCCACTTCGTTAAAGGCGGAAGCAGGCAGGAGTTTTTCGCGCGTAGAACTTACGCAGGAACTTTTGAGGGAATTCGAGAGGCAATATATTATATTCAGGGGAAAAGGTTTTAAAATGATCATAGAAGAATGGAAAGACCTCTCGCACACCCTCGGTGAAGAGGTGAAGATAGTATGCCAGGACAGGAAGATAGAAGGCACGGCCATAGACCTCGACGCGAGCGGAGCGCTCGTCGTGCGCATGGACAACGGGTTCACGAAGCATATCACAGCCGGTGACGTGCTGATGGTGAGATGATGTTATTAGCTATCGACATAGGAAACACATCGGTCGCGTTCGGAATATTCCAAGGGAAGAGGCTCAGGTCATACTGGAAGATCTCGACGCAGGACGTACTTTCCGGGAAAACGATAAAATTTCCGCAGGATATCGAGACGGCAATAATATCGAGCGTCGTGCCCAAGGCAACGCCTATCTTCAAGAAGGCAATCGCAAAAAAATATAAGATCCGCCCGCTTGTCCTGGGGGAGAATATCGAGGCCCCTATAAAAAACCTTTATCGCAAACCTAAACAGGTGGGCCAGGACCGGCTCGTTGACGCGGTGGCTGTAAAAGTACTCTATGGCTATCCTGTAATTGTAATAGATTTCGGGACAGCCATAACTTTTGATGTCATCTCAAAAAAAGGGGAGTACCTCGGCGGTTTGATATTCCCGGGCATCGAGACCTCGCTGAACGCACTCTCGCAAAAAGCCGCGCTCCTTCCTAAGATAGAAGTTGAGCCCCCCAGCGGACTGATAGGGCGAGACACTGTCGATAGCATGAGAAGCGGCGTATTCTACGGCATCGGAGCTCTCTGCGATGGTGTCATCGCGAAGCTAAAAGCCAATTATGGCCCGATGAAAGTCATCGCCACCGGCGGCCACGCCGCGTTGATGGCAAAATACTCTACGGCGATCGACAAAATAAATCCCAATCTTACATTGCTTGGGCTAAATATAATATATAACCTGAAATTTAACGTCTCGCGCAGAGCCGGTTTATGACGCAGCCCCGCTCTTTCTAACGAAAGAGCGGGACGCAGCTGCTATCAGTTTAAGCGAGTAATAAATGAGGCCAAGCGAGATTTAAATTTCAGGAATGGTTTTTTTTCTTGACAAATTCCGCAGAAAACCTATAATATAGGTCAAATTTGGCACTCGGTAAATTGGAGTGCTAATTTCCGCTTAATTCCTAGGTAAATCTAGCTAAATTTAAGCCAAAAACAATCATTAAGGAGGTGTACAAATGGCGGTTCAACCGTTAGGTGACAGGATTTTGGTCAAGCCCCTGGATCAGGAACAGAAGACAAAGGGCGGGATAATCCTGCCGGACACGGCGCAGGAGAAGCCGTCCAAGGGAAAGGTAGTATCCGTTGGTAAAGGCAAGCTCCTGGATGACGGAAAGATTAAGGAACTGGAAGTGAAGGCCGGGGATACGGTCCTTTACGGCCGTTACGGCGGCACCGAGATCAACTATAAAGGGGAAGATCTTTTAATATTAAGGGAATCGGAAGTCTTAGCGATAGTCAAATAATAAAAGGGAGGCGGTAGAAAATGGCAAAGCAGCTGCTTTACAGCGATGAGGCAAGGCGCAAGATACTGGCAGGCGTAGAAAAGCTTTCAAGAGCGGTAGTTGTGACGCTCGGCCCTAAGGGCCGTAACGTAGTCCTCGACAAGAAATTCGGATCACCCACGATAACCAAAGACGGGGTAACGGTCGCCAAAGAGATAGAGCTCGAAGACCCGTTTGAGAACATGGGCGCCGAGATGGTAAAAGAGGTTGCAAGCAAAACCTCCGACAACGCCGGCGACGGCACCACAACGGCCACACTCCTGGCTGAAGCGATCTATCGCGAAGGCCTCAAGAACGTCACCGCCGGAGCGAATCCGATGGCCCTGAAGCGCGGCATCGATAAGGCGGTCGAGGAAGTAGTAGCCCACCTGAAGAAGATAACCAAACCCATAGGCAAGGACAAGAAAGAGATATCGCAGGTTGCCTCCATTGCCGCCAACAACGACACGACCATCGGCGACCAGATAGCCGAAGCGATGGACAAGGTCGGCAAAGACGGCGTCATAACGGTCGAGGAAGCCAAATCGACCGAGACGACGGTAAAGGTCGTAGAAGGCATGCAGTTCGACCAGGGCTACCTCTCGCCGTATTTCGTTACGGACGCGGAGAAGATGGAAGCCGCACTCGAAGATCCTTACATACTTATCCACGAGAAGAAGATCTCCAATATAAAGGAGATGCTTCCCCTGCTCGAGAAGATAGCAAAGACCGGCAGGCCTCTGGTCATAATCGCCGAGGAAGTAGACGGCGAGGCCCTCGCAACATTGGTCATCAATAAAATACGCGGCACGTTCCAGTGCTGCGCGGTGAAAGCTCCGGGTTACGGCGACAGGAGAAAGGCGATGCTCGATGATATCGCGGTCCTGACCGGCGGGATAGCGATCACCGAAGACCTCGGGAAGAAACTCGAAAACATCGACGTAAACGAACTTGGGCGCGCCAAAAGGGTCACTATCGATAAAGATAATACCACGATCATAGAGGGCGCGGGCAAGACCTCAGATATCAAGGGCAGGATAGAGCAGATCAAGGCCCAGATATCGAAGAGCGATTCGGATTACGATAAAGAGAAATTGCAGGAAAGATTGGCTAAACTCTCCGGCGGCGTCGCCGTCATCAATGTAGGCGCGGCAACCGAGACCGAGATGAAAGAGAAGAAGGCGCGCGTCGAAGACGCGATGCACGCAACGCGCGCGGCTGTCGAGGAAGGTATCGTTCCCGGCGGCGGTGTAGCGCTCCTTCGCTGCATCCCGGCGCTCGATAAGATGAAACTCTCAGCCGATGAGCAGATAGGCGTCGATATAGTAAAGAGGGCTCTCGAGGAACCTATCCGCCATATCGTCGAGAACGCGGGGCTTGAAGGATCGGTCATCGCGGAACACGTAAAGAACGAGAAAGACGCTGTAGTAGGTTACGACGTCATGCAGAACGATTACGTTGATATGATCAAGTCCGGAGTCATCGACCCGACAAAAGTCACGAGGACAGCCCTGCAGAACGCTGCTTCTATCGCAGGCTTGCTGCTTACGACCGAGTGCGTGATCACGGACATACCTGAAAAAGAAAAGACTCCTCCTATGCCACCGCACGGCGGCTATGGCGAGGGAATGTACTAGACCTATAAGGAGGATACATGAACTTGAAACCGTTAGGCGGTAAAGTTATCGTCGAGGTGCTAAAGGCCGAAGATAAGACCAGAGGCGGGATAATCATTCCTGACACTGCGAAAGAAAAGCCGCAGGAAGCGAAAGTCATCGCAGTCGGCTCGGGCAAGACTCTCGAGAACGGAAAGGTAGTCGCGCCGGACGTAAAGGCCGGGGATATAATCATCTTCGGGAAATATTCCGGCAGCGAAGTCAAGGTCGATGATAAGGAATACCTGATAATCGACGCTGACGACATCCTCGCGATAGTCAAGTAACTCAAGCAGGATACAAAAACGCCCTCTGATGCATAATCAGGGGGCGTTTTATATTTATTCGTAAAGTCCGGCCGCAAATTCACAGCGGTCTAAAACTCGGGTTCTTTTCCCCTCATCGCGCGCTTGCGGGCCCCTGCGAGGCCCGCGCCGCTTGAAATACTCTCGCTCTCCCTCGCTTCTCTCGGGATCCGTGCCCGCTCGAGTCTTTCCAATGCGATGAGGGGCAAAAGACCCTCGTTTTCCGAGCAATGAATTTGCGACCGATGCTTTTGGTTCAAGCGGGTGACTGCCGACGGAGCCCTTGGCCCTTTTGCCCGAAGCAAAAGGGGCGAGGTGCTCGGCAGGCAGGACCCGCCCGGTCTTAAATCGCCTTCTGATTTCCTTGACTTTTAGCGGGGATTTTTGTATCATATAACCCTATTTCAAGGAGGTTCCTGCTAGATGAGTGAATATATAGGCATCAAACGTAAGGCCCGCCGCTGTTATGGGTTCGATGAAATCGCGTTAGCCCCCGGAAGAGTCACGATCAACCCCGCCGAAGTCGACACAACTTGGAAAATTGACGGGAAAAAATTCAACGTCCCGATCCTGGCTGCTGCCATGGACGGCGTGGTAGACGTCAAGTTCGCCATCGCCATGGGGAAACTCGGGGGCATCGCGGTCCTGAACCTCGAGGGCGTCCAGACTAGGTACGAGGACCCGGACGAAGTCCTGGAACAGCTTGTCAGGGCAGACCCGGAAAAAGCCACAGAGATAATCCAATCTATATACACTAAACCGATCCAGGAAAAGTTGATCGAGAAGCGCATCCGCCAGATAAAAGACGCGGACGTCCCGGCGGCAGTGAGCGCCATCCCGCAGCGCGCCGAAAGGTTCGGCAAGATCGCCCAGGAATCCGGCGCCGACATATTTGTCATACAATCGACGGTCAGCACGGTCAAACATATATCCAAGGAATACCAGGCGCTCGATATCAAGAGATTCGCCAAGTCCTCAAAGATCCCGGTCATCGTCGGTAATTGCGTCGGGTATGAGGTCGCATACGAGCTGATGGTTGCCGGCGCCGCAGGGATATTGGTAGGCATCGGTCCCGGAGCCGCCTGCACGACAAGAGGCGTCTTAGGCATCGGCGTCCCGCAGGTCACGGCGACGGTAGACTGCGCCGCGGCAAGGGACGCTTTCTTCAAGAAGACCAAGAAATATATCCCCATAATAACCGACGGCGGGATGAGGACAGGCGGCGACATCTGCAAGGCCTTCGCCTGCGGTTCTGACGCGGTCATGGTCGGTTCGGCTTTCGCCCGCGCGATAGAAGCGCCGGGGCGCGGCTACCATTGGGGAATGGCCACACCGCACGCAAATCTACCCCGCGGCACGAGGATACATGTCGGGACGACAGGCACGCTCGAAGAAATATTATTCGGGCCTGCGAGGTTCGACGACGGTTCCCAAAACCTGATGGGCGCGCTGCAGACATCCATGGGTTCGGTCGGGGCCTCGAGCATAAAAGAATTCCAGAAGACAGAGATCATAATAGCCCCGTCGATCAAGACGGAAGGGAAGATATTCCAACAGGTCCAAAGGGTCGGAATGGGCAAATAGATGCCGCAGCATGAAGTTATCCTTGTTTTAGACTTCGGCTCGCAATACAACCAGTTGATAGCCCGCCGTGTCAGGGAGAATAAAGTATTCTCCATGATCGTCTCGCATGACATCACGGCCGAAGAGATCAGGAAGCTAAACCCGAAAGGGCTTATTCTTTCCGGAGGCCCCGCCTCTATCTACGGCGTACGCGCGCCAAAACCTAAAAAAGAGATATTCGAAATGGGGATCCCTGTCCTGGGCATCTGCTACGGGATGCAGGCGATGGCCCATATGCTCGGCGGGAAGGTCACCAAGGCCAATAAACGCGAATACGGGCATGCCGAGCTCCTGATCGATGATTTCGGGGACCTTTTTGAGGGGCTCGACAATAAAATAATCAGCTGGATGAGCCATGGGGACTTCGTCTCCCGGCTCCCCGCCGGTTTCAAGAAGATTGCGCATACTGATAATACTGAATATGCCGGGATAGCTGACAAGGCAAGGCGTCTCTACGGCGTCCAGTTCCATCCCGAGGTCGCCCATACCCCCAAGGGCACAAAGATAATCGCGAATTTCCTCCGCAATATCTGCAGGTGCCAGGGCAACTGGACGATGCAGTCCTTCATAGACGAAACGGTCAAAAATATAAAAAACAAAGTTGGGGAGGATAGGGTTGTCTGCGGCCTCTCCGGCGGAGTGGATTCATCGGTGGCTGCGGTGTTGATCAATAGAGCCGTCGGCAAGAGGCTGATCTGCATATTCATTAATAACGGCGTCCTGAGGAAAGGCGAGGCCGAACGCGTAGTAAAGACTTTCAAGAAACATTTCCATATCAACCTGAAATACGTGAACGCCGAGACGCGGTTCATTAAGAAACTGAAAGGGGTCGTCGACCCGGAAAAGAAACGCAAGATAATAGGCCACGAGTTCATCAGCGTATTCGAGGAAGAGGCGAAGAAGCTCGGCAAGATAGGCTTCCTGGCACAGGGGACCTTGTATCCCGACGTCATCGAATCGAAGTCCGCGTTCGGCGGCCCTTCGGCGACCATCAAGTCGCACCATAACGTAGGCGGGCTGCCGCTGAAGATGAAATTGAAACTGCTCGAGCCGCTCCGCGAATTATTCAAGGACGAGGTAAGGCTGGTCGGGAAGGCGATGGGGCTTTCGGACGAGATTGTCTTGCGCCAGCCGTTCCCCGGGCCCGGGCTCGCAATAAGGGTCATAGGCGACATAACGAAAGAGCGCCTTGATATCCTGCGCGAGGCCGACGTCGTGGTATTGGAGGAGATCAAGAAGGCGGGATTTTACAGGGTGGTATGGCAGTCGTTCGCCGTGCTGCTCCCGATAAAGACCGTGGGCGTCATGGGCGACGAGAGGACTTACGAGAACGTGATAGCCTTGCGCGCCGTGACGAGCGCGGACGGGATGACCGCCGACTGGGCGCGCCTGCCTTATGACCTCCTCGAGAAGATCTCCAACAGGATAATTAACGAGGTGAGGGGCGTGAACCGCGTAGTCTACGACATCAGCTCTAAACCACCTTCTACTATAGAGTGGGAGTAGAATATTTTTATATATGAAATTTAAGTCCCGATTGGCCTTATTTATTACTCGCCTCAACCGATAGCAACTGCGTCCCGCTCTTTCGTTAGAAAGAGCGGGGCTGCGTCATAAACCGGCTCTGCGCGAGACGTTAAATTTCATATGCTTAACTTTATACATTGGAGCCAGAAGTGCAACACTCGCATTTTGTCCATCTTCACGTACACACGCAATTCAGCCTTCTTGACGGCGCCTGCAAGATACCCGAGCTCATCGCATTAGCCAAGGAATACAAGATGCCCGCGGTCGCCATCACCGACCACGGCAACATGTTCGGCGCGATAGAGTTCTATTCCGAGGCGATGAAGAACGGCATAAAGCCGATAATCGGATGCGAGGTCTACGTCGCGCCGGGCTCGCGTTTCGACAGGTCGACGTCGGTAAACCAGGAGGCGTCATACCACCTGATACTGCTTTGCAAGGACGAAGAGGGCTACCGGAACCTCATGAAACTCGTCTCTGCCGCCTATCTAGAAGGCTTCTACTACAAACCCCGCGTAGACAAGGAACTCCTCACAAAATATTCCAAAGGCCTTATCGCCCAATCCGCCTGCCTGCAGGGCGAGGTGCCGTACCTCATAGTAAAGGGCAAATACGAAGAGGCAAAATTAGTCGCCGCCCAATATAAAGAAATATTCGGCGCCGGAAATTATTACCTCGAGATCCAGAAGAACCTGATCCCGGAACAGGAGATCGCCAACGCGGGATTATTGAAACTGGCAAAGGAACTCGAGATCCCGCTGGTCGCCACAGGCGACGTCCATTACCTGAAGAAAAAATCGGCGCGGTCGCATGAAGGACTGCTCTGCATCCAGACCCAGACGACATTGAACGACCCTGACCACATGAAGTTCTCGACCGACGAATTTTATTTCAAGTCCACTGATGAATTCAAAGAGATGTTCGAGGACGTACCCCAGGCGATAAATTCCACGATAGAGATAGCCGAGAAATGCAATCTCGAACTCGATTTCACAAAAACGCACCTGCCGCAGTTCACCCCGCCGGAAGGGAAGAACCGCGAGGAATACCTGAGGGAACTCGTAGAGGCGGGCTTAAAGAGGCGTTATACCTCCATAGATAAGACCATAGAGGACAGGGTCGAACACGAACTCAACATCATAAAGAAGACCGGCTTTACAAGTTACTTCCTGATCGCTTGGGATTTCATCAATTACGCGAAGTCGAAGGGCATACCGGTAGGGCCGGGAAGGGGTTCTGCCGCTGGAAGCGTCGTCAGCTACTCCCTCGGCATAACCGACCTCGACCCGATAAAATATGACCTCATCTTCGAACGCTTCCTTAACCCTGACCGCGTAAGCCTGCCTGATATCGACATAGATTTCTGCTATGAGAGAAGGGGCGAGGTGATCGAATACGTAACAAAGAAATATTCCGAGGAGAATGTCGCCCAGGTAATAACCTTCGGCACGATGAAAGCCCGCGCGGTGATCAGGGACGTCGGTCGCGTGATGGGGATCAGCTATAGCGATGTCGACAGGATAGCGAAGCTCGTCCCTGAAGAGCTGGGGATAACCCTGGAAAAGGCGCTCAAGATAGAACCTGAACTGCGCAACCTTTACAAGAGCGACCCCCAGATCAGGGAGCTTATAGACATCTCGACGGAACTGGAAGGGCTCAACCGCCACGCCTCGACGCATGCAGCCGGCGTAGTGATCTCGGACCAGCCGCTGACGAATTACGTGCCGCTTTTTAAGACATCCGAGGGCCAGCTCTCTACCGGATATGAAATGAAATCTCTCGAGAAGATAGGCCTGCTCAAAATGGACTTTCTCGGCCTGCGGACGCTCACCGTAATAGACGAAACTATAAAGATAATAAAGAGGACAAAGGGCGTCACGATCGATCTCAACAATATGCCTCTCGACGACGCCAAGACATACGAGTTGCTTTCGAACGCAGAGGCCCTCGGTATCTTCCAGCTTGAAAGTTCCGGGATGCGCGATATACTCAGGAAACTGAAACCCACGAATTTCGAGGATATAATAGCCGTCGTCGCCCTCTACCGTCCCGGCCCCATAGGCACGGGCATGGTCGAGGATTTTATAAAAAGGAAGCACGGCCTCGCGCCCATAAAATACGACCATAAGCTCCTCGAGCCGATACTCGAGGAAACATACGGAACGATAGTATACCAGGAACAGGTCATGCGCATAGCATCCGACCTCGCCGGGTTCACGATGTCACAGGCCGATTCTCTGCGCCGCGCTATGGGAAAGAAGATCCCGGAGGAGATGGAACAGGCGAAAGCGCGGTTCCTTGACGGCGCGGCGAAGAAAGGCATCGACAAGAGGACCTCGGAGAAGATATTCAACTTCATAGAGTATTTCGCCGGCTACGGTTTTAATAAATCACACTCGACCGCGTACGCGCTCATCTCTTACAGGACCGCCTACCTCAAGGCGAATTACCCCGTCGAATTCATGACCGCGCTGATGACTTCCGAGCGCGACAACATAGACAAGGTCGCGTTCTATATCGAGGAGTCGGAGCGCATGGGCATACAGATACTCCCGCCGAGCATAAACGAGAGCTTCTCGAAATTCACGGTGGTGTCACCGGCCACCGCAGTGGCATCGGGCGCCGGCGCGGCCGATGCTATCAGGTTCGGGTTGAGCGCGGTAAAGAACGTGGGGCATGGCGCCATCGATTCGATAGTCACGGCAAGGAACAGCGGAGGGAATTTCAAGAACCTCTACGATTTCTGCGAGCGCGTAGACCTGAGGCTCACGAATAGGAAGGTACTTGAGAGTCTTATAAAATGCGGGGCGTTCGACGAGTTCAAGCTGCACAGGTCCCAGCTCTTCACCCTGGTGGACGACTGCCTGGAGTGCGGCGTCAACTCCCACAAAGAGCGCCTGAGCGGCCAGTCGACGTTCTTTGAGGAATTTGGCGCGCACGCGAAAGGCCGTCCCGGCCGCCAGCACGAGATCCCGAAGATACCGGAATGGCACGAGAGCCAGCTTTTGGCTTTCGAAAAAGAGATGCTGGGTTTTTATATAACCGGTCATCCCCTCGCGAAATACGAGAAACTCGTCAGGGCTTATTCCACTTGCCAGATAAAGGACCTCGGGAAGAGAAGGGCGGACGAAGAGGTGAACGTCGGAGGGATAATCTCAAAGCTTAAATTCACCATCACCAAGGCAAAGAGCGAAAAGATGGCGATAATGAGCATCGAAGACCTCACCGGAGAGACCGAAGTCCTGGTATTCCCGAAGACATTCGCGCTCACCGAAAAATTCATCAAGAAAGACGCCATAGTCTGCGTCAAAGGCAAGGTCAGCCTGAGGGAAGACCGGCCGAAGATAATAGCCAACGACATAATGCCGCTCGAAGAGCTGCAAAAGAAATATACACAGGCACTTATCATAAACCTTAACACGGGGATCGACGAACAGGCCCTGACAAAACTGAAGTCGGTGCTGGAATCCCATCCAGGCACCGCCCCGGTATACCTGCACTTCAAGATGTCCGACGGGAAGCGTTTTGAGATATCCGTAGAGGAGAAACTGAAGGTAGAACCCTCAGATACCCTCACCCTAGAGATAGAAGGGCTTCTCGGTGATGGGGTCGTCTCGTTTAAGACTTGACAAACCCCGCCGAAAATGATAATTTACTAACTACAATGGATGTAATAATTTACGTCAGGAGGAAAGTATGACAAAGAAGGAGATCGTGCTGCAGATAGCCAGCGAATCCGGCCTTAAACAAGTTGACGTCAAGCTTGTGGTCCAGCGCACCCTCGACATCATAGTAGAGTCGTTGGCGACCGCCGAGACCGTTGAGCTGAGGAATTTCGGGATATTCAAGGTCAAATCCCGCCGCGGCAGGACAGGGAGGAACCCGCGGACCGGCGTCACCGTACCCGTTCCGCCAAAAAGGGTTGCGGTATTCAAGCCGGGGCTCATAATGAAACAAAAGGTTAAATAAACCTACCCTAACATCCCTTATGAAAGAACAATTAAAGGCATTGCGGGGGACTAAAGATCTCCTGCCAAAGGAAGCTAGATTATGGACGATCCTGGAGGAAAAAGCCAGGGCCGTCTTTAATCATTTCGGGTACAGCGAGGTACGCACCCCGGTGATAGAGGAATCTGCCCTGTTCGTAAGGTCGCTGGGCCAGGGCACGGATATTGTCGAAAAACAGATGTTCACGTTCCTCGACAGGGGCGAGCGGTCGATCACTTTGCGGCCCGAGGCGACGGCTTCGGTAGTAAGGGCATACCTGGAGAACGGCCTTGAGAACGAGATGGGGTTCGCCAAGCTTTTTTATATAGGGCCGATGTTCAGGGCCGAGAGGCCGCAGGCAGGCAGGATGCGCCAATTCCACCAGATAGGCGTCGAGGCGATCGGTTCATACAGCCCTTACCTGGACGCGGAAGTGATAGCGCTGCTGGCTTCGCTGCTCGATTCTTTCGATATCAGGAACTACGAGATAAAAATAAATTCCCTCGGATGCGTTAAAGACAAGGAAGCCCTGTCTAGCGGGCTGCGCCAGGCGCTCGGGAGCCATATAAAGGACCTTTGCGACGACTGCAAGGTCCGTTACGAAAAAAATATCCTGCGCGTCCTCGACTGCAAGAACGACGCCTGCAGGAACGAAATAAAAAAGATATTCAATGGGACAAAGGAATACCTATGCAACGACTGCCTCGCCCATTTCGAGACGGTAAAACAGGCTCTCGACGGCCTAAAGGTCAATTATAAGGTAGAACCATACCTGGTAAGGGGCCTCGACTATTACACAAGAACGACTTTCGAGGTCGTCCACAAGAAACTCGGCGCGCAGGACGCCATCGGCGCCGGCGGAAGATACGACAACCTCATCGCTGACCTCGGCGGACAGCCGAAAGGCGCCTGTGGTTTCGCCATAGGCATGGAGCGGACAGTCATGGCGCTCCAGGATATCCCCGAGCTTGGCGGGGGACTGAAGATATACATCGCCACGATGGGCGAAGAGGCGTACAAGCTGGGGTTCTCCCTGGCCATGGCCCTGCGCGGGCAGGGGATCTCGGCCGAAGTTGATTTTGAAGGCAAGTCTTTAAAGGCGCAGATGCGGACGGCTGACAAGCTCGGCGCAAAATATGTCGCAATAATAGGGGATAACGAGATAAAGGACCATTCAATAACATTAAGGAACATGGCGACCAAGGAGCAAACCTCGGTGCCGGAACGCAATTTTGCTTCGGAAATGGAAAGGATATTCATCAAATAAATGTACAGGACCCACACCTGCGGCGAACTGACTGCTAAAGACCTGGGTAAAAAGGTCACCCTAGCCGGATGGGTACACAGGAGGCGTGACCACGGCGGCCTTATCTTCATAGACCTCCGCGACAGGTACGGCCTTACGCAGATCGTATTCAATCCCGCTAAATCCAAGGAGCTCCACGACGCGGCCGAATCGCTGCGCGGCGAATACGTGATCATGGTCGACGGCGAAGTCTCGCCGAGGCCTAAGGGCACCGGGAACCCCAAGTTAAAGACAGGGGAGATCGAGATAGCCGTCTCAAAACTTACGATACTCAACACCGCGCTGACCCCGCCGTTCGAGATCGATGATGAGGCGCAGATATCGGAAGAATTGAGGTTCACCTACAGGTTCGTTGACCTCAGGCGCAAAATTTCGCGCGACAAGCTGATAATACGGCACAAGGTCTGCCATATAACAAGGAACTTCCTTGAATCCGAGGGCTTCATCGAGGTCGAGACGCCGATATTGACGAAATCGACCCCTGAAGGGGCCAGGGACTATCTCGTGCCGAGCAGGTTAAGCCAAGGGAAGTTCTTCGCGCTTCCGCAGTCGCCGCAATTGTTCAAACAGATACTCATGGTCGCCGGGATGGACAGGTATTTCCAGATAGCGAAATGCTTCAGGGACGAGGACCTCAGGGCCGACAGGCAGCCTGAGTTCACCCAGCTCGATATCGAGATGTCGTTCGTAGATGTGGACGACGTACTCGGCATTACCGAGCGCCTCATAAAAGCGATATTCAAGGACGGGATAAGCGTGGACCTGAAGACGCCGTTCCCGAGGATAAAACACAGCGAGTCGCTGGAGAGGTTCGGCACCGACAAGCCGGATACGAGGTACGGCATGGAGCTCGTCGACCTCACCGATACTTTAAAGGGCGGCCAATTCCAGACATTTGAAAAAGTCATCGCCTCAGGTGGCATAATAAAGGCCATAAATTTAAAAGGCAAGGCCGATATCTCAAGGAGCAAGATAGACGGGCTCACCGAGACGGCGATAAAATTCGGGGCGAAGGGCCTGGCGTATTTCAAAACCGGCGACGGGGCTGTTGATTGCCCGATCGCGAAATTTTTCGATGAAACCCGCGTGAAGGCAATACTTAAAAAGATGGACGCCGTGAAAGGCGATATGATCCTCGCGGTCGCCGACAAGAAGGGGACGGTAAACGACGTCCTGGCCCGCCTGAGGACGGCGCTTGCGGAAAAGTACAACCTGATAGATAAAAATAAGTTCAATTTCCTGTGGGTAGTCGAATTCCCGTGGTTCAAGTACAACGACGAGGAAAAACGCTGGGAAGCCGAACACCATCCTTTCACCGCGCCGTATGATGAAGACATAAAACTCATCGAAACGAACCCGGAAAAAGTCAGGGCGAAGGCATACGACCTGGTATTGAACGGCACCGAGATCAGTTCCGGCTCGATAAGGATCCACAGCAGGGATACGCAGGCGAAGATATTCAAGGCGATAGGCCTGAGCGATGAAGAGGTTAAAGCCAGGTTCGGATTCCTTCTTGAGGCCTTTTCGTACGGTGCCCCGCCGCATGGCGGGATAGCGCCGGGACTTGACAGGCTTATAGCCATGATGACTGGCTCGGAGAGCATAAGGGATGTGATAGCGTTCCCGAAGACGCAGAAGGCGGTCTGTTTCATGACCGGCGCGCCGTCGGACGTATCGGATAAACAATTAAAAGAACTGGGGCTAAACCTAAAAAAATAAAAGGAGGAAGGGAATGAAGAAGTTATTTGTGTTTTTGGTTTTGGCGGTCATGATCACGGCCTTGACCGGATGCTCGGTCACGACAAAGATGGTGACCAGGGAGAGGGTCGACCAGGACCTGACAAAATCATCGGGTAACCAGGGATATCTGATGGGGAACGCGCCGGCTGTCGGCGAAAGGAAACCCACAAAGACTTATATAGAAGTCCAGGTAGAGGCACCGTCGATGGAGAAAGAGAACAGGGTGCAGAAAAAAGCGGATGAAACAGCCGAGGCGGCTCCCGCTCCGGTAACGAACTTCGGGTCCGAGCCTGCCGGGCAGCCCGCGCCTGGATCGGTGACAAAAGAAGAATTGACCGATTATAAGGTCCAGAAGGGCGAGACGCTGCAGAAGATATCGCAGAAGCTCTACGGTACTACAAAGAAGTGGAAGAAACTTTATAATATCAACAAGGATCTCCTTAAATCTCCGGATAAGTTACGCCCGGGCATGACGATCAAGGTCCCAAAGGCGAACACTCCGGCTGAGACAAAGGGGAACGAATACACGAAATAAGGGTACATGGACAAGACCTTTAAGCTCTTAAGCGACGAGGAAGCGCGCGTCCTCTTCGGCCGGCACGACGAGAACCTCAAGGCCATAGAAGGGGAGTTCGAGGTGAAGATCACCGCCCGTGGCGAGAACCTGACCATAGGCGGCGAAGGCAGGAACGTCGAAAAAGCCTCTAGGCTCTTCGGGCAACTCCTGGACATAATCAGGATGGGCCGGCCTATCCACCAGCACGAGATCCTTTACGCGGTAAAGGCGCTGCGCGATAACACGATCCTGGACCTCCATTCTATCTATCTCGACAAGATAGAGATAATGTCCAAGAAACAGTTCGTCACCCCGAAGACCGCCGGTCAGAAGAACTACGTCGACGCCATAAGGCAATTCGACATTGTCTTCGGGATCGGCCCGGCCGGCACCGGAAAAACATACCTGGCGATGGCCATGGCGATCAACGCGTTAAAGCTCGGGCATGTAAGCCGCATAGTCCTGACGAGGCCTGCGGTCGAGGCCGGCGAAAGCCTCGGTTTCCTTCCCGGGGACATAGAAGAGAAGGTCTCTCCGTACCTGCGTCCTTTATATGACGCGCTCTACGAGATGATGGACCTCGATAAGGTCGAACGTTTCCTCGGAAGGGGAGTAATAGAGGTGGCGCCGCTCGCGTTCATGCGCGGCCGTACACTCAACGACTCTTTCGTGATCCTCGATGAAGCGCAGAACGCGACCGCCGAACAGATGAAGATGTTCCTGACGAGGCTTGGATTCGATTCGAAGACGGTAATTACGGGCGACCTCACCCAGAGCGACCTCCCGGGAGGAAAAGCGGTAGGCCTGCTGCAGGCGCAGGAAGTCCTGAAAGGGATCGAGGGGATAAAGTTCACGTATTTCACGGGCGACGATGTCGTCCGCCATGAACTGGTGCAGGACATAATAAAGGCGTACGAGAAATATAACGTCAAATAAGGTGAGCATGGATATGTTCAAAAGACCTAAACCTATGCCGCGGGAGATAACGACGAGGTGGCTTATAGCCGCCGCGACCTGCGTGGCCCTCGTATCGGTCATATATATAGGCAAGACCCCTTACGGCGGCCAGCCGCAGGTAGGCAAGGTCGCGGACAGGGATATCTATGCCCCTGTTAATTTCTCGTTCAACGCCGGCGTGGACACGGAAAAGACCGAGCAATTCAAAAAAGACGCCGCCCTCTCGATAAAAGATATCTATGATATCGACCCGGCAATATCCGAAAATGCCGCATTGAACGTCAAGGCCGTATTCAACGCGCTCAAAGAGGCAAAAGCCGCGGGAAATCTCGGGCTCGACGAGAGGCTGGCGAAGATCAAGCCGGCCAATAAGCTTGGACTCTCCGATAACGACCTAAAAATCCTGCTCTCTTCCCCGGAATCCGAAAAGATCGAACCGGCGGTCCTCAGCCAGCTTGAGTCGGTATTCTCCCAGGGCATTATATCTGCCGACGAGAAAGATAATTTAAAAAAACAGGGCAAGGCCGAGATAAAGATCAGGAATTCCGCCGCAAAGATCGAATATGACATTGACGTGAAAGGGCTGAAGACCTCGGCCGATATCCAGAACCTCGTGCAGGCGGCGTTTGACGGCTCAGCCATAGCAGACAACAAGCTTAAGGGCGTGATGAAGGATATCTTCAGCGCCGCCATATCCGCCAATTTGAAATCGAATGTAGTCGAGACCTCCCGCAGGCGTGAAGAGGCTATCTCCTCGGTCCCGGCACAGGAGAAACTTATAGATGTCGTGAAGGATGAGCTGATAATCAAGAGGGGAGAACGTGTGACCGGCGAAGTGGTCGCGAAATTCGAGGCCCTGCGCGCCGCTTCCGTATCCGAGCAGAAATTCGCGCTGTCGATGCTGGGCATCTTTTTCGTAGTGGCCCTACTCGTCATCATAGCCGGCCTATACTTTAAATATTACGAACCTGCGCTCTACTCGAACAACAGGCACCTCATCCTCATAGCCCTAATGGCCGTCGTGATCACCGCGATAGGCAAGGCGATCTCCCTTTCGAACGGCCCGGCGTATTTCGTGCCGGTCGCGATAGTGCCTATACTGATCGGGCTTTTGCTGGGCGTGAGGCCGGCCATAATCATCGCGGTGGTATTGAGCATCCTCGCCGGCTTAGTGGCAGGTGAAAGGTTCGATTCGACATTGACGTTCATCGCCGGGAGCGTGATCGGCATTTACACGGTGAGGGCCGTAAGGAAAAGGTCCGAACTCTTCAAGGCCGGCATGGTCGTCGGCATCTCGAACGCGGTCTGCATAATAGGGCTGGGGATACTCAATAACCTTGAAAGCAGCGTCATATTCAAGGACGCATCTTTTTTCCTCATGAACGGCATCGCGGTCGGCATAATCATCGTTGGGACGCTCCATATATTCGAATCGCTCTTCGGGATAACTACGAATATCTCGCTGCTCGAACTGGCCGACCCGAACAATCCGCTGCTCAAGGAATTGATACTGAAGGCGCCGGGCACATACCATCACAGCCTGATAGTGGGCAACCTCGCGGAGGCGGCCTGCGACGCGATAGGCGCGAACGGGCTCCTGGCGAGGGTGGGATCCTACTACCACGATATCGGCAAGGTGGAAAAGTCCGAATATTTCGCCGAGAACCAGCCCATAACCGAAAGCCAGCATGATAAGCTCGCGCCTACGATGTCGAGCCTCATAATAATAAACCACGTGAAAGACGGCCTCGAAAAAGCGAAGAAGGCCGGCCTGAACAGCGCGCTTATAGATTTCATCGAGCAGCATCACGGGACAGGGCTCATATATTATTTTTACCAGAGGGCGTTGGAATCGGTCGAGGACCTCAATAAGCTTGAAGAGGAGGGGTTCCGTTATCCCGGCCCGAAACCCCAAACCAAGGAGACGGCGATAGTCCACCTGGCAGACTCGGTCGAGGCAGCATCGCGGACCCTGCCGAACCCGACACCGGGGAACCTGGAGGAACTTGTCCGCCGGATAATAAACAATAAATTCATCGACGGCCAGCTGGACGAGTGCGACCTCACCCTTAAGGACCTCAATATAATAGCTGCGACTTTCACCAAGGTCCTGACAGGCGTATACCATACGAGGGTCCAGTACCCCAACGACAAGGAATAGCGCGGTGCCCAAAACGGTACGTGCCGCGGTGCTGGCGGAAGGCGTAAAGCTGCCGTTCCCGGAAAAGAGGGCCATAAAGTACGCCGAGAAGATATTGTCCATTGTCAGGTATAAGAAAAGTGCTGTCTGCATACTTTTTGTCGACGACGCCGGAATAAAACGGCTGAACAAAAAATACAGGAAAAAGAATAAAGCCACAGACGTGCTGGCATTCGAGACCGGGGATATCGCCATATCCGCGGAGACGGCCGAAAAAAATTCAAGGCGATTCGGGTCCACGCCGGACGAAGAACTGAAATTATACATGATACACGGGATACTCCATCTCTCCGGATACGACGACACCTCCCCGTCAAAAAAGAAAGAGATGAGGAAGATGGAAAGAAGGATCCTTCCAAAACTATGAAAAAACGCGGGCTTACGGATTCTTTCAATTACGCGATAGAGGGGCTTAAGCATACGCTCAAGACCCAGCGGAACATGCGCATCCATTTTGTGATAGGCGCGGCGGTCATAATACTCGGCCTGATCGCGGGCCTGTCGCCGGTTGAATTCATCCTGCTTTTGAGCGCGGTCACGCTGGTGATCGTGGCCGAGATGTTTAATACGGCCCTGGAGTTGGCAGTAGACATGTTCACCAAGGAATTCCACCATATGGCCAAGCTGGCAAAGGACATCGCGGCCGGCTGCGTATTCGTCACGTCGGTTTACGCCGTCATAGTCGGGTACCTGATCTTCTTCAGGACGGTAAAATTAATAGACCTCTCTGAGGGAGTATCCCGCATCAGGCAATCGCCCTGGCATATCACCTTTATCTCCCTCGTCTCCGTAATTTTCCTGGTTATAATCATCAAGATACTTTTAAGGAAGGGGACGCCGCTCAGGGGCGGCTGGCCCAGCGGGCATTCGGCGCTTGGCTTCTCGGTCTTTACCGTGATAACAATACTAACCCGCAACGGCGTGGTCTCGGCGCTGGCGTTCCTGATGGCGATGTTGCTGGCAATATCCAGGGTAAGGAGAGGGCTGCATACGGTGTGGGAGGCGATAGCTGGCTCCGTGATCGGCATACTCGCCACGCTCCTGATATTCAAACTTTTATACAAGGGATAGGAAAATTATGCTGAAAAGCCTGAGAAGGAACTTCATTACCGGTTTCGCGGTCCTGCTTCCGGCGCTCTTAACGATCTGGCTCGTGAAGTTTGTAATAGGCAGGGCGAACATGCTCCTACTGGAGCCGCTTGTCCAATTTCTCAGGCCTTTTATTTTGGACAGCACGATACTGGAATACATTGCCAAAGTCCTCATACTTATCTTTACTGTGCTGGCTATTGCCTTCATCGGCTTTGGGACGAGGCTTATCTTCCTGAAGGAATTCTTCTTATTCCTGGAAATGAAATTCGTCCAATTCCCCATGCTAGGCAAGATTTACGGTACTATCAGGGAGATAAGCCATCTTCTTTTCGGCCGATCCAAGAGCACCTTTACAAGAGTCGTCCTTGTGGAGTTCCCGCGCAAGGGCTCCTATGCCGTAGCTTTCATCACCGCGGAAAATAAATATGAAAGCGGACGCGGCAAATTGTTGAACGTTTACGTGCCAAGCACCCCAAATCCCGCGACAGGTTTCCTTCTTTTAATTCCCGAAGAAGAGGTAATAAGCGTCGACATGACGATCGATGAGGGGCTTAAGCTGGTCATCTCGGGAGGGATCGTCCCGCTGCCCGAAAGGGTCAAAATAAAGAAGAAGGATGGCGATACAGACAACTGAGGCCGTCGTCCTTAACAGGCGGGACCTCAGGGAAACAAGCATGCTAGCGACTTTTTATTCCAAGGATTTCGGCAAGATAAAAGGGGTCCTAAAAGGGATCCGCGGCGACAGGTCGAAATACGGGAGTCCCGCGGAATTGTTCGGGCTTAACAAGATAGTGTTCTATGAAAAAGCGAAGAGCGACTTCCAGAATATAACGCAGTGCGATTTGGAAGACGGGTTCTTCGGCATACGCAAGAGCCTGGGCGCGATCGCGTACGCGACGTACCTGGTCGAGCTGGTCGACGAGTTGACCGAGCCGGCGGAGAAGAACGAGGAGATATACGGCCTCCTCCTTAACTCACTGAAACTCCTGGCCAAGGGATCGGAACCGACGAAGATAACCCGGATATTCGAGATCCGCCTTTTGACACTGCTGGGTTTCGGCCCGACAGCCGAAGGCAGCAGCGTCGGAGGGGTCAAGGTATCCTTGGGGACGGCCCAGACATTCAACCGGCTCAAGAACGCCGCGTGGGATTCCCTGTTGAAATTCAGGATATCGAAGTCGATAGAGCAGGAGCTCGGTTCGGTTGTCGACAAACTCCTGGCATCGCACCTCGACAGGCCGTTGAGATCGAAAAAATTCCTTAACGAGATAAAGAGGCTGAATAAACGGGAGTAAAGGCCAGGAACAACTTGATATTTTATCCAATCTGTGATATTTTATTTGACCTATGCTTAAATTGAAAAAACTATGAACGAAAACCTGATGGACAAAGTCGTTTCACTATGCAAGCGCCGGGGTTTCATCTTTCAATCATCCGGGATCTACGGCGGCTTGAGCAATACCTGGGACTACGGTCCCTACGGCGCCGAGCTGAAGAACAACCTTAAGCGCTCCTGGTGGAAGTCCGTCGTTCACGGGCGGGATGACGTATACGGAATGGACGCGGCGATCCTCATGAATCCCAGGGTTTGGCAGGCTTCAGGCCACGTAGAGAATTTCTTTGACCTGAAGAGCGACTGTAAGTCGTGCAAGAAAAGGTTTAAGGCCGAGGACCTTAAAGGGAGCAGAAAATGCCCGGAATGCGGCGGCGAATTGACCGAGGCGCGGCCGTTCAACCTGATGTTCAAAACGTACCAGGGCGTGGTGGAAGACTCGACGAGCGCTATATATCTCCGGCCCGAGACAGCGCAGGGGATGTTCGTGAATTTCATGAATATCCTGGACACGAGGCATCCGAAGCTGCCTTTCGGACTGGCACAGATCGGCAAGGCGTTCCGCAACGAGATAACGCCCGGCAACTTCACTTTCCGCACGCGCGAGTTCGAACAGATGGAGATAGAATATTTTGTCCGCCCCGAAGAAGCGGATAAAAAGCTGGACGAATGGGTCGAAACGCGCTTTAACTGGTACCTCGGTTTAGGCATCAAGAAAGACAATTTACGCCTGCGTCCCCACGGCAAGGAAGAGCTGGCTCATTACGCCAAGGCCTGCACCGATATAGAATATAATTTTCCTTTCGGCTGGAGCGAACTGGAGGGCATTGCTAACCGCACGGATTTCGACCTGAAGCAGCACAGTAAGGCAAGCGGCCAGGAGCTCCAATATTTTGACGCTGCGACAAAAGAAAAATTCTATCCCTATATCATTGAACCTTCCGGCGGAGTGGACAGGAGCGTCCTGGCGTTACTGGTGGATGCCTATAACGAAGAGAAGGTCAAAGATGATATGCGGGTAGTCTTAAAACTTAATAAAGATCTGGCTCCTGTAAAGGTTGCGGTACTGCCGCTTTTAAGGAACCGCCCGGAAATAGTAGAGCTGGCAAAAAGTATCACGAAAGATCTCAAGAAGAGCATGGTCACGGTATACGACGATACAGGCGCGATCGGCAAGCTTTACCGCCGGCAGGACGAAGTGGGCACGCTTTACTGCGTAACCGTGGACGTGCAATCGCTGGAAGATAAACAGGTGACGGTGCGCCAAAGGGATACGATGCAGCAGGAACGGGTTCCCGTCGATAATTTAAAGAACTATTTGGAAGAAAAGCTAAGGTAGGCAACTAAGAAAAGGGGGTTGTAAAGCAATGGCAACAAAGTCAAAGGGCAGCAAAAAATACGTTTACTCTTTCGGTGGCGGCAAGGCTGACGGCAACGAAAGCATGAAAAATCTCCTGGGTGGCAAAGGCGCCAATCTCGCAGAGATGGCGGGCCACAAGGACTTAAAACTGCCCGTTCCTCCGGGGTTTACCATAACCACCGAAGTATGCACATATTATTACGAGAATAAGAGGAGATACCCCGCGGCGCTAAAGGAACAATTGAATAAGGCGCTTGCGCAGGTCGAGAAATTGATGGGCAGGAAATTCGGCGATCCGGCCAACCCGCTGTTGGTATCGGTCCGTTCCGGCGCGCGCAAATCGATGCCCGGAATGATGGAGACGGTATTGAACGTCGGCCTCACCGAGAAGACGATCCCCGGCCTCATCAAACAGAGCGGCGGGAACACCCGTTTTGTATACGACGCGTACCGCAGGTTGATAACTATGTATTCGGACGTCGTCATGGAAAAAGCCGCCGGGATCGAGCCTGCGGACGATATGGGTATCCGCAAGCAGCTGGAAAGGATAATGGATAAATTAAAGAAGGAAAAAGGATATTCCAGCGACACGGATATGACCGCAGACGACCTCAAGTTGATCTGCAACCAGTACAAGGCAAAGATAAAGGAAGTCCTGAAAAAGGAATTTCCGGATGAACCGATGGAACAGATGTGGGGCGGGGTCGGCGCGGTATTCGCGTCGTGGAACGGCAAGCGCGCCATAAGCTACCGCCGCATCGAGGGGATCCCTGATGAATGGGGCACGGCTGTAAACGTCCAGACGATGGTATTCGGGAACATGGGCGAGGATTCGGCTACAGGCGTCGCGTTCACCCGCAATCCCGGCAACGGCGAGAACGGTTTTTACGGGGAATACCTTATTAACGCCCAGGGAGAAGATGTCGTCGCGGGTATCCGCACGCCCGGGCCTATAAACGGCTATTCGAAATCGGATCATAACAAATCCTTAAAGACGCTTGAAGAGGTGATGCCAAAGATCTACAAGGAACTGGTAGATTTCCGCAAGCGCCTGGAAAAACATTACCATGACATGCAGGATATCGAGTTCACGATAGAGAAGGACAGGTTATTCATGCTCCAGTGCCGATCCGGGAAACGCAACGGCCCGGCTGCCGTCCGCATGGCTGTCGACATGCTCAAGGAAAAATTGATAGACAAAAATACCGCCGTGATGCGTGTAACGCCGGCGCAGCTCGATGAGCTTTTACACCCCATAATCGACCCGAAAGTCGAATTGGCGCACAAGCCCATGGCAAAAGGCCTTCCGGCCGGGCCCGGCGGCGCGTGCGGCCAGATAGTGTTTTCCGCGAATGACGCGGTCGAATGGAGGAAGCAGGGCAAGAGAGTCATCCTCGTCCGCGAGGAGACCAATCCCGAGGATGTCGAAGGCATGAGGGCGGCGGAAGCCATCCTTACGGCACGCGGCGGCATGACCTCGCACGCGGCGTTAGTCGCGCGCGGCTGGGGAAAATGCTGCGTCGTAGGCTGCGGCGCTCTGCATGTCGATCACGATAGAAAAGAGGCGAAAGCGGACGGCATAACGTTAAAGGAAGGCGATTGGATAACCTTAAACGGTACCAAAGGAAATGTCTACGAAGGCAAACTGCCGATGATGGACGCTTCCTCTGAGAACCAATTGCTCAACGATTTCCTCAAGGTCTGCGACACTATAAAGAAACTTGGAGTAAGGACGAATGCCGACACTCCGGAAGACGCCACAAGGGCGCGCCAATTCGGCGCCAAAGGCATCGGCCTCTTCAGGACGGAGCATATGTTCTACGGTAAGGGTTCGGACGAGCCGCTCTTCATATTAAGGAAGATGATCGTCTCGAATACCCTGGAAGAGAGGAAGAAGGCGATAAACGAGCTCTACCCTTACGTAAAGAAAGACATCAAGGGGACCATCGAGGCGATGGACGGTTATCCGGTCGTCATCAGGCTGCTCGACCCTCCGCTGCACGAGTTCGTGCCGCGTGAAAAGGAAAAACTCGAACAGCTCGCCAAGGACCTCAACATATCCATGGATGAGCTCGCGAAACGCGCCGAAGCCCTCCATGAATCGAACCCGATGATGGGGCATCGCGGCGTGCGTTTAGGAGTGACCTATCCCGAAGTAAGTGAGATGCAGATACGCGCAATATTCGAGTCTGCCGCCGAGCTTATCAAGGAAGGAAAGAAGCCTTATCCCGAGATAATGGTGCCGGTCGTCTGCGACGTGAAAGAGCTCGATGACCAGCTCGTGATAGCGAAGAGAGTATATGCCGAAGTACTTGAGAAGTACAACTTAAAGTCGATCAAGCACATGTTCGGCACGATGATAGAAATACCGAGAGCGGCAATAGTGGCCGACAAACTCGCAAAGGTCGCGCAGTTCTTCTCGTTCGGGACCAACGACATGACGCAGATGGGCTTCGGTTTCTCGCGCGACGATATCGGCGGGTTCCTCCCGGATTATCTTAGGAAGGGCATACTCCCGGACGACCCGTTCCAGACAATCGACCAGGAAGGCATCGGAGAGATAATCAAGATAGGCATAGAGCGCGGCAGGAAAGGCCGTAAGGACCTCGAAGTCGGCATCTGCGGCGAACACGGCGGAGACCCGCGTTCCGTGGAATTCTGCAACAAGGTCGGGATGAATTATGTGAGCTGCTCGCCGTTCCGCGTGCCTATAGCAAGGCTTGCCGCGGCGCAAGCGGTACTTAAGGAGAAATAATAACTCTATGGAACCGATCAAGGCGTATCTTAAGGATATAGAGAAGATACCGCTTCTGACCGCCCAGGAAGAGGTCGAATTAACCAACCTGGCCAAAAAAGGCGACGTCAAGGCGGAGAAGAAGATGATACAATCGAACCTCCGCCTTGTCGTCAGCATCGCGAAGAAATACAGCTACTTCGGAGTACCTCTCCTCGACCTGATAGAAGAAGGGAACCTCGGCCTGATGAAGGCCGTCAAGAAATTCAACCCCAAGAAAGGGTTCCGTTTCTCAACATATGCCGCGTGGTGGATAAAACAGTACGTCCTGCGCGCCGTGGCCAACCAGGGAAAAACGGTCAGGATCCCTGTTTATATGATGGAGCTCACTTCAAGGTGGAAGAAGGTTATCGAAAAACTTTCCCAGAAACTCGGGAGGAAACCCTCGACCGCCGAGATCGCCAAGGCAATGAGGATACCGATAAAGAAAGCCCATGAACTCGAGACCGTCATGACGCAGCCTACTTCGCTTGAATCACCGGTAGGCGAGGACGACAGCGGGACGATGATGGACCTTATAGAGGACACGAAGGCGTCCTCGGCCAGCGATGAGCTGTCCAATTTCCTCCGCCAGGAGAAGATCACCGACCTTTTCAAGAAGATGAACAAGAGGGAACAGGAGATACTCAACATGAGGTTCGGCCTAAAGGACGACGTTCCCCACACCCTCGAAGAGGTCGCGGACAAATTCAAGATAACGAGGGAGAGGGTAAGGCAGATAGAAGAGGCATCGTTAAGGAAACTCAGGAAGAACATGACGACCCAGGAGATGCAATAATGGCCGATATCAAGATCGTTGAAGAGCTGAAAAATTCGATCCGCGATATTCCCGACTTCCCGAAAAAGGGCATCATATTCAAGGATATCACCACGCTCCTCAAGGACGGCAAAAAATTCCAGGGGGCGATAGACTGCCTCGTTGAAAGATATAATGGAAAGACGATAGACAAGGTCGTCTCGATAGAGGCGAGGGGTTTTATATTCGGCAGCGCCTTAGCTTACAAGCTCGGCGCCGGCCTTGTCCCTGTCCGCAAGAAAGGCAAATTGCCCCATGAGACGCACAGGGTCGAGTACCAATTGGAATACGGGACCGATACTCTCGAGATACACAAAGATGCGATAAGTCCCGGCGACAAGGTATTGCTGGTCGATGACTTGCTGGCTACAGGCGGCACGATGAGCGCGGTATCAGGCCTCATTGAAAAGATGGGGGGAAAGATAGTCGAGGTCGCTTTCCTGATCGAATTGACTTTCCTTAAAGGCCGCGAACGCCTTAAGGGCCGGCAGGTCTTCTCGCTGATAGAATTTTGACCTTCCTAAGTTGGAATGGGGAAGGTCTTCAATGGGCCTGTAGCTCATCTGGATAGAGCAGCGGTTTCCTAAACCGCGTGCGGGAGGTTCGAGTCCTCTCAGGCCCACCAGATATAATAAGGACGACAACGAAAGGTCCCTTTTATGATAGACTTCCATACCCATACGTTATTAAGCGACGGGGCGCTCCTGCCTTCGGAATTGGTGAGAAGAGCTTACGTTATCGGCTATAAGGGGATAGGCCTGGCAGACCACGCCGACGCCTCCAATATCGATTTCCTCGTCCCGAGGATAGTCAAGGCGGCAAAGGTCCTTACTTCATCCAAAATAAAAGTAGTTCCGGGGATAGAGCTGACCCATGTGCCTCCTAAAGACCTGCGCGGCCTTGTGACTTACGCGCGGGCCAACGGGATAAAACTGGTCCTGGTCCACGGCGAGACGATAGTCGAGCCTGTAATACCCGGTACTAACGCTGAGGCGCTCGAATGCGATATAAATATACTTGCCCATCCCGGGCTGATAACGCTAAAAGACGCCAGGACCGCCGCAAAACGAGGGATATACCTTGAGATAACCGCCAAGAACGGCCATTCGCTCACGAACGGGCACGTCGCGCGCATCGCGGCGCAAGCGAAAGCCGGGCTCGTCATAAATACCGATTCCCATAGCCCGGGAGACCTTATAACAAAGGATAAAGCGGCTATGATCCTCGCGGGGTGCGGGCTTTCGGCCGGGCAGGTAAAGGCGGCTTTTGTCAATTCTTCGGCGCTTTTAGCAAATTTATAATTTTTTTGTTGACAAAATATTACTACTATGTTATATTTTCGTCAATGATGTTAATCGAGAGGAGGTGACACAAAAAGTCATGTTTAAGAACAACGTATGGAAAACGGTCTTAGTACTCTTTGTTATATCATTGTTGATCGGAATGGCAGTACCGAGCTATGCCGCTAACGCCGGAAGCAAACTGCGCAGAGGTTTAGCTAACTTTGCGACAGGTTGGGTTGAGATCCCTATAGCGATGGATAAGTCGATAAAGGAGAGCAACCCGGTGTTTGGCGTCATCGTCGGTGGCATTAAAGGAACGGTCAAGGGTATAGTCAGGACGGCTTCTGGTCTTTTTGACACCGTAACGTTCCCGATTCCTCCGTATGAAAAAACCTGGTTGAACCCAGAATTCATCGGACAGCCGACGAAATAACATCAGTTAATACAGTTCCTATAGGACATTATAATAAATAGAGGGATGGAAGAAATTCTGTCCCTCTCTTACTATGTGAAACAATCCCCCCTAAAAAAAATATCCCCGAAAAATGGTTGCAGATTCCGCATGATATCCCTATAATAAGATTCAATAGAAAGGAGGCTATGATGCGGGGTATTTTTATCTTACTATTTACCGTTTGCGCCTTGGGGGCCTGCCTTGGGCCCGCGGCCAGGGCCGATACTATCACCTTGAAAGACGGCAGGAAGATCGAGGGGGTCATTACCGATGAGGGAAATGACTTTTACAACGTGAAGATCAAGATCGGTACGATGAAGGTCAACAAGGATATGGTTTCGGAAATAAAAAAATTATCCGCGGAGGAGAACCTCGTCAACCTTGGGAACCAGTTCCTCGTTTCAAATAATTTCGAGGCAGCCGTTGAACAGTATAAAAAAGCCCTCCGGTTGAATGCCGGCTTCCAGCCCGCGAAAGACGCGCTGGCAAAAGTGGAAAAGATCAAGGCTGATGCCGAGGCGAAGAAAAAGAAAGAGATAGAGCAGAAGGAAAGGGAAGCGGCCGAAAAAAGAGACAAGGTCAAAAACGGTTTCGGGTTCATTCTCGACTCTGCCGAAGGGCGGACTGTATTGATAGGCATCACCGCGGGCGGGGATGCGGAAGCCGTGGGATTAAAACCAAAAGATGAGATGATCCAGATAAACGACATGGCCTGCGCCGGAAGATCCCTTGATGAGATAATCGGCTATCTCACGAAGAGCGATAATACCACTTTCGCTTTCCTCCTGCAGAGGGAATGCGAACTGACAAGGAAGAAGATCGACTACCAGAAAAATTCCTTCGTCGGGGTGGGAATATTCCTGGATGCCGCGGGCAAGGACCTCCTGATCAACAGTGTCATAACGGGCGGGCCGGCCGACCTCGCCGGGCTGAAAGCAAAGGATAGGGTCATCTCGATAGACGGGAAATCCGTATCCGGGATGTCAGTCGACGACGCGGCAGCCGTCATAGGCGGCGCCGAATCGACTAAACTCAAGATATTGGTCCAGCGCTCCGTGCAGCTGGAAAGGAAATAAACGTTTAAATGCCGAATTCATGGCTCGTCGGCGGGTCATTAAAAAATACCCAAAAAACAGCAAAAAATGCTTGACAAACCCCCCCTGTTATGTTAATTTAAGCACAAAGTTAGGCTCTAACATCATGGATGGTTTCAAGCATGGCGAGAGAGGAGGGATGAACTTAAAACGCCGGAAGCTATCAAAATCATGATGATAAGCAATATAAATGGAAAATACGTGGGTTTGTTTTTTAAACCTGTTTCGTAATATAACTTAACCAAGGAGATCCACAATGAGGTTATTGAAAGTTCTCTTCGTAGCTGCGATAGTAGTCGCGATAGCGGCTCCTTCGTTTGCTGCGGTACAGAACATTAAAGTTAGCGGTTCCATAGAGGAACAGGCTATCTATCAGAACAACTTTGACTTGAAAAACAAGTCATTGGAAAGCACGGCTGTCCGTTTTGGAATTGGTTCGGCTGCCGGTTCAGGCGCCTCGATAAACGATGATCAGACCAGCTTCGTTCTTTCAACGATCAAGGTTGGAGTAGATTCCGACCTGACCGATAACGTATCGGCCTCGATAGTCTTATCGAACCAGACCAAATGGGGCAACGGCCAATTTGGTGGAGACGGCGTACAGGTGAACAAAGCCTTCGTCACATTGAAGGAGTTCTTCTATCAGCCATTGACATTGAAGATCGGTCGTCAGGACCTGAGATTCGGGAACGGTTTCATAATCGGACCCGGTATCTACAGGGATCCTCAGGGTATCTTCGCTCAGCCGCAAATGACAGCTACGGACAGGTTCCTCGTGCCGGGCGCTGCGTCTAACAATCAGGGTTATCCGTTCTCAGGCCCGGCAGGGTTGCAGTATAGCGATGCTACATATTATGACGCTATACGCGCTACCTTGGACCTCGACCCGTGGACGGTCGATGCTATCTATTCGAAGATCAACGAGAACTTTACATCATCCCTTGATGAGAACCTGGCCGGTATCAACGTCGCGTACAAGTTCGATCAGTACAACGCGAAGGCCGAAGCCTATTACTTCTTCAAGGACAATCCTACGCTCAACAGCGACATGGGATTGATTGATCCCGTTGATTTTGACCTCGTTGGAACTAACCCGGGCTTTCTTGCTTATAACGACTTGACAGTCGCCGGCGTAGGAACCAGGGTATACAACAGGGAACAGACGCATGTATTCGGTATGAGAGGCGATATCTCTCCTATCGAGAACCTCGTGCTTAACGGCGAAGGTGCGTTACAGTGGGGCAACATTGAAGACACCATGGGACTGTACAACAGGACCACCAACAATTCAGACCTCAAGAGAAGCAAGTTGGCATGGGCCATCAATGGCTATGGTAACTACACATGGAAAGAAGTTGCCTACAAGCCTAATTTAGGCTTAGGTTTCGAGTTACTTTCCGGCCAGTCCAAAGCCAACACCGGCACGTGGACGGCATGGGACCCGATGTTCAGAGGCAACTCGCTTTCACTCATACGCGGTTACATGGGTGGCCAGCAGGCCGCGTTGAACGGCATCGGCGGTAACATCTACCAGACGTTAGATCCGAACGATCCGTCCGGTTCGACAGACGCGATAACGCTGTATGTCGATGGCGGATTGAAACCGATGGATGATCTCTCACTCAAGACAAGATGGTTGCACTTCTGGACAGAGCGCAGTGGCAGCATCGGCGCCACCGGCGGCAATGACAGAGGCTACAACCTCGGTGATGAGGTCGATACAACGATCCTGTATGATTACACCGAAGATGTCCAGTTCGATTTGACTGGCGGCGTATTCATACCGGAAACATTCTACACAAGGAACAGCGATTCCTACACCAAGAGCACGACCCCTGCTGTGATCGTGACCACCGGTGTGAAAGTAACCTTCTAACATCAGTTAGATGGAAAACCCCCTGGGGCGCAAACCCCGGGGGGTTTTTTTATCCGCGAAGCGGATAATCCCTACGAGCGCGGTGAAATTATCTTCAATAATTTCACCGTACACAGCAAGCAGGGATAACTTAAAGGATCTCAAAAGATCACCATGTCCGAACAACCTCTATATATAGCTTTTGTCTGGCACATGCACCAACCGTTCTACAAGAACCTCATAACAGGGGAGACGGTGATGCCGTGGGTGCGCCTCCATGCCGTCAAGGACTACCTGGACATGGCCAAGATCCTGCAGGATTTCCCGGATATCCACCAGACGTTCAACCTGGTCCCGTCCCTTATTGAACAGATAGAAGATACGCTCGATCCTGACTCTAAAAAAGACAAGCCCTACGAACTTACCCTGAAGAAAGCCGCAGACCTGACCGAGCAGGAGAAGCTTTTCATCCTGCGCAACTTTTTCATGGCGAATTGGGATATGATGATAAGGCCCTTCCCGAGATTTTACGACCTGCTCATAAAAAGAGGCCGGCATTTTTCCCCGGAAGAGGCTTCATCCGCGGCCAAGCGTTTCACCGCGCAGGATCTCACAGACCTCCAGCTCCTCTACAACCTGGCGTGGATAGACCCCGTATTCAGGGAAAAAGACGCCCAGCTTAAGGAATTGTCCAAAAAAGGAAAATACTTTTCCGAAGAAGACAAAAAGCTGGTCATGGCAAAGCAGATAGAGATCATGCGGGAGATAATACCCACATATAAGGATATGCAGGAGAAGGGCAAGATCGAGGTATCCGTTTCGCCGTTCTTCCATCCGATACTGCCCTTGCTGTGCGATTCCGACGTGGCAAAGATATCATATCCGGAGACCAGGCTTCCCAACATAAATTTCCGCCACCCGGAAGACGCAAAAACACAACTAGAAATGGCAGTCAAGTTATATACCGGGAAATTCGGGAGGCCGCCGCGCGGGATGTGGCCTTCGGAGGGTTCGGTAAGCGAACAGGCGGTCGACCTAATAATAGAGGCCGGGCTTAAGTGGGTTGCAACGGATGAAGAGATACTCTTCAGGTCGATCGGCAGGCAAAAGACCCAGGAGACGCTTTACAAGCCGTATCTCTTTGAAAGAAAACAGGGCGAATTATCCCTAATATTCAGGGACAGGTCCTTGTCGGATTCGATCGGTTTTATATACCAGAGTTGGAATGCGGACAGCGCCGGAGGCGACCTTATTAACCGGCTGCACGCGCTCAGGGAGAAGCTGCCGAAGTCCAGGACCCCATATCTCGTCGCGATAATCCTGGACGGTGAGAACGCGTGGGAATTCTATCCCAATGACGGCAGGGATTTCCTCAATAATTTTTATGGGCAAGCCACGAAAGACCCTGCCTTAAAATTCGTGACGATCTCGGAATACCTGGACCAGTTCCCGCCGCAGGAGAAGCTCACTAGGCTCCACCCGGGCTCATGGATAAACGCGAATTTCAATATATGGATAGGCCACGAGGAAAAGAACAAAGCGTGGGAATACCTCTCCGAGACCAGGAGCGTCCTCAAGGATTACGAAAAGCAGCAGCCCGCCCCAGAGTTACTCGCGAAGGCTTGGAAAGAAATATACATAGCCGAAGGAAGCGACTGGAACTGGTGGTACGGCGATGACAACTCCTCGGCCAACGATGAGGAATTTGACCGGTTATTCAGGTCACACCTCTCGAATGTCTACACGGTTATAGGGAAAAAACCTCCCGAATACCTGTCAATGCCCATAAAGACAAAAAAGGCAAAGATCGTAAGGGAGCCCTACGGTTTTATAAAGCCTACGATAGATGGAAGGGACACGAACTACTTCGAATGGATAAACGCGGGCCTGATCGACGCCAGCAAGCGCGGCGGCACCATGTACCAGTCGGAGACCCTGATAAAACAGATCTATTTCGGTTTCGACGCTGAAACCCTTTATCTCCGGTTTGACATTCCGGGGAACCAGGATGGCGGCCAAAAAGAAGAATTAAGCCTTAACGTCCTGTTCCTGGAAAAGAAAGTAAAGATATCCGTGCCGCTCAAACGCAACGGAGGGAACGGCCAATGTACTATTTTTCATGAGAAAGAAGACGAGGTATGGGTAGAGGCAGGGAAGGACGGCGCCGTTGCCTACGATAAGATACTGGAATTGGCCATAAAGTTCAAGGATTTCAAAGGGCAGGGGGGAGAGGTGGTAAAATTGAGCGCCACAATAGAGACCGCAGGCGCCGTGATAGAACGCTGCCCGGAGTACGGGGCGATAGAGATAATCCTTCCGGGGCCGGATTACGAATCCCAGACCTGGACCGTATAAGATAAGAAAGGAGGGTGATGAACTTAAAACGCCGGAAGCTGCTAAAATCATTCATAATATTACTTAACCAAGGAGATCCACAATGAAGTTATTGAATGTTCTCTTCGTAGTCGCGATGCTAGTCGCGATAGCGGCTCCTTCGTTCGCTGCGGTACAGAACATCAAAGTTAGCGGTTCCATAGAGGAACAGGCTATCTATATGAACAACTTTGACTTGAAAAACAAGTCTGAAGAAAGCACGGCTGTCCGTTTTGGTACAGGTACAGCGTTGGGTTCGGGCGCCTCGATACGCGATGACCAGACGTCCTTCATCCTTTCGACGATCAAGGTCGGGGTAGATTCCGACCTGACCGATAACGTATCGGCCTCGATCGTCTTATCGAACCAGACCAAATGGGGCAACAACTGGATTGGCGTAGACGGCGTACAGGTCAACAAAGCCTTCGTAACATTGAAGGAGTTCTTCTACCAGCCGTTGACAGTGAAGATCGGTCGTCAGGACCTGAGATTCGGGAACGGTTTCATAATCGGGCCCGGTATCTACAGGGATCCTCAGAACGTCTTTGAGTGGCCGACGATGACAGCTGTCAACAGCATCACGCGGACTAATGTTCCCGGTTATCCGTTCTCAGGCCCGGCAGGGTTGCAGTATAGCGATGCTACATATTATGACGCTATACGCGCTACCTTGGACCTCGACCCGTGGACGGTCGATGCTATCTATTCGAAGATCAACGAGAACTTTACATCATCCCTTGATGAGAACCTGGCCGGTATCAACGTCGCGTACAAGTTCGATCAGTACAACGCGAAAGCAGAAGCCTACTACTTCTTCAAGGATAATCCTACGCTCGACAGCTCTATGGGCACGATTAATGCCGTTGACCTGTTTGAAAACGGCATCGACTTTCTTGATCGCACCGTTCCCGGCGTAGGCGGTAGGATATACAACAGGGAACAGACGCATGTATTCGGCATGAGAGGCGATATCTCTCCTATCGAGAACCTCGTGCTTAACGGTGAAGGTGCGGTACAGTGGGGCAACCTAGAAGACACCATGGGACCGTACGTACCGGGCACCGATGGCTCCTCGCTCAAGAGAGGTAAGTTAGCATGGGCAATCAATGCTTACGGTAACTACATATGGAAAGAAGTTGCCTACAAGCCCAATTTAGGATTAGGGTTCGAGTTACTTTCCGGCCAGAATAAATCAAATACCGGCAAGTGGACCGCATGGGACCCGATGTTCAGGGGCAACTCGCTTTCGCTCATACGCGGTTACATGGGTGGCCAGCAGGCTGCGTTGACCGGCATCGGCGGTAACATCTACACGACCTTGGACCCGAACGATCCGTCCGGTTCGACAGACGCGATAACGCTGTATGTCGATGGCGGGTTGAGGCCGATGGATGATCTCTCGCTCAAGACAAGATGGTTGCACTTCTGGACAGAGAAAAGCGGCAGCATCGGGATGACCGGCGGCAATGACAGAGGCTACAACCTCGGCGATGAGGTCGATACGACCATCCTGTATGATTACACCGAAGATGTCCAGTTCGATTTGACCGGCGGCGTATTCGTCCCGGAAACGTTCTACAACAGGAACAGTAATTCATCAACCAAGAGCACGGATCCCGCTGTTATCGTGACTGGCGGCGTGAAAGTAACCTTTTAACATCAGTCAGGCAAAAACCCCCGGGGTTTTAATCCCGGGGGGGTTATTTGCGGAGCAGGCATGGACCGCATGAGACACAACCCATTGACAGGCAATGAAATAACGTATATACTTTTAATCAAATGAACATCATAATCATTTTGGTTTTTATCGCGATAGGCCTTTTCTTGGTTTATCTCCTCACATCCAAAGAAGATAGAAAAGTAAGCGAGAAATTCGCTACTCGCGGGAAGGTTGAGGAATATTGCGCCGGCGAAAAAGACAGAAGAAGATGCGAACGTTTCGATACCGAACTCGACCTTAAATACAACCTTATCCCGCCCACGAAAGCCGAGTTTTCGACTAACACGAAAAACATAAGCAAGACGGGTATTTCCATCCTCGTGTACGAGATACTGCCGAAAGACGCGCTGATAGATATGGAGATCTCGGTGCCGAACTCTAAAGAAACCCTGAGGTTAAGGGGTAAAGTCGCCTGGTGCGAGGGCTGTGAGGGCGCCGAGCGGCTCGACAAAGACGGCAAGCGGACGTTCCTGATCGGCATTGAGTTCCTGGAAGGCGATAAGAAGCACCAGGATACACTGATGGAATACATTGATAAACACCTTAAAAAATAAAAAAGGAGGCAACGATGTCGATACCAAAAGGACTCAGGAACAAAAGAAGGAAGAAACGCATGTCAGGTAAAGCCCATAGGGGCCCGAAAAAATAGCTATTAAAAACGAAGCCTGCCGGATCGTCCTTAAAGCCGGGAAATACCTAAAAGAACACAGCAAAAAGATCAAGAGCATCGCTTTCAAGGGTTCGATAAACCTCGTGACGAACGTAGACCACGAGGTTGAAGGCGTGCTTATAAAGTCTTTACGCAAGGCTTTCCCGGATATAGGATTTTTGTCTGAAGAGATCGGGGAGATAAGGGCAGGCTCGGACCTTAAATGGGTAATAGACCCCATTGACGGGACCACTAATTTCGCCCACGGCTTTCCTTTTTACGCTATTTCCGTAGCCCTGGAGAAAGACAAAAAACCCTTGCTTGGCATAGTGTATGACCCTGTCCGCGGTGAGCTTTTTTGCGCGGAACGCGGCAAGGGCGCCTTCCTTAACGGCAAACGCATAAAAGTAAGCTCCCAAAAAGACCTAAAAAAGAGCCTTTTAATGACCGGGTTTTCCTATAAATTAGGCAAGACCATGGAGTCAAATTTAAGGCATTTCAGGAATTTCCTCGTATCCTCACAGGCAGTAAGGCGGGCTGGCGCGGCAAGCCTTGATATGTGCTATGTAGCCTGCGGCAGGCTTGACGGCTTCTGGGAATTAGAGCTTAATCCCTGGGATACGGCCGCAGCCTGGCTCATAGTCAAGGAAGCCGGGGGAGAGGTGACGACGTTTTCCGGTAAGCCCTACAATCATTATTTAAAGGAAATACTGGCTACAAACCGAAAGATCCACCGGCAAATGTCTGTCATCCTCAGCCGCAAGAGACTATGAAATTCAATCTTAATTCTAAGTTTTGTCATTTTCAACGCTTTCATTTATGCCAAATACCACTCTTTCTCATGCAAGGCTAACGTCCTATAATATATCTTATGTTAAGTACGTGAGCACGCGGAATAAGCTGTGGATAAGTCTTTCCCTTCACGCTGAGATCGCCTCTATGGGATGGTTTGTATGGCGGTTTCCGGCTGGTTATGGCATAAGAAATGCCCGGAATTTGCGCCTGTACGGCCCTATTCCGGGCATTCTTTACCAAATTACCTCTTACTTGCAGCAGCTGCAGAAGTCCTTGCAGGCCTTTGCCAGCGCCTTCAAGGAATCCGCCTTTGCCGGGTCCTTAGGTTTGATGTCAAGCTGGAGACCTTTTTCCGTCTCTTTGCAGGTGCAATCAAACTGGTCATGAATGAACTCCGGATCGAATGAGCAGCATCCTTTCATTTATTTCACCTCCTTTCTTGACCTAATTATTCGATGGCCATCGAACTTATTGGTCAAAAAAAATTACTTAAGGAAATCCCTTATGGCCTTGACCGCCTGTTCGTTGACCTTGCAGCGGTAGTTCCGGCCATCGCGTTCACACGTAATAAGCCCTGCGTTCTGGAGCTCCTTAAAATGGTGCGAAATCGTAGACCTGGACAATTTCATGCAATCACAGACATGCGTAAAGGCCTTCTCTATGATCCTTGTCCCGGGGCAGCACGACTTCCCTTCTTCTGCCTTAAATTCGGCTCCCCCCTGCTGGTCCTTCGGATTGCAGCACTGCTTATAGATCATCAAAAAGATCTTGAGCCGCTGCTCGCTTGAGAGTGCCTTGAATATCTTTGAATAGTTCGATTGTTCCATAGTGATAGAACTATATCACACCCTCTCTAGCCTGTCAAGCCTTTATATATAAGATATTTTTAATTTCTTATGCAGCGCTCTTCCAATTTTCATTAAAGTGCTTACATTATATCTGTCGTAATCTCCGCTTTCATATCGCGCTATAGCAGTTCTGCTAGTACACACTTTCTTGGCTAATTCCGATTGACTTAGTCTCGCTTCATGCCTTAGCCGGGCTATCTGCTCTCCTATGTTCAGCTCAGTAGCTATTTCATCGTATATAGCTTTGAACCTTGGATTCTCCATTTCTTTGTCGAATATTGATTTTTTCATGTTAATGCACCTCCTTTCATGCCTATAACAAATGTATCATATTTGATACATTATGTCAAGCCATGAAAAATCCGTCCTTTAGGGATAAAACCCTATCTTCCGCCTCGGCTTTTCCTCGAATTTCGGCTCTAATAACTCTTTGATGACTCTGATCAGATTTAAGATATCTTTGTCATGCTTATCTACCCTTAGCTCAAGCTCGCCGAACTTAGTCATTAATTCCTTCTGAGTGGCGATAATCTCGCGGAGTTTGATAAAAGTCTTTACTATAAAAACACTTACCCTTATGGCCGTGTCGCTGTTTAATACCATAGCCGCCATAGTTACTCCATGTTCCGTAAAAGCATATGGCAGCACGTATGAATGCTTTAATGGCTTAAACTGGTGCCAATTTGTCACCAGTTCCTTTTTCTCGTTCTCGGTAAGTTGAAACATGAACTCTTCTGGAAAACGGTCGATATTTCTCCTTACCTGTCTATTTAAGTGCTTTGTTTCTACTCCGTAAAGCTCAGCCAGGTCCCTATCAACGATTACTTTCTTTCCCCTTATTACGAATATCTTCTGTTCTATTACCTTATGTATAATCAACTTACCCATGAAAAACCCTCCTTTAATTCTATAGACGCTAAAAGAGGGAAAAAACTTTCAACTATTTTTGATTATGCTTAAGGCATTTCCCTGGTTAAAGTGATCGCGGCGGGATAAATCGAGCCGTCTCCGTAGCGGTCATTGATCCTGTCTACCGCCTCCAGGAGCGATTCCCGGCTCTTCTGTTGGTCAAATAAAGGCAAATACCTGGTATGTGTGAAACTACTGCAGGTTACGCCTAAAGCTCTTGTTTTGGGCGTTTGCGGCCCTAATTTGGACATATTAACAAGTACTCTCCGGAATATCTCACAGCCGTCATTAGTGGCTTCCGGGAATGTCTTTTGGGCCCCAAAATTGCCTATTTTTGGCCCGTTCAGCCATAGGTGTGTTGTCGCTGCTGCCAGGCCTTGCTGCCTTAGGCGCTCACCGACCATATCGGCCAAAAGGCGTATCCAGGCGCGGATAAACCCGGGATTTTCTGTGGATCTCGGCAAGGTATATGAATGGCCTACGGATTTTGGATCCGGGTCATCATCAGCCGGCTCAAGCGACTCTTCGGAATGCAAAGACGCGTAAAGATTGAGCCCGTTCTTGCCTAAATTCCGCTCCAGGAATTTGGGCGTTTTGGCGTACAGGTCCAGGCAGGTTTTGATGCCCAAATCATGGAAGATTTCGGCTGTCTTTTCCCCCACCCCGCATAATTTTTCGACCGGTGTTTTGGCCAAAATTTCGGCTAAATTGGCTTCGGTCAAAACAGCTACACCGTTTGGCTTGTTTAACTTTGAGGCGAGTTTGGCAAGGAGGCAATTTTTCGCTATGCCTACGGAAGCTGTGATGTTGAAGTTTTTGTGTATTTTGCTGCGGATATCTTCGGCCAAAGCCACGGCGTAAGAGGGACAGCCCCCATTTGGGGACTGTCCCTGATCCCCTACATCAATTTGGAACTCATCTATCGAAACATATACGGTCTCGAACCCGTATCCCTTGATGAGCTCCAATATCCGGCCCGAGGTCCATATATACTTGCTTTGTTCTGCCGGGACAAAATTGAGGTCCGGGCATATTTTAAAGGCCTCCTCAGAAGACATCCCTGAGCCTATCCCTAAGGCCTTGGCTTCATAACTGGCCGCGCAAACGACCGTGTGGAGCTTCCTTTCGCGCGTGCCCACTATCAGGGGCTTGCCTTTAAGCCGCGGGTTGATGGCCTGTTCAACGGACGCGAAAAAAGCGTCCATGTCTATGTGCAGGATCATGCTATTATCTTGTCGATCTGCCAGCGGTAGGTCGTGTTATTAAATGATATCTGGTAGAGGCAGGTCCCGGTGTCCACCGAAAACAGGTTCAGGACCTCCCGGCCGCGGCGTTCCTGCCAGTTATAGGTGATCTTTTTTATCCTGTGGACCTTGTTATTGCGGATGAACGCGCGGGGAAATATCGCTGAGCCCTTGAAATATGCCAGGACTTCTATCTTTTCGTCCAGTATCCCGGGGTCGACACTGTCTTCGGTCTCGGGGATAGCTTGCCCTCTGCCAAGAGGGTGTCGGTCCCAGCGCGCCTTTGGGTTGAAGCCTGATATCGCCATCGCTTAATATTTTCTTACTATATTGACAAGTTTGCCTATGATGCTGAATTCTTTATGTATCGGGGGATATTTCTTGTTCGCTGCTTCCAGGAATGGCTTGCCGCCGCCGGTCTTGAGTCTTTTTAAGGTGACTTCGTTATTGTCCAGTAACGCGGCGATGATATCGCCGTTATCGGCCGTCTTCTGTTTCCTGATGACCGCTATGTCGCCGTCCATAATGCCGGCGTCTATCATGCTTTCGCCTTTGACCTTCAAGGCAAAGGTATTCTCCCGGGCGATCTCGACATAGCCCTCGATATCTTCATAGGCCAATTTCGGCTCCCCGGCCGCAATACTTCCTATTAACGCTATGCCCCGGGATTTGTTATTTTCGCGTTTGAGGTAACCCTTTCTTTGAAGCGCCGCAAGATAATCCCTAACCGTTCCTGTGGAAGCAAAGCCCATCTCCCCTGCTATCTCCCTTATGGTCGGAGGCAGGTTCTCCCCCACTCTTTCGCGGATAAATTTCAGGACCTTCTCTTGCTTGGCGGTTAATTCTACTTGGGGTTTCATAGGCAGGAGTATACCACACATTTGTGTGGGTGTCAAGAATTTTTAGATTGACTTTACGACTAATTTGTAGTATTTATAGCATAGAAACTTGTTCTTTGGGTGCCGGTAGGACAAACTAAGGAGCAAAATCTCCGGGGCTACGATGTCTTCTTTTCTAGGCTAATTTCCTACTTACCCCCCTCCTGAAATCATTTTCTTAATCTTATTTTCTTCTTTTTGAGGGGTTGCGTAAGGTAAAAATTAGCCCCCGGAAAGGAGACAAAAGTATGCAACGAAGGTTTAATGCTGAAAAGCGGGATAACCGCGGTTCGGGATTAACTCCTGGCGTTGAGGTGTACTGCCGATACATTCGGCGGAACGGTAGAGTAATCTACCCTAAGAACGCCAAGTGCTTTCACTTCTTTGTGAAGGCATAAGGTAACTTAGCTCTTACTATCGGCGCCCTGTTCTTAAACAACTTTATTCTCACAAGATTATGCATTTGACCTTTGGGACTAACACATTGCAGGTAGCCTACCATCACAATTACCTCTTGTAGTGAATATTTTATTAAATTAAAGTATAATATCGGTTACTAAAAAAACAAAAAATACAACAAGGATATTCGATCGTATTATTTTTATATTATTGCGAGATAACATTTAACTATGGATAAAGCAGAACTAATAAAAACAAAAGCAATAAGATGGTTATTAAGGGGCAATCTTAATTTTAATAAGTCGAAGGATGCTATTGCTACTGAAGTTTTGTTTTCTGCTAATAGGCGAAAAGCCGACTTATTAATTATTTCAAACAAAACACATACCCTTGAAATAAAAAGTGATTCTGACGATCCAAGAAAACTTAAAATGCAGCTAAACGATTATCATAATACATTTGACAAAGTATCTGTAATAACCACTATAAAGAATGTTAACAAGATTAAAAATATTATTACTCAAAACACCGGACTAATTCTATTTAATAACGATAAATTTAAGGTTATAAAAATAGCGAGATTAAATAAAAAATTGGATAAGCGTTCTCTTTTGATATTCTTGCCTAAGATTGAACTGCTCAGCCTATGCACCTCAAGAAATATCCGAAAGCTATCTACAGATGAAATACGGGAAAAGCTTAGCCACCAGCTGACCACAAGTAAAATCCGCACAGCTGCTTATTCATATCTTAAGAAACGTTACTATAAACTTTTTAGGCTTCTCTTGAGGGATACCGAAGGAAAAATCGTATGGGATGATTTACGAGGTTTATGCGGAATAATTGATAAGTTATATGTTTAATGCATTTTATTTTTTATTGTTATGTGGATGTTCATTCTAACTGAGATCCAGAAGGATGGTGATAATCCTTCTGGGGTGCCTTTTGCGGCTAATTCAATCTGCTCAATTCCCCAGCAATCCCTGATTTTTTTCTTTATATTTTTATATCTTTGGTCGCTAGCCACAGAGTGTGCGACTCTTGTATAAGCGTTAGCATATGTCAATTCTTGCTTGCGTTTTCTAGATCTATAATAAAAAAGTTCATCTTCTGTAGGCATATCTATTCTCGGAACCCATCCATTGCCACCTGCTTGATCGCTTCTTATCGGATTAATCGTGGCATAATCTCCATAGATAAAACTGATATTAGATTTTTCTTCTCTTGCGCCATTATAAAATAAACACTCTTCTAATTGGCACTCTCCTGTCTCCTCACCGCCGTATTGAGTCGGATTCCTTGGAAAGGAAGTAGCTGATAATATTATATTTTTAATCCCAAATTTTTTTACTTCTGCAATAACACTCCTTGCTTTTGTTATATAGATTCCTGATTTCCCTTGCGTAATGAATCCAGCATCAACGATACAAATAATTTTATCTTTAGAGATATTATCAATTATATGCTTGAGGTCGGTCGTAAAATCTTCATATTCCAAAGGAAACCTGTAAGCAACTTCGGCAAAATTCCTGTTTAACGCTTCAACCTGTACCTTAACTCTATTATACAATTCTTCTTCAGTCTTAACTCCCTTATCAGTAATCTGTATTGTTGGTATTAATTCAGGAAAATCATTCTTTTGCAAAATTAGGAAATCAATCCAATTTTTATATCCGCCATGATTATCTTGCAATTCTTCAATTTGTTCATTTATAGAATTACGATCACTTGTTAAATCTAATATGAAACGCCTAGCACCAAATACATCTTTAAGCTTTTCTAGCCTTCTATATATATCACCCTGAGGAAGATATTTTGATTTTCTTGATTTTGTCAATTCAAAAATTGGAGTAATTCCATCCTTATCGTCATCATCAAGGTTTTCAATCCCCCTGATTTCCGCATCACTAGTTTTTATTATCGGAGCATATGATATATTCTTCATAACCCGTGTCCTGACATGCCGAGATTTTTTGCCCTTATTCTTAGGGCTAAGGTTGAGACCTTAAATATCCCAGCTAATTCTTCTATTTTCCTAATTCCCGAACGAACTTTAGTTTTAAATTCTTGTTCTGGCATAAGTATAGAACTAGCGAAATTATTTGCTTCCGTTTCTTCCTTGTCGTATGATTCACCACCCCTAAAAAATATTTCGTCTTCAAATCTATATTTCAAGTGCCTGTGCTGACAAAAATGAGCTATTTCATGTGCGATAGTATATCTTTGCCTATTAATATGATGATTTTTATTCACATAGATAACCCAATGATTAGTTGCCGGATCCTTGATAAGTTCCCCCGATAAATCATTTGGAAAATCAGCGTATTCTATTTTGATACCCATTTTATTGGCTAATTTCTCTACGTCTAAAGGCACAGTAGGAATGCCTTGAGAACTTGCAAAAGCAAATAATTTCTCCGGAGTATCATATAAATCAATATTGCTAGATGCGATAGAACAGTCAGGAGCAAAACATTTCTCTCTAATTATTCCCATTTTTCACCCCTATTCCTGAATTTCATCATCATCTTTTGCGTTCATTATCTTCTCAAGCTCAGTTACCCTATCAGCTAAATCAGGTATTTTACTAGACATTTCCACAAAATCACCTGATTTTAACGCTTCAGCATATTCTTTCTTAACCAGATTTTGTAGAATTATCTGGAAGGATTTTGAGTTCAATGCTTCATTTGCCATCTCCTCAGTTTGTTGCTTAGACGTAAAACGTATATACATAAAGCTGATGACTAATAAAACACCAATTACTCCTAATAAATAAGTAATAACTTGTTGATAAAAGCTTATAATCTGCCCTATATAAAATTCGAGAAAACTATTACGTCGTTCCATATTTTTTATAATTGCTTCATTCTCTTTATTTAAAACGAGGGAAACCGTAGTCTTATCGGTTTTCTCCTCAACAACTGCCGATTGTTTAGAGTCCTGATTACTTAAATCATCCTTCTGTAATTTACTAATTTCCTGTTTATTTAATTCAACCTTCTCCGCGGAACTATCTTCTTTTGCATAAACAATGTTAGATGGGTTCGCTACGCAAAAATAATACATAAACCCACTACACAAAACAATAGCAATAACTAGGCAGACAACATTAAATACAAACAACCATAAATTCTTCTTGACGCCCATCTGTGCTCCTTTTTCTTTGATTCTATCACTATTAAAACCAATTGCAAGTCTATTTAAAAATCGGGGCACTCTCAACATTAAGCACGCTTATGGTTTTGAATATGCGCCACTTTGTAAGACCTCGTTGGGATTTATTCTACTCTTAACAAAAACCCTCTGCAACAGTTATAATTGCAGAGGGTTATGATTATTTTTAAGACTTTTCTCTTTAAGACCTAATCATAACCAGCATCATCTTGAAACGTTCTATCGCTTTTAAGGCGTGCGGCTTATTCGCAGGCATTATGATGATCTCGCCTGCCTTTAAATGATGTGGCAGGCCGGAAATCATTATTTCCGCTTCGCCGTCAAAGATATAAACCAGGGCATCAAACGGCGCGGTGTGTTCGCTCAACCCCTGCCCCTTGTCAAAGGCAAAAAGGGTTACCGTGCCTATGTCCTTTTTTATTATCTCTTTGCTTACGATTGAGCCTTCCTGATAAGCTACCAAATCGTTTAGATTACCCGCTTGTCCAATAATTTTTTCCATTATTATCCTTTAATCAAAAAATAGACAATTGTTGCTAGGGATGCGCCGACTAAAAATAAGCCCATGATTTTTGTATTTCTGATCTCCATTTCCATATTGATCGGCTCCATGCGCCAGTTGATCTTTTCGTAAAACTTTTTTTGGAGCTCGATACAAGAAACCGGCTTAATAAATATTATTAAGCCGGCTATTAAGATGACTAACGGAACAACTATATTATAACTAAAAAGATACCCGAACTTATCGAAAAAACTGGACCTTGATTGTAGTTCCGTAATTAGAGGAATCAAGGGCAAGAAAAAAGCAGAATATCCGAAAAAGAGAATAGATAAAACTAATACTACTAAAATTATGCTATTAATATAATACGTTATGCTTTTATTCCTTATTACTCTCTCTTTAAGAATGAGAATGGCTATGATTATAATGAATTCGACAATAAGCACGACAGGGTGGGGTTCGATTAATATTCTATAAGATAACGTTGCAGGCACGTCCATTTCTTTAAAAATTTGCCCAAATTTGTCACGAACAATCATAAAAAGAATAAATATAACAGCCATGCCCAATACGTCAAGTATAAGAATATTCCGGCTGCTATTTTTTACTTCGCTTGATTCCTCTTCAGGTTTACTCATTTAGATCTGTCATGTGTCATTTTTATAACCTGTCTCCCTTTGCGAAGGGACCTTGCCCTTTTGACACGTCCCCTATCGCCCACGTTCCTTATTATATTCTATTTTGCTGATATTCCATTCTTACTCTAAAGAAAGCTCTTCCCCCTCAGATTCCAATTTTTTCTTTTTAAGCCAACGGAATCCTTTTTCAGGTGTAATAACAGCTATATCAATCTCCCCACCAACGCCGGGAATACCACCAGGTTGTAAAAAGGTACCATCAGAAAACCTCTGTATGCTTTCGGTAGTACGGGTCATTAATACGCAAAAATCTATCGCATCTTGGATGGTCATTGTTCCCCAATTAATAATGTACTCCATTTTATTTAGCTGGCTGATAGTTGAGGCGTTATCTTTTGCTAGAGCCTCTTTTATAAAATTAAGTTTTTCTATCTCCAGTGTAAATCCTTTGACAATTCGAATGATAACATCATTCTGACCGCACCACAAAGCACCGCACAGCTGAGTATCTTTTTCCAGCGTTATCCCTTTAGGAACCCAAACTGAGTAAGCTCTTCCTACCTTGTCCTTATCAATGCCTGCCACAATCATATTAATTGTCTCAATCATTGCTGTATTTGAAATCACCTTGCCGTCCTTATCTTTATATGAATATGGAACCAAAGAATCGTCCATTGGAAGAAAAACTAAATCTTTACCACCAAGCTTTGTAACTTGTTCCTCAATAAGCTTTTTCAAAGATACTCTTTCTTTCTCAACAAAAAGGTCACCGAGATATTTATTTAGTTTATTAGCAACATCTCGGATTGTTAGTTCTTTTAGATCCTCTGTTTGTTTAAATTTATTAATAAAATATCCGACGTCTTTGACCGATTGGTTTTCCCCATTAAGAAAGGCTTTACCTGAAATAGAAACTCCAATATAATCGGAAAGCTTAAAAAGCTTCAATGCATTATCAGAACCAATGCGAATTGCCCCTGCTCCATTTTTATAGGACTGTCTACTATCGGCAGTTAGAACGATACCCGAGGAGGTAATAGCTGACATTATTAAAGTCATATCTCACACCTTTTAATTATAGCGTTTCTTCGTGGTTAATTTTGAGGACGTGTCACTTTAGGACGCTCTGCTTATGCGACCTAATGTGACTCACTTCTGAAAACTAAATCTTAGAATTTCATTTGTATCAACATCTTTTAATCTTATGGTAAAATCCTCTCCTTCTTTCATTTTAGACACGAAAACAACTCCGTTCATGAGAGCATTTGGCATTAATCTTCCATCCTGCAATTCTTTATAAGCATAATCGTCTTCAATTTTTCTGTTCGCCTCCGATGATCCTACGCCATCGACTACTGCTGGAATTAAGAATGGCCAAATGAATAATCCCACTACTCCATAAGTTGTTGCTCGTCCGACAGTACTAAATTTGCATTTATCAGCTACCTCTTGCGAAGACATTATCTGTTTATTTATGTCTGATTTTTTGAAATCGTAGGTTTTAGGACTTCTGTTATCCATAACAATAAAAGTGGGCTGGATACCCTTATTTTCTAGATCAAATTGAAAGACTTGTTTTGTTTCTCTTGCATTCAAAAATTTTGCTACGACATAAACGTTATTTTGAACTTGCTTATTATCATAATTCATTACATCTTTTGATGGCAAAAGCCCCGCATGATAAGATGCACAACCTTCAAGAAAACATGACGCTACCAAAAAAATTACTATCGCCCTTTTCATTCCAACCTCCCTTTTTGCGCGATTTTATGCGTTTGGGGACGTGTCACTTTGGGACACTCTGCTTATGCAACCTGTCCCTTTTTGACGCGTCCCCTTATTACTCTAACAAAAACTATTCAGAGGATTTAAGAGACAAAATAATATACACGTTATAATTATAAGTAAACTCATTATGGCTTCACCTATCCACCATAAGAAAGGATTCGAAAGCTTAATAGCTGGATATTCTTTAGAGAGAGTTTTTCGATATGATCGCCAAGCACAAAGATTAATCCATATAAGGGCTATGATACTTACGCCGACAATGCAAAACAGCATATCAGACATCAAAACAAGTGAATCTCCATTATTATGGTTCTCTGCAAGTTTCCAATGAAGAAGAAATACACCACCGATAATTGCCGTAGCGAGTTTAATGAATAATTCAAACGATCCTAGAATCTTATCATTAAGATATTCAAGATGGTGAGTAAGGTATTTATACTGTTCTTTTTCCGGAATATTCATTAAGCACCTCCTTTATGCCAAGGTATGGGTTTTTCGGAGACGTGTCACTTTGGGACACTCTGTTTATGCGACCTGTCCCTTTTTGACACGTCCCTTATTGCCCTACATAAATAATGTGCTGAGTAAATACTAAAAGCGAATGTGCGCGTTATTAAGCGTCACCCACATTGCTCCTGCTTCCTCAATCAGGCCATCTACCTCAACATGAGCCCCTTTCTTTAGAAGACTAAGCCCAGGATAGTCGCTTGGGTTAACCTTTAAAAAAAAGCCTGTACTGCTTGAGCCGTGTAAGATATAAAGTTGTACCGAATTCTCAGCTATTTTCCTCGCATCGGCAAGCTCTCCATCCCATTTCACAGCAAGACCAATATAGTGTTTGCCGGCATCCTGCTGTTGGAGGAGCGGAAGAGCCTTTATATTTTCAATGATTTGCTTCGGGGTAAGAGAAGAAGTTAAGTTGGCGATGTCGGATGATGACACAACCGCAGGACTCTCGATTATTTCTCTAAGAGTCGCCCCTTCAATCAACGAACTTGAAGTTCGTCGCATGAATAAAAACCTGCGCACCGCCAAGACCAACCACCCTATGAGCACGACTCCAACACCGCTAAAGATCCATTCCTTATTTCTCATTATCCAATCGAACATAGCGGTCACGTATTTCATAATTTTCTAAATCTCCTCTTCTCCGTAACCAATGAAATTAATTCTTGGAGCGAGTAACTTTGGAACGCCTCGTTAGGATTAATTCTACTCTTAATAAAAATCCCCTGCAACAGTTATAATCGCAGAGGGTTATGATTATTTTAATGGCCTTACCTATTAAATCTTACAGCCGCAGTTTTTCCTGCTCAAAATCTTGATCTGTTCGCCGACTGAATTGACGAACCGCGTCTGCCTCCCCTTCCCTTTCGCCAGCCGGGAATCAAGAGGGCTGTGGTGGAGGTAGCCACGCCGTTTAAGTTCGTTGACGAGCTTCGTGTGCCTTGAATACAGCGCCTTTAACCTGCCCTTCCACCTTAAGGTCTCGGGATGGCGGGAATACCCCTTCTTGTTGCGCGTCAGGACAGACCAGATGGCGTGGAGTTCCCTGTGCTCGCCCAAGAGATGGTTGCGGCATAACCTTCCGGGCGCTATATCCCAGATCCTCATGCTATCAACTCACCTTTTATATACTAAAACTTATATGCGATATCCGCCCATCCCGTATGGGAAGTGAAGTCCTGTTTGTATTCGAAGTCGTAATTGGCGTCAAAGCTCCAGTTGCCTTTTGTGAGAAGGGCTATTTTTCCCCCGACATTTAAGGCGTTGCGCGCGGGATTGAATCCGTTGGTGGCGAATGAACCGCCGCCGCCTGCGAAGGTAGACGTGGTGGATTGTTTATCGGTTATTATATCGTAAAACCAGCGGACGTGGACCTCGGGTGCTATAGTGCCGTAGGAGACCTCAAATGGACGGTCGAACTTTGCGCCCAGGCCGGATTCCAATAGGTTGTAGCCCTGGCCTTTGACACTTAAATCGAGAGCATCTGCGCCCGTCTCGGTGTAGCTATGGAGGTTTAGGCGCAGGTACTGGATAGAGGCTATGGGGGTTATATTGACTTGTTTGGTCTTAAAGATATATCCGCCGTCGAATAAGACGGAGTATTGCTGGCCCTTATAGTTTGCGTTGGCGGTCCTGGTGATAGTGCCTACGGCTATGTTCCTTCTTCCCTTGTATGTGTTATAGGCGAAGGAGAAGGCGCCGTTTATGTAGTAGGGTTTCTCGGGATCCGTGAAGCCGCCATAGAAGGTTGACTGGTAGCTGTCGATATAGGTCTTACCGCTGTTATCTTTTGAATTTACGCCGCTGCTGGCGTAACCGCCATCGGCGCCTATGCGGGCCTTGTCGTTAAAGATTGGGATATCGGCTCCTATTGCCGTGCCCCAGATAGTGGCGTGATAGCCGTTGCTTAGCCCTCTGGGATCCTGGTGGGCGTATTCACCGAATCCCCTGCCCCATGCCTCAAAACCGCTGCTCCCCTTGCTTCCGGTTGAGACGCCGGTCTCTTCGCTATGCGCCTGGGCGAAGAGGCCACCTAGCCTGTCGGTAGATGTCCCCATGAACTGGTTGATGGCGGTATTACTGACATTGGTCACTCCGCTGTCGACTACAGGAACTAAGGTGGCAAGGGCTGACTCTGTCTGCGAATTGCTCAGTCCTTCGAGCGTATTTAAGACGGTTAACATATCACCGGACGGGGCTGAGATGTTATCTAAAACAGCGCCAACGGCAGAGGAGTTAGAATTCGTGCCTAAGCTTGAGAAGCCGTTTGCGGCGCGGCTAGCTGTTAAAATGAGGTCTCCGTTTGAGCTTATGCCTGAGAACGTCAAACGCGAATCGCTTGATGTGATCGTGCCGGGGACGTTTACGTTGTTTCCGCCTGAACTGTCTACTACCGTGTATGTGGTGTTGTTCGGGATGAAGGTGCTGTTTGCAACAGTGACATTGACGCTGCTAGTTGCGGCTACAAATGCATTGGCGTTGGATGTTATCTTACCGGAAGATGACGGGCTCGCAACGGTCACCTTTAGAGTCCCGTTCTGAGTATAGGTATTATTAACGGTGACATTGGTGGTGCCAACGTCGAGAGTACCGCCGGCCCCGACAGTAACAGCCGATCCGTTGCCGAGGGCATTGGCATTACCGGCAACCACTGTTCCTGCGTTTATCGCGGTAGCTCCGGTATATGTGTTGGCACCGGTAAGAGTAAAAGTCCCGCTTCCATCTTTAGTAAGGTCGATTAGGCCATTGCCATCCTCTATAATTCCAGAAAAGGTCGTAGAAGAATTGTCCCAGCCCACAACAAAAGATGATTGGAAGCCCGGATCGCTCTCAGTCACTTTACCACTCCCCGAAAGTGAACCTATATTATGGTAATAACCATTTCCATCCAGCGTTGCTCCGACTGCAACCGTCACGGCCGAAAGATTACCAAAAGCCCCATAACCAACACCTTTGACAGAGTCAAAGTAAGTATCATTATCCGCTTGCAGCGTTCCGGCGCTGACTATCGTGGCTCCTGTGTAGGTGTTGTTGCCTCTTAAAGTTACGGTACCGGTCCCAGCTTGTTCAAATGTACCTGTTCCTGAGATAACATTAGTTATGGCCGGTACGACATCAGTCCGGTTATACTTCAACCCAGCATTGTTTGTTACAGCACCTGTTCCTAGAGTGCCTGTTGTCCCGGCGTTACCGATCTGGAGAGTGCTTGTGCCGGATATAGTGGTTACGCCTGAATACAAATTGGCGCCCGTTAAAACTTGTGTGCCGGGGTATGTGCCTGCCACAGTCAGCCCGCCTGTTCCTGAAATCACACCGACATAGTTACCGCTTCTGTCGGTGTCGGCGTTGACGCTGATCATAAGGGTCCCTGAACCGAGGACGACGGTGCTGGTTGCGACACCATTGAGTGGACCTATAGTATTATTAAAGTTATTAAGGTTAAGGCCGCCTCCGTCTGTATTGTTCAAAGTCACGACCGAGTTATTACCAAAGGCCTGGGCGGCTACTCCGGCTTGTAACGTTCCTGCGCTGACTGTCGTGGCTCCTGTGTAGGTGTTGGCTTTATTGAGTACCAAGGTGCCCGCGCCCAATTTAGTCAGGCCTCCGGTCGTCTGGTTTAGGACTTGATCGAATGTGAATGTGTTGGCCGCATTGTTGATATCCAGCCCGACGGTTTCACCCGGATTGGTTATGACGGTGTGTCCGATTCCCGAGATATTGGTCAAAGTCGTACCGGTGATCTGCAGCGTACCGCCGTTGAAGACGAGGTTGGAAGCCGCCGCGCCGAGGTTTCCGGTCGCGCCGGCGCTCAGCGTGCCGGCCGTCAGCGTGGTCGCGCCGGTGTAGGTGTTAGTGGCTGAAAGGGTAAGTGTATTGGTACCTATCTTGGTTAAACCCAGCGCGCCGTTCGAAGTGTTCCCGATAACGGAAGCATAATTCCTGTTGCCTGCCGAGGTATCTAAACCTATGTTCGCTCCGGCTGCGAAGTTGGAAGTGTTTAGTATGGTGAGTGGGGTACCAATGGCGCCAACATTGGCTTCGCTCACGCCATCCCCTACCGCCAGAGTCGCGCCATTGGCAACACTATAGCTGCCATTGGTGTTCCAACCCGGCAAGGAATTCGTGCCGGCAATGGATAACGCGCCGGAGGAGATCGTCGTTAATCCTGAATATGTGTTGGCCCCGGAGAGCGTCACCGTCCCGGCCGTAGTCTTATTCAGGCCATGCGTACCAGCGAGAACGGCGGAGGCTGTACCTGCCTGCATATCGAACGCACTCAGGCTGGTTAGTATTCCAGTTGTACCGGTGATAGCGCCGCCGGTCATCTGGACATTGTTGGCGGCCTGATCGAACGATTGGATATCTAAGGTGCCGCCGTCAACAACAAGATTGGTCACCGTTATATTACCTCCTCCCCCTCCAACAGTGGCAGTCCCGCCTTGAATATCAATTGTAGTGCAAGTAGCAGAGGCTCCCGGATCCACTTTAAACGATGAAACCCCGTCCATCGTCAGTAAAGGCGTATTAAAACTTGAACCATTGGTTCCCTTTATCTCAAGGCTTGGCTGATAGGTGGGATCCGAGCTGCCGTCTATGGCTGCGCTGGTAGTTGCTGTGTATGAAGAGTTGTTTCCCAGGTTGAAGGTAACCGCGCCGCTGGCTACAAACAATTTGTTGTTAGTGGTGGCGCTGCCGTCCGCAAAAGTAACTGATGATGGCGCGCTGCCGCCGTTGTTGAAAACCGCTGTATCCCCTGCACCCGGCGCAGTGCCGATATCCCAATTGGTACCGGTGGAAAAGTTCCCTGAAGTCGTATTCCATGTATTAACGGGATCAGCCGCTAAGGTAATGGAATAAGGAGAAATACTCCACGTAAGCGAAGTGGGATTGTATAGGTAATAGTTAATAGTGATGTTATCTTTGGTTACCGTATAAAGGGCAAATCCATAATCTGAAAAATCCTGAAAGGCGACTGTTAAGTTTGGATCCGTCGCGCCCGCCGATGCAAACGGCGCGCCGCCATTACCTGCCATGTTCTGGTAAATTTTATTTCCATTGCTGTCATAAGCATAGCCGACCTGCAGATTGTGCACATGACAACACAAATACATCTTTACGCCGTTAGAGCCGAGGGAATTCCAGAATGCACCGCGAGCAGCTACCCCTGCCGGATTTGCACTACCATCCGGATTTGTAGTGCCATAAAAGTCGCCCTCAGGATTGTCGCCCCCGCTATCCAGATAATATGACGGTTCATGAGCCATAACGAAAGTATACCGCGTGGGCGGCGAATGAATAAGTTGTTGATCCAGCCACGCCTGGTCTATCTGATAATAGTGACTAGTGCCTTGCGCGGTTGAATTATAATAAAAGTATTGGTCCACCCCGATCACGCGGACATATTTTTGGTTAATATGGCTGTCAAGGCTGGAAAGGTTCCAGGTAAATCCCACCTCGTCATCATTTGGGCCGTTATTCGGGCCGTTCTGGGGAACGGTTGGCCCAAAGGCATTATAATACGCCGTCTTTAAGGTTTCGCTCGTAGGCAATAAATCGGTTACTTCATTTTCGTGATTGCCGCGCACTGTGTATATGGGTATGCTGCCAAGTGGCGCCATGGCAGTCTTCCAATTCGCGAATTGGGTTGAGTAGTCGAGGTAAAATGCGCTATCGCCGTTTACGAGATCGCCGTTAACGAAGGCCGCGGATGGCGTAATTGCGCCGGAGATAACAGAAGAAGGATTGGCCATTGCAGAAGCTATCGCGGGCAGATATTGGCTCACGCCTGTAGTAGTTGGGTCATTGTCCCGTGTGTCTCCTATGACAGCGAATGACCAGGTATCGGCACAATAGGCGCGGCAACACAATAGGGAACTACAAGACAGTATTGCGATAAAAAGGAATGTAAGCGCTACGTAGGTGATGACCTTTTTCATTATCATCCCTTAACTAAGAAATAGATAATCGTTGCTATCGCGGCACCAATCAGGAACAAGCCCATGATTTTCGTATTCCTGATCTCCATTTCCATATTAATGGGTTCCATGCGCCAATTAATTTTGGCGTAGAACTTCTTCTGGAATTCGATGCAAAAAGCCGGCTTAATGAATATCACTAAGCCGGCTATCATGATAACCAGGGGCATTAACAGCAAAAACCACATATCAGCCTTGCCCTTCCCTTCTAGAAACTATACCTTACATCAGCCCATCCCGTATGGGAAGTAAAGTCCTGTTTGTATTCGAAGTCGTAGTTGGCGTCGAAGCTCCAGTTGCCTTTTGTGACCAACGCCAGCCTTCCCCCGACGTCTAAGGCGTTGCGGGCGGGAGTAAAGCCGTTTGTTGCAAATGAGCCGCCGCCGCCTGAGAAGGTGGATGTGGTGGCCTGTTTGTCGGCTATGAAGTCATAGAGCCATTTGGCGTGGACTTCCGGGATTATCGTTCCGTAGGCAACTTCGAATGGACGGTCGAACTTTGCACCAAGGCCGGACTGGAGCATGTCGTAATCCTGGCTAGCCACGCTTAAGTTCAACGCATCGGCGCCTGTTTCTGTGTAGCTCTGAATGTGCAGGTGGATGTATTGAAGCGAGGCTAGCGGGGTTATATTGACTTGTTTGGTCTTGAAAGTATACCCGCCGTCGAGTAAGACCGAATACTGCTGGCCTCTATAGCTGGAGTTGGCTATCCTTCTAATTGCGCCTACATCGATATTTCTCTTGCCGCGGTATGTGTTATAGGCAAAGGAGAATGCGCCGTTTATGTAGTAGGGCTTTGCCGGGTCGATGTAGCCGCCGTAGAAGGCCGACTGATAGCTGTTGATATCGGTTGCGCCGCTGTTATCCTTAGAGTTTATGTCGGATGCCGCATAGCCTCCGCTAACACCTAAGCGGGCCCTGTCGTTAAAGATCGGGAGGTCTCCTCCGATGGCCGTGCCCCAGATGGTGGCGTGATAACCGTTACTTAGGCCGCGCGGGTCCTGGTGGGCGTATTCGCCGAAGCCCCTGCCCCATGCTTCAAAGCCGTTACGTCCTTTGCTTCCGGTTGATACACCGGTCTCTTCGCTATGAGCCTGGGCATAGAGCCCCTCTAACCTGTCGGTAGATGTCCCGATGAACTGGATGATCGAGGTGTTGCTGACATTGGTCACGCCGTTGTCGACAGTTGGTGTGACGGTATCAAGGGCTGAGGCTGTCTGGGAATTGCTCAGTCCTTCGAGTGTATTTAAGACGGTCGTCATGTCTGTTGACGGGTTTGTGATATTATCAAGGACCGCACCGACGGCAGCCGCATTAGAATTCGTGGATAAGCTGGAGAAACCGCTTGCGGAACGGTCTACAGTTAAAATAAGGGCGCCGTTTAAGCTTAAGCCTGAGAAAGTCAGGCGCGGATCGCTTGACGTGATCGTGCCGGGAACGTTTACGCCGGCGCCTGCCGCGCCGTCTATTATTGTATATGTGGTCTTATTTGGGATAAACGAGCTGCTCGCGACCGTAACATTTACGCTGCTCGTTGCGGCTACGACCGCAGGAGCGTTGGATGTTATTTTACCTGAAGATGACGGGCTCGCAACCGTCACCTTTAGAGTTCCATTCTGGGTATAGTTATTATTAACGGTGACATTGGTAGTGCCGACATCAAGGGTACCGCCGGCTCCGACTGTAACAGCCGATCCGTTGCCGAGGGCGTTGGCATTGCCGGCAACCACTGTTCCTGCGTTTATCGCAGTGGCCCCGGTATAGGTGTTGTTGCCGGTTAAAGTAAGGGTGCCTGCGCCAAGTTTAGTCAGGCCGCTCCCTAGCCCTGAAATAGCGCCGTCAAACTCTACGTCGCTTGCGGTCGTCAGGATGCGGTCTCTTATGCCCAGGCTCGCAGCCGCGCTAAAGGTCAGCTTGCCGTTATTAACGGCGTCGCCAAAGGTAACATCGCCGCTGAAAGAGACGGAATTCAAGAGCGTGCGCGCCGTTGTGCCGTCGGATGATATCTTTCCTCCGCTGAGGTGTAAAAGTCCCGTGCCGACCGCGCTGCTCGTGATCGCGCCCACTCCTCCTACGCTGTCCCCTCCGACTTGCAGAGTGCCTACCTCGAGATGCGTCTCGCCGGTATAGGTATTAGCGCCTTTTAAAGTAAGGGTGCCTGCGCCATCTTTCGCCAGGCCGTTGAACCCTGAAATAGCGCCGTCAAACTCTACGTCGCTTGCGGTCGTCAGGAAGGCGGTGCCTCCTAGGAGCCCCAGGTTCACAGCCGCGCTAAAGGTCAGCTTGCCGTTATTGACGGCGTCGCCCAAGGTAACAAAACTGTTGCCGATAGTGACGGGATTATAGAGCGTGCGCGCCGTTGTGCCGTCGGATGATATCTTTCCTCCGCTGAGGGCCAAAACTCCTGTGCCGACCGCGCTGCTCGTGATCGCGCCCACTCTTCCGACGCTGTCCGCTCCGACTTGCAGAGTGCCTGCGTTAAGAGTCGTTGTGCCGGAATAGGTGTTGCTATTGTTCAAAGAAAGAGCTCCGTTACCGGTCTTGATCACGCCGCCCGCGCCGTTACCTAGGGTGCCGTTAATCGCGGTATTGCCATCCCCTTGCACCGTCAGCGTGTTACCTCCGTTGATTATATTCATCAGTGTAAGGGTTCGGCCGGCGGCGACGTCGTCAGCCTGAGCCGCATTCAATATTATTGCGCTGTTGATGGTTACGTCTTTATTAGCGGCAGTCATGTCTATGCCGGCGGAATCAAGCGTCAGGGTGTGGCCGTCGGCTTCCACAAGAACATTGCCATGGAGAGTACCGGCAAATACGAGCCCTTTGAGCGAAATGGGCGCGCCCAGATACACAGGATTTTCATTTCCAGCCGATATCGTAGCATCAAAAGTGCCGATGTTGGTAATACTGGGTGCGGTGCCACCCCAGTCCACTTCCAAGTTCATCTTGTTCGTATCGGCTTTGATGATAATTGCCGCGAATACAGGCGCCGAAAGCAAGCAGACCATTGATAAGGCTGCAATAGCTGAAAGAAATTTCTTCATCCCGACGTCTCCTTATATTTAGGGTATTATATCACTTAAGTTTTATTAAATGTAATTATATTTAAAACTTAATGCCCTAGTTCTTTGGCGCATCGACACATAAAAATGGTTGTGATCGATGTATCGATCACAACCATTAAACTCTCCCGTTATCCAAGGAGAACGATATTATTTAGGAAGGGTCAGTCAATTTGAAACCAAATAATCCTGTCAGGGCGGAGAGTAACAGTAGGAGTGAGCTCGGTTCGGGAATAACGTCGAGGCTGACGTCATCGAAGTCTATATAACTGCCGGCTGAAGCGACAGAGCACTGTACCTTGGCATAAGCGGTATAGCTGGGGGCAACCAGCCAGTCCGTCTCTATCTTATCGTATTGCGCGTCTCCCGGGATCCGCTGCCAGGAACGTTCCTGTTGGAAGGAAGTCGTGCCGGCAGCGTTATAAAATGTTATGGAGATCGACGCGTCACCGCCGTCTTGCGGCATATACAGGTATGAAGACAATTTGTAGGTGGCATTCGGCGTTAAATTGACGGTTTGGGTTATCCATCCATAGTTAGTTATCCTTGCCTCATACTGGCCCGCGTGAGGGTTTGCATTTGAAACATTTTCAGAACCAAAAGCGTAGCGAGTCCACCCGCTGAAATTACCCGTCTCAAATCCCGGGTTGACCAGCAGATTGGCGCTTGCCGCCGCAGGGCTCATTAGCAGAATTGCGATTATTAATATAGTTGATTTTTTCATATTTTTCATCACGTTTCGAAGATACTCTAATGTACCATTAATTGAGATTATTTCAAGAGGAAATATTTGCTTTTTTACTTGATTTTTAAGCTCTTGGTAGGCCCTGCAGACAGGTATTAATGCGCTATTTTAATAGACTTCATTACGAGCTCAGCCTGATTCAGGTATTTATCGTAATTCTTCTCTTCGGCTGAATAAGTTAAGGTATACGCCTTTGAATCCGTGATAAATGTGTATGACTTGTATTTAAGGCTCCTGCTTTGATCCATACCTGAATAGATCAAAGAATAGGCCGTCTCGCCGTCCATTTTAACGCTATTATTTGCCATCAATTTAAAATCCTTTATCAGCTTTGGAGCGCTCGTAAGCGAAAGTTTCTCATACTCATTTAGGCTCATCGGTTTTTTACTCAGGTCTTCGACGATCACACCGACGTTTTCTGAGAAACCATCTGATTTACCTTCGATCGGAGATAAAAAGAATACCATGCCGCTTATTTCCTTGACTTGCCAGGAAGGGGGATAATTTACCGTGAAATTTAAATAAGGGCTTATGTAAGTCCTTTGCTCTTCTCCTCTGCTGCTAGCAGCCAAAGAAAACAAGGCAATGGCTAAAACAAAAAAGAAAAGTATTTTTTTCATCACTTCTCCTTAGCTGTTATGGAATTTCTCTCGGAGGATATTTTACCAATTCCAGGTCGTCCAAATAAACCGTTCCTTTGAGTATCCCGTATCCGCTCTTGAAGACGAAGACTATCTCGAGGAGACGGCTCCAATCCTTGATGCTCGCGAATTTGATAAGAGGTATCGATATCTTCTGCCATTTTCCGGTGGCCATCCTGTCGATATACGGGCTGACATCCACCGATGACGACCTGTCTATCCCCATCATATACACGCCGTCGCCGTCGACATCCTCATGTATCTCTATAGTGAAGTCGGCCCCTCCCTGCGGGTCCTTGAGCTGGAATTCCAGGACGTCATGGCCGCGCAGGTCGGCAAAAGACATGATCTCGATCTTCCTGCCTTCGACCACCGTATTCTTCTTGACGGTCAGCATTGACCAGTAAAAGGCGAAACTTCGGTTTTTGGTCACGTCAAAATCGAGCTTGAGCGACGCGCCTGTGTCGCCGAACCTTTCTTTGGGATCGTCGGTAAATGTTGGTATGCACTTTACCCCTGCTTCCTCATAGCCCTGCGTCTTCCCGCCCAGGAGGTTGTACATCGTTTTGCCGTCGAAATCGTCTATTTTAAGGACCTGGACCGGCACTTCCTCGCAAAATACGGATCTTGATATCAATAATCCCGCGGCCAAAACCGGCAATATAACCGCTGTCTTCAAATTCATTTTTCTCCCTCCCTATTGGGATAGTTCTTTCTTCGAGAACATTATATCGTCAACGTAAATGGTACCCATCCTGACATCCGCAGTTATATCGTCGAACGTGAAGACGATCTCTTTCATCTTCGTCCAATCGGATATCGAACCCAGCGCCTTGAGTTCCTTCATCGGGATTACGAGCTTTTGCCAGTCGCCGGTTATATCCTTGACCAGGTATACCACGCGCTCGCCCTTGTCGTTCTTCATCTCGATCTTGAATTTGGACGTATATCCCCTTTCGCGGTCGCCTTTGATCAGCATGCTCATCTCGTCGTAGGGGCTCAGGTCCGCGCTGTCGAGTTTGATATAGATGCCGTTAAACGCCGGCATAGACGACGCCACCCTGTATGATATCTTCAGGACATTGGTCTCGACCCCTATCTTGCCCAATTCGTCCTTCACAGTAACCACCTCGATAGCGCAGCCCTGGTTAGGGTCGGCGGTATTGTAATTCCACGTACCGATATCTGTGCCGATGTCGCTGCGGCCGCTCTTCTCAAAGCTTGCTATCATGAGGTCTGCGGAAAACACTGCCCTGCCGGGCGCCATAAGCAAACATAATAAAAGAACGGATAAGGTGATGGCTTTCATGGTTTATTTCTCCTTTTTACTGTTGCGATAGATATCTGAACGCGCTCAGGCAGGCCTTTGAGCCCTCTCCTGCCGCGATGATTATCTGCTTCTCCGGGACGTCGGTGACGTCTCCGGCCGCGAAGATGCCGGGGATACTGGTCTCGTTGCGGCTGTTGACCTTGATCTCGCCGATCTCGTTTTTGGCCAGGTCTTTGGCAAAATCAGAGTTCGGGATCAGGCCTATCTCGATAAAAATTCCCTGGACATTTATGGTGCGTTCCTCGCCGTTGGCGGCTACCTTTATGGCATTTACAAATTTATCGCCTAAAACAGCGGTGACGCGGCTCTCGTTCAGGACCGTGACTATAGGGTTGCTTTCGACCTTATCGCGCATCACGGGGTCACACCTGAGCCTCTGCGCATTATTTATGATGTATACCTTTTTCGCTATTCTTACCATCTGTAAGGCGGCGTCAAGGGCTGAGTTGCCGCCTCCTATGATCGCCACATCCTTCCCGGAAAATAACGGCCCGTCGCAGGTGGCGCAATATGTTACCCCTTTGTTCTTGAACTCCTTCTCCCCCGGCGCCCCGAGTTCGCGGGACCTTTTGCCGGAAGCGACTATCACGGCCTTTGCCCGGTACTCGCCCTTATTGGTCTTTACCAGCGCCGTATCGACCAGTTTTTTAAGGTCAATGGCCATCTCGCCTTCTTTAAGCTCGATGTTATACTTTTTCAGATGCTCTTCGAACTTCGCGGCAAGGTCAGGCCCGCTTATGAACTGGTAGCCGGTATAATTCTCGATATCGCCGCTCCAGGCGGCCTGGCCGCCGATATCAGGGCTTATGACGAGTATGCTCATCTTTTTGCGCGCCGCGTAAACGGCTGCTGTGATGCCTGCGGGACCGGCGCCTATGATGATAAGGTCATAAACCATCAGATCTCTAATGCCTTTTTTATCTCATCTTTATCGAAGCCGACTATTATCTTGCCCTCGATGTCTAAAACCGGGACTCCCATCTGGCCGGAGAGTTTGACCATCTCCTCGGATTTCTGCTGGTCGGCTGAAACGTCGAAATTCTCGAACGGGATATTATTTTCTTCGAGGAACTTTTTTGCCCTGATGCAATACGGGCAGGTAGGCGTGCTGTAAATTTTGACGTTTTTCATTAAAATTTCTCCCAGTGGATAACTTCTTTCAAATGCCGCTTCAGGTGCGGCTCGGGTTTGGCTTTCGGATAACCGAGCGAAATTATGCTGATCAATTTGTAAGTTTCCGGGACGCCGAGCGCCTTCGCGATCCTGACGCCGTATTCCTTCTTATCCCCGGCTATCCAGCAAGACGCTACTCCCTGGGCTGCCGCAGCCAGTAGGATGTTTTCCGTGGCAGCGCAACCGTCCTCGAGATAATATTTCGTATCCATGCAAAAAACCACGATCGAAGCCGCGGCGCCTGCCATGAACTTGCCGTGGTCGGTTATTTCCGCGAGTTCTGCTACCTTTGCCTTGTTGGTCACGATCACAAATTCCCACGGCTGTTCGCCCCTTGCGGTCGGCGCCAGGTGTCCGGCATCTACCATCTTTTCTAATTTTTCTTTTTCTACGGGTTTGTCGCTGTATTCCCGGACGCTTATCCGGGACTTAAAAATTTCCGACGTGTCCATTTCAGCCTCCTGTCTTGCCGTTCATTGCCTGCACATAAGCGCATTCGGGGTGCCCTTCCCACGACTTACCCAATATATCGCGCAACTCGACACAGGTAAACTCTTTACCGCTTACGGTCTTCCTTTTGCCAAGGCGGGACTCATAAATGCGGCAGCGATAATGCACTCCGTCCGGTTCGGCAATAAGCTCCACGCAGGGATCACCGTCCTTTATGCCGCAGCAGGCTCCGCACCGCTTGCATAACGCCTCATATTCCGCTTCTTGTTTCTCCTGGCACTCCAGATATTGCCTGTCTTCCATGGTATCCTCAGTATGAATAATATAACCCCGCGCTCAGCGAATCCTCGTCTATGAAATGGCCTTCCACCTTAAGCTTCACGTCCTTGCGGATGTCGAACCCGCAGCCGGCTATCACGCCGCCGTAATATTTCGAATGCATCCTTGTCCTGTCACCGTGGTTTATGCGATAGCCCTGGTCGAATATTGAGGCCATCCCTCCGGCAAACGGTTCGAATTTACCGAATTTCTTGGACGCGAGGAGATCGACCTGCCAATCGTCAAGGAAAGTCTCATACAGGTTCCCGCCAACATTTTCGTCATTGGGATGGACGCTTATATGATGGAACCCGACGGTTACCCTGGTCTTATCCGTTGGCTTGTTCCAGAGGAGGATCCTGAATCCGTATCCTCCCGCGAAGCCTGTCCCGAAATTTATCTCCGGCCTGTTCCCCCCGCTCTGCCTGATGTCGCCTACGCCAAGCTTGCCGTCGAAGGTGAACCAGTCCAACGCGCCGTAAGAGAGGTCTACAAAATGCTGGTAGCTCCTGACATTGCCGTGCGAGCTGCTTAACGGCTGCCTGAATACGAGGTTTGCCTGGTACCCTATCGAGATCTTGCCTTTGTCCGGGGTGTCGGTTCCATACGCAGGAGACGCATAAACACGTAGAAAATTAAATATAAAAAACAACGTGGATGCTATAAAGAATAATTTACGCATGGGGATATTATACCTTAAATGGGGAGTTTTTAGGATTTTTTCCGGTAAAAAAGGAGTCCGACGAGGCCCAGCCCGAATATGACGGCAGTCTTATGTTCCGGCACCGTATGATCCTCCCTGGGTGCAAAGCCGGCTACGCCGTAAGACCCTGTGTATTCCGGGGTCACTTCCGGAGTCACCGGTTCTTCCGCCAAGATCTGCGCTGCCGGCGAGATCCCCGGCGGGGTTGATTTAAGCCCGCCATATTTTTTTACGCGGATATTGTCTAAATAAACCGAATCTATCGAATTGCCGGACGGATAGACTACAAACATCACGTTCTTTGCCGTGCTGGAATAATCGAACGGGGCCTTGAAATCCTTTGAGGAGATCTCAAACGTGACGTTACTGTTCATGCCGCTATTGAGGGTCTTGGGGACGCTTTCGTGGTAACTATCCGTCTCGAAACCGAGCGCCATCTTGCACGGTGCGCCACTGTTATAGATATCCAGGACCACCTTATTCGCTAAAGAGACGTCGAGACTGGTGTTCGCTTTCCTGATGACGACGCCGGTCGAGGGTACTTGGCCGTTAACATTCACCGCCAAACTGCTATTCCCTTCCGTCTTGTGGTCAGAGCTAACGGCTAAATTACCCGGGGCATTTAAACTCCAGTTGCTGCTATTTTCAAGGCCGTCCCACAATAGCATATCACCGTCCTGCGCAAAAACAGGCTGGCAGAAAACAAAAAGGAGCAAGACGTAAGTAGGGGTATGCTTGAATCTCATGATGAACTTATTATAACTCTTTACAAATCAAGTGTCAAAACATAATACTTTGCGATTACTTCTTTACTGCTCCCTGCTTTCCGAATGGCAGTAAGTTTTTTACTGCTTTTACGGCATCATTAGCTACATCGCCGCCTGCGCTCGTAACGCTGTTCACAGCGGAAATCACGTCTGAGGCGGAGACCTTCAGCGGACTGAGGTCAAAATGGGCAAGCGACGCGATACTGGTATTGACCAGGGCCTTGAAGACAACCAGGGCAGCGAAAGAATACGGGTTGGTTATATTGGTGTAACGCTCATTAACCCCTATATTGTACTCTTTCACCATCGGCTCGCCTGACCCCGAATAATCCTTATATGCGACCTTGTCTATCTTTAACTCCAGGGTGTCGATCATAAACTTGTAATCCTGCTTTTTGGCGTCTTTCTTTTGGTCCATATGCTGCTGTACAGGCTTTAAGTAATCGAGATTCAGCTTGCCGTCCACGTTCTTTACGACCACAAACTCCCTGATATTGAGTTTTACTTCTTTGAGATGTTTGGTACCCATCAGGAATGAGCCGGGATAATAACTGATATAAACCTCCGGCATATCCACCATGACCTTGTCCTTGAAAAGCCTCGAAGGGTTGTATAATTTGAACCCTTTGACATCGACCGTGCTCTTGAAAACGTTTATGCTGACGCTTTGTAAACTCGCTGAAAGGTCGGTAAAGGACCTCACCGCTATTGTTAAAAACGAGCTGGCAATAAAGTCTTTGGCGAGGAATAAAGCGACGAGGACTACGGCAATTACGATAAGCACCTTTTTCATACCATCCTCCTTTCTTTTTTCTACTTGGTTATTACGAACACGGCGTTCAAGGCGAAAAGGTTTGGCAGGATGCCGGCGGACTTGTTCTTCCCCAGGTAATGCTCGCTGATGATGGAGATCCCCTTTTCCGCGCAGAACTCCTTGAAGTCGCTTATGCTCAGGAAATGCAGGTTAGGGGTATTATACCACCTGTACGGGAGCGAATAGGTGACCGGCGTCTTGCCTTTTACGACAAGCCTGAGCCTCGCGCGCCAGTAGGCGAAATTAGGGAAGCCGACGATTACGTTCCTGCCCACCCTGAGCGCCTCGTCTATTACGAAGTCTACCTTCCTGACCTCCTGCATGCTCTGGTTAAGTATGACGTAATCGAAAGATTTGTCGGGATATTCGGTCAGGCCGCTGTCTATATCCCCGTGGAATACGCTCAATCCCTTCTCCACGCATTTATAGATCGCTTCTTCGCTCAGTTCTATCCCCTGCGCCTTTATCCCCTTCCCCTTCGAGAGAAGGTAAAGCAAGTCCCCTTCGCCGCAGCCGAGGTCCAAGACCCCCGAGCCGGGTTCGATTATCCCGTATATTACTTTATGGTCCAGCCTCGCTATCTCTTCCGCCATTTATTTTTCACCTTCCTTGTATATTTTTTTGAGGAAGTGCTTTACCAGGTGCGTCTCCTCCTCCACCTCGAGCAGGAACGCGTCGTGCCCGTAAGTCGACTTGACCTCGCAATACGTGGCGTCGACATGCCTGGTCTTAAGCTGGCGCACGATATCCTGCAGCTGGTAAGAAGGATAGAGCCAGTCCGACTTGAAAGCGATGACCAGGAAGCGGGTATCCACGGCCTTCCCCTGGCGTATAAGCTTCCCGTCGGAAAGATCGAAATAATCGAGCGCCTTGGTTATATAGAGATACGAATTGGCGTCAAAGCGCTTCACAAAAGCGTCACCCTTGTATCTCAAATAACCCTCTACCTCGAAATCTGTCTTGAACGTAAAGCTGTAATTCTTTTCTTTAAGCCGGCGCGAGAACTTCTCCTCCATCGACTGGTCGCTCATATAAGTTATGTGGCCGACCATGCGCGCGACCGCCAGGCCCCTCTCGGGTTGGCCGTGCTCGTAATAGTCCCCTTCTCTCCACTCCAGGTCAGCCATTACAGCCTGCCTTCCGACCTCGTTAAAAGCTATCTGCTGCGGAGAATGTTTCAGCGCCGTAGCAATGGGTATGGCAGAACGCACCCTGTCAGGGTAAGACGCTACCCATTGGAGTGTCTGCATCCCGCCCATCGAGCCGCCTACCACGCAAAGCAGCTTGTCTATGCCGAGATGGTTTATCAAATGGCTCTGGGCATGGACCATATCGGATATCGTTATCAGCGGGAATTCCAGCGCATAGGGCTTCCCCGTCTTCGGGTTGACCGAGGAAGGGCCGGTGCTCCCCTTGCATCCGCCGATGACATTGGAACAGATCACGAAATATTTCGACGTGTCGAACGCTTTTCCCGGGCCTATCATCGAATCCCACCAGCCCGGATCCTTCTCGCCCTCGTGGAAGCCGGCCGCGTGCGCGTCCCCTGACAGCGCGTGCTCTATCAGTATCGCGTTGCTCTTCTGGCTGTTCAGGGTGCCGTAGGTCTCGTAAGCCAAAGTGATCGGGCCCAGCGACTGGCCGGACTCCAGCTTCAACTCTCGCGGAGGTTCCGCGAAAGTGAAATACTTCGTCTTTACTGTGCCTACGCTGTTCTCAACTGTCATTTTATCCTCAACCTTTGGTTTTTCCGAGAGCTTGTTCGATATCGGCTATTATATCATCTATATGTTCGAGACCGATAGAGAGTCTTATGAAATCCGGCGTGACGCCTGTCGCCAGCCGCTCTTCTTCGCTGAGCTGCTGGTGCGTCGTCGTAGCCGGGTGTATCGCAAGGCTTTTGGCGTCGCCGATATTCGCGAGATGCGATATCAGCTCGAGCGACTCGATGAATTTCTTTCCGGACTCAAGGCCTCCCTTTATGCCGAAGCCTATTATCGCGCCCGCGCCTTTGCTAAGGTATTTCTTCGCCTTATCGTAGTCCGGGCTGGACGGCAGGCCCGGGTAATTGACCCAGGCAACCTTGGGATGTTTCTTTAAATACCGGGCGACTGCCAGCGCGTTCTCCGAATGTCGCGGCATCCTGAGATGGAGAGTCTCAAGCCCTTGAAGCAGGAGGAAGGAATTGAACGGCGATATCGCCGGCCCGAGGTCCCTCAACAGGGTCACCCTGGCCTTTATTATATAGGCGATGTTACCCAATGGTTTCAACGCCTCGACGAAATTGATGCCGTGGTAGCTCGGGTCCGGCTCGGAGATGAGCGGGAATTTTCCGTTCGTCCAGTTGAACTTGCCGGAATCTACAATCACGCCGCCGATCGAAGTGCCGTGCCCGCCGATGAACTTCGTCGCCGAATAGACGACGATGTCCACGCCGAAATCTATCGGCCTGAGCAGGTATGGCGTCGCTGTATTATCAAGTATAAGGGGGACACCATTCTCATGCGCTATCTTCGAGAGAGCTTCCAGGTCTGTTACGTCGAGTTTCGGGTTGCCTACGGATTCAGCGTATATCGCCTTCGTCTTCGGCGTTATCGCCTTCCGGAACCCGTCCAGGTCGTTGGACTTGACGAACTTTACGTTTATACCGAACTTCTTGAACGTATAATGGAAGAGGTTATACGTTCCGCCGTAAAGGTTATCAGCGGAGACTATCTCGTCGCCGTTCTGCGCTATATTAAGGAGCGCCAGCGTTATGGCCGACTGCCCGCTCGCGACTGCCAACGCGCCCGCGCCGCCGTCTAAGAGGGCTACCCTCTTCTCAAAGACGTCGGTAGTGGGATTCTGGAGCCGCGTGTAGATATTACCGAACTCTTTAAGCCCGAAAAGATTGGCGGCGTGTTCGGTGCTCTTGAACTGGTATGAGGTCGTCTGGTAGATCGGGACCGCCCTCGAACCCGTCGTGGGATCCGGCTCCTGCCCGCCGTGCAAAACCAGTGATTCCACCTTCAGTTTACTGTCTATCTTGCTCATCTTTTCCTTTCGAAACCCGCTTGTGGTTAGCTTGCCTAACCGTAAAAACAAAAAACCCGCGCTAAAAAGCACGGGCTTCAAAAATTTTCTGTTCGCTTTTTAGCACATTTATAAAGCGGAGCAATACGCCTCAAATTACCGCTTTCTTCAATTGCCCAAATTATACCATCGTTAATTTATTTGTCAAGAATAATTTTTGGATGTGCCGGATGGTGTTTCGATGAATACTGTTCCCTTAGGGCTTCACGCAGCTCTTCTTCCTTGATAAATCCGAGCTCTTTGAGCACCTCGCCGAAGAGGATGCCCCTCCTCCAGTGGATGTTAAGCGCCTCGTCAAGCTGGTCCGGGGTAAGCATCTTCTTCTCCAGCAGGATCGTCCCGAGCGGCACATAAGGGTCCAAAGAGACATCCGGCTTCTTATATAACTGCGGCCCTACGAATTCCCCGGTCTTGCTGCTCCTCCTGTCCTCCATGAACTTGCTCCCGGCTATCTCCTTAAGGAAACTCTTGATCTCGGCCAACCTCTCGTTTATCTGGATTATGCTGTGCAATTCCGAGTGGCTCTCCCTGTTGACGACGGCAAGCGATATGCTCATCAGGTCCACCTTTACCATCTTGCGCGTCCTGTCCTTCGCGTAGATGAACCCCTGCTTCCTGTCTTCCAGTGAATAGTGGAAAGGTATTATCCTGTCGAAAGCGAGGATCATGTTATGGCAGACTTCCTTGTACTTATCTATGGAGGTTATGAACATGAAATCATCCCCTCCTATGTGGCCGATGAAATCACCGGGGTTGCCGTATTTTTTGATAGTCGTGTAAAGGACATAGGCGGTCTGCATTATCGCCCTGTCGCCTTTCAGGTATCCGTAGACGTCGTTGAAATATTTGAAACTGTCTATGTCCAGGTACCCGAAGGAAAAAGAGATGTCCTTCTTCAATCTCTCCTGCACCGCCTCTTCGATTATCCGCCCTCCGGGCAGGCCTGTAAGCGGGCTGGCATAAAAACCGTACTGCGCCCTCCGCATGGCCATCTCGACCCTGACGCGCAGGTCGAGCGGGTCCGGCGGCTTGATCAGGTAATCGTCGACGCCTTGTTTCAGGTTCAAAAGCTGCGTCCTGAGCTGGCGCTTGTTGATGAGGGTTATGACCGGGATAAAAGCGGTTACGAAATCGTCTTTTAACAGGCGGCAGATCTCCAGGTCCGCCTTGCTGGCGGAATGGACGTCCACCACTATGACGTCGGGAGATATCTTTTTTATCGGGTTGATGTCGCGGAGATGGGATTCGTGCGGGTATACTTCATAACCCCAGCCGTCGAAACAGAAACTCAGGACTTCCCTGAGGCTCTTGTCCGACGAAATGATAAGTATCTTCTTTATTCTGTCCAACGGCCTATTTTTCCTGTTGGAGGACCTTTAAGAAAGCGTCCACCACCTTCGGGTCGAACTGGGTACCGGAACTATCCTTGACCATATTTATAGCTTCATCCCTAGAAAAAGCCTTGCGGTAGGGGCGGTCAGAGGTCAGCGCCTCATAGACGTCGGAGACCGCGATTATCCTGGCCCCTATAGGTATCTCATCGCCCTTCAACCCGTTCAAGTATCCCCCTCCGTCCCATCTCTCGTGATGATAGTATATCATGGGGATGACGCCCTGCAGCGATTGGATGGGCCTTAAAATGTCCACCGCTATCTGAGGATGCTTCTTGATCTCGTCGAATTCCTCGGTAGTCAACTTCCCTTTTTTAAGGAGGATGTTTTCGCTTATGCCTATCTTGCCGAGGTCGTGTAAAATAGAGGCTTTCCTTATCTTGTCCACTTCATCATTCGGGAGTCCGAGCTCGCGCGCCACCTCGGTGGCATAATGGACGGTCTTCTCGACATGCTCACCGGTATAGTGGTCCTTGAGCTCGATCGTCTTTGCGAAAGCGAATATCGATTCTATCAGGCCCTGGTTCGCCTGCCTGGTCAACTTCTCCAATTCCTTCTTCAATAGTTTTACGTCGGGCGTCTTTTCGGTCTCCTCGGCAGGTTTATCCTGGCTCTTCAGGTCCGCCGACGAATATACCCTGTTACCCCCGAACTCCTTGACCTTGACCAGGATGCGGTCGGCCATGTCTATGAGGTCCATCCCTTTCATTATCTTGTCTTCGGGGTACGACGCCACCGCGATGCTTATCTTGAGTTTTACTTTATGCGACTCATCCCCGAAATCGTAGAGGCTTATTATCTCCAGGATCCTTTCAGCCAGGGCCACGGTGTCCGACCTGTTAGTAGCCGGCGATAATACCACGAACTCCTCTCCTCCCGTGCGCACCACTATGTCATACTGGCGGACCGCCATCTTGAGCTGCCGCGCGAACTGCTTCAGGATGAGGTCGCCGAACTGGTGGCCATAAACGTCGTTTATGGATTTAAAGTAGTCTATGTCCGCAAGTATCGCCGAGAGCGGGTGGGCGTACCTCTTGGCGCGGAAGAACTCGGCCTCGATGACTTCGCCTAAATAACGATGGTTATAAAGGCCGGTGTGCGAATCCTTGAGGGCGAGCTGCTTGAAGATCCTGTTGGATTTGGTAAGCTCCTCGTTGAGTTTCCCGAGGTTCTCTTTGGCGAGTTTTTGTTCGGTTATATCCCGGATAGATTCTATGGCGCCGGTAAGTTTGCCGGAGCTGTCGTAAAGCGGCGAGGCCTTGGACCAGACAAAGATCCCTTTGCCGTGGTTCAGCAACGGCAAAAAGACTTCGCCGTAGAACACTTTACCTTCCCGCTTCACGTAATCGTATTTACTTTCGATCTCACGGCTGTATTTGAAGACAAGGTCGATCAGGACACGCCTTTTTTCCCCGTAAAAAGGAACAGAGTAAGCGTGATCACCCTTGCCGATGAGTTCGCTCTTTGCAACCCCGGTCATCTCCTCTATAGCCTTGTTCCAGGCGATGACTTTCCCGTCGATGTCTATAACGAAGGTTGCGTCCGGAAGAAATTCAATAATATCGAAAAATTGGTCCTGGATGCTTTTTCTCCCATGTTTTTAAATCTATATAATTATGCCATCAATAATGCTAAAAGTCAAATCTTTAGGTTAGGGCTACCGGGAGACCTTGAAGTCTGCTTTTTTTTGTAAGTTATTATCAACAAACAGAATAGCAGTATACTTACCTGGCAGGAGCTTTCCTACGGGTATTATTGCCGCGGGCTGGGAGGGGATATCTGAACCGGGGAAATCTTTATATTCCGCATATATCTCTACGCTTGAATCTTTCAAGAGCACTTTCTTTATGCTGATCTTGTTAAATTTCAAAAAAACACCCCTGAAAACGATGATATTGACCTGGTCCTTCATCTTAAATGACCAGACAGGCCTTCTTCCTTCAAGCACGATCTGCTTCAGGGTGATAAGGGCGTCTTTCGGCGTGCCTTTTGCCAGGTATACGGCTTCCCCGCCGGGCTTTAGGCCGGTTGTGTCGCCGCCCAGGGCATAATGGGTCAAGACCACATTTTCCAGCCCCAGTTCTTTTTCGGGCGTCCCCTCCCCTTCGGCATTTCCGGAGAACGGGATGGCGACGAAGAAAGAGATCGCGATGATCGCAAGAATTTTATTAAAGAAATGCCCCGTCATGCGCCACCTTTTAATTGTTTGATCTCCGCAAAGACCTTTTCGATGTTCTTTATCTCCTTCTCGATCTCGCCCAGCAGCGCCTTCTGCCTTTCCGCGGTAAGCGGAATGGCTATGGCGGTAAAAGAAGATATGAGGAAGATAACCAGGAGCGCGCCGTAAAGTACTTCAGTAAGGACAAAGAACTTTGCCAGGATATGGACCGGATAGATGTCCCCGTAACCGACCGTGGCCATAGTTATCGCGCTGTAATATACGAAGTCCCATATCGAGCCGAAACGCCCGAACCCGGCCAGTTCCCCGGCCGAGACGAAACTTAAACCTATTATCTTATGCAGTCCGTAGTATATGAAGGCGTAGCCGAGTATCAGGAACATAAAGGTTGAAAAGAACCTGCCCAGGAATTTCTGGAGCAGGTTTGTCTTCGAGAAATTTGCAACCTCGTTCTTTAGCTCCTCGAAGTAAGCGAGCTTGCCCCAGGCGTATGCCTCCAGATGGTGCCTGTTCTCCAGGTCCTTGAATTCGCCGCTCAGGTATTTAAGCAGCCTCTCCCCCCACTTTTTTATCTTACTGATGCGAATCTTGTAATCTATCAACGGGTCGAGGGTCCAGGAGAAGATGATAATGAGCCATAGGAACATGCCGGCCATCATCGCCGCTATCCCTATCCAGATGAGCCAGGCCCAGGGAGAAAAAAAGATAATGACGGCCGCCAAGCCCATGAGCGTGACTACCAGCTCGCGCCTGTACGTAAGCCTGATCCCGAAATGGCCGAAGAAGAGGTTTTTTATCCGCGAGCCGAAAAAATCAAAGACCGCGCTGAACCTTTCGGAGATCCTGTCGAACTGGAAAATTATTTTTTCGAGCATCCGTAGTGGCCTATCTTCTCTTTAATGCTCCAGTATTCGCCCCAATTATACGAGAAAGGTTTTGCTTTGGCGTAATCGATCCTGCCGGTTGCCGTCATCACCGATTCATCTATATGGACGGCGACGACCTCGGCCAGGAACATCTCGTGCGTCCCGAGAAGCATAGTGCTCTTCACTTTGCATTCGAGGCTTACAGGGCACTCTTTTATGAGCGGGGACTTGACGTGCGCGGCCGGTTCCGCGGTAAGCTTTGTCAGCGCGAACTTGTCCGTGTCACGGCCCGAGACCGTGCCGCAGATATCGGTCTCTTTCATTATATCGGAGGTGGGGATATTCACGGTAAATTCCCGTGATTCTTTTATAAGGGAGTATGAGTAGCGGGGCGGCCTTATGGAAATAGAGACCATCGGCGGTTCCGAGCAGACCACGCCGGCCCATGCCAAAGTTATTATATTCGGTTTGCCTTTTTTGTCGACGCAGGTCACGAGGACGACCGGCAGCGGAAAGAGAGCGACATCCCCCTTGATCTCTTTTTTAGCCATTTCCATCCCTCCATTTTTTATTATAGCATACCGGTGTTTAAAAGGCCAAGCTTCTAGAGGCCCAGCGCGAGCAGGTATTTAAGGTTTCTTTCTATATGTTCCTTGCAATGAGGCTCGGAAGTTATGATGGGCTCCCTCCCCTTCTTCCAGGCCTCGGTGAGCAGCCGTTTGAAATCTATATCGCCGTCGCCGAGCGGCAAGTGGTTGTCAAAATCGCCTTTATTGTCGGAAAGATGCAATTCGCCTATCGACCCGTCCGGATACCATTTCAAGGCGTCGAACGGCGACATCTTCCCGAACGCGTAATAATGCCCGGCATCGAAGCACGCCTCGACGGACGGGGAGTTAAGTTCCTTCAACAGCCCGACGACAACCTCGGGATTCGGGTCTATGGAATTTTCTATGGCGATGGTTATATTCCTCGCTTGCGCGGCTTTGACCGCCTCCTTCCAGACCGGGATGCTCAGGTCGAGGAAGAGGCGCGAGGCATTCTTATAAAAGATCGGGTCCAGGCCGCTGTGCAATACGATGTGGTCCGTCTTGAGTTTCTCGCAAAGGTCGAACGCCGATATGAAACGTTCATACGTCAGGTCCCTTATCTTGGAATCCATGCTGCCTGGGTTAAGGTCAAGGAACGGGCCGTGTATTATCTTTTTTATCCCGCGGCTTTCAAAGAGGTCGTTTATCCTGTCTACCTCGTCGGCGGTATGGTTGTCCAGGGCCTCGCCGTTGGCGTATATTTCGCAATTCACGCCTGTCTGCCCTATCCAGTCGAGGCTGTTTAAAAGTATCCTGTAAGGCACGTGGAAGTAGACCTTCTCCTTGGTGATCCTCATTTAAACTCCTTCTATACTACCCCGCCTTCACGACCTTATTTTTTAAACTGCCGACGCCCTCTATCCTTACCTCGATCTCATCGCCTGGCTGCATAGGGCCGACGCCGTAAGGCGTGCCGGTCGAAATTATATCCCCTGGCATGAGAGTCATTATCCCCGATATAAAAGAAAGCAGCGCGGGGACGCCGAATATGAGGTTGCGCGTGCTTGAAGACTGTTTCAACACGCCGTTCAAATAAGATTCGACCTTTATGTCCGCCGGGTCGATATCAGTCTCTATCACCGGGCCGACCGGGCAGAAGGTATCGAATGATTTGGACCTGGTCCATTGGCCGTCCTTCTTCTGCAGGTCACGCGCGGTGACGTCATTCAAACAGGTATAGCCGAGGATATGCCCCGGAACATCCCCGATGACGACCGCCAATTCAGCCTCGTAGTCCAACCTTTCTACCCCGCGAGGATAGATTATCTCCTGCGAATCATATATCAATGAGGAAGGCGGCTTAAGGAAGATCAGCGGCTCTTCCGGTATCTTCATATCCAGTTCTTTGGCGTGGTCGCGGTAGTTTGTCCCCACGCATATGATCTTGGTCGGCTTTACCGGCCTTATCGGCAGCTTCATCTATTGCTCCATCAGCGACCCTATCGCTGTCATTATCTCGGCTAAAGTCGAATCTATGGTCTTTTCATCCGGCGCATCCGACTTACCGGGCTTGATCGCTTTTCCTATTATTATTTCCACCGGATAAGGCCTCGGAAATACAACCCCGCGCGGATAAGCTTTGAAAGCTCCCCCGACTGCGCACGGGACGACCGGCACCCCTGATCTCAATGCCATGATCGCCACGCCCTTCTTACCCTCTCCAAGCTTCCCGTCAGGGCTCCTGGCCCCCTCCGGGAATACTCCCACAGACTCGCCTTTGATCAGCAGGTCCAAGGCCTTGCCTACAGAACCGTTCTCCCTTATCATCCCCAACGACTCGAGCAAAGGTTTCAACCACCGGACATCATAGACGTCTTTCCTGACTATCCATTTTATCCGCCTGGGGACAGCGACCCCGATCGCGACGGGATCCAGGTAGCTTGAGTGGTTGGCGGTTATTATGAAATTACCTCTTGCGGGGATATTCTCTAAACCTTTGACTTTTATGCGGAAAAATATCTTGCAGATCAAGAATCCTATAAAACGCAGGATGCGGTACGGCACCTTTTTCTATGGTGTCCCTGTGGGACAAAGCTTCAATTGATTATTACCATCCTCTTGGCCAGGATGGAATTGATATAGCCGGTTATCTTCGCCATGTCCTGCTTTTTGATCCTGCTGAAGAATACGCCGATGTTCCTGCAGTTGGGGTTAGACGGGGATTTGACCGGTTCGGAGCGGACTACAACGCCTTCGATATGGATGGGATGCGCTTTTGATTTCTCTTCTGACGGGAGCAGAAGCACGATCTTGACTTTCGATAGGAGGGGAAAATAACCGTCGACCTGGCAAAAAACGCCTGAACAGCTTATATTTTTTGTCACGCTGATCGTGTCGAAGCCCTCGTCCTTTATCTTTAGAGGCACCTTCTCTTCGACGCGAGGATGCTTTCTTCTTTCGGATTTAGGCCTTGGCATAGTTTATCTTGTTACTTATTCCGCGGTTGCGCTGCGTTTTGGCCGATCTGTTCGTCCACCCATTCCTTGTAGACATGGTCAAGTATCCTGTTCCTGTCAAAAGGTGACATTTGGGTGAACTTCACTCCGGCAGAAGATTCCATCTTTATTTCAGATTTCTCTACCCAGACAAGATCGCCTTTCGCATACACCGGTGCCATATCCTCGGGGATCCTCAACTTGATCTCTAACTCCGTGCCCGGAACAAGTTTGCTATTTACGGTGACCTGCATACCCTCGCGGCTCAGGTTGCGCGTAACGGAGATGCCTTCGATCGGGGCGCCATTTCCGGGAACCATATACTCCACTTCAACGGCAACATCAAAACGCATAAATTTCCGTTTCTCACTCATCCCCCTCACCCCCCATCTTATTTTTAAAGGCTCGTCCTTGTCCTCCTTTTTCGTTGTTGTTATTATCTACCCCTCAATAATAAAAGTCAAGCTAATATTCCAGTAATTCCTCTATTATCCGCTTAATTCGCGCCTTATCCTCGTCGGTACATTCGCTAAATTCTATGCCGGTGTCGAACTGCGACGCTTTTTTCTTTGCGTATTCGGCGCGCCGGACCGACCACGCGACCTTGCCGCCGCATATCACCGGGATAGGGTTATCGGAGAGGGAAAGTTCGACTTCTACCGGGGTGTTCCTTAACAAACCTTTTTCGAGGATGACGCAGATCCCGCCTACAGAGATGTTCTCGGTCTGGGTCTTAAAGACAAGGGTAGTCCCTCTTTTTTTTACTATGACAACGCATTCAAAGGCGACTCGTACGCCTTTCCTGGTATCGATTCCGCCCCAACCCATTTTCATCCCCTCACAACGGTATTATACCCCCAATACCCGGCATTACAACAGGATTTTTTTGTTTTGACAAGCATATGCTATGATGATAAAATAAAAATCGTGTATAAAAGCTTCTTTGGACTTAAAGAAAGGCCTTTCAACGTAACCGCCGACCCTAATTTCCTTTTTTTCAGCAAAAAACACCGCGAAGCCTTCGACCATCTCATTTACGGCATAAAGGAAAGAAAGGGATTCCTCGAGATCACCGGCGAAATAGGCACGGGAAAGACGACCCTTTGCCGCGCCCTTTTGGGCCAGCTGGATGAAAAAACTAAGACCGCTTTCATCCTGAACTCAAACCTCCCGGAGATGCAGCTCTTACTGGCCATAGTCACCGACCTTGGCCTCACAGTCAAGCCAAAAACAAAAATAAGCCTCCTTACCGAACTCAACAGGTTCCTCATCGCGGAACTTAAGGCCGGTTCCAACGTGGTCCTTATAATCGATGAGGCTCAAAACCTGAAAGCGGCGCAGCTGGAACAGATCCGGCTCCTTTCCAACCTTGAGACCGACAAGGAAAAACTGATCCAGATAGTTTTGGTCGGCCAGCCGCAGCTTAAGGAAAAACTTGATTCCCCTGAACTGGAACAGCTCAGGCAGAGGATCGCCGTAAGGTACCATATCCTTCCCCTCGACAATACCGAAGTAGGAGATTATATTTACCACCGCCTCCGTGTTGCGGGCGCCGGAGGCGACCGCGCCGGAGGCGACCGCGCCGGAGGCGACCGCGCCGGAGGCGACCGTACCGACGGGGGCATAACTTTTGAGCCGGATGCCTTGGCAGAGATCTATGAATATTCCTCGGGTGTACCGAGGCTGATAAACCTTATCTGCGACAGGGCATTACTTCTTGGTTTTGCCATGGAGACTAAAACAATGACGCTGGACATGATTAAACGTTCCGTTGAAGAGATCGAGGGATACGTAAAAATATGAGCATAATACTTGAAGCCTTGAATAAAGCCTCCGCGAAAAAAGCTCCCGTGGCTGAAAGCGCTGCGGCCTCGGTCCCGGGCCCGAAAAATAATGAGGTTCATGACCGGGATTTCAACTTTTCACGGACGATGTTCATGGGCGCAGGGACAATCGTGATAGTCGGCCTTGTGGCGATCTTGACATCGCAGCAGAACGGGACGCAGAATACGGCCGCCGGAGGGAACAAAGCTGTCGTCGCTGAAGGATACTCTACTGCCACGCTCCCGGCCGCCCCCAAGCAGGAGCCTACCTCGATCAGCAGTTTCATAACAAAACTATCCAATCCCCGGCTGACCCTAAGCGGGATAGTCTACGGTTCAGGCAAACCCGCGGCTATAATAGAGAACAAGATCCTCGAGGAAGGCGCCTCGGTAAAAGGAGCCAGGATAGTAAAGATCCATAATAACAGCGTCGAAATGCTGGATGAGGTGACAGGCCAGGGTTTCGTCCTGAAATTGGATTGACCCGGGTTCCGGGTTAAAGCTTCTTCCCGCCCGTTTTTTTGACCGATTTCTTCACTGCGGTGTTTTTGGAAGGGACGGTCTCTTTCTTCGAGACCGTAGTTTCGGCAAGGACCGGTTCCTTGTGGCTGACCTTAGATATGAAGAATTTAACGGCGAAGAACGAACCTGAGACCGCCAAAATAAGGACTACCAGGGAACCGATTATTACAAGCTGCCCGGTCTTAAGGAAAGGCGGCTTGAACCATATCTCGGAATGCTCAAGCGATTCCTTGTCTTTCTTGAGCCTGCCGACCTCCCCCTGAAGGCGCTTGAACTCGCCTTTTAATTGTTCCAGCTCGGCGTTAAGCTCTTTCTTCAATTTCACATCAAGTTTTTCCTCTATCCGCACTTCTTCCTTTTCTTTTACGAGGAACGAGGAGTCCATGACCTCTACCCTGCCGAGATAACCCCCGTAAAGCTGTTTTTGTATGTCTTTCTCGGAGAGGTTCTTTACGCTCTTATCTATTTTATCGGTTTTTTTCCAGAACAATTTGGCCTCAGAAAGTGACTATGAATTTAATTATATCTATGCCGCCGGAGATGATCTTATCATGCTCCTTGAAACCCCTGCTCTTGCACAATTTAATCGCGCTGTTCATGGTCGTCGCGCAGTGGAAGACCGCTTCGTGATAACCCTGTTCCTTACAGAAATCCAGGGCCCTGTCCAGCAGGAGGCCGCCGTACCCCATCTTCCTGGATGAGGAGCTGACAAAGAGGCGCCTTATGATGGCGGTCTTTTTAGATTCCTCCTTGATCCCGACGGTCCCGGCTATCGCGCCCTTATCCTCGATGACGAAAAATTGCTCCCTCTTACCGCCGTAGACTTTATCTAACGAATCGAGGTCGCCGTAAGGATAGGCCTTATGCCCGAACTCGAACTCTTTGGACAATATGCCGCTTATCAGTTCTTTTACCTTCTTCTGGTCCTTGGATTGGATAGGTCTTATCTGCATGTTAGGTGATTTTACTTCTCCTGTGACGTTTTGTCAAGCAGCCCTTCGTTAAAAAGCGCTTTATAGGCGGCGTCTTGTTCCGCCGATTTTTTATTCTTCCCTTCCCCCCTCCCGCGCACCGTCCCGCCGAAGAGGACCGCGACCTCAAAATGCTTCCTGTGCTCCGGGCCTTCCTCGGACACGACCGTATATTTAGGCGTGGCCTTGTAGAACTTCGAAGTATATTCCTGGAGCACAGACTTATAATCTTTCGAGGTGCCGCCTTCCGAGATGCCCTTCAATTCAGCCTTGAACTGCGCCTCTATGAATTTTTCCGCTTTTTTGAACCCGCCGTCCACATATATCGCCCCTATCACGGATTCATACGCGCCCACAAGGTTCCTCGATTGGTCTGCGCCGCCGCTTGCCGCTTCACCCTTGCCTAACAGGATCAAACCGCCGAGGCCGAGCTTCCTGGCCAGGCCTTCCAGCGTCGAGCGGCTTACGAGCGCCGATCGTATCCGCGTCATCTCGCCTTCAAGGAAATCCGGGAATCGCCTGAAGATGGAGCCGCTTATCACAAGCCCGAGGACCGCATCGCCGAGGAACTCAAGCCTCTCGTTGTCGTACCCCTTACCCCCGGCCTGCTCATAGGCGTAAGAACGGTGGACGAGCGCCTGCGCCAGGAGCCGCTTGTTCCTGAAGGCGCATTTGATGCGTTTTTCAAATTTTTTAAGTTCGGATGCTCTTGATCTGTCTGTCATGGTGGGGTTTCAACAGTATAATTTCTTTATCTCTTCGCGTATCAGCGTTTCAGGGACGGATTCCCTTACCTCGACCTTGCCTATCCTTACCGGAAGGACGAACCTGTTCACTCCCCGGATGAATTTCTTGTCGCGCGACAATGATACCATGATCTTCCCGGTATCGGCCTTTTTCATCTTCACCGGGAGGCCGAAATCGTGGACCAGTTTTTCTATCCTTGATACGCTTCCGGACGGGAATCTCCCTAATCGCTGCGAGATGCGCGCCGCGGCTATCATTCCCAATCCTACCGCTTCGCCGTGCGAATACGCGTTGGAGTATCCGTGGGCAGCTTCGATCGCGTGGCCTATAGTATGGCCGTAATTCAATACAGTCCTTATCGAACGCTTCTCCCTCTCGTCCTTCGACACTATCCCGGCTTTTATCTTCGCGCACCTCTTAACTATCTCGAGTAGCGTGCCGGCGTCCCGCCTTAATATCTTCTGCCTGTTGCGTTCTATATAATTAAATAGCTCCTTGTCTTTTATGACGGCATATTTGATGACCTCGGCCATGCCTGAGGCAAAATCGCGGGCTGAAAGTTCCTTGAGGAAAGATATATTGCTGTATACGAGTTTGGGTTGGTAGAATGAGCCTACGAGGTTCTTGCCTTCGGGCAGATCCACCGCCACTTTTCCGCCGATCGACGAGTCTACCTGGGCAAGCAATGTCGTCGGGACCTGGATATAGGGCACGCCCCGCTTATACGCGGATGCCGCAAAACCGCCGAGGTCGCCGACCACTCCGCCTCCCAGCGCAACGACGCATAACCTCTTGCCCTTGCCGTCCATCCTGGAAAGCGACGCCAAAAGCCGCATCGCCTCTTTCAGGGATTTGGCTTTTTCCGAGTCTGGGACAAGCAAAAACTTCACCTTCAGGCCGGACCTCTTAAGTGAGTCACCGGCCTTTTTTCCGAAAAGGGACTTGACCTTGGGATTCGTGATGACCGCCGCCTCTGTCCCGGGATCTAACCTTCTTAATTCCCGCGGCAATCTCTCAAGTGTCTTCTCGATGGCAATGGTATAGCTGCGCTCGCCAAGGCGGACTAATACAGAAGCCATGATATCACCTTATGATTGATGATTACGGAGCCGCTTAGTTANNAACTTCACCTTCTGCCCTTCGGCCAAAGTCTTGTAACCTTCGCCTATTATCGCGGAATGGTGGACAAAGACATCTTTGCCGCCGTTATCCGGAGTTATGAAACCGTAGCCCTTCTGGTTCGAGAACCACTTTACCACTCCGGTCAATTCGTCTGCCATTGTTTACGTTCACCCCCCTTCCTTTAAAAGATTTCAAATCCCCATTATCTTTTCCAAAAAAGCCACTAACGGTATAACAAACCAGTCTAAAAAACCAAACCAAACCAAGACAATTACTATGATAATCCCGAAAGGCTCGATGCTCATATATCTCATAGCCAAACGCGGAGGCAAAAGGCTGAAGAGTATCCTCGAACCGTCCAAAGGCGGTATGGGGATAAGGTTAAAAACAGCGAGGATCAGGTTAATCAGGATTGATGTGGCTAACAGTTCCCCTAACAAGGACGTATGCACAACGGGGAAAAAACGAAAAACCGCGATCTGAATAAACGCGAATATTAAGTTAGCCAGAGGACCGGCAGCTCCCACCCACATTATATCTTTTTTGGGGTTGCGGAGCCCCATAAAGTTTACAGGGACGGGTTTCGCCCATCCGAAGGCTGGGAAACCCATTAATATTAAGGTAATAGGCAATAATATTGTGCCTATAGGATCGATATGAGAAAAAGGATTAAGAGTAAGCCTGCCGGAAAACTTGGCGGTCGGATCGCCTAATTTATAAGCAACCCAGCCGTGGGCCACTTCATGGATAGTCATCGCGAATAAGAATATCGGAGCTGATACGATAAGACTTGCTAACGAAACGTTCATCAGGAAACCGGACTGCCTATTTTTACGGGTTTTTCCGGGACCAACACTGCGAGCGACTCCCCGTCCTTCGTGGCGAGGATCATACCGTTCGAGACTACTCCTCGGATAGTGGCGGGTTCGAGGTTATCTATTATGACTACCGACTTCCCCTCGAGTTCCTCTTTTTTATAAAAAGGCTTTATTCCCGCTACTACCGTCTTTTCAGCGTCGCCTGTCGATACCGTTATGAGATATAACTTGTCGGCGTTTGGATGGTCTTCCACCTTCAGGATCTTGGCTATCCTGAGGTTGAGTTTCTTGAAATCTTCGAATTTTACGTATTCCATCTCTACTCGATTATTTGTACCGCGTCAGCCTCATAGAGCGTGATACCGTTCACGTCCTTTTTGGCGCCCCAGACGTTCACCGGAAGATTAATATATCCGTTAAGGTCTACCCTCGAACTTGTGAGATAGCCCAGGGACTTGCCGTCTTTTACGAGCTTGAACCGGCTTAAGCGTCCGGGGACCTTGCCTACGTTGTTTAACGTCCCCGTGACCATCGGCGCCTCGCCTGGGCGCGGCGAAGAGATATTTTTTAACTTCTCGTCGTAGACCTCTTTCGCTTTCAAATGCTCTATCTCGGCGACCTTTAATTTTATCTCTTGCGCCTTGAGCAACGCTTCCTTCCCTTCCGGGGTGTCTTTGTTATCGGCAGCGAATTTTTCATATCCCCCAAGGATCCACTTGAGCTCTATCTCGCGCAGTGGTTTTTTCAGTTCGGCCTGGTAAGCCGCGTCCATCTGGGCCAGATTTTCGGATAATGATTGGTTATGAACAAAGCACAGGTTGTCAAAATTTTTATCCTTTTTGATGTAATCCGACGATACCCAGCCGGCCGCGCCTTTAGGCGCTTCTATCTCGTACCAGTCCAGGTATTCTTTTGATATCTTTACGGACACTCCCTTGTTCAGGCGGCCGATGACAGTCGAGGATATGGTGGCTGCGGTCCTGATATTCGTTTTATCTTCCGAGACCGTCCCCTGGCCGTTTTTATTGGATACTTTTGACTTGGCCACATACACGAGGGCCTTCTTCGGGAGTTCCACCTTGTACCATTTGCCTTTAAGCCCCAGGACGCTTACCTCTTCGCCCTTGTTCAGCTGGCAGACCACTTCCGAAGAGATATTATCCGAGGCCCGGACATTTACCCGTTCCCCGGAGACGACGCCTGTGAAGGCATCGCCCTGGAGCGCCCCTTCCGACGCGTATGAGGGATTAAAAGAAAAAACCAGGGAGGTTAATACGCAGAGAAAAAACCTGGCACAAAAAGAGTGTCTCACTTACCTTCCTTCTTGGCCGGAGTAGCCGGTTTGGCGCCAGCGGCCGGTTTCCCGCCGGCGGCCGGTTTCCCGCCGGCAGGGGCTGCGCCTGCAGCCGGGGCCGCTCCCGCAGCACCAGGTGCAGCGGCACCTTCAGCCGCGGCTTTCTCGACTTTCTCCTTCTTGACCTTGATCTTCACGGACTTGACCTTAGGAAGGCCGAATGCCGACTCATTTTCCTTCCACTTGTCCTTCTCCGACAACATCTTGATGCGCTCGAACCTCTTAAAAACCGACCTATGGCCCCTCCCTTTGGAAGGACGCAAACTAGGATGGATCGACATTAATCATTCTCCTCGTATTTTAACGTTTTCTTACCAGGCAACCCTTGTACTTCTTTCCCATCGCAGCAAACGTCTGTTTCGCCGCATCTTTACTGGCGAATGAACCGACGCACAAAATGAAATAATCGCCCTTCTTTATTATATCGGCGGAATAGCCCATGGCCTTGACCTTCGAGAGCTCTTTATCCGCGGCGTCACGGGCCTTATATGAACCCACCTGCACCGTAAAAGGCTTACCTGTGGTAGCGGCGGTAGCCGCAACCTGGGGCGCTTTCGGAAGCGGTTTCGGCGCTTCGGCAACCTGCGGCGTAACCGGCTCCACGGACGGCGCCGCTACAACCGGCTGGACCGGGACAGGGGCTTCCACATCTGATGCGTTCAAACTTCTGCCTCTTTCCACTCCCAGCGAAAATATAATGGCCGCTACAAGCGCGACGCCGATCAGGATTATGATCAGCGTCTCATAGGGAACGGACATGGTCAAACGATGCTGGGGAAAGATCGGCTTATTGAACTTATTTAATACGCCGAAAAACCTTCCCCTCGTCTTCTTTACGACTACAAACTCATCAAACAGCTCTTGCTGTTGTTTTTGGGTATTTAAAGGCGGCATCTATATGGCTCCGAGGAAGACTAATTTTATCATAACGGGCATTTGAAAGCAAACATTTTTATACCCCTACCTATCTCAATTGGCTGGGGATTTGGTTGCTGGTTTTACCTCAAGTTTTATGCCTCCGGATGAGAATGAGATGCTGGAGGGCCTGTGGGGGTCTCCCTTGAAAGAGAGTTTTATGGAATACCAGCCGTCTCTCGGCTCTCCCCCAAGGAGCATTTTCGCCGATTCCTGGTCAGCCGCGATGATCCGGCTGTTTATGCCGAAATCGAGCTCATAATCTACCTTATTGTCCTGGAACCTGGTGAAATTGCCCGAAAATTTGAAGTCCTTCCCGGCGCCTTTCAGGCCGGTGATAGAAATAAATCCCTTACTGGTCGTAATGACACCGGTTATGCCGTCGAAGCCGTAGTTATTCTGCGCAGGGACCCCGAAAGGCTTGAGGAGCTTATTAAGGGAGTCTTTAAGGCCCGACTTCAGGACGACATTCTGGAAATCGCAGTTGAGCACGAATTTGGCACTTAAGAATTTCGCCGGGTCGAGGCGCAGATAGGCCCTCTCCGAGGTGAACGCGAGGCCGTTCTTGTCCATCGCTTTAATGTCGGAGACCGTAAGCTGGGCCGGCATCTTTACGCGCACCGTCCCGAATACGATATCCATTTCGAGGGCCTTCTCGAGCTTAAAGGTTATGAAATCCTTGAGCAGGTATGAGGTAAGCGGCGAATAGAAGATCACAAAAAGTATGGCGACTAATATGACCAGGTATAAAATGCGGTGCCTCATTGCATCCTCTCGTATGGGTTGAACAGCTTTATGTATTCGTCAAGCGCGTACCTGTCGGTCATTCCCGCGATATAATCGCAGACCACCCTGTATTTATCCGCGGCTTCAAGCCGTTCATCCCCGGCATGCGGAAACCGCTCCGGGTTCGAGATATAATAATCGAACATCTCGCGGATGAAGCGTTTTGATTTATCCGCCATCCTCACGACCCTGTCGTGCATATAAAGATTATCGTACAGGAATTTTTTGAGGGGCTTCCTCTCCTCGAGCAATCCCTTGGAAAAAGCGATGGTCCTCTCCGGCATCGACCTCGCCGATTCGGCGGAACCGATCCCGAAGGCCTTGATCCTTTTTTCGGACTCGTTTATCAGGTCCGTGACTTCCGCGTTTATAAGCAACCTCACCATCTGGTATTTCCTGATGCTGTCGCTCATGGACGGGTGCGCCCTGGAGAGACCTTCGCGGATCTTTTTCCATAACGGTATTTCGCGGAGGCCTTCTTCCTTTATCAGGCCCGAGGTCAACCCGTCGTCGACGTCGTGGTTATCGTAGGCTATCTCATCGGCCAGGTCCACTATCTGGGCCTCCAGCGTGGGCGATTTTTCCGGTTCAAGCTGGGGGAGGACGCCGGATCTGTCATAAGGCGTGGAATGCTTGTTTATCCCCTCCCTTACTTCCCAGGTAAGGTTAAGGCCCTTGAAATCCGGGTATCTCTCTTCGAGGAGGTCTACTACGCGCAAGCCCTGTATGTTGTGGTCGAACCCGCCGTGGTCTTTCATCAATTCGTGCAGCTCGTGCTCGCCGGAATGGCCAAAAGGCGGGTGCCCTATATCGTGCGCAAGGGCTATCGCCTCGGTCAGGTCCGGATTCAATCCGAGGTTGCGGGCTATCGATACCGCTATCTGCGCAGCCTCAAGGGTATGCGTCAGCCTCGTCCTGTAATAATCACCCTCGTGGTTCACGAAGACCTGGGTCTTGTATTCCAGGCGCCGGAAAGCGGTAGAATGTATCACCCTGTCCCTGTCGCGCTGGTAGCAGGTCCTGTAAGGATGTTCCTCTTCCTTATGCACCCTGCCCCTCGAATCCTTCGCCTTCATCGCGTAAGGGGCGAGCGTCTTTGATTCTATATCTTCTATTTCTTTACGCGTGAACATTTTATCAGCCTGTCATATAATGCGCCGAGAGATTCGGATATGACTTTCGTCGACGAAGCAACCGGCATGAAATTAGCATCCCCGAACCACCGCGGGACGATGTGTATATGGACGTGATCCTTTATGCCTGCGCCGGCGGCCCTGCCGACATTGATACCGATATTGAACCCGTCGGGACGCATCGTCTTAGAAAGGAGCTCTTGCGTCGCGTTAAGGAGGCGCATAAGGTCCGCTATCTCCTCCTTGTTGAGTTTCGTGAGGCTGGCGACGTGCCTGTAAGGGACGATCATCATATGGCCGTTGTTGTAAGGATAGAGGTTGAGTATTGAAAAACTGTGGCGGGTACGCGCGACTATATAATTCTTCCTGTCTTTTCCCGACTTGGGCTTGGAGCAAAAGATGCAGCCCTTCAGCGAGTTCACCTTAGTGATGTATTTTGTCCTCCACGGCGCCCACAGCCTGTCCATCGGTCCCCCTCGGCTCAAAGTTTCACTATCTTAGCGGTCAATTTCCCGTCCGTCTCGATCATCCCGTAGGAATTGTACGGGGCGAATATCTTATCGGTCGGGCTTCCGGGATTAAAGAACAACACCTTTTCTATAGTCTCGTTCATCGGACGGTGGGAATGGCCGTAGACGATGCAATCCAACTTTTCGCCCTTGAATTCTTCCAGTATACGTTCGGCCAACCCGTCGGGAGAACCCCAGCCGTGGATGAGCCCTATCCTGAATTTGCCGGCCTCTACTATCTCTTTCGCTTTCAGGGCGGAGGTCAGCTCCCTCGAATCCATGTTCCCGTATACGGCGACCGTCTTTTTCAGCTTGCTCAGTTTATTGAAAAAACTCATTTCCACAAAATCGCCGGCATGCATTATAAGGTCGGCCTTCTTTATCTCCGCATAGACGGCCTTGGGTATATCCCTGGCCATCCTTGGCACGTGCGTGTCAGACAATACCAATATCTTCATATCGGTCAGGCGCTCTCCGTATTTTCGATGTTGTCTCTCTGTGATTCCTGTATCCCTTCAGCATCCCATTGCGGCAGGACAAGCCTCTGCCTGCCGGTCATATCGAGCAGTGTATTCAGGTCTTTCAGGTCCCATATCCAGCACTTCGCTTCTTTTGCGATGAGTTTGGCGTTCACTCCTATACCGGCCAGGGCGATGACGATCCTGCGTTTGACCGCGCCCTTCCGCTGCTTGCATTGGCTGAGGTAGTCCATGACATCGCTGTCCCTGACCGGCCGGCGGGCGACCATCAGTTCCCAGGTATTGCCTTCTGCGGAAAGGACCAGGTGCGATATGCCCTCGATCTTCGACGGCCGGATCTCGGTGCCGTCTAAATGCGGCAGCTTGAAACTCTTTCCCTGTAATTCCATGAATTCGCCGTTAAATGAGGCGAAAAGCCCGGCGACGAGTTCATCTATATCCCCCTTGGCGGAACTTACGAAATTCTTTATGAACCCCCTGACCTCGGAGCTGAACATGGATATCTTGGGCTCGTAAGACGGGTCGAGGAGGTATTCCTTTATCTGGTAGACATTCCTGAGCCATAATTCAAAGACCTTGTCGCGTATCAGGTAAAACCTGCCGTGCCTGGAGACCCGTCCCGCGTCTATCAATTTCTCAAGGAGAGTAGACAATTCGGAAGGCTTGACGCGGGAAGCGTCCGATATCAGCTGGAGCTTCTTCGCGCCGTTGGAAATGGCGAGCAATACCGCGGCCGCATGCCTGTCTAAGCCGTCGAGCTGCGCCATCACGCCCGAAAAATGCTGGTTCAATATCCCCTTCGAATCGAAGAGTATGTCGATGAACATCGACGTCAAAGTCTCGTCATTCCTGGCAGGCGCGATTATGGAGGCCCTGTCGCGGAGGCTCAGCAGTATGCAATCGAGATAGAACGGATGGCCGTCGCTGAACGCAACTAGGAAATTCACCAGTTCGTCCGGGAGCGGCCCGCAGGCCAGGCGCGCCCTTATGAACCGGGTGGCCGTCTGGACGTCGAAGGTCCCGAGTTCGCATATTTCGAAATTACCGAACAACAAGGAGAGTTTCTCGGCGAGGATATTTTTGGCCTGGTTTATCTGGGAAGAAGATACGATGTACATAGTATCTTTTTGCAGCATGATGAATTTTCCCAGTTCGGCGAACGCGTCTTCTATGCCCAAGTCCGAGATCCTGTGGAACTCATCGAGGATTATTATCGGCCGCAGCCCCGTCTCGGAATAGGCCGTAGCCGGGAGTTCGAACAGGGCGCGGTACGCCTTTAAATTCTTGCCTGTTTTTATCAGCGCTTCGATCGCCTTCACCGCCTTCGCGGTCTTAGGCATCCTGTCCGCGGCGAGCGAGACGAGCTCGCCTGTGTGCCCCGCCTTATATTCCGTGAAATCGAGATATTTGAAAAGCAGCCCTGTGATGAATTTTTCGGCGAAAGCCGGGAATCCCTGCCGCTTGACCTCGATATAGACCGGCACGGTGTCCTTGAAAGGCAGGGTGCTCATAAAACGGTAGATGACCGAGGTCTTCCCATAGCAGGGAGGCGCTATGATGGCGACATTCTGGCGATAACCGGAACGCAGGCCGTCTGCGCGCTTCTTAAGCAAAGCGAGGATATCGTCCCTGCCGAAAAAATTATTTCCCGTTGCGGGATCTAATAACATTATGTATAAAACCTTCCTGCTTTACGACAGATAATAAAAAGGATTTTGAGGCTTGTGCCTCTTTCTTATCTCAAAATGCAGATACGGAAAATTCTCCCTGCCGCCGGAACCGACCTTCGCGACCGGGTGGCCCTGCCTGACATCTTCCCCTATCTTGACAAGTATCTCGGAATTATGCGAATAGACCGTCTGGATGCCGTCGCCGTGGTCTATTATGACCGTCTTCCCGAAACCCCTGACCTTATCTTCACTGAATATGACCCTGCCGCTCCTGGAGGCGACGACGATCGTCCCGCCCCGTGCCTGGATATCAACGCCCTTATTCGGGGTCGAGCCTCTCTTCTCCCCGAAGGATGAGAAGACCCTCCCTTTGACCGGCCAGATAAAATCTTCTTTTGAATAGACGGCAAGAGGGGTGACGTTCGTCACCGGCCGGCCGGGCTTACCGGGTATCAGGATATTCTGTCCGACCTTGATATTTCCGGCGCTCGTCAGGCCGTTCGCCTCGACAAGGGCCTCGAGGTCCACGCCGTTATCCTTCGCTATGCGCCAAAGCGTCTCGCCTTTAATTACTTTGTGGTAGGTGCCCCCTTTGGCGGGCGCAGGGATGGCTGGCGTAAGCGGCTTAGGCGGCTTGATGACCGGGGTCTCCGCGCATCCGGCAAGGGCCAGGATAAGGAGAGCTATAATTGAAACCCTTAAATAAGACATCTATAAATGGTCCGTCCTCAAAATGGAGCGGGTGATGGGACTCGAACCCACGATATTCAGCTTGGGAAGCTGACGTTCTACCAACTGAACTACACCCGCTTAAACGATTTCGTATAAACTTTTTCGGGGCGAAATCGTTGTAAGGGGAGACACGTAGTTTCTCCCCTTACTATACCCCACTTCCCTATTTGAAGATAATTCGTTACAGCAATCGTTACAACTTATTCAACCTTCAAGGTGCATTAACATTTTAAATTTCTTGTACCTGCCCCGTATATCTTTTTCGTTCAATTTCAATATCCGGTTTACGCTGAAATCCTCTACGGCGAATGAGGCGAGTATGGTCCCGTAGGCGCATCCTTTGCGCAGGACCGCCTCGTTGACCCTCTTCGCTTTGCTTAGGTAACCCATGAACCCCCCGGCAAAGGTATCGCCGGCGCCGGTCGGGTCGAACGGGTCTTCAAGGATATACGCGGGATAGGAAAAGATGAAATCTTTTGAGATACAAAGAACGCCGTGCTCGCCTTTTTTTATTATAGCAATTTTCGGCCCGCAAGAAAATATATATCTTGCCGCCTTCAGGAGGTTGATCTCCCCGGAAAATTCGCGCGCTTCCTTGTCGTTGGCGAAAAATATATGGACGTGCTTCAGGAGTTTCTTGAGCTCCTTGGGCTTGTTCTCTATCCAGTAGTTCATCGTGTCGCATGCGATGAGCCTTGGGTCATCCACCTGTTTCAGGACATCCAACTGCAAAGATGGGTCGATATTCGCCAAAAAGACATTGTCCGAGTCACGGTATTGAGCGGGGATCTCCGGCTTGAAGTCCGCGAATACGTTAAGGTGGGTATAGATCGTACGGGCGGTGTTAAGGTCGAACCCGTATTCACCCTTCCACCTGAAGGTCTTCCCCCCGTCGATCTTCAGCCCGGTGACATCCACGCCCCTCCTCTTAAGCAATTCGATATATTTTTTAGGGAAATCGGCCCCGACTACGCCGACAAGGCGGGCTGAATTAAAGAATGTCGCGGCGCAGGAAAAATACACGGCCGAGCCGCCGAGCGCCTCATTTACTTTACCGAACGGGGTCTTTATCGAATCTAACGCTATTGAACCTACGACAAGTAGCGACATTATCCCAGGTATTCCTCCGATATTTTCATAGAGCAATATTGCCCGCACATCGTGCAGACGTCCTTTGCCGCCGGCTTGGAGCGGTCCCTGTATCCCCTTGCCCGCGCCGGGTCGATCGCCAGGGCGAATTGTTTCTGCCAATCCCTCTTCTTGCGGGCGGCCGATATGGCGATGTCCCAATCGAGAGCGCCCTTTACCCCTTTTGCTATATCCCCCGCGTGTGCGGCTATCCTTGCGGAGATGACTCCTGTCTTCACGTCACCGACAGATGGCAGGCCGAGATGTTCGGAAGGCGTGACATAGCAGATGAAATCCGCGCCGTGCGCGGCAGCAAGCGCGCCGCCTATCGCCGATGTTATATGGTCGTAGCCCGGCGCTATATCGGTCACAAGCGGGCCGAGGACATAAAATGGGGCGCCGTGGCAAAGGTCTTTTTCCAATAAAATATTAGCCTCGATCTGGTTTAAAGGGACGTGGCCGGGCCCTTCTATCATTACCTGGACGCCTGCCCGTTTAGCCCTTCCGGCAAGCTCTCCCAGGGTCATCAACTCTTGTATCTGCGCCCTGTCGCTGGCGTCGGCAAGGCACCCGGGCCTCATGCCGTCGCCTAAGCTTAAAGTGACGTCATATTTGCGCGCGATATCCAGCACGCTGTCGAACTCTTCATAAAAAGGATTTTCACGCAGGTTGCACGCCATCCATTCTATAATTATGGCGCCGCCCCTGCTGACTACCCCGATCACCCTTCCCTGCTTCTTAAGGCAATCTACCGCTTTTCTCGTAACGCCGCAATGGATCGTGAAAAAATCCACACCCTCTTTCGCCTGCCGGTCAATCACAGCGAGCATCTCTCCGGCAGTTATGGAATGGATGGGCCTCTTCCCGCGGTCCGCGGCGACTACCGCTTCGTAAATAGGGACGGTGCCGACAGGCACAGGGCAAGCCCTGAGTATGGCCTTCCTGATAGCCCTCAGGTCCCCGGCGGTCGAAAGGTCCATGACCGCGTCCGCCCCGTTATCTACGGAGGCCTTCAATTTCTTCAATTCAACCGCGATCCTCGAAGAGCCCTGTGAAGTCCCGATATTGGCGTTTACCTTAGTCTTCAATCCCTCGCCGATGCCGCAGACCTTGCCCTTTTTCCTGAGAATATTCGAGGGTATGACTACCCTGCCCGACGCTATCTTCCTGGCGAGCAGTTTAACGTCGAGGCCTTCCGCTTTCGCGACAAGCCTCATCTCGGGCGTTATCCTGCCTCTTTTTGCCGACTCTAATTGGGTCATATCCTGGTAAGTTTATCCTTTAATCTTTTTGCGGATCCCCTGATATCTTCAGCGCCGCATACCGCCCTTACTACGGCGATCCTGGAAGCACCGGCTGCGATCACCTCATCGATATTAGACTCATCGATGCCGCCGATAGCGACAAAAGGGAGGCCTTTTATCTTGTTTACTTTTATTATCAGTTCGAGCCCGACGGCTTTATAGCCGGGCTTTGTGGGCGTCGTGAAAATAGGGCCGACCCCTATATAATCCGCGCCGCTGTTCTGCGCCGCGGCAGCCTGTTCGAGCGAATGCGTCGAGAGGCCTATTATCTTGCCCTTGCCTAATATTGAGCGGGCGCCGATGGCCGGCATATCTTCCTGGCCGAGATGCACGCCGTCGGCATCGACTGCTATCGCGATATCCGGGCTGTCATTTACGATGAATAACGCCTGGTCCCTGCCTATCGCCTTGCGCATCGCGAGGCCGGCCTCGACCACATCCGCGGCGTCGGATCCCTTGTCGCGCAGCTGTATCACGTCCGCGCCGCCGGCTACCGCTTCTTTCGCCGCATAAACAAGGTCGCGGCCCTTCACCGCCTGCTTATCTATGATCACGTAAAGCCTGAAATCGCGCAATATCAGAACCTCGAGACGAGTTTCTTCTCGGAATTATACGCCTTGAACCTGAGCCTCTTGAACTTATCGGCTATCTTTCCGTCTATGAGCTTTGAGAATTCCTCCAGGACGCGGAGCGACTCCTTGACGCGTTCCATGTTGGCTATCGAGATATCCTTCCATCCGCTTCTCTTCCTCTCGATCGCCTGCCTGCCCCGGCCGACATCGCCTTCAGGGTCGCGCGCCGATATTATTCCGCGCAGCTTGGCGGGATAGAGCTTGATGCAGTCCGATATGCCGTGGCGCAGGCCCTTGAATTCTTTCGTCAGGGATGCGTCATCCAGCACAAATCTCGCGATCTCCTCGCAAACCCTTAAGCCTTCCCTCGACCTGTTGAGGTTCGCGTCAATTATCCTGTAAAGCTTATCTTTCATTAAGGTCTTCTTGACATCCTGCGGATAAGCCCGGTAGTGGACCTGCCCTTGACCAGCGGTATGGCAACAACTTTTCCGCCGTAGGACTTAACGAGATCGGCGCCAACGATCTTTCCGGGTTTCCAGTCCGCCCCTTTGACGATTATGTCAGGCCTTATGGCCTTTATTAATTTCAAAGGGGTTGCATCGCCGAATACTACCACATGGTCGACAAAACCGAGGGAGGCCACGACAGCCGCCCTGTCTTTCTGCCCGACTATGGGACGCGACGGGCCTTTGATCTTTTTTACCGAGCGATCGCTGTTCAATCCCAGTATTAGCACGTCGCCGAGCGAGCTGGCCTTCTCGAGGTATTTTACGTGCCCGGAATGCAGGATGTCGAAACAGCCGTTCGTAAAGACGATCCTTTTGCCTTTCGCGCGCAGCCTTGAGGCGAGCGCTTTTACCTTCGAAAAAGCGGTTATCTTTTTTCCCGTCATTATCGTACCCCGTTTCAGAACAACGCCTCCTCTACCATCTGGCAGAGGATATGGACCACCGTAACGTGGGCTTCCTGGATCCTTGGGGTAGACCTGGAAGGGACTATTATGGAGATCTTTGCTATCTTTGCGAGCCCGCCGCCGTCGCGCCCGGTAAGCGCGATCGTGACAATGCCCTTCTTATTGGCAAGCTCTACGGCCCTGATGACGTTCTTCGCGTTACCGCTCGTAGATATCCCGATCGCCACATCGTTATTTTCCGCGATCGCGTCGAGTTGGCGCGAAAATACCTCATCATAAGAATAGTCGTTTGCTATCGCCGTAATTATCGAGGTGTTAGTGGTCAAGGCTATCGCCGGGACCCCTTTCCTCTCCTTCAGAAACTTCCCTACGAGTTCGGCCGCCATATGCTGGCTGTCGGCGGCGCTTCCGCCGTTGCCGAAGATCATGACCTTCCCTCCGGCTTTCAGCGACTTGATGATAGCGTCTGCGGCCTTCTCAATGGTATCGCCCTGCGATACCATCAGGTCCTTCTTTACGGATATGCTCTCTTCCAGTATGGCTTCTATCTTTTTTTTCATTATCAACCGAAGAATGTTTTGGCCACGTTATAGAAGTCATTATCGACCGTCTTCAGCGTACCGACGGCTTTCTCGATAGGAACTTCCACTATCTTATTTCCCTGCAGGCTGACCATATAACCGAATTTGCCCTGTTTAACGAGTTCGACGGCCTTAATGCCGAACCTGGTCCCGAGGACCCTGTCGAACGCCGAAGGCGAGCCGCCGCGTTGGATATAGCCAAGAACTGTGACCCTCGTCTCATAGCCGGTCTTCTTCTCTATCATTCCGCCCAGTTGCTGGCCTATACCGCCCAGCCTGACGTGGCCGAATTCATCCAGCTTTTCCGTCTGAAGCACTTCCTGATCCTCTTTAAATTTCGCGCCCTCTGCCACTACAACGATCGAAAAATTCTTGCCGCCCTCGTGACGCTTCTTTATTATAGCGCATACATCATCGATATTTATCGGGACCTCGGGGATCAAAATTATATCCGCGCCGCCGGCGATACCGGCATAGACCGCGATCCAGCCCGCATGGCGGCCCATGACTTCGGCAACTATTATCCTGTTATGGCTTTCGGCCGTAGTGTGCAGCCTGTCGATGCATTCCATTACGATGTTGATCGCGGTATCGAAGCCGAAGGTATAATCGGTCTCACCAAGGTCGTTATCTATAGTCTTCGGGACGCCCACAATTTTCAATCCCTCTTTTACCAGCCTATTGGCGACGCCAAGCGTGTCTTCGCCGCCTACGGCTATCAGGGCGTCGAGCTCGAACTTCTTGAAATTATCTTTTACTTTCTGTACCGCTCCTTCTTTCTTATAGGGATTAGTCCTTGAGGTGCCGAGTATCGTGCCGCCCTTCGGCAATATCCCGGATACGGAATGGCGGTCCAGGGTAATTACGTCTCCCTCGATAATGCCCTTCCACCCGCTTTTTATGCCTAAGACTTCATATCCTTCAAGATGGGCCTTTCTCACGACCGCCCTGATGACGGGATTCAAGCCCGGGCAGTCTCCGCCGCCGGTAAGTATTCCCAACCTTTTCATTGATTCCCCCTTTTTAAATGAGCGCATGACTTACGAACACGCTGTGCGAGTAAGTCATATGCGCGAATTTACCCCAGCGTTTTGATTCGCGAAGCGAATCAGCGCGGGGTTATTCGTTCCTGTAATCAAACCCGCCGAACGGAAGGCTCACATCATCCTTGTCCTTACCCTTCTTCGCCGCGGGCTTGGCTTCGGGACGGGTCGCTATCTTTGTGACGTGTATCTTTATTATGATCGGCTCGTCTATACCCAGCATCTCCTGTATCTTCGCCTTTACGAGGCCCTGTATCTTTTCGGTGGCCTCGGGGATATTCGCGTCGGCCCAAAATATCACCTTCGTGGATATATCGATGCCTTTCTTGGTAGCTATGCAATCCGACTTCATCTCCTTGACCTCGGGAAGGGACGACCCTATCTTCCTTATGAACTCCTCTATGGCCGATAGGGAGATGGAAACCTGTCCGTCGGGATTATTGAACGCTATATTCTTCTGCCTATGTATGCGGGCGACCGTAAACTGGTAGCTCGCCCAGGATATCACGATAAGGAGGAAGCCGCATACGCCTACCCCGATCCGCAAAGTCGCGGAGGCGTTGATAGAGTCGAGCGCGTTCATTATCGGCTCGCTCTGTACCGACCGGACCGATACGGCGATAAGAAAGATACCGATCGTAATAAAGACTATCAGGAAAAACATCATCGTTATCCTGTTCAATATGTTCATTGTGCGGCCTCCTTTTCTGCCATCTTCTTCTCTATGAATTCGGTCGTGACCTCTCCGCGAAGGAACGCCGGATCCGCGGTGAGGCGTTTGTGGAAATCTATCGTCGTCTTGATCCCCTCGATTGTGAATTCCGACAGGGCCCTCTGCATAACCTGTATCGCCTCGGACCTGTTCTTCCCGTAAGTTATGAGCTTGGCTATCATCGAATCGTAAAAAGGCGGTATCGTATATCCCTGGTAGACGTGCGAATCTACGCGCACGCCCGGCCCGCCCGGAGTATGGAAGAACGTGACTTTCCCCGGGCACGGCATGAAATTATTATCCGCGTCCTCTGCGTTTATGCGGCATTCAATAGCGTGGCCGCTGAATTTGATGTCGTCCTGGCTGTAGGATAGCCTCTCCCCGGCCGCGATCTTTATCTGCTCCTTAACGAGGTCTATCCCGGTGACCATCTCGGTGACCGGGTGCTCTACCTGGATCCTCGTGTTCATCTCCATGAAATAATAATTGCCGTGCTCATCGAGGAGGAATTCTATCGTCCCGACATTCGTGTAATTCCCGGCCTTCGCGCCTTTTACCGCGGCATCTCCCATCTTCTTCCTGAGTTTCGGATCTACCGCAGGCGAAGGTGATTCTTCCAGCAGTTTCTGGTGGCGCCTCTGTATGGTGCAATCCCTCTCTCCGAGGTGGACGATGTGGCCGTATTTGTCCGCGACTATCTGGAACTCCACGTGCCTCGGGTTGGGAACGTATTTCTCGATGTATACCGCAGGGTTGCCGAACGCGGCCTCGGCCTCGGCCTGGCAGGTCATCAGTACGCTGACTAGCCTGACATCGTTGTGAGCGATCCTCATCCCACGCCCGCCGCCGCCGGCCGCGGCCTTTACGATGACGGGATACTGCAATTTATGCGCGACCCTGAGCGCCTCTTCCTTCTCTTTTACTATCGACAGGCTGCCGGGTATGATAGGGAGCCCTGCCTTCCTCATGGTATCCTTCGCCGCCATTTTGTCGCCCATGAGCCGCATCGCTTCCGGCGTAGGGCCTATAAATTTTATATTGCAGGATTCGCAGACTTCTGCGAAATGGGCGTTCTCGGCCAGGAACCCGTATCCGGGATGTATCGCCTCGACATCGGTTATCTCGGCGGCGCTTATTATGCTGGGTATGTTAAGGTAGCTGCCTGACGGGGCCGAAGCTCCTATGCAGATCGCCTCGTCGGCGAATTTCACATGGAGGGAATCTTTATCCGCCTCGGAATATACGGCGACGGCTTTTATCCCCATGTCCTTGCAGGCCCTTATGATCCTAAGGGCGACCTCTCCGCGATTGGCTATCAATATTTTTGAGAACATTTTTTATGCGGGCTCGATAAGGAAAAGCGCATGGCCGAATTCGACGGGTTGGGCGTTCTCAACGAGGATGTTGACGACCTTGCCTTTGACTTCAGACTTTATCTCGTTCATGAGCTTCATCGCTTCGACGATGCATATCACCTGCCCGGGTTCTATCATTGTGCCTTCCTCTACGAACGCGGGCGCGTCCGGCGCAGGCGACCTGTAAAAAGTCCCTACCATGGGCGCTTTTATCTCTATGAGGTTTGATTTCACAGGTTCTGGCTCTTTATGCGGCACGGCCAGGATAGGTCCCTGTTGGGGCTGGATAAGCGCTCCCTCCTGGGTCACTTCCGGAGACCCGGAGAACCCTTTCTTCAGCCTGATCCTCTGGCCTTCCCTCTCGATCTCTATCTCGGTAAGGCCGTTCTCGTTCATCAGGGCAATCATCTCTTTAAGTTCTTTTACGTTCATCTTATCCCCCTTTGGGCTTTTATTTGGCTCTCTCGACGTAATCGCCTGTGCGGGTATCTATCTTAAGGACGTCGCCTGTATTTACGAATAACGGGACCTGTATGGAATATCCTGTCTCGAGTTTTACCGCTTTTGTGCCGCTCTTGGCCGTATCGCCCTTTAGGCCGGGATCGGCTTCCACCACGGCCAGCTCGACGAACATGGGGGCTTCTACGCTCATCAACTTGCCATCGTAGAAAGAGGCGTTGACCACCATGTTCTCTTTCAGGTAATGGGTGACGTCGCCCAGCTGCTCGGAGGTCATCTGGAACTGCTCAAAGGTCTTTTCTTCCATGAAGTGGTACTCATCGCCGGCGACGTAGCTGAACTGGAGTTTTTTATATTCGATAAACGCATCCTCAAGCTTATCACCCGAACGGAATGTCCTGGGGAGGACATTGCCGGTAGACAGGCTGCGCAGTTTCGTTTTTACAAAAGCTCCACCCTTGCCGGGTTTCACGTGCTGGAACTCTATGACCTGGAAGAGCTCTCCGTCTATTTTTATCGTTAAACCGTTTTTTAGATCACTTGTCGATATCATCTGTTAATACCTCGCATTCTTTCGTCGTGACCAGTACCATATCCTCTATCCGGATACCGCCCCAATTAGGCAGGTAGATGGCTGGCTCTATCGTGAATACCATTCCCGGCTTGATCTCTGCGTGGTTACTGCTGGAAACGGACGGGCCCTCGTGGACCTCAAGCCCTATTCCGTGGCCAAGGGCATGGCCGAATCCGCCTCCGAATCCCTTAGCGTTAATAAAGCCCCGCGCAATTCCATCTATTTCAGATATCTTCGCGCCGGGCTTGATCGCTTTGATTGAGCGCCTTTGCGCCTCTTTCACTATGCCGTAAATCTTCTTCTGCTTCTTACTAATTTTACCCAAAAAGAATACCCGTGTCAAGTCGGATTTGTAGCCCTCGTAGCTCACACCTAAGTCCAATAAAACCATATCGTTAGGCTTTATTATCCGGTCCCCGGGCCTGGCGTGTGGGAACGCGCTATTCGGGCCGGAGGCTACTATTATTTCGAAAGAGGCCCACTCCCCGCTTGCGGCCCTGATGAAATACTCTGTCTTGGCGGCGAGGTCATTCTCGCTTAGGCCCGGCTTCAGGATGGACGCGAAATACAGGACTGCGTTCTCGAGAATGGCTATCGAATCCCTGATAAGAGCTATCTCGGAGGCGTCTTTTACCTGCCTCAATCCTTCTACCGCGCCTTCAAGCGGCAGGAATCCTATCCCCCTCTCCTCAAGTACCCCGGCTATCCTCTTGTAGGCCGCGTAAGGCAGCTGCCCCGCCTCAAAAGCAGCCTTCCCGGCCCTCAGCTTTGCCGTGATCTCCGCGAGAAGCTCGGATAACGGCTTTTTCGCGATGATTATCTCGAAACCCTTCACGTCCTTTTTCGCCTGCAGGTAATACCTTGGATCGGTGATGAAGAATTTCTTTGATCCTGCAAGCAGAAGGTAGGCGTCGTCGCCGCCGTATCCGCTCAGGTACCGCACGTTCTCCGGCTTGCTCACAAAGAACGCGTCCATGCCGTGGCGGCGCAAAACGGCGATCATCTTTTTTTGGCGCTTGGTGTATGGGGTCAACTTGAAATCCTTGTTATTTCTTTTTTTTGGCTATCTCTATCGCGGCTTTGAGGCCGAGCCTGTAGCTGTCGAGGCCGAAACCGCTGACCTGGCCTACGGCGACTGGGGATATAAGCGAGGTATGCCGGAACTCTTCCCGGGCGTAGATGTTCGAAAGATGGACTTCAACCACGGGTATCGATACCGCGGAGATCGCGTCCCTTATCGCGACGGACGTATGGGTGTAAGCGGCGGGATTTATCAGTATGCAGTCGAACTTGCCCTTCGCCTTCCCTATCCTCTCAACGATCTCGCCTTCATGGTTGGACTGGAACGCCTCGAGGGCGACCTTTTCGGCTTTCGCGATCTTCTGCAATTCGCCGTCTATCTGCTTGAGCGTGGTCTTGCCGTATACGTCCGGCTCGCGCTGGCCCAGCAGGTTAAGGTTAGGACCGTGTATCACCAGTATCTTCTTCATCTTTACTTTTCGGCCTCCTCGATAAGCATCACGGGTATCCCGTCTTTCACAGGATATTTTAACCCACATTTGGGATTTTTGCAAATTATCTTACCGTCCCTGGATTCGACGTCCGACTTGCACTTGGGACAGGCGAGGATCTTGATAAGGCTTTCGTCCATCAGGCCATCTCCTTTATCTTTATCGGTATCTTGTAAAGCTTCCCCGAAAAAAGATACAGCACCCCTCCTATGAAACTCGTTATCAGGACGATCCCTAAGAACAGTATCGAGACTGCTGCGGCGCTTTCCTTGCTTATGAACTCGCCCAGGAAAATGATAAAAGCGCCCTCCCTTACTCCCAGGCCGTTTATCGAAGGTATCATCGAGGCGACAGAAACGAGCGGCATCACCAAGAGCAGGCTAAGGAAAGGTATGTCCTTGGAGATACCCCTGATTATGCAATACAATAATACCACGGAAAGTACCTGCGCCGCGAGGGATATCAGTATCACTTTCGTGACGACGAATTTATGCTCCTTGTAAGCATTTAGGGCGTTGTATAATTTGCGCAATTTCGAATCCTTTTGGAACGCGGGAAGATGCAGCAGCCAGGAGAAAATGGCCTTGGTTATGGCCTTGTTGAGGAACAGGATGAACGCCGCCAGCACGACCACTGAAAAAACCAGGCAGCCCCAGAAAACCTGGGGATCCTTTATACGGCCGTTCATGAGCAGGAGTCCGAGGAAAGCCAGCAATCCGATCGACAAAAACCCGAAAAACCTGTCGAAGAATACCGCGGAAAAAGATTCGAGCTTCCTGTCGCTCTTCTTTGTGGCGTAATAGGCCTTGACGAGGTCCCCGCCTATGGATGTGGGGAGGAAATTGTTGAAAAAATTCCCTATGAAAGTCAGGTATACCGATTCTCCCAGGCTGAGTTTAAGCTTTTGCACGCCGAGGATAATACGGAGCCTTTCAGAGACCACGACCAGGGCGGCTATATTAAATAATAACGCCGCCAGGAAATAATAGAGGTTCACGCTCTTCAGGACCGCGGCTATATCGGGTATGTCTTTCCTGAAGACCCATACCAGGACACCCACCAAGACAAGGCTTACCGCCATCCTGATCAGGATAGATAACTTATTTTTCATCATTATGTCTCAGCTCGAGCGTCGAGAGGTCCGCTTCGACCTTGGCTAATTTGTGGGCCGCGTCCGACATGTACTTCTTATGGGCATCGCCCAGGTGCTGGCCCACTATATCGAATACCGTTTTGAAATCCTCGAAATCTTTCCTGAGCGCGCCTATCCTCTCAAGGATCTGTTTCGCGTTCTCCTCTATCTTGAACGCCTTGAGGCCGTGGACGATCGTCGAGATATACGGATAGAGCGTGGACGGCGAAACTATATATACCCTGTTCTTGGTCGCATACGAAAGGAGCGATGTCTCCTCACCGAACTGCTTGTCCCTTACTATCGCCTCGTAATAGACGCTTTCCGACGGCACGTACATGAGCGCGAACTCGAACGTCTTTTCGTTCGGAGCGATATATTTTCTAGCTATATTATCCACCTGCTTTTTTACGGCCTGGACAAACTCCCTGAAACACCTGCGTTTGTCGTCCTCAGATTCGCATTCAAGCATCCGCCTGAAGCCCTCCAGCGGGAATTTCGAGTCTATGGGAAGGATGAACTCGCGGAATTTTATGATCGCGTCTACCTGGTCACCGGACCGGAACGAATACTTCATCTGGTAATTGCCTGACGGGAGCATATCCGAGAGCATTTTCTCGAGGAGTACCTCGCCGGTCATACCGCGCATCTGCGGCGGTTTTAGCAGGCTGCCGATCTCGTTTATCGCTTTGCCGAATTCCTCGAGCCTCTCTCCCCTGGTCTTGATCTCGCCCAGGCTCCTGTTCATGTCGCCTATCGCACCGGTAGTGGCCTGCATCGCGCCGGTCACGCCGGCGGATATGTCCTTAGGGAGACGGCGCAGTTTCGTAAAGAGGTATAAGGATATCACCATAGACGCCAAAGCGACCACGGAAAATATTATGATAAGGGCCGTCACTTGTTCTTCTCCGCGTATTTAAGCCTTAACCCGTAGAGAATATCGTCTATGAGTTTCTGCTCCTCGGCCGAAAGATTGCCCTGCGTCTTCTCCTTTATCAGCGCGATGGTATCTATCATGTATTTCGCCCGGTCGAGCTCTACCTTGGTTTCATTGTTGATAGGGTTGGGCATCTCGCCGAGGAATATCATCGCCTGCATCCCGAGGCTGGTCAGGAATATGCTGAACTTCGGTTCGTCCATAACGGCCTATATTACTCCTATTTTAAACGCTCTTCAACGGTTAATAAACGATTATCCCGCCGTACCCTACGACGGCGTCATAATCCCCGGAGGCATCCCCGCTGGTTTGGTATTTTATGAGTTTGGCGTTCTTCGCGCCCAATTCCTTCGCGGCCGCGAGCATTACGCATACCGGCGCGTAACCGCACATCGAGATCCCGTATTTCCTTATTGCGCCGACAAGCCCCTCTTCATCGAGGGCTAATATCGCCTCGATCGCTTTGCTGTCCTTCTGCTTCGCAGAATCGTGCGGCTCGTAATGGGTCATGTCCGAGCTAGCAATGATAGTCGCCGGCCGGCCGCTCTTCTTTATCGACTCCGCTATTGTTCTCCCGATATCCCTGTAGACTTCAAGCCCGGCATCGGCCAGGACCATCGGGACTATCTTCACGCCCTCTTTAAGGGCCTGCAAAAACGGTATCTGGACTTCGACGGAATGCTCGCTCCTGTGCGCGTCCTCATCCTCTTCAAGATATCGCGAACTCGACAGGATGGCTTTGGCCACTTTCTCGTCTATCTCGCAATCCCCGGAGGGCAGTTTCCATGTCCCCTCGGTCATTATCGAGAACGGCTTTCCCATCCCGGTATGGTTAGGGCCCATCACTATGCATGTCCCTGCCAATTCAACCGAAGAAAGCGTCGCGCCGGCAACCGCGCCTGAATACATATAGCCGGCATGAGGGGAAACGACGCCGATAGCTTTTATCTTCACGGCGCCCCTGGTTATGTATTTCTCTATCTCTTTCTGGAGGCCGGCCTTTGTGCCCGGATAGAATTGCCCGGCTACCGCAGGAGCCCTGGACACCTTACTTTACCCCGGCCTTAACCGCAGGAACGACCGTGACCTCGCTGAGCTTCGAATCCGCGAAATATCTCTTCGCGACCCGCATGACCTCTTGGGCGTTCACCGCTTTTATCATCGCGGGATATTTAAAAACGTCATCATAACCTGTCCCGTAAAGTTCATCTATAGCGGCCTTAAAGGCGACATCGGAATCCACCTCGAGCCCGCGGAAATATCCTCCGAGCAGGTCGCTCTTCGCGAGGTCCATCTCTTCCTGGGTCGGCCCCTCGGCCTTCAGGTACCTGATGTTATTCAATATTATGCTCTTCGCGTCAGGGATATTTTTGGAAGTGGTCGCCACGTAAAAGGCGTTGTAACCGGGGTCGATGCCGAATACCGAGAAAGAACCCAGCGTATACGAGAGGCCGAGCTTCTCCCTTATGTCCGTATAGAGCCTGCCGCCCTGCCGGCTGAGTATCGAATTTATCACGTCCAGCGCGTACCTGTCAGGATTCTTGACATCGACGCCGGGATAGCCGAGCATGATGACCGCCTGTTCCTTGGGCATCTCTTTCGTATCCTTACGCGGCGCCAGCTGTTCCTGCTCGCTTATAGTCACTATATCATTGAACCGGCCTTTCTTAAGGCCGCCCAACGCCTCTTCAACTTTCTTCTCCATCGCCTCATCAATGTCCCCAAAGACTGAGACGACCATGTTCTCCGGGGCAACATAACGCTTGTAATAATCCAGGAGGTCGGCCCTGCTCAAGCTCGCAACGGATCCCTTCTCGCCAAGGTCAGGCATCCCGTAGGGATGGGACATGAATATCGTTTTGATCAATTCCTTGGAAGCCACGGCGAAGATATCGTCCTCCTGCGCCTTTATCGCGGCGAGCTGGAGTTCTTTCGATATCTTAAGCTCTTTATCAGGGAAAGACGCGTTCTTAAGAATATCCGAGACGATATCGAGGGAAAGGCCGAAATCCCCTTTTAGGCATTTCAAAGATATGCCGAATGAGTTCTTTCCGCTGAACCCCCCGAGCAGTATGCCGCGCGACTCGGTCGTCTCGGAGATCCATTCAGCCGAACGCGACGCCGTGCCTTTCAGCAGTACATCGGAGAATAGGCGCGATATCCCGTTTGTCTTTTCGTCTTCAGCCCTCACCCCGCCCTTAAAAACGACGCTCATCGAAACGACGGGCAGGGAACGGTCTACGTCAAAAAGCACTACCGCGCCGTTCTTCAGCACGACTTTGCGGACATCAAATTCTTTCTTTTCCCCCGCGGCCCCCTGTTTTAAAGCGGGACCGGCCTTCTGCGGGACGAGAGTGACCACGCTCATATTCTCATCGTTCAGGTATTTCGCCGCCGCCTTCGCGATACCGGCCGGCCTCACTGCGTCAAGGCCGTTTATGTAAGTCCTGGAGAAATTATAGTCCCCGGTGGAGGCGTAACTCGAGGCGTAGTCATCTGCCTGCGATTCGATCGATTCCCTGCCGTATATGTAACCGCTTAAAACCGACCTCTTGACCTTTTCCAGTTCGCTGCCGCGCAGGGAATGCGCCTTTATCTTTTTTATCTCGGCGAGGACCGCTTTTAAAGCTGCATCTATGTTGCGCTCGTCGAGCCTCATGGAGATTATGAACAACCCCGGGTCGTAAGGCGTATAATTGGACGACGAGACCCCGTAGGCCAGTTTCTTCTGCTTGACGAGCGTGTTATATAACCTTGAACTTTCTCCCTGGCCCAAAGCGGCGGCCAGGAGGTCCAGGGGATATAAATTTTTATCCGCGAGGCTTGTGGTGTGGAAAGCTATGACGAGATACGAAAGCTTGAGTCCCTCTAACTGCGCGTCGGCCCTTCTCGCAGACATCTGGAGGGGTTCGGCCGGTTTGAGCGATTCGACGCCTCTCCTGCGCGCTAGTTTTCCGAAAGTATCTTCGCAGGCGCGGAAGGCAGCAGCCTCATCTATATCGCCGACGACCGAAAGGACGCAATTATCCGGGGCGTATTTCGCCGCGTGGTATTCCACGAGATCATCCCTGCTTATCCGCCTGAAAAGGTCCTCATAGCCGATGACCGGATACTTGTACGGATGGACGAGATATGCGGTCTCCCACAACAGGTCAGAGGCTCTCCTGGACGGCTCGTCGCGGTCCATCCTTATCTCGCTCAATATCACTTCCTTCTCCTTCGCGAATTCCTTTTCGTCGAAGGAAGTGTTAAACACAAAATCCGAGAGGAGATCAAGGGCCTTATCAAGGTATTCGCTTTTTACTATGAGGTGCACTTCGGTGGTATCGTGGGAGGTCTGGGCGTTTATATATCCGCCGTAGGATTTTATGCGCTTCTCTATCTCGCCGACAGGGAGGTCGGCGGTACCCTTGAAGAGCATATGCTCAACGAAATGGGATATCCCGCTTCCGGCAAACCTGCCTTCGGTCGACGACCCGGCCTTTATGACAAGCCTAACCGCAACCAGCGGGACCTTGTGGGTGCTCTTGGCCAGGACGGCCATCCCGTTATCCAGAATATGGCTATGGACCGTGTCTTCGTACTGGAACCGCGGAGTGACGGCCGGGTTGGATACAAAAACTGCTGTGGCTATAAGACACAGCAGTATAAAAACATATAAATTTTTCATGATGTCACGCTCTTAAAAGAGCTTAAAAACTGAATCTCTTTCTCTTATTCTTGAGCGCCTCCATCTGCTTTCTCTTCTTTTTGACGCTTGGCTTCTCGTAATGTTTACGGGCCCTTATAGCCTTTAAGATCCCTTCTCTTTCGATCTTCTTCTTAAGCCGCCTCAGGGCCTTTTCCAAAGGCTCGTTTTGGCCGACTTCTACCATTGGCATTATTATCATCCCTTTCTTATGGATTTAGGTCTTTTTAATATAACAGACGGCCATAAAGTTGTCAAGAAAAATTGCCCTACTTGCGGGCAAAACTGATCTGGCAGGTGAAGGCCACTTCAGGGAGATTGACTTTTTCCGGGAAAATCGGGAAAGGCGCGGAATCCTTGACAGCCTGGAAAGCGGCTGCCCTCAGGACGCCGTCTTCGCTCGATTTCTCGTTGATCACATTGACCTCTTTCAGCGCGCCCGAAGAGGTGATGATAAAACGCACGTAAACGTCGCCTTCCCCGCCCGTCCTCCTGGTATCTATGTTATCAATTATCCTGTCCCTGACGACCTGGGAATACGAGGGCGGTATAAGGCGCAGCCCGCCGGCAACGACAGAGGCGTCGACAGACGCGGTCGTCTCGATCTTAGGCATGAGCGGCTGTTTTATCACGATCTTGGAAGACTGCTCTGTTGCCGCTTTTTTCTCCGGAGCCGGCGCAGCAGCCTCTTTCTTCGGGATTTCCGCCTCGGCCTTCTTCGTCGGCGCGGCAGCCTTGGGAGACACTATCGATATGAGTTTTTGGGGCGGCGAGAGCTCGGGTAAAGGTTCCGACCTCCTGGAGAAGCCTTCCGGCTGCCTGGCAACCGGCAGTTCCCTGGCTTTAAGGTAGGTAACCTCTATATCTGCGGGGCGCATCTTCCCGGTGAATAAATGCCGGTAGAAAGGCCAATTGAATAATAACAACACGTGGATGGCGACGGAGAATATCAAAGCTATTAAAAGTTTATTGTCTTTTTCTTCCGCGTAACTAAAATTCACCCCTCACCCCCCCGTTTATCGCGAAACCAGGCACCGGGTAACCCAGCACTGACTGGTAGCTCTTATTGAATATATTATCAATTGCGGCGAAAGTAGTCAAATTATTATTTATCTTATAGGATGCATCGAGGTACGCGACGAAATACTTCTTCAGGAAACCGGTGTTCGCGGTATTGGTGTACCTCCTGCCGAGCGACTCCCCGTAGAACCTCACGTTCCACTTCTCGTATTCCAGGGTAAGCCCCATATCGAACTTATTCTTCGCCCTGTAGATCAGGAACCTGTTGAGGTCCACGTCCTTCGCGTTCAGGTAACTGTACCCGAAATCAAATTTCAGGCTTTTTGTCAGAGGCACCAGGGACTTGAACTCGACGCCGTCTATCTTCGCCGACGTGATATTGGAAGGCCTCCATACGAAATCGGTGCCCGGCGCCCAGTCTATCAGGTCTTTCAATTTATTGGTGAAATATGTCGCGCTCAATTGCAGGCCGCTCTTATAGCCGAGGTCGAACCCTCCCTCCCACGACCAGGACTTCTCTGGCCTGAGGTTCGGGTTACCCTGCGTGTAGCCATCGAACGGCCAATAGAGGTCGTTGAACGTCGGCGCGCGGAACCCTTTCGCGTAATTAACCCTTAACTTCGAATATTCGCCTATCTTGAACGCGGCTCCGGCGCTTGGCGAGACCGTGCCCTTGAAATTGGAATAATCGTCATCCCTCACCCCGAAATTCACCTCGATATTTTTGCCTATGGAGACTTCGTTCTGCACGAACGGCGAACGGACGACATTCTTGTGTTTCCCTGCGAGGGAACCGTCCACCCCGTTCATCTTACCGTCGAATCCCGCGATCACCTTGTAAAAACCGAAGAACTTCTGGGAATACTGGGCCAGCATGCCCCTCGTGCGGCCGCTTGCGGCATCGCTGGAAAACGGATTTGTGGAATTTATGAAGACGAGTTTGTCGTTATTCTGGTAGGCCCTGAGGGTTATCTCGTTATCTTCGAATAATTTCGCGGACCAGCCGAGGTCGAAGTAGTCCTTGTAATTGAGCTGGAACTGGTCGAGCGTCGGGAAGAAGATAGACCCGGGCGCCCCGCCTTTATCCTGGAAATAACCGGTGTTAAAAAATATCCTGTTATCCTCACCGACCTTGTAATCAAACCTTCCCGTCCAGTTATGTGAACGGTATTCCGAGTTATCCCTGTTGCCGCGCGTAGAATCGTATGAGTAATTAAAATAATAGCCGAAGTCCTTGATCGTCGCGGATGACGAGAGAGAATCATGGAACGTGTGGTTGGTGCCGAAGCTCGATTCTATGACAGTCTTAGGCTTTTTTGTAGGGCTTTTTGTTATGATGTTGACCACGCCGCCTATCGCGCTGGAGCCGTATACCGCCGAGGCCGGGCCCTTGATGACCTCGATCTTCTCTACGGAATCGATCGGGATTGAATGGAGTTCGGCCTGGCCTGTCCTCGAGTCGGTGACCGGCCTGGAATCGATCATGATCAACACCTGTTCGGCGCTGGAACCGCGCAGCCTTATCGTTTGGAGGCCGCCTTCCGCCCCGTAACTGATCGATTGGGCTGAAGTAAGCCTGCCGACCGGCTGGGAGACATTCTCATAATGGACCGACGAAAGGTCGTAATTATCTACGATGTCCATGTCCCGGGAGACCGTGCCGTAACTCTGCTCCGTGCCGAGAGGAGTAACCACTATCCTTTCAAGTTCTACATTTACCGGTTCCTCGCTTCGGGCCGCCGGGATCAATATGAACGCAGACAATAAAACCAAGACAATCCTTGAAAAATACACCATCTTAAACTCCTTTTAATAATACCTCACTCAATTCCCTGAGGCAGTCTAAGAACTTGACAACGCACGCCGGTAGGTCTTCTGGCTGTCCCGCCCGTTTGGCCCCCTTCCCATTCCGAAATCCCGGAACAGTGGAATAAACTGCCAAAAGGGTCTCCTTTTCTTTTACGAAAAGGACGTGACTACAGCGGCAGGAACCGCGCCTTTTTAGGCTTCCCTATTAAGACAAAGCGCCTGCGTGCGGTAAACCCCATGCAATACCTAGGTCAGGCCCCCTTTCCTTTTTATCCTCGGCGCGAGCAGCACATATGGCTTTCCGCTGACGGGATTATCCCTGACGACAACGACGGTTTTGTATACCTTCTCTATCAATTCGTAACTGATGACTTCTTTCGGCGTGCCGAGCGCGGCGATGCGCCCGCCGTCCATGAGCATCAGCGTGTCGCAATATTCCGACGCCAGATTAAGGTCGTGGAAGACCGCGACGATAGTTATATTCCCGCGCTCGCTCAGGTCCTTTATCAGGTCGAGTATCTGGACCTGGTGCGATATGTCGAGATGCGATGTCGGCTCGTCGAGGAATATCAAGCGCGGTTCCTGGGCAAGCGCCCTGGCGATGAATACCCTCTGCCTCTCTCCGGCGCTGAGTTGGTCTATCTGCCGCGACACGAACCCGGAACAGTCTGTCATCTCTATCGCGCGCTCGACAGCCTCGATGTCTTTCTCGGATTCGCCCCTCAGGGGATGGAGATACGGGAACCTGCCCATCATCACTATTTCGAGGCACGTGAACGGGAAGATGACGCCAGATTCGGAGGAGACGAACGCCACTGACGCGGCGAACTCCTTTACCGGCATCTTGTATATGTCTTTGCCGTCAACGGTTATCCTGCCGGAGGCCGGATGCAGGACACGGCTTAACATCCTCAAGAACGTCGTCTTTCCCGCGCCGTTCGGGCCGATTATCCCGACGAAACTGCCGCTTGTGGTAGAGAAGGAAATATCTTTAATAACTACTTCTCTACCATAACCGCCTGTCACCGACTCGGCATTAAGAAGCGTCATCTGATCCTCGACCTTTTCCTCAATAAGTACAAAAAGAACGGCCCGCCGCATAAAGCCGTTATGACACCGACAGGCACCTCGGCCGGGACCATTACCATCCTCGCTATAAAGTCGCAAAAAATAAGGAACGCGCCTCCGGCGATAAACGATACCGGGATAACGGCCCTATGGTTGGCGCCTATCAATAACCTGACGAAATGCGGCACTATCAGCCCGACGAAACCGATCATTCCAGCCGCTGATACCGCTGCGCCTGTGATGACCGACGCTATGATGAATAACCGTTTCTTAGTTTTCTCGATATCGACACCGAGATGCGCCGCCTCTTCTTCCCCGAGCGAGATGGCATTAAGCTCCCTCGAATTAAGCGCCGCGAGGACGACCGCCGTGATGACTATTACCATCACAGACAAAAGTAATTTCATGTCGAATATCTGGAGGTTGCCGAGCAGCCACCACATTACGGTGTGCAGGTATTCTTTATCCGAGAACGATACGAGGAAGATCACGACAGACGAAAGCACGGCTCCGACGATGACGCCGGTCAATAAGAGGTTCTGTATCGGTATCCTCCCGTTGACCTCGGATATCCTGTATACGACAATGAACGCGGCCACCGCTCCCAGGAAAGCCCATATAGGAAGAGCGCTTAAACCCAGGAAGCTCTGTACGCCTAACACGATCGTCGAGATCACCGCGCCAAGCGCCGCGCCGCTCGAGATGCCGAGGACATACGGTTCGCATAAAGGATTGCGCATAAGCCCCTGCAATATCACGCCTGCTACCGACAGCCCGCCGCCTACGGTCAAGGCGAGCAATATCCTCCCCGCCCTGAGGCCGAGTATGCGTTTGTCCATATCGGTAAGGGCTGATAAAAGGCCGATTTTTGCAGCCCCGAAATAGACCGAGACCGCGGCGACCATGACTAATATCGCTGCCGCGATAATGAAGGCCTTGCGCCCCCTCTTTCTTGATATCTGTGACGCCTCACGCACTTGCATCGGCTATTTGTAAAACCTCTCGTTTAAATGGACGACTGCATCCGCAAGCCGCGGCCCGGGCCTGAAGAGCATATCCGTCTCGATATCGTCATAGACCCTGTTTTGCTTTATTGCCCTGATCTTATCCCATCCGAACCTCTTCGAGAGCGACTCGGCCGCGCCTTCTCCCTTTACCATATAACCGAGTATTATCACGTCCGGGTCCCGCTTGACGATCAGTTCAGGGCTGAACTGTGAGAACGGCCTCGGAGCGTCGGAAGTTATATTGACCCCTCCGGCAATAGTTATCATCTCATCTATAAAGGATCCTTTGCCCGCGGTCATGATAGGATCGTGCCAGATCTCGAAATATACCTTCGGCCTCTTATCCGGCGCTATCAGCGCTACCTTTGCCGAGACGGCAGCTATGGTCTTTTTCATTTTATTTATCAATGAAGCGGCTTCGTTATCTTTTCCGCACGCTTTGCCTATAGCAAGGATCGAATCATAGAGTTCCGGGAAATTCTTCGGGTCTGAGACCATTACCCTAAGCCCTAATGCTTTCAATTTCCCTACGGCCTGCGCCTGTTCCAGGCCTGTGGCGAGGATGATGTCAGGCTTAAGGACGAGTATCTTCTCTATATTGGGCTCGCTGAATGAACCTGCCTTCTCCTTATTTTTTACTTCGGGAGGATAATCGCAATAGGTAGAGACCGCGACGAGATCATCTTCCAGGCCGAGGGCGCAGGCGATCTCGGTAGTGGCAGGCGCAATGGAGATGATCCTCATCTGGCGCGCGTCCAGGCGTTGGCAAATAGAAAAAAACATGAACGCTATGATAATGATCTTCCTCATATCAATGCCACGGCAAGCGCGAGCGCCGTGACCTCCATTATCTCGCCCAACGCGCCCATCGTGTCCCCTGTTACCCCGCCGAATTTCCTGAAAAAATAACTGTTAAACGCCAAAATTACGCAAAACGCAGCCGGAATAAATACAAACGCCTTTAACCTGTATATAAGAGAAAAGATAACTATTGCGGTGAGTAGTGCCGCCACGACATCTCTCTTCGACAGGCATCCGGCGAATTTCTTTCCCAGCCCTTCGGTCTCCCTGGCATAAGGATAGAGCGCACTTGAAATTACGAACGATGTCCTGCTTAAAACCGCCATCGCTATCAAGGAGAATGCAACCGCCTTCCCGGGAAGCGAAACGAGGAGCGAGTATTCCGCGATAAACAACAGGACTACTGACGCCATCCCTACGGCGCCGGGCCTGCCCTCTTTCATTATCTCCAGCATCCTCTTCCTGTCGCCGCCGCTGGCTATCGCGTCGAAGGTATCTATGAAGCCGTCTATGTGGAGCCCGCCGCATATAACGACATTTATTATCATTATAAAAGCGCAGACGGCCGCGTGCGGCAGGAATGGGACCAGGATTTTATATGACAACGCGAGAAGAGCGCCGGCTAAAAGCCCGACCAGCGGAAAATACGCCATCGAGCCGGCAAGGTCTTTATCGGTTATTTCGCCTTTCACCTTTACGGGTATAGACGTCAAGAATTGCAGCGCAACCAGTAGTCGTCTCATGCCTCTTCGGAAACCCCCGCTTCGCCAAACGTCGCCATTTCGTTTAACACCTTCACAGACGCATCGATTATACCCATCGCGAGCGCAGCGCCTGTCCCTTCCCCTAGCCGCATATCAAGATTTAGTAATGGCCTGTGACCAATGCGCCTTAAAATAGCCAACTGCCCCGCTTCGACCGATTGGTGCGCGAAGAACATATAATCTTTTACCGCGGGACACATTTCAAACGCTATCAGGGCGCCGCAGGAAGCTATGAACCCGTCTACGACGACAGGCACCTTCTTTGATGCGGCGGCCAATATCACGCCTGCGATCCCGCCTATCTCGAATCCGCCCACTTTGGAAAGTACATCAATGGGGTCTTTCGGGTCCGGCTTATGCAAAGACAAGCCCTTCTTTATGGCATCGATCTTACGTGCATAAGAGGTATCGTCTATGCCTGTCCCCCTTCCGGTCACCAAAGCAATATCTTCACCTGTTACGGCGGCGACTATCGCGCTTGACGGGGTGGTGTTCCCTATTCCCATATCCCCGACGCCTGCGAGCTCGATCTTTTGCCCGGCATACGCCTCATTGAAGACTTCTATCCCGCCAAGGACGGACTTTAACGCCTCTTCCCTTGTCATCGCCGGTTCCTTCGCAAAGTTCTTCGTCCCGAGAGCCACTTTTTTATCCCTGAAATTATTCGCCTTATCGGCTTTTATCTTTTCTTTCACGCCCATATCGACAACGATGACCTCGGCGCCGACATTCCTGGCCAGGACATTTATCCCGGCTCCGCCCCTCAGGAAGTTGTACACCATCTGGGGGGTGACTTCCTGGGGATAGGCGCTTACGCCCTCATCGCAGACCCCGTGGTCGCCGGCCATCGTGAATATCACTTTATTCTTTACCGAGGGTTTCAGGTTCCTGGATATCGCGACGACGCGCGCTGCTATCTCCTCAAGCCGCCCCAGGCTTCCCTTCGGCTTCGTCAGGGTATCGAGCCTGGCCTGCGCTTTAGCGTAATAGCCTGCGTCCACAGGCTCGATCGCCTTTATGGTTTCGTCGATCTTTACTTTATCTGTACCGGTATTCCTGACACTAATAGACATACCCTGTCTGCCTCCTTAGCAGTCATCTGGTTTACTCGCCCCTGCAGGTCCCGGAACCTCCGGGAGAGCCTATTCTCAGGGACAATGCCGCTCCCGACTTCGTTAGTCACGATTATGGAAAGAGCGGCCTTCTTTCTAAGCGCCCTGATTATTTTCTTGATTTCAGAATATACCTGCGCGTCAGTCAGGCCTTTGTGGATAAGATTTGAGATGAAAAGCGTGAGGCAATCGAGAAGAACGGTAATATCCCCTGAAGGCAATGAATCGATCGCTTTAACGAGATGGATCGGCTCTTCTACGGTGACCCAGGACTTGGAGCGGGACTTTTTGTGGGAGGCTATCCTTTTATACATATCGCCGTCCAGCGCTTCCGCTGTCGCTATATAGAAGACCTTCGCGCCTGATGCCGCGGCGATCGTTTGCGCATAACCTGACTTGCCGGACCTTACGCCACCCGTTATCAAAATTAAGTTTGACATTTCGCCCCTAAACCTAAAATTTTATAAATTGCCCCTATGTCTAAATTCTCTCTTAATGTCCCCGCTAATCTCGAGATCTCCTCTCCTGAAGCATCCGGGCGGCCGGAGTAACCGGCCTTAATGCCTTTTGCCTTCCTTATCCGGTTCAAAAGCGCGTTTCTGAAATATGGGTTATCAAATATGCCGTGAATATAGGTACCGATCACGTTACCTCCCTTATTTATAGCCCCGTCTAAAATATATCTCCCGCCCCCTGCCGAGTTTATCCTTTTCAGTTTAAAGAGAGGCCTTGCCGATCCGCTTAAATAACATGTCCTTCCCATATGGATCTCATAACCGTGGAATTTTTGCCCCTTTCTCAAAAAATCAGCCGAGCCCGCTACCGGCTCGGCTTCAACCTGGGAGACTATCTTTTTAGGTTTAAATTCAGTCGTTACATCGAGCAACCCCAGGCCGCTGGCATAGTTGTTTTCCGACTCATATCCGTGCCAATCGCGAATCTCCTTGCCTAATATCTGATAACCTCCGCAAAGCCCCACGATAAGTGTCCCGTTTATGGCAAGCTTCTTTATAGGTCCGGCATAGCCGAATTCTTTCAAATTTGCCAGGTCGCCTATCGTATGCTTAGTGCCCGGGATGATAAGGATATCCGGAGAACCCAGCTTTTCCCCGAATTTCACATATTCCAAATCGACATCTGCTTCTGAATCGAAGCAGTCGAAATCAGTAAAATTTGAGATGTGAGGCAAACAGAGGACCTTAACGGTTATTTGTTTTTTTGGCCTGACCGGTCTTTTTAGAAATAAATTTTTCGGGACAGAATCCTCTTCTTCGATCTTCATATTATGGATAAACGGGATCACCCCGAGAACAGGAACCCCTGTTCTCTCGGCTATAAATTTTAGGCCCGGTTCCAATATTTTATAATCCCCCCTGAATTTATTGATTATAAGACCCTTTATTTGTTTTCGTTCCGTCTTACTCAATAATCCAATTGTCCCGACAAGCCAGGCAAAGACCCCTCCGTTATCAATATCACCGGCCAGTATGACAGGTGCTTTTGCGAAAGATGCCATCTTCAAATTAGCGATGTCATTCTTCAAATTTATCTCGGCCGGACTTCCCGCGCCTTCCATCACGATTATCTCGTAATCCTTCTGCAGTCTTTTGAAAGCGCTTTTGGCGGTTTCAAAAGCGCGGCTTTTATATTCATCGTAGCCCTGGACATCATAATTGCCGATCGCCTTGCCGTTGACGATGATCTGGGCCCTTGTGTCCATTATCGGTTTGATCAATATCGGGTTCATATCGGATGCGGGCTCTATATTGCAGCACCTTGCCTGAAAGGCCTGGGCCCTTGCCATTTCCCTTCCGTTCCTCGTGACGTAGGAATTCAGCGCCATATTCTGGGACTTAAACGGCGCCACCTTAAACCCGTCTTCGTAGAATATGCGGCATAGTCCGGCGGTAATTACGCTTTTACCGACACCGGAGCCCGTCCCGCAAACCATTATCGTTTTTGCCATTTTCCCCTGCAAATAAAAAAACCTCATTCCTTTTGATGGAATGAGGCAATAAAAAAATTCTCCTCACCCTCGAAGGAATTTAGGCCGGCGTCCGGCCAACCTTAAGCGCGATATCCTGACTCCCCCGCACCTTAAACTAAACCTTCCCGTTTTTAACAGTGGTCTTTTCCGAAAGAATATTCTTCCGGTAGTCTAAGGCGCTACCTTACTACTCAGTAAGGTGCGGGGTTACAGTGGCGGGGCCGTGCCCGTGTTTCACGGGCTTCCCGCGCTTAAAGCATCTTTAAAATATCACCTATCAATTATAAATGCAAGAATTATTTTAGGGTAACTCTCGATCCAGTGCTTCGATTATTTCATCTGTCAGGTCGGTTATCTTTGGAGAATTCCAAATGATAATCTGGTCATTATTACTAACAATGTCGGAGTCAATGACAAGTGCATATTTCCCGGAATATTGGCTTTTAATAAACTTCATCAGGCCCTTCCTGCCGTCAGTGCTCCTGTTGCTCATTGCATTTCGCAGGACTTCGATCTTGTTATTTATGGACTGGATCTTCGTCTGAAGTATCGTTAACTTGCCATCGTCATTTTCATTTACGCACTCATGAAGTGCTTCATTTAGCGCTGTCCGTAACTTAAGCAGCTCGGCTTTTACTTCATCGTTCGCGTCGAGGAATAAAAGCCGCTGGTAATCGACTCCATTTTGGACCCGGTTCAGGTCGACCGATGCTACAAGAATGGCCTCACCTGCCAAGAGGTTACCCGACAACAGACAGACTATTGCCATTATTATCGCAATTATCCCGCTTTTCATCTCTCCCTCCTTAATTACATTTTAGGGCAGTTCTTTATCCAATGCTTTGATTATCTCATCTGTCAGGTCGGTTATCCTTGAAGCATCCCAAATGATTATCTGGCCGTTATATCTAACCATTTGGGAGTCGATGACCAACGCATATTTACCGGAATATTGGCTTTTAATAAACTTCATCAGGCCCTTCCTGCCGTCAGTGCTCCTGTTGCTCATTGCATTTCGTATGATGTTGAGCTTGTTGTTCAGGGACTGGATCTTTGCTTGAAGGATCGCTAACTTGCCATCGTCATTTTCCCTTACACAGTCAATGAGCGCTTGATTGAGCGCTGCCCGTAGCTTTAATATCTCGGCCTTAACTTCATCATTCGAGTCAAGGAATGCAAGTCGTTGGTATCCGACTTCATTTTGGACCCGGTTCAAGTCAACCGACGCTACAGTAGCGACCTCGGCTGCTAGCAGGCTGCCCGACAACAAGCACCCTATCACCGTTACTACCGCCACTATTACACTTTTCATTTTTCCCTCCATTTGTCTATATAGGGGACGTTTCATTTGGGGACACTTCACTTATGCGGCCTGTCCCTTTTTGACACGTCCCCATTTGACCGTTCGCGCTAACGCTTTAACTCAGTGGCTGTATCTTCAGCATGATTGCGCCACGCATAGGACCCGTAGGCGATAACCAACGTTAAGGTTACAACAAAACAAATTATATCTGAAATTCTAAATAACAAATGTGCACGCCATAAGTCTAAAATAGTGAACATAATCACAACACCAACTGCCGTTAGCCCAATAGCGCGCCAGCGCGGTTTCCGTTTGATAGTTGCAAACGCTGCCAGTATGCAAAACGAACCCACTATCACGTAGACACAGCCGACTGTCAACAAGCCTACCACCAGAATACTTGGGCCGAGGGTTACGGTATTCAGAATGATAAATCCGGCACCAATAGCCGCAATACCCCCCGCACAGTAGAACACAGCCAAAATCCAAATTGCGACTATTGCAAGCTTTCGGTGCATTTATCCTCTTATTTGACCAATAGGCTTATCATGGACGAGTCGCTTTTTAACAAGTCCCTATTTGTCCTTGTTTTCAAGCAGGTCCTTCAAAAATTTGGCAAGAAGCAAATCCTGTTTATCTTTATTTTTGCTTGAAAACATCCATACTAATGGTATCGTCATAAGAAACAATATTGTGATAGCCTCGATGTGCAGTAATATTTCATTCCTAAGATAGAATACTTCCATCAGTACATAACCCTGCATTTCGCTAATGGTGCAGTTCAATTTTTGAACAGCTACCGGAGTTTGGTCAAGCTCATTCGCCTCGCGAGTCCAGAGAGAAGAGAGAAAATGGGTATGCGCAGAGTAGATCCAAATACCGATAAGAAACAACATAACTGCCATAATTTTCTTCGTCTTCCAACGGCTAGCCTGCTTCTCAAGTTTCTGTATGTAGCCTTCAATAAACTTAACTTCTCCCGATGTGAACTTCATATGCCCTCTCACGTTTAAATTCAATGACTTTTAATGGAAGTATACCATTTTCTACTTGGCTTGCAACACAAATATATATAAGTCAAATAGTTCGCATTTTGAGATTAGCTGACCGCAAATTCACCCGGTAGAAAACGAGGATTTTTACCCGATCATCGCTTGGAAAGACTCGAGCGGGCACGGATGCCGCGCTAATACTTAAGGTAGAGCGAGAGGATTTCAAGCGCGGCGGGCCTCGCAGGGGCCCGCAAGCGAGCGATGAGCGGGAAAAATCTGAGTTTTATGCCGCTGTAAATTTGTGGCCGGTCTATTCCTGCCACCCATATTTCCCCACAAGCGGCACAAAAGTGCAGCCGCAGATGATTTCCTGCGTGAACTCGCCCTGGTTTTTCCTGATGAGCAGGAGCTCCTGGCCAAACGGACCTCCGACCGGGATGATTAACCGGCCATGTTCTGCCAGCTGTTCTATTAACGGTTCGGGGACAGACGGCGCGCCGGCGGTCACTATTATCCCGTCATACGGCGCGAATTCATTCCAACCTTCGGTTCCGTCACCCGTTCTAATTTTTATATTCTTATAACCGAGCCCATCCAGGATCACCTGCGCCTTCTGCGCCAATGTGTCGTATCGCTCAACCGAATATACCTCCTTGGCTATTTCCGCCAAAATCGCGGCCTGGTAACCCGAGCCGGTCCCTATCTCAAGTACTTTTTCCCCGCCTTTAAGCTCAAGGCATTGCGTCATCAGCGCGACCATATATGGCTGGGAGATCGTTTGGCCCTCGCCCACAGGCAAAGGATAATCGGCATAGGAGTTTTCGAGGCTTTTACCGGAAGTAAAAAGGTGGCGCGGGGCTTTCCTCATGGCAGCCAATACTTTCCCGTCTCCTATCCCTCTCGGTATCAGCTGTTCTTCGACCATCCCGTTCCTGAGGATTACGTCGTCCTGCTCATTCATTTTTTGAAAGCCGTTTTAATTATGAAGAAAAAGAAGCGGAGGGTATCCACGAACGGGTGTATCTGGCTCTTCTCTCCTCCATAGATGGATTTTATGGGAATGGATGCGATCTTGAACCCCGCCTTCGAGGCGCCTATCAGGAGCTCAGACTCTATCTCGTATTTGTCGGTGGTAAGCGACACTGCTTTCAGGACTTCCGACTTTATGAGCCTGTAGCCGCACTGCGTATCCGGCATCTTCTGGCCGGCGATCAGTGATATAAAGCTCGACATCACCCAGTTGGTGAGCTTCCTCTTGAGCGGCATGCCTTTTGGGTCGCCCATCCTGTTGCCGAGGATGATTGCCGCGCCGCCGGTCTCTGCCGCCTTGAGGAAACCTTTCAGTTCGTCAGGGTGGTGCTGGCCGTCGCCGTCCATCGTTATCACGAAATCGCAGCCTTTTTCCAGGGCTTTCTTGAAACCGTCCCTCAACGACACGCCCTTGCCGAGGTTCTTCGGATGGCAGATGACATCGGCGCCTTCTTTGCCCGCCTCTTCCTTTGTCTTATCGGCCGAGCCGTCGTCTATAACTATGCAGTCGAGGCCGTTTTCCTTTACCTCGCCTACGATATGGCCTATGCGCATCTCCTCATTATAAGCGGGAATTATCACGCAACCCTTCACAGCCAGAACCTCCTGAACATATACCATTGTGACGGGTATCTTCTTATGTAATCCTCGATGACCTTTACGCAAAGGCGGAGGATTTTCTTTTCATCCGCTTCGCGGTTCCCGGTGGCACGGTATGATATTGGTTTATCGAACCTCAGCTCGAAGGTATCATCCGGCATCCTGAGCAAAAAGCCGGGAACGATCGGGGCCCCGATCTTGACGGAAAAGGCCGCCGGGCCTTTCGGGATCATTGTCCTCTTCCCGAAGAAATCAGTGACTATGCCGTGATTTGAAAAATCCCTATCACCGAGTAAAGCAAGCACCTCTCCCTTGCTCAGCGCCTCAAAACAGCTCCTCAGGGCCGACCTGAGGGATATGACCTGTACACCCGTGCGCGTCCTTTGCCCTATGAAAAAATCGTTTATCAGCTTGTTATCGTGGTCGAGCGCCACGGCATTGAACTTGTAGCCTATAAGGGATATCACCGCGCCGCCCAGTTCGTAGTTCCCGATATGGGCCGATAGCGCTATGACGCCCTTGCCCCCCTTAAGGGCCTCATCGAGATTCTCCCTGCCCGTGACCTTCACATTCTCGGCCAGGAACTTACTATCTATCTTCTCGAACCGGAAAAAATCCACCAGGTATTTGGCGAAATTGACGAAGACTTCCTTAGCGAGCCGCGAGATCTCCTCCTCGTCCTTATCCGGGAATATGGCGCGCAGGTTCCCGTATACTATAAGCCGGTCTTTCCGGGAGAAAGAATACTGCAACCTTGCCAGGAAAGTCGCGACCGAGTATACCGCATTAAGCGGCAAGGACAACGCCAGGAATTGCCCAAACCTGTATATCAGGAATTCGAACATTCGAGAATAAGCCTCGCTATATCGGCCGATGATCCGGGTTTCGCTATCCGTTTCGCGTTAACGCGCATATGTTCGAGCTTCGGCTTGTTGCCTAGCAACATCTCCGTGAGCAGTGCGGCGTCCGCGGCATTATCCGCTTTCACCGCCGCATCCTCATTTACGAGATATTCGGTATTCTTTGCCTCTTGCCCCGGTATGGGGTTCAATATTATTATCGGCAAGTCCTTTGAAAGGGCCTCGGATATCGTAAGCCCGCCCGGCTTCGTAACTATAAGCGACGAGACAGACATCAGCTCATATACTTCGGTGGTATAGCCGTAGACAACCGTCTTGAACCTCAGCGACCGCTTCCTCTTCTCCAGCCAGTCAAACAGCCGCTTATTGCTTCCTGCCACGACGATCAGCTGGAGCGGGCAGGAAACCTTGTTGAGCTCGTTCACGAATTCCGCGAGCGGGCCGAGCCCCTGGTTGCCGCCCATTATCAAGACGGTCGGCAATGCCGGGTCAAGCCCAAGTTTCTTCCTTACCCCCTCAACATCGACCTTCTCGGCGAATTTCGGGTCTATGGGGATGCCGTAGACCTTTATCTTCGCCGCCGGGATGCCGTGCTCCTCCATCCTTTTTGTAGCGGTTTCTGAGTTGACTATATAATAATCGACCGAATCGAAGAACCAGTAGGCATGTGGATAGCAGTCGGTAAGCACGCCTATAAGCGGGACGTCCAGCTTGAATGACGTCTTATAATCCGCTATCATCCCGCAGGGGAACGCCTGGGTGCAGGCGATAACGTCGGGCTTGAACTCGTCGAGCAGCGTCTTCAGCTTCCCGGAATTGAATTTATGTATGAGGTCGCGCAGCCTGCCAAGGCTCCGGAAGACTTTCGGGTTGTCATAGAGGTATTCCCAGACTTCCGGCCTGTTCTTTATCACTCCCAGGTAGGTCCTGTTTATGACTTTCTCGACGAGCGGATTAGTGTAATTGAAGGAGTTTACGCTGAGGATCTCTGTTTCGGGATCGAGGAGGCGAAGCGCCTTCTCGATGGCCAGCGCCGCTTTTTGGTGCCCGGAATTGACCGAGATATAAAGCAGCAGTACCCTTTTTTTCGCCACTATAGCGCCTCCAATGAAATACGCCCGCCGTTATCCTGGCGGGCGTATCGTATGGCAACTTTAAGAATGCTTTTAGTCTTTCTTCTCCAGGAGTTTCTTTATCCTGTCGACGGCTATCTTAAGTTTATCCTCGGGTTCAACGAGGGCGAACCTCACGAAACCTTCTCCGAATTCGCCAAAGCCGGTCCCTGGGGAAGATACGACGCCCGCTTCCTCTACCAGAAGCGCGGAAAACTCCATAGATGTGAGCGCGCTGTACTTGGGGGGGATGTGGGCCCAGACGTAAAAGGTGCCCTGCGGCTTGTCGATCTCCCAGCCGGCCTTGTTAAGCCCGTCGACAAATACATCCCTTCTCTTCTTATATGTCGCGACAAGTTCCTTGACGCAGTCCTGCGGGCCGGTCAACGCCTTGATGGCGGCGTACTGTATCGGCCGGAAAAGGCCGAAATCTATGTAGCTCTTCGTCTTTTCCAGCGAGCGGATGATATTGGAATTCCCGACGACCGTACCTATCCTCCATCCGGCCATGTTATAAGATTTCGAAAGCGTGTGGAACTCCACGCATTTATCTTTAGCCCCTTTTACCTGGAGTATGCTAGGCGCGGGCGGTCCTTCAAAGACAAAGTCCGAATAGGCGTTGTCGTAAGCTATTATTATATCCTTATCCTTGGCCCAATCGACGACGCTTTCCAAATAAGCCAGGTCGGCCACCGCAGTGGTGGGATTATGCGGATAGCTCAAGAATAGTATCTTGGCCATCCTGGTGATCTCGCGCCCGAGGCTCTTTAAGTCAGGCTTATACCCGTTCTCCTTGCTTATCGGCATGCTGTATAATATGCCGCCGGCCATTATAGGGCCGTTGAAATGCACGGGATATCCCGGGCTGGGCACGATAGCTATGTCATCGTTATTGAGGAACGTCAGGCAAAAGTTCGCGATGCCTTCCTTAGAGCCGATAAGTGGCAGTACCTCGGTCCTGGGGTCAAGGTCAACATTAAACTTGGTCTTATACCAATCGGCTATCGCCTTCTTGAAGGCCTTCTCGACGTCTCCTGTAGGCCTGGAATAGCGGTGGTTGATGACATGCCTGGTCTGTTCGCATAATTCATCCACTATATGCTTGGCCGGCGGCAGGTCCGGGCTTCCCATGCCGAGGTCTATGACCTCGACGCCCTGCGCCTTCGCCTTCTCCTTCAGCTCGTCAAGGATAGTGAAAAGATATAGCGGTAATCTTTTAAGCCTGTTCGCTTCATGCATCTAATTTAAATCACTCCTCTTCTTCAAAAAGCGCTTCTGCCTCTTCGATATTGCCCAGGACTTCTCCGACCTCGACCATATCTCCTTCTTCGAAATAGACTTCCGTCAACACTCCGGAGCATGGAGCTGGGACGTTAAAAGTGGACTTATCAGTGGCGATCTCCACGAGATCTTCGCCTTCCTCCACTCTGTCGCCTTCCTCGAAATGCCAGTAAGATATGGTGGCTTCCCGCGACCCTTCTCCTACTTCAGGTAATATGACCTTCGGCATATCATCCTCCTCAACTCAAAATTAGTCTAACAGGTTGAATGATAGGAACTCCTGACGAATGGTCCTGAGCTCACTCTTGTGAAGCCTAAATTATACGCTATTTCTTCGTATTTTTCAAACATTTTTGGTGATATAAATTCGCGCACCTCAGCCCTTCCCGGGGCAGGTTTCAAGTATTGCCCGAGCGTGATTATATCACATCCAACCCATCTCAGGTCTTTCATCGCTGCGATGACTTCATCCCCGGTCTCGCCGAGGCCGAGCATAAGGCCGCTTTTTATAAGTACGCTTCCGCGCGATATATCCCTGGCTTTTCCCAATACGGCAAGCGAAAGGAGGTAATCGCTTTTCGGCTTGACGGCTTTATGGAGCCTGCTTACCGTATCGAGATTGTGGGCGAAAACGTCTACGCCCGATCCGCATACCATATCGATATGCCCGGCCCTTCCCTTGAAGTCAGGGACGAGGACCTCTATCTTTATGCCGTCCAATCTCTCGCGCAGGTATACGACCGTCGCGGCATAGTGCGCCGCTCCGCCGTCAGGGAGGTCATCTCTCGTGACCGATGTGATGACTATATAATTTAGGTTCAATTTTTTGGCGGCCTCATAGACCTTTGAGGGTTCCTCAGGGTCAGGCGCCTGCGGTATGCCTTCATCTACCGCGCAGAACTTGCATCCCCTCGTACAGGCGTCCCCTAGTATTATGAATGTGACGACGCCCCTGCCGAAACAATCGCATAAATTGGGGCAGTTGGCGGTCTCGCAAACGGTATTAACCGAAGAATCCCTGAGGAATCTCCTCGTCTCTTCTATCTTCGGCGATGAAATTATATCCTTTCTTAACCAGCGGGGTTTGGCTATCATTTCAAATTCCTCGACATTGTAGACGCCGCCTCCTGAACCGCCTCTGAAAAAGCCGGATGCGGCTGGACGACATCAGCCAAGTCCTTCAGCGATAACCCGCCCTTTATAGCTACGCTTATTATGCCTATAAGTTCAGACGCGTTATAGCCCAATATTTGCGCCCCGAGTATCTTGCCTGTCTTTTTGTCGGCAGTCAGTTTCACAAAACCTTCTGTTTCGCGCTGGGCGAGCGCCCTTCCCGATCCGGCGAAGTAAGCGCGGCCTGCCACAGTCTCATATCCTTTATTCCCCGCCTCATCGGCGTTCAGGCCTACGCTCGCTGCCTCCGGGAACGAATAGACGCAAACCGGCATTAACCCGTAATCCATTGCCGTTTTTTTCCCGAGCGCGTTACGCGCCGCAGCCTTTCCTTCGGCTGACGCAGCGTGGGCGAGATTATACCTTCCGATACAATCCCCGACAGCGAAAATATCAGGGGCGGATGTCTTCAAATACTCGTCGACGATGATACGGCCGTCCTTTACAATTACACCGGCTTTTTCCAATCCCATTCCGCCGGTATTCGGTGAACGTCCGACCGAGATCAAGATGACTTCAGAGCGGATCTTTTCGATATCGGGAGAAGTCGCGCCGGTTATCACCTCTATGCCTTTTTTCTTAAATATTCCCTCTAACCTGTTCGAAAGGTCCTTATCTTCCCGCGGCAATAACCGTTCCATCATCTCAATGAGGGTGACTTTGGCATCGAGAGCCGAGAAGAAAGACGCGAATTCGCAGCCTATGGCGCCGCCGCCGATTATCGTGATATCACCGGGCATCTTATCGAGGCCGAGGATCTCTTCGGAATAGAATATCCTTTTTTTGTCTGACTTTACCTGGCCAAGCGCCCTTGGCGAAGAACCGGCCGCGATTATGAACGCGGTCGCGGATATCTTCTCGCCGCCTGCCGTTACCGTCCCTTCATCCCCAAAGACCGCTTCGCCTTTTATTATATCTACCTTCAGGGCTTTGAGCGATTGTTCGAGCTGGTCTTTAAGGCGCGCCACTATCTCTGCGGACCGGTGGCGTATGGAAGAAAGATCGAAGTCAAAATATTTTGATGTTATGCCGAATTCTGCGGAACGCTTGAATTCATCGTAAAGGAAAGCGGATTTTAACCTGGCCTTGGTCGGGATACAACCCCTGTTCAGGCATACGCCGCCGACCTCATCCCTTTCGATGAGCGCAACCGTCGCGCCTAGCGATGACGCCTCGAGCGCCGCTGCCGTGCCGCCGGGTCCTGCGCCGATGATACATATATCGTAGTTTTTCATGGGGGGAATATTCCGGCCGGTTAGAGCGCCTTTATAATGGCGTCTGCCATCTGGCGTGTGCCGACCGCAGTCGGATCACTGCGTTCAGCCTTCAGGTCGTAAGTGACGTATTTGCCTTCGGCGATCACCTTCTTCACGGCGTTCTCGAGCCGGTCTGCGGCATTCTTCTCGCCTATATGGCGCAGCATCAAGACTCCGGAAAGGACCATAGCGGTGGGATTTACCTTATTCATGCCTTTATATTTAGGCGCGCTGCCGTGCGTCGCCTCAAAGACCGCGCAATTATCGCCGATATTCGCGCCCGGGGCGAGCCCAAGCCCTCCGACAAGCCCGGCGCAAAGGTCGGATATTATATCGCCGTACAGGTTGGGAAGGACGAGCATATCGTATTCCTCCGGCCTCTGGACAAGCTGCATGCAGATATTATCGACTATCCTGTCCTCGAATGCCACTTTTCCCGCGTATTTCGCGGCGACTTCCCTCGCCGTCGCGAGGAATAACCCGTCAGTCGCCTTCATGATATTGGCTTTATGTATGCAGGTGACTTTCTTCCTGCCGTTCTTTACCGCGTATTCAAACGCGAACTTTATTATCCGTTCCGATCCGAATTTCGATATGGGTTTTATGCTTATTGCGGAGTCTGGCCTTATCTGTTTTTTAGATAAGCTATTGATATTGTCTATGACCTTCTTGCAGTCCGGTGTGCCGGGGTCGAATTCCACGCCGGCGTAAAGGTCCTCTGTATTCTCCCTCACGATGACGATATCGACGTTATCGTACCTGCTCCTGACCCCTTTATACGATTTGCACGGGCGCAGGCAGGCGTATAATTCAAGCGCCTTCCTGAGCTCGACGTTGACGCTCCTGATGCCTGTGCCCACCGGAGTGGTGATCGGCCCTTTGATGGCGACCTTGTTCTTTTTAATGGACTCGAGGACGTGCGCGGGGAGCGGAGTGCCGTATTTCTCCATGACGTCTACCCCCGCGTCAAAGACCTCCCATTCTATATCGACGCCGGTCGCCTCGATGCAGCGTTTCGCGGCATCGGAAAGTTCGGGGCCTACGCCGTCACCCGGTATAAAAGTGATCTTATGTTTCAAGATATCTCCTTTATCTTCCGGCCTTAAGCCAGTTATCCAGCCTGTCGAGGCCCTTCTTGATATCGTCGAGGCCTGTCGCGAAACTCAGCCTGATATGCGTATCCCAGCCGAACGGCTCGCCGGGTATGACCGCGACCTTCTCTTCTTCAAGAAGTTTTTTTGAGAAATCAAATGAGCCCATCCCCGTCTTCGATATGTCGCAGAAAACGTAGAACGCGCCTTTAGGCTTAACGCAGCTGATATTCTTCATGCGGTTGATCCTGTCAACCATGTAATCGCGCCTCTTTTTGAACTCCTCAACCATCTGGGCGACGCACTTCTGGTCGCCTTTCAAAGCCTCGACCGCCGCCTTCTGCGAGAACGAGACGGGATTTGAGGTCGAGTGGTCCTGCAGCCTGCCAATGGCGGCTGCCAGTTCTCTCGTCGGCGCGGCCAGGTATCCGATGCGCCAGCCGGTCATCGAATAAGACTTCGACATGCCGTTGACAGTAAAAGTGAGGCCGTACACCTCTTTGGAGAGCGAGGCAAATGAGACGTGTTTTTCTCCGTCGTAGATCAACTTCTCGTATATCTCGTCAGAGATGACAGTGACTTTATTATTTATGAGAGCTTCGGAGATGCCTTCGAGGTCAGACTTGTTATAGACGCATCCGGTGGGATTAGACGGGCTGTTGAGGACGAAAGCGACCGTTTTTTTTGTGATCGCTTTCTTCAAGGCATCGGGTTTTACCTTGAACTCGTCACCCTGCTTCGTATCCAGTATTACAGGAACTCCGCCTGCGAGCCGGACCATCTCGGGATAACTGACCCAATATGGCGAAGGGATTATAACCTCATCGCCATCGTCGCAAATCGCCTGGAATATGTTATAAAGAGAGTGTTTGGCACCGGAGGAAACTACGACCTGTGAAGGTTCATAGGCGAGGCCATTATCGTCACGGAACTTCTCGCAGATGGCCTTCTTTAGCTCCGGAATACCCGTAGAAGGAGTATATTTCGTGAAACCGCCTTCTATGGCCTTTATCGCTGTGGATTTAATATGGGGGGGTGTATCGAAATCCGGTTCGCCCGCGCCGAAGCTTACGACATCTTCGCCCTTCTGCCGCATCTCCTTAGCTTTTGCAGTTATAGCGAGCGTAGGAGATTCTTTGACTTTCTCAATACGTCTTGAGATCTTCAAGGCTTCCCCTCTGGGGGGATTCTTTGAATTTTCTTCAAGGTTATCCCCTTTTAAATATCTGCTTTAGCGGATTACTTTGTCCTGCCCCTGAAGAACTTGCGGAGAGTCCCTGCAAAACCGCCGGCAGGAGCCTTATGCGTCTCCTTCTCCTCTTTCTTAGGCTGGATATGTTTTTCGTGCGTTGTTTCCTTGGGCTTCTCAGGCGCGTGGGTAGCGCCCTCTTTTGCGGGTGCCTTTTCCTGCGCGGCAGGTTTGGCCTCGGCCGGTTTTTCTTTCTTGTGCTTTACCTTCGGAGCGACGGCTTTCTTCTCCGTTAATTCAAGTATCGAAAGCTGGGCGTTGTCGCCCCTCCTCTTTCCGAGGTGGATTATACGGGTATATCCGCCTTTCCTGTCCTTAAAAAGCGGCGCGATCTCTTTGAATAATTTCCCGACGAGGGTCTCGTCCCTTAAGATCGAGAATGCCCTCCTGCGGGAGGCGAGATCGTCTTTTTTGGCTACCGTTATGAGCTTCTCGGCGAACCTGCGCGCTTCTTTCGCCTTTTCCTTCGTTGTGGTTATGCTCTGGTAGATGAAAAGCCCTTTCACGAGATTATTCATCATCGATTCTCTCTCGGGCTTGTTCCTGTCGAATTTCTTGTTCAGTTTTTTGTGGCGCATAGTTGTGTACCCGTTATTCCTTCTTCAGTAATTTTTTATCGACCTTCATGCCAAGGCCCAGGCCCATCCCGACGATTATCTCCTTTATCTCGGCGAGGGACTTCTTCCCGAAGTTCCTGTACTTGAGCATCTCGGCCTCGTTCTTCTGGACTAATTCGCCGATCGTCTTTATCTTCGCTTCCTTGAGGCAGTTTGCGCTCCTTACGGAAAGCTCAAGCTCCGAAACCGGCATCCTGAGCTTCGTGTAGAGCTCCTCATCGACCTTCACCTCTTCCTCGATTTCCTCTTCCGGGAGTTTCCCGTAATTAATGAATATATCGAGATGTTTTTCGAGGATATGGGCCGAGTACAATAAGGCGTCCTTCGGGGTCACGCTGCCGTTGGTCCATATCTCCAATATGAGCTTGTCGTAATCGGTTATCTGCCCGACACGGGTATTCTCAACTTCAAAGTTGATCTTTACGATGGGGGTGAATATAGAGTCGATGGGTATGACCCCGATCGGCTGGCCTTCCCTCTTATTCTTCTCGGCCGGATAATAACCTCTTCCCCTGCCGACTTCCATCTCGACGTGGAACTTGGCGTTCTTCGTCAGGGTGGCGATATGCATTTCGGGATTGAGGATCTCTATCGTCTCATCGTGGATTATGTCCTTGGCCTTTACGTCGCCCTTGCTGTCGGCTTTGATCTCGATGACCTTGGGCTGCCTTGAATGCGAGCGCAGTACGAGTTTCTTGATGTTCAGGATTATCTCCGGTATGTCTTCAGAGACGCCTGCGACGGTGGAAAACTCGTGGTGGACCGAATCTATCTTGATAGAGGTGACCGCGCTGCCCTCTATCGACGAAAGAAGCACCCTCCTTAAAGCGTTGCCCAGCGTGGTGCCGTAGCCGCGCTCAAAGGGCTCTGCGGTGAACTTTCCATAGGTGTCCGAATAGCTCGCTTCATCGCAAACCAGCTTCTTTGGCATCTCAAAATCTTTCCAGGCAATACCCATATTATTTTCTCCTCTTACTTCGAATACAACTCAACTATTAATTGTTCTTGTATTGGGAACCCGATATCTTCTCTGGTCGGGAACTTGACGACCTTTACCTCAAGGCCGTTCGTATCGACGGCCATCCACTTGGGGACGCCCCTGTCCTTCGTAAGCTCGATGTTGCTCTTTATATGTTTTATGATACCTTCTTTATTCTCTATCGTTACGGCATCTGCGATCTTGACCGAATACGAAGGTATGTCGTTCCTGCGGCCGTTTATCTTCACATGGCCGTGCCCGATGACCTGGCGCGCGTCGGCGGTGGAATTCGCCAGGCCTGAACGGAACAATACGTTATCAAGCCTTCTCTCGAGTAATTGCAGCAGGATCTCACCGGTGACACCCTTCGATTTGTTCGCCGTCTTGAAGTAATTCCTGAACTGCTTCTCAAGGACTCCGTAGATCCTCTTGAGCTTCTGCTTCTCCCTTAACTGAAGGCCATAGTCGGACAATTTGATCCTGCCCTGGCCGTGCTGGCCCGGGGCGTACTCGCGGCGGGAGAACGCGCATTTCGGCGTATAGCAACGCGTGCCTTTAAGGAAAAGCTTCGAGCCCTCCCTCCTGCACAGCCTGCATACGGCATCCTTGTATTTCGCCATTTACTATACTCTCCTTCTCTTCGGTGGCCTGCAACCGTTATGTGGAATAGGGGTAACGTCTTTTATCAATGATATCGCCAAACCGGTCGCCTGCAGCGCGCGTATCGCGGATTCGCGTCCGGCGCCTGGGCCTTTGACATACACTTCAACTTCCTTCACGCCGTGCTCCATGGCTTTCTTTGCGGCAACTTCCGCAGCCACCTGCGCGGCGAACGGCGTCGACTTCTTCGATCCCGCGAAACCGCTTCCGCCGCTGGACGCCCAGCAGATGGTATTTCCCGACTTGTCGCAGATCGTCACTATCGTATTATTGAAAGTCGCCTGGATATGCGCGATCGCATTGGGTATGTTCTTGGCGACTTTCTTCTTTGTCTTTTTCTTCTTAGGCTTATGCTCTTCTTCTTTTTTCTTCTCTTCTACCATATTAAGCTCCCGGCTTGGTATCCTTCTTCTTTAAAGTGACCGCCATCCTGCGCGGGCCTTTTCTCGTCCTGGCGTTCGTTTTTGTCCTCTGGCCGCGCACGGGCAGGCCTCTCTTGTGCCTTATTCCCCTGTAAGAGCCGATGTCCATCAGCCTCTTTATATTCTGGGCGATCTCTCTCCTCAGGTCGCCTTCGACCTTGTATTCCTTCTGGAGTATCGTCGTTATGCGCGATACCTCTTCGTCGGTAAGGTCCTTGGCGCGCACATCCGGATTGATGTTCGCTTCCTTGAGTATCTTCCTCGAGATCGCTCTCCCTACCCCGTAAAGGTAGCAGAGGGAGAATTCTATCTTTTTTTCCTTCGGCAGATCAATACCTAAAATCCTCGGCATTACTTCCTCCCTGGATTATCCGCCTAACCCTGGCGCTGCTTGTGCTTCGGGTTAGCGCAGATCACGTAGTTTATTCCCCTTCTTTTCACTATCTTGCACTTATCGCATATCTTCTTTATACTTGAACGTACCTTCACCCCGCACCTTCACTTTCTTAATTTCATTCCCGCACTTAGTGCGGGGTTCATCTTATTTCACCCTGAAAGTTATCCTGCCCCTGGTTAAGTCGTACGGCGAAAGCTCCAGCTTCACCCTGTCGCCCGGGAGTATGCGGATGAAGTTCATCCTCATCTTTCCGGAGACGTGGGATAACACATTATGGCCGTTGTCGAGCTCCACGCGGAACATCGCGTTCGGCAGCGCCTCAAGCACCACGCCCTCTACCTCTATTGCTTCTTCTTTCGCCATTTCGTCAGTATCTCCGGCCCGTTATCGCCTATATAAACCGTGTGTTCAAAATGGGCCGACAGCTTTCTGTCCTTCGTTACGGCTGTCCAGCCGTCCTCCAAGATCTCTACCTTGTATGTCCCGGCGTTGACCATAGGCTCTATCGCTAGCACCATCCCGGCCTTCAACCTCGGGCCGGTGCCTGCCGCCCCGAAATTCGGGATCTGCGGGTCTTCATGCAGCTTCGTCCCGATCCCGTGCCCGACAAATTCGCGCACTACCGAGAACCCGCTCTTTTCCGCGCATTCCTGCACCGCGGCGGATATATCACAGAGCCTTTTATCCGGCCTGGCGTTCTCTATCCCCTTATCAAGGGATTCTTCAGTCACCTCGAGGAGTTTTTTCGCCTCGCCGAGAATCTCGCCTACCGGGAATGTCATCGCGGCATCGCCGAAATAACCGTTAAATTTGACGCCTACATCGATGGCGATTATATCGCCCTCTTTTAAGACCTGCTTCCCCGGGATCCCGTGCACCACCGTCTCATTCACCGAAGTGCATATATTGCCCGGGTAACCCTTATATCCCTTGAAGGCCGAAACCGCGCCTCTTTCCTTTATATATCCGGCGGCCAAGCTGTCTAATTCCTCGGTAGCCATGCCCGCCCTTATCTTCGTTCCAAGATATCCCAGGGTATCGGCGACGATCATGCAGGCCGCTTCGATCTTTTCGACCTCAGCCCTGGACCTTAGCATTATCATCTGCCGCCCTGCTCTATTTTAAGTTCTCTTTGACAAAGAGCTTAGACAGGAAATCGTGCGCTTCGTCTACGTCAAAATCGCCTGATACGGTCCTTAGAATCTTCTTGCTCTCATAATAAGCTATTATTTCAGGAACGGTATTGTCGTAGACCTTTATCCTGTTCAAGATCGTCTCTTCTTTATCGTCATCCCTCTGGTAAAGTTCGCCGCCGTCCTTATCGCATTTACCGGCCACCTTCGGGGGTATATTCTTTACGTGGTAATTCTCGCCGCAGATCCTGCACACCCGCCTTCCGGAGAGGCGCTGGATTATCGTCTCGACCGACGTCTTGAAATAAAGGACCAGGTCCACCGGCCGATTGAGTTTCGTAAGCGTCGCGTCGAGAGCCCTTGCCTGCGCAGCGGTCCTCGGAAAGCCGTCGAGCATGAAACCTTTTTCGCAATCAGCTTTCGCGACGCGCTGGGCGACCATCTCGATGACCACCTCGTCCGGCACGAGCTCGCCTTTGTCCATATAGACCTTCGCTTTCAGGCCTATCGGCGTCTGGGCTTTTACGGCCTCGCGCAAAATGTCGCCGGTCGAAATATGCGGTATCTTATATTCCTTAGAAAGAACTTTAGCCTGCGTCCCTTTTCCCGCACCGGGCGGGCCCAGGAGCACGAGCCTCACCGGCCCCTAGCCTTCAACCTGCCGGACTTCATGAAACCGTCGTAGTGGCGCATCAACAGGAACGACTCGATCTGCTTCATCGTATCGAGCATGACACCGACTATGATAAGGAGCGCGGTGCCTCCGAAGAAGCTAGCCACCAAATACGGTATCTGGAGCCATTTGCCGATGAAATCCGGGATTATGGCTATTATCGCCAGGAAGATAGCTCCGGGCAACGTGACGCGGTTTAAAATAAAATTGAAATAATCCTCGGTCGGCCTGCCCGGCCTTACTCCCGGGACAAAACCGCCGTATTTTTTCATGTTATCCGCCAGGTCGCGCGGATTCAGGGTTACGGCCGTATAGAAATATGTGAAGAATATTATCAATGCCGCGTAGAATATCGTGTAAACGATACCGCCATGCTTTAAGAAATCTAACATGCTCTTTACCGTCTGGTTCGGTATGAACTGCGCTAGCGTCGCCGGAAAGAGCAGGATCGATTGCGCGAAGATTATCGGGATGACGCCTGCCTGGTTCACCCTCAACGGGAGGTATGTGCTCTGGCCGCCCATCACTTTTCTTCCCACGATCCGTTTCGCGTATTGGACCGGGATGCGCCTCTGCGCCTGGGTTATCAGTATGACCGCGATGATGACCGCGAAGATCATTATCGCCATAAGGACCAGCGTGAATACGTTCAGCTGACCGGCGGAAACCAGTTTTGCCAGGTTATTCATGGCCGTCGGGATCCTCGAAATGATCGAGGCGGTGATTATTATGGACATGCCGTTCCCGATGCCGTACTCGGTTATCTGCTCGCCGAGCCACATGATAAAAGCCGTACCGCTGACCAGCGTCAGGATGGTTATAAGCCTGAAACCCCATCCCGGGTTCTGGACTATCTGGATGCCGATAGAGTGGTGGAGATTCTCGAGCCAGAAGCTCGTGAACAACGCCTGGATGGCGCCGATAACGAGGGTGCCGTAACGCGTATACTGGGTTATCATCCTGCGGCCGTGCTCCCCGCCTTCCTTGGCAAGTTTCTCGAAATAAGGGAATGCGAACGTCAAAAGCTGCATTATGATCGAGCTTGATATATAAGGCATGATGCCGAAGGCGAAGATCGTCATCTGGGACATGGCCTTACCGGTAAAAAGGTCCATGATGTCAAACAATGTCCCGCCTGACCTCTTCGATTCCTGTTCTATGAATTGAGAAAGAGCGTGGCCGTCAATACCCGGCGTCGGTATGTACCTGCCGAGGCAGTAGACCGCGAGAAGCGCCACCGTGACGAGGAGCTTCTTCTTTAATTCGGGTATCTTTAATATATTGCCGAACGCTTTGATCATGTCTATTATTTTCCGCCCGAAGCGGATCCGCCATGAATTGTGGCGGAAACGATCTCTGCTTTACCGCCCGCTTTTTGTATCTTCTCGGCAGCACCCGCCGAAAATGAATCCGCTTTTACGGTCAGGGGTTTCGTTATCTCTCCGCCGCCCAATATCTTGACCTTAATTTTCGTATTTTTGATGATACCTTCCTTGACCAACTCCTCAGGAGTGACTATCGAGTTCTCCTTAAAGGACTTAAGATCCGCGAGGTTTACGATCTGGAACTTTTTCTTGAACCTGTTCGTGAAACCCCTCTTAGGGACCCTTCTTATCAAAGGCATCTGGCCGCCCTCGAACTCCGGGTGGATATGGGCGCCGGACCTGGACTTCTGGCCCTTCTGGCCTCTCGTGGAGGTCTTGCCGTGGCCGGAACCGGGCCCCCTGCCTACTATCTTTCTTTTCTTTGTAGCCCCAGCGGGGACATGTATCTCGCCTAGCTTCACTTAGATCGCTCCTTTTATTCTCTTGCTCTCTTCCCTGTTACTGAGGCTCTTGAGGCCCACGACCGCCGCCTTTATGACGTTTAAGGCATTGTCCGAGCCGAATGACTTGGAAAGTATATCCTTTATCCCGGCGGCGTCGCAGAGCGCCCTTATCGGGCCTCCGGCGATTACTCCGGTACCGGGAGAAGCGGGCTTAAGCAATACCTTGCCTGCGCCGTATTTGCCGATCACTTCATGGGGTATGGTCGTTCCGGAAATCTCTACCTGGAACATCCTTCTTCTCGCGTCGACAAGGCCTTTCCTGATAGCCTCAGCCACTTCGTTAGCCTTGCCGTATCCGAATCCGACCTTGCCTTTTCCGTCGCCGACGACGAGCAGGGCGGAAAACGACATCTTCTTGCCGCCTTTGGTGACCTTAGCGACGCGGTTAATGCTTAATACCTTTTCGGTTAATTGTTTATCCTGATCTCTGCGTTCTGCCAATTTTTCTCTCCTGTATTACTTTTTTTTCGAACCCTTTAGGGCTAAAATTCTAGTCCGGCTTTCCTGGCGGAATCTGCCAGGGCCTTGATCCTGCCGTGATAAAGATACCCGCCCCTGTCGAAGACGACCTTCTTTACGCCTTTTGCCTGGCCCGCTTTCGCGATCATCTCGCCTAAAGCCTGAGCGGCCTTTACGTTCCCGCCGGTCTTGGCCTTTTCCTTGAAACCCTTGTCCATAGTCGACACGGCGCAGATCGTCACGCCCCCGATATCGTCTACGAGTTGGACGCAGATATTGTTTATGCTCCTGTGGACGGACATCCTCGGCTTATCTTTGGTGCCGATGATCCTTCTCCTGATCCTATTATGACGCCTCTTCCTGTGGAATTCTTTATTGATAGCCATTATTATTAACCTACCGCCTTTCCAACTTTCCTTCTCACATATTCGCCCAAATATCTTATGCCTTTGCCTTTATAGGGTTCGGGTGGGAATATATCCCTTATCTCAGCGGCAACCTGGCCTACCTTATGCTTGTCTATGCCCTTGATGATCAGCTGGGTGGGCTTGGGCGCCTCGATGACAATTCCATCGGGGATCTGGAAATCAACCGGATGCGAAAACCCTACCAGTAATACGAGTTTTTTCCCGCTGACCTGGGCCCTGAAACCTACGCCCTGTATCTCAAGTTCTTTCTGGTATCCGCTGGTGACGCCTAAGATCATATTGTTGATGAGCGACCTGGTAAGCCCGTGCAGCGCGCCCGCGTTCTTAAGCGATTCGCTGGCCTCATGGGGCGCCACTATGACCTGCTCGCCTTTCACTTCGGCTTTGATAGCGGGATGCATCTGCATCGAAAGTTTGCCCTTCGGGCCTTCCACGAGGACGGAATCCCCGTTAATGTTGACCTTGACGCCTTTGATTATCTGTATTGGTTTCTTACCTACTCTTGACATTTTTCACCTTTTCCCGCGCTTGCGGGATTCACCATATATATGGTAAGCAATATATATTGCTTACCATATATAGCACAATACTTCGCCGCCCACTTTAAGTTCCCGGGCTTCTTTGTTGGTTATTACGCCTTTGGAGGTCGATATGACGGCCACGCCGAGCCCGCGCAGTACGATCGGGATCTTGCTGTAAGGCGTATATACCCTTAATCCCGGCTTAGATATCTTCCTCACATTCTTTATGACGCTGCGGTTCGATGAATATTTCAGGTAGACGCGGACCTTGCGCGACTCCTCGAGCGGTTTGAAGTCGGAGATGTAACCCTCCCTCTTCATAATCTCGAGGATCTCCTTGTTCATCCTGGACTGCACGACATCCACGTTCTCTTTCTTGGCGCGGGTCGCGTTCCTTATCAGTGTCAAAAAATCAGCTATCGGATCTGTAATGGACATTTCTATTCCTTTTAGATTATTACCAGCTTGCTTTTGTTATACCGGGGATCTCACCCTTCGATGCCAACTCCCTGAAACAGATACGGCAGAGCTCGAACCTGCGCAAATAACCGCCTGATCTGCCGCAGAGACGGCACCTGTTGTATTTCCTCGCCGAGAATTTAGCCGGCCTTTTCCATTTCTCTATTAAAGATTTTTTAGCCATTTCCTATGCCTTGTTTTTTAAAGGGCATGCCGAAAATACGCAACATCTCCCTCGCTTCGTCATTTGATTTCGCGCTCGTCACTATGATAACATCCATACCCTGCACCTTCGAGATCTTGTCAGCATCTATCTCCGGGAATATCGTCTGCTCGCGCAGGCCGAGGGCGTAATTGCCGGAACCGTCGAAGGTCTCCGACGGGACGCCGCGGAAGTCCTTGATCCTGGGGAGGGCGACATTGACCAACCTGTCCAAGAATTCGTACATCTTCGCTCCGCGCAAAGTAACCTTGCATCCTATGGGAGAACCCTCTTTTATCTTGAAATTCGCGATAGCTTTCTTGGCGCGCGTCATCACCGGCTTCTGCCCGGAAATGGTAGTGAGGTCCGCAAGCGCGGCCTCGATTATCTTTATGTCTTCAGCGCCCTCGCCGACTCCCATGTTTATGACTATCTTCTTTATGCGGGGCACCTGGAAAACGTTCTTGTAACCGAATTTCTTTGCCAGCTGCGGCATCACTTCCTTATGGTAGAAGCCTTCGAGCCTGGGTTTAGCAGTAGCTGTTTTCATCAGGCAAGCGCCTCCTTGCATTTCATGCATATCCTCGTCTTCTTGCCGTCCTTACCGGCCGCTATCCCGACCCTGACCGCTTTGCTGCATTTGGGGCAGACCGGCATAAGGTTTGACAGCGATATGGGGCTTTCGATCTGTATTATCCCGCCCTGCGGATTTTTCTGGGTCTTGTGGGCATGTTTCTTGACGAAATTGCGCCCTTCGACAATGGCTTTCCCTGCAGCTTGAAGGACCTTCATGACGCGCCCGCTCTTGCCGTTATCCTTGCCCTTGATTATCATTACCGTATCGTTCTTTCTGATCCTTATCATCTATATCACCTCTGGAGCCAAAGATATTATCTTCGAAAAACCCCTGTCGCGCAATTCCCTTGCCACAGGGCCGAATATCCTCGTTCCCCTGGGGTTCTTCTGGGTATCTATTATGACGATCGCGTTGCTGTCGAACCTCAGGTAAGAACCGTCCGACCTCCTTGTCGGGGATTTCAGCCTTACCACGACGGCGTTCGCGACCTCGCCTTTCTTTACTATCGCATCAGGAGTAGATTCCTTTATGTGGATCTTGATTATATCCCCGAGGTCGGCCATGACCTTCCCCTGGCGCCCCAAGACCTGTATCATGGCGGCCTTCTTCGCGCCGGTGTTATCGGCGACCACTAATATCGAGCGCAGCTGTATCATTTCAAGACCTCAACCAATCTCCATCTCTTGTCTTTTGATATGGGGCGGGTCTCGACTATCTTTACCCTGTCGCCGACCTTCGCCTTCTTCTCCTCGTCATGAACCTTGAACTTCTTCACGCGGCGGATGGTCCTCTTGTAGTCCGCGTGCTTCTGGAAGGATTCCACTTTCACGACGATGGTGTTCTGCATCTTGTCGCTGGTCACTATACCTAATAGTTCTTTCCTGTTGCCTCTTTCGTTCATATCTTGATATCCTTTTCCCTTATTATGGTCAGTATCCGCGCGATATCTTTCCTCATCTGGCGGATCTGGTCGGGCTTCTCGAGTTTCCCGATCTTAGCCTGCTGGTTCAGCTTGAAGAGCGATTCCGTAAGCACGTTATATTTCGCTTTAAGCTCCTCCGCAGCCATATTCCTTAATTCCTGTGTTTTCATCGGCATCTTAAGTTGATTCCCCGGGTTATGCGGCCGCTCTGGCCCTGGCCACAAATTTGGTTTTTAAAGGAAGTTTCGAGGAAGCCAAGCGCATCGCCTCTTTTGCTATCGACTCGGGAAGGCCTTCGACCTCAAACATGATCCTGCCGCGCTTTACGACGGCGACCCAGTGGTCTGTCATGCCTTTTCCTTTACCCATCCTCGTTTCGGCGGGCTTCTTGCTTACCGGCTTATCCGGGAATATCCTTATCCAGGCCTTGCCGCCGCCCTTAAGGTGGCGCGAGATAACGACTCTTGCCGCCTCAATCTGTGTATTCTTTATCCAGCCGTTCTCGAGGACCTGGAGGCCGTATTCGCCGAAAGCTATCGTCGAACCGGTCATCGCTACGCCCTTGCGCCTGCCTCTTTGCGACTTTCTGTATTTTACTCTTTTTGGAAATAACGCCATCTAAATACTCCTTGTCCCTTACTTTTATAAAAGTAAGGGATTCATTAACTTTGTGCGGGTGCCTCGGGCGCCTTACCCGTTCCCTCGGTATCCTCACCCGACGCCTTCGCTATCTCTTTCTTGTCGAGGATATCGCCCTTGTATATCCACGATTTTACGCCTATGAGGCCGTAAGTGGTATGCGCCTCGGTAAAACCGTAATCTATGTCCGCCCTGAAAGTCTGGAGCGGGACCTTTCCTTCTTTATAGCCCTCGGTACGGGACATTTCTGCGCCGCCGAGCCTTCCCGCGCATTTGACCTTTATTCCCTGAGCGCCGGAATTCATGGCCTGCTGGACCGCTTTCTTCATCGCGCGCCTGAAGGCGATGCGCTTCTCCAGCTGGAAGGCGATGTTCTCCGCCACAAGCTGTGCATCTATAGCGGGGTTCTTCACCTCTTTTATCTCTATATATATCTCTTTCTTCGTCTTATCCTGCAAGTCGTCGCGCAGGCGGTCGATATCGGCGCCCTTCCTGCCGATTATGATACCGGGCCTGGCGGTATGTATTATGACCTTTGCCCTGTTGCTGGCGCGTTCGATATCTATGGATGATATGCCGGCCGCGGAAAAGCTCTTTTTGACGTATTTACGAATATCTAGATCCTCGTGGAGGAAATCGGCAAATCCCTTCTTCCTGGCAAACCAGCGGGATTTCCAGTTCTTTATGTATCCCAACCTCATTGATATCGGATTTACTTTATGACCCACTAACGCCTCCTAATTTCTTCCCCGTTTTTGGCGCGACGCCTTTAGCGGGAGTTTTCTTAACCGGCACTTCCATCATGCCCAGTTCGATTATTATGTGGCTGGTCCTCTTGCGTATCATCGTCGCCCTGCCCATAGCCTGGGCTTTATACCGCCTCATTGTGGGGCCGTCATCTGCGGTTATCTTCCAGATGAAAAGCTGGTCCTGCTTTACTTTCCCGCCCTGCTTCGCTGAGGCGATCGCGGATTTCAATGCACGGATCAGGTAGACGCGTGAATGTTTTTCGACGTTCTCCAGGAGGCCCATCGCCGAATTCACGTCCTTGCCCCTGATAAGGTCTATGACCTTGCGCATCTTATAAGGGGATGTCTTTATATATTTAGCTGTCGCTCTTCCTACTGATACCATCTCTTTCGATTATCCTCTGGTTTAAGTTACAGCCGGCGCTTCTTTAGACTTGACGCCGCCATGCCTCCTGAATGTCCTCGTCGGGGCGAACTCCCCGAGCTTGTGCCCTACCATATTCTCAGTGACAAAGACCGGGATGAACTTGTTCCCGTTATGCACCAGGAAAGTATAACCGATAAATTCCGGGATGACGGTCGACCTTCTTGACCATGTCTTGATGGGCTTCTTGTCGCCCTTCATCTTCTCTATCTTCTTGAGCAGTTTCGGTTCAACAAACGGCCCTTTTTTAGCCGAGCGACCCATCTATTATCTCCTCCGCTTGATTATCAATCTGTCAGAATACTTGCCTTTTTTCCTGGTCCTGAAACCCTTGGCAAGCAAACCCTCGCGTGAAACCGGATGCGGGTTACCCTGCCCGGACTTGCCTTCGCCGCCGCCGTGCGGATGGTCGTGCGGGTTCATCGCAACGCCTCTTACCGTCGGGCGTATACCCATCCATCTCTTCCTTCCGGCCTTTCCTATCGATATTTTTCCGTGGTCGACGTTGCCTACCTGGCCGATCGTCGCATAGCAGTCAAGGTGGATAAGACGTATCTCGCCCGAAGGCAGTTTTATGTTGGAGTACTCGCCTTCCTTCGCCATGAGCTGCGCGGTCGTTCCCGCCGAACGGACGATCTTCGCGCCCATACCTTTGGCCAGCTCGATATTATGTATAAATGTACCTACCGGTATATTCTTTATCGGCAGCGCATTGCCGGGTTTTATATCGGCGTCTGGTCCGGACATCACCGCATCTCCTACCTTCAGGTCAACCGGGGCTATGATATACCTGCGCTCCCCGCCCTCATATTCAAGCAGCGCGAGGAAAGCCGACCTGTTCGGATCGTACTCCAGCGCGATAACCTTGGAAGGTACGCCGGCCTTGTCACGCTTAAAATCCACAATCCTGATCATCCTCTTATGGCCGCCGCCCTGGTGGCGTACGGTCACATGGCCGTGGTTATTGCGCCCGGCCTTCTTCCTCTTCGGAAGGAGAAGATTCTTCTCCGGCTCTTTCTTCGTCAACATCGAGAAATCCGACGATGTCATCCACCTTCTTGATTTCGTATATGGTTTATATGTCTTTAGCATTTGGTCTGCCTTATGTCGTTACGTCTATCTTATCGCCCTGGCGCAATGTGACTATCGCCTTCTTCCAATCGGGCGTCTTACCCGGCTTGAACCTTACCTTGCGCCACTTGCCCGACATTATCATGGTGTTGACGTCCTTCACCTTGACTTTGTATACCAGCTCGATGGCTTTCTTTATCTCCGCCTTATTGGCGTCCTTGTAGACTTCGAAAACATATTTATTAAAAGGCAGCAGCGTCGAACCCTTCTCCGAATGGAGCAATCCTTTCAATATTTTATATTTCTGTATCATTGTTTCACCAATATTTTAGTGAGGGCGGCAAGCGCCTTCTGGGTCATAACAAGCTTTTGCTGTTTCAGCACTTCGTACGCGTTAAGCGACTTGTAATCCCTCAGCAGGAGGTTGGCAATATTACGCGAAGCCCTGACCACCGTCTCATTTCTTTCTTCCAGCACTAGCAAAGGTTTCTTTTCCGCCTTTAAGTTGCGCAGCGCCGCAGCGATCTCTTTCGTCTTCGCCTTCTCGAGCTTAATCTCATCAATAACTATCATATTCTTGTCGTTTAATTTCGCGTTAAGGCTCGAGATCAGCGCGAGCCTCTTAACCGACTTTGGCACCTGGTAGGAATAATCTCTCGGATGCGGGCCGAATACTACACCGCCGCCTCTCCATAAAGGAGACCTTATTGTACCCGCCCTGGCGCGGCCGGTGCCCTTCTGCTTCCAGGGCTTCTTGCCGCCGCCGCGAACATCGGAACGCGTCTTAGTGGAAGCGGTACCCTGCCTCTGGTTGGCTTCATACATCCTTATTACCTGGTGAAGTATCGGTTCGTTGACCTCGCCATTAAATATATCTTTATCGAGTTCGATCTTCCCGACCGATTTACCTTTTATATTATAAATCTCTATTTCTGCCATTATTTCTTCTTAGCCTCTTTCTTTGGGGCCGCTTCCTTCTTCTTGTCTTTCTTCTCCATGGTTAGCACCAGCTGCGGGATCTTGGCCTTGGCGCGTTTCAACGCCTTCTTTATGACCAAAAGGCTGTTAGCTGGCCCGGGGACAGCGCCTTCCACTACAAGGAGGTTATTCTCCGTATCTATCTTTACCACCTCGAGGTTCTGGACGGTCACGGTATCGCCGCCCATTCTCCCGGGCATATGATGACCCCTTATAACCCTACCAGGGGTAGTAGATGAACCTATTGAACCGACCCTGCGGTGCGATGTGGAACCATGCGTCTTCTTTCCACCCCTCCAGTGCCATCTCTTCATGCCGCCCTGGAACCCTTTTCCTATCGAGGTACCGATCACATCGACGGCGTCGCCGGCGGCAAAGAGATCGACTTTTAACTGCTGGCCGAGCTCGAATTTCTGGTCCGGCGAGGTCTTGATCTCCCTGACGTACCTTTTCGGGGTAACGTCTATCTTCTTGAATTTTCCCATGTCAGGCTTGCTCACGTTCTTTTCTTTCTTCTCGCCGAAGCCGATCTGGACGGCGTCATAGCCGTCTTTGGCCTTTGTCTTGATCTGCAATATATTGCAGGGGCCTGCTTCGATCACGGTAACGGGTATAACTCTCCCGTCATCCCTGAAGACCTGACTCATTCCTATTTTTTTTCCTAATATTCCCACTGACATTTTGCGGTTACCTGATTGTTTTGGTTGTTTACTTTATCTCCACATCCACACCGGCCGGAAGATCGAGTTTCTTCAAGGCATCGATCGTCTTCGAAGTGGGCTCGATTATGTCGAGCACGCGCTTGTGGGTCTTGAGCTGGAACTGCTCGCGCGACTTTTTGTCAATGTGCGGCGAACGCAGGACCGTGTATACTTCCCTATCCGTAGGAAGAGGTATCGGTCCCAGAACTTTCGCTCCTGTCCTTTTCGCGGTCTCTACTATCTCGGCCGCGGACTGATCAAGGACCCTATGATCATACGCCCTGAGTTTTATCCTGATCCTGGCTTTCTGGACTGTGGTAGTCATATTTACGCTATAACCTCTGATAC
>PLNR01000005.1 GCA_003141835.1 Candidatus Omnitrophota bacterium | reverse complement strand
TTCCGAACATGGCTACCCAGCCTTTGCCACTGGCGTGACAGCTGGAACACCAGAGGTTCGTTTGCCCGGGTCCTCTCGTACTACGGGCAGGGCCTCGCAAGAATCCTGCGCCCACGGCAGATAGGGACCGAACTGTCTCACGACGTTCTAAACCCAGCTCACGTACCGCTTTAATTGGCGAACAGCCAAACCCTTGGGACCTACTTCAGCCCCAGGATGCGATGAGCCGACATCGAGGTGCCAAACCGGTTCGTCGATATGAACTCTCGGAACCGATAAGCCTGTTATCCCCAGAGTACCTATTATTCGTTGAGCGACGGCAATTCCACATTAAACCGCCGGATCATTAGGACCTGCTTTCGCATCTGTTCGTCTTGTCAGACTCACAGTTAAGCTCCCTTCTGCCCTTACACTCACCGTGCGATTGCCAACCGCACTGAGGGAACCTTTGTGCTCCTCCGTTACTCTTTAGGAGGAAACCGCCCCAGTCAAACTGCCCGTCTAGCACTGTTCCACGCCCTGTTAGAAGGGACGAGGTTAGAATTCTAATACAATAAGGGTGGTATTTCAACGTCGCCTCCATCCCGGCTAGCGCCGAGACTTCAAAGGCTCCCACCTATCCTACACATACTGGACCAAAATCCAATACCAGAGTACAGTAAAGGTTCTGGGGTCTTTTCGTCTATTCGCGGGAAGACGGCATCTTCACCGCCACTACAATTTCGCCGAACCCCTCTTTGAGACAGCGATCAGATTGTTACACCATTCGTGCGNNCCGTTTACTGGGGCTTCAGTTCTAGGCTTCGTCCGATTGCTCGGACTGACCCTTTCCCTTAACCTTCCAGCACCGGGCAGGTGTCACACCCTATACATCGTCTTGTATCGACGACTTAGCAGAGTGCTGTGTTTTTGCTAAACAGTCATCTGATCCTCTTAACTGTGATCCCCGTCAGCTTGCTTGTACAGCTCACCAACGGAGACACCCCTTTTCCCTAAGTTACGGGGTCATTTTGCCGAGTTCCTTAAAGAGGGTTCTCTCGATCACCTGAGCATATTATGCCCGTCTACCTGTGTCGGATTGCGGTACGTGCATCTACTTGACTCGTAACAGAGGTTTTTCTTGGCAGTATGGTGTGGGCCAGTTCTCCCTTTCCGTAGATTGGGATCCTCGCGCTCCTTGTATCCCGCTTGCGCGGAATACTACAAGCGCAACCCCGGACATCCAAAACCGGGTAGACTTAACCTCCTGCGTCACTCCGTACTGATAGCGCCAAATAGATGGTGTGGGAATATTTTGCCCCACTGTCCATCGCTTACGCCTTTCGGCCTCAGCTTAGGCACGACTAACCCTGGGCGGATTAACCTTCCCCAGGAAACCTTAGACTTTCGGTGAGCACGTTTCGCACGTGCTTTTTCGCTACTCATTCCTGCATAATCTCTTCCACTTCGTCCAGTAGTCCTCTCGGTCTACCTTCACTCTAACGTGGAATGCTCCCCTACCACTATTACCGACGAATCGGCAATAATCCGCAGCTTCGGTTATACGTTTAGCCCCGATCATTGTAGGCGCGGACTCGCAATCGACCGGTGAGCTGTTACGCACTCTTTAAATGATGGCTGCCTCTGAGCCAACATCCCGGTTGTCTGTGTAAATCCACATCCTTTGCCACTTAACGTATATTAGGGACCTTAGCTAGCGGTCTGAGATGTTCCTCTCGCGTCCACGAGGCTTATCCCTCGTAGGCTGACTCCCGTGATAAGGTACGACAGTATTCGGAGTTTCGTTGGGTTCAGCAACCTGGTGGGGTCCTTAGCCCATCGAGTACTCTACCCCTGTCGCCCATTTACACGAGGCTAACCCTAGAGTTATTTCGGGGAGAACCAGCTATTTCTGGGTTTGATTAGTCTTTCGCTCCAATTCTCAGCTCATCCCATAGTTTTTCAACACTAACGGGTTCGGCCCTCCACGTGATTTTACTCACGCTTCAGCCTGGCCAAGAATAGATCACCCAGCTTCGGGTCTACTGCATGCAACTGGACGCCCTATTCGGACTCGCTTTCGCTACGGCTCCTCAGCTCAATGCTGATTAACCTCGCTGCACACAAGTAACTCGCAGGATCATTATGCAAAAGGCACGCCCTTAGACATTTCTACCTTGCGGCAGACATAGTCCTCAGACAGCTTGTAGGCTTACGATTTCAGGTACTATTTCACTCTCCTTAAAGGAGTTCTTTTCAACTTTCCCTCACGGTACTTTTGCGCTATCGGTCACAAACTAGTATTTAGCCTTGGCCCATGGTCAGGCCAGATTCCAACAGGGTTTCACGTGTCCCGTTGTACTTGGGTGCCAAATCCAGCCTTGGTATATTCATTTAACTTACAGGACTATCACCTTCTTTGGTCAGCCTTTCCAGGCTGTTCAACTATGAATATACGCAAAGCCGACCTTGCGGTCAGATCTGGTCCCGCAACACCCCGCATTGCTGCAGGGTTTAGGCTATTCCCTTTTCGCTCGCCGCTACTGAGGGAATCAATGGCTTTTTCTATTCCTCGGGCTACTGAGATGTTTCAGTTTGCCCGGTTTTGCCTCCCGACCCTATTTTTAAATTTTCAGATCGGGATACTGGGAGATTAATCCCAGTGGATTGCTCCATTCGGAAATCCTCGGATCTTAATCTGTTTGCGATTACCCGAGGCTTATCGCAGCTTACCACGTCCTTCGTCGCCTGTTTGTGCCAAGTCATCCACCATAAGCCCTTTGTAGCTTGACCACAATTCTCGAAATTGTCCTGAGTATGAAGAACTTCATAGAAGTTCTCGCATCAGGATCCTGAAGCATGCGCTTCAGGATAGCCAAAAAGACCTTACTACTATGCAGTTGTCAAAGAGCATGTCGTCCCGAAGATTCGGGACTCCAAAATCCGCTCTAACTCATATTTTGGTGGACCTGAGGAGGATCGAACTCCTGACCTCCTGAATGCAAATCAGGCGCTCTCCCGGCTGAGCTACAGGCCCGATAATTGGTGGGCCCAAGTGGATTCGAACCACTGACCCCAGTCTTATCAGGGCTGTGCTCTAACCAACTGAGCTATGGGCCCTTGCTAATAGAATTTAATGCCCCTCCCTTCGCAAAGCGAAGGGAGGGCCCATTCGGTTAATGGTACACCAATATGAATAAAATTGAACAGCCAAGTCCAAGCGAAAAAGCAAGGATTTATTAAGCTTTCTTTAGGACAATTACTCCTTAGAAAGGAGGTGATCCAGCCACACCTTCCGGTACGGCTGCCTTGTTACGACTTAGCCCTCCTTACCAGTCACACCTTCGACCCGCTTGCGCGGATCTTCGGGTGCAGCTGACTCGGTTGGCTTGACGGGCGGTGTGTACAAGGCCCGGGAACGTATTCAGCGCGGCGTAGCTGATCCGCGCTTACTAGCGATTCCGGCTTCAAGAGGGCGAATTTCAGCCCTCTATCTGAACTGGGGAATGCTTTAGAGATTTGCTCCGCCTTACGGACTTGCGTCTCTCTGTACACTCCATTGTAACACGTGTGTAGCCCAAGGTATAAGGGCCATACTGACTTGACGTCGTCCCCACCTTCCTCCTCCTCATCGGAGGCAGTCTCGTTAGAGTGCTCTCTTGCGAGTAGCAACTAAAGATAGGGGTTGCGCTCGTTGCGGGACTTAACCCAACATCTCACGACACGAGCTGACGACAGCCATGCAACACCTGTGCTAGCTCCTCTTGCGAGGTCGTTCCGCTTTCGCTTCACTACCACTAGCATGTCAAACCTTGGTAAGGTTCTTCGCGTAGCGTCGAATTGAACCACATGTTCCACCGCTTGTGCGGGCCCCCGTCAATTCCTTTGAGTTTCAACCTTGCGGTCGTAGTCCCCAGGTGGAGCACTTAATGTGTTAACTGCGGCACCGGTCCCTAAGGGACCGACACCTAGTGCTCATCGTTTACAGCGTGGACTNNGTTTGCTCCCCACGCTTTCGCTTCTCAGCGTCGGTAATGGGCCAGAGAATCGCCTTCGCCACTGGTGTTCCTCCCGATATCCACAGATTTCACCCTTACACCGGGAATTCCATTCTCCTCTCCCATACCCAAGTCGCGCAGTTTTGAATGCAGTTCCACGGTTAAGCCGTGGGATTTCACATTCAACTTACGTAACCGCCTACTAGCCCTTTACACCCAATGAATCCGAGTAACGCTTGCCACCTCCGTATTACCGCGGCTGCTGGCACGGAGTTAGCCGTGGCTTCCTTCAAGGGTACTGTCAACTCTTTGAAGTATTAATCCAAAAAGCCATCATCCCCCTCGACAGAGGTTTACGATCCGAAAACCTTCATCCCTCACGCGGCGTCGCATTGTCAGGCTTTCGCCCATTGCAAAAGATCCTCGACTGCAGCCTCCCGTAGGAGTCTGGGCAGTGTCTCAGTCCCAGTGTGGCTGACCGACCTCTCAGTCCAGCTACCCGTCGTCGCCTTGGTAGGCCATTACCCCACCAACTAGCTGATAGGACGTGGGCTCATCTTCAAGTGGCAGGACCTTACGGTTCCCCGCCTATTCTCACAGCACCATGCGGTGCCGTGGTCTTACCCGGAATTAGCACCCGTTTCCAAGTGTTATGCCGGTCTCGAAGGTAGATTACCCGCGTGTTACTCACCCGTTTGCCGCTAATCTAATCCAACTCTTGCAGCCTTGCGGCCACTCAAGTCAAATTAGATCCGCTCGACTTGCATGCCTAAACCACGCCGCCAGCGTTCACTCTGAGCCAGGATCAAACTCTCCAAAAAATAAGAGTTTCATCCTCACTTTCTCGCTCGGTTGAACTTGGCTATTCAATTTTCAAAGATCGGAAAATTTAGAAAATAAAAAAGGCATCGAAGACGATGCCTGAATTTACAGGNNATTATTTTTTCTTACGAAAGATCGATGTTCAGGAAGTGGCGGCCTATCTTCAGGAGATGGCGCTTGCCGGCTTCAAAACATGGACTGGAGGCATCGTTAACCTTCTCGCCATCAACCTTTATGGCTCCCTGACCCACCAACGAAAGAAGCTTGGTACGGGAATCTATGCCCATGGCCGTGAATTCTTCCTTCTTGCGCCGATCGAAAACCTGGTTTAAGCTATAGGGTCCACCAGATAATTTTATTACGGGAGCGTCTGCCGGGTCTTTCCTTTTCTGGAAAACATCCTCAAAGCTCTTCTTCTCAGCCGCGGCTGCCTCGGCCCCGTGGTAATCTTTTACGATAAGGTAGGCCAGGTTCTTCTTCGCATCCATCGGATGCATGGCTTTTACCTTTTGCATATCCTCATCGGTCAGGAGCTCATAGTAGCTGAACATCAGATCATCGGAGACCGACATCACTTTTCCGAAGATCTCCTTAGCGGTCTCGCTTATGCCGATATAATTGCCGTAGGACTTGGACATCTTCTGGACACCGTCGGTCCCGACCAACAGCGGCATCGTGATGACAACCTGCGGCTCCTTGCCGTAGGCCTCCTGGAGGTCGCGGCCGACGAGCATATTGAACTTCTGGTCGGTGCCGCCGATCTCTACATCCGCGTCAAGCATCACAGAATCGTATCCCTGCATCAGGGGATAAAAGAGCTCAAGGAAGCTTATCGGTTTGCCCTCTTTCAGCCTCTTCTGGAAATCGTCCCTTTCAAGGAGGCGCGCCACCGTGTAGCGCTGGGCGAGCTGGACAAGGTGCTCAAAACCGAACTTCGCGAACCACGAGCTGTTATGCATGCGCTCAAATAGTTCTTTATCTCCGGTCTTGAGTATCTTGCTGACCTGTTTCTCGTAGGTCTTCGCGTTCTTATCTATCTCTTCCCTGGTGAGGACTTTCCTCGCCTGGTTCTGTCCTGACGGGTCCCCGACCAGGGCGGTAGCGTCCCCTATAAGGAAGACTACCTTGTGGCCAAGGTCCTGGAAATGCCTCAGCTTCCTTAATAGTACGGTGTGGCCGAGGTGGATGTCAGGCGCCGTAGGGTCGAACCCCGCCTTGACGACAAGCTGTTTCTTCTTCTTCAGCTTATCGGCCAAGGAGGATTCGTTTATTATCTCTATCGCGCCGCGCCTAATTATCTCGAGCTGCTTTGCTGTGTCCATTATTACCCCTAAAGGTTAGACCTTTAAGCTTAAAGCGATCCTTCTTTCCGCATCATCGACGCGCAGGACCTTGACGGTCGCCTTGTCGCCGACCTTATATGCCTCTTCGAGCTTGCCTGTCTCCTCGATGGGGAGCTCGGAAATATGGGCGAGGCCCTCGAGGTCCGGAGCGAGTTCGATGAAAAGCCCGAAGTTAGTTATCTTCGTTATCGCCCCTTCGGCTATAGTGCCGGGCTGGAATTTCGCGACGAAATCAGGCCACGGGTCCGCGACGAGCTGTTTCATTCCGAGTGCCAGCTTCCTGTTCTCGGCGTCGACAGACATCACCACCGCATCTATCTTCTGCCCCTTCTTCAATACTTCCGAAGGATGGTTGATCTTCCTGGTCCAGGAGATGTCGGTATTATGGAGCAGGCCGTCTATCCCCTCTTCCAGCTCTATGAACGCGCCGTAATCGATGAACGAGCGAACCTTGCCCTTGACCTGCGTGCCGACCGGGTACTTTCCGGCGACCTCGGTCCAGGGGTTCATCTCGGTCTGCTTGATGCCGAGCGCGATCTTCTGGCTGTCCTTATCTATGTTGAGGACAACTGCCTCTATCATATCGCCGATTGCGAGGACTTCCGAAGGATGTCCTATCCTCTTGGTCCAAGAGAACTCGGAGATATGGACGAGCCCCTCGATGCCCTTCTCGAGCTCGACGAACGCGCCGTAAGGGACAAGGTTTACGACCTTGCCCTTGACCCTGCTTCCCACGGGATACTTTGTAATTACCTGTTCCCACGGGTTCGGGGTCTTCTGCTTGAGGCCGAGCGAAAGCTTGCCGGTCGTCTTATCGAGCGACAGGAGCATGACCTCTATCTTGTCGCCGACGGCGACCAACTCGCTCGGATGGGAGATCCTTCCCCATGACATGTCGGTAATATGTAAAAGCCCGTCGACACCCGGAGCGACATTGATGAACGCGCCGAAGTCGGTGATGTTCTTCACGACTCCCGGGATCAGCTGGCCCGGCTTGAGCTCTTCCATCATCTTGCCCTTAGCGACGTCTCTTTCCCTGATTATCGCGTCTTTCCTGGATACGACGATGTTCTTCCTTGGCTTGTTGATCTTGACTATGACGAAATTAAGGACCTGGCCCAAAAGCTGGTTCAGGTTGCCGAAGCCCTTTAAGAAGACCTGGCTCGCCGGCAGGAACGCCTCTACCCCGATATCGACCGTGAGCCCGCCTTTTACCTTCTTGGTGACGCGGCCCTGGACCATATCGCCTTCCTTGCGCTCGGCGATTATCTTCTCCCATACCTGCATGCGCTCGGCCTTCCTCTTCGAAAGGACGACCATGCCTTCGTCATTCTCCTTCGCCTCGATGAGTACATCCAGCACGTCCCCGACCTTGATAGATTTCGGGTCGTTGAACTCCTCGAACGAAATGACGCCCTCAGACTTGTAACCGATATCTATGACAAGGTCCTTCGCCGTGATGCCGATCACCGTGCCTTTTACGATATCGCCTTCCTTTACGTCTTTAAAACTATCCTCGTAGATCTTGGACATCTCCTCGTGATTCTCATCTACCATTGGATTGTGCAACCCCTTTCTTAGGATTTTTGAATTTTTATCCCGCTCTGCGGGATTACTGCGTCACTGCTTTCACTGATTCGCCCAAACGTCTGATCTCCTCTGCGACGTGATCGGCCAATTTTTGCGCCGCCTCCTTCTTGTCGCTCGGTAGACCGAGTTTTTTGGGATCGATCATATCTCCTATATGTACAGATATTGGCGTACGTATTATGCTTTTCGCGCCCTTTGGCAGGGCCTTATCCGTCCCTTTTACATAAGCCGGAACGATAGGGGCCCCTGTCATCAGGCTCAAATAACCGATACCGGGTTGGGCTTCTTTCATCTCCCCGGTCTCGCTCCGCGTCCCTTCCGGGAACAAAAAGACTGCCTTGCCCGATTTAAGGAGCCGGATCGCGGACTTCATGGCCCCGATATCCCCTTTGTCCCTATTTACGAGGATCAAATTGCACCTGCCGACCACCTGCCTGAACAACCAGTTATCTGACAAGGTACGCCTCGCCATAAAACGAAGCCTGCGCGGCGAAGCGGCCGACATAGCCGGCGGGTCGAGATGGCTTACGTGGTTACTGGCCAGGATGAAGGCCCCCTTCTTCGGGATCTTCTCCTGCCCGTAAACCTTGAAACCCATATATGTGGTAAGGAACAGCTTGCAAGTATTTCTTACAAAAAAATAAAACATGGTCTATAAGGCCTTTATGAGACTTAAGACTTTATCTACTACGCCTTCTATCGTCAGGTCCGTCGTATCAACGGTTACCGCATCCTCAGCTTTCTTCAACGGGCCGATAGGGCGGTTGAAATCGCTATCGTCGCGTATCTTGAGGTCTTTCCTCACTTCCTCTTCGGTCAAGGCAGCGCCGTTCTCATTCAATTCCCTGTGCCTCCTGCCTACCCTGACGTCAAATGACGCGTCGATATAAAATTTTTTGTCGGCATGCGGCAGGACGACAGTGCCTATGTCACGGCCCTCCATCACAGCCCCGCCCTCTTCTCCGAGTTTGCGCTGTTTGGCGACCATGCATTCGCGGACGGGTTTCGCCCGCGCGATATATTTGACGTTGTTGGTAACTTCGGTCGTCCTTATCTCAGATGTTACATCTTCGCCGTCAAGATAGACTTTCAATGAGCTGCCGGATTGTTTCAATTCAATATCGGTCGCCCTTGCGAGCGCGCCGAGGTTCACTTCGTCGTCTAAGTCCGCTTTTATCCGCAGCGCTTTAAAGGTGAGCGCGCGGTACATCGCCCCGGTATCTATATATAGGAAGCCGAGCCTATGCGCTACGAGTTTCGCTACGGTGCTCTTCCCCGAACCTGCAGGGCCGTCGATAGCGATAACCGGACGCCTCAAATTAACTTCTCCCTCCTCGCCTTCGAGCGCTCGAATTCCCTGCTCAGCCGCGAGGCCGAGCCGCTCTTTATCAGTTTTTTAAGCCTGGCGATATTGCGCTCATATTTTTCGAGCGCCTTTAATATCTCTTTCCTGTTCGTCACGCAGATATCGCGCCAGATGCCGGGATCGCTCGCCGCTATACGGGTCGTATCCTTGAACCCGCTTGACGCGAATTCCAGCGACTTGTCGCTTGCCGTATTGACGATCGCCGCCGCAGCGATATGCGGGAGATGGCTTATCTCCGCGACTATCCTGTCGTGTTCCCCGGGGGATTTTATTACTATCCTCTCCACTCCGAGGGACCTCCAAAACTTGCTTAATTTAGCCAGCGCCGGCTTTTTTGTCTTCATTGTCTTTGTCATTATGACGATCGAGCCCCTAAATAAATTATCCTGCGCGGAACCTATGCCACGCTTCTCCGAGCCGGCCAAAGGATGCGAGCCGACAAAATCCACGCCCTTCGGCAGGATACGCTCAAGCGATGCGACTATCTCGGCCTTTGTGCTCCCGACATCGGTGACGATACAGCTTTTTTTCAGGGAACGCGATATCTTTCGCGCGAACCCGGGTATAAGGCAGACCGGGGTGGCTATTATCACGAGATCCGCGCCTGCGACGCCTTTAACGGCATCGAGCGTGCCCTTGTCTATCGCGCCGCGGTCCAGGGCCTCATCTATCGAGGAAGTCCTATGTCCTACTCCCACTACCGTCCCGGCCAGGCCTTTTTTCTTCAAGGCCTCGCCTATGGAGCCGCCGATAAGGCCGACCCCGATTATGGTAACTTTTTTAAATATCACGCCCTACCGCCTTCGCTACGGCTTTGAGATCTTTCATCATCTTGTTAAAATTATCAGGAACGAGCGACTGCGCGCCGTCCGAGAACGCCTCTTCGGGTTTAGGATGCACCTCTACTATCAAGCCGTCGCAGCCGGCGGCTATAGCGGCCTTGGACAAGGCAGGGACATATCCCCATTTGCCCGCGGCATGGCTCGGGTCTATTATGACCGGCAAGTGCGTCAATTTTTTGAGGACCGGGATCGCGCTCAAGTCCAGCGTGAAACGCGTCTGGTCCTCAAAAGTTCTTATACCGCGTTCGCAGAGCATGACGTTGAAATTCCCGTTGGACAATATATATTCGGCCGACATCAACAATTCGATTATGGTCGATGACATGCCCCGTTTCAGGAGAACCGGCTTCTTCGACATCCCAACTTCCTTTAAGAGATTGAAATTTTGCATATTCCTTGCGCCTACCTGCAGTATGTCCACATATTTTTCTATCAGTTCAATGTCGCGGATATCCATCACTTCGGTGATCACCGGCAGGCCGGTCTTCTCGCGCGCCTCTTTAAGGTATTTGAGGCCTTCCTCGCCCAATCCCTGGAAACTGTAAGGCGAAGTGCGGGGTTTGAAGGCGCCGCCGCGCAGGATCGAAGCGCCTGCTTTCTTGACGTCCTTGGCGATATGGATGAGCATCTCGCGGTTCTCGATCGAGCATGGACCTGCCATGACCGCTATCTTCTTGCCGCCAACCTTCACTTTGCCTATATTTACAATGCTGCTCTCGTGCTTGAATTCGCGCGAGACGAGCTTGTACGGAGCGAGGATCGACATGACCTTTTCGACGCCGGGAAAGACATCAAGCGGCGTGGAGCGGAGCACATCCTCCTCGCCTATCAGGCCTATGATGGTGCGCTCGACGCCTTTCGATATCATCGGCTTGAGGCCGAGCGCCTTGACCTTCGCTACTATATGTTTTATCTGGGATTCGGAGGCTTCGGGCTTTAAGACGATAATCATCCTAATTCTCCTTCAATGCTTTTTTAAGGGCCCCGATGAATTTCTTGTTCTCTTTATCGGTCCCTATCGTGACGCGTATATAACTCTCCAGCTTGTACGGTTTCATATCCCTTACGATGACCCCGTACCTGAGTAGTTTCTGGAATAGCTCCCAACTATCGCGTTTCACGTCCACGAGCACGAAGTTAGACTGGCTCGGGACATACGCGACGCCCATCTTATCCAAAGCGCCGTATACGAACTTTTTCCCTTTAAGGACCGTATCCCTGGTCTTCTTCAGGTGGGCCGTATCGTCGATGCTCGCCTGTGCCGCGACCTGGGCCAATGAGTTCACATTAAACGGCTGGCGCACCCTGTTCATGCATTCTATGAGTTCGGTATTCGCCAGGGCATATCCCACCCTTAACCCGGCGAGGCCGTAGGCCTTCGAAAAAGTCCGCAGTATTATTAGGTTCTTGTCCTTGATGTGCCTCATCGTGTCCGGATAATCCTTCGCGTCCACGAAATCAAAATACGCCTCGTCCATCACGACGATGACGTTATCCGGGATATTCTCGAGGAACTTCGTTATCTGTTTGTCGCTGACATACGTCCCTGTCGGGTTGTCCGGATTGGCGATGAAGACGAGCTTCGTCTTACCGTCTATCGCCTTCCTCATCCCGTCGAGGTCGTACTTGAGGTTGACGCACGGGACGACCCTTACTTCCCTGCCGTAGGCTTCGGTGATCAAGCGGTATTCCAGGAAAGTGGGATCGGCGACGACCGCGTTCTCGTCCTCGTTCATGAATGCCTGGACTATCACCGCTATCAGCTCGTCGGAACCGTTGCCAAACGCCAGGTTATCCGGTTTTACCTTAAGCTTCTGCGCAAGTTTCGTTTTAAGGTAAAAACAGCTGCCGTCCGGATAACGGTTCAGGTCCTTGAGCGCCTTGCTTATCGCTACAAGGGCCTTGGGCGAAGGGCCGAGCGAGTTCTCGTTGGAGGCGAGTTTATAGACCTCCTCCAGCAAGAGCTCCCTCTTTACCTCGTCTATCGGTTTGCCCGGTTGGTAGGGCTCTATGTTCATTACGCCTTTTTTCGCTAACCTGCTCATTACTTTTCCTTTTATGCTATGGGATACGATCCGAGTATCTTCAAGTTATTGCAGACGGTCTCCAGCTGCTTGATCGCCTTTTTGATGCCGGCATCCTGATGATGGCCGACCATATCGACGAAGAAGCGGTACTCCCATGCCCTCTTCTTGGACGGGCGCGACTCTATCTTCGTCAGGTTTATCTTATTCTTCTTGAACGGGACCAGCATGTCGTGCAAAGCGCCGACCCTGTCCTTCACCGCGAACATGATGGACGTCTTGTCCTTGCCGGTCGGTTTATTCTCAACTTTCCCTATAACCAAGAATCTCGTCATGTTATGCGGGCTGTCCTCTATCGAACGCGCGAGGATATTGAGGCCGTAGCATTCCGCAGCCAAGCTTGAACCAATAGCTGCGGCGTTCCTTTCCTTGACCGCCATCTCGGCGGCCTTGGTCGTTGAAGTAACCTCGATCATTTCAACTTGCGGAAGGTTAGCTTCAAGCCACATCCTGCATTGCCCGATGACGCTGGGGTTCGAATATACCCTCTTTATCCGGCCCATCCTGCATTTCGCCAAAAGGTTATGCGATATCTCGATGGATATCTCCGAACATATCTTCAGGTCGGATTCCATGAACATGTCGAGAGTATAATTTATCGCGCCCTCGATCGAGTTCTCGATCGGGACTACGCCGTAATCGGCCCTGCCGTGTTCGACTTCGGCGAAAACGTCGTTGATCGTATTTACCGGAAGGTAGCGGACCGACGAGCCGAATTTCTTGAGCGCGGCGATATTTGAGAAACTTGCCGGCGGCCCCATATACGCTATCTTTAACGGTTTCTCGAGCGCGAGGGAGCCTGACATTATCTCCCTGTATATCGCCTGCAGCGTTTCGTTCGAGAGCGGCCCGCTGTTATGCGCGGAGACCCTTTCGTAGACGATACGCTCCCTGTCGGGCGAGTAAACGCTCTTACTTGCTTTCGCCTTCAGGCGGCCTATCTTCTGGCTTAGGCGCGCCCTCTGGTTGAGCAGCTTGACTGTCTTCGAGTCCAGCCGGTCTATCTGTTTGCGCAACTTCTCCAGTTCCATCATTTACCTCCTGGCCTTCAGGTTCAATTATTCCTTCTTTCGCCAGACCCTGTTTCAATTCGCTGACATCTATGTCGGCTTCGGTGAATTCCCCGAGCTTCGGAAGCTCGTTCAGCGAACTCAACCCGAACCTTTCCAAAAATTCCTTCGTCGTGCCGTAGAGTATCGGCCTGCCCGGCGCGTCCTTCCTGCCGGTTATCCTTATCATCGACCTGTCGGCGAGCGTCTCGACGACGCCGTCGACGTTCACGCCGCGTATGTCCTCTATCTCGGCCTTGGTTATCGGCTGGCGGTAAGCTATTACTGCCAGGGTCTCCAAAGCGGGCTTGCTGAGCTTGTCCTTCGACTTGACCCTGTAAAATTTCTTCAGGTAGTCCGCGAACTCGGGCGCCGTGACCATCTGGTAACCGCCGGCGACCTCGTAGACCTTGAAACTCCTGCCGAGCGACTCGTATTCGGACATGATCTCGGCGAGGGCGGCCTTTATATCCTTCGTTTCGACTTCCTCGATAACCTCTTTCATCTGCTCGATGGTTATCGGCTTCTCGGAAGTAAAGAGCAGCGCTTCAATGATCTTTTTCAGTTCGCTAGATTCCACTCTGCGGCGCCTCCCCCTCGCTTTGCGAGGGACCTTGCCCTCCACCGGCTATCGCCTTCAGTTTCGGGCTGACCTTGTCCGCGTTGCGGACGACCTCGATCTCGCCGAACATCTGGCGCTGCCTGACAGCGACTTCCTTCAGCCTGATGAGCTCCAGGAGCGCCAGGAAAGTCGCGATGAGCTCCAGCCTGTTCTTGCATTTCTTGAACAGGTCCCCGAAATTCACTACCGGCTGCTCGACCAGGAGATGGAATATCTCGTGAACCTTCTCCTCGACCGTATATTCGTCCTTTACGACCTCGAGGAACGCTTCCCTCGAGACCGACTTCAATATCGTCGAGAAGGCGTTTATGAGGTCGAATATCGACGCCTCGAAATACGGCCCCTCGGTCTTGTCGATATACTGCGCCTCATCCACCGAGCGCGGGAATACCAAAGACCTTCTTCTCTCCAGTTCCGAAAGTTCTCCGGCGGCTTCCTTAAATTTTTTATATTCTATGAGCCTGCGCACGAGTTCGGTGCGCGGGTCCTCTTCTTCCTCTTCGAGCGGCGGCTGTTCGTCCGGCGGCAGGAGCAGGCGCGATTTTATATGCATCAATGTCGCGGCCATCACGATGAACTCGCCGGCAATATTCAAATCGAGCAGTTTCATGTACTCGATGTACTGGAGGTACTGCTCTGTTATCTTCGCGATAGGTATGTCAAAGATGTCGGCTTCTTCTTTTTTTATAAGATAAAGCAGAAGGTCGAGCGGACCTTCAAAGACATCGAGTTTTACCTGATACGTCATATACCGACTGCCCTTTTGACCTCTTCCAGTGTGCCGCGCGCGAACTCACGGGCCTTCTTCGAGCCCTTCTCAAGGACCGCTTCAAGCCCTTTCCTGTCCTTGATGAATTTGTTCCTCTTCTCCTGTATCGGCCTCAAAAGCTCGATCACGCAATCCGCGAGCTTAACCTTATCCTCTACGCAGCCGATATTTCCGGCCTTGCACTCTTCCGAAAGGTTGCCGATCTTCTCCGGGAAGAAAAATTTATAATACGAATACACGTTGCATATGTCGGGATGGCCCGGGTCTGTCTTTTTTATCCTTTGCGGGTCGGTGATCATCGACTTTATCTTCTTCTTTATCTCTTCCGGCGAGTCCGAGAGGTTGACCGCGTTGCCGTAGCTCTTCGACATCTTCCTGTTGTCTACGCCAAGCAGCCTCGGGGTCGTCGTCATTATCGCCTCCGGCTCCGGGAATATCTCCTTTTTGTAAAGGAAATGGAACTTGCGCGCTATTTCTCTCGTGAGCTCGAGGTGAGGCAACTGGTCCTCGCCCACAGGTACCGCATTTGCCTTATATATCAAAATGTCGGCCGCCTGCAAAACAGGGTATCCGAGGAACCCGTATGTCGTGAGGTCCCTTCCCTCAACTTCCCTCAGCTGCTCCTTGTATGTCGGGCAGCGCTCGAGCCACGATAACGGCGTTATCGCCGAAAGTATCATATCCAATTCAAGATGTTCAGGCACATGCGACTGGACGAATATCACGGACCTGTCCGGGTCGATGCCGCACGCGAGAAAATCGGCGACGTTATCTATTATGTTCTCTTTCATGGCGGACGGATCGGCGTATTCGCTCATCAGCGCATGATAGTCCGCCACCATGTAGAAGCAGTCGTACTTCTCCTGCATCTCGACCCAGTTCTTAAGCGCGCCTGCCAGGTGCCCCAAGTGCAGCTTCCCGGTCGGGCGCATTCCGCTTAAGATGCGTTTCTTCATATTTACAATTTCCTCGCAGTCTTCTTCAATTCGTATATCTCTATCACGTCGGCGGCATTTATGTTGCTGAAGTTCTCGAGCGATATGCCGCACTCGAAACCTTCGGCGACCTCTTTGACGTCATCCTTGAACCTCTTCAACGAGGATATCCTTCCCTCGTAGACCTTATCCTTATCCCTCCAGAGCCTGCATAAGGCCCCTCTTACCGCCTTGCCTTTCGCAAGGAAGCAGCCGGCTATCGTGCCGGCCTTCGAGACCTTGAAGACCTGCCTGACATCGGCGCGGCCCATGAAGACCTCGGAGATCGTCGGCTCAAGCATACCTTCCATGGCGCTCTTTATGTCGTTGATCGCCTCGTATATGATCCTGTATAACCTGACATCGACCTCCTCGAGCCTCGCCTTCGGCGCGGCCTCGGGCGTAAGGTCGACGTGGAAACCGATTATTATAGCGTTCGAAGCCGCGGCAAGCATGATATCCGACTCGTTTATGCTGCCGACCGCGGAATGTATTATGTCAAGCGTGATGTCTTTCGTCTCAAGGCCCTTGATCGATTGCTCGAGCGCCTCGGCCGAACCCTGCACGTCTGCCTTGAGGATGACCTTGAGTTCCTTGGCTTTCCCTTCCTTGACTTGCTGGGAAAGCTCCTCGAGGGTTATCCTCTTTACCGGCTGCAAGTGCGTAGCTTTCGCGACGTCCAGGCGCCTGTTGACGATCTCCCTCGCGGCCTTCTCGTCGGCCACGACAAAAAATACATCGCCTGCCTCCGGTACGCCTGCCAGGCCCAATATCTCAACCGGTTTTGAAGGCGGCGCTTCATTTATCCTGTGGCCGAGGTCGTTTATCATGGCTCTTATTTTGCCGTAATGCTGTCCGGCGACGACCGTATCCCCCGGCCTTAAAGTCCCTTTTTGGACGAGGACGGTCGCGATCGGGCCGCCCCCCTTCGATAATCTTCCCTCGATGACGACGCCCTTCGCCGCCCTTGTCGGGTCGGCCTTGAGCTCAAGCATCTCGGATTCTAGAAGGAGCATTTCCAATAGTTCGTCTATGCCCTTTCCTGTCTTCGCCGAAACGCCGATGGCGATAGTCTTTCCGCCCCAGTCCTCGGTCATGAGGCCGATATCCATCAGCTGTTTCTTGACCTTGTCCGGGTTCGCGTCGGGTTTATCTATTTTGTTCAACGCGACGACCAACGGCACTCCGGCCGCGCGCGCGTGGTCTATGGCTTCTTTCGTCTGGGGCATGACGCCGTCATCTGCCGCGACGACCAAGATGACGATATCTGTCGCCTGGGCGCCGCGGGCCCTCATGGCCGTAAACGCTTCATGTCCCGGCGTATCTAAAAATGTGATATGGCCCTTTCCGACAGCCACTTCGTAAGCGCCGATATGCTGGGTAATGCCGCCGGATTCCTGCTCTGTGACGCGGCTCTTCCTTATCGCGTCTAGCAGGGACGTCTTGCCGTGGTCGACGTGGCCCATCAACGTAACTACCGGCGCGCGGAAGACCATTTTGGTCTTATCCTCGACGTCAAGTGACTTCGTGAGTTCCTCTTCCTTCGTAAGCGGTTTATCAAATATAAATCCGTAATCGGCAGCGATAAGGCTGGCGACATCGTAATCTACCGCCTGGTTTATCGTCGCCATGACTTTCTGCCTCATGAGTTTCATTATCAACTCATTGGGCTTGGCGTTCAATTTCGCGGCAAGGTCTTTTAAGGTTATCGGGAATTTGCATTCTATCTTAACGGGTTCTTTCTTGACCGGGGGCGCCGGAGGAGTAGGAGGAGCGGGAGGAGTCGGAGGAACTACCGGAGCTTTAATTTCAGGCTTCGGGGCCTCAGGCTTAGGAGCCGGCTTGACCTCAAGCTTCGGTGCAACCGGAGGCTGTACAGGCACCGGCTTTATCACAGGCGCCGGCTTAATTACAGGCACGGGCTTGACTATCTCGGGCTTCCGGGCCGTTTTTTCTTCCAGTTTTGGAGCCGGCCTTTCGGCCCGTGGGGCCTCAAGTTTCGGAGCTGGCCTCTCGGCCCGCGGGGCCTCAACCGCAACTTTGGCCTTAACGATTTTCTTAACTTTGGCCGGAGCTGCCGGTTTGGTTTTCTTGACAGCTGCCTTTGGTTTCGCCGCAGCCTTGACCGGTTTCTTTTTTATTTCCTTCTTCTCTTCCTTAGCCTTCTTCATATTTTATTTTGCCAGCCCCTTCGCGCTTTTTAATATTTTTTCTGCCGTCTTCTCGCCGATGCCTTTTATCTTAGTGAGATCCTCTACAGAGGACGCGGCTATCTTCTCTATCGAATCAAGGCCGGCCTCTTCAAGCAAGCCTTTGGTCTTCGGCCCTACTCCCTCGAGCGATGATATACCAGAAACTTCCTCTTTTTCCGCCTTCCCGGCTTCTTTCTTGCCTTCAGCGGCAGGCGCAGCCTCAAGAAGCGAGGCCTTCGGCTTGATATCTATCTCCCATCCGGTCAGCTTCGACGCCAGCCTGACGTTCTGGCCTTTCTTGCCGATGGCGAGGCTCAGCTGGTCGTCATCGACCGTGACCTGCGCCCGTTTCGCCTCTTTGTCGAGCTTTACCGTAGATATCTTCGCCGGATTAAGCGACGCCAATATATACTCTTTTGTATCGTCGCTCCAGCGGACGATGTCTATCTTCTCGCCCTGCAGCTCCTTGACTATATTTTTTACGCGCGAACCTCTCATTCCGACGCACGCGCCCACGCAGTCTATCTTCTCGTCCTTCGAGAATACGGCGATCTTCGTCCTGTCGCCGGCTTCCCTTGAAATGGACTTTACCTCGACGATACCCTCGTATATCTCGGGTATCTCGAGCTCGAAGAGCTTCTTTATAAGGCCGGTGTTGGCGCGCGATAAGACTATTTGCGGGCCCTTGCCGGTCTTCTTTACCTCGACGACATATGCCTTTATGCGGTCACCCTGCCTGAAATTCTCTTTCGATGACTGCTCGCTCTTCGGGATGAAGCCCTCGGTCTTGCCGAGGTCCACGATTATATTTCCCTTCTCGAACCTGTATACCGTGCCGGTCACGACGCTTCCAACGCGGCTGGTGTAATCGGTGAATATGACGTCGCGCTCGGCCTCGCGGATCTTCTGGATGATGATCTGCTTGGCTGTCTGCGCGGCTATGCGGCCAAAGTCCCCGGACTTTACCTCTTTCCCGCCCGATAATACCGTTACCTCGCCGGATTTCCTGTCCATCTTTACCTCGACGTCCTCAGTCTGGGAGCCGAGCGCCTTCTTGGCGGCGCTGACAAGGGCGCTCTCTACGGCCGCTATCAGTACCTCGCGGTCGATGCCCTTTTCCCTCTCTAAGTGGTCCAAAACCGATAATAGTTCTCCGTTCATATCTTTTCCTTTTCTAAAATTCGAAGTGAAGCTTCGCTTTCGCTATCATGTTACGGGGGATCGTCACCTCACCGCCCGCAGGAAATTCTAACTTTATGCTATCCTCGCCGACCCATTTAAGTTTCCCGGTGAACTCCCTCTTGTTCTCAACCGGGCCATAAGTTACCACAAATATGTCCTTGCCTATAGTCCGCTCGAAATCGCTCGTCTTTACGAGCTTCCTGTCGAGGCCGGGCGACTGCACTTCGAGCGTATAAGGACCATCTATCAGGTCCGTCTCGTCGAGGACCGCCGCTATTTTACGGTTCAGGGCACCGCATTCGCCGACCGTTATCCCGCCGGCCTTATCGACCGAGAAACGCAGGACCATTCCGCCGGTCTCCCTGCGGTAAGTCAGGTCGACAAGCTCAACGCCCGCTTCCGAAAGGAGCGGAGACACCAATTCCCCGACTTTATCTATTATAACGTTCTCTTCCATGGCTATTTAGGGCTGTTTTCCGGAAAAAGACAACAAAAAAAGCGGGTAGTTTTTTACCCACTTCTCCTTTTAAAAAGTGGTGCTGAATGTAAAGTTAGTATACTACGATGGAGCTATGGTGTCAAGGGGTTTTTTGGGGGTAAAATACGAGGATTTAAGCTACTTACGGTCCTTCTTTTGTAGTTTTCAGATAATCCGAAACGAGCTCTTTTGCCCTTTCCGCGTCCTTTTCATCGACCATAATAGTTTTTTCGTTAAATGAGGACATGCTGGACCCTACGTTCAGAGAACCGAAATCATCATTATGGATATAATACGCGATGCCCTCGCTGTCAAGGATACTGCGAATAATGGAAAGCTCGGCCTCATTTTTGGGAGAATAGATTTTTACCAAGTTTTATGACCTGTCACTTTTTATCCTTTAAGTAAATTAAAAACCACCATAACCACAGGAAGTAACAAGATTATCCATCCGAGAAATGTTACAAGGCAGCCGGGGGTAGGGGTGTCAACGTATTGTCCGCGCATAATGCCTTTAAATGACCCGAGAGCTTGGCCGTACCAAATGCATCCGAGCGGAAGCAGGATAAATATAAAAACTTTAAATGCTGCCTCCGGCCCTCCCGCCAAAGACGCGAGAACGACGTAAAAGACCGCTACTACCGCAGATGCTATTCTTCCCTTTGTCACTTTTTGAAACATCCCCTATTTATCTTCTGTTAGGCACCATTCACTATTCTCAAAGCACTAACCAAAAATAACCATAAAAAGAGCGAACAAACCAGACCGCTAATCGGAAGGTATAAATAATTTCTAGTTATTTTTCGTGCAAAAATTTCAATAATACCCCCAATCGATGAAAGCACGCAAAGAATAAAGGCCGGGAAACTAACTATCCAAAAGATTTTAGCCGGTAAGGCAGTATTTCTAATAATAAAACAAAAAGCAAATAATATTAACGGCATTAGGGCTCCGACAATAAAAAAGTACATACTAAATAATCGAATTTTCGATTTTACTATAATAATTATCATAATAATGGTTGCCAGCAAAAATAAAATTAACATTTTTTCCATATCAGTTTGCTTCCTTCTGTTCTAATTTAAAACACGCTCTCCAGGCAAAAACACGTAAGTTCCTGTTCCTTATCCCACTCCCCGCAGGTGGGCTTATTCCTACATCCGGGGCACAATCGGACGATGTCGTCCTTATTTACGTCAAGTGTACCACGCGTCTGGTGAATGAAACTAGAGACGTATGACTTTGGGACACTCCGCTCTGCGACCTGTCTACCCTAACGGGTACCTTGCCTTTTTGACACGTCCCCTATTTATTTTTAATTTCCATCCGTTTAGACATTTCATCCTTCAACCGCCTGTACTCTCCATTACTCGGTTCCATTTCTACGGCTTTACTTATAACTGCGATAGCTTCATCAACTCTCCCAATGTTAAAGAGAGCCGTAGCAAGAAACACTTGATGTTCGGATGATGGTTGTATCTCTGCAGCTTTCACTGCATACTTGTATACCAATTCTTTATTTTGAAGCTTTTGGGAAATTAATGCGGCCAGGTAATATAGTTTGCTGACGTCTTCTGGTCCCAGATCTCCTGTACTCATACTGGCCGGTATCTGTTTCGCATCCTCATAGGCTTTTATGGCTCTCTGGGAATGTTCTAAAGCGGTTTTGTAGTCCCCCGCAGAAAACAGGGTTGCTGCGGCCTCATGCTCTTGGATAACGATTGTTGGGTTTCCTGAAATTAAACTGCCAAACAAGGTTCGCCCATCGGGAAGTTTTTGTAGCCCGGAAGTTCTTTGGTCGAGATCTTGGAGGGCTTTAGAAAGAAGCAGAATTTCTTTCCGCGTGAGTCCGATCGCTGCATCGGTATCTTCAGCCTTCTTTTTCAGGAAGTCAACTGCCTCTCGCGTAGCCGTATCAGGCATGTTGTAGCTAATAGTTACGTCGCGAGCCGTACCAAACATGGCAATTGGGTTGTTGGCTCCATCTATGGTAGCTTTCTGCTGAGAGCTCTGAGAAGGCTTAAGTACTAAAAAAAGCCCTGTGACAATGGCTGCAATAATAACAGCGGCGGCGCCTATTTTCGCTGCTCGTATGCCAACTGGTTCTGGCATATTGTTCTCCTTTGATAGTTAATATTATTTTGGGGACGTGTGACTTTGGAACATTCCGCTTTATTCCTAGATTCCCTCTTGCGCGGGAATGACGGCTGCACCGATAAAAGGGGCCCCGCGAGCGGATTCTATTCTGAGCGAGTTATCCCCGCAGTCGCTGTGAAACAGCGGCGAGGAGATCCGAGCGAAGAATGAATCCCGAAGCAGGGGACCGCTTTACTAAGAACTACGAACTAAGGGCTAAAACTTGCTTTACTGTATTAACCGCCTCATCTATCTTAACTATTTTAAGTTCCTTAGTCTTGCGGTCTTTGATCTCGACTTCGCCGTTGGCGATATTCTTTTCACCTATGATTATTTGGATCGGGAAGCCGATGAGGTCGGAGTCTTTGAACTTTACGCCGGCGCGTTCGGGGCGGTCGTCGAGGATGCATTCGATTCCGGCGGAGGTCAGCTCGGCGTATATCTTCTCGGCTGCCTCCATCGAAGCTGTGTGAGAGGTGTTGAGCGGGAGTATTGCGACTGTATAGGGCGCTATCGACTGGTGCCAGATGATGCCGTCCTTGTCGTGGCTCTGCTCGATGAGCGCGGCGATTATCCTGTTGACGCCAATGCCGTAGCAGCCCATTATATATATTCTTTCCTTGCCGTCCTCGCCGAGGAAATTGGCGGACATCGCCTTCGAATATTTGGTGCCGAGCTTGAAGACATGGCCTATCTCGATCGCCTGTTCAAGTTTTATCTCGGTGCCGCATTTCGGGCACTTGTCACCCTTGTCTATCTTCTTGATATCGTCAAGAGTTTCTATCTTGAAATCCTTTTTGACATTAAGATTCAAAAGATGTTTATCCAAGCTTGCCGCGTATCCGCATTTCGCGCAATGGGCGAGCGTATCCTCGCCGCTCTCGGATAGGACCATGAACTCGTGCGAGACGTCGCCGCCCATTACGCCGGTATCGGCCTCAACGGCCAAAAACTTCAGGCCGCAGCGGGTGAATATCGCGCAATAGGCGTCGTACATTTTTTTATAGTTTTTGTCGAGGCCGGTGGTGTCGCGGTCGAATGAATAGGCGTCCTTCATTATGAACTCGCGCGAGCGCAAGACACCGGAGCGCGGGCGTATCTCGTCGCGGAATTTGACCTGTATCTGGTAAAGTATGAGGGGTAGTTCTTTGTAGGACTTTACAGTTCCCCTGACGAGGTCGGTTATTATCTCCTCGTGGGTCGGGCCCAGGATAGTCTCCTTGCCGTGGCGATCGATGAACTTGATCATATCTTCGCCGAGGGCGGTGTATCTTCCGGATTCCTTCCATAATTCGGAGGGCTGGAGCGCGGGCATCAGGATCTCCTGCGCGCCTTTGGCGTCCATCTCCTCGCGGATTATATTTTCTACTTTGTTGAGGACGCGCCATCCGAGCGGCAGGTATGTGTAAGCGCCTGCGGTGAGCTTGCGGATAAGCCCGGCGCGGATCATAAGCTTGTGGCTTATTATCTCCGCCTCTGCCGGGTCTTCTTTAAGTGTCGGGATTAAAGCTTGCGTCCATCTCATGTTGTCAACCCTTCAGTATTTTATTGATCTCGGTAACGATCGCGCTGACGAATTCGCTCTCTTTTATTTTACGCGCGGGCTTGCCTTTAATAAAGAGAAATCCGCTGCCCTTTCCCGCGGCGATGCCGAGGTCGGCCTCTTTCGCCTCTCCCGGGCCGTTGACTACACAACCCATGACAGCCACCCGCAGGCTTGAGAGCTTGCCCTTTTTATCTTTTATCTTGCCGAGCGCCTGTTCAACTTTATTGGCGATGCCTATGATATCCACTTCTGTCCTGCCGCAAGTCGGGCATGACAGGACCTCGGGGCCAAACCTGCGAAGCCCGAGCCCCTGGATTATATTTTTTCCGACGATGACTTCCTGAACAGGGTCTCCTGTGAGCGAGACGCGGATCGTGTCACCTATCCCCTCTGCAAGCAAAATGCCGATACCTAGCGTGGACTTTACCGTGCCCGAAAGTTCAGGGCCGGCTGCCGTGACACCCAGATGGAACGGGTAGTCGCATTTCTTTGCCATAAGACGGTAAGCGTCTATCGTCTGCGGCACGTCCGAGCATTTCAACGAGACCATCAGGTCGCGAAAACCGAGCGACTCGATGAGTTTCAAGTAATCCGAGGCGGTCTTGACCATGAGCTCTGGAAGCCTTGGTTCGCTTCGCCCTGATTGTAGCTTAATGGCTCGCGCACCATGGGGTCGCACGGAACCAGAATTGACCCCAACGCGAACGGGTATATGACGCTTTTTCGCAAGATTTATCACCGCAGCGATTTCGTCTTTCTTGTAGACGTTTCCGGGGTTTAGCCGGACACCGTCAACACCTGCCTCTATCGCCTTTATGGCCAGCCTGTAATCGAAATGTATGTCGGCCTCGAGCGGGATGTTTATCTTCTTCATTATCTTCGCAAGGGCATCGCAGCACGAGGCATCCTTGACGGCTGTGCGCACGATATCGCAGCCGGCGAGCTCAAGCTCTTTTATCTGCGCGACCGTCGCGGCAACGTCCATGGTATCGGTCTTCGTCATCGACTGCACCGATACAGGGCTCGTCCCGCCTATCTTTACCCCGCCTAAGTTTATAGTCCTTGTCTTGCGTCTTGTGATCTTCATTTTCCAAGAATCCTGGGTATATCGTTATACGCCGTGAACATAAATAACAATATCACTAAAAACCAACCTGCATTCATGAAATTCTCAAATATCTTTTTGCTGACAGGCCTGCCCCTTAACTTTTCGATCACAAAAAATATGATATACCCTCCGTCCAGCGGAAGCAACGGCAATAGATTAAATACCGCTAACGCTACGCTTATGGTCGCCACCAAGCCCAATAACGGGGTAAGGCCCAATTTTGCCGCCACTCCTATTACGCTGATTATCCCGATAGGCCCCATCGATTCTTTTATCGAAACCTGTCCTATCAACATGTACCAGATGCCCTTATAGGTCACCTTGGTCATCCAAAGGAGCTCGCTGACACCTAATTCTACGGATTTCATGATCCCGAATTTCTCATATTCGATCGTCCCGCCGATTTGCGGAGTTATCCCGATCAATCCGATCTTTACTTTTCTCCTGAATATATCTTCGCCTGTCTGCACTTTGGGTGTTATGCTCACATTAACAACAGAATCGTCCCTCTTTAACGCCAAAGCAATGGAACCTTTTGTCTTGCCTTTTATGACATCGGTCATAAACATCCAATTTCTTACCGGTTTCCCGTCTATCGCGACGATAGTATCGCCTGCTTTAATACCGGCGGCTTCGGCAGGATACCCGGGAAGCACTGAACCGACTTTTGTTGAAATAGGGTAACCGATATAAAATATAAGGCAAAGCAACACCAGTCCCGCCAGGTAATTACACAATGCGCCGGCGAAAGCAACCTTGATCTTTTTACCGGCTGGGGCGGACAAAAACTCCCATGGATGGCCTTCTCTCTTTTCCTGCATCTCATCCCCTGCCATTTTCACATAACCGCCGAACGGGAATATCGATATCCTGTATTCGATACCCTTCCTTTTAAATGAGACCAGGGGACGGCCGAATCCAAAAGAAAATATTTCAACTTTAATACCCTGGCTCAAAGCCGCAATAAAATGGCCCAGTTCATGCACTAATATCAAAAAGGAAAAAGCAAGCGCGACAATGATCCAGATCACCATTAAATCAACCTCCTCGCCTCGGACCTTGCCCAGGCGTCTATTTGAAGTATCTCATCGAGCGAAGGATCAGCCTTTGACCTGTGCTTGGCCAAGACTCCCCCGATGATCTTCGGTATCTTTGTGAATTTTATCTTCTTTCCGAGGAACGCCAACACGGCTTCCTCGTTCGCGGCATTCAATACCGCCGGCTGCGTCCCGCTGTTCTTCGCCGCCTCGTACGCCATTTTAAGGCACGGGAACTTCTTGAAATCCGGCGGCGAGAAAGTGAACTTGCCGAGCTTCACGAAATCAAGCGCCGGCAGCGTCGACTTTACCCTGCGCGGATACGAAAACGCGTACATTATCGGAAGCCGCATATCCGTCTGCGACAATTGCGCCATTATCGAGCCGTCGACGAACTCGACCATCGAATGTATTATCGCCTCGGGATGTATAATGACGTCTATCTTGTCTGCGCCGACGCCGAAGAGCCATTTCGCCTCTATTATCTCGAGGCCCTTGTTCATCAGCGTCGCCGAATCCACCGATATCTTCTTGCCCATCTTCCACCGGGGATGGTTTACGACCTCCTCGGGAGAAAGGACCTCGAACTTTTCCGCGTCTACATCCTTAAGCGGCCCGCCCGAACCGGTAAGGTATATTTTTTTCAGGTCTTCCCTGTTGTGGCCGTTCAAACACTGGAATATCGCGCTGTGTTCGGAATCCACCGGGATTATCTTCGTGCCGCGCTTTTTCGCGCGCGCCGTGATTATCCCGCCGGCCATGACAAGCGGCTCTTTGTTCGCGAGTGCCACCGTTTTTACCGAGTCAATGGCATATAATGTCGGCAGTAACCCGGCTGCCCCGACGATCGAGACGAGCGTGACATCCGCTTCCTTTTGCCCGGCTAGCTCATTTATGCCCTCGTAGCCTCCGAGGACCCTTATCCCGGTGCCGGATAGCGCCTTCCTTACCCCATTGACCTTCGATTCGTTGCATATCGCGACGGCTTTGGGGCGGAATTTCTTTGCCTGGCGGATGAGCAGGTCGGCGTTCGAATGCGCCGCAAGACCCGTGACCGAAAATTCGCGCGGATGCCTTGAGACGACATCGAGCGCGTTAGTGCCGATAGAGCCCGTAGAACCCAGAATGTTTATTTTCTTCATTTGAGGAATTTAAGGGCGTAAAAATATAACGTCGGCGCCGTAAATAAAATGCTGTCGATGAGGTCGAGCATCCCGCCCATCCCAGGGATAAGCGACGCCGAATCCTTGACCTGGCTGTCGCGTTTTATCAATGACTCGGTCAGGTCGCCGACCTGCGCCAGCACCCCCAGGATGCAGCCCAGGATAAAGAGGTGGTATAGGGAGATAGACGGCAGGAACGACTTGCTTATAAGGGCGGCAGCCACGCTGCATACGAACCCGCCTATCGCCCCCTCGACGGATTTTTTCGGGCTTATCCTCGCTATGAGGCTGTGCTTCCCGAAATACGTCCCGACAAAATAAGCGCCTATATCGCCGATCTTCGTGACCAGGAGCAGGAACGCTACCAGCAGGCTCCCGTCAGGCAGGCCGTCATGCTCTATAAGCTTCAGCTTCATCAGGAAACTGAACGTCCAGCTGATATAAAGGATGCCGAATATCGTCGTCGAGACGCCGGCTATCGCGTTCTCACTCTCACGGCGCGTGAATTGAAGAATAAATATGGTAAGGACTACGGCGATGATGAAAAGCAGTTCCCACCCTTTCGTGGGCTCGAAGGCGAAGAATATCGATGTCGGGACGAGGATGGCTATCGAGATACCGCTTATCTTGAATATCGGTATCCCCTTTTTCTCGACGAGCGAGTAGAACTCGTTGAGCGCCATCGCTATCATGACGGTAAGGACCAGGCAGAAGAACCAATCCGGCCAGACCAGGACGGTGAAGATCACGAATAATATTATAAGGACCGAACTTATCAGCCTCGGAATGAGGTTGTTGCGCTTATTATGGTTGCTGTGATCGCAACCAGGTTGTCCGGTCATGCCCCGAACCTTCTTTCGCGTTTCCGGTATTCCTTTATGGCGTCCATCAGGTCGCCCTTCCTGAAATCCGGCCAGAGTTTCGGCGTCACGTATAATTCCGCGTAAGATATTTGCCAGAGGAGGAAATTCGATATCCGCATCTCGCCTGAGGTGCGTATCAGCAGGTCCGGATCCGGCTGGCCTGCCGTGTACAGGAACCCGGAAAAAGAATCCTCATCGAGATCGTCAGCGCCGAGCTTTCCGGCCTTTACCTGCGAGGCGAATATCTTCGCCGCGTCCACGATCTCCCCCCTGCCGCTGTAATTGAGCGCGACATTGACCGTCATCGCGCCGCAACCCTTCGTCGCCTCCATCGCCTCATTTAATTTGGGGCGCACGTAATCCGGGAGGCCGGATATCCTGCCGATAAAATTCAGCCTTATCCCGTTTTTGAGGAAGGACCGTAATTCCTTGTCTATATATTCATTAAGGAAGCGCATCAGGGCTTCGACTTCCGCTTTCGGGCGTTTCCAGTTCTCCGAGGAGAACGCGTAGAGCGTCAGGTATTTTACGCCCAGCTCGCGGCATGACTTTATGACTTCTTTGACGGATTTCATTCCGGCGCGGTGGCCCATAACGCGCGGCAGGCCGCGTTTCTTTGCCCACCTGCCGTTGCCGTCCATTATGACGGCGATATGCAAAGGAAGATCTTCTTTATCGGGCATCTTTAGGTATGGACTCTGTAGTCTATCTCCGGAAAGATATTATCCTTCGATTCGATATCGGCGAGCCACGCCTCATCTACGCGGTCCGCCTTTATGTCGTCATAGAGCCGGGTAAACCTTAAAATATGGTCCTTGGTCCTCTTCACCGCGTACTGGACGACGGTGCCGGTCTTCATTATGAAGGCCCAATCGCTGGATTGAGCGAGCAGCAGCTCGCGTAACGCCTGGTTGAGGGCGCGGCGCTGCAACCCTGCCGCATCCTTGTAAGTACCGGCCAATTCAGTCATACGGTCAGAGGCCTTATGCAGGTGCCTGTATATCCAGTCATTGGAGCCGTCGAGCCAGTGCTCGGCGTATCCCTTGTAACCCCAGCTCGACATCGACGGTGTCGAGACCTGGTTGCGCGGGTTCAGTTCGAGATATTCCGAAGGCGTTATGGCTTTTACCGTCTTCTGGTCGTAATGCAGTTTCCTGAAAAGGAAATCGAGGAACATCGGGCCCTCGTACCACCAGTGGCCGTAGAGCTCCGCGTCGTAAGGGGCGACGATCATCGGCTTCTTCCCCATCACGTCGAAAAGGTACTCAACCTGTTTCACCCTGTTGAAGACGAAATTCCCGGCGTGAGCCCCGGCCGAGTCGCGCGCCCAGTCGGGATTGTACGGTTCCTTCTGGTCGGTCTTGCCTGTTATCCTGTAATATTTCATCCCCGTGTTTATCCTGATGCCGTCTTTTTGTATGTAGGGTTTTATGTAATCGAAATCAAGGTCGAAACCTATATCGCGGTAGAAGTCGCGGTAATTGAAATCACCGGGATAGCCCTCGATCGAACTCCAGACCTGTTTCGAGGATTCGAAATCCCTGCCGAAGGCGGCGACGCCGGACCTGCAGAATATCGGCGCGTAGACGCCGTATTTCGGGCGCGGGCTGGCGTGGAGTATCGCGTGAGTATCGACGAAGAAATACCTTACCCCCGCTTCCTTCACGTACTTATCGACGCCGGGATAATAACCGCATTCGGCGAGCCACGTGCCCCTCGGGCGCCTGCCGAAGAACCTCTCGTAATTGTCGGCGCCGACATGGACCTGCGCCTGCACCGATTTCGGGTTGACCTCCATGAGCGGCAGGAAGCCGTGCGTGGCGTTGCAGGTTATTATCTCGAGCTTGCCCATATCCTGGAATTCCTTGAACGCGGTCAGGATATTCTTATGGTATTTGTCGGCGAATATCTGGCGGGTCTCGATGAATTTCGCCTGGTACATCAGGGCGAGCCTGTTAAATGCGGGTTCCCATCTCGTGCGCTCCACTTCTTTGGCGGAGAGTTCGATGAGGGATTCGAGATGCTTAACATACCTGTCCTGGAGGAGCGGGTCGGCGAGCATCGAGCATAGCGTAGGCGTGATCGACATCGTTATGCGAAAATCCACGCCATCTTTGACCAGCCCGTTATAGACGCTGATAAGCGGGATGTATGTCTCGGTTATCGCCTCGTAAAGCCAGTCCTCCTCGAGGAAGTCCTCATATTCCGGATGCCGGACATAGGGCAGGTGGCTGTGCAGGACTATGCAGAGGTAGCCTTTTTCCATTTATCTTGTGTATTTCTTGACTATGGGCGTTATCGTTCTCTCTTCTGCCTTGTCGGCTGAGACACCCTTCACCGGTATCACCTGCTCCCCGTCGGGAAGCGCGAAACGCAGCGAGAACGACCCGTCGCGGTTGAGCTTTATGGGCCTGCCCTGGACCGTGACAGTCGCGTCAGGCTCGGTCGCGCCGTATACTATAAGCTCCGTGTTTACGACCATCCAAAAGCCGCGGAATTTTTCCGGCCGGGTGAAGGAGCTGATCCCTCCGGAAGCAAGCGCCTGCTGGAGGCGTTCCTTCATTATCTTTTTTATCTGGGCTTTGCCCGGCGACGCGCCGGCGAACCCTCCCCAGAGGCCGTAGAGTTTCAGGAACTGCTCCTCGACCGACATCCACTCTTCGTCGATGACGTCAGAGGCGCCGTCGCGCGGCGTGGAGACGATATTCGAGCGGGCGATCATGATGAACTTTCCGCTCGACGTGATCGCGCCCAAGTCGACGCACCAGGACCTGTTCGGCTCGCCGACGTTGATGTACCAGTTAATGGCTTCGGAGTTAATGTCTATATCAAAAAACCTGTTGGCATTCGAGCCGTTGAAGTCCTTGCCGGTGACATCGTAGACGCGCAATACTTTCCTGAGGTCGTTCCACGAAGCGCTTGCCTCGCGCTCGACCTGCATGCGCCTGTCGTCGGTGACCTCCCAATAAGCGAATATCCAATGGGGATCCCTTGTCATCGCGACGATGCGGGTATCGCCGTATTTCGACGGTAACTCCTCGTGCTCCCATTGCCTCGGAGGCAGATAAGGCGTGGGACGCGGGTAATATTTGGATTCCTCGGCCCTGTCGCGGCCCACCTCGACCCTCGGGGTCATGATCGCCGCTATCTTCCTGGCGGCGCGCGTCTTTTTAGCCTTTCTTGCGGCGGGCTTCACCTTCTTTATCACCCGCCCGGCAGCGGCCCCGGCCTTTTTTTTCACGGCTTTCACCGTTTTTTTAATGATCTTCTTTGCGATTTTGGTCTTTTTCTTCTTCATGAAAATCCGCCTCCTCCCGATAATCAAACGTCGTCCCCGGATGATGAGGACGACGTTTTTTCGCTTCCGCTATCTAAAGCCGTCCTATTTAGTGTATTCCGACTCCTTCTCGTGCTCCTTGAGGAATTCGGATTCAGCCTTCGACATCTTAGGCAATATTATGATCTCTACCCTTCTGTTCTTCTGCCTGCCCTCGACTGTATCGTTGGAAGCAACCGTACGGTATTCGCCGTAACCGGTAGCCTGTAATTTCCTGGGATCCATGCCCTTCTCCTCGAGATAATGGAGGACCGACGTCGCCCTGGCCGTGGAAAGCTCCCAGTTCGACTTCCAGCCGGATTTCTTTATCGGCTCGTTATCGGTATGGCCCTCGACCGCGATGTTCCTGTCCGGGGCCTTATCGGTAATTACCTTCGCGACTTTATCCAAAACATCGTGCGCGCCGGCCTTTACTTTCGCCTTGCCGGAATCGAAGAGCACCTCTGCGAGGAAAGTCACGACGAGGCCGCGCTCGCTCATCTCTACGCTTACGCCTTGCTCGCCCCTTAGCCTCTTCTCGAGCTCGGCTTTGGCAGCCTCAAGCTCCCTGTTCTCCTGGTTCCTCAATAACATGAGGCGATCGACCTCGCCCTTGAGGTCTTCTATCTTCTTCATGTCGTTGGGGCTGCGCTTGTAGAATCCTACCGCGCAACCTGAGGCCGCGAAGACCGCGGCCAATAATAATGCAGTTATGCCTAACCTGGATATCTTGAACATTATTTGCCTCCTTTTTTCGGCGCGGCCTTTTCAAAATTCGTAACCGGGGCGGCTCCGCTCTCCGTGGTCCCGGCCGGTAAAATATATGTGCTCAATTTCGCCCATGTCTTAGCCCCGACTTTGCCGTCGGCTTTAAGGCCGTTTGCTGCCTGGAAATCCTTTATCGCCTTCTTCGATTTGGCGCCTAATTTCCCGTCGATGGTCCCGGGATCGTAGCCGGCGTTCTTAAGGGCGGCCTGTACCTGCCTGTTCTTCGTCGCTTCATCCCCGGCGAGCTGTATGCCCGTATCCTGGGGTTTCTTCTCTTTCATCTCTTCGGTTATAGGAGGGGTTGTTTCGAGTTGTTCGGGTTTTACCAATTCGACTTCCGGTTGTGACGTGCCGAGCGACGCGGGCTGCTGTTCTGCGGGTTTTACTTTCCTGCCCATCGCCAGGACGATGCTGGACAAAAGGAATACCGATAACACTACCACTAACACTACCACGCTTTTCTTTGACATGCCCCTCTCCTTTAGTTATTAGGACCCTTCCAGGGTTCCGAATTTTGTTTTATTTTTTTCGACGGAACGAAACGCGTAAGGTCCCAGTTCGCCTTTCCGCCGTAGACCGCGAATGAGATACCTGTTATCTTGGCGCCCTTAAGGTCGAGGTCATCGGGATCGATAGTCCATTTTTCCCATTTGCCGGATTCCGGTAACGTACCATCGTATATCACCGGCTCGTCTTCATTGAAGACGAATACCTCTTCCTCGCCCTCGCGATAGACGCCGATCTCGCCTTCCCTGTCCTCGGCCTCGAACTTGAACGTCAGCATTATCCCGGTCGGGGTATCCTTGGGATCAAGGTATACATATTGTTCCAATAAACAGCCCTCCGGTACGTCTACCGGAGCGGCCCTGTAAGAATGCTCTGTCAAACCTTTCGCCGCCGGCTGCGTGTGGGACTTTTCGCCGCGGTATTTTAACGCACTATCCCAATCCCATGTACCCTGTGCCACGGCCCCGTCGGGAAGGAAATCATCGATAAGGACCTTCACCGATTCTTCTTCGGGTATCGCCGGTGTTGCCGCCGGCAACGCCGGCGGTGCCGGAACTTCAACGGCTGCCGCCGTCGACGATGTTACGGGCGAGGGCGCAGCCTCTATGGCCTTCTCTTCCGGATTTGCCGAATTGAAGAACGAAATCAAAATGAGGGCTAAAACCGCTGTATAGAAAGGCCTCCGCACCGGAGCAACTCCTTTTTTAATCTTATCAAAAAAGCGCTTCTATGTCAATTAAAAGCGGGATCTGGCGAAACGGATCAAAAAATAAGTCAATGCCGATATCGCCGCCGAGCACGGTATGGTCAATACCCACGCCCATACGATCTGGCCCGCGACGCCCCATTTGACCGCGCTCAACCTTTTGAGCGAACCGACGCCCATGATAGCGCCGGTGATCGTGTGCGTGGTGCTCACCGGGATGCCGAACGCCGAAGACATGAACAATGTGGCCGCGGCGCCTGACTCGGCGCAAAAACCGTCGACCGGCTTGAGTTTCGAGACCTTCTGGCCCATAGTCTTGACGATGCGCCACCCGCCGAACATCGTGCCGAGGGCAATAGCCGCATGGCACGTCAACACGATCCAAAGGGGGATGTGGAATGTCGGGCCAAGGTAACCCGCGCTGAAAAGAAGGCTGGCGATAATGCCCATCGTCTTTTGCGCGTCGTTGCCGCCGTGGCCCAGACTATAGAGCGCCGCCGATACAAGCTGCCCTTTCCTGAAAACGTGGTCGACCCTGGTCGGCGAGCTCCTGCTGAAGATCCAGTATACCGCCACGCCGAAGGCCAGGCCCAGGAAAAAACCGAGTATCGGTGAAACGAAAATAAAAACCACCGTCTTAATTATCCCGTTCCATACAAGAGCGCCGGTGCCGGCTTTTACCAATGCCGAGCCGACCAACCCTCCGATAAGCGCGTGCGAAGAACTTGTCGGGAGCCCGAAAAACCATGTGATGATATTCCAGCCGCAGGCGCCCACGAGTGTCCCGAAAATGATCGTCTTGTCGATGATGGCGATATCAATGATGCCTTTGCCTATCGTATTCGCGACATGGAGGCCGAAAAAAAGGAAAGCGATAAAATTAAAGAACGCGGCCCAGATGACCGCGAAACGCGGGGAAAGCACCCTAGTCGAAACCACCGTCGCTATCGAATTCGCGGAATCGTGGAAACCGTTCAGGAAATCAAAGATCAGCGCAAAAGCGATTACCGGTATGACAAGCAGGAGGCCATCATGCATGCTTAAGGACTATACCCTCTATGATAACAGCTATGTCTTCGCATTTATCGGTCGCCGTCTCGAGATATTCGTAGATATCCCTCCATTTGATGACTTCAAGCGCGTCGGCCTTCTCGTCGAATAATTTGGCCACAGCCTCCCTCTGTATCCTGTCGCCCTCGTTCTCGAGGCGGTTTATCTCGATGCAATGCTCCATGACCTGGGCGTGTTTCAATTGCTTGAGCTTCGGCATCACTAAATTTATCTCTTCCGCCTGCTTCAATATGACTTCCGCCATATCTTTAATCTCCGGCGTAGGGGCCTTCAGCTTATAGAGGACCATGCGCTCGGTAGCGGCCTCGATGAAGTCCATGACGTCATCGAGGGCCGCCGTGAGCTCGTGTATGTCTTCCCTGTCCAGGGGGGTAACGAATGTCGTGTTGAGTTTTTCCATTATCTCATGCGTGATCTGGTCGCTGTCGTGCTCGAGCCTTTCGAGCTTGGCGGCGTCCTCGGCCAAAGTGCTGAAATCGTTCGATATTTCCCTCAAGAGCTTAGCGCCCCTCAACAGGTTCTCGGCGCTTCTGACGAACATATCAAAAAATTTCACTTCCTTCGGGATCAGCGAAAACATGAGATTCCTCCGTTATGTTATTTTGTATCGCCCAGGGACATCTCTTTCGTTTCTCTTCTGGACCTCAAAATGACCCAAAGTATGACCGATATTCCGGCGATGCCTATAATTATAATGCCGGGAGTCAGTTTCTCGTTCTTTATCATGATGCCTACGGTCAATAAAGCGACCATGTTCATGACTTTAATGAGCGGATTGAGCGCAGGGCCCGCGGTATCTTTCAAGGGATCGCCTACGGTATCCCCGGTTACCGATGCCTTGTGAGCCTCGGAACCTTTCCCGCCGTAAAGCCCGTCCTCGATCGTCTTCTTGGCATTATCCCACGCTCCGCCTGCGTTCGACATAAAGACCGCCAGCAGCTGGCCGGAGAGGATCATGCCGGCAAGGAAACCGCCGAGCGCCTCTTTATGGAGCAGCAAGCCTACAAGTATGGGAGCGAGTATCGCCAAAAGTCCCGGGCCGATAAGTTCGCTCTGAGCGGCAGCGGTGCAGATGTCAACCACGCGCCCGTAATCCGGCGTCTTCGTGCCTTCCCATATCTCTTTATCCTTGAATTGGCTCCTAACTTCATGGACGATAAGGAACGCTGCGCGTCCTACCGCCCTTATTGTCATTGAGCTGAACAAGAACGGTATCGCGCCGCCTATCAACAGGCCGATGAATACATTCGGCTCTGAGATAGATAGTGAAGCCGCTATCTGCTCATATGTAGAGTGAGTGGCTTTCGCGATGTCAGTGATATAGGCATTAAAAAGCGAAACGGCCGCGACGACCGCCGAACCGATCGCGATGCCTTTTGTGATAGCTTTTGTGGTGTTGCCTACCGCATCGAGGTCGGCCAGAGTCTGGCGCGTGGCTTTATCGAGGTGCGCCATCTCGCCGATGCCGTTCGCGTTATCCGCGACAGGCCCGAAGACGTCCATCGAGATATTGTTTCCGGTCAACGTCAACATGCCGATACCGCACATCGCGACGCCATAAGCAATATACGTCGGGTTCGTGCCGGCGTATATAAAGACTGAAGCGCCGATGGCGGCCGCAATAATTAAAATGGCCCACACCGTCGACTCATAGCCGACCGCGATACCGGTAATGATAGTGGTCGCGTGGCCGGTCTGCGTAGCCCTGGCTATCGATCTTACAGGCGCGGCGTCGGGCTTAGTGAAATATTCCGTAACACGGTTTATGACGATGGCCAGGATGATACCGACCATTGTCGTGTATACAGGCCTCATATCAAGCCCGGCCACGCCGAGGCTTGCCCAATTCGCAAGCTGCGGCTTGTCAGAGAACCTCAGGTAATAGAACCCTATGGCCACAAAACCGATTATTGAAACAGCGGCCGATGACCAGAAACCGACGTTGATGGCGTGCATCGCGTTCCTGACCTTGTCGCTCGTGCGGACAAGATAGGTGCCGAATATCGAACTCAATACGCCGACCGCGCGGACCAAAAGCGGGAATATAACTCCCTTGTGGCCGAACGACGCATAACCGAGGATCATCGCAGAGACGATCGTGACTTCATAAGACTCGAAGATATCGGCCGCCATACCCGCGCAGTCGCCGACATTATCGCCGACATTATCGGCGATCGTCGCGGCGTTCCTTGCATCGTCCTCGGGGATGTTCTTTTCTATTTTTCCGACGAGGTCTGCGCCGACATCAGCCGCTTTCGTGTAGATACCGCCGCCGACCCTCATGAAGAGGGCGAGTAAAGTACCGCCGAAACCGAAACCGAGCAGGACTTCATACGCCTGCTCGCCGTATATCATGAATATCACCGTGCCGCCCAGCAGCCCGAGGCCGTCGGTAAGCATGCCGGTTATGGTTCCCGTGCGATAGGCGATCTTAAGCGCCTGGCCGAAGCTCGTCCTCGCGGCCGCGGCTACGCGGACATTACCCTGGACAGCCAGGTTCATGCCGACGAAACCTACCATCGCCGAGAAGAACGCGCCCATAAGGAACGCGCAGGACCTTCCTATTTGTATGTGCGTGGCGCCCGCGGTAAAATATAACGCGGCCGTCAGGATGAACACCAAAAATACTATCGCCTTGAACTGGCGGCTTAAGTACGCGTTCGCGCCGACGCGGATGGCCGTGGAGATCTCCTGCATCTTCGGCGTACCTTTGTCATATCTGAGGACCTGCGCCATCAAAAACCCGGCATAGAGAAGGCCCAGTATCGCGACGCCCAAAACAGACCAGAGCGCGACCCTTTCCATATTGTTAAATAATATCGGGTCGTTCATGAAAGCGAACGGCTTGAACTTCTCGACCACAGGTGCTACGGTTTCCTGGGCGAGCGCTGCATTAGCCGTTAATACGAGTGAAGCAACCAAGAATAACCTAGACAACCTTTTCATTTTATTACTTCTTTCCTCCCATCTTGAAGACCTGCTCACGCCTGCTACCAACAGAGACAAGTTCTATCTTTACGCCTATGAGACTCTCGAGTTTCCTGAGATACTTTTTGGCGTTAGTTGGTAATTTGGAGAAACTCCCGACGCCCGAGGTATCCTCTCCCCAGCCCGGAAGCTCTTCATAAACCGGCTCGACATCCCAGAGCATTTCGATGTTCGCCGGAAAATCCTTATACGTCTTTCCTTTATACCTGTACGCGACCGCGATCTTTATCGTCTCCAGCTCGTCCAAGACGTCGAGCTTGGTGACCACGATGGCATCGAGGCTGTTGACCAACGCCGAGTGCCTGACTATCAGGCTGTCGAACCAACCGCATCTCCTCGGCCTGCCTGTCGTCGCGCCGAACTCCTTCCCCTTCTGTCTTATGACTTCCATCAGGTCCGGGCCGAATTCGGTGGGAAAAGGCCCTTCCCCGACGCGCGTAGTATACGCCTTTACCACTCCGACTACCTTGTCGATCTTTGACGGGCCGAGGCCTGTGCCGGTGCACGCGCCGCCGGCTGTCGAGTTGGAACTCGTGACATACGGGTACGTGCCGTGGTCGACGTCAAGGAGCGTCCCCTGCGCGCCTTCGAGCAGGAGCCTTTTTTTCTTCTTGACCGCCTCGTTCAGGATTATGGTGGTATTGCAGGCATACTTCGCTATCTTCTTCCTGTATTCTACGAACTTGTTATAGATCTCGTCAAATGAGAACCCGGAATGGCCGTATAATTTCTGCAGGGTCTCGTTCTTTGCCGTGATATTCTCTTTTAATTTCTTTTTGAAGAGCTCGTCATCGAGCAGGTCCGCGAGCCTGATACCGCTCCTGCCGACCTTGTCGACATAACACGGCCCGATGCCGCGGCCTGTCGTGCCGATCTTCTTGCGGCGCTCGCTTAAGCGGTCTATCTCTTTATGATAAGGGAATATAAGGTGGACCTGGTCGCTGACCTTAAGGTTATCGTCAACCTCTATACCTTTTGAGCGCAGGCTGTCTATTTCATTTATGAGCGCTTCCGGGTCGACCACCACGCCGTTCCCTATGACGCAGATCTTGCCTTTATGGAGTATGCCGGACGGGATGAGGTGCAGTATGAACTCATGGTCGCCGATGACCACGGTGTGGCCGGCGTTATTGCCGCCCTGGTACCGCACGATATAATCGGCATCGCGGGAGAAGATATCTATTATCTTCCCCTTGCCCTCGTCTCCCCACTGTGCCCCCACTACGACTATGTTTTTTGCCATATTAGAATTTTATCAGTTTGGCGTCCAGCACATGTTTCGCCGAACGTATCTCTTTCATGACCGGTTCCGGGACTTCCTCATCGAGGTTCAGTACCGTCATCGCGTGGCCGCCGACCTTCGTCCTGCCGAGCGTCATGCCTGCGATATTGATCTTGTGCTGGCCGAGCACGGTCCCTATCTGGCCGACGATGCCGGGCTTGTCCTCGTTCGAGAGTATCAAAAGATACCCGGTAGTCGAGGCCTCTACGTAGAAATCGTTTATCTTGACTATGCGCGGGTTCTTCCTCGGGGAGAGCGTGCCGGCAACCACGACCTTGCCCTTGTCGGTCTGCGCCTCGACGATTATGAGGTTTGCGAACTCCTCGGCCTGCGAGGTCTTCGTCTCGACGATCTTTATCCCGCGTTCCTTGGCAATGAACGAAGCATTTACGAAATTGACCGTCTCCTGGAGTATGGGCGTCAACAGCCCTTTCAGGAAGGCGATTGTCACCGACGCGAGATCATGCTCGATGATATCGCCCGAATACTGGACCTTCACTTCCGCTATCCTCGCATCGGCCAACTGTCCGACCACAAGTCCCATCTTCTCGGCGAGGGTAATGTACGGGCGAATGACCTTGTATATCTCCGGGTCGACGCACGGGACATTCACGGCGTTCCTGCAGCCGCGGCCGAGCAAAGCGTCGGCGACCTGTTTGGCGACTTCTATTGCGACGTTGACCTGCGCCTCCTCGGTGGACGCGCCAAGGTGGGGTGTTGCCACAAGCTTTTCGTTCTTGAACATCGTGAAATCTTTCGGCGGTTCCTCCTCGTAGACGTCGAGGGCCGCGCCCGCGACCTTGCCCGACTCGAGGGCCTTGATGAGCGCCTTCTCGTCGATGATGCCGCCGCGCGCGCAGTTGATGAGGCGGACGCCTTTCTTCATCTGGTCGAATTCCTTTTCCCCGATGAGATGTTTTGTTTCATTTGTTATCGGGGTATGGACGGTTATATAATCGGATTCGCGTATTATGTCTTTGACTTCGACGAGTTCGACGCCGAGGTCATTGGCCCTCTCGACCGTGAGGTACGGGTCGAAGGCGATGACCCTCATGCCAAAAGCCATGGCCCTTTTGGCGACCTCTGTGCCTATGCGGCCTAAGCCTATGATGCCGAGAGTTTTGCCGTAGAGCTCGACGCCCATATATTTATTCCTGTCCCATTTGCCTTCTTTTAGCGAGGCGTTCGCGTTCGGGACATTGCGCGACATCGAGAGCATCAAGGACCATGTATGCTCGCAGGTGGATATCGTGTTGCCGGCGGGCGTATTCATCACGATGATGCCGCGTTTCGAGGCGGCGTCCGCGTCGACGTTATCCAGGCCGACGCCGGCGCGCCCGATGACCTTGAGTTTCGTCGCGGCTTCGATGATATCCTTGTTCACCTTCGTGCTGCTGCGGACGACGAGGGCGTCATAATCCTTTATGATCGCCTTCAACTCCTCCGGGGCAAGCTTCAACTTCACGTCCACCTGGAGTTCCTTTTCGTCCCTTAGTACTTTTAATCCTTCTTCGGACAGCGCGTCGCTTACGAGCACCTTGTACATTTTCGTCCTCTCCTATTAAATGATCATAATAAGGGCACCGCAGATGACTATCGCCAACCCTGCTAAAGCATGAGTATAACGTTCAAGCCTTCCCATCGGGACCAGCTCAAGGCCGGCCGCCGATAAGGTCACGATACTTATCATCGTCAAGATCGTTACCGCGCCGAAGACGATGGTAACCCACATCGCGCCTATCAGGTTGTGCTTCGCCGCCGGGTACATCACCAAAGGCACAAGCACTTCACACGGCCCGAACACGAATATCGCAAAGAGCACCCACGGCGTTATGTTCGCCTCGCTGCCATGATCATGCACATGGAGATGTCCGTCGTTATGCGTATGGCCGTGCGCGTGCCCATCCTCATTGCCGTGGTGATGGAAATGCGCGTGCGGCTTGTTCCTGACCGCCTGCCTCAACCCCCAGGTGAAATAAATGATCCCGAAGGCGATGAAAAACCACGCGGCCAGGTTATCCCTCAAAGAATCAAACGCTTTTATCCGGGAGACCGCGAAGCCTAACGCCAGGCCTATTACGCCCAGGACCAGCGCGCTCAATATATGGCCGATACCGCAGAAAAAAGTGACTGCGGCCGTCTTTAACAAAGACCATCTCCGGGCGCGCGCGATCATTATGAACGGGACATAATGGTCCGGGCCCGCTATCGTGTGAAAGAAACCCAGTGACGCCGCCGTGGCGGCTAACACCATCATCTCACTCGACACCTGAAACTCTCCTTGTAGGGTGTCCCCAAATGGGACGTCCCCTATGCCGCTTCGACCGGTCCCCTGTCCCGGCCTTCGAGTAATACTTCTTCGGCGGCCTCGACCCCGACACCGGGTTCGCCCCTGAATCCCATCTCGGCGAGCGCCATGCCGAGCACGGCGATCGTCATGAGTATATCCGTATCCGTTATATAACCCATATGCGCGATGCGGATGACCTTGCCCTTGAGCTCGGCCTGGCCGCCGGCTATTCCCACGCCGTATTTATCCCTCATATGTTTTACGAGTTTCTCGCCGTCTATGCCTTCGGGTAAGCGCACGGCCGTCACGCCGTTTGATGGGGCGGTCGGGGCGAATAATTTCAATCCCATCGCCTCCATCGCCTCGCGGGTCGCAAGGGCCAGTATCTTGTGGCGGTTGAATATTACGTCAAGGCCTTCCTTCTTCATCATCCTCAACGTCTCGCGCAGCGCGATGACCAGCGATATAGCCGGGGTGAAAGGAGTATCCGTTGCCTCGATGGCTTTCTTCGCTTTCTTAAGGCTCAGGTAATATCTCGGGCACTTCGATTTCTCGACCTTCTCCCAGGCCTTCTTGCTTAAGGCAATGAATGCCAGCCCCGGCGGGATCATCAATCCCTTCTGCGAACCGGAGATCACGACGTCTATGCCCCATTCGTCGGTCTTTATATCTTCGGCCCCGAGGCCGGATATCGCGTCGACCGCGAGGACCGCGTTATGGCTTTTTGTCACCTGCGCGATCGCTTTTATGTCAGTCAGCACGCCGGTCGAAGTCTCGCAAAGGGTCGTGAATACGGCCTGTATGCTTGCGTCCTTATTCAATTCCGCCTCGATGGCCTTCGGGTCGACCGCTTTTCCCCATTCTACGTTTATTATTATAGGAGTAATGCCGTATGCCTTGCACAGCTCGGTCCATCTCTCGCCGAATTTACCGCCTTGCACGCATATTGCCTTGTCGCCGGGCGAAAGCAGGTTGGCGACGGCCGCTTCCATGGCGCCGGTGCCCGAGGAGGTGAACGTTATGACGTCGTTGCCGGTCTGGAATACGTATTTTAAAAGGTCACAGACTTCCTTGAATATCTCCATGAACTCCGGGGTCCTGTGGTGGATTATCGGTTCGGCCATCGCGAGCAACGCCTGCGGCGGGACAGGTGTCGGTCCCGGCGTCATAAGATAATTCTTCTTCATTCCTTGCCCTCCTAGGTTTGTATAGGTAACCGCTGATATACCGTTGGCTTAAAAACCGCCTTCTTAGGCGCAGCCTTCGGCGCTTTCCTGCATCTCCTCTCGAGCGCTATCTCCAAAACCTGGTCCATATACTCGACAGGCACCACTTTCAGGTCCTTCAATATATTTTTAGGTATCTCTACGAGGTCCTTTTCATTCTCTTTCGGTATTATGACCGTCTTTATCCCGACCATATGCGCGGCGAGCATCTTCGACTTGAGCCCGCCTATCGGCAGGACTTTCCCGCGGAGCGTTATCTCGCCTGTCATCGCGACGTCTTTCTTGACCGGGCACTTCGTCAAACTTGAGATGAGCGCGGTCGCTATCGTGATACCTGCCGACGGGCCGTCTTTGGGTATCGCGCCCTCCGGCACGTGTATATGGATATCGAGTTTCTTGTAAAAATTGTCATCGATGCCGAATTCCTTTGCGCGCGAGCGGATAAAGCTTAACGCCGCCTGCGCCGATTCCTGCATGACCTCCCCGAGCTTTCCGGTCAGGGTCAATTTTCCCTTCCCGGTCATGAGGGTAGTTTCTATGGAGATGATATCGCCGCCCGCCTCGGTCCAGGCAAGGCCTGTCGCGACCCCGATCTCGTTCTTTTCTTCCTTCTTCGGCTCGGTGAACTGGACCGGTCCCAGGTATTTTTCAATGCGGCGTCCCGAAAGACGGAGCTTGAGGTCCTTCTCTTTCTTTACGACGTCCTTGGCTATCCGCCTGCAGACGCGCGCTATCTCGCGTTCGAGGTTGCGTACGCCGGCCTCGCGCGTATACCTGCGCACTATCCTTAATATGGCGTCCGCGGTGAATTTTATGTATTCTTCCTTGAGCCCGTGCAGCTTTATCTGTTTGGGGATAAGGAACCCCTGCGCGATCTTCACCTTCTCGTATTCGGTATACCCCGAAAGTTTTATCATCTCCATCCTGTCCTGCAGCGCGGGGGGTATGTTGTCCTGGAAATTCGCGGTCGTGATGAACATCACGTCCGAGAGGTCGAACTCCACTTCCAGGTAATGGTCAGAGAAGGTCGAGTTCTGCTCCGGATCGAGGACCTCGAGCAAAGCGGATGCCGGGTCGCCCCTGAAATCCGTGGACATCTTATCGACCTCATCGAACAGGAAGACCGGGTTCTTCGATTTCGCTTTCCTTATGGATTGTATGACGCGGCCCGGGAGCGAGCCGATATATGTCCTGCGGTGGCCGCGTATCTCGGCCTCATCGCGCACGCCTCCGAGAGAGACGCGGACGAAATTGCGGCCGAGCGCCCGCGCGATGGACTTCGCCAGCGAGGTCTTGCCTACGCCCGGCGGCCCGACAAAGCAGAGTATCTGGCCCTTCATCGATTTTACCAGCTTGCGGACGGCGAGGTATTCGAGGATCCTGTCCTTGGGCTTCTCGAGGCCGTAATGGTCCTCGTTCAATATCTTCTCGGCGTTCTTTATATCGAGGTTGTCATCGGTCCTGACCGACCAAGGGAGCGCGACCAGCCAGTCGATGTAATTACGCGAAACAGTCGCCTCGGGAGAGGTCGGATACATCCTCGAGAGCTTCTCGACCTCGCGCATCGCGATCTCCTGCGCTTCCTTCGGCATCTTCGCCTGTTTTATCTTCTCCTTGAGGTCGTCGAGCTCGTTCTTGTAGTCGTCTTTCTGGCCGAGTTCTTTCTCGATGGCCTTGAGCTGTTCTTGCAGGAAATATTCCTTCTGCGCCTTCTCGATCTGTTTCCTGACGGTGGATGATATCTTCTTCTCTATCTGAAGGATGCCGATCTCGGAATTGAGGACTTCGGTGAGTTTCTTTATCCTTTCGACCGGGTCTACGATCTCCAGTATCGCCTGCCTCTCGGCTACCCTCATCGTAAGGAACGATGCGGCCGTATCGGCCATCTGGTCCGGGTCCGGGATGTTGGCTATAGTCGCGAACGCCTCGGTAGGTACGCGCTGGTTCAGTTTGACATACTCCTCGAACTGGTTGACCAGCGAGCGCATCTGCGCCTCGACCTCCATCGTCTTCTCGGCCGGCACTGAGGCGTATTCGATCTCGGCGTTAATATATTCTTTTACCGGCAGGAGCTTCTTTATCCTCGCGCGGTAGATCCCTTCAACCAGCAATTTATACGAGCCGTCCGGCAGTTTTACCGACTGTATTATCTGGCCCACGGTGCCGAGCTGGTAGACGTCGTCGAGTGAAGGCTCTTCGACCTTCACCGATTTCTGCGCGCAAAGGAGGATGGTCTTATCCTTGGACAAGGCCTCCTCGACCGCGGCGATCGACTTCTCGCGCCCGACCACGAGGGGCACGACCATGAAGGGGAATACGACCATGTCCCTTAACGGCAAAAGCGGCAATGATTCTTTTATCTGGTGTTCTTTTTTCATATTCTATGGACCGGGGATAAAATTATTTTTTCTTGCCTTTTATGACTTCATCGACCAGGCCGTACTCCTTCGCCTCTTCGGCGCTCAGGAAATAATCCCTGTCCGTGTCTTTCTTTATCTTATCGAGCGACTGGCCCGTATGCTTGGCGAGTATCTCTTCTATCTTGTCGCGCATCCTCAATATCTCTTTCGCCTGGATGCTTATATCCGCGGCCGCGCCCTGCGTTCCGCCCCATGGCTGGTGCATCATTATGCGCGCGTTCGGGAGGGCGAACCTCTTGCCCTTCGTCCCGGCGGCCAACAGTATGGCACCCATCGATGTCGCCTGCCCCATGCAATAGGTGCAGACATCGGGTTTCAGGAACTGCATCGTATCATAGACCGCAAGCCCGGAGGTCACGACACCGCCCGGAGTATTAATGTACATGCTGATGTCCTTATCGGGATCTTGCATCTGCAAGAACAGCAGCTGGGCTATGACAAGGTTGGCAACGACATCGTCTATAGGTGTGCCGATAAAGATTATCCTGTCAACAAGGAGCCTCGAATAGATGTCATACGCGCGCTCTCCGCGCCCTGACTGCTCGACTACCATGGGAACGAGCATTTGAGACCGTTCTCTGTCTCCCATTTTAGACCTCCTCTATTTTCGCGTTCTCGATCAGGAACTCCATCGCCTTGTCCTGCGATATCTCCGCCCTGATGTCTTCCATCAGGTTATTCTCCTCGAGATATTTTTTTGCGTCTTCCGTGGTCTTCTTGGCGCGCGCGGCGAGAAGCTCGACGCGCTTGTTGATATCCTCTTCGCCCGCGGCCAGGTTCTCGAGTTCTGCCACCTTATCGAGGATAAAATACGATTTCACGCGCCTGACCGCCTCGTCCCGGAACTTCTGTTTCATCGAGGCCTCTTCCTTTGCGATATCCTCTTTCTTGTATCCCATATACTCGAGCCTGTCCTGCGCGTCTTTCAGCAGGTGCTCGGCCTCGGCGTCGACCATCATCGAAGGGACCTCGAAATTCGAGGATTTGATGAGCTGGCCCACGAGCTCCTCTTCCATCTTGAACCTCGACTCCTGCTCCTTCGCCTTCGTGAGCTCTTCGCGGATATTCCCGCGCAGCTCGAGGAGGGATTTGAACCCGCCGACGTCCTTGGCGAACTCGTCGTCGATCGCCGGCGCTATCTTCTCCTTGACCCCGGTGACCGTTATTATGAAGACCGCCTCTTTCCCGGCCTGTTCCTTGCGCGGGTAATTGAGCGGCATTATCGTCTTGACCGTCCTCGTGTCGCCGGGGACCGTGCCCAAAAGCTGGCTCATGAATTCGGGTTTCGTGGATTTAGGATTAAGCGGGAACCAGACGTTCTCGTTCTTCTCGCCGGGTTTGCCCTCAACCGATATCTCGACATCGCAAAGGCACCAGTCATTATCTTTCGCCGGGCGTCCCTCGACATCTTTAAGCTGGGAATGCCTCTCTTGCAGGTCCTCTATGACCTTATCGACATCTTCGGTAGCTACCTGGGCTTTCTGCCTGGCCGCCTTAAGGCCTTTGTAATTCTTCAATTTAACGTCGGGGCGCACATGGACCTCGGCCTTGAACGAGAGCGGCTTGTCCTCCTCGAAAATGATCTCCGTGACCGACGGCATGCCGATCATATCGATGCCGCCGTCTTTTACCGCTTTCATCACAGACTCGCCGATGAGGCGCTTCTTCACTTCTTCGCCGGCCTTATCCTTATAATGGGTCTCGATGAGATAGCGGGGAGCCTTGCCGATCCTGTATCCCGGCACCTCTGCGTATTTCTCCATCTCGACGTAGATCTCGTCGTATTTCTTCTTTATATCATCCGCCGGGACCTCTATCTCGAAACCCCTGCGTGAACCTTCAAGGTCTTTACTTTTTACTTTCATAATGATCACTTCAGGTCTTAATCAGGCCGAAGTCTCCGTCCTTTCTCTTATATATTACTTCCACCTTGTTGTCGTCCGCGTTCCTGAAGACGATGAACTCGCTGTTCGATATCTTCAGCTCCTCCACGGCCTCCTCGACCGACATCGGTTTCTCGGCGACGCGCTGGGTCTCGACTATCCTGGGGCCCGCAGAGCTCTCCCTGGCCGGCCTGAATACGCCCTTGATGGCCGATATCGACCTTACGGCGAGTTCCTGTATCCTGCCCGCCGAGCCCTTTACCCTGTGTTCCTTGACCCTGTCGTGCAATTTCCTTAATTGTTTCTCAAGGGAGGCGATCGCCCCGTCCATGGAGGCATACATGTCCGAGGTCGTATCGGTGGCGGTCAGTTTGAATTGTTTTCCGATGACGGTGATCTCGGCTATGTGGCGGAATTTCTCGACCTCGAGTATGACGTGCGCCTCGACTATCTTCTGGGAGAACTTGTCCAGCTTCGTTATCTTGTCGTTTACGTGGGCCTTCATTCCTTCGGTGACGTCAAAATGCCTGCCTGTGATGACTACGTTCATGTTGCCTCCTTATTAATCGACAAAGTCGATCACCCTCTTCTTCCTGAAACATTCTTAGGGTGAGCAACTTCGTTGCTCACATCCTAAACTTTTCGCCCAGATAGATCTGCCTTGCCTTCGGATCGGATATGAGTTCTTCCGCGGTGCCGGATATAAGGACCTTTCCGTCGGACATTATATACGACCTGTCTGTTATGGAAAGGGTCTCGCGCACATTATGGTCGGTCAAAAGTATGCCGAGCCCTTTTTCCCTCAGCGAACAGATTATCTCCTGGCACTCAGCCACCGCTATCGGGTCTATGCCCGAGAACGGCTCATCCAACAAAATAAAAGTGGGCTCGGTCACGAGCGCGCGCGTAATCTCCAGGCGCCTGCGTTCGCCGCCCGACAATGTATAAGCGTAGTTCTTGGCCAGGTGCGATATCCTCAATTCGCCCAAAAGCATCTCGAGCCTCTTACGGCGTTCCTTCTTGGATATCTTGAGCGTCTCGAGGATGGCCATGATATTCTCCTCGACGGTAAGCTTCCTGAATATCGACGGCTCCTGCGCGAGGTATCCTATGCCGCAGCGGGCGCGCCTGTGCATCGGCAGGCCGGTTATGTCCTGGTTATCAAAGAATATCTGGCCCTTATCCGGCTCGACCAGGCCGACTATCATATAAAAGGACGTCGTCTTCCCGGCGCCGTTAGGCCCGAGCAGGCCCACGATCTCGCCGCGTTTGACCGATATGTCGACACCGTTGACTACGCGGCGGCGGTTATACGTCTTTTGTAAGCCCTTCGTTTCGAGGAGGTGCATTACCTCAGTAGATCCTTATTTTTGCGCGGCCTTCTTCTGATCGGGATAGATCATCACTTTCGGAGAACCCGTGAGGATGACCTTCTGCTCAGGCGCGAGGTATGTCGCCTCGTCGCTGTACGTCCAGCTGCCTTCCCGCATTATCTTCACGTTGCCCTTAGCTACTATCCTTGAGACCTGCTTCGTCTTGGTATCGTAATAAGCGGTTGCCATGTCGCAAAACAGCTGCCCGCGGTCATCGTCGACCTTGACGTTCTTGTTAAAGACGGCATAGCTCTTGCCGTAATCTATCTCCATCGGCCCGTCGCAGGTTATCGTCGTGGGCGTCTTGGTCGCAAGCTCGGCGCTTCCCTTGCCCTTCGCGTCGGATTTCATCACGACCGGCTTATCGGTGGTGACCTTCTGGTCGGTGTTCTTCCAATCCAGGGCGTCCGTCTTCATCTCCGTGCCGTTCGTGCCGCTGACTACTACGTTCGACTCGAAATGCGCGTCGTTGGTCGCCCTGTTGAATGAGCCCTTGTCGGCCGTAAGCGTCATGTCGGTCTGGTCGCCGTAGGCTTTCGCGACTACATCGGTGAGGTTGACCACCTCGGAGACGATATCCGCAGATTTGCCCTGGACCTCCCACTTCTTCTTGCCTGTCTTCTCGAAACCGGAGAGCGAGAAGGCCATCATCTTCTGGTCGCCGGAGAGGTTCGCCTCCAGGTCGGCCTGGGACGGGGCCGGCGCCTTCGCCTGTTTGCTCTCACATCCTGTGAACAGGAACGCAGTTAACAACGCGACGGCCAACCCGCTTCTAGTTATCTTCATTTTTCGTCTTCCACCTGTTATGGACCCAGACCCATTGCGACGGGTACTTCCGTATATACGATTCGACGACCTTAGACCATTTTTCCGTATTTACTTTTATGTCGTTCTCTTTGTTGCCGGTTATCTCGAGCTCGAGCGGCTCCTCGACGTATATGGTGTGGCTGTTGCCTTCGCGCACGATGAACATCGGTATTATCGGCACGGCCGTGGCGAGGGCTAGGATGACCGGAGCTGTCGGCGTATAAGCCGGATGCCCGAAGAAATCCACAAAAACCCCCTCGACGGAGGAGATGTCCTGGTCGGCAAGGATAGCTATCGACTGCCCGTCCTTCAGCAGCTTAAGGATCGTCCTGGGCGACTCGTCCCTCATCACGACGTTGACGCCCATCTTCCGGCGCAGGCTGTTTATCCAATCATCGAATTTTTCGTAACGCAGCCTCCGGGCGAGGACATTCACCGGATATTTCTTGAGGCCGAACCATCCGGCAAGGAGCTCCCAATTGCCGAAATGCGCCGAAAGGACGATAAAACCCCTCTTCTGTGAAAGAGCTTTGTCTACTATATCGAGGCCTCTTATCCTGACGTGCCTGTCTATGTTCCGAGGGGTCAGTTTAGAAGCGCTTAATATCTCAAAAAGGTTCTCGCCTAAATTGCGGAAGATCCCCTTGGCGATGGCCCTTATCTCGGCTTCGGTCTTCTCTCCTTTGAACGCTACCTTTAGGTTCTCTATCGCGCTCTTCCTGTGGGCGGGCACCAAAAAAAAGGCGCACTCCCCCATCCGCCTGCCTAAAAATTTGTTAATTTTTATCGGGAAGAGAAGCGAGATAAAACTGGCTGTCCTAAGAAGGTAGTAAAGATACCTTCTCCTGATTCTGTGCTTCACAACGCGTTATGATAGCAGAAGATAGGCCCCCAGTCAAGTTTTAATGGCCTATTCTGAGCGTCCTTATCTCATCACCGGCCTTGACGGTAACGGTATCCTTCGTTATCTCCAATATCTTGTATCCCGAGACCTCGTCGCCCACCTTCGCCACCTTGCCGTCTATTATACAGTAGCTTTTCTTGGAGTCGCAGAAGATCCCGCTGAGCGACGCCGGTCCGCCCTGTTCCGCAGACCCGCCGCCGGTCGCGAACGGGTCCCTGCCCCAGGAGTTGAATGAGCTTACCATCCGCTCTCTCTGGGGGGCGGGCTTTTGGACCGGGGCTGCGGCCGCAGGAACGGCTTTTGCCTGTTCCGGTATTTTGGCGCGCGGCTTCAGGACGGCAATCGCGGTGACGACAATAAATATCGCGATGACTACTCCAAGAACGGCTAATTGCTGTTTATTCTTGTCCACTTTCGGCCTCTTCCAGGATATACGTGTAAACCTTCATATCTACCGTCAGTTTCGGGAATGTCCTTTCGTCTTTTGCGACCTGTAATTCCGGGACGGTCACAAAACTGCTCTCGAGGTTATCCAGCGACCCGAGATAATCCCCGAGGCTCTTATAGGCCGCCTTCATTTTTATGGTTATGGGCAGCGCCTTGCAGTTGAATGCTGCGGAGACGTCCGGGAGCGGTTCGGCAGGCTGGGGCGATATCGAAATGAAATCTATATTGAGCCCCTTCCCTTTCTTCGACAACTCCTCCAGTATCGCCGCCGTCGGGCTCTTCGGAGGAAGCCGCCTGCGCAGCTCCCCGACTTTCGCCTCGACACCGGCCTTGTCCGATTTGGCCGCGGAAAGTTTATTCCGGCCGTCGGTAAGCTGGACTTCCAGTTCCCGGTACATCTCCTTCTTCCCGGCCAGGTCCTTCCTCGCCGGGGCGAAGATCACCGCGAACAGGACAATGAATACGACGATCCCCGAGATGACGACGATCGCCGCCTTGTTCTCCTTAAAAGATCCCATTTTTTTCAGAACGAGCATTTTATATCGAACTCCGTATTTGAATTCGTGCCCTCGCCCATCTTGGCGTTCACGAGCGTCACGTTCTTGAACATGCCTCCCTCAAGCGACTTTATGATGCCGGATAGGGCTTTTTCGCGGTCCTTTACGTCACCTGTGACCTGGCCGTTTATCTCTAAACTACCCGCGTCCGCCTTCAGGCCCGAGAGGACCGCGTATTTCGGGAGCCTGTTACTAAGCTCCTTCAGCACCTCTTTCCACGGCGGGATACCTGAGGAGACCGAATAGACGAACGCATTCCTTTCGGAGAGCTCCCTGGCCATGCGCTCGTAATGGGCAGCTATCTCCAATTGCGGCTTCATGGCGGTCAGTTCTCCCGTCGCGTAAGCTATCTTCTTATCATAGTTGGAGAGTTGCATCCTGATGCCGATAAAAGAGAGGACCAGGGAAACGGCCACCGCCGCTATTACCGACTCGACTGCGGCCTTCTCGAACATTCGTATAGTCTTTTGTTTCAATTCCGGAGGCAGGAGATTGATCCCCCGTCCTTCGCTTAAAGCAGCGCCTATGGCATTGGCGAAGGCTCCGGCCGGCCATGCCGGATCGGCGAGCGCGCCCTTTTCCAAAGTGATCCCCTTAAAAGGATCGCCTTCCGAGGCAGGGACACCGAGGTTCTCCTGTAAAAACCCGGCCAGCCCTTTGATCGCCGCGCCGCCTCCTGTAAGGATGAGCGACCTGACCTTGTCACCGGATGATTCGTCACCATAGTAATGGAATGACCTCTCGATCTCCCGGACCAGCCGTTCCGCCGCCTGGCGGTTAAGGTCTTTGGTGATCGCCGCGCCGCCCGGATTGACCTTCCTTGCAAAAACAAGGGAGTTACCCTTTATGATATTTATCCCGGTACTGTCATTCCCGATATCCACGATCGCAACGGTCTCGTCCCGTTTCAGGCCCATGCGGCCCGAAAGTTTTTCTATGGCAAGCGGCGGCGGGAAGAGGGCGACCGGGCTGATGCCCGCCTCGCCCATGAGCCTTACGACGCCGTCAACGGACTTTGCCGGCATCACGGCCAGTTTTACTTTGTATTTGCTTACGCCGGCCTCAACGATATCCTGCAGTTTATAATCCATAAGGAGCTCGTCAAGCGGAAGGGATGCCTTCTCTTTCACCTGCCACCTAACCGCCTCGGGTATCTCCCGGTCCGACATCTTCGGGAGCGTGAAATAGCGCAGGCAGCCTTCCGGGCAATCTGCGACGACATTGACCCTGGCCGATCTTACGGGCATTCCGGCAACGGCCTTCTTTACCCCTTCTTCTTTCGGGACGAGGGTCGCCCTCTTTAAAATGAGTTCTCCGGCCGGACCGGCTTCTATCTCGACGGCCTTTATCGCAGAGAAACCGAAATCTACCCCGATATAGGTATCTTTTTTCTTAAAGTTCATCATTCGTAATTCTCTTTCCAGGAAGCGCAGGTAGTAAATTTGCCGTTGCCTGTGTCCGAATAAACTGCGACTACGTGCGCTTTTATCTCTTTTCCCGATGAGGAATCAACCGGGATCTTGCCCAGCAGGTCTATGTTTAATGTATTCGGAGCGGGAAAGCCTACCGACAGGTATTCCACCGTCCCGTCCCCGAGCGTTATGGCCGGAGGCAGTGACGGCGGCGTGTGCCCGTCGCGGACGCTCCTTAATACGCTTTCAATCCCGGCTTGCGCCAGGTATAGCGCCTTTGTTCCGTCAAGCTGGGATCCCGTGAACCTCGTATTGGATGAGACGAGCGAGAGCGTAACCATTGCTATGGCCGCAAGGGCCAGCATAAATATAAATGTCATTATCAACACAAAACCGCGTCTGCTCATATCCCCCTCGGCCTGACCCTGGTAGTGAATTGCATGGACTCGCTCCCGTTCGTCAGCACGAGATCTATCTCGACGACCCTTATCTGCGCCCGGTTCACAACACCCATCGGGTTAATGTTATCGTCGGGCCTGTAATACCTGAACGTAATGGCCTGCACGTTCCTTGCCAGGACAGGCGTCGCGGTGCCGTTTTGTGTGCGCAGGAGATTTCCGCCGGCGACGCTATACCGGACAGTCTCGGGAGAACCGTCCCCGTTGACATCCGCGAGGAAACCTATCCTGTTCCTGTTTGTGACCGGGACAAAAGAAGTCGCTTGCCTCAGGTCCTCAGATATGACCTGCATGCTATAAGAGATATCTTTTATGAAAGCGGTCCTCGTCATTTCCGAGCCCCATATCTTCAGCCCGATAACGAAAGTTATCAGTATGGCGCCCATCAAGACCGATACGAGCGCCGAAGCGATTATAAGCTCCGCTACGGTAAAACCCGGCCTGCCCTTAAATGATATTCGATACATACGTAACCAATGATATCTTCACGTCGCCGGTCTTCCCGTTCCAGTAGATATTGACCGTCACCTGCTTAAGGTTAGATACCGGCGCGGTGACCAGTATCTCCCTGTCAAAGGAGGTATAATTCGGGACCTGCGCGCGTACCTCGGGCACTATCGAGGTATAAGGCTCATTGCGCATCTCTTCCATCTTCTCCTGCGCAAGCGCGGTAGCTATCATGGTATTCTCATTATCGACGCTGCCGTAAAGCCCCATGCTGAATATCTGCAAAAGGACTACCGCGCCTGCCGCAAAAAAAGCGATCACGATCAGGATCTCTATCAGCGTAAAACCGCGCGCGCCGACTTTGAACAAAGGTCAAAAACCTCCCGAACCAGGCGTGCCGTTCGAGACGAATATGTCGTCGCCTGTAGCGGCCGGGGCCACCGTTCCTGTGGCGCTGATGCCGGTTATCGTGGACGTCCTGTTGGGCCCGAGAGACCATATGACATAATATGCGCCGTTGAGCGCATATCTGTACTGCGTCGTCGAGTTAGCGCCGAACGGGTCATACAGGGGAGCGCCGATTATCTGCGGCACGACCGTCGTCAACGTCAACGCTGTCTCCCAGGTACCACCGGCTACCGGGTAAGCATGCGGGTTGGTGTGCATATACCGCGACTCGACCGCGGCCTGCAATGTCCTCAACTCCGCGGCAGCCTTGGTCGTGTTGCCCTCGTCGCGCATACCCCCGAACCTCGGCAGCGCGATGCCTATCAATATCGCGATGACCATGATGACGATAAGAAGTTCTACAAGCGTAAACCCCTTCCTCATCTTACTTCCTCCTTTTGTTGATGGTAGATGGTGAACATCTACCACTCATAGTAGATGGCTAACATCTACTATTCTGGTTGATGCATATACATCAACCATCACCTTCTTAACACTTTTACCAGATCGAACATCGGTACCAATATCGAAGCCATGATGACGGCCACGACACAACCCATTATCAACAAAAATGCCGGCTCGAGAAGGGACGTGAGCCTTTTTATATTGTAAGCGACGGCCGCCTCATAAAAATCGGCCACCTTGTTCAACATGACGTCAAGGTTGCCGGTCTCCTCGCCTGCCGCGATCATCTGGACAGTATCCGGAGGGAACTCCGCACTCACTCTCAGCGTCTCGGATATCTTGCTGCCGCCGCGCACCGCGTCGCGCACTTTCACGACCACGCGCGACAGGACCTCATTGCCGATAGTCACCTCAAGTATCTCCAACGATTCGAGTATATCCACGCCGCTGGCCGAAAGGGTGGACAACATCCGGGCGAACTTCGCTATGGACGCTTTGCGGATGAGCGGCCCGACCACCGGGATGGCGAGTTTAAGGGCATCGAACCTGAAACGCCCGCCGCGGGTATTAACGTATATCCGCGCGGCCAGGAATAATGCCGTCGCACCGAGGACGAAAATGTACCAGTAGTCCTTTATCGTCATCCCCGCACCGAAGAGGATACGCGTGACAAACGGGAGCGGGATATTGGCCCTGACGAATATGTCCGCGAACTTCGGTATGATGAACGTCACTATGAATAATATTACTGCTGTCGCGGCTACGGAGAGGACCGCGGGATATAATAACGCTCCGCTGACCTTCTGCCTGAGGTCCAGTTCGCTCTCGCCGAAATCGGCAAGCCTCTTCAATACAAGGCCCAGGTTGCCGCTCGCTTCCCCAGCCTTGACCATGCTTATCGTAAGCCTCGAAAAAGTCATCGGGTGGGCCATAAGCGCCTCGGACAGGGAAGAGCCGGTCTCGACTTTTAACGTGACGTCTTCGAGTAATTTCTTCAGCGTCCTGTTCTCCGTCTGCGCTGAGATGGTGCGCAGCGAGGTTAAAAGAGGTAATCCCGCATCGAGCATATTCGATAACTGTATATTAAAAAAGATCATGTCTTCGGGATTTATGCTGCTGAACCCGCCTAGGAATTCCCCGATAGAGAACTTGTCGGAGGCGGCCGAAACCCCGGTTATCACATATCCCATCTTGCGCAGCTTTTCCACGAGATCGGGTTCGGCCGGGGCCTCCATGACCCCTTCGACCAGTTTTCCCATCCCGTCTCTTGCCTTATAGCGATAGAGGGGCATATTTATTCTTCCTGTTGGGTGACCCGCAAGACTTCCTCCAAGGTCGTGATCCCGGCCTTGACCTTCTCTATGCCGTCCTGCTGCATCGTCTTCATCCCGGCCTTGATAGCGGCCTTCCGTATCTCGGTGGAAGAGGATTTTGCGACGGTAAGCGTCCTTATGACGTCGTCGGGCAGCATCAACTCGAATATGCCGACCCTCCCCTTATACCCGGTGTGCAGGCAATTATCGCAGCCTTTGCCGCGGTAAAATTTTACCTGTTTGGATGATGACAGGCCCACCTCCTCCGATAATTTCGCGGAGGGGACGTAGTTCTCCCTGCAATCCTTGCATATTACGCGGACGAGCCTCTGGGCTATGACGGCCGAGACCGATGAGCTGACCAAAAACGGCTCGACGCCCATATCCACGAGGCGCGCGATCGCGCCGGGGGCGTCATTGGTATGCAGCGTGGATAACACGAGGTGGCCGGTGAGCGCCGCCTGTATCGCGATCTCGGCGGTGTCAAGGTCGCGGATCTCGCCGACCATTATGATATCCGGGTCCTGCCGCAGGATGGAACGCAGGCCGTTCGCGAAGGTGAGCCCGGCCTTCGTATTTATTTGCATCTGCCGGACGAGCTTCAGCCTGTATTCGATCGGGTCCTCTATCGTCACGATATTCTTTTCCGGTGAATTTATGGTGCTTAACGAGGAGTAGAGCGTGGTCGTCTTGCCGGAGCCGGTCGGGCCGGTGACGAGGATTATGCCGTAAGGTTTGCGTATAAGTTTCTCATATACCGGAAGCATCTCGCTGGAGAAACCGAGGTCGCTCAGCCCCAAAAGTATGCTGTTCAGGTCGAGGAGCCTTATGACCACATTTTCGCCGTAAACGGTGGGAATGGTGGAAACCCTGCAGTCTATCTGGCGATTCTCGATCTTCAGCTGGAACCTGCCGTCCTGGGGCACCCTCCTCTCCGCGATATCCATCCCCGAGAGGATCTTTATCCTTGAAATTATCGCCGACTGGAGGTCCTTCGGCGGGGAAGTCACCTCATGGAGGACGCCGTCCACCCTGTATCTCGTCCCAAGGGAAAGCTCATCGGGTTCTATGTGTATATCCGAGGCCCCTGCCTTTATCGCCTCGCTTATCAGGAGGTTGACGAGCTTTACTATCGGCGCTTCCTCGACGAGCCCCTGCAGCGTCTTGATGTCGGTCTCTGCGCCCTCTTTTATCTGCAATTTATCCTTATCGAGGGATTTTACGATGTCGTCCATCGTGCCCCGCGCGCCGTAATACTGGTCGAAGATCCTGATGAGGTCCCTCTCATGGACAACGACCGGCTCTACTTCGCATTTGGTCTTAAGGCGGACCTCGTCGAGGACAAAGATATCCAGCGGGTCCACCATGGCGATGGTCAGCGTCCCGCCTATCTTGAATACCGGGATGATCATGTTCTTTCTGCAGAAATTCTCGGGCAGGATATCGACGACTTTGGGATCCAGGAGATAATTCGAAAAATCTATGCGCGGGATGCCGAGCTGCTGCTCGAAAAAGGATATGATCGCACCCTCTTCGACCATGCCCAGCCTTATCAGGACGCGGCGAAGCGGCTCTTTTGCCCTGTCGGCCTCATCCTTCGCCTTCTTGAGTTTTTCGGGAGTAACAAGGCCGCGTTCTACCAGGGCTTCGCCAAGAGACTTCTTCTCTCCCTTCGGCATCAACACTCCTTGTAAGAAGGGCTGCTTTTTTACGACTTTTTAAATTGCTAACTCGTTCCAATTAAATAGTATACGTGAGTGGAATTTTTTTGTCAACGTATTTTGGGAGGAAGCTTATTCCGGCCACTTACCCTGGGTCTTGAGGATGAGCTCTATGAGCTCCCTTATCGCGCCGCGGCCGCTTCCGGCCTGGGTGACGTAATGCGCGGCTGCTTTGACCTCGGGCCGGCTGTACGGGACAGCAACGGCGAGGCCGGCGCGCTTCATAATGGGCATGTCTATGAGGTCGTCACCGATGAAGCACGCCTCTGCGTCGGTGATCTTGAAGATCTTAAGGAGTTTTTCATAGACCGCGCCTTTGTCTTTCGCGTTCATGAAGACCTTGGTGATATGGCAGGTCTTGCCCCTGCGGGAGACTATGCGGGATTTCTTGGCGGTCACGATAGCGGACTTCAAGCCGGCCCTCCACCACAGCGTGAGGCCGTATCCGTCCTGCACGTCGAACGCCTTGAATTCGTCGCCGTAGTTGTCGTATATTATCCTGCCGTCGGTCATCACGCCGTCGACGTCCAGGATAAGCAGCTTTATCCCGGCTGCCCTTTCGCGGATATCCATCCTAAACGAGCCCCGCCTTCAGGAGGTCCTGCACGTCGACAAGGCCTATGGGCCTCCTCTTACCATCGACGACCGGTATCTCGTCTATCTTCTTCTCGCGCAGGATCCGGAACGCGTCCGCGGCGAGCATCTCTTTCGATATCGTGATAGGGCTCCTGGTCATGACCTCCCTGACCTGCCTGAGCGGGAGTGCAGCGTCCTTGCCCAGATGCCGCCTCAGGTCGCCGTCGGTGAATATGCCGACGAGAACACCTTTCTTGTTAACGACGCCTGCCGAACCGGCCCTCGCCTCGGTTATCTTAAGGAGGACGGTCTTTACCTTCTCGTCCTCTTTCACCACAGGGTTTGCTTTGCCTTTCCTCATGATATCTCCGACCTTGAGGATAAGCCTCTTGCCCAGGGAGCCGCCCGGATGATAGAACGCAAAATCTTCTTCTTTAAAACCGCGGCGGTCGAGAAGCGCTATCGCGAGCGCATCCCCAAAGGCGAGCATCGCTGTCGTCGAAGCGGTAGGCGCGAGGTTCAGGGGACACGCCTCCCTCTTGACCGCAACGTTAAGCACGACATCGCTGTACCTTGCGAGCGAGGATTCCGTATTCCCTACCATGGCTATGAGCTTAGCGCCGATCTTCCTTAAAGTCGGCAGGAGCCTCATTATCTCCTCGGTCTCTCCGGAATTCGATATGGCCAGGACGACATCGTCTTTCGTGACCCTGCCCAGGTCGCCGTGTATCGCGTCGGCCGGATGCAGGTATAGGCTGGGCGTCCCGGTAGACGACAATGTCGCCGAAATTTTTGCGCTTATAAAGCCGGGTTTTCCCATTCCGGTCACGACCACCTTGCCTTTGCAGGCAAGCATCAACCTGACCGCCTTTTCAAAATTCGCGTCGACCCGCTTTATAAGCGAGGAGACCGCGTCGGCCTCGATCCTGAGTACTTCCTTCGCCCGCTTCATCATATCCTTATATCCCCTTATCTCTCACGACCGAATCTATCTCTTTTACGGTGACCAACAGCTCTTCGAGGTCTTTAAGCGCCAGCGAATTAGGCCCGTCGCATAAAGCGCATCCCGGGTCTTCGTGGACCTCGAGGAAAAGCCCGTCGCATCCCGCGGCTACTGCCGCGCGCGCGAGGACAGGGACGAACCTGCCTTCCCCGCCTGAGGCCTTGCCCATTCCCCCGGGCAGCTGGACCGAATGCGTGGCGTCGTATACGACAGGATAACCCAGCTCGCCGAGTAACGGCAGCGCCCTCATGTCGCTTACGAGGTTATTATAACCGAAGCTGACTCCCCTCTCCGTGATTATTATGGACCTGTTCCCTGCCGACTCGGATTTTTCTATCGCGAACTTGACATCCCACGGCGCCATGAACTGGCCCTTTTTTATATTTATCGTTTTTTTGGTCTTAGCCGCGGCGATGATGAAATCGGTCTGGCGGGAAAGGAACGCCGGTATCTGGATGACGTCGAGTACCCTGGACGCCGCCTCAAGCTCTTCCTTGCAATGGACATCGCTCAGTATCGGGAGCCCTGTCTCGTCTTTTACTTTTTTAAGGATCTGTAAGCCCTTTTTAATCCCCGGGCCGCGATACGACTTCACCGACGTCCTGTTCGCCTTATCATAGCTTGATTTATAAATATACGGGATATCGAGGCGGTCCGCTATCGCCTTTATCGCCTTCGCGTGGCGCACGGCCGATGACTCGTTCTCTATGACACAGGGTCCTGCTATCAAAACCAACGGACCATTGCCGCCGATCTTTACCCCGCCTGCTGATACCGTCTTCGTCACTGTTTTTTGCTCCCTTTTGAGCCGAACTCTATCGAAGCCTTCACGAATTCCCTGAAGAGCGGCTGGCAATTATCCGGCTTCGATTTGAATTCGGGATGGAACTGGCAACCTATGAACCAGGGGTGGTCCTGTAGCTCGATGATCTCCACGAGCTTTGCCTTCGGGAAGACGCCGGTGACTATTAGCCCGCATTTTGCCATCGCGTCCTGGTATTTATTATTGAATTCATACCTGTGGCGGTGCCTTTCGTATACAAGCTCCTTTTTGTACGCTTCATAAGTCCTGGTATTTTTCTTTATCCTGCAGGGGAACCTGCCGAGGCGCATAGTCCCGCCCATCTGCGTGACCTTCCTCTGCTCCTCCAGGAGGCTTATCGCCGGATGCGGGGTATTCTTGTCGAACTCGGTCGAATTTGCCTTGTCGAGGCCGCATACGTTGCGGGCGAATTCTATCGTCGCGCACTGCATCCCGAGGCATATCCCGAAGAACGGGATCTTGTTCTCGCGGGCGAACTTTACCGCTTTTATCTTCCCTTCTATGCCCCTCGTCCCGAACCCTCCGGGGACGAGTATACCGTCCACGCCGCCGAGCAGTTTCTCGGCGCCGTATTTCTCAAGGTTCTCGGACTCGACCCTCTTTATCTCGACGCGCGCGTTATTGGCGATACCGCCGTGGCGCAGCGATTCGTAGATAGATTTGTACGCATCCTGCAGTTCGATATATTTCCCCACCACCGCGATGGTGGTACGTTTCGACGGGTTGAGCGAGGGCTTGATGACCTTCTCGACCCAGTCCTTCAACCCCTTGTCGCGCCCGTGCAGGGCGAGCATCTTCACGATCGTCTTGTCGAGGCCCTGCTGCTTGAACATCAGCGGGACTTCGTATATGTCCCTGACGTCCTTCGCCTCGAATACCGCGTCCTCATCGACGTTGCAGAAGAGCGCAATCTTTTCTTTTAATTTCCTGGAGAGGGATTTTTCCGTCCTGCATAGGAGTATGTCTGCCTGGATGCCTATCTCGCGTAATTTCTGTACCGAATGCTGGGTGGGTTTCGTTTTGAGTTCGCCGGCGGCCTTGATATAAGGCACGAGGGTCAGGTGTATGTTCAGGACATTGCCGCGGCCCTTCTCGAGCCTGAGCTGCCTTATCGCCTCGAGGAAAGGCAGCGACTCTATATCTCCGACCGTGCCGCCTATCTCGCACAATACGACATCAATGCTCTTACCCCTGCCGACCCTTTTTATCGAATCCTTTATCTCGTTGGTTATGTGCGGGACTACCTGCACCGTCCCGCCGAGATAATCGCCGCGCCGTTCTTTCGTGATGACCGAATTATAGATCTTGCCGGTAGTGACGTTGTTGTCTTTCCCGGTGACCACGGAGGTAAACCTTTCGTAATGCCCCAGGTCGAGGTCGGTCTCGGCGCCGTCATCGGTCACGTAGACCTCGCCGTGCTGGAAGGGGTTCATGGTGCCGGGATCGACGTTTATGTATGGGTCGAGCTTCATCATCGTTATTTTCAGGCCTTTCGCCTCAAGGAGTTTTCCTATCGAGGCGGAAGCGATGCCTTTACCCAGGCTGGAAACGACACCTCCGGTGATAAATATGTATTTTGTCATTTACTCCTCGATATCAATACCTCTTTCGCGCGCTCGAGGTCTTCAGGCGTATCGATGCCGATGGTGTCGAACTGCGTCTCGGCGACCTTTATCCTGTATCCGTTCTCGAGGACGCGCAACTGCTCCAGCCCCTCTATGTTCTCAAGGGCCGAAACCGGGAGGTTGGTGAATGTAAAAAGGAATTCTTTCGTGAAACCGTAAAGCCCGATGTGTTTGTAAAAAACTACGCCGTCGTGGAAACGCGGGAACGGGATCGGCGAACGCGAGAAATACAGCGCGTAGCCGTTCTTGTCTGTGACGACTTTTACAACGTTGGGGTTCCTGAGGTCTTCGGGATCGGTTATCTTCTTCTTCAGCGTCGTCATTAATATGCCCTTGTCCTCGAGCAGCGGCCTGACGATATCGTCTATCATCGAGGGGTGCAGGAGCGGCTCGTCGGCCTGGATGTTCACGACGACTTTGGTATCGATCGGGTTAACGACCTCCCTTAACCTGTCCGTCCCGGTCTTATGCTCCTTCGCCGTAAGCACTACCTTTCCCCCAAAACGCTCCACCTCTTCTTTTACTTTAACGTCATCGGTCGCCACTATCAGGTCGGCGAGGGTGGAAGCCCTTTTCGCGTTCTCCCAGACATGCTGTATCACGGGCTTGCCCATCAGGTCGGCAAGGACTTTGCCCTCGAACCTCGTCGCGCCGTATCTTGCCGGTATTATGCCGATAGCGTCCATTACTTAAGCCTGCCAATGGTGGTCTTTTATGCGCGCTTTCAATTCCGCCTGCGATGTCGTCGCGACGCCGACCTTGCCTACCACTATCCCTCCGGCGAAATTGGATATATGCGCGGCCTCTATCATCTTCGCGCCGGCGCATAAAGCCGCCGCGAAGACCGCGATCACCGTGTCCCCGGCGCCCGATACGTCAAATACCTCCTGCGCAACCGTCGGGATATGCGTTATCCTGCCTCCGCGCTCGAAGAGCCGCATGCCCTGTTCGCCCAATGTGATGAGCGCAGCCTGCAGTTTTAACCTTTCGAGGAGGGACCGGCCCAGCCTGTCCAATGACGCGTCGTCAGAGGCCTTTATGCCGCCCATCGCCTCCGCCTCTTTGCGGTTGGGAGTTATGACGGTCACCCCTTTGTAATATGAAATATGCTCTTCCTTCGGGTCGACGGCTATCACTTTCCTGTATTTCCTCGCAAGCGGGATCACCTCTTTCAGGACGGCCGGGGTTATGACCCCCTTGCCGTAATCCTCTATTATTATGCCGTCGACATCTTTTATCTTTCTCTTTATATAATCCGCGAGTTCCTTATGGACCGGCCCGCTTAAATGGCTGGAATTCTCCCGGTCTATCCTTACGACCTGCTGGTGGCGCGCTACAACCCTCGTCTTCAATGTCGTGGGCCTGCCGGGATCCGAGACGATGCCCTCTATGTTTACGCCCTTTTTCCTCAGGATGGTCTCGAGCTGCCGGCCGTGTTCGTCTTTGCCGACCACGCCGGCGAGATATGCTTTCGCCCCGATCGCGCTGATGTTGTTCGCTACGTTAGCCGCGCCGCCCGGCATAAGCGACTCGCGCTCGACCAGGACGACAGGCACCGGCGCCTCCGGCGAGATCCTCGACGAATCGCCCCAGATGAACTCGTCCAGTATCAGGTCGCCGATGACCAGTATCTTCAAGCCGTTGAATTTCGATATCGTATGCTCTATTTTCGAGAGGTCGTCATGCTTTAGCATATCAGCGCCTTTTCTTTTTTTTGAGGATGGATACATAATCTTTTATGCCTTTTTCGACGCCGTATTGGGGGATGAACTTAAGTTCGGCCCTGCTCCAGGACATGTCCGCGTGCGTCCTGTCCTGGTAAAAACCGTAGGGGTTGTCGAAATACTCCGGCTGCAGGTTTTTCTTCATCGCCTTATCCAGGACTTCTATCACCTTATTGAAAGTATTCGGCTCGCCGGTCCCGACGTTGAATACGCCGCTCTTATTATATTTTAAGGCTTTCAAATTCGCGCCGACCACATCTTTGACGTATACGAAATCGCGGTACTGTTCGCCCCACTTGAATATCCTCGGGCTCTTTCCCGCCGCCATCTGCAGGTATAGCTGGTAGATCATGCTTGCGGCCTTTTTCTTGTGCGTCTCGCCCGGGCCATATACGTTGAAATACCGCAGGCCGATGACCGAGAAATCCGGATTCTCCTTCACGAAGGCCTTCGCGGCCTGTTCCATCCTGACCTTGCTCTCGCCGTAGATGTTAGCCGGGGCCGGCCTGTCGGCCTCTTTCATCGGGACCTTGCCTTTCCCGTAAGTCGCGGCGCTTGAGGCATAGACTATCTTTTTGCAGCCGATGGATTTCGCGTAAATAAGTAGGCGCTTGAAGGCGTCGACGTTGACCGAGAACATCAGGTTCCTGTCGGTGACCGTGGTGTCGGTTATCGCGGCCTCATGGAATATCGCGTCGCATTCTTTGAGGAATTTCGGGTAATTCGCGTTGCGGATATCGGCGTGCATGAAATCGCCGTCGTAGCGGGCGAGGTTCTCCCTCTTGCCCTCTGAAAGGTCGTCCAAGGCGATGACTTTGCCGTGTTTTTGGAGTTCTAAAGCGAGGTTGGAGCCGATCAGGCCCGCGGCCCCTGTCACCAGGAATTTCATTATTGATAACCCCTTGTTCTTCCAAAGTTTACCACCAACCCGGCGGGATGTCAATCCATATCCTTTCATCACAGCGGGTTGTGTAAGGGGGCTGTCAGTCCCTGGTGAGGAGGCGTTCTGCGGCGGAGAAGACTTCCTCGACTGTGATGGCGTCGAGGCATTTGAAGCTGAGTTTGCAGTTGTGGGCGAGGCATTCCTCGCATCCTACATCTTTATGGATGACGATGTCGTACTGGCCGACAGGCCCCCACCTCTGCGGGGAGAGCCCCGGATCGAGGCGGCCGAATATCGAGATGACCGGCGTCCCGACCGCGACCGCGATATGGACCGGCCCGGAATCGTTCGAGATAAGCAGTTTGCATTTCTTAAGCAGCGCGGCGACCTCGCCGAGCGAGTGTTCTTCGGATAATACTATGGGCTTATGGAGCATCCCGGTCTCGACTTCCTTTACCGTATTGACGTCGGACGGCCCGCCGATTATGACTATCTTTATGTTATACTTGTCCATCAGTTCGTCGGCCACCCGCCCGAACCTGTACGCGGGCCAGCGTTTCGAACGGCAGCTCGCGCCGGGATGGACCGCGACTATGACATCCTTACTGCCGAGGTCGTTTAACGCCAGGAACCTGGCGATCACCCTCTCGTATTCGGGTTTTACGGGCATGTACAAAGCCCTGTCTTTCGCCGTTATTCCGGCCGCGCGGAGGACGTCAAAATTATAATCTATCTCGTGTTTCTCGCCGAGATGCTTCGTGTCCTTTATCCGCTTCGTCAGGAGAAAACCCCAGTTCCTGTCGTAACCGACACGCTCCCGTATACCGGCCAGGAAAGCCACGAGGTTGGACCTGACCGTCGGATGCAGGATTATCGCGAGATCAAAACCCTTCCTCCTCAACTCCAGTATTAAAGCCAGGCTGCCGAAGAACCCTTTATGCTTATTATCCTTGTCGTAGAGTATGACCTCGTCCAGGTAGGGGTTGCCGTCGACGATATCCTCCACATACGGCTGCACCATGGCCGCTATGTGGGCGTTTGGATGCGCCTCCCTTACGGCTTTTATCGCCGGGGTGGAAAGGAGGACGTCGCCTATCCTGTCCATCCTGACGACCAGTATCCTGTATTTTCTTTTATTTTCTTTCATCGAGTATCTTCTTCGCCGCGTCAAAGACCTCATCGGCGCTGACGGCCTTCATGCATTCGAGGTTATACCTGCACAATGCCGTTTCACACGGCGAGCAATGGAGCTCCTTAAATACCGCGGACCCGGCGCCTGGCCTGGGCCCGTACTTCCTGCTGTCGGTCGGCCCGAATATCGCGACCGCGGGCGTACCGACAGAACCCGCTATATGCAGGGGGGCGCTGTCGTTGGTCACGAGGAGCTGCGACCTCTTTATGATATACGCCAGCTCGCGCAGGTTCGTCAGGCCGGCCGCGGATACCGCGTAATTCCTCATCTTTCCCAGTATCTTTTCGCAGATCTCTTTATCGGAGGCATCTCCGACGAACACAATCTTCACCTTGAAGGCGTCGATCAGCATATCGCATGCCTCGGCAAACCCGTCTTCCCTCCACCTCTTAATATGGCTCTTCGCGCCGGGGCTCACGCATATATATTTATCGTCTCCGAGTATCCCCTTTTCGGTCAACAGCCTCGACGCCCTTTCGGAATCCTCCCTGCCTATCCATACGGGATACGGCCCGCCTGCGGCAACGCCTAACTCCCTTATCTTCGCCAAATGTTCGTCTATCTTATGGCAGACCTCTCCGGTCCCGCCTTTCGACCTTTTATTGCAAAGTCCCGCCTCAGCGGGGCAGTATCTCGCTCCCACGAAAAGACCGAAGAGGCTGTTGCGCAGGTCGACGAGCAGGTCGTACCTGTTGCGCCTAAGGCGGGCCAAAAGCATTATTTTGGAGGCCAGCGTCGAGGACTTGTCATAGACATACAACTTCCCTATGCGCGGGTCGGCCTCGAGGAGTTCGGAGGCACGTGACCCCGCTACTACATCTATGGTCGCGTCCTTGAAATTTTCCCGCAGCGAGCCGATGACCGGCAGTGTCAGGACAACATCGCCGATATTGCTAAGCGTTACTACGAGTATCTTTTTTACGTCTTCCATTCGAGGAGCTTCTCCGCCTCCCGCATGACATCCTCCACGGTAACGGCCTTCATGCAAAGGGCATCTTCGCACCTCAGGTTATAACACGGGATCTCGCATCCGGGCTTCCCTGAACTCTTCTGTATGACCGTATATTTCCCGTCGCCGTACGGCCCGGTGATCTTGGGATCGGTAGGGCCGAATATCGCTATCGTCCTGGCTCCCTGGCTCACCGCTATGTGCATCGGGCCGGAATCATTCGAAATGACGAGTGAAGCGCGTTTCATTATCGCGGCCAGCTGCCTTAGGGTGGTCTTGCCGGCGGAGATGACCGGCTTATGCTCCATCATGCCGTATATCTTCTTGCCCAATTCGATGTCTTTCTCCGCCCCGGTAATAATAATGGGCACGTTATACTTTTCGTACAGCTTGTCGCCCAGCGCGGCGAAATTCTCGGAAGGCCAGCGCTTCGGGTCCCAATTTCCGCCGGGATTCAATATTATGAACCGGCCGCCGGCTCCTATGCCGTTCGATTTCAGGAACTCGACGGCGAAATCCTCGTCTTCCTTGCCGGTAAATAACTCCATGCTCTTGCCGTCATCCTCGCCCGTGATCACTTTCACTATATTAAGGAACTGCTCGACTTTATGGATATCTGACGGCTGGGGTTTTATCCTCTTCGAAAGGAGGAAACCCCTTTTCGGGTTGTCTATCCCTACGCGCTCCTTTATCCCGGAGAGCGCGACCATAAGGGTCCGGGTAAGCGACCGGTGGAACAGGAAGACGCAATCGAAACGGCGCGCTTTGAGGGCCGAGATGAGCTTTAACTTGCTTATCAGCCCTTTGGTCTCCCCCTTCTCGTCGTATATTATCAGCTCGTCCAGGTGCGGGTTCAACTCGAGCACGTCTTTGCAGCGGGGTACGACCATGCAGGCTATATGCGCGCTTGGATAATGTTTACGCAGAGCGCGTATGGCAGGCGTAGAGAAGAGGACGTCCCCTATCCAGTTGACGTTGACTATCAGTATTCTGTCGATTTTTTCTTTTTCCACCTGTGCGCCTTAAACCACATGTAGTATCCCGATGCCTTTATCCTGAAATCCAGCGAACCAAACGGGCCTGAAGCGATCTTCACGCGTTTTAACCGGTAGGCATCGACGGCTATCGAGTTATCGCGGGGCATGGTCACGAATGCCGCATCGTATCCCGCGTCCTTCAGCACATCCGGCGCAAAATCCTTGAACCCGCCGTAAGGGTAACAAAAAGTATCTACGGATTTGCCGGTGATCTTCTCTATCGCCTTCTTGGATTCGACAACTTCCTTCTTGAACCCGTCCGGCGTAAGCCCTTCTATAAAGGGATGCGTGACCGAATGGCTCTCGATATCGATGCCCGCGTCAGACATCTCCTTCATCTGCGCCGCCGTAAGGAAATCCGGCTTTCCTATGGAACCGGAGATGACGAAGATGGTCGCGGGTATCTTATACTCCTTAAATATCGGGAATGCGTTCACGTAATTATCCATGTAGCCGTCATCTAAGGTCACCGCCACGATATTGTGCGGTATTTTTTCCCCGCTTTTTATCATTTCAGCAAGCTGCGCGGACGAAACTATGTCATATTTTTTGTCCCTGAGATATTTCATCTGCGCCCGCAGCTCTTTTACCGGGACGCTCAACTTAAGCTTTGAACCATGGTCGTCGATCGAGTGGTACATGAGTATCGGCGGGTAATAACACTTCTCAAGGGAACTGCGCCCGCCGAAATACAGGACCGCGGCCGCAGCCAAGACGATTATTATGGTTATCTTCCTTGAATTACTTAGACGCATCTATCACCTCTCTGTATACCTTTTCCACCTGCCTGGCCATCATATCCGCAGAAAAATGCGATTCGGCGTATTTCTTCGCGGCAGCGCTTATCTTTATTGCAAATTCCCTGTCGGTCAAGATTATCTTGATAGCATCTTTGAGTTTCCGGCTGTCCAGCGGGTCGGCCAAGACCCCTATCTCCGAATCTTCATTCATCGTCCTGAAATCGCCTACATCGGAAGAAACGACCGGGACGCCCATCAACATAGCTTCGACGAGGGTCAGGCCGAACCCTTCTTTTATGCTCGGCCTCACCGACACATCCATCACGGAAAGGAGGTCGTGGGTATCCAGGGTGTTCCCGATGAAATTCACATTCGCCCCGATACCGAGCTCCGAGACCCTGGACTTTATCTTGCCCTCGATCCTTCCGCTGCCGACTATCAACAACTGGACGTCCGGGATCTCTTCGAGCAGGGATTTGAACGCCTCGACGAGGACCATATGGCCCTTTTCTTCCGAAAGCCTCGCTATTATACCGATAACCGGACCCCTTTTCAATCCATATCTTTTCCTTATTTCCTGTTTTTCCTTCTCTGTATATGCGCGCGCAAATCTTGAGATATCCAGCCCGTTGTAAATCAACCGGATCTTCTTCTCGTCCCTATGGAAATCATTTTTCAGGTGGTCATAGACCGACATACTTATGGCTATCGTCATTTCCCCCCAGCAAGGCAGGACCTTCCTGAAAAAATGAGGCTTGTAGAAACCGTGCCATGTGGATACATAAGGGACCTTCGTCATGCAGGAGACTATGCATGCGGCGAACTGCGCGACCCTCGTCTGGGCGTGTATTATCTCTATCTTCTCCTCTTTCACTAACTCCCATAATTTAAAGATGGTCGCGCTTATCCTCGGGCTGGCGATCGATTTCGTCCCCAGGGGGATCTTCACCGCCTTGATCCCCGGCAAGAGCTGTGTCTCCAGCTCCCCTCCTGCCGAAGCCACGAAGACCGAATGCCCCATCTCCCGGAGGGCATTGGCCAGGGTAACGGTATATCTTTCGATACCCCCTATACGCAGGTTGCTCGTTACAAGTAATATCCTCATTTCGGCGACATCACCCCGTCGATCGCTTTCAACACGTCTTCCACGGTTATCTCCCTCATGCACCTTATATCCGAACATACAGGTTTATAGCACGGCGAACACCCTAACTCCCGCTTTACGACCGCGCAATTTCCCGAAGGCGGCAGGTGGCGGTCGGGATCGGTCGGGCCGAATAGCGCCACAAAAGGCGTAGACATGGCAGCAGCCATGTGCATAGGCGCGCTGTCGCTTGTAACGAGGCACTTGAACCTTTTCACGAGCGCCGCGAGTTCGGGGAGCGACGTCCTCCCGGCCAGGTTTATGGGCTTCGACCTCGCGAGCGATAATATATCGGCCGCGGCCTTCGCGTCGGCTTCAGACCTGCCGCCTATGAGGACGGTCCTGATCTCCCGCTCGCCCAGCAGGTCGCAAAGCCTCGCGAAATTCTCGGCGGGCCATTTTTTAGTGGCCCAGCGCGGGCTCGCCGACGGATTTATCCCTATGAGCGTCTGGTTCTCGCCCACCCACTCCGCATCAAGCATATTTTTTACATTTTCAATATCCGCGGCCGAAGGCCAGAGCTCGAGTTTCTTCGGCGCGTCCTCGATGCCCATCATCGACAACACCCTGAACTGGTGGTCTACCGGCGCGAGCGGCCCTTTGGCTTCCCCTATAGTCCTGTTAAGCAGGAACCAGTATTTCCCTTTCCTGTATCCGTACCTGTGCGGGGCCGCGCTGAGGAAAGCGAAGAGGTGGCTCTTTGAGCTGTTCTGGAGGTCGACCACTTCCTCGAAGCCGTACCTTCTTACCTCGGCGGCCAGTTCGAAGAACCTGAGCCATCCCTTATCCCTGCCTTCCCTGTCATATATTATCATCTCGTCGATATACGGGCATCCCTTAAGCGCCTGGCTCTCTACCCTGCCTATCAGCAGCGCGATATATGCCTTTGGATATTTACGGCGGATGGCGCGGATCGAAGGCGTGGCGAGGACGCAGTCGCCGACGGCGCTTATCTTTATTATAAGTATCCTTTTTACCTCGAGCGCCTCCTCGTATACCCTCAACGTCTCGGTTATCAGCCTGTCAAGATTGAACCTCTCCTCGACGTCTTTCCTGGCGCGCTGCGCGATCTCCCTGGCGAATTTACGGTCCTTCAGCAGCCTCACGATCGCATCGCCCATAGGCTGCGGGTCTTCCGGCGGGACGATAAGCCCGTTCTCGCCGTCCCTCATTATCTCCATGACCCCGCCCACGCCGGTCGCAACTACCGGCACGCCGGAGGCGAACGCTTCCACCACGACCCTGCCGAACCCCTCAGGCACTATGCTCGCCATGACGAGGAGGTCGAGCCTGGCGAGGATGTCCGGGATATCGCTCCTGCCGCCGAGGAATTCTACATACCTGGAGAGGCCGAGCCTGTTCACAAGACTCTCAAGCTCCTGTTTGTACTTCTCCTTCTCCGGCGGGGCATCGCCCACGATGAGGGCCTTGATGCGCGGGACGTATTTTACCGCTTTCGATACCGCCCGTATGAAATATTTATGCCCTTTTATCGGCGTCAGCCTGCCTACTATGCCTATCGTATATTCATGTTTTACCGACTCGTCCGGCTCCCTGTATTTGAATTTCTCGACATCAACGCCCCTGTAGACGAGCCTTATCCTGCGGAACGGGACGTTGAAATTGTCTATCATGTGCTTGGCTATCACCTGGCTTACAGCGATGACGAGCTTGCCCCAGCCCATGACCTTGCTGAAACTTAATGGCTTCTTCGAATAATATGCGTGGCAGGTAGTGATGAAGACGACGCCGGCGCTCCGCGCCGCGTAATAACCTATTATCGCCGGGACCCTGCTCTCCGCGTTCAGGATATCGGCCTTCTCCTGCACCAGTATTTTCCTGACCGCCGGTATCATGCTGAGGACGGTCAGCGGGTTCTTGCTGTGGACCGGGAGGGTATAATGTTTTATGCCGTTGGCCTCGAGCTGCCTTAGCAACTCCCCGCCGTTGGATATGACGACGATATTGTGGCCGAGTTTTACCATCCTCGAGGAGTAATCGACCACACCCAGCTCCACGCCGCCCGGATTAAGCCTTGGTATTATATATATTATCTTCATAGTATCTTTTCCAGCCCGGCCCGGATAGCTTTCATGTCCCCGCTTAATATATCGGCCTGTTTGTGGTTAATGCGCTGTCTTATATCAGCAGCAATATCCGCATTAACCACGAGCAACCCTTCCTTTTCCAGGTTGCGCACGGATTCCTCCTGTTTCGTTCCCGAAAATTTATTAGTCTTTTGCGGCATGAATACCGATACGGGTTTCCCGGAACTCACGGCTTCGGTCACCATCGCGACCGACTCTCCCGAGACGACGATCATGTCAGAGAGCGCGAGGATCCCCTCGACCGCCCCTTCGAAATTATTTTCGTTCGCGACCAGGAGGAGTTTAACCCTCTCGGACTTACCGTAACGCTCCTTCAGCGCGAACTCGACCGCGTGCGACGTCCTCCTTGAGGTCGTTATGAGCACGTCGGCGCCGATATCCGCGGCCGCGGCCATGACCCGGTCGACAACCTCTATCGCCAGTTCCTTCTCGAATGTGTAAGACTTGGAATCTCCGCCCAGCAGCACTCCGAGGACTTTGCCCTTGTCCACGGCGACCCGCTTTTTAAGTTTCTCCCCGTATTCGCGGAGGGAATCTTCGTCTAGGCCAGTCACAGTGCCCTTGGTGAAGACGACGTTACCTGACGCTCCCACTTTGTCATGGACCGGAATGACCGCGAGGTCAAAATCCTTTATATTGAATATATTCGGTTTCATGATGACCACCGACCTTGCGCCGAGCTCTCTCTTAAAAGCGAGGTTGACGCCGGCGAGCGATGCGCCGCATGATATCACGTAATCCGCGTAAGCCGCCCTAAGGTTATCGTATACTTCCTTCGGGAAACAGCATGACAGGCTGTGGATGCCGAACCCGAGGAACGAACCTATATCGAAGACCGCCCTCGCGAAGCCGTTCTTGAATTTGACATCGACCGTCCCTATTACCGTGTCTTCCTGGGAAAAACCTCTTTCCGCGCGCGCTTTCCTAATGGCGCCGGCAAGGGCACGGGACTGCTTGAAATGTCCGGCCCTGCCGTCATTTAATACGAGGATATATCTGGCGGGGGTGGATTTCCAGCGCTTATGCAGCCATAGCCATTGCCCGGGATATCTCTCGATATATTTCGAAAGGGAATCGGCGAACCTCTGGAGTATCTCATGGATATCCTTCTTTATATCCCCGGACGGCATGACTGATATGTCATCGCCTATCACGAGCCTGTGGTAAGGGCCTTTTTCGCGGATTATAGCGACGGGAAATACCGGCGCGCCCGTCCTCAATGAAAAATGCGCCACCCCTTTCGGGGTCGACGCGGGCCGCCCGAGGAAATTAACGAACTCGCCCCTCTTGCCGCCGTCCTGGTCGGACAGGATGCCTACCGCCTCGTGTCTCTTCAACGCGTCTATCGTCTCGGCGATCGCGTCGTCCTTGAATATGACGTTGGCGCCCTTCGAGCCGCGCATCTTGTTCAGGTAGCCGTTGAGCCTCTTGAGTTTTTGGAAACGCGCCAGCACGTTCATCTTGAAGCCCATAGTCGAACCGGTCAATGAGCACAGTTCCCAGTTCCCAAAATGCGCGGTGAGGAAGATGACTCCCCTCTCTTCCTCTTTCACCGCAGCCTTTACCTTCTCGAGGCCTTCTATCTTGATGTATTTTTTGACGTAGGCGTCGTCGAACTGCGGGAATTTCAGGAGTTCTATGTAAGACTGCGCGAGGTTCTGGTATATCTCTTTTATTATGCGGTTCGCCTGCGCCGGCGTATACCTGCCCCTGAACGCGGCGCGCAGGCCGGCGTAAGCGACGGTCTTACGCCTGCCCATCGTATAATATATGAGGCTCCCGAACCGCCCGGCCATCCAGAGGGAAAGCCTAAGCGGAAGCAGGCGGAATAACGACGCCTCAAGCCTTACGAGTAGATAAAGTATCCAGTCTCCCAAAAAATCCTTCCTCGTTATCTATTTTTATCTCCACCGCCAACGCCAATATCTTCACTCCCGATCCCCGGTACGCTGCGCCTGACTGCCTCAGGCGGGGCAGGTCCTTCTCGGTAGTCACTATCGTATCTATGCGCTTAGCCTTGCACTCGGCGACGATCTTCCCGATCTCCCTGGAAGAAAAGATGTGGTGGTCCATGAAAAAATAAGCCGCGGCGATATTCGCGCCGAGCGATACGACAGTATCCTCGAAAGAAGCCGGGTCGCCGATGGCGCATAAAAGCGCTACCGCCTTGTTGTTCAGGCAATCGATCGCAGCCTCCGAGCCCTCCTCCGCGTCATAAAGGCGCTGCGGCCGGTACGAAGCGCTGAATACCGAGGCGCCTGGATTTATTTTTTTTATCCTGTCCTTTAATATCTCTGCCCTGCCCTGGCTCGCCTCTTCCGGGAGGACTTTCGTCACAACGATGATATCTGCCCTCTTGAGCGCCGAGGCCGGCTCCCTCAGGATGCCCCTGGGAATCAATTTCCCGTTGCCGAAAGGGTTGTCGGCCGCGACCGCGACCAGGTCGATATCCCTCTCGAGCCGCCAGTGCTGGAAACCGTCATCGAGCAATATAATATCGGGCGAGTATTTCTTCTCGGCCTCTTTTGCGGACGCTATCCTGTCGCGCCCCACGAGGACGGGAACACCCTTAAGCAGGCTTTTAAAGACCTCGGCTTCATCGGCCACGCCCGTATTCTTGTCCTTCATGTAACCTCTCGTAAGGACCACGACTTTCTTCCCTTTTTCCGTGAACCTGCGCGCTATCTCCACGGTCAAAGGGGTCTTTCCCGTCCCGCCCAGCGTTATATTCCCTACGCTGATAACCTTGCATTTGGGACGGTACGGCCTGACGATCCCTTTTCTAAAAAGGAATTTCGTGACCGCCAGGACAGAGGCGTAATCAAATGAAAGCCCGTAAAGGAGCAGCTTCATGGCAGCTGCTGCCGGGCCTTGAGCCTCATCGGTCATTAACGAATAAAAATACCGCCTTATCTTTTCGCTCATAGCTTTCCGATCAACGGTTTGATGAGATCAAAATCTTTTTTCGCGGCGCCGGCGTTCGATTCCAGGACCCGCCTCGCATTCTCCCCCATCTTGCGCCGCTCGGCATCGTTCTCGAGCAGGACGCGCAGCGAGGCCGTGAGCTCCGCTTCGTCGCCGACTTTCACCGCTCCTCTCGCAGAAACTAGTTTATCCGCAATCTCCTCAAAATTATGCATATACGGGCCGAATAAAACCACTTTCGAATGGTAGGCTGCCTCAAGCGGGTTCTGCCCGCCTTTATTTATCAGGCTCCCTCCGATGAACACTATATCGGCGGCGGCATACAGCCGGGCTAATCTTCCCATCACATCCAATATCAAAACTTCTTCCTGTCCCAACGCTTTCGTTTCCGGGCTTGAAACAAGACGCGGCATGAATCCGCAGCTCTTGATTAGGCCGGCCACCCTGCCAGCCCTGTCCGTATGCCTCGGCGCGATAACCAGCCGCAGTTCCGGGAATTCCTCGGCCATCTCTTTGTAACAGCGTAATATCTTCTCCTCTTCGCCGGGGTTGGTCGAACCCGCGATCAACAATTTTTCCCCGCCCGCAAGCCCCAGCTTTTTCCTTAAAATATCGGGAGCGTCGCCCGCGCCCCCCATCAGGGCCGCGTCATATTTAAGGTTGCCCGTCACTTTCACGTCCTCTTTCGGCGCGCCGAGCGAGACGATCTTATCTGCGTCGGCCTGCGACTGCATGAGGTAAAGGTCTACTTTTTGCAGGAGATCTTTAAGCAGTGGTTTTACCATCCCGTAATTCCTGAAAGAACCGGGCGAGACCCTCCCGTTGAATATCACGACTTTGGCGCCGTTCTTTTTCAAAGAGGTTATGAAATTCGGCCATATCTCGGTCTCGGCTATGAGCACGGTACCGGGTTTTATAAGATTGACAACCCTGCCTGTGATCCAGCTTAGGTCGAGCGGCAGGTATATTACCGCGGCGGCATCCTTAAACCTCTCGCGGGCTATCTTATTCCCGGTCGCGGTGACCGTCGAGACGATGATCTTGACGCCGGGAAGTTCTTTTCTTAATTGGTCATAAAGCGGGACGCTGGCTATGACCTCGCCGACAGAGACGGCATGCAGCCATATCGCGCCAGGCTCCTTTATCTTCGAGCGGGTCTCGCCGTCGAAGATCCCCAGCCGCTGGCGGCTGAAACTCCGCCATTTGCCCGATACCAAAAAATACGGCAGGTAAATGACGGAAAAGATCATGAAAAACAGGTCGTAGAGCATCTATTTTGGGTTTTAAGCCCGCGGGTGCGCCTTCGTATACGCGGACTTCAGCCTTTCGGTAGTTATATGGGTGTAGATCTGGGTCGAGGACAGGTTGGCGTGGCCGAGAAGCTCCTGCACACTCCTTAGGTCCGCGCCGTGGTCGAGCATATGCGTGGCGAAAGAGTGGCGCAGGGTGTGCGGCGATATCTTCTGTTGTATGCTCGCCTTCGTTATATATTTATTTATTATCCTTCTTATGGACCTGTCGGTGAGCCTGCCGCCGTTCTTGTTAAAAAAGAGGGCTTTCTCCCGCACTTCCTTGGAAGTGCGGAACTTAAGGTAATCCCTTATCGCCTGCAGCGCCCTCTCGCCTATCGGCACGATCCTCTCTTTTTTGCCCTTGCCGAAGACCTTTATGATCCCGCCTATCTGGTCGATGTGGTCCATGTTAAGGCCGACGAGTTCGCTTACCCTTATGCCTGTGGAATAAAGCGTCTCGAGTATCGCCCTGTCCCTTAGGCCGGCCTCGCCCTCCTTCTCCGGAGACTCAAGGAGCAGGACTATCTCTTTCTCGTCCAGGAATTTCGGGAGGTGCTTGTCGCGTTTAGGCGTCGACAACGACGACGCAGGGTTGTTCTTTATTATCCCTTCCCTGAAGAGGAACTTGAAGAAAGACCTTATCGAGGCGATCTTGCGCGCGATCGATACCTTCGACAGGTTCTGTTCCTTTACGTGCGCCAGGTACCGGCGCAGGGAGACGTAATCGACCTTCTCTATCGGCTCTTCCTTGAGGAATTCGCTCAACGATTTGAGGTCGACCGAATAATTAATGAGGGTATACTTCGAAGCGTTCCTCTCGATCTCAAGATATCTTATGAATTTCTCAACGTATCTGTCTATCAAGGCTGCGGCTCCGTGGGCTTGGGCTCTTCTTCGGGTTTGTCCCTGCCTGAGGGCAGGGATTGCGCCTCGCCTTCTGGCGAAGGCTTCGGCTTATTTTCCACATGCCTGCAGGTGGGGAAGCGGGAACAACCATAGAACGCGCCGCGGCGGGACCTGCGCTCGACCAGCTCGCCGTCGCATCCCGGCTCCGGGCATTTAATGCCGGTCGTGACCAGGGGTTTGGCATTCTTGCATTCGGGAAATCCGGAACAACTCTTGAACCTGCCGCGCCGGCCCCATTTTATCACCATCTTCCGGCCGCACTTCTCGCAAACCTCATCGAGCTCCTCGATGTCCTTCTTGACATCCTTCATCTCGACCTGGGCCTTCGAGAGCCACTGCGAGAAGGGCCCGTAGAAATCCTTGAGCGCCTGCGGCCACTCGACTTTGCCTTCCTCTATCTCATCGAGCTCCTCCTCCATCTTCGCGGTAAATTCCTCGTCTATGATGACCGGGAAGCTCTGTGTCAGGAGGTCGTTGACGACCGTGCCCAATTCCGTGGGCCATAATGCCGTGCCTTCGCGCCTGACGTAATTCCTGGCGACGACAGTCTCGATAGTGGGCGCGTAAGTGGAAGGGCGGCCGATGCCGTCTTCCTCGAGCGCCTTTACCAGCGAGGCGTCGGTAAATCTTCCCGGCGGTTTGGTAAAATGCTGCGTCGGGTCGAGTTTAATAAGGTCTACCGCCTCGCCTATGGCGAGCTTCGGGATATAAGCTTTCTTCTTATCTTTCTCTTCCTCTTCATCGTCATAGGCGGCTTTAAAGCCCGGGAATATAACGGTCGAGCCCGATGCCCTGAATAGGCAGGCATTGGCCTCGATATCCACGGATAAGACCGACATTACAGCCGGCTTCATCTGGCTCGATATGAATTTCGCCCATATCAGTTTGTATAATTTATACTGGTCGGGCGTGAGATACTGTTTTATCGCCTCAGGCTCCCTGGCCGGAGAGGACGGACGGATCGCCTCGTGGGCTTCCTGCGCGGCTTTTTTGGACTTATATACATTCGCTTCGGGAGGGAGATAATCCTTCCCGAACTTGTCTTTTATGTAGAACCTTGCTTCCTCTATCGCGGAGAACGCCACTTTTACCGAGTCTGTCCTCATGTAAGTAATGAGGCCCACGGTGCCCTCGGTCCCGATATCGAGGCCTTCGTAAAGCTGCTGGGCTATCTTCATCGTCTTGCCGGCCCTGTAATGCAGTTTATTGAAGGATTCTTGCTGCATCTTCGAGGTCGTGAAAGGAGCCTGCGGGTTCAGCCTCTTCTCGGTTTCCTTTATATCCTTTACCGTATATTTCGCGCCTGAGAGCTCCGCGAGTATCTTATCCGAGGACGCCTTATCTTTAACTTCGGCCTTCGCGTCGTTTATCTTATCCAGCTGCGCGAAAAAGGATTTCTTATCTTTTTTCTTCTTGAGTTCCGCTACGAGTTCCCAATATTCAACCGGGACGAACGCCTGGATCTCGCGCTCGCGGTCGACTATGAGTTTTACCGCGACCGACTGGACCCTTCCCGCGCTCAATCCGCGCGTTATCTTCTTCCAAAGGAGCGGGCTTAAGGAATAGCCGACTATCCTGTCGAGGACGCGGCGGGCCTGCTGGGCATTTACCAGGTTGATATCTATTTCGGCGGGATTATCGAACGCTTCAAGTATCGCCTTCTTCGTTATCTCGTGGAATACGACCCTCTTTACCTCTTTGTTCTTCCCGAGATACCCGGCAAGGTGCCAGCCTATGGCTTCGCCTTCGCGGTCAGGATCGGTCGCGATATAAATGGTGTCTTTGTCCTTCGCTTCGGCCTTCAACTCGCTGAGTAGTTTCTTCTTTTTAGCGATCACTTTATAGGTAGGCGTGAAATTGTTCTCTATGTCGATGCCCATCTTCCGCATGGGCAGGTCGATCACGTGGCCCATGGACGAGCGGACCGTGTAACCTTTACCGAGGAACTTTTCTATAGTCTTGGCTTTTGCCGGCGACTCGACTATGACCAGTGCGCCGCCCTTGCCGCCGCCTACAGGCAGGATTATCTCGACCTTGTCGCCCTCTTTAAGTTTAACGGAATCATACTTCGACCTGTCGAGTATATTGAGGTTCAATTCGACGGCCGCGTATTTCACGTCGGCCTTCAGGTCCGAGATGAGCCTCGCGACCGTTATGCCGTCATCGGCCTGGATATCTTTTCCGTTAACGCATATCTTTATCATAAACTTTTCCTTACGTACGATTTTCCGGGCAGCTGCGCGATGATGCCTTTGAGCTCGAGTTTGGTAAGGCTGTGCATCACTTCGGCGACGGGAAGCCCTGTCCCGTCCACTATCTCATCTATATTTACGGGTGTCCCGCTTAATCTCACGAATACATCCTCTTCCTGCCGGCCCAACCCTTCGGGAATATGCTCCGGCTCTTCCGGCCTTTCCGTCTTCATATGGCCTTTGATGACATCACCCAATTCTTCGATGACGTCATCTGCCGACTCGACGAGTTTGGCGCCCTGCCTTATAAGCATGTTCGTCCCGGCAGCGGTCGCTGTGCGCGCCTGTCCGGGAACGGCGAATAGTTCCCTCCCCTGTTCGAGGGCAAAATCGGTCGTTATCAAAGCGCCTGAATTCTTCGCGGCCTCAACGACGACTACGCCGAGCGAAAGCCCGCTTATTATCCTGTTCCTCCTCGGGAAATTATCTTTATAAGGCTCCATCGCCATCGGGAACTCCGAAACGACAGCGCCGTTCCTTGAGATTTCTTCGGCCAACCCGGCATGCTCTTCCGGGTAGATATTCGCCAGCCCGCTACCGAGTACGGCTATCGTCCTGCCTTTTGCTTTCAGCGCGCCCTTATGGCCGGCCGCGTCTATGCCGCGCGCCAACCCCGAGACGACGGCCATGCCGCGAGCGGCCAATTCGTAACCAAGCCTCTCCGAGGTCTGCAGGCCGTAACGACTCGCGCGCCTTGAGCCGACTATGCCTATAGAATACTTATCTTCGGCCGTCAATTCCCCTTTTACGTAAAGGATAATCGGAGGGTCATAAATATCCTTAAGGTTAACCGGGTAATCTTTATCAAAATAAGAGATCACTTTGACTTTACACTTCTCGATAAGTTTCATCTCGCCCTTGAGCGTTTTATCTTTATCGCAACTTATTATCGCGCTTGAGACCTTCGGGCCTATCTGGTCTACTTTTTCTAATTCGGCCTTCGAGGCGGAGAATATCTTTTCAACCGCTCCAAAGCGCTTCATCAGATTGCTAAACCTGATAAAACCTATGTCGGGAATACAATTCAAAACTATCAAAAATTCTTTTTCGGTCATCAGGAGATCTCCCCGTCTTCTTTGAGCAGGGATATTATTTTTTTCGCGACTTCATCGACGCCCAAGTTGTTGGTATCTATCCTGTGGTCAGCCTGAGCGTAGAATTCCGCGCGTTTCGCCAACAGCTCGTAGATCTTTTCCTTGGGATCGCTTACATTGAGCAAGGGCCGGTGGGTGTGGCCTTTCGTCCTTTCCAGGATCCTGGTCGGCGATGCGTCAAGATAGAATAAGATGCCGTTCGATTTCAAATTAACGACATTCTCTTTGTCGATAACGGCGCCCCCGCCGGTGGCGGCAACAAGACCCGCGCACGAGGAGACTTCTTTTACGATCTCCCTCTCGGCCTTCCTGAAATACGGCTCGCCTTTCTTGGCGAATATCTCGGAAATGGGCATACCTTCGCGCTCCTCGATCTTCTCATCGAGGTCAACGAATTTTCTCTTGAGTGATCTGGCGAGGGTCTTTCCGACCGCCGTCTTGCCTGCTCCCATGAATCCTACTAATATTATGTTCTTCATCTCTTTCTATGCGGTTATTTTGAAATTTAACGTCTCGCGAAGAGCCGGTTTATGACGCAGTTGCTATAGGTTTCTGCGAGTAATAAAAAAAGGCCGAGTGAGACTTAAATTTCAAAATATACATTTAAAATGTCCTGACTTGTTTTATGTACCCGTCGAAGTTGCGCTTCATCTCGTTTAAGGAATCGCCGCCGAATTTCTCGGCCATAACGCAAGCTACTACAAACGCGAGCACGGCTTCGCCTACCACGGATACGGCATGCACCGCGCAGATGTCGTGCCTCTCTACCTGGGCCTCGGTCTTCTTCTTCGTCTTGATATCGACGGTGTCCAGCGGGGTTCCCAGCGTTGCGATCGGCTTCATCGCTATCTTTACTATTATAGGCTCGCCGTTACTTATGCCGCCCTCGATGCCGCCGGCATTGTTGGTCCTGTGCGAGAAATTGCCGTGTTTGTCCAGGATTATCTCATCGTGCACCTTCGAGCCGGGGAGCCGCGCCGCAGCAAAACCCAGGCCTATCTCCACGCCCTTTATCGCCTGTATCGACATCATTGCGCCGGCTATCTTCGCGTCGAGCCGCCTGTCAGACTGTACATGGCTGCCCAGGCCGATAGGCACGCCTGCGGCCGTTATCTCGCAGACCCCGCCGATGGTATCGCCGGTCTTCGTGCACTCCTCGACTTTCTTCAGCATCTCCTTCTGGTTTGCGGCGCCGCCTATCTCGATGACATGGCTGGCTATCCTTATGCCGAACTCTTCCAAAAGCATCTTGCAAACAGAGCCTACGGCGACGCGCATCGCGGTCTCGCGCGCGCTCGCCCTCTCTAATATGTCGCGGATATCCTGCCTGTCATACTTTATCGCTCCTGCCAGGTCGGCATGCCCGGGCCGCGGCCTTGTGATAGGCGGAAGGGAATCTATCGAGGCATCCTTGTTCTCTACCAGTAAAGCGATAGGGCTGCCTATGGTCACGCCTTTGCGCAGCCCGCCGAGTATCTGGACGGTATCCGTCTCTATGGCCATCCTGGCCCCGCGCCCGAAACCGGACTGCCTGCGTTTAAGCTCGATGTTTATCTGGCCCTTCTCGACCTTGAGGCCGGCCGGCATGCCCTCGAGGATGCCCAATAAAACTTTTCCGTGAGATTCACCCGCGGTCAAATATCTTAGCATCTCCTACCCTCCTATATGGGGAAATATAAAAGTATGTCTTCCTTGAACATGACGCACACAAAAGCCGCAAGGACAAGGAACGGGCCGTATTGTATCGTGTCCTGTTTTTTCATCAATAATTTCGGTACGCCTACGAGCGAGCCGAACACAGGCGCAAGGAAGAAAGCCGCAACCGTTAGCTTCCATCCCAGGAAAGCGCCGATGAACATGAACAGCATCAGGTCGCCTCCACCCATCGCCTCTTTCTTGTAAGCTATCTTCCCGAGCACGCCTATAAGGTAGAGCGAAACGAAACCGAAGACCATCCCGAATAGCGAATCGCCCAGGGCCCAAAGCCTTAAGGCCTCGCCCTGGAACCTGGGGTATGCCGCGCTGACCAGCAGCCCTATCACCGCCCCCGGGATCGTCACCTCATCCGGTATTATCCAATGCTCGATATCTATGAACGATACTACTATCAGCGCCGAAAAAAGCGCCGTATATATCACGAAATCCGGGGTCGTCTTGAACCGCCAGTAGACGGCGATAAACATCAGCGCGGTCAACCCTTCTACCGCGAAATACCTGAAAGAGATCTTCGCCTTGCAATAGGCGCACCTGCCGCGGAGCGCAAGATAGCTCGCGAACGGGATATTCAAATACCACGGTATCGGCCTCCGGCATCCCGGGCAGTGCGACCCGGGGAATACTATCGATTCCCCCCGCGGCAGCCTGTATATGCAGACATTCAAAAAACTGCCTACGACCGCGCCGAAGAAAAAAACAAAAACGTATATTATGGCGTTCAGCATTTTTTTACGGCTTTCTTGAGCGCCGCGCGCATCACCGGTACGGGCGCCTTCTTCCCGGTGAAAAATTCGAACGAGAGCGCTCCCTGGTACAAAAGCATGCCCAATCCGTTCGCCGCCTTGATCCCCCTTTTCTTCGCCTCTTTCAGCAGGGGCGTCGCCGGAGGATTATATACAATATCGTAAACCGCCAGGCCTTTATGCAGCGCTGTCGGATCCACGATACACGGGTCGCCTTTATGCATCCCGACCGGGCTCGCGTTTACGAGCAGGTCCGAATCCAGGACCTCTTCTTTTATCCGCGGACCCGAGAACGGGATATATGTAGTCCCGCAGCGCGGGAAATCTTTTTTCGTCTTGGCGGCCAGCTCCTTCGCCCTCTTCTCAACCTGGTCGACAAAAGTGATATTTTTTGCGCCCTCCCTGGCCAGGACGAACGCGATCGCCTTCGCAGCCCCGCCGCAGCCGAACAACAAAACCGACCTGCCTTTAGGGTTTACCTTCAGGTCGCTTTTGAGCGAACGGATGAACCCCTCGCCGTCGGTGTTGTAGGCCTTGGATCTTCCGCCCCTGAAGACAATAGTGTTCGCGGCGCCGATACCTTTTACCTCCGGCGAAAGCGCATCTACCAGCGGCAAGACCGCCTGTTTATGCGGGATCGTCACATTGATCCCGGATAATCCCAGCGCCTTTATGCTGGCGAACGCCGGCTTCAGTTTTTCCGGCGGGACCTCGAACGGTATGTATACGGCATCCATCCCCAGAGAAGCGAATGCCGCATTTTGAAAATGCGGCGATAATGTGTGCTTGACCGGGAACCCGATTATCCCGAATACTTCGGTCCTTCCGCTTTTTTTAGATCTCAATTTTCAATCTCTTATTTTCCTTGTGTAACAATTTGTTCACCGCGTTGAGGTACGCCTTCGCGCTCGCCTCGATCACGTCCGTGGAAGCCGATTTCCCTATCGCCTCCTTATCTTTCGAGCGCACGCGCACCGTGACCTCGCCCAACGCGTCCTTGCCCTTTGTGACCGCCTTTATGGAATAGTCCATCATCTCGCCCTTGGTCTTGGTTATCTTGTCGATCGCCTTGCAGCACGCGTCGACAGGGCCGTCGCCCCCGGCTTCGGCTGTCTTTACGCCGGCCTTCGAGCGGAGCTTTACCTCGGCGACCGGGGCGATATCCGTTCCCGCGGTCGTGCGGAACGAGACCATCTTCCACGTCTCGCTAAACCCTCCGGTACCGTCCTCCATTAACGTTTCAAGGTCCTCGTCGTAGATGAACTTTTTCTTGTCTGACAACGCCTTGAAACGCTCGAACGCCTTCTCTATCTCGGCGTCGCCCATCGTGTAGCCAAGCTTCTTCATCTTCTCGGCAAAAGCGTGGCGGCCCGAATGCTTGCCCAAGACAAGGCTGGAAGCGCTCAAACCTATCTCCTGCGGGCTCATTATCTCGTATGTCGTGCGTTTCTTTAATATGCCGTCCTGGTGTATGCCCGACTCATGCGCGAACGCATTCTGGCCGACTATCGCCTTGTTCGGCTGGACCATGATGCCGGTCAATTTCGAGACGAGCCTGCTCGCCTTGTAGATCTCCTCGGTAACTATGCCGGTGGAGAAATTACTGAAGAAATCGCTCCTGGTCTTTACGGCCATGACGACCTCTTCAAGGGAGGCGTTGCCGGCGCGTTCGCCTATTCCGTTTATCGTGCACTCTATCTGCCTGGCGCCGCTCTTTATAGCGGCAATGGAATTCGCCGTTCCGAGGCCGAGGTCGTTATGGCAATGGACGCTTATCACCGCCCTGCCTATGTTCGGCACATGGTTCTTTATGTCGCGTATCAAGCCGCCGAACTCCTCGGGTATAGCGTAGCCGACAGTGTCGGGGACGTTTATCGTGGTCGCGCCGGCGATTATCACCTGCTCGATCACGCGGTAGAGGAACTCCTTCTCGCTCCTCGAGGCGTCTTCCGGCGAGAATTCGACATCATCCGTATAATTGCGGGCGTACTTCACGCCTTCCACGGCGAGTTTCACTATCTCGTCCTCGGCCTTGCGCAACTTATACTTCATGTGTATCTTCGATGTCGCCAGGAATATGTGTATGCGTTTCTTCTTCGCGGGCTTGATGGCTTCACCGGCCGCCTCGATGTCCTTCTTCATGCACCTGGCGAGGCCGCATATAACGGGGCCTTTTATCTTATGGGCGATGGACTTCACCGCCGCGAAGTCGCCGGGCGAGGATATCGGGAAGCCCGCCTCTATCACGTCCACGTTAAGGCGCACGAGTTGCCTGGCTACCTCGAGCTTCTCATGAGCCTCGAGGGACGCGCCGGGGCATTGCTCGCCGTCGCGCAACGTCGTGTCGAATATTATTATTTTATCCATGGCATCATTTTGCGAAGTTTCTTTCCGACTACCTCTATAAGATGGTTTTCGTCCCTTTTCATTAACATGTCGAAGTTCTTCCTTCCCGTTTCGTTCTCTTCCAGCCATTCCTTCGCGAACGCCCCGGATTGTATGTCCTTGAGTATCATCTTCATCTCGGCGCGCGCCGCGTCGGTCACTATCCTCTTGCCGCGCGTAAGGTCGCCGTACTTGGCGGTATCCGAGACGCGCTGCCTCATCCCCTGTATGCCCTGCGAATAGATCAGGTCGGTGATGAGCTTCAACTCGTGCAGGCACTCGAAATAAGCGATCTCGGGCTGGTATCCCGCGTCGACCAATGTATCGAAACCGGCCATGATGAGCTCGGTAACGCCGCCGCACAGGACAACCTGCTCGCCGAACAGGTCGGTCTCGACCTCTTCTTTGAACGTCGTCTCGATGACGCCGGCCCTGGTGCCGCCTATGCCCTTGGCGTAAGCGAGCGCCGTCTTCAGCGCGTTGCCGCTGTGGTCCTGGTAGACCGCGACCAGGCACGGGACGCCTTTACCTTCCTCAAACTGGGTCCTTACCAAGGCACCCGGCCCTTTCGGCGCTATCATGAAGACATCGACATTCTTCGGCGGGACTATCCCCCTGAAATGGATGTTGAAGCCGTGCGAAAAATTGAGCGCCTTCCCCTCGGTCAGGTGTTTCTCGACGAACGCCTTGTATATCTTCGCCTGGAGATGGTCCTGCGTAAGTATCTGGATCACGTGCGCCTGTTTCGAGGCCGTCTCGGCCGACATCGGCTTGAAGCCGTCCTTGACCGCCTGCTCGTAATTCGGCGTCCCCTCGAGTTCGGAGACTATGACCTCTACGCCGCTGTCCCTTAAATTCATAGCCTGGGCGCGGCCCTGGTTGCCGTATCCGATTATCGCCACTTTCTTACCCTTCAAGAAATTCAGGTCCGCGTCTTTCTCATAATATATCTTCAACATTTACTCTTCTTCCTCCTTTATTGTTTTTGGTTTCTCTTTGGTTTCAATTTCCATCGCTATCTTTCCCGTCCGTACTATCTCCTTGATGCCGAATTGCCTCAAAAGCTCGATCAAATTATCGATGCGCGACGTCTCGCCGACCGCCTCCAAGGTTATCGTATGCAGGCCAAGGTCCGCGACATTCGCCCTCATAGTCTCGGCGATCTCGATTATCTGCGCGCGGTCCTTGGACGAAGTGACTCCGACCTTGATCAATGTCAGTTCGCGGTCGATGAATTTCGTCTCCGTCAGGTCGGTGACCGTTATGACGTCTATCAACTTGTTAAGCTGCTTCTTTATCTGCTCGAGCGTGCGTTCGTCGCCGTCGGCGACTATCGTCATCCTCGAGACTGTCGGGTCCTCGGTCTCCCCGACAGCGAGCGAATCTATGTTGAACCCGCGCGCCGAAAAGAGCCCGGATATTCGCGCGAGGACTCCCGGGTGGTTCTCGACAAGCACCGATATAGTTTTTTTCATGCCACGCTCCCTATCATGTCATCGAGGCGCTTGCCTGCCGGGACCATCGGGTAGACGTTCTCCTCCGGCTCGACCATAAAGTCCATGACGACGGTGTTCTTCGTGCGCATAGCCTTTTCAATCGCCGGACGGACATCTTCCTTCTTCATGATCCGTATCCCGACCGCGCCGTAAGCCTCGGCTATCTTGACAAAGTCCGGGTTCTCGAGCTTGGTATGGGAATACCTCTTCCCGTAGAAAAGCTCCTGCCACTGGCGGACCATGCCGAGGCATGAGTTGTTGAGTATCGCTATCTTGACGTCTATCTTGTTGACCACGGCGGTCGCGAGTTCCTGTATGTTCATCTGTATCGAGCCGTCGCCGCTTATGACGAAGACCTCTGAGCCGGGCTTGCCGACTTTCGCGCCTATTCCCGCAGGGAGACCGTAGCCCATCGTCCCGAGCCCGCCGCTTGACAGAAACTCGCGGGGGCGCATGAAATTATACCACTGCGCCGTCCACATCTGGTGCTGGCCGACGTCGGTAGCGATTATCGCCTCCCCCTTCGTCGCCTCGCAGATCTGCTGTATGACATATTGCGGGCGGAGCTTCTCGTCTATCTTGTAATGGAGCGGATGTTTCTGCTTCCATTCGACGATCTTCTCGGTCCACTCCTTGTCGTGCGGCCTGTGGACTATCTTCAAAAATCCGTCGAGGACGCACTTGACGTCGCCGACTATCGGCACATCGACAGGAACGCTCTTCGATATCGCCGAAGGGTCGATGTCGATATGGATTATCTTCGCGTGCGGCGCGAACTCGTCTATCTTGCCTGTGACGCGGTCGTCGAACCGCGCGCCTATCGCTATAAGCAGGTCGCAGTTCTGGACGGCGTGGTTCGCGTATCCTGTCCCGTGCATGCCGAGCATGCCGAGTGATAATTCATGGTTGCCCGGGAACGAGCCCAGGCCGAGCAAGGTCATCGTGACCGGGGAATTTATCTTCTCGGCGAACTCCTTCAATTCCTTCGCAGCGCCTGAGAGGATGACCCCGCCGCCCGCGTATATGACGGGCCGCTTCGAATCCGCGATCATCTTGACCGCCCTCTTAATCTGCCCGGGATGGCCGCAATACGTCGGCTTGTAGCCGCGGATATTGACCTTCTCTGGGTAATGGAACTCAGTCTCGGCCAACTGGACATCGGACGGCAGGTCTATGAGGACCGGCCCCGGCCTTCCGGTCGAGGCGATATGGAACGCTTCCCTGACCGTCCGCGCGAGGTCTTTGACGTCCTTGACGAGGTAATTATGCTTGGTTATCGGGCGCGTGATGCCGATCATGTCGGCCTCCTGGAACGCATCATTGCCGATCATGAATGTCTTGACCTGCCCGGTGATGGCGACCATCGGTATCGAGTCCATGTACGCGGTCGCTATTCCTGTGACGAGGTTCGTGGCGCCCGGGCCTGACGTCGCTATGCAGACGCCGGGTTTGCCGGTCGCGCGCGCGTAACCGTCGGCCGCGTGCGCCGCGCCCTGCTCGTGCCTGACAAGGTAAAACTTCAAGTCAGAATGGTATAAGGCGTCGAAGAGCGGCAATGCCTGCCCGCCGGGATATCCGAAGACAGCCCCGACCCCTTCTTTTTTGAGCGATTCGATCAATATCTTCGCCCCGTTCATTTTAGTCGTCATTTAATTATTAACCTTTCATAACGGCGCCGGTGCTCGCAGATGTGACGAGTTTCGCGTAACGCGCGAGGTAGCCCGTCGTTATCTTCGGCTTATGCGCCTTGATTGATCTCATCCGTTTAGTCAATTCGGCCTTCGAGACCTTCAACTCGAGCTTTCTCTTGTTGATGTCGATCTCGATCGTATCGCCGTCTTTAATCGCGGCGAGAGGCCCGCCTTCGGCCGCCTCAGGCGCTATATGCCCGATGCACGGCCCCTGTGTTCCGCCGGAGAACCTTCCATCTGTGATCAAAGCGACTTTATCGGCTAATCCCATACCGACGATGGCCGCGGTCGGGGATAACATCTCCCTCATACCCGGCCCGCCCTTGGGACCTTCATAGCGGATGACGACGCAGTCGCCTGCGGTTATCTTCTTCGCCATGATAGCCTTCATCGCGTCTTCCTCGGAATTAAAGCATTTCGCTTTTCCGATGAAATGCCTTATCTTCTCCTGGACAGCGCTCTGTTTGACTACGGCACCGTCCGGGGCAATGTTGCCCTTCAGGACGGCTATACCTCCTTCTTTATGATACGGCCTGTTCAACGGCCTGATGACCTCCTCGTCGTCTATGCGCGCGGCGTCGGCGATCTGGTAGATCGTCCTGCCGCTGACCGTCGGGAGGTTGCTCAATTCCGGTTTAAGCCTCTTCAAGACCGCAGGAATGCCGCCGGCGAACTCGAGGTCTTCCATGAAATATTTGCCCGAAGGCAGTATGTCCGAGATATGCGGCGTCTCCCGGCTTATCTTATCGAAGATATCGAGCGGCATTTTTATGCCAAGCTCATGCGCGATTGCCGTGACGTGCAAAACGGTATTCGTCGACCCTCCGAGCGCCATATCGACGCGCAGCGCGTTCTCGATCGCTTTCGGGGTCAGGATCTTTTTAGGTGTTATATCCTTCTTGACGAGCTCGACGATACGCTCGCCGCTTAAATATGCTATTCTCTCTCTTTTAGCCGATGCCGCGAGGGCCGTAGCCCCGCCCGGCATTGCGATACCGAGCGCCTCGGAGAGGCAGCTCATCGTATTCGCCGTATAAAGGCCCTGGCAGGCGCCCGCGCCCGGGCAAGCGCTGCACTCGAGCTCTTCAAGCTCTTCCCTGGTGATCTCTCCTGCCCTGTGCCTTCCGACCGCCTCGAACGTATCCTTGACGAGCGAGAGGCGTTTCATCCCCGAACGGCCCGAAAGCATCGGCCCGCCGGTGACGACGATAGCCGGGATATTCATCCTGCACGCCGCCATCATCATTCCAGGGGTGATCTTGTCGCAATTCGTAAGCAATATGAGCCCGTCCAAAGCGTGGGCTGTCGTAACCATCTCGACCGAATCGGCGATGAGCTCCCTCAAAGGAAGCGAGCAATGCATGCCCAAATGGCCCATGGCTATGCCGTCGCAGATGGCCGGTATGCCGAAGACAAAGGCGGTGCCGCCGGCCGCGTAGATCCCGTGCTCGATCGAGCGCTCAAGCTCGCGCAAATGGATATGGCCCGGCACAAGGTCCGTGAAACTGGACGCGATGCCGATGAACGGCCGCTCCATCTCGGACTTCGTCATGCCTGTGGCGTACATGAGCGAACGACTTCCGACCTTCTCGAGGCCTTTCTTGACCCTATCGCTTCTTAACATGATATATCTCCTTGGATTACCTAGGGTTATACGTGAATTACAGATTATAGCATATCATCCCGATATGTCAATAATATTATAGGACATAGTTATAGACGCAAAATGGCGGGATTTTCTTTCAATTATTTTACGTATACCATGCCGTCAGGACCGATAGCGTTAAGCTGGAGGACTACATCCCCCTCTTTGGCCACCGCATAGTGCGGCATCCCGCTCGGCTCGGTAAAGAAGCTCCCGGGAGGGAGCCTCTTGAGCTTCGTCTCGTCGAACTTATCGCCGTAGCCAAAATAGAAAGTCCCGGACAGTACGGTAACCATCCTTCCCTTATTCGGGTGCGAATGGGGTTTCAGGATGGTATTGGCGGGTATCCTGATGCGCTGGGTGTATGGCGCCGCAATGCTTGGGTCCCCTGCCAGGACCGCGGTCTCCAGCCCGTGCAGTTTGGGGTCGGCCTTCCATGTTATGTCACCCGGCACGAGCCTGGCAGCCGGCATGCTGGCGTTATTCGCCCCGGTAAAATGGCATACCGCGGCGCATGCCAAGACTATTGCTGCGCCGATAGCGAGATATTTAAGGTATTTCATACGGCTCCTTTAATGTAATTATTCCTCTCCTTTTTCAGTAACTTGAGACGCCAGCTTGTATTTATCTCCATTATATTTGTACACACTGACTATCCACTCATCATAACCCATACGATGATATGTCTTAATATCTTTAAAACCGTTGCTTGTTACTGATAGAGCTTCCCAAGAGCCCCCTTCAATACAACCTATATATTTGGGCTTAGCATTCAAAACTGAATATATGAAATAGTAGCCTTGATCTTGAGAGCTGCGAACAAAACTACGCCCTTTTGGAAATCCATCATTGCCTTCCGAGAGCCAATTTTCTTTTACAATAATTTCTGGTTTTCCGTCATCGTTTAAATCAACTTCTTGAAAATCACAATCCTTAAAGAGCTTTTCAACATTTTGTGCTTTTTCTTTGAAAAAATAAAAATCGGGTTCTATTCGGGAAAGAACATCTTCAGCAATTAAACGCTTAACATCTTCATTAATTGCATGAACGTGGGCTGCAGGAAGAAAACAAATTATAGCGATAAGAAACAGTATCTTTGTCTTAATATTATCGCCTTCTCTTTATGAACTGCTTCACACTTATGAGGAGCGCCAGGATGAAGCAGGTCAATGCCGTTACCAAGCTCGACCAGCACAGAATCCTCACCCTGCGATATTCTTTGCCCCAAAGCAACTCGGATTTGGCCCTTTCTGATATACCGTATTGTTCGACATCCCTGGCAATGCGATCTTTCCGCAGTTCCTCGTAGGCACTGGGAGAACCAACAAACAATCTTCTGTTCTGGGTCCACCATGCTCGCCATGCGACAGGATTCGCTCCCATATCAACCAAAGTCAATATTTGCAGGTCGCGTTCATACGACTTGCCAACAACTCGTCCCCATTGCTGGGTCTCGCCTTCCATGTACCCGATTAGACGTTCGATGTGGTTCTTGATCGACTCTGGGCCGGAGACGGTCACGGCAGCGCGGGACACTCGAAAAAACTCACGTGTATCGGTCCCAACCCAGACGAAAGTGATCTGCGTCTTGTTCTCATCAACGATGAATGAGTAAGGGGTTAGAATTCGCTCCCAAAACCACGTTCCCGAACACGGCTGTGGGCACAAAGCCCGATATACCAAGAAAGATACAATGGTAACAAACACAAGTATCAGTACGACGGACCTCAAATTAACTCCCTTTATATTGAACGTTTAAACTCAGCGGCTATTCCCAGCTTCTAATTCGACAACTTCTACAGTAGCTATCCCCGAATAAATGCCAGACAACTCGTTCCCTTCAAACCGCGGATCACATTGAACAATGATACTTTTCTCGCCTGGAGTGAAATGCAGGTCGCTCATGGGATTATTTAAAGGGCGCGTATGGAACTTTTGGACAAGTATCATGCAAACTTTTCCATTAGGAACAGTGTATTCTGTCCCATTGTACCGCCGGTCGCCAACCTCATTAAATACAAGATCCATGCACATAGCGCCATTCTCTATATTGCGCCATGACCCGATACCCCGAACATTGCATTTTAGTTCCCGGTTACAGTTATTCCTGAGGAATATAGACACCTCGACGTCCTCTCCTAATACATAGCTGGGCTTACTAAGGGAAATCCCGCAGGAGATTCCGTTTTTACCCTCTCCCCAGGAAATCAGATTGTTGCTTTCTTCTTCTTTTCTAATTTTGACGCCTTTAGGGACGAGGACTTTGGTCACCTTAAAAGCAAGATGCCTGCCGGGTGCAGCTTGTTGACCTTGCTTACCAGTTGTGGGGTCTATGACCGGCTTGACGACATAGGTAACTTCCATGCCCTTGAATCGACAGCCAGCGTCCGTCTTAATAGCTTCAAAAGTGTCAAGAGATGTAGCAATTAATACGGGAGAAGAGAGTTCCTTTTCATTTACTTTGGTTACGAGAATCCAACTGTTCTTGCCGCCTTGAAATGTCCCTTCGATTGTCAGTTCTGTGCCGACAGGCTTGCCAAGTTTACCAATTATAGGTTGTTCATTTGCAAAGGTAAAACCCGAGATACCCGCCATCAAAATTAGAAATACCAGTCCAATCTTCCTTGCTTTCATATTAATCATTCTAGCGCCGTACCGTTCAGGCGCTGGTTCGACGCCTCACTCGTTGTCTTGGATCAGCTTCCTCAGATTCTGCTCAATCACCGTCTGCGGGACCCCGGCCCTCTTGTTCCACTTCTCATAGATGGACACAAGATGGGCGTCCACTTTGGAGAAGAGGTCCGAAAGCTCGGTAAGCTCCCGAATCATCTTGTCTCGGCCGCGCGTGGTCATAATCTCTCCCGCCCTAGCCCAGAAATACTCGTGTGCGAGCCAGTTCCGCTTCTGCCAGGCATCATCCAGCGTCCTGTCTAGTTTCGTCGGGACAGCGATCTGCTTCCTCATTCGGGTCAGCAATCTGCCAATGGTCTTGCTAAACACCTCATCTTGAATCTCTTCGCGCCGATTGGGGTTGCTCGGTAGGAACTCCTTATTAAAAACACTGGAAACCAGGATTGCGAGGCTCTTTTCAACGCACTGCGCATGGTACATGGCGAGCCCGTAGCGGGCAAACGTCTCGCGTCGTTGCTGCGCATTGTCGTCGAGTTCTTCCATCTCATACCTCATACATCGAACGTTTGAACTCAGCGGCCGAGCCCTTGATAACGGATGGCTGGCGCAGTCCGCTGGAGTGAAATGTTAGGTATTTTATTTATTATTTTGCCACTATGACACCAAAAAGAACGTATCTTATGGGGACGCGTCACTTAGTGCCACCCCACTCTGCCCTTAACCGAATTAAGTATGCTGTCACCTTAATTATCCCCAATTTATTTATCCAATATCGTGAACATGTTGTCTGTTAGCTTCACTCTCTTGCCTGTATGGATATCAAAGAGAAGCCTTCTGCCATCATGCAGTACGATCTCGAATGCATATTCTGGATCGGCAGATAGAATATCTTCACCCTTCTTCTCGTACACTCTCACAATCCCGATAACATCCTTGATCACCCCGTAGTGGGAAACGGATACGGAGACATTCCCCTCGTTACCCGCAAGATCCAATGTCGAGTATCTTGCCACCAACTTTTCATCTCGATAAAAGGCGATTCCGAGATCACTTGCCGACGCTTTGGATCCGCGGGGCCAGGGTCCCAATCGAATAACCGACGTGCCGCCTCCCCATCCGGTAATGAATGCTCTCGGTGAATACCAGTCGAAGGTATGGATGAGGGTATCGCTTTCTTTTCCCGCAAGATATACCATCGTCTTACCCTTCTCCCGATCTCTAAGTGCCTCGGCGGGAATACACTTTAAATAAAATGGGCCGTTTCCCGTGACATACAGTTCATTAGGACCCTCTTGATCCGCCAAGGCGATGCTGGATACCATGACAAGAACAAGAATCGTAACGATATGTTTGAATTTCATGAGACCCCCTTCTCGAATAAAACATTTGAACTCAACGGCTGACCCCAATTAGTCCTGATCTGCCTGTAATTGAAGATATAAAGTAATGTCAATATCCCCGCCGGCAGTATGCCAAATATTGCGCCCGCGTATACAACCAGGATCGTAGCCGGTGAATCTATATAAAGCGGATGATTAGTGAAGAAAAGATAATTATTTAAGAAGAAACTTACTATTGCCTGCCAACCCATTATTAACCAATACAGGGTCAGTAAAAATATTGATGCTATCCAGGCACGCTTGCGATTTGAGATTATGCCTAGGGTCGAATATACGAACGATAAAGCGAACAAAGGGACTATGATCTTAACTATGGAAAAAAGCGGATGTAATATTACTATGGAGGAAACGAGGATCAATTGTATAGTCCAAATTACTTGGACTATCTTAAGCAGCGACATTCCGGCATTACCTTTTGATTCTTTGTTCATTTCTTAGTTTAAAGAAGATATTATTATAGCACATCGGCATCTTCAATGAGATTTTGTCTACCATCGACTGATTGTAACTTTAAAACTGGATGATGGAATGCCTGAAGAAAAAACCTAATATCCTCCCGCAACTCTTCTGGCGTATCCCCATAAGGCTGCACTGGCGACTCCGTCCAAGCATCTATGGTTCCATCCTCTCGGTAATAAACCTCGTGAATCTGATGGGACTCATCTCCTAATTTGGCATCATACTTTTTTATAACTCTGTAATCCCAGTCCTTCATGATGATTTCCTGCAAAGTTTGAATTTGATTGCGCTTTTCCGTGAAGCAATAGCATCAGCTATTTATTTAAATTCATTTCTGCCAATATCAACACATTCATCTTTCAACAAAGCTTCTTCGATTTCTCTTTCCTCTTCGGTTAATTTGATCTTTCTCATACTTTTCCCTACAACCACTTCAAATGAAGCTTTTTATGCGAAAAAGCACAGTCCCTTAGATAAAGGTTTATCAGGTTCTGATACGGCATCCCGACCTTATCAGAAAGCGCCTTGAAATACGCCACAGTATTCTTGTCCAGCCGGATAGTGACAGGCTGTTTCAAATACTTAATATACGGGTTGCGACGGCCACGCATCTTCGAAAATTCATAATGTGCTCTCATTTTATCTCCTCCAATATTCGTTTTCCTCATTTTTTTCGGCTTTTCTCGCTGATATTATCCTTACCCTCGCGCCATTCTTCCTATAGCAATGGCAGACAACCAGAACTCTTGTTTTGATACTCATTCCAAGCATTATAAATCTGTCTTCATCTTTGGAATGATCCGGGTCGTAATATTGAATAGCGCGCTCATCGTAAAATACGCTCTGCGCTTCCTCAAATGATATGCCATGCTTCTTTTTATTTTGCTTACTCTTGCTATCATCCCACTCGAATCTAATCAGATTCATACATACAATATACGTATAATTATTCTGTTTGTCAAGTATTATTTATGTTTATTCTGATCGATATTTTATGGTGGGGAAATATATCAATTTCTATTTCTAACGTTTGAACTCAGCGGCGGCCGTAAGCCGTCCGCTGCGGTGAATTGTTGGCCGAATTTGATAAATTTCTTCGTCTTTTCTGATAAGGTTATCATGTTCTATTACGGCCTTCTCAAAAATAAAAGATTCATTCGAAAAGAGATTGGCTATTTCAGCCTTTAAGTTTCGTGCAACCATGCGTGAATATTCGGGGTCAATTTCAACCCCTATACTGTTGCGGCCTGCTCTCAGGGCTGCAACCATAGTCGTTCCCGAACCGCAGAATGGATCGAGTACTGTATCGCCTACGAATGAGAACATGCGCACGAGACGGTTAGCCAACTCTAAAGGAAATGGGGCTGGGTGATGTTTAGTTGACGCTCCGGGAATGTTCCATATTTGTTGAAACCAAGTATTAAAGTCGACTTTGGAAATCTTGCTCCCAATGCGTTGTGCATCAGTTGGGTTACGATACCCCCCTGGTTTCCTTTGCATCAAAATAAATTCTATATCATTTTTAATGATTGCATTTGGTTCATACGGCTTACCGAGGAACTTAGATCCATTTGCCACTTCATAAGACGCATTTGAGATCTTGTGCCATATTATAGGATTCAAATTGTCAAATCCAATTTTCCGACAAATAACGCTTATGTCTGAGTGTAGCGGAAAAACGAGGTGGCGACCAAAATTGCGGCGTGATACACATACATCTCCTACGACGCATACAAGCCGACCACCTGGCACTAGAACACGAAATGCATGACGCCATACTTTCTCTGTTTCAGAAAGAAATGTTTCATATTCTTGAATGTGACCGAGCTGATTGGGATTTTCGTTATATCTTTTTAAGCTCCAATATGGCGGGGATGTAACTACGAGATGCACTGATTCGTCATCTAAAAAAGATAAATCTCGGGAATCACCATTTACGAGTCTATGTGAGGTAGCCTTCATGGAATTACCTTGCGGCGGTAGCATGCGCAACAAGAGATTTTGCAAATCGTTCTATCGAAAGGTCGGGCGCTGGTGTGTTGAAAACGCCTCGAACACCCTCTGTTGCTGATGACGTAATATATGCTGATGAAGTATAGTGTCGCTCTAAAACGAGTTTGCGGCAGAAAAGCTCGTAACGACGCATGTACGATGCACCAACGAACTCAGGGAAAACCTTGAAATGGGGTTCTTGCACGCTAACCGGACGGTTAGCCGCTTCGCAGTCTTCGAGCATAAAAAAATAACCGAGAAATGGCTGTGGGCTGTCAAGATAGGCTTTTTCACGATAAGCTGTCCAGAGATCAAGCGCACTGCCCATCGCCTCCTCTGTTCGGTTGTTAAAATTGTTTCCAAAGGATGGTCCGACTTGTGATTTGGCTTCAATTGCTGCAATCAAAACCCGATCCCGGACAACCACCAGGTCCCATTCTTTTGTCGGCCTGAAAAAGCCTGGTAATTCTATGGTTTTTTTGCGAAAAATGAACCGCTCGGGTATACCTCCTTGCATGATGAGGTTAGCAAAAAGGGTAACAAACCCATCCATATGGGCGCCGCCAGTCACTGCACTACGCGACCCCTGGTCTGCCTTGCCACTCTTTTCCTGCTTCTTGCGTTGAGTTGCACGTGTTTGCCAATAATGGGCAACGGCCTTCGACGCTTGCTCCGGTAAATGCTTCATAGTATCATTCGTTTTCATTGTTTTATTATATCAAATTGTTATTTAAATATCTACGGCCAACACGATGGTCAGCTAGAGCCGTATTTATCAGCGATTGGCTACACCCACTAGTTAGGCGTGTTTTTAATCTGTTCGCGAAACAGGGTCTCCAGGGTCTTCATCTCGTCGGTCAAGTACTGCAGAACGGTATCGCATAGCACCAACATCTTGTCGATGAGTTTGTCAATGTTGTCATACAGACGAGAGGACTTAAGCACGATGGGAAGATGTCGGGTCTAGACCAGTAGTGTAACTTAGGGCAAAACGATTTTATGTCGCCGTGGGCTATCCTCTCGTCGCGCTCAACAATCAGTGCCTTATGATCCGTATTTCCACCAGGGAAAACTGCTTCTTCCTTCAGTGGTATAAATTTGGCGTGAAAGATTCCCCTGCTTATTTTAAAGGGTTTTGCATATACTATAATGCAATACCGAACTATAGTAGACTTGATGGAGTTATCACTTTCCTTTCTGGCACGATTGAGCAAGTCGATTGCGTTAGTGATGTCTCCATGTGCTAATCTCATGCTTACATATCTTTCTTCTGTTTTTGTATCCATTTGATTTATTTGGCCAACGTTTGAACTCAGCGGCGGCGACATTAGAACAGGATGCCAGCGCCGTCCGCTGGAGTGAAATGTTATGCAATATTTAGTCTCCCGCATACATCGTTCCAATAGGTGGGAGATGTTACTTGATCCATGAAAGATGTTTTTTTAACTATATCAGAACAGCGATCTATGTATTTTTGATCTGCTAGAAATTCTTTCAATTTTTCGCATTGAATACAACAATTGTATACTTTATTTATATTACATAGCTCCAAATACCAGGCGCATTGTATGCCTGTTTCGCTTGAACGGATCTCTGCTATAAAATCAAAAGCAATATTCGCCAAAGATTCATAGAAGACCATATCATCCAAACTTTCTATGAGTAATTGGCTATTTTCTACTCCGTCGTCATGATCTATGACCCATTCTTTTTTACGGCAGGCTTCCTTGTCGAAGTGCTCCACAGCGAAATTTTTTGTCCAGGTATTTAAACATGCCTTCAGTGAATCCTCGCATTTTTCAAATAAACCGTCTTTTTTTAAGCTACCGATATGTTCTGAGATAAACCAGATTATCTCCGTAGAGCAATCTAACGAATTATCCGGATTATTATTGATATATTGAAGGGCAAAAGGAAGGAAATAACAGGATTCTTGGTATGAACTGATAGGAGTTAGATGGAAAATTATACAATAGTCAGACCAATCCATATCCAGATCGGCTGTATCCAATACCCCTTTAAGCTCTTTATCTGAGATATGATCATAGGGATTTGAGAACTTCTCTGGACGCTTATACGGAGTTTTAAACAATTTTATTCCATCCATTTTTTATTTATTTTTATGCATAACATATAATATACGAATTCGTCGTTTATGGGTCTTTGTTCTACCCTAAACGGGAGTATACCATTTTCGCCTGACTTTACAACACAATTTTTGTTGACAGATTTCGCCTTTGGCCTATAATAGCAGGAAATACGAATTCGTAATTTATGGGTTTTTGTACTTTTGGGGAGAAAAAATGTTTGTAGATATCCTGCCTGATTTCCAGAAATTCCTGGTTTCAAGAGGCTTTGCCGATGAAAAACATGCCCCCTTCTACGCTCGCTGGGTAAGCAAATTCGTCGCCTTTTCTGATGAGGATGAGGGCGCGGATTTTCAGGAAAAAAGACGAAAATTCCTTGAGCAGCTCTCCGATTCCCCGGGGATCGCGAACTGGCAGATGAACCAGGCGGAAACCGCTTTAAAGCTCTATTTTGAGCAGTTTGACAAGAGTGCCGCGAAACTCGGTCCGAATTCAACCCTATCCCAGATAAACGACAGGTCAGATCCTGCTTCTATTATAATCGCGATGGGCAAAGCCATCAGGGTTAAACATTATTCATACAAGACTGAGCGCACTTATGTTAACTGGGCAAAAGGTTTTTTTGAGTATCTAGTCGGTGTCCGTAAAAAGGATATCCAAAAATCGGGTCTTTCAAGCGAGGATGTGCGTGATTACCTGAGCTTTCTTGCAATTAAAAAGAAGGTCTCCTCCTCTTCCCAAAACCAGGCCTTTAATGCCCTCTTGTTCTTATTCAGGGATGTGCTCATGATCGGGCTTGATGATATTGCAGGCGCGGTCCGTGCGAAACGCGGCCCGAAACTTCCCGTCGTTCTTACCGAGAGTGAGGTCCGCGAGATATTTGACAGTGTAACAGGAAAGGACAAGCTTATCCTGCAGCTATTATACGGCACTGGCATGCGCATTTCCGAACTGACGTGCTTGCGGGTAAAAGATATCGATTTTGAAGCGGGAATGATATTCATAAGAAGCGGCAAGGGCGATAAGGACAGAAGTACCGTCCTACCGGAATATCTGAAGGCGGAATTGCGTGCGCACCTTAAAGAGGTCAAAAAGATACACGAGAAAGACCTCGCCGCCGGATACGGGGAAGCCTGGCTGCCGGACGCGCTTGAACGCAAGTACCCGAAAGCTGTCAAAGATTTCGGATGGCAATTCGCCTTCCCGTCGGCAAAACTCTCCCCCGAGCGCGACACCGGAAAGATAAGACGTTTCTATATGAGCCCAAAAACAATACAGGATGCGATGTCTGAAGCGGTAAAAAAGGCGGGAATAGCAAAACATGCCACCGTTCACACTTTAAGGCATAGTTTCGCTACGCATTTACTGCTAAATGGGGTAAATATCAGGGAAGTCCAGGAGCTTTTAGGCCACAGCCACGTCGAGACAACGATGATATACACTCACGTTATACGTGATATCTCTAACGCGCCGCAGAGCCCGCTTGATAAGCTTTACGCTACTGCCGATAAACAATAATAGCTACCTATAAACTTCTTTCCTGTGGGCTACGGTCAGTATTATTACCGTTATCTCTTTGTGGAATATCCGGTAAATTATCCTGTAGTCTCCTGAGCGGTAAGATAATAGCCCCTTGAGGTCGCCGGTAAGACATTTTCCGAAAATATTAATTCAATTCTTTTTCGAGAAGCTCGAAAAATTTCTCTCTCGCGTCCTTTTCTATCCACGGCTTATGGCCGCAATAATCAAGGAGGATAAACCGGAAGTCCTTAAGGATGGCCGATAGCGGCTTTTGTACGCCTTCGGCCGGATGCGGATCATAATCGCCATGAATGGCGACAACGGGACATTTAATATCTTTCACGAACTCGAGCAGCCTTCCGCTGCTTCTTAACTCCTCGGCTTCCGGCCATACGCTATTGAATATATCCCCCTGATAATCGATCGGCTCAGGCTTACCCTCGATCGGGTCATAGGCGTCAGGCACTGTTTCCTTATCCATGCGGTCAAGCCTGGCCCTTGATATCTCGGCGGCGTACTTCTCTTCGAACGGCCCGCTTCCGACAAGAATGAGCTTTTTTACCAACAAGGGATGTTTTGCCGCAAGGATAAGGCTCAACCAGGCTCCCCACGAATGGCCTATTAACACGACAGGAAGTTCCGCTTCTTTCTCCAGGACAGCCTTCAATTCTTCGACCTGCCCGTCGACTGAAACAGCCGTCTGGAGCGGCTCGAGGATGCCGTATTCCGATGAGAGTTCGCGAGCGACCGGCGCGACTTCTCCGGCCCCTCCGGGCCCGCCGTGGATGACTGCGACGGTATAAGGCGCCTTGCCGTATTTCCTGGGATTATCCTTACTCGGATTAAACATATATGCGGGGCACGCGCGCGGAGATCCAGCAGACGACCTCGTACGGGATGGTGTCGAGAAGCTCAGCTATGTCCTCGACGGTAATAGTCTCGCCTTTCTGGGAACCGATCACCGTGACTTCATCCCCGACCTTCGCGCCTTTTATCCCGCCGACGTCTACCATCGTGTGGTCCATGCAGATGCGGCCGACTATCGGCGCGCGCCATCCGCGCACGAGCACTTCCCCTTTATTCGAGAGGTGCCTGTTAAGCCCGTCGGCATACCCTATCGGCAGCGTGGCGATTATAGTCTCCCTGTCAGTCATGTGCGTCCTGCCGTAACTGATAAACCTGCCCGGCGGCGTCTTCTTGAGGTATATTATCCTCGTTTTGAGCGAAAGAGCCGGTTTTAATTTCACGGTCCTCGCCAGGTTCTGGTTCGGGTAGAGACCGTAAAGCATCAGCCCGGGCCGCACCATATTAAAATGGGAATCCTTGTACATCATCGCGCCGGCAGAGTTCGCCGCGTGCACATACTGGATCTCGATGCCGCTTATCTCCATCTCGGTGGCGATGCGCCTGAAATTCTCTATCTGGGCGGCGGTATAACGGACATCTTCTTCGTCCGCGCTCGCGAAATGCGTGAATATCCCCTCAATGGCTACATTCTTGAAACTAATAAGGTCTTTTATAAGGCGTCCGGCCTCGTCATACCACACGCCCAGCCTGCCCATGCCGGTATCGACTTTTACGTGGATGAGCGCGTGCTTCCTGAGGCTGCGCGCCGCCTTGTCTATGGCCGCGGCAAGGACCTTGTCGCATACGGTAAGCGTCAGGTCGTAATATAGCGCCGACTCGGCTTCTTCCGGGAGGACCGATGAAAGGACAAGTATCGGCGTCCTTATACCGGCGCGGCGGAGAGTGATCCCCTCGTCGACGCACGCTACCCCCAAGTACGGGACCTTCTCCTTCTGCAGCCGGCGCGCGACCTCTGTCATCCCGTAGCCGTACGCGTTCGCTTTCACGACGGCGAGGATGTTCGTCCCTTTCGAGAGGCGCGCCTTTATCGCGTAATAATTATGGGCGATGGCGTCGAGGTCTATCTCGGTCCATGTCGGACGGCTTGGCACTATCTTGCGCGCGTTTACAGGGCTCATTTTTTAAGGTCCCTCACCTGGACGTCCTTTGGATATAAATACATCGGCACGAATTTATCCGTCTCTTCGAATTTTTTATTTTTTGCCAGTTCATAACCGAGATGTGCGATCGTCACCGCGCTGGGATACCACTGTTTCTCCGGGGCGAATCCGGCGTTATATTTAAAATTATCTTCTATCGTTTTCCTGTAAGCGGCCAGCCCGTCGCCCAAAAAGACCGCGTCGCCCTTTATCGACTTAAGCAGATCGGCGACAGGGGCAACCGAATATTTTAAGATCCGGCGCAGTTTACCTTTTTTGAAGGAATATGCCGACGCGTAAACGTTGCCGCGGCGCGCGTCGATAATCGGGACTATCAGCTTACCTCCCTCTTTTATATTATGCGCTAGCGCGTCGAGAGTCGGGACCCCTGCGATCTTTATACCTGCCCCATCTTTTCGCGAAAAGATGGGGTTTGCGCCGAGCGCAAACCCTTTCACCGTCGCCGCGCCGATGCGCAGGGCGGTCAGCGAACCCGGCCCCTTCGAGAACGCTATGCAGTCGATATCCTTCAGTTTCACTTTCGCCTTTTTAAGAAGCTTGTCTATCTGCGGCAAAAGCTGTTCGCACTGCCTCTGGTCCATCACCCGGTGGAAAGCCGCGATGATATTATCATTTTTCGCGATCGCGAGGGATAAATATTTTGATGTGGTGTCTAACGCAAGGATATTCATGCTTCCTTTATGATGATCGTCCGTTTGCCGGGACTTTTTATCTTCAACGCGACATCTAAATGCCTTTTTGGCAATATGCGGGCCATTTTGGAGGACCATTCGATGACGATGACGCCGTCGCGGGCGAGGTAATCCTCGTAACCGATATCCTCGATATCCTTTAAATTATTCAGGCGGTAGATATCGAAATGAAAAAGCGGGATCTTTCCTTTATATTCCTTGACGAGGACGAACGACGGGCTGTTGACGTACCTGTAATTCTTTACGCCGAGGCCCTTGGCTATCCCCTTGACCAGGGTCGTCTTGCCCGCGCCCAGCTCGCCTGAGAGCGCGACCAGGTCTCCGGGCTTGAGCCGCTTGGCTATCTTCTCCCCTAATTTTATCGTCTCTTCAGCGTTCGCTGTCGTGAAATTCATCTAAAAATGGGAAAATCCTTTTGGCTTGAGTTCTTTCGTCGTCCCGTCCGGGGCTATTATCTTCACGCCGATCTTTTTATCGAGTATCTCGCCGATCTGCGATATCCTCACGCCGTTCAATTCCATGTTCTTCCGGGCAAGCCTGCGCGCCTCGGCCAGCGGCATCGTAAACAACAACTCGAAATCCTCGCCTTCGTTCAAGGCCGCTTTTACGCCCCTGGCGCCCTTTGAGACCGGTACCAGTTCCTCATATATGCAGGCGCCTACCCCGCTCGCCTTCGCGATATGGCTTAAGTCGGTCGAAAGCCCGTCCGAGATATCTATCATCGATGTTATTTTGAAATTATTTACCAGGTACTGCGCTTCTTTAAGCCGCGGCGTAAAAACAAGGTGCCTCTTGCTCTTATATGAGCCGCCGAGCGCGCCTGTCACGCATATTATATCGCCGGGCCTCGCGCCGCTCCTGAACGCTATCTTATCCGGTTCCGTGAACCCGAGGACTGCGACGTCTATTACCAACTTGCGCGAAGAGTTTGTGTCGCCGCCGACTATCTCGACATCGAACCTTTTGGCAAGCGCTTTTATCCCTCGGTAGATCTCGTCTATGAATTCGACGCTAAGCTTCTTCGGAAGGCCTAAAGAGACGACCGCGTATTTCGCCGTACCGCCCATCGAGGCGATATCGCTTAAGCCGCAAGCGAGCGACTTCCATCCTATCTGGAAAGCCGCCGCGTCCTTTAATTTAAAATCCACGTCCTCAAGGAGCATGTCGATAGTAATGAGCAGGTATTTTTTATTTGATATGCGTATCACGGCGCAATCGTCGCCGATGCCGCGGATGATATCCTTGCCCGCCTTAAAATTCTTCGCGAGCCGCTCTATAAGCCCTGTCTCACCTAATCTTTTTAATTTCATCCGGCTTAAAAACCCCTTTTTCCGTTACAATCGCGGTAATGAGCGCTGCCGGCGTGACGTCGAATGCCGGACAATATGTCTTTACCCCTTTCGGCGCGAGAAGATTCCCGCGGATAGTCGTGATCTCATCCCCGTGCCTCTCTTCGATCGGGATGTCCTTTCCGTATGTAAGGTTGAAATCTATCGTCGAGACCGGCGCGACTACATAAAAAGGTATCTTGTGGTATTTCGCGAGGACCGCCACGCCGTAAGTGCCGATCTTGTTCGCCGCGTCGCCGTTTTTGGTGATCCTGTCGGCGCCGACAATGACCTTCGTCACCTTGCCCTGGCTCATGACATGGGCGGCCATGTTATCGCAGATGAGCGTCACATCTATCCCTTCCCGCATCAGTTCCCACGCCGTAAGGCGCGCGCCCTGCAAAAGCGGCCGCGTCTCATCGGCATATACCTTTACGCGCTTGCCCTGTTCCTTCGCCATATAAATTACGCCAAGCGCGGTGCCGTAATCGGCAGTCGCCAGCGCGCCGGCGTTGCAGTGCGTCAATATGACATCGCCGTTTTTGATCAGCCGCGCTCCGTATCCGGCCATCTTCCTGCATATCGCCCTGTCCTCCTCGTATACTTTATGCGCCTCGGCGAGCAGGGCCTTTTTTATCTCCGGAATAGTTTTTCTCTTATTTTTTACGGCGGCGGCGCGGATCCTGTCGAGGCCCCAAAAAAGATTCACCGCGGTCGGCCTGGCCGAGCCGATGAATTTTATGACGCGGTCCAGTTCCCGGATAAATTCATTGTAGTTTTTGGCGTGCGATTTTTGTACCCCCAAATAAGCCCCGTATGCGGCGGCCACGCCCAATGCCGGCGCCCCGCGCACCTGCAGTTTCTTTATCGCATGCCAGAAATCCTTCACGTCGCGGAACTTCAAGTAGACAAGCTTGTTCGGGAGCAGGGTCTGGTCTATTATCTTTATTGCCCCGCCCGACTTTTGGGCGTCCCATCTTATCGTCTGGATAGCCATTGTTTTATCCCATAAGCCTGGCAAGCAGGCTGCGTTTGATATGTATCGCCTTGTGCGGGCAAAGCTCCATGCAGCAAAAACACCTTACGCACTTCGAATAATCGATGCGCGAATGCCCTTTGCCTATCTCTATCGCCGCGGCCGGGCAGCTCTTCTCGCAGATGAGGCAGCCCTTACACAGATTATCGTCTATCCGCGGCAGGAACTTTATCCCCCCTATTATAAGCTTTAGGAGCGGTTCGGGCAACTTCATTACGACAGACGTCTTGGGGAGCTTGAAATCCTTCAATTTTACGGCATCGATGGTTTCGCCGACGACCTCAATTTTCGAGATATCCGCCTCTCCGAGCCCCCTCCTGTATGCCTCGGCCGTTATCCCGACTTTAAGCGGCTCGATGCCTATAAGTTTCGCAAACACCGAATCGATCGCCACGCAGTCGCTTCCTGCGATCACAAGCCCCGTATTCCTTAGGTCTCCGGCGGCTGGCCCGTCGCCTTCCATAGCCGTTATGCCGTCCATTATCGCGAGCCGCGGTTTGGCCGCCTCAAAAACATCGACCACGTATTTACTGAACGCTTCAGGCCGCGGCGCCTTAAAATGGCACTGCGCCTTGTAAAGGCCGATCGCCAGCCCGTAAGAATTCTTTACCGCCCCGGTTATCGTCGTCAGGCCGTGCGTCTTCATCTTAGGCAGGGATATTATCCCGTCGGCGGCGAAAGCCCATTCGGTTATCGGCATCCCGCGGACATTCCTTGCCCTGTCGAAATCGACGAGCTCTATCTTCTCCTCGTCGCAGACCTTCTTTATCCCTGCTGTTTCATATGTCGAGCCCGAGTCCTTGAAGTATACCCCTCCCGGCGAATCCCCGACGATCACTTTTGCGCCGGCTTCCCTTACGAGCCTCGCGACCGCGCGTATCATCTCAGGGTGAGTGTCGACGCCGGATTCCGGCGGCTTCGCGGAAAGGACGTTGGGCTTCAGGAGTATTGTCTCGCCGTGCCCGGCGAACAAAGAGATGCCGCCGAGCAGGTCCACCGCTTTCTTGACGGCGGCATAGACCTTGCCGGGATCGTACGAATCCGCTTTTACTATCGAGACTTTTGGGCCCATCGTTTATTTGGGGATCGCGATCAGTTTATAAAGGAACACAAAGAATATCACGGCCGAATTATGGATTATATGCACCGCTATCGACGGTATGATAGATCCGGTCTTCTCGTAAAGATACGCCAGCAGGATGCCGAGCGCGAGTATCGGGAAGAACGAGACGATATTCATATGCAGCATCGCGAAGATGAATGAGACGACCAGTATCGCATTCCTCACCCCTATCTTCTTCCTGAATACCGGGTACGCAAAACCCCTGAAGAATAATTCCTCTGCTATCGGCCCGATGATCGTGACGAGCGCCGTAAGGATAAAGAGGAGCTTCGTCCCCTTCGCCTCGTAGAGCATCTCAAGCGCCTTCGTCTCCGGAGGTTCATAGCTGAACACCCTGATGCCGATGAAGACCAGGATCATTATGATAGCCAGGACGGGGATTAACGTAAAGTAGCCGCCGATGGCGAGCCTCATGTTCCTTGCCGTGTTCTTAAAGATAAGCCCCAGCCCGGCCAGGCCGCTCTTGAATTTATTTACCGCGAAAAACAGGACTATTACGAGGCCGATGACATCCATCAGCGTCGCGTTGAGCACGTCAAAGAGCACCTCGTTGGGGTTCTTTATATTCATCAGGCCGAGTATATCGGCCTCTATCCACTGGAGCAGGTAGGCGAAGAAATAGAACGTGACTATCACCCTTAAGATATCTATGAATTGCCATCGCACTTCCGGCGGGGAGCCGTAAGCGGCCATGATGTCGCGTCCGTTAAGTTTGCGGGCGATGCATCTTATCCCGATGATAAGGCCGGCCAAAAGCGCAACGGCGCTTAAGAATGTGCTGGCCGTGACCGCAAAACCCAGCATGCTGTCGCGCGCGAGCAGCTCTTTTATACTCTCCTCCTGCGCGAGGACCTCCTGGGCCGTCAATATCTTGTGCGATTTTTTCTCGGCGAGCTTCTCCTTCCTCTCCGGCGAGGGCGACAAGACCAGGAATATCTCGGTCGCTATAATGAAGGAGAGCAAGAAGAGATAGACCCTGTTCTCGAATGCAAATTTCCTGATCTTATCCAACAACGTTGAGCCTCCTCGGCCTGAATTTGACCTTTAACTCTTCCGTCGCGACCCTCTCGCATTCTTTCATGTCCACGCCTTCGTAATCGACGCAGGTGACTTCGACCTCAGGCAGTCTCTCCCTGCACTCGGAGATGAACTTCTTCACTTCGCTGAAAGTCTCAGGGCCGAACGCCGGCCTGCAGACCTTATTATAGGCCTCTTTATCCGGGGCGTTAAGGCTCACGCTTACCCGGTCAATGAGCCCGGCGAGGTCGTCGACAATGCGCCTTTTATTTATTAGGTTGCCGTGGCCGTTCGTCGTAAGTCGGACCTTGGCGCCCTTCTTTTTCAGGGCCTTCGCGACCTCGACCAAGCAATCGAGCCGTAAAGTGGGTTCGCCGTATCCGCAGAACACTATCTCATCGTATCTCTTCGGGTCGCCGACCTCCTCTATTATCTCTTTTGCCGACGGTTCGCCTTTAAGGCGCAGGTTATGCCCCATCACGAAATCAGTCGTCTTGGTGACGCAGAATTCGCAGTCGCTGGTGCACCTGTTGGTGAGGTTTATGTACAGCGAGTCCCTTATTTTATACGTTATCGCCGATTCCGGGGCGCCGCCGACTCCGAAGAGCCGCGCGCAGTTGGCTGTCGTCGCCCTGGCCACGTCTTCCGGGGTGATCCCTTTCAGTTCCGCTATCTGTTCTACAACTTTTACCATATAGGACGGCTCGTTCCTCTTGCCGCGCATCCCTTCCGGCGCCAGGTACGGCGCGTCGGTCTCGACCAGTATCCTGTCCATCGGGACAAGGGCTTTTACCATTTCGCGCGCTTTGGCGGCATTCTTGAAAGTGAGGTTGCAGGTGAACGAGACGTACATCCCGAGGTCGAGGACGTTATTGAGGAGTTCCTCATCGGCGGGAAAACAGTGGATGACACCCTTTACCGGGGCGGAGATCTCTTTTTTTATTATCTTCAGGAGGTCTTCGCGCGCCTCTCGGCAGTGGATTATGAGCGGAAGGCCCGTATCTTGGGCGAGGTGGAGGAATTTCTTGAATGCGGCCTGCTGCAGGCCGGCCGGCGAGAGGTTCCTGTAATAATCGAGGCCGACTTCGCCTATGGCTACCACCTTTTTATCTTTCGCGAGGGCCCTTATCCCGGAAAACGAGGATTCGTTGAGTTCTTTCGCGTCGTGAGGGTGGATGCCGACAGAGGCGTATACGCAGTCATATTTATTCGCGAGCGCGACCGACTTTTTTGAGCCCTCGAGGCTGCTCGCGACGTTTATGATGTATTCTATGCCGACTGCCTTTGCCCTGCTTATTACTTCTTCCCTGTCGGGATCGAACTCAGGGAAATCGAGGTGGCAATGGGTATCGACGAGCCTCATCATTTCGCCTTTGTGTCGATGCGTGGGAAGAGCGGGGCGCCTTTCTTTATCTGCGTCCCCGGCTTGACGAGGCCCCACTTTTCTATATCGGAAAAACGCATTTTGGAAAGCGGTTCTGTAATGCCGGCTTGCTCCCACATCTTCTCCGCTGAAGCGGGGATGAACGGCGAGACCGCTATAGTGACTATCCTCAGTATCTCGGCCAGATTATATATCACGTCGCTGAGACGGTCTTTCTTGCCCTGCTTGTCGAGCGTCCACGGCGCCTGCACCTCTATATATTTATTCGCCTTGTTGATCAGCTCCCATATCGAAGCCAAAGCACCGGAGAAATCCAGCTCTGCCATGGCCGCGTCTATCCTGCCCGGAAGGCCCTTCGCGAGCGCCTTCAATTCATCATCGCCGGGATCTTCGGAGCGCAGCGACGTCCCTGCCGGAGCAGGGACCCTGCCTCCATAATATTTCTCTATCATCGTCAGCGTCCTGTTAAGGAGGTTGCCGATGTCATTGGCAAGGTCGGTATTGAGCCTGCTTACGAGCGCGGCCTCGGAATATACCCCGTCGAGGCCGTACGTCACTTCCCTCAAAAGGAAATATCTTAGCGGGTCAGGGCCGTATTTGTTTATGAGCTCGAACGGGTCGACCACGTTTCCCTTCGATTTGGACATCTTCTCGGCGTCCTTGCCGATAAGCCAGAAACCGTGGGCGAAGACCGTCTTCGGCAGCTCGATGCCTGCCGCATGCAGCATTATCGGCCAGTAGACCGTGTGGAACCTTATTATGTCCTTGCCGACTATATGGACGTCCGCGGGCCAGAACTTGTTGAATTTTTCCTTATCATTAAGGTAGCCTATGCCGGATATGTAATTAACGAGGGCGTCGAACCAGACGTAGGTGACATGGTCCTTCGAAAAAGGCATGGGGATGCCCCATTCGAGCCGCGATCTCGGGCGCGAGATGCAGAGGTCCTGGAGCGGCTGGGAGAGGAAGCTCAATATCTCGTTCCTCCTCGAGGCGGGTTTTATGAAATCGGGATGGTCATTTATATATTTTACAAGCCAATCCTGGTATTTCGACAGTTTGAAGAACCAGTTCGTCTCCGAGATCTCCTCGAGCTGGCGCTTGCATTCCGGGCAGGTGCTGCCCTCAAGCTGGTTCTTCGGGTAGAACGCCTCGCATGAGCTGCAATACCATCCCTTGTATTCCGATTCGTAAAGTTCGCCTTTTTTATGCAGGTCATCGAGGAGGAATTTGACGACCTCGGCGTGGCGCTCGTCGGTAGTCCTTATGAAATCATCATAGGATATGGAGAGGAGTTTCCACAATTCGAGGGAAGGCTTCACGACCGAATCGACGAACTCCTTCGGAGTCTTGCCAGCCTCAAGCGCGGCCTTGGCGACTTTCTGCCCGTGCTCATCCGTGCCGGTCAGGAAAAATACGTCTTCTCCTTTGAGCCGGTGGTAGCGCGCCAACGCGTCTGCGGAGGCGCTTTCAGAACAGTGGCCGATATGCGGTTTCGCGTTTACGTAATATATGGCTGTGGTGACGTAAAACTTTTTCATTTTCTCTGGTTGAGGTGCATTTGGCAGCCCTTGGGGCATTTGCAGCCGAGCTCGACGAACTTTCCCTCGCCGCAATCGACGGTTATCGAGCGCTTGAGCGCGTTCACCGAGACGACCTTGCCGGCGCATCCTTCAAGGTTGACCTTTTCGCCTTCCTTCGGCAGGCCCTTCAACAGTTCGACGTATAATTTATGCTCGTAGCCTAGGCAGCACATCAGCCTGCCGCATACGCCTGAGATCTTCGCCGGGTTGAGCGGGAGGTTCTGCTCCTTGGCCATCTTTATCGTGACCGGCTCGAAATCCTTGAGGAAGGTCGCGCAGCAGAGGCACTTGCCGCACGGGCCGAACCCGCCCAACAGCCGCGCTTCGTCTCGGACGCCTATTTGCTTGAGCTCTATGCGCGCCTTGAATATCCGCGCGAGGTCTTTTACGAGTTCCCTGAAATCGACGCGCCCTTCTGCCGTGAAATAAAACAAAAGCTTCGACCTGTCGAAGGTGTATTCGGCGTCGATGAGTTTCATCTTCAGCCCGTGCTCGATTATCTTCTTCTGGCAGGCGGTGAAAGCCTCTTTCGTCTTCTCGCGGTTCTTCTTTATCTGGTCGAGGTCGCCGGCAGTGGCTATCCTTAAGACCTTGCGGATCGGCTCGTCGCCCGCTATCTCGGAAACGGATTCTATATCGGATATGACATCGCCGTAGTCGACGCCCCTGTCCGCCTCGACTATGACCGTTTCGCCCGTCTTCGGTTTCGTGTTGCCGGGCTCAAAAAACGACGTCTTGCCGCCTTCCCTTAACCTTATCTGCACAACTTCGAACATTTTTATTTCCCCTAAGTTATGTTAAGCCGCATGCAGGAGAGCGCGATCTTTATGTTGGCGTTCCTCTTTATCTGCTCCTGCGTGTCGGCAATTATCTCGATTATCCTCTCGAGCCTTTCGGCCGGGTATTTTGCCGCATCACGGGCAATATCGGCAGCCCTGTCGAGGTTTACGAGCAGGCCCTGGTCCTTTGAGAGGCTGAAGACCAAAAGGTCCCTGAAATAGACGGCCAAGGCGTTGAGCGTCTCGTTTATCTTATCGCGCGGCTCGCCGTATAACCACGTATCCTCATAGCCGAACTGCTTCGGCGTCAAAAATTCGTCAACTATTTTATTCCTCTTAGCAAGCGCCTCGCCTTCGAGGACCTCTATCGCCCTGCCGAGACGGCCTTCGGAAAATCTCGATATACAGGCGGCCTTCTTCTCGTCGAGCCCGAATCTTTCGATGAGCTCTTTCATTATCGCGCGCTCGCCCAGCGGATGGAAGAGGATCTTCTGGCACCGCGATACTATCGTCGGCTGCAGTTTGAACATGTTAGAGGCCAGTAGCACCAGTACCGTGTCTTTCGGCGGCTCCTCGAGGGTCTTCAGCAGCGAGTTCGCGGCTTCCTCTGTCATCTTATCCGCGCCGTCGATAGTGAAGACCTTGGTCCGCCCCTCGTAAGGCTTCAGCGACATCGCCCCTTCTATCTTGCGGATCGCGTCTATGCCTATCTGCGACGATTTCCCTTCCGGGGAGAGGACGACCGCGTCGGGATGGATATTTGCCTCTATCTTCCTGCAGGATACGCATTCCCCGCAGGGTTCCGCGCCGCCTTTTTCGCAATTGAGCGCCTTGGCGAAGACCTTCGCCAGCAGCGACTTGCCCACACCTTCCGGGCCGATAAAGAGATACGCGTGCGCCAGGCGTTTCTCCTCTATCGCTTTTTTCAAGAGACCTGCGGCGAGTTCCTGCCCGATGACTTTATTGAACGACATGCGATACGGCTCTTCTTATTTTATCCTGTACCGCGGCGATAGGCACGCCGCCGGTATTGATGACCTTTATCCGGCGCGGTTCTTTCTTCGCTATCTTAAAATAACCGTCCCTGACCTTCTTGTGGAAACGGACAGGCTTGACTTCCATCCTGTCCTTTATGCCGCCGCGTTTCAGCCCGGCCGACGTCTCAACGTCGAGCAATATAGTCAGGTCGGGTTTAAGCCCGCCCGTCGCGAGCTTACCCGCCGAATCTATCAATTTCAGGTCGAGGCCTGCGCCGTAACCCTGGTACGCGACAGTCGCGTCATGGAACCTGTCGCAGACAACTATATATCCCTTCTTCAAAGCCGGCATTATCACTTCGGAGACTACTTGGGCGCGCGCCGCGAGGAAAAGGAAAAGTTCGCATCCATCGGACATATTCTTATTTTTCTTGTCGAGCAGGACCTGTCTTATCGCCTCGCCTAATCTTGTGCCTCCGGGCTCGCGCGTATGGAGCACCTTATGGCCGCTTCCCCTGAGGAATTCGCAAAGCAGGCGTGAATGGGTGGATTTTCCCGACCCTTCCGGGCCCTCGATAGTGATGAACCTTCCGCGCGACATATGCTATCCTTTTACGCCGCTGAGCTTGATCGACTCGACGAAGTAACGCTGGGTGAAGATGAAGATTATGACGATGGGCAGCATAGCCATGACCGAGCCGGCCATCAGGAGATGCCAGTCGGTCGAGTATTGCGTCTTGAACGATTCCAGCCCTATCGGCAGAGTCCTCATGCTGTCGCTGTTGGTGACCAGGAGGGGCCACATGAAATTCCCCCAGTTACCCATGAACGTAAAGACCGTCAGCGTCGCCAGGGCCGGTTTCGAGAGTGGCAATATTATCGTCCAGAATATGCGGAAGAATCCGCAGCCGTCTATCTTCGCCGCGTCCTCAAGGTCCTTCGGCAATGTCATGAAGAACTGCCTGAGCATGAACGTCCCGTAAGCGGAGAATATCATAGGGATTATAAGCGCTTTATAAGTATCGACCCAACCGAAGAGCCTCATTAAGACGTAGACGGGTATCATCGTGACCGACCCCGGGATCATCATCGTCGCAAGGTACGCGAAGAATAGCTTGTCCCTGCCCGGGAAAGTCAAGCGCGAGAAGGCGTAAGCCGCCATCGAGCTTGTGAAGACCTGCCCGACCGTGACGGCGAGGCCTACCAGTATGGAGTTCATGTAGAACTTCGCGAACGGCACTACCTTGAAAGCTTCGGCGTAGTTCTCCCATTTGAACATCGTGGGAACGAACATCTGTATCCAGTTCTTTGGCTGGATAAATATCGCGTCGAGCGTCTTCAGCGAGGTCGTCGTCATCCACAGGAAAGGCAATATCATCGAGACGGCGCCTATGATAAGGACTGAATAAGCGAAAAACTGCAGCCCCTTTTCCTTGGAACCCGCCGCGCTCTTATGCCTTATATTCTTTTCTGCCATATTATCCGTTCCTTAGTAATGGACAAGTTTTCCGCCGAATCTCCAATTGATGAGGGAGACGGCGAATATCACGATGAAGAGGAACCACGCGATAGCCGCGGCGTAACCGACGTTCTGCCAGGTGTAAAGGTTATTGAAGATGTAATATTCGATCGTGGTCGTCGCACCGCCCGGCCCGCCGCCTGTCATTATATACGCCTGCATGAAACCGCCCTGGAACCCGCCGATTATGCTCATCAAAAAAATGAAGAATGTCGTCGGGCTTATCTGGGGCCAGGTTATCGCCCAGAATTTCTGCCAGCCGTTCGCGCCGTCTATCTCGGCCGCTTCGTAGAAATCCCTCGGTATCCCCTGCAGGGCGGCGAGGTAAAGGATCATGTTCATTCCGCCGATGGCGATCCAGAAGTTCATGAGCATCAACGACGGCTTCGCCCATCCCGGGGAATTGAGCCATAACGGCCCGGGTATGTTGAAGCCGAGGAGCTTCCCGATCCAGTAGATTATGTTATTGAGCATCCCGAAATCGGGGTTGAATATCCACAGCCAGAGGATCGCTACCGCGACTCCCGGGCATATTGAAGGCAGGAAAAAGAGAGTCCTGAAGAGCGACTCGCCTTTTATCTTGCGGTTGAGCGCGGTCGCAAGGAACAGGGACGCCATCATGCATATCGGGATCGAGAACATCAGGAATACGGTGTTCCAGAGGTACTGCCAGAATTTGGGGTCGTTGACGACGAGTTTGCCGGCCTCGGAATGGACACCGAGAAGGTCCACGAAATTATGCATGCCGACGAACTTGGGCGGCCATGTTATTATATCCCATTTGTAAAAGCTCAACAGCAGTGACGCGAAGACAGGCAGGAAAGTAAATACCATGAACCCGATTAGGTTCGGCGAGAGGAATAAATACGCCGCGAGCGTCTCTTTTGCGCGTGCCTTAAGTGCCATCTATATCTTGCGCCTCCAGTAAGTCTTCCCTTTATCGTCTTCCAGGATGATGCCGTTCTTGCCCAGCTCTTCCCTTATCCTGTCGGACTCCTTGAAATCTCTCTTCTTTTTCGCGTCGATGCGGGCGTCGACCAGTTTTTGTATCTCATTGTCCGACATGCCGTTTGACGCGTTCTTAAACCTAAGGCCGAGGACCCCGGCCAGCTCCAAAAGGGTGCTTTGTAGGTATTTTATCACAGAAGCATCTTCATTTCTATCAAGTATTTTGTTGCCGGCGGTGGCCAGGTCGAATAGCGCCCCAAGCGCAGCCGGGGTATTGAAATTATCGTCCATGCCGGCCTCGAACGCGGCCTTTAAACCGCCTATCTCCGCGTTATTCTTTGCCTTGACCTGCCCCTTTCCCTCCAGGCGCCTGTCTATCTTATCCAACAACACGAGGAACCTTTCGTAGCCGCTCTTCGCCGCTTCCATCTTCTCCCACGTAAAATCTATCGGGTGGGAATAATGCGCGCCGAGGAAGAATATCTTAAGGACGTCGGAGGGGTAACGCGCAAGCACGGCCTTTATAGAGACGTAGTTGCCGAGCGACTTCGACATCTTCTCGCCGATTATCGTCAAAAGCCCGTTATGTATCCAGTAATTCGCGAACGGTTTGCCGGTAGCGCACTCGGACTGCGCGATCTCGTTCTCATGGTGCGGGAATATGAGGTCGCGCCCGCCGCCGTGTATATCGAAATTATCTCCGAGGTATTTGGTCGACATCGCCGAGCACTCGATGTGCCAGCCCGGCCTGCCCTTGCCCCACGGGGAATCCCATTCCGGCTCGTTCTCCTTCGCCGACTTCCACAAAGCGAAATCGAGGGCGTCTCTTTTCTTTTCAGATGTCTCAGACCTGGTGCCTTCCAGCATCTGGTCCTTGTCCTGGTTAGAGAGTTTCCCGTAACCGCCGAACTTCCTCACGTCGAAATAAACATCCCCGCCGGCCGCATAAGCATAACCTTTATCAATAAGGGCGGCTATCATCTTAATTATCTCTTTTATGTGCTCGGTCGCCTTCGGTTCCTTGTCGGCCTTCGCGATGCCGAGGGACGCCATATCCCCGTAAAAACTCTCCGTATAGCGCCGGGCGATCTCTTTTACGGCTTCATTCAAGTCGATGCCGTGAAGCCGCGAATTTTTGTCGGCGACCTCGGCGCGCGCCCTGTTTATGATCTTATCGTCGACATCCGTGATATTTTTTACGAATGTCACTTTATATCCGCGGTACCCGAGGTAATTCCTGATGAAATCAAATATAAAACCGCTCCTGGCGTGGCCGAGGTGGCATTCGTCATAGACGGTGACGCCGCAGACGTACATGCGGGCCTCGCTGGCTTTGATGGGCTTGAATTCTTCGAGCTTGCGCGTCAGGGTGTTATGTATGAGGATGGGCATGAAATCTATTCAAGGTCCGGGTGATGTTTCTTTGCGTTGCCTTTTATCTGGTCTATCTCGTCCCACAGGTCTTGCAAGGCCTTCACCAGCGGGTCGGGCATGTTCGTATGGTCAAGCCTTATGCCGTGGACTATCTTGCCTTCCTGTTTCACGATCCTTCCGGGGACGCCGACGACGGTCGAATCGTCCGGCACATCTTTGACGACGACGGCATTGGCGCCTATCAGGACGTCGTTGCCTATCTTTATATTGCCCAGCACCTTCGCGCCTGTGCCGACTACGACATTATTGCCAAGCGTCGGATGGCGCTTGCCTTTCTCCTTGCCGGTGCCGCCGAGTGTCACGCCCTGGTAAAGGGTGACGTTATCGCCGATTATCGACGTCTCGCCGATGACGACCCCCATGCCGTGGTCTATAAAAAGGCCTTTCCCGATAGTCGCGCCCGGATGTATCTCTATCCCGGTCATGAACCTCCCGTATTGCGATATCATCCTTGGGAGCAAAGGCACGCCTGCGGTATAAAACGCGCGAGAGATCCTGTAATATATGATGGCGTGCAGGCCGGAATAAAGCAGTATGACCTCGAACGCGCTCTTCGCGGCCGGGTCGCGCTCGAAGACCGCCTTTATCTCCTGCCTGAATATCATCGAAATAAGCCAAAGCTTTATCACCGCAACCGCGATGATCGCCAGTATTATTATCAACAAGACTTCCATCTATTTTATCTCCTCAACAGAAGCTACTGCGTAAGCGGCTATCGCCTCTCCGCGCCCGATCGCGCCCACGCCTTCCTGCGTGGTGGCCTTTATGTTCAGCCGGTCCTCGTCTATCCCCAATACCGAGGCGAGCGTCTTCTTCATCTTCGCCTTGAAAGGCAGGATCTTCGGCTCTTCCAGTATGAGCGTCGAATCGATATTTATTATCTTGTAACCGGACGCCTCGGCCAGCACCGCGACCTTATGCAGCAATTCGAGGCTGCTGATGCCCTTGAACTTAGGGTCGTTATTCGGGAAATGTATCCCGATATCTTCCTTGCCTATGGCGCCCAATATCGCGTCGCATATCGCGTGCAAAAGGACGTCTGCGTCGGAGTAGCCTTCGAGGCCCTTTATGTAGGGGATCTCAACGCCTCCGAGGAAGAGCTTGCGCCCTTCGATAAGCCTGTGTATATCGTAACCGAGCCCTACTCTCATTTTTCACCCATGAGCATCTTGGCGTACCTCAGGTCTTCCTGCGTGGTTATCTTTATGTTCCTGTATGAGCCGTCCACGACCTTCACTTTTATGCCGGTCCTCTCGACCAGCGCCGAATCGTCGGTCGCTTCCGCGGCTTCGGCGCCTTCGGATAGGGCCTTATCGTAAGCCCTCAAGAGGACGTCCTTCCTGAATGCTTGCGGCGTCTGGACGTCGACCAGCGTTTCCCTCTTCAGGGTCGCTGCGACGAAATTTCCCTTCTCTATCTCCTTGATGGTCGGTTTCACCGGGACGCCGGTGATCGCCGCGCCGAACGTCTCGGCCGCGCCGAGCACCGAAGATATCATCTTGTTGTCTATGAACGGCCTGCAGCCGTCATGTATGATGACATAATCGGCGTCCTCGCTGACGGCGGAAAGCCCGTTCTTGACCGAATCCATACGGCGCTTCCCGCCCGCGACGAGTTCCTTGAATTTCTTCAGCTTGGCCTTTTTGAGGAGCAGCCGCGCCTTCGGGAGGTCGGCCTGGTGCGCGACAACGATTATCTCGCCGACCAGGTTGGAATTATCGAGGACCTTTAAAGCGTGAAGCAATATCGGGTCCTTCCCGAGCGCCACAAAAGGCTTATGGACCTTTGATTTGAGCCGTTCGCCTTTTCCCGCCGCCGCGACTATCGCAGCTACTTTCATATCAGGCCTCCTATCGCTGTGATTCCAACTTCGCGAATATCATCCTTCCCGCCGCAGTCTGGAGGACCGACGTGACTATGACCTTCACCGTCTGCCCTATCAGCTGCCTGGCGTTGTCGATGACAACCATCGTCCCGTCATCGAGATACGCGACCGCCTGGTTATACTCCTTGCCTTCCTTCACTATCTTCGCCTCCATCAACTCGCCCGGTATGACCACGGGCTTGAGCGCGTTGGCGAGCTCGTTAATGTTGAGCACCGACACGCCCTGGAGCTCCGCTATCTTGTTGAGGTTATAGTCGTTGGTGAATACCTTGGCGTTGAGCATCTTCGCGAGTTTTATGAGTTTCGCGTCGACATCGTGGATCTCCGGAAGGTCCTCCTCGTGGATCTTGACTTCCATATGCCCGGACTTGCGGATCTTGTTGAGCATATCAAGGCCGCGCCTGCCGCGGTTCCTCTTGATCGGGTCCGCCGAATCGGCTATCTGCTGTAGTTCCTTAAGCACGAACCTCGGAATGACCAATTTCCCTTCTATGAACTTCGTGTGGCATATGTCGGCGATCCTGCCGTCTATGATTACGGATGTATCGAGGACGATTATCTCCTCGCGCTGGTCTTCCCTCCTCAACTTGACGTAAGGGATTATTATGTTGAACTCGTCCTTGCCCCTTAACGCCATGACCATGCCCAGGTATGCAAAAATGACTATTAGGACACCGTTCACTTCCTCCGGCATATGCATCAGCTTGAAGACTTCGATCATAAGCCGTGCGAACAATATACCGAATACTATACCGAATACCGCGGCCGAAAGGCCTTTCACCGAAACTCTCTTCGACGTCAATTCCAGCACTATTATAAGGAGGCCGAGCAATACGCCCAGCCCTATCCCGATTACCGGGGCGAAATCCCCGAACAGGGACTTGAAGAGGTCCCCCATCCCGAAACCCATCAGGCCGCAAAGAAGCACAAAAAAAGCGCGCACGATCGTAAATGGCATTTTTATCTCACCTCCTTTCCTTTATCATTCTGTTACTTTTCTCCCCTGGGCTTCGAAAGCAGTTTCCACGGGTGAGCCTTAAGGTCCTTTACGAAGGCGTCCAGCTCGTTATACAGGCCCTCGTCCATAAAAAGTTTGCCGATCGTCCCTTGTCCGGATTTGACATTGTCCATGACCGTGTTCGCCGACGCCATGAATTTCCTGATGTCGAGCATCGTCGCCTTGAACGCGGCCTGCGTCTCCGGGTCCCCTACCAGTTTATTAAAATGTTTTATAGTGTCGCCGAGCCCGCTCGCTATCTCGTAGCCCTTCTCGGTCAGTTTCTCTATCGGCACCGACTCCCTGCCGACCAGCGTTTCGCCGGGTTTCAATACCTCGCCTCCCGGGGTGCCGGGGAGGATCTCCACGTATTTTTCCCCGATAAGCCCAAGCGTATTTATGAACGCTTCGGCGTCTTTCTCGACCTTTACCTTCTTGTCGAGCCCGACAAACAGGTCGACGGCCATCTTGTTGGCTTCCTTGTTCTCCACGATCGCGATATTCTTCACCTCTCCGACCTGGACGCCGGCCACCCTTACCGGCGCGGCGACCTCGATGCCGTTGGCGAAATTAAAGCGCACCCTTATCGAATAGTTCTGCTGGGCGTGCTTAAGCTCCTTCAGCGAAAAGACCATGGACATCAGGATAGCAATGCCTATCGCCACGAAAATCCCGACCTTGAACTCCAGATCCATCCTTCTCATTTGAGCCTCCTCGGAAAAAGTATCATCATGAGTCCTCCGTTATCGGCCCTGTGGCCGCGCCGGTTATGAACTGTTTTACGACAGGGTTCTTGGTGTTCTTTATCTCGTCAGGGGTCCCGATCTCGACGATCTTTCCCTTATAGAGCATCGCGATCCTGTCCGCTATCTTATAGGCCGAGGTCATGTCATGTGTGACCGCCACTGCGGTGGTCTTAAGCTTCGACTGCAAATCCTTGATGAGGTCGTTGACCGCGTCGGCCATTATCGGGTCTACGCCGGTCGTCGGCTCATCGTAAAGTATTATCTTCGGGTTCATGCATATGGCCCTGGCCAGGCCGACGCGTTTCCTCATGCCTCCGGAAAGCTCCGCCGGGCTCAGGTATTCTATGCCCCGCAGGCCGACGAGCTCCAGGCATTCGGCCACCCTCTTGTCTATCGCCTTATCGTCCATCTTGGTATGTTCAATAAGATTGAACGCCACGTTATCGCGCACGTTGAGCGAATCGAATAGCGCCGCTCCCTGGAATAGCATGCCGAATTTCAGCCTGAGTTCGTTAAGGCCCTTCGCGTCGAGCCTGGTTATATCCAATCCGTCGACTATGACCTGTCCGGAATCGGGTTTCATCAGGCCGATTATATGCTTGAGCGTGACGCTCTTACCGATGCCGGAACGGCCTATGATCACGATAGTTTCCCCATCGCGGATCGTGAGGTTCATGTTGTCGAGGACCATGTGGTCCTCGAACGATTTGCTTACATTGATCAATTCTATCATATTTAGAATGCAAACCCAAAATAGAACAACGCGGTAAAGAGGCAGTCAGCCGCGATTATGAGTATGAACGCGATGACGACCGCCTTAGTCGTCGCCGCTCCGACTCCCTCGGCGCCCCCTTCGACCCTCATCCCCTCGTAACAGGCCACTATGCATATTATGACGCCGAAAGCGAAGGCCTTGATGATGCCGGTGACGATATCTTTGATGTGAAGCGGGTTCCAAGTCATGTCCCAATAAAGGTTACTGAGTATATTCAGCCTCCAGACGCCGATCATGTACCCGCCGAATATGCCGACGATGTCGGCGTATATAGTCAGCAGCGGCAGCATGAAAAAGAGCGCGATAAACCTGGGCACTACGAGATATTTTATCGGGTTCGTCGCCAGGGTTTCAAGCGCGTCTATCTGCTCGGTCACCTTCATCGTTCCGAGTTCGGCGGCTATCGAGGCGCCGATCCGGCCCGCAACCACAAGCGCGGTCAATACAGGCCCGAGCTCCCTGGTTATCGAGAGCGCGACGAGGCTCGCGATATAGAGCTTCGCCTCCATCTTCTGCATCTGGTAAGCGCTCTGCAGGGCGAGGACCATGCCGGTAAAGAGGCTGGTAAGGAAAACTATGGGCAGGCTGTCGACGCCGATCTTGACCATCTGGTCGAGGATCTGCCTGCGTTTAAGCGGCGGAACAAATACCCAGAATATGGTCCGCACGAAGAGGACGGATACCCCTCCGGCGTAACGGATAAAATTAAGGAACCTCTCGCCCAGCGTCGTTATCCAACCGTTCATATCGTTAGAACCTCACCTTGTGCTCGACCCCGAAGAAATCCTCGTTCTCTTTCATCTTCAATTTCGTGCCCGCCTGGTTCGCAAGCTTGGATTCCGCATCCATCGTATCCTGCCGCGGCACCTGGTTTCCCTGCTGGGACTCGTAAGTCTTCAGGTTGACCTTGAATTGTTCGTTCGCGCCCGCCCCGGCCGCGTAATCCCCTCCGGCCGGCGCCTTCATCGTACTCTCGCCCGCCCACACGACCGTGTTCTGGTCGGCCTTTATCAGGAGGTTGCGGAAGATCCGCGGAGTGCCGATATCCCGCAGATCCAGCTTGCCCTCAAGCATAAGCACCTGATCACCAGTATAGACTTTTGAATCGATAAATTCAAGGGCAGAACTCTTGCCCTTCAATGTTATCTTCGCGGAATTGTAGCGCACCGTGCTTATGTTGCCGTTCTGGAATTCGAGCTGGCCGGCTATGCTGGCTTCCTTGCCGACTCCGCCGTGGATGTCCATGTCTCCGAAGACGAGCCCGGACACCGCCCCCTTCTCCATAGCGAGGTCGGTGAGGCCGCCGAGCTGGGCGCCTTTAAATTTAAAATGGAGGTCGAGATCGTTCTTGCCCGCGATGCCGATAGTGCCGTTTGCGTAAACGACATCGCCATAATTGACGCCGGTCAGCTTTATCACGCCGTCCTTGAACTCGTACGCGCCCTTTATCTCCCTCACCGGGTCGTAATTTATCACCGAGCCCGAAGTGCTGAAGTCGCCGGTCACCGACTCAAGCCTGTTATTCGCGTCATAATTAAGCTTTCCGCTCATGTAATAATTCGAGAGCAGGTCGAATCCCATCGCCTTGAGGTGGTTGGCGTTTATCGTCAGGGTGAAATATGGGAGCTTCGCGAAATCCCCTGTGATGCAGAACCTGCTCACCTCTCCCAGCGCGGTAGCGTTCCCGCTCACGTCTTCCGGATACAGGTTTATGCAGAAACCCTTGTCAGCCGTCTGGAGGACCGCGTTCACTATCGCTTTCGGGCCGAACTTAAAATCATTGAAAGAAAGCGTCCCTTCGGACTTGGCGATATTGCCCGCAAAATTCAGGTTCAGCTTATCGAATATGTCAAAAGAGCCGCGCACGGATATTTTGTCGAGAACGCCTTCAAGCTGTACCCTCAGCGTATAGCCCTGGCCCTTTATCGAGCCTTCCATCTTTACCGCCGACCGGTCTACCGGGAAACCGACGCTGCCCCTTCCCGCAAACCTCTGCCCCAGGATATAGGCGTTCACGTTCTGCGATTCTATGCCGTGTTCGCCCACCTTGAAATTACCGTTCACTTCCGTGATGACCGGCGCGCCCTGGGAGTTATAAAAAGAACCGTCCCTTATCGATACGGTTATCTCTTTCCACGCCGGCTCGAAGACCTTCGGGATTTTCGGCGGGTTGTGACCCGCCTCGAAAAAGTATACCTTGGGCGATACAAAAGTTATCTTGTCGAGCTTGCCGTACTTTCCGAAGGCCAGGTCCCACAACCGGTAATTAAGGTCGATGGCCGCCGAAGAGAAGAAGACCTTTTTGGCCTGCGAGGGAAGCGCGCCGTAAAGCTTGACGTCCTTGAGGATGATGCCCCTGAACACCCCGCCCTCGACGCTGCCTATCTCGCCGTCGACGCCTATCTTCTCCCTCATTACGGCGAGGGACTTCGTCTTGAATTCCTTTAAAAAATAATTGCCTTGCAGGTCTATGAATATGAGCACGACCAGCGCCGTCAACCCAAGGATGACCAGCGCCGGCCTCGGTCTGTGTCTCAAATCAGCCCCGCCTCCGGTTTTTCAAGTTAGGTCCCTAACGGGACTTGCTCAAAAATCAGATGGTCTACTTTCGCGCCTACCTTGACGGACTTTCCCTTATGCAGCCTGCCGGAGATTATCTCCTCGGCCAGGGGATCCTCGACGAACCTCTGTATCGTCCTCTTTATCGGCCTCGCGCCGTATACGGGATCGAACCCTTTTTCTATCAGGAAATCTATAGCCGCTTTATTGAGCTCTGAGGTTATGCCGTGTTGGTCTTTGAGCCTTTTCTTCACCTCGGCGATCTCCAGTTCCACGATCTTATAAAGGTCGTCCTTGGTAAGCGGCTTGAAGACTATTATATCGTCTACCCTGTTGAGAAATTCGGGTTTGAATGTCCTCTTGACCTCGTCGAGGAGTTTCGTCTTCATCGTCTGGTAGGTCACCTCTTCCTTCTCGGACTTGAACCCTAGTGAGCCCTGTTTCTTGAACATCTCGGCGCCGAGGTTTGAGGTCATGATGAGTATCGTGTTCTTGAAATCGACGCGCCTCCCGAAAGAATCGGTAAGCCGGCCCTCCTCGAGGACCTGTAAAAGTATATTGAATACGTCCGGATGCGCCTTCTCGATCTCGTCGAGCAGGACGACCGAATACGGGCGGCGCCTGACCTTCTCGGTAAGCTGGCCACCCTCTTCATAGCCAACGTAACCGGGGGGAGCTCCGACGAGCCTCGAGACATTGAATTTTTCCATATATTCGGACATGTCGACCTGTATTATCGCGTCCTCGTCTCCGAACATGAACCCGGCGAGCGCCTTTGCAAGGAGGGTCTTGCCGACGCCGGTCGGCCCGAGGAATACGAACGAGCCTATCGGCCTCTTCGGGTCCTTCAAGCCGGCGCGCGAACGCCTGACTGCGTTGGCTATCGCATTTATCGCCTCGTCCTGCCCGATGACGCGCGAATGGAGCTCTTCTTCCATCTTGAGGAGTTTTACGCTTTCTTTTTCCTCGAGCTTTACGATCGGGATGCCCGTCCATTTCGCGGTTATCTCGGCGATCTCCTCCTCACCCACCTGCGGGTACGCCTCGGCCTTTGATTTCGACCATTCCTTCCGGCCCTTCTCGAGCCGGCCTTTCAACTCGCGTTCCGTATCGCGCAGGCCCGCCGCTTTCTCGAAATCCTGGCCTTTTACCGCGGCCTCTTTCTCCTTGCGTACCTGGTCCATCTCCTTCTCGACTTCCTTGATGTCAGGAGGAGTGGTCATCACGCTCAGGCGCGCGCGGGAGCCCGCTTCGTCTATGAGATCTATCGCCTTATCAGGCAGGTAACGGCCGGATATATACTGGTCGGAAAGCTTCGCCGCGGCCACTAACGCCTCGTCGGTGAATTTCACCTTGTGGTGAGCCTCGTATTTATCCCTCAAGCCCTTCAATATCTCTATCGTCTCGTCGACGCTCGGCGGCTCGACCATGATCGTCTGGAACCTGCGCTCCAGCGCAGCGTCTTTCTCTATGTGTTTCCTGAATTCATCGAGGGTCGTCGCGCCGATGCATTGTATCTCCCCGCGCGATAACGCCGGTTTCAGGATGTTGGATGCGTCTATCGCCCCTTCGGCGCCGCCTGCCCCGACCAGCGTGTGCAGTTCGTCGATAAATATGATTATATTCTCGGAACGTTTTATCTCGTCCATTACCGCCTTTATGCGCTCCTCGAACTGCCCCCTGTATTTCGTGCCAGCCACCATCATCGCGAGATCGAGGATTATCACCCTCTTATCGCGCAGTATCTCGGGGATATCGCCTTTTATGATCTTCTGCGCCAGGCCTTCGACTATCGCGGTCTTGCCGACGCCTGCTTCGCCGAGGAGCACCGGGTTATTTTTCGTCCTGCGGGAGAGTATCTGGATGACGCGCTCTATCTCGTCCTTGCGCCCGATGACCGGGTCGAGCTTCCCGTCGCGGGCAAGCGTCGTCAGGTCCCTGCCGAATGCGTCCAGCGAGGGGGTCTTGGTCTTCGCCTGCGCCTGCTGCTGCGTGAAACCCGGGGCGGCAGAACCTAAAAGCGACATGACCTCCTGCCTGACCCTGTTCAAGTCCAGCCCTAAGTTGGTCAGGACCTGGCTGGCCACACCCTCGCCCTCGCGTATTAGGCCGAGGAGCAGGTGTTCGGTGCCGATATAATTATGCCCGAGGTTCCTGGCTTCGTCTGTCGCGAGCTCGATGACCTTCTTCGCTTTCGGGGTGAACGGGATATCCCCGGAGACGACCGTAGGCGGGCCGGGCTGGACGATCTTTTCCACTTCGAGGCGTATCGCCTCGAGGCTCAGGCCGAGATTCTGCAACACGGCGGCGGCCACGCCTTCGCCTTCTTTTATCAGCCCCAGCAGTATATGCTCTGTCCCTATGTAATCGTGGTTAAACCTCTTGGCTTCTTCCTTCGCGAGGATTATGACCTTCCTCGCCCTTTCGGTAAACCTTGAAAACATGTTCATGAGTTGTCCTCCTCAAGAATAAGGCCTATATATTGAATTTTTTTGATATGAACTCCGCGCGCACCACATCCCTCTCCTCGGCAGACAGGCGCTTGCCTTCTTTCTTCTGGAGATGGGCGGGTTGTATCTGTATGAAAAGATCGTTTAACATCCTGCGGTCCAGGCCCTTTATCACCCCAAGGTCCGCGCCAAGCCTTATCACGGAAAGCAGGTTCAGCGCTTCCTCGCTGCTTATGAGTTTCGCGCTCTTCAGTTCGGCCAGCGACCGGGAAATCCTGTCTTCCAAAAGCAGCCTCTGGTTCGCGAATACCGAGTTCCTGGCTGCGTTCTCCTGCTCTATTATCTGTTTCATTATCCGCTCGAGGTTATCGACTATCTCCTCTTCCGAATGCCCGAGAGTGACCTGGTTCGATATCTGGAAAAAATTCCCGTATGCCTCGGTCCCCTCGCCGAATAAGCCGCGGGCGGTCATGCCAAGTTTGCTTATCGCCTGTATGATCCTGCCGGCCTGCTTCGTCATGACCAGCGCAGGCAGATGGGCCATGCACGAAGCCCTCAACCCGGTCCCGACGTTAGTCGGGCAGCATGTCAGGTAACCCAGATCCGATGAGACCGCAAATTCGAGGTTCTGTTCCAGCTCCTCGTCTATTTTGTCGGCGAGCTTCCATGTGTCGTGCAGGTTCAGGCCCGACTGGAGGACCTGTATGCGCAGGTGGTCCTCCTCGTTGACCATGATGCTTATTATCTCGCGTTCGCTTATGAGGACCGCTTTATGCTCGGGATTGGCTATGTGCTCCCTGCTTATGAGATGCCTCTCGATCAGCATCTGTTTCTCTATGCTGTCGAGCGCGTCGATCCTTAAGAATAAGGCCCCTTTAAAGTAATCCGCCTTTTTATAGGCGCCCTCAAAATCCGAAATGACGCCCTCGAGCTGCTCGGCCGGCGCCCAGTGCGGGAAAGGGTACTTGGCCAGGTTCCTGGCCAGCCTAACTCGCGAGGACATGACTATATCAGGGTCCGGGCCGGCACCCTTAAGCCATTCGCCTGTCTGGTCCCAAAGCTCGCCTAAGGTCATGGCTTGTCTTTAGCCTTCTTTTCGAGCGACCTTATCATGTCGCGGAGCCTTGCAGCCTCCTCGAACTCTTCCATATCTATGGCGCGCTGGAGCTTTTGCCGCAATTCCTGCGCCTCGGATATCTTCTTCTTCCCGTCGGTCTCGTCGATCTCCTTGGGAGATTTCCCGATGTGCCTGGTCGAGCCGTGGATGCGCTTTAAAAGCGGCAGCAGGTTCTTCCTGAACGCGCTGTAACATTCGCCGCAGCCGAGCCGGCCTATCTTCCGGAAGTTCTCGAATGTCATTCCGCATTTGGGGCATTTTACGGAGAGCTCTTCGCCGGACGGTTTTTCCTCGAGGCCGCTTATCCCGGCAAGGAGGTCGGAGATGCTGAAGTTCTGCTCCATCTCGATGCCCTTCTCCTTCGCGCACCCGTCGCAAAGGTGGAGCTGTTTCACTTCGTCATCTATTATCTCGGTGAACTCGACCGTGGCCTCGCTCTTGCCGCAGACCTGGCAGATCATCAGAACCTCACGCCGTCGACCTTTGTAAGCTTATGGAATTCCGTTATGAGCTTCGCCGTCATCTTCCCGGGCTTGCCGTCGCCGATCTTGCGCCTGTCCATCTTGACGACAGGGATGATCTCGGCCGCGGTCCCGGTAAGGAACATCTCATCCGCGTTAAAGAGGTCGTACCTTGTCATGACCTCCTCGTGGATAGGGATCTCCTTTAAGTGCGCGATATCGATGACCGCGCCGCGCGTGATGCCGCGCAGGACACCGCTGTGGACGGGTGGAGTGAAGATCGCGCCGTTCTTGACGATGAAGATATTATCGCCAGTGCATTCCGCGACATAACCCTCGGAATTGAGCATAACCGCCTCCTCGACGCCCGCGTTGATCGCCTCGACCTTTGCGAGGATGTTGTTAAGGTAATTGAGCGACTTGATCTGCGGGTTGACAGACTCGTGGATATTCCTCTGCGTCGAGATGGTCACGATCTCAAGGCCCTTCTCGTATAATTCCTGGTGGTAGAGCTTGATCTTGTCGGTAATGATGATGACGGTCGGTTTCGGGCATTTCCTCGGGTCGAGCCCGAGGTCGCCGATGCCGCGCGTGACGATAAGCCTGATATAGGAATCCTTCATCTGGTTCTCGCGCAGGGTCTTCTTGACCGCCTCGGTCATCTCCTCTTTAGTCATGGGGATCTCGAGCATGATCGCGTGCGCGGACTGGTAGAGCCTGTCGATATGCTCCTTCATCTTGAAGATCAGCCCGTCGTAGGTGCGGATGCCCTCGAAGACGCCGTCCCCGTAAAGCAGGCCGTGGTCGAAGACCGAGATCTTCGCGTCCTCGCTCTCGTGGAATTTACCGTCGATATAGATTTTCAGTCCCATTATCCTCTCCTTGTCATTGGATTATTTTTCCGTCCCTTATGTGCAGGACCCGCTGCGCTGCCTTGGCTATCTGCGCGTCATGGGTCACTATCATTAATGTCATTTTACGACTTTTATTGAGTTCCCACAACAACTCAATTATCTTCTCCCCCGACTCGGAATCGAGGTTGCCGGTCGGCTCGTCGCATAGGAGGAGTTCCGGCTCGTTTATAAGCGCCCTGGCTATCGCCACGCGCTGTTGTTCCCCTCCGGATAGCTCTCCAGGCCTGTGGTTCATCCTGTCCTCGAGCCCCACCGCTTTCAACAATACGGCTCCCTTCCCACGCAAGTTCTTCCCGTCCCCGCCTTTTATCAACAACGGGAACATAACGTTCTCTAGCGCGTCGAATTCCGGGAGCAAGTGATAGAACTGGAACACGAAACCTATCTTCCTGTTCCTTACCTTCGCGCGCTCCGTGTCGCCGAGCGCGTAGATATCCGTGCCGTCTATCATGACCTCACCGGCGGTCGGCGTATCGAGCCCGCCCAAAAGATGGAGCAGGGTCGACTTGCCGGCGCCTGACGGCCCGAGCACCGCGAGGACCTCGCTTTTGGCGACCTTGAGGTCTATGCCCTTCAGCACCTCGAGTTCCTTCGCGCCGTTCCTGTATATTTTTCTAAGACCCTTCGCCTGTATCATCCTATTCGTACCGAAGCGCATCTACCGGGTTCAGGCGCGAGGCCTGCCATGCCGGATAGAGGCAAGCCAGCAAACTTATCGCCAGCGCCGCGGCCACTATCACGGCCACGTCCGTGTATTGTATATCCACGGGAAACCTGTCTATGTAATAGATATCCCTCGGGAGCTTGATGAACTGGTACTTCTCGAGCAGGTACCCGAGGCCCAGCCCGCCGGCCGTTCCGAGCGCGGTCCCGACCGCCCCGACTATGAATCCCTGGAGCGTGAATATCAGCCTTATGGAACTATTGGCCGCGCCTATAGCCTTGAGGATGCCGATATCTTTGGTCTTCTCCATTACGACCATGATCATCGTCGCCGCGATATTAAAGCACGCGACCGTGACGATCAGCGCCAATATCCAGAACATCGCCAGCTTCTCGAGCTTCAACGCCGAGAAGAGGCTCCTGTTCAGGTCTATCCACGTCTTTACGTAAAAAGGAAAACCGAGCTCCTTCTGTAATTTCACCCTTAGCTCTGGCGCGAGATATTCGTCGTCTAACTTTACCCCGATCCCGCCGGCCTTTCCCTCGTAGCCGAAGAGCTCCTGCGCGTCCTTGAGGTCCACAAAAGCGAGCGCGGAATCGTATTCGTAATAACCCGAATTGAATGTCCCGGCGACCTTGAATTCTTTCGATGAGCCGTCCACCGGAGAAAGGACAGAAACTGTGTCGCCGAGCTTAAGCGCGAACCTCTGCGCCATCTCCGTGCCTATCAGCATGCCGTCGTTCTTGAGCTCAGCCATAGAGCCGGACTTGATATAGGAACTGAGCTTCGATACTTTGGCTTCTTCTTCGGCGACGATACCCCTTATCGAGATGCCCTGCATCGTATCCTTCGCCCTGATGAACGCCTGGCCGTCGAGGAAAGGTGAAGCGGAAACAACGTGGGGCTCGGTCCTAATCTTTTTGATAAGCGCGGCGGGATCCCCGATGCCGCCTTCCTGCTCGACGATGATATGCGAATTCGCGCCGATTATCTTATCGCGCAGCTCGTTGTCGAAACCGGTCATCACCCCGATGACGACTATGAGCGCGCAGACCCCGACCGCGACACCCAGCACCGAGATCAGGCTGATTATCGATATGAATTTCTCCCTGCGTTTGGCAAGGAGATATCTTGAAGCCACTAACAATTCGTAACGCATATCCAGAAATTTATTTGGTTACTGCTGTTCCGGCTTAAGCTGCGGGAAGAAAATCACGTCCTTTATCGAATCGCAATTGGCGAAGAGCATCGCCAGCCTGTCTATCCCGATGCCGAGCCCGCCTGCCGGGGGCATGCCGTACTCGAGCGCGCGGACAAAATCCTCGTCTATGGTCTTCAAGCCTTCGCCGGGATGCGCCGCCTGTTCCTCGAACCTCGACTTCTGCTCTATCGGGTCGTTAAGCTCGGAATAGGCGTTGGCAAGCTCCTGTCCTGAAATGAAGAGTTCGAACCTTTCGGTCAGGTCCGGCTCGCCGGGCTTCTTCTTCGAGAGCGGGCACAGTATCGCCGGGTAATCTATTATGAACGTCGGCTTCAGGAGTTTCGGCTCGACCGTCTTTTCGAATATCTTGTTGGCGACTTCCTCGTCGAGCTTGGCGTCCCTTACGTCGAGCCCCATATCTTTCGCGACTTTGCGCAGGTCCTTCTCTTTCTTGTAATCTATCCCGGAATATTTCAATATCGCCTCGCGGAAAGGTATCCTCTCCCACGGCGGCGACAGGTCTATCTCGCCTTCGCCGTGCGCGATCTTGTATTTCCCGAAGAGGTGCTGAGCCGCGTCGAGGATAAGCTCCTCGGTCAGGTCTATCATGTCGGCGCAATTGCCGTATGCCTGGTATACCTCTATCATCGTGAACTCGGGATTATGCCGCGGCGATATCCCCTCGTTCCTGAAATTCCTGTTTATCTCGTAGACCCTCTCGAAGCCGCCGACCAACAGTCTTTTTAAATAAAGTTCGGGGGCGATCCTCATGTAGAGGTCTATTCCGAGCGCCTCGTGGTGCGTCTTGAAAGGTTTCGCGGTGGCGCCGCCCGGCATCGGCTGCATCATCGGCGTCTCGACCTCGAGGAATCCCTTGCCGTCGAGGAAAGCCCTTATCCGCGCGATCATCTTGATGCGCAGCTCAAAGACCTTCTTGACCTCCTCGTTGACTATCAGGTCGACGTATCTCTGGCGGTAGCGCGTCTCGATATCCTTGAGCCCGTGCCATTTCTCGGGCAGCGGCCTGATCGACTTCGACAGCATCGTGAATTCCGAGGCGTGTATCGTCGGTTCGCCGGTCCTCGTCTTGAATGCCTTGCCCTTTATCCCTACGATGTCGCCGATATCGAGGTTCTCGAAGGCTGTCCTGCCGAGCTCGGAAAGCTCGGCGGCTTTTATATAATTCTGTATCTTCGCGGTCGAATCCTTGACGTCGATAAAGCAGGATTTCCCGTGCGAACGCACGGCCATCACCCGGCCTGCGACCGTAACTTCCCTGGATTGGGCGGCCGCATCCTCAAAATCCGCCAGTAACTCGTTGATATTGACCGACTTAACGAATTTCCCGCCGTAAGGATCTATGCCCCTCGCCCGCAGGTTCCCGAGTTTTATTATTCTTTGTTTTATGAGGTCGTTTATTTCTTCCAATTTTAGGTCCTTTTGACTTGCCTTTCACGTGCAGACTTGACATAATTATAAATAAAATAAAGGGTTAAGTCAAACAAAAAAAACCCGGTACATAGCCAGGCAAAGGCGTCCCCGTACCTTAAATACAGGGTTTTCGCCTTCCCGGAGGTTATATTCGCCGTAGCGAAACCCGTAACGAATATCTTCTCCCCTTTGAAATCCTTTACCTCCTGCGTTATCTTGCCGGCCTGGTTTATAAAACACGAGTAGCCGGTATTCGCGCACCTTACCACGTTGACCCTGTTCTCGACCGCGCGGAAAATAGAAGGCTGCGCGTGCTGGAACGGCGCCGCTGTCTTCATGTACCACGCATCGTTAGTTATCACGACCAGGAAGTCCGCACCGGCCCGGACGAAGTCCCTCGATATCTCAGGGAAGACGTCCTCAAAACATATCAGGACTCCGAATTTCACCCGCTTGCCCTTCTGCGTCGGTATCTCGAATATCGTGTAACCCTTCCCCGCAGTATAATCCTCGCCCATGTCGTAGCGCTTCTTGATGAAAGATAAGTAGCTGTTTCCCATCGGGACATATTCCCCGAACGGAACGAGGTGTATCTTGTCGTAGCGCTGGACTACCTCGCCCTTGTTAGATATCAGGGCGGCGCTATTAAAATAACGCACCTTCTGCGGCACCCTCTCGGTCTGCGTCCCTACCAACAGGTATGCATTGACCTCTTTCGCCAGGGCGGTGACCTTCTCCCGCAGGATCTGGTCGGTCTCGAGGAACCCGGGGACCGACGTCTCGGGCCAGATTATCAGGTCCGGCTTATCCTTTGCCGCCTCTCTCGTAAGGTCTATGTATTTATTCAATATCGCGTCGGCATATTTCTCATCCCACTTCTCCGACTGGGGGATGTTCCCCTGTATCACCGATATCCTGACCGGGTCCCCTTCGAGCTTCTGGTCGGCCTTGTAATATCCGTATATCGCTACCACTATCAGCACTATCACGAGGAGCGCCAGGTATCTCGGCTCCGGCATATGGCCCTTTATCTTCTTCTTTATCTTCGAGGAGATAAGGACGTTGGTAAAGACGATCAAAAACGAAACGCCGTATGCGCCGGCCGCATCGGCTATCTGTATTATCGGCAGGGTGTCCCACTGAGTGTGGCCGAGCAGCGCCCATCCGAAGCCGGTGAAGAGGTGGCTCCTCAGGAATTCCACCGCCACCCAGAGGCAGCTCACCAGCACCGCGAACCTTATGCGCGGCTTTTCGAACTGCATGGCCAGTATGTCGACGCCGACCGCGAATATCCCGAAGAAGAAAGCAAGGTAGGCCGCCAGGACGACTACGCCTATTATCGCCACATATCCGACCCAGTAGAGCGTGGCGCCGAAGAATAATAACCCTGTTATGTAACCTGTGAAAAAAGCCTGCCACGGTTTCTCTCCGCGGATCGCGATAAGCACCGGTATCAGCGCGAACCACGCGAGGTACGAGAAATTGAACGCCGGATACGACAGCGTCAGCAATAAAGCCGACAATAACGGTAAAAAGACTAGACGCCGCAGCATTTTTTATATTTCTTTCCGCTCCCGCACGGGCACGGGTCATTCCTGCCCACTTTGGGTGCTTCCCTTTCGACGGGCGCCTGTTTCGCGTCCGGCGGCCTCGCAGCGGCCTGAGGCGAAGTCCCAGCGTCTCCATTTTCTGCTGGCAGCTGGGATATCCTTGATGCGAGCGAGCCCATCTCCCTGTGTATCATCTGCTGGGGGACGGATTCGAAGACGCCTCTCGGCTTCTCCTGGGTAGCTACCTGTACTTTAAATATGAATTCGAGGGCGTCATCCTGTATCCTGTTCATCATCTCCTCGAACATCGCGAAGCCCTCGTTCTTGTATTCTACGAGCGGGTCGACCTGTCCGTACGCGCGCAGGCCTATACCTTCCTTGAGCAGGTCCATCGTGTAGAGATGATCCTTCCATTTAGAGTCGATCATGTCGAGCAGTATCGTCTTCTCGATATGCCTGGCCACGTCCGCGCCGAGGACAAACTCCCTCTTTTCGTAAAATTTGTTTACTATATCAAGGAGCCGCGCCCTTATGTCGTGGCGCTGCGCCGCGAACAATTCCTCCCGGTTGACGGGAAGGTCGAAACCGAATTTCCCGCGGAACCATTCCGAGAAACCTTTAGTATCCCACTCCTCGGCATGCGCCTTCTCGTTGAGGTAGGTATCCATCGCCGAGTCGAGGCCGTTCTCTATCATCGCGGCAATGTATTCCTCGATGTCCTTTCCCTCGAGTATCGCGCGCCTCTCCGAGTAGATTACCTCCCTCTGCTTGTTCATTACGTTATCGTATTCGAGCAGCTGTTTCCTTATCTCGAAATTGTGCGCTTCGACGCGTTTCTGGGCGGTCTCTATCGATTTCGAGACGATGGGATGCTCAATCGGCTGGCCCTCTTCCATCCCCAATTTTTCCATTATGTACTTTATCCTGTCCGAGCCGAATATCCTCATCAGGTCGTCCTCAAGCGAAAGATAGAACCTCGATGAGCCGGGGTCTCCCTGCCGGCCGCACCTTCCGCGCAGCTGGTTATCGATGCGCCGCGCCTCGTGCCGCTCCGTGCCGAGGACGTGCAGGCCGCCTACCGCTATGACCTTGTTATGCTCGTCCTCGACCTTCAACTTGAACTTCGCCATCATCTCGGCTTTTTCTTTCGGGTCGATCGCCTCGGGCTCGATCCCCTTCTGCTTGAAATACTCATAGACCATGTATTCCGCGTTGCCGCCAAGCAAAATATCGGTGCCTCGGCCGGCCATGTTCGTCGCGATAGTGATCGCCTTATACCGCCCGGCCTGCGCGACTATAAGCGCCTCCGACTCGTGGTACTTCGCGTTCAATACCTGGTGCGGTATCCCGCGGCGCTGCAGCATGCTGCTCAGGCGCTCGGATTTATCGATCGAGATGGTGCCGACCAGGACAGGCTGGCCCTTTTCGTATAACTGCGCGATCTCATCCGCGGCCGCGTTGAATTTCTCTTTCTCGGACTTATAGATGCTGTCCGGATGGTTCGTCCTTATGAGCGGGCGGTTCGTCGGTATCACGACCACGTCGAGCTTATATATCTGGCTGAACTCGTTGGCCTCTGTCGCGGCCGTGCCGGTCATGCCTGCGAGCTTGTCGAACATCCTGAAATAATTCTGGAACGTTATCGTAGCGAGGGTCTGGTTCTCCCTCTCGATCTTAACACCCTCTTTCGCCTCGACGGCCTGGTGCAGCCCGTCCGACCATCTCCTGCCCGGCATCATGCGGCCTGTGAACTCGTCGACGATTATCACCTCGCCGTCCTTGATGAGGTACTGCACGTCGCGCTTATATAGCTCTTTGGCAAGGAGAGCCTTCTCGACGCAATGCCTCTCCTCGACCGATTCCATCGAATGCATATCCTTGAGCCCCCAGGCCTTGACGACCTTCGCCTCGCCCAGCTCGGTCAGCCAGACGCTGTGGCCTTTCTCGTCTACCACGTAATCTCCGGACTCTTCTTTCGTATCAGGGTCTTTCTCGCCCTTCTCCAGGCCCCTGACGATGGTCGCGGCTTTATAATATTTATCCGTCGATTCCTCGGCCGGGCCCGATATGATGAGCGGCGTCCTCGCCTCATCGACGAGTATAGAGTCGACCTCGTCGACGATGCCGTAATGAAGCGGCCGCTGGACCATGTCCTCGAGCCGGTACTTCATATTGTCGCGCAGGTAATCGAAACCGAATTCGTTATTCGTGCCGTAGGTTATATCGCTGTTGTACGCGGCCTGGCGGTCCCTGTCGTGCATGTCGTGCTGGATCATCCCGACGGTCAGCCCGAGGAACTCGAATATCGGCCCCATCCAGTACCTGTCGCGTTTCGCCAGGTAATCGTTCACGGTGACGATGTGGACGCCGAGTCCGGTCAGCGCGTTCAAATACGCAGGCAGTGTGGCGACGAGCGTCTTTCCTTCGCCGGTAGCCATCTCGGATATCTTTCCCTCGTGCAGAACGATGCCGCCGATGAGCTGGACGTCAAAATGGCGCATCCCTGTCACCCTCTTGCCCGCCTCGCGCACGACCGCGAACGCCTCAGGCAATACCTCCTCGAGGGCCTCGGTCTCTATCTTGCGGCGCTCGGACTTCTCGAGATTCTTAAGGTCAATATCCTTGAGTTTCTCCTTGATCTTCGCCTTGAACTCGCCTGTCTTCGCGCGCAGTTCGGCATCTGAGAGCTTTGAGATCTTCTCCTCAAAGGAGGTTATGAACTCCGCCTTGGGCTTGATCCGTTTGAGCTCCCTGTCGTTATGCGTTCCTATTACCGCTGAAAATATCTTTCCTATCATTTAAAAACTCCTAGGGGACGTCCCATTGGGGGACACTCCATTATTTTTTTACTGCCGAAAATTTAACGTACGCCTCTATCAATTCGTCAAGTTCGCCGTCGAGAACCTGGTTCGCTTTTCCGGTCTCGTACTCAGTCCTGTGGTCCTTTACCATCATGTACGGGTGCAGCACGTAAGAACGTATCTGGCTGCCCCATTCTATCTTCTGTTTCTCCGAATACATCGTCTTTAATTTCTCTTCCTGTTCCTGCTGCCTCTTCTCAAAGATCCGCGCCTTAAGGACTTTCATCGCCGAGTGCTTGTTCTTCAGCTGCGAGCGCTCGTTCTGGCATTGTACGACCAGGCCAGTCGGTATATGCGTTATCCTGACCGCCGAGTCGGTCGTGTTGACTCCCTGCCCGCCGGGCCCGGATGCCCGGTACACGTCGATGCGGATCTCCTTCTCGTCGATCTGGATATCCGCGTCCTCCTCGACCTCGGGGATGACGTCGACCGAGGCGAATGAAGTGTGGCGCCTCTTATTCGAATCGAATGGTGATATCCTTACAAGACGGTGGACGCCGCGCTCGGACTTCAGGTAACCGAAGGCGTAGTCGCCTTTTATCAGGATGGTCACGTTCTTGACGCCGGCTTCTTCGCCGGCCAGGTAGTCGAGGACTTCCACTTTATAGCCCTTGTTCTGGGCGTAGCGGACATACATCCTGAAAAGCATCGCTGCCCAATCGCACGACTCGGTGCCGCCTGCGCCTGCGTTTATGGAAAGTATGGCGCCGGACTTGTCGTGCTCTCCGGAAAATAGCGCGGTAAATTCGATGCGGCTTATCTTATTCGCTAATGAATCCAGGTCTTTTGAAAGCTGGGATATCGAGGCCTCGTCGGAGGGTTCTGTTATCTCGGCGAGCCCTGAAAGCTCCTCGAGCTCTTTGCCGCACGCCTGCCACGGATCCAGGCGGGCCTTGAGCGACTTCATTTCGGCGATTATCTTGTTGGCCTTCTGCTGGTCATCCCAGAAGCCCGGGGCGGCCATCTTCCCTTCAAATTCCGCTATATTCTTTCCCGCGTTATCGAGGTCAAAGATACCTCCGCAGGTTGGCTAACGTCTCTTGCGCCTGCTTTATCTTCTTCTTAAGCTCCTCAAGCATAGTTCTCCTCCGTAAGGCATTTACAGGATTAAAATTATACCAGTTTAGGGGGGATAAAACAAGGGCAAATAGGCGGGAATTCCGGCTTAATTATTTTCTATCAGCGCGGCAAAATCCTTGATCGCTTTCCAGTAATTATCACCGGCTACCCAGAAGAAGTCGTTATGGCCGGCGCTGTCCACCCATAAACACATCTTCGGTTGATTTGCCTTTTTGAATAAAGCCTGACCGTGCCAGAAAGGCATTATCGTATCTTTCCTGCCGTGCATAACTAAGACGGGATAATGGATATTCCCGATCTTCGCTATATTATTAAACCTGTCGAACAGCGCAAGAGGGATAACCGTCCTCACCCTGAACGCCGAGACGCACCCGCTTTCAATGATCAACCCGGCCGCTTTCTCCTTTGAGGCAAGTTCGACGGCCGCGCCGCTCCCGATAGAACGCCCCTGGATTATTATTCGGCTTGGGTCGATCTTTAGATCGTTGACTAAGTAGCGGTAAGCCGCTTCGGCATCCCTGTAAACGCCCTTTTCTGAGGGCTTGCCCGCGCTCGTCCCGTAACCTTCATAGTCGTAGGTTAAGGTCGAAAAACCGTGGTCCCTGAATAATTCCATCAGCAGCATAAGGTCTCCGATGTCCTCGGCGTTACCGTGGCTGTATAGGATAACAAACCTGGCGTCTTTGGCAGGCAGATAGGCCGCGGAGATCCGTATACTATCCGTAACTTTCAGTTTAATAATTCCGGGTCCGTCATTATAAGACGAGGGGTGGGGATAGAAGGTCAGGTTGTCGGAAAAGAAGAAAGCGTACACAAGCACTAAGAGATATATTTCAATGATCGAGATGAGGAGTCTCTTTAAAGTAAATTCTCCTACCAGCAGGTGTTTTATTGTCTTTATATCGATGGTCATTTAGGTTTAGGCAGCAGGTCGGAGCCGACGTAGAAAGTTGCGCCCTTCTTTTCCATTTCCAGGAAAAGCCGCTTAAGCTCGACGCCGTAGGCGTATCCGCCGATGGAGCCGTTTGATGCAACGACACGGTGGCAGGGAATGATCAATGGCCAGGGGTTGCGATGGAGGGCTTGGGCAACAGCTCGGGTGGCTTTGGGCTTACCGATCTTTTCCGCGACCCACGCGTAGGTGCGCGTCTCGCCGGCCGGGATCTTCATGATGCACTTATAGACGCAGATCTCAAATTCTGTGCATCCGTCAAACAGCTGATTTCTCCGTGTCCCGTTAGAAAATCGTTTTCTAATGGGGCGTTTGCTTCTGGATCTTTTTCGCTCTTTTTTCACCGACCAGCGCCTTTCGTCTTAATATGTGGTGGTATCTTATAGCGAACCTGTGCGACTCGTCGCGTATCCGCTGTATCAATTGCAGCGCCTTCGATGACGGCGGAAGCGCGACCGGCAGATCCTTATGTAAAGTATATATGTGCTCGAAGACTTTTGCAATACCGATAATTGCGGCGTCCTTGAGGCCGGCGGCCCTTATCTCATGCGCCGCTGCCGAGAGATGCCCCCTTCCCCCGTCGATCACTATCAGGTCGGGCTTGGGTAGCTTGTCTTTCAATGATCCTGTATACCGGCGCCTTACTACCTCGCGCATCATTGCGTAATCGTCCTGGCCTTCGACCTCGCGTATCTTGAACATCCTGTATTTCGATTTGTCGGGCCTGCCGTCCTTGAACGTGACCATCGAGCCGCAGGCCTCCTCTCCCTTGATATTGGATATGTCGAACGCCTCGATGAGCGCCGGCGTTCTCCTCAAGCCCAAGACCACTGCCAATTCGCCCGGCCCGGCCGGCCCTATGCCCGACCTCTTATGCACTGCCGTGCTGAGCGCCTCTATCTGGTTGCGGGCTTCGGCCGCTTCCTCGAATTTTTCTTCGCCGGAGAGTTTCTTCATCTTCTCCGCCAGTCTTTTGATCAGTTCCGCCTTCTTCCCCTCGATAAAGAGGATGACCTCTTTGATCCTCTCGCCGTATTCTTCTTTCGAGACTTTGCCCTCGCATGGCGCCGAGCAAAGCCCAAGGTCGTCATATACGCACGCCTTCTTGGGCAGGGACGCGCAGGTGCGGAACATAAATATCTGCCGGACCGCTTTTACCGCCGCGCGCAAAAGCGCCGCGTCGGTGTACGGCCCGAAATAGAGCGAGCCGTCGCTCTTCCTGCCGCGCGCGACCATGACCCGGGGGAATTCTTCGGACATAGTTATCTTGATAAGCGGGTATGTCTTGCTGTCACGCAGGCTTACGTTATATTTGGGCAGGTGTTCTTTGATGAGGTTCGATTCGTAGAGGAGCGCCTCGGCCTCCGTCGCCGTCGGGATCCAGCCAATATCACGGACATTATTAACGAGGGCGCCTATCCTCGGGCCGTGGTCTTTAGACCTCTGGAAATACGAGCGGACCCTGCTGCGCAGCGATGAGGCCTTGCCGACATAGAGCACCTTCCCGTCCGCGTCCTTGAAGATGTATACGCCGGGCTGGTCAGGTATATCCCTCAGCTTCTCCTTAATATCCATTTCATGAATCCTTTGAATTCTTTTACGTCAAATATCAGGCAGGCGGTAAAGAACGAGGCCATGCCGGCGAGGATGACGACTATCACCTGGAGGATAGGCCTGAAGTGCAAAGCGGCATTAAGCCAAATGAGGACCACCGCCATTATAATGCCTGGTATCATGGCGCGTGTAAATGAAACGACTATCGCGCGGCCGCCGAGCGGGCCAATTTTTTTCCTTAAAAGGTAAAAGAGCGAGAAGAAATTGAACATGCTCGCGATAGACGTGGCAAGGGCAAGCCCTCCGACCTTCATGGGGAACATCAGAATAAGGTTCAGCGCCGCATTCAGTAAAAATGCCATAAAAAAGTTCTTGAGGGGCGTTCTCGTGTCCTTGAGCGAATAGAACGCCGCGGCTAGGACTTTGACGCCCGCATATGAACAAAGCCCTATCGAAAAATACAGGAGCGCGGACGAGGTTATCTTTGTGGAATATTCGTCGAAAGCCCCTCCCTGAAATACCACACGCACTATCGGCTCCGAGAGGACTATAAGGCCTACCGCCGCGGGTATCGTTATGAAAAATACCGAACGGAGCGAGAATGAAAGCGTATCCTTGAACTTCTCCATATCCTTCTGCGCGGCATGTTCGGATAAAGTCGGCAGCATGGCCTGTGAGATCGCGGTGCTGAATATCGCCAGAGGCAGCTGCCACAGCCTATTCGAATAATATATGGCCATGATCGCGCCGTCACCTACAATACCTGACAGCGACGCTACCGCAGTATCGAACATCACGTTCAGCTGGTAGACGCTCGAAGCTAGCGCTCTCGGCAGCATCAGTTTCCCTATCTCGGTAGAGGCCGGATGCCTGAATCTGTTAAAACGCGGCAAACCCAGCCCCCGCCCCATCAGCTGTGGTATCTGAACGAGCAATTGCAAGATACCACCCGCCAGGACGCCGATAACAAGCCCCATGACGGGGACTTTCATTACCGGGCATAAAAATACGGCTGCCAATATGAATACGAGGTTATAAATCGGCTGGCTGAACGAGGCCGCGCCGAAAAGCTTCATCGAATTAAGCACGCCGGTGGCATAGGCGGTGAGGCCGATCAGGAATATATACGGGAACATCATCCGGGTAAGGGTAACGGTCATCTGGAATAACTCGGCATTTTTGATGAAACCCGGAGATATGACCGCCACTATGGCCGGCGCGAACATTACCCCAATCACGGTCAAAGCCGCCAGGACGACCGTCATGGTATTGAGGAGCACCCGCGCCAGTTTCCAGAACTCTTCTTTCGACTTCGTCGCAATATAACCGGTCAGGACCGGCACAAACGCCGCGTTAGCGGCGCCTTCGCCGACCAGGTCGCGCAGCAGGTTCGGTATCCTGAAGGCTACGGTAAACGCCTGGATAGCTATAGAGTTGGTCCCGAACATGTGGGCAACTATTATCTCTCTTATAAAACCCAAAATGCGGCTCGCGGATATGCCCAGGCCTATCACTCCCGCCGATTTCGCCAGAGATTTATGTGTTGACATTTTCCGCCTTATATGGTATTTTTACACAATCGTAATTCGAAAGGAGAAACAGGATTGCCTAATATAAGATCCGCATCTAAAGCTATACGCCAGGACAAGAAGAGACGCGCGAGGAACCAGAAGGTCGCTACCGAGATCAAGTCCTTAGCCAAGAAGTTCGTGATGGCTCTGACCGCGAAAAAGGCCGACGAAGCCAGGAAATTCGGCGCTTCCCTCGTCTCCAAACTTGACAAGGCGCGCTCCAAGGGCATGCTGCACAGGAATACGGTATCGCGCAAGAGAGCCCGCATCTTAAGCAAGCTCGCCAAGCTCAGATAACCTCACCACGAGAGATTCCAGGATAACCCTTTTATCGAGGTCCCTGTTTTTGCAGTCGCGGTCCGCCTCGGCCAGGTAAGAAAGGGCCTTCTTAAGCCATCTTTTGGCCCGGTCAGGGGAGCCTTTCGATCTGGCGGCGCGTTTCACCGCGGCGGCCATCGCCCCTATTACGTTCTCCGGCCGCACTGATTCCCTCAAAAGCCCGGATAATATCGAAAGGGAGCGCGAGGCCTGCCCGTCCATCATCGCCCCGGTCATGTCAAATACGGTCTCGTCGAGCGACCTTCCTACGAGCACCTCGACATCCTTCTTCTCTATCCCCTTGCGGTCCCCGGTATAATTCGCGAGTTTCTCCACCGCCATGCGTAATTTCTGCAGGTCGTTGCCGATCTTCGAGATGATCAATTCAACGGCGTCGCGGCCCATTTCTTTCTTGTAAAAGGCGGCCTTCCCCAGGATATAACGCCTGAGACTTTCCCCGCTTAAATTCTCGAAATCCCTGACCTCGGCTAATTTTGATAATCCGGAAAGGAAAGGGTCGCCGTCCGCCTCCCTCGGCGACAGGCCGGCAGTCATGACCAGTACGGTGGTGCCGGACGGGTTCCTGGCGTAATTCATCACCGGGTCCCTGGCCTCCTGCGGCAGTTTATCTATATCCCTTATCACGACAAAACGGGCAGGGCTGAGGAACGGGTTTGTGTTGACGGCATCCTGGAAAGTGTGGGGGTCAAACTGGTCCGGGTAGAATATGTTGTAATTGAGGTCGGGATTGCCTCCGGAGAGGGTCTTATCTTTCAGTTCGCGGAGGGTCTCTTCTTTAAGGGCGTTCTCTGTTCCTAAAAAGAGGAAGATACCTACCAATCCTCTATGGTCCTTTCGACGATCCTTTTTGCCAGGTCCGCGGTCGCATTGGTTATAGCGGCATCTTCCGGTACTGAGTTCGGCCCGCTCTGGTTGTATTCAAAGAAACCGACAAACCCTTTTTCGGTCCAGACCGTTTTTCCCCGGACCACGTCCTCGAGGGACATATCGACTATTATATTGGCCCTGTACTCATCGACGTTCTCGCTGCGCTGGTCGAACCTTAACGGCTGTTTGTCATAATTGGTAAGCGCGCCGCTTAAGACCAGGTCAGCCTCGTCCTGCCTTGAGACGACCTTCAGGTAACCGTCGACCTGGAACCTGTCTATTACCGCGTCAGTTATATTCGTTTCCATCCCGGCGCGGTACAGCCTGTAAGGATTGCGGTCCGAATATTCCCTTTCGATGTTCAGGTCAACTTTGTTCTCGAAGGGCTTTATGAAGATCTTCGTGGCTTTCTTGTAATTGGTCGAATGAGTGGCGTAACCGCACCCGGCGAGCGAGGCAGCGAATGATAAAGCCAAAAGTAACGCGATCCGCTTTTTCATTTTTTCGTCATCTTCCCTATTATCTTCAGCCTCTCCTCGGCCTTCTTGGCTGTCTCCGTGTCCGGGAAATTAGCCACTATGTTCTTATAGTATTCCCCCGCCGAGTCATACCATTTTTGTTTCCAGTAAAATTCCGCGATAGTGTAATCGCTCTGCGCTTTCTTCTCGCGCAGCGATTTATGCATCTTGTCCGCGTCGGCGGTAAGCTTCGATTCCGGATGGCGTTTGGCGAAATCCTCTATCTCCTTGAGCGCCTCGTCGGTCACCGACTGGTCGTAGCTGGGTTTCAGCGACGCCTGGGAAGCGCAGAGCCCGACCTGGAAATTCGCCTCCTCGGCGAGCTTGCTCTCCGGGTGCTCGTCGACAAGTTTCTGGAACGCGAGCCTCGCCTGCTGGAAATCGCCGGCCTTCTTGTAACATTCCCCTATCTTGAAGAGCGACTGGTCAGCGTACTTGCCGTACGGCGCGTTCTCGACCACCTTCTGGTACATCTCGATAGCCTTCCACACGGACGGGAACGTCGGTATCCCCAAAACCTTGACCTTTTGCCCGGCATAGAATTTGCCGGCTATCTCGTACTCGCGCTCGGTCATCTCATCCAGGCGCTTCGAGAACGGATACGTCTCGATCCCCTTCTGGTAGGCGTAGAAGGCCTGCTCGTACTCCTCCATCGCCTCGTAAGATTTGCCCGCGAAATACTGCGATTCGGCGGCGAGTTCGGCTTGCGGATAAAAACGGACGAGCCTTAAGAACTCCTCGGCGGACTTTTTGTAATCTTTCGCCTTAAAGAACTTCAACGCCCAATCAAACTGCTGCTGGGGGGTGTCCTTTACCGCCCATTTGGGGTTTATCCACGTCCCGGTCTGCGGCGTCCATATCCAGTAGGCATGCGACAACGGCATCGCCAAAAGGAATAAAAACGCCGACGCGACCGCAACGATATATTTTTTCATGAATTATCTCGTGTTTTAATTTCCGGTATCAAGACGGGCCTATGTTCCGGGGGCCGACTTCTCTATGAAGTCGGTTACGCCCCTTCTGTCCTCTTCCGACATCTCCATGAACTGGGCTCCGACCTCATATTGTTCGCCATACGGCCTTTTGCGCACCCAGGTGATCTTCGAGACGGCCCTGACCGGCTTTGGCGCGGAAGGCACGGATATCTCAAGCACGAGGCGCGTAAAGACCGAGATGAATTCGTTAACCAAAAGGCGGGCGCCGCCGGTGGAAATATCCCTCGATATAGCGTTTACAACAGAGTTATTCGCCTGCCTAATCCCCCTATATTGCACAGACATGGTCATGTTGACTCTCTGCTGCTGCCTTCTCTCAGGGAAATCATCGTTCCAATACATTATTCCCCCTTTGTAGAATCAATTTTATACTCCAAAGCGGGATTTGTCAACGTGAAACTGCGCGTTTGCTTTCGAAATTCCCAGCGGAAAGGCCTTTTCCGTCGGTAACGGCAAAAACCGCCCCTCCCTTGTTGGTGCTGAAGACCTTTATCCCTTTTGCGGAAAGGAGGGCGGCGGCCTCCTCGGACCGTGCTCTTTCTCCAACTGCCCCTCCCTGGGATATCACGACGTAAGACGGGTTGGCCCAGTCGATGAAAGCCTCCCTTTCCGGGCTGATCCTTTGGCCGTGGTGAGGCAGCATCAATAAGTCCGCTTTCAGGAGTTTCGGCGAGTCCAGCATGGCTTCGGATATGGCCCTTTCCCCTATATCTCCGCAAAAAAGCATGACCGAATCCCCGAATCCCATCCTCAGGGCAAGCGAAGCCTCGTTCGCCTCGGTGCCGGCCTCCTTTGCCCACCCGGACGGCGGGTTAAAACACATGATGCTGACGCCTTTTATCCCTTCTATCGAATCGTAACGCGCTAAAGTAAAACGCCTTGATTCCGGTATCCTCTTCTCTGCCCGCTTGAAACGCTTGTAAGCATAAGTATCCGACTCGGCCCCGTTGCCAAATACATGCCTTACCTCCAGCCCGTCCATGACCGAGGCGAGGCCGCCGACGTGGTCTATGTCGGGATGGGTAAGGACTACGGCATCGAGCACCTGTATACCCTTCTGCCGCAGGAACGGCAATACCGTGTTCCTGCCGGAATCGCTATCCTCCCCGGTCCCGGTGCCCCCGTCTATCAGCATGTTGCCGCCGTAGGGAAATTCGATAAAGACCGAATCGCCGTGGCCCACGTCCAGGAATGTGGCTTTCAACCTTCCGTCGTCCGGCCATAAAGCGCCGGACCATACTATGACGTTAAAGACGACAAGCGCCGCTGCGGAGAGCTTAGCGGCTGACAGCTTAAACTTCTCACGTTCGGCGAACGCGATGACGAAAAGATAATATAAAGCGACCAGGAGAAGCGGAGGCTTGGGAAGATAGATATATGCGAACGGTATCTTCGAGAAGAAACTATTAGTGTTAAAAAGGATCCCGCAAAGGAGCCAAACCGACGCCGCAAATACTTTCGCGGCGGGCGGAAAGATGAGGCCGAAGGCGAGGAACGGGACACTGGCCATGGTTATCAGGAATGAGAGCGGCACGGCTACCAGGTTGGCAAGGATCGATACCGGCGTAACGATGTTAAAATAATACAGGATTAGCGGCGTCACGCCTATCCATGCGGCGAGAGATACGAAAAAACCTTCAAGCGCGTATTTTTTCCATTTTGACAGGAATCGTGAGGCTATTTTACGGTCAAAACGGAAAAATTTCTCAACCTTAGGCCCAAGATAAAGGAGCGAGGCCACCGACGCGAACGAAAGCTGGAACCCTATATCAAAAAGCGCGGCCGGGTCAACGGAAAGTATGGCGAGCGCGGCCAGCCCCAGGGAATTCCACATCAATGTCTCCCTCTCGAGGAGCAGGCCGAGAAGCAGCGCTATGGACATCACCGTCGCCCTCACCACCGAAGGTGTCCCGTTAGTGAGAACGGCATAAAAGACAAGGAAGGCTATCGTAAATATCATCCCGGCCTTTTTAGGCACCCTGATCATGCTAAGGATGAGAAGGACGAGAAAAACGATCAGGCCCACGTTGAGGCCGCTTATAGCGATGAGGTGGACAGTGCCGGTCCGCATGAACGCGTCATTGAGGTCGCTGCTCATCCCCTGCCTCAGGCCTAAAAGTATGGCGATCAGGAAATTCCCGCTTTCCCCGGGCAGGTCCGCGGATATGACCCTCTCTATCTTTCCCCGCACCTTAAATGCCAGGCTTACGACCGGATTACCTTTCCCGTTCTCAAGGATGGAGGCATCCTGCGCCTTCGCGCTCAATATCGAGAATACCCGGTTGCGCGCGAGATAGGCGGCGTAATCAAAATCACCGGGATTCCCCGGCCCGGAGGGACTTGATAATCTGCCCCTTACCAGTATCCTGTCCCCGTATGAGGGTGAGACCGGGCCTTTCCCGTCCGCGGTCCCTGTCAGAGACAAGGTCCCTGCGGTCAGGGAGACCTTTACCCTGCCGGTGACTTCATGTTTTACCCCGCGGACCTGTAAGCTCTCCGCTTTCAGCGTAAAGGCCGCCTTCCTGCCGCCGTAGAAGGTCTCCCCTATAATAGGCTCATCGACGACTATCCCTTTAGCGTAGACCTCTTCCGGTGCCTGCCTCGTAAAATTTTTAATGTGATCGGCGGGGAGGACCTGTTTAACCTGGAAAAGAAGGCAGCCGATAAACAGGAATGCGGCCGAGAGAAAGACAACTGACATGGTATTTTTTCTTATCATCACTGAAGAGCATATGAGAAAAAACACAATGGTTGTTGTTAGAGCAACAACCACCACAAAAAAGGGGATCCGGATAATACTGCTTATCCAGATCCCCGAAGATAAGAAAAACGCTACCCAAGCTAAGGGTGATCTCATCTAAAACTTACTTATAAAGAGCCTGTTACTTCCCCTGCTGAGCCGGCGCAGGCGCTGCCGGCATCGTCGATGCAGGTGTTGCCGGTGCTGCCGGAACCGCGGGTGTCGCTGCCTGGGGCTCGACCTTCGGCTGGGGAGGAGCTATTACATCTTTATAGACCGTGACCTTATTCTTGTCCCTCAGGTCCTTAAGAAGCGCCTCGAACCGCTCTTTCTGCTTGTCGGCAAGCAGCATCTGCTTCAAGCGGTCCTTGACATCATCATACGCTATCGCCTTTTCCGGTTCCTTCTCGGTCACTTTTATGATGTGGTAACCGAACTGCGTCTTGACCACATCGCTTATCTGCCCGGGCTGAAGCGCGAACGCTACCTGCTCGAACTCCGGTATCGTCTGGCCTTTGCTCAGGTAACCGAGCTCACCGCCCTTGTCTTTGCTCGGGTCCTTCGATTTCTCCTTGGCGAGGGCCGCGAAATCGGCGCCGGCCTTGAGCTTAGCCAGGATATCCTTGGCGTCGGCCTCGTTGTCGACCAGTATATGGGATACCTTTATCTTCTCGGGTTCCTTGAACTTGTCCTTGTTCGCGTCGTAGTATTTCTTCGCGTCGTCATCGCTGACCTTGACCGTATCCTCTATCTCTTTCTTAAGATAGGCCTTTATCAATATCTCTTTCTTGGTGTCATCCAGCTGTTTCTGGACTTCAGGGTCCTTGTCGAAATTCATTTTTGATGCTTCGGAATAAAGCAGCCTCTGGTTTATCATGCTGTCCAGCAGCATATCCTTATGCATCTGCGCCACGGCCTGGTATTGCTCAGGGACCGTCTTCATCATCTCATCGACTTCGCCGAGCGTTATCTTCTCGTTCCCTATCTTGGCAGCGACTTTGCCGCTGTCAGCGGACGCGGAAGACGCGGCCGGGGTACCGGTACTGGAAACAGCGGGCGCGCTTACCTCCGGCTTCTTCGCCGCGTTGCAACCAGCAAGCGCTATGACCGCGAAAATAGCCGCGGAAACAGCAATTATCCTTAATTTTAACATCGTACTGCTCCTTTCTATTATTTTTCCGGTGGGTTTTCAGAACGAGTTTTTAATATATCACACTGAATAAACTTATTCAAGCACAATAAAATCCTTCATCCCGTCAAATTTATTTTGTCCGATGCCCTTGACCTTCCTGAGGTCTTCTTTAAGGAGGAAAAGTCCGTGTTCCGCGCGGTAATCGACGATCTCCTTCGCGAGTTTCGGCCCGATTCCGGGCAGCGTCTCTATCCTTGAAACGTCGGCGATATTGATATTTACCGCGCTCCGGCCCTCTATCGCCTTCTTATAATCCGCAAGCGAACCGGTCCCGGAATGGACGACCCGCAATGCCGGGCGCGCGAAATACGTCCTGTATGCCAGTACGCCGAGACCCAGGACTGCGAACGCGCCGAGCGCTATTATTACCTTCTTCTCCTGCGCGGTGAGGTCAAGCAACGATGCTTACCAGCCTCTTCGGCACGATCACTATGTTCTTCACGGGTTTGCCTTCGAGCCACGGCTTTACCCTTTCGTCCCCGAGGACAAGTCCCTTAAGTTCCTCGTCCGTGATACCGGCAGGCACTTCGATCTTCGAGCGGACCTTGCCGTTCACCTGTATGACTATCGTGATATTCTCCTCGACCAGCATCTTCGGGTCAAATTTAGGCCAGCCGGCTTTTAAAATACTACCTTTATTCCCAAGGACCTGCCATAATTCTTCGCAGAAATGCGGCGCTATCGGGGAAAGCAGCAGGACGAGCGCCGAGAACACTTCTTTATCGGCGCCTGACTGGTATATCGCGTTGACGAGTTCCATCATTCCCGCGATAGCCGTGTTGAACTTGAATTCGCTTATATCTTCGGTTACCTTCTTTATCGTCTTGTGGGCCAGCTTTATAAGTTCCGGGTCGGCCTTCTCTTCCAGGTTCTCCTGGATGCGCCAGACCCGGTTCAGGAACCTGAACGCGCCTTCAGTGCCGCGCTCCTCCCACTCAAGCTCGGTATCCGGAGGCGCGGCGAAGAGTATAAAAAGGCGCATGGTGTCCGCACCGTATTTCGCGATTATCTCATCCGGATCGACGATGTTGCCGCGCGACTTCGACATCACCTCGCCGTCCTTTAAGACCATCCCCTGCGTCAATAACCTTTGGAACGGCTCGTTGAAATTTAAGAGGCTGATATCCTGGAGGAATTTCGTGAAGAACCTGGAATATAAAAGATGCAGTACCGCGTGCTCTATGCCGCCGATATACTGGTCGACAGGCATCCAGTATTTGACGTCTTCCTTATCGAACGGACCTTTATCATACTTCGGGGAGCAAAATCTCAAGAAGTACCACGACGAGTCGATGAATGTCGCCATTGTGTCTGTCTCGCGGCGCGCCCTGCCTCCGCACTTCGGGCATTTCACGTCGGTAAATTCCTTGACCGAGGCCAGCGGGCTTCCGCCCTTTCCGGTAAACTCGACTTTTTTCGGCAGGATGACCGGCAGGTCTTTTTCAGGCACCGGCACGACGCCGCATTTTTCGCAATATATGACCGGTATCGGCGTTCCCCAATAACGCTGGCGCGAGATGAGCCAGTCGCGGAGCCGCCAGTTGACGGTGCGCTTTCCGATATTCGTCTTCTCCATCCACTCGGCGATCTTCTTCTTCGCCTCGTTATTGGTGACGCCGTCGAACTGCGCGGAATTCACCTGCACTCCGTCGTTCTCATACGCCTCTGTCATCATATCAAGGGACAATGTCTCACCCTTGGGCTGGATGACGACGCGCATCGGAAGCTTGTGCTCTTTCGCGAAGAGAAAATCCCTCTGGTCGTGCGTTGGCACCGCCATAATGGCTCCGGTACCATATTCCATCAGGACGTAATCGGCGACCCATATCTGGACCGCCTCGTTATTCGCCGGGTTTATCGCGTACCCACCGGTAAAGATGCCTTCTTTCTTCACGTCCGCGGCCACGCGGACGACTTTGCTTTCATTCGATACTTTATCTATGAACTGCAGGACCTGTTTCTCCTGCGGTTTCCCTGATACCAGTTTTTTTACAATCGGATGTTCCGGCGCGAGGACCACATAGGTGCACCCGAAGATAGTGTCCTGGCGCGTAGTGAATACCGGTATCACCTCGCCGGTCTCTTTCTCCTTGAAGAATATCTCGACGCCTTCGCTCTTGCCGATCCAGTTCTTCTGCATCGTGATGACGCGTTCCGGCCATGATTTCAAACCTTCCAGGTCATCGAGCAATCTCTCTTTATAAGCGGTGATCTTGATGAACCACTGCTCGAGCTCCTTCTGCTTGACCTCTTTCTTGCAGCGCCAGCATTTCCCGTCGATGACCTCTTCGTTGGCAAGCGTCGTCTCGCAGTCCGGGCACCAGTTGACTACCGACGCCTTCTTGTATGCGAGGCCCTTTTCGAGCATTTTAAGGAATATCCACTGGTTCCAGCGGTAATAATCGGGAAGGCACGTCGAGACCTCCCTGTCCCAATCATATGAGAGGCCCATCTTCTTGAGCTGCTTCCTCATGTTGTCTATGCAGCTTATCGTCCAGGTCTCGGGATGGCTTTTATTCTTAATGGCTGCGTTCTCTGCCGGCTGGCCGAACGCGTCGTAGCCCATGGGATGCAGGACGTTATATCCCTGCATTATCTTGACGCGGGCGGCGACATCACCTATCGTGTAATTGCGGACATGGCCCATGTGGATGCGGCCGGACGGGTACGGGAACATCTCGAGGAGGTAATATTTTTTCCTGGCGGGATCGGTCTTTACCTTAAAAATACCGCTCTTCTCCCACTCCTCCTGCCACTTCTCTTCTATCGCCTTGAAATCGTACATCTAATCCTTTCTCATCTTCCTGACAGCCGCGAGGTTCTTCTTGTCAGCGTCCTCCGTCTCTTTCGGGGTCTCGAGGATGAACGCGCAATCCTTCAACTTCGGGTGGTTTATTATGCGCTTCATGCCGGCGGAGCCGATCTTGCCCTTGCCGATATGCCAGTGCCTGTCGTTATGCGAGCCCATCTCGCTCAACGAGTCGTTAAAATGTACGACCTTTATCTTACCAAGTCCTACGGAGGAATCAATCTTTTTTAAGGCCGCTTCAAGCCCTTCCGCGGTGCCGACGTCGAACCCCGCCTCGAAAGTATGCGCTGTGTCGAGGCACATCCCGATATCGGCGCCGGTCTTGGCCTTGGCGTTCTTCATTATTTCGGCGATATCCTCGAACTTCGACCCGATCGAATCGCCGCCGCCGGCCGTGTTCTCAAGCAATATCATGAGTCTAGGCTTTGCCCTGGTTACCGCCTCGACCATCCCTTTCGAGAACCGCTCGACCCCGTAATCGCGGCCTTTATCCTTCGGGCTCCCGAGGTGCGTGACAAAATAATCCGCTTCCAGCGCGTCTGCTCTCTTAATGTCTTCTATATAAGCATCCAGGGATTTCTTCCATAGGGCATCATCGCCGGAGCAGAGATTTATGAGATAAGGGATATGGACGACGACCGGGGATATCTTCTTCTCTTTGCGGCGTTCCTTGAATTCCTCTACGTCGGCAGGCACAAGGGCGAGCACTTCCCATCCGCGCGGGTTGCGGCTGAATATCTGGAACGCGTTGCATCCCAGCGCGGCGGCCCTGTCGACCGCCTCATAGATATGCCCTGCTATAGATACGTGTACGCCGAGTTTCATCGTTTTACCAAAAAAATGGTGGAGCTGAGGGGGATCGAACCCCTTACCTCCTGCATGCCATGCAGGCGCTCTCCCGGGTGAGCTACAGCCCCACGCATAAATTTCCTCTTGGATAGGGATAAAATAATACCACTTAGCCGCACCGTCGTCAATACAATTGACAACCGTATGAAGGGGTGGTATATTTTAACCTAATCTAACCGCGAGGATACAAATGAAAAAACTCCTGTTAACAGCCGGTATTTTTTTGTCCCTGGCGATCTCTGCCGCGCCGCTCTTCGCCCAGGTAGAGGGCGGGAGCACCGTTAAGGGGTTCCTAGACGGCCTTAAGGACCCGAATATCGTATATCTCCTCCTTATTATCGGCTTTTACGGGATAATATTCGAGATAGCCACGCCCGGCGTGACCATCGGCAGCGTAATAGGCATAGCGAGCCTGGCGCTCGCCTTCATCGGGATGGGTTCCCTGCCGGTCAACTACACGGGGCTGATCGTGATGCTTCTCAGCTTTGTGCTGTTCGTGCTGGACGTGAAAGCGCCGACGCACGGCATACTGACGGTCTGCGGCATACTGGCGCTGACTTTCGGCTCCCTTATACTTTTTAAGGCCGACCCGCAGTTTGCGAAGCTCTCGAAAGCGCTCATCGCGGCCATGGTCATAAGCACGACCGGCATGATGGCATTCGTGCTGCCGCTTATCCTTAAGGCGCAGAAACGCAAGGCCTCCTCAGGCATTGAAAGCCTAACGGATAACATAGGCGAGGCAAAGACAGATCTTATCCCTAAAGGGATAGTGCATATAAAAGGCGAGGATTGGTACGCCGAATCATTGGAAGGAACTATAAAAAGCGGCGAAAAGATCAAGGTGAAATCGGTTGACGGGTTAATCGTTAAGGTCGAGAAAGCGAGGCAATAAATGGCTATCAGCGGATTGATACTGTTCTTTTTAATAGTAGTGGGGATAATAGTACTTTCGAACTCTATAAGGATCGTCAGGGAATACAAGCGCCTTGTGGTATTCCGGCTAGGCCGTTCGATCGGCCAGAGGGGCCCGGGAATAGTATTCCTTATCCCGATCCTCGACCAGGCCATAAACGTCGACTTAAGGGAGTTATTCCTCGAGATACCCCAGCAGACGTGCATCACCAAGGATAACGCGCCGATATCGATAGACTTCCTTATCTACTGGAAGGTCATCGACCCGGACAAGAGCGTCATACAGGTAGGCAATTTTGCGGCAGCGTCGCAGGGTATCGCTACGACCACATTGAGGGCCGTAGTCGGCGACTTAGGGCTTGATGAAGTCCTTTCAAAACGCGAGCAGATAAATACGGTCCTTCGCCAAAAACTTGATGACGTCACCGAGCGCTGGGGCGTTAAGGTAACTACCGTCGAGATCCGCGAGATCCTGCCGCCGAAGGATGTATCCGACGCCATGATCAGGCAGATGTCCGCCGAAAGGACCCGCCGCGCCGTTATCATCGAGGCGGAAGGTACAAAGGCCGCGGCCATAACGGTAGCCGAGGGCGAGAAGCAGTCGGCGATACTGAAGGCTGAGGGCGACAGGCAGGCGGCTATTTTAAGGGCGGAAGGTTTCTCGCTGGCCCTTGACAAGATATTCTCGGTAGCCAAGAACGTCGATTCGAAGACGCTTTCGCTCCAGTACCTTGAGACGCTAAAAGCGCTGGGCCAGAGCCCGTCGACGAAATATATCTTCCCGATGGAGTTCATGAACCTCCTCGAGCCGTTCGTCAAGAATACAAAAGAAGCAATGAAATAAAATTTTATAGCACATTCCAGGCCGAGGTGTCGGAACTGGCATACGATCCGGTCTCAAAAACCGGTGACCGTAAGGTCGTAAGGGTTCAACTCCCTTCCTCGGCACCATTAAACCCGCTTAATATTTCGTTTTAGGCGGGTTTATTTTATCTTCAGTCCGGCACAATTCAAATAGAAAATTGAAAGAAAAGTTAGAATTTTGACGTCTATTACTATAGGGAGGCTTATAATGACTTATAGATGGACGTCGAATCTTGCATATGCGGTTGGTTTGATCGCAACTGACGGGTGCCTTTCTAAAGACGGAAGACACATAAGCCTGACTTCCACCGATATGCAATTGCTTGAAACATTCCGAGATTGCCCGGGGATCAAGAATTCCATCACAATGAATCCTGCCGGCAGCTTCGCAAAGAAAAAGTGCTATAAGATCCAGTTCGGTAACGTTGAATTCTATGCGTGGCTGAATAGCATAGGGTTATCACCCAAGAAAACCCATACTATTAAGGAACTAGACATCCCGGACATTTTCTTTCCTGATTTCTTAAGAGGGCATCTGGATGGAGATGGCTCTGTATTTACTTATACGGATAGGTACATGCAATACAAGGGCAAACAATATACTTATGAACGCCTGTATACAGTGTTTATCTCTACGAGCCCGGAACATATTAAGTGGATAAGATCTACTTTGACTAAACTATTGAAAATAAAAGGGGGTTTGAGCTATTTCACTGGAAAAAACAGGACGGTCCCTCTTTGGAGCCTTAGATTCGCCAAAAATGATTCTTTAAAAATCCTGCCCTGGATTTATTATGACCCTTCAGTTCCTTGTTTGGAAAGGAAAAGAGCGGTCGCTAATAAATATTTTAAGGCTATTTTTCAGACTCTATTATCTGGGGTAGTTCCGCTATGAGGGTATTGAGGCGGTTTATTTCCTGGCGCATTTTTTGGATGAGGGCGAATTGTTTCGATTCGTCTTTCATGTTTTCCGGCTTCAATAATTCTGCGGCTGTCTGTGAAATGGACGTCAACGGCTCGGGCAATTCGTAAGAAAAAGTCGTCAATAACAGGTTCCTTAAGCGTTCGTTTTCGATATTAGTCTCTGCGTCGATAGCCGCTGCGGCAAGCCGGGCTCCTTCGACCGCCAAAGCGGCCTGGTTGACAAACATCTCGAGCATATGGAGCTGGTCCGGATCCGCAAACTGTTTCTCCTCATTCGGGAATATCCCAAGTACTCCCACCATCTCTTCGGAACCTACAAATGGCAAGTACATGCCGCTTGACCCGGGAAGGGTATCTGTTCCCTTGCCCGCGGACCTCTTATGCTCATATACCCACTGGGCTACGGCGAGTTCATTTTGGGATAATTCCTGTTTCGCGGCTTCCCCGAACCTGGCCGCCAGTTTCTTATCCTTATCCTGGGTAAAGACGACGGCCCTGCATTTAAAAAACTCCTCGATATGGCGAAGCGCGATCCTGAACAGTTCGTCCGGGTATGAACTCTTTGACAGGTCGCGGCTTAAGGCGTATAAGATCTCGGTCCGTTCCTCCTTTATCCTCATCGATATGGCCTGGCGCCTGAGCTGCCCGGTCAAATGGGCTATCATCAGGCTTACGACGAGCATTACCAGGAAGGTGAAGACGTACTCGACATCCGCGACCCGGAATGAATAATAAGGGGGAACGAAAAAATAATCGAAAACGAATATGCTCAGGAGGGACGCTATGATGGACATTCGGCGGCCGTACCAGAACGCGATCCAGGTCACGCCGAGCAGGTAGATCATTATCAAGTTTACGAGGGCAAGATGAGATAACAGCATCCGGTCGATCAGGGAGCAAAGGGCTATTATGCCTACGGACCAGCCGAGATTCTTCCAGGAAAATGGCTTTAAAACAGGCGGCTTAAATTTGACCGGCTGCGCCTGGACATCGCCGCTCAATAGGTACAGGTCTATCTCCCCGCATTTTCTCGCCAATTTGTCTATTACGGACCCTAAAATGCGCTCCCGCAACCTGGGTTTGCCGGGTTTTCCCACGATTATCTTGGTGACGTTCCTTGAGCGCGCGTAAGAGATCAATGTATCGGCGACCTCCTGGCCGCTGAGCGTAACGGTCTCCGCGCCAAGCTTTTCCGCGAAATTCATCATCTCGGCCACCCTGTTCCTGTCCTCGGGGCGCAATTCCGCAAGGGTCTCGACATACGCGACTATCCACTCTTCACCCAGGTCCGAGGATATGCGCTTGCCTGCCCTTATCAAACGCATCGCGGTCGGGCTCGGGCTTATGCATACCAAAAACCTGTCCCTTACGTTCCAGATCTTTGAGACAGAATGCGCCCTCTTATATGACATCAATTGGGTATCGACGTTGCGTTCGGTATAACGCAGAGCCAACTGGCGTAAAGCGATCAGGTTACCCGGCTGGAAGAAATGCTGGGCAGCGCGTTCTGCCTGCTCGCCGAGATAGACCTTCCCTTCCTTAAGGCGTTTAAGCAGCTCTTCGGAAGGCAGGTCGACAAGCTCCATCTCATCGGCCTTCTCGATAAATGTATCGGGGACGGTCTCCTGCACCGTGATACCGGTCACCTGGGAGACTATATCGTTAGCGCTCTCGCAATGCTGCACATTTAACGTCGTATAAACATTGATGCCCTTATCAAGAAGCTCATCGATATCCTGCCAGCGTTTGGTATGGCGCGACCCGGGAGCGTTCGTGTGAGCTAATTCATCGACTAAAATAAGGCCGGGGTTCCTTTTTAATGCGGCGTCGACATCGAATTCGCGCAGGTCGACATTTTTGTACGGGATTATCTTTGGGGGAAGTATCTCGAGGCCTTCCAGGAGCGCTTCGGTTTCGGCGCGCTTATGAGTTTCCGCGTAGCCGACTACGGCATCGATGCCTTCTTTTTTACGCGATCTTGCGGCCTCGAGCATCGAATAGGTCTTGCCGACACCCGCAACGGCGCCGAAGAATATCTTGAGTTTTCCGCGACGGGCCTCTTCCGCTTTGACCCTCGCTAATATTTCATCCGGGTTCGGACGTTTTTCCATATGGATATGATATATCCTATTCGCTTTTTACGCTATTTATTTTTGTATCCGTCCAGCGCCAGGTTCACTTCCAGCACGTTCACGACCGGCTCACCGATCAATCCCAGGAACCGTCCATAGGTATGCTGTTTTACGATACCCCTGACCGTTTCTTCGGGTAATCCACTGAGGCGCGCGATGCGCGGCACCTGGTAATCCGCGGCGGCCAGGCTAATATGCGGGTCTAATCCGCTCGATGAAGAAGTGACAAGGTCTACCGGGATCGGCGCTTTGTTGCCCGGATCGGCCGCCTGCAGCGCTTTGATGCGTCCCTTTATCTCGTCGACCAAGGCGGGATTCGAGGGACCGATATTAGAACCCGATGAAGATGAGGCGTTATATTGCGCCGGCGATGTCGCGGAGATGCGGCCCCACAGGTACTTCGGATCATCGAACGGCTGTCCGATAAGCGATGATCCGACGGCCTTACCGTCCCGATAGATCAGGCTCCCTTCCGCCTTTTTTGGAAAAAGCGCCTTGGAAACGCCTGTTACAAAAAGCGGATATACGATCCCCGTGATCACCGTTAATATTATAAATATCAAAATCGCCGGCTTGACTTGTTCTTTTATCATTTTTTACCTCACCAAGTGTAAAGCGACCAGGATCATATCTATTAATTTAATGCCAATGAACGGCGTTATGATGCCGCCTGCACCGTAGATCCAAAGGTTATCCCTTAACAGCTTGCTTGCCGGCATCGGTTTATAAGGTATGCCGCGCAAAGCAAGCGGGATCAAAGCTACTATGATGATCGCGTTAAAAATGACCGCGGACAAGACAGCGCTTGCCGGTGTTGCCAGGTGCATTATGTTAAGCGCGCCGAGCGCCGGGTAAGTCCCTACGAACGCCGCGGGTATTATCGCGAAATATTTCGAGACGTCATTGGCGATACTGAAAGTGGTCAATGACCCGCGCGTCATTAGAAGCTGTTTGCCTATCTCCACGATCTCGATCAGCTTTGTTGGGTTGGAATCAAGGTCTATCAGGTTTCCGGCCTCTTTAGCCGCCTGCGTCCCGGTGTTCATGGCAACAGCGACGTCCGCCTGCGCGAGGGCCGGCGCGTCATTAGTGCCGTCGCCGGTCATGGCGACGAGCCTGCCTCCTGTCTGCATATCGCGGATGAGTTTAAGCTTGGTCTCGGGAGTAGCCTGAGCAAGGAAATCATCCATGCCGGCTTCGGCGGAAATAGCTGCCGCGGTCAGGGGATTGTCTCCCGTGATCATTATGGTCTTGATGCCCATCCGCCGCAATTCCGCGAAACGCTCTTTAATGCCGCCTTTGACAATATCTTTCAAATGGATGACGCCGAGCACATGTTTATGTTCCGCTACTACAAGCGGTGTGCCTCCGCTTTTGGATATCGATGTGATGCTCGCCTTAAGGTCTTCGGGGAATGACCCTCCGAGTTCTTTTATGTACTTCTCGATAGCATCAACGGCGCCTTTCCGGATCTGCCTGCCGTCGCCTAAGTCTACGCCGCTCATCCGCGTCTGCGCCGTGAAGGGGATGAATTTCGCGTTGAGCTCATGTATCTGGCGTTCCCTGATATTATATTTCTCTTTGGCCAAAACGACGATACTCCTTCCCTCAGGCGTCTCGTCGGATAAAGAGGATATCTGCGCCGCATCAGCCAACGCTTCAGCGCCAACGCCTTGAGCCGGGATAAAGGACACGGCCTGCCTGTTACCGAGAGTAATGGTCCCTGTCTTATCCAAGAGCAGGACGTCGACATCTCCGGCCGCTTCTACCGCCCGGCCCGAAGTGGCGATGACATTGGCCTGGATCATCCTGTCCATACCCGCTATCCCGATAGCAGGTAATAAACCGCCTATAGTCGTAGGAATAAGGCAAACGAGCAGCGCTGCCAATACGGTCACCGTGATTGGCGATCCGTGACCGGATGTGACCACACTGTAAATAGAAAATGGTAAAAGTGTGATCGTCGCCAAAAGAAAAATAATGGTAAATACCGCCAGCAGTATGCTGAGGGCTATCTCATTGGGGGTCTTCTGCCTCTTGGCCCCTTCGACCATCTCGATCATGTGGTCAAGGAATGTCTCCCCGGGATTTGAGCTGATGCGCACGACAAGCCAGTCGGAAAGGACGCGCGTGCCGCCGGTAACCGCGCTGCGGTCTCCGCCGCTTTCGCGTATGACAGGCGCACTCTCTCCGGTAATGGCGCTCTCATCGACCGAAGCTACGCCCTCTATGACTTCCCCGTCCATCGGGATCATGTCCCCGGCCTCGATAAGGACGACATCCCCTTTCCTGAGAGCCGTAGCCGAGACCATATCGTAATTAGAGCCGAATTTTGGCTTTGCCAATTTTTTTGCGGGGGTATCCTTCCTGGCTTTCCTAAGGCTGGCTGCTTGCGCTTTTCCGCGTCCTTCAGCCATCGCCTCAGAGAAATTCGCGAAGATCAGGGTAAACCACAGCCATAAAGTTATCGCCAGGATAAAACTGGCCGGGGCTTCCCCGCGGCTAATCAACGCCTGGAACCATAATCCGGTGGTCAATACGCTCACTACCAATACCACGAACATCACCGGATTCTTTATCTGGTGCCTCGGGTCCAGCTTCCTGAACGAATCTATGGCCGCCGGCCCGACTATAGCCGGCTCAAATAATGATCTTGCTTTATGTGACCTGTCCATCTAAACCTCCTATTGACCGGCATATAGCATCAAGTGCTCTACGATCGGGCCAAGGGCCATCGCAGGAAAAAAAGTAAGCGCCCCGACGATCAGGACGACCATGACCAGAAAGACGATAAAAAGCGGAGTGTGAGTGGGCAAAGTCCCCTGGGTCGCGGGCACTATCTTCTTCCTGGAAAGCGAACCTGCGATCGCCAGCGTCGGTATGATGAGCCAATACCGGGAAAAGAACATCGCCAACCCTAAAGCTATATTGTAAAAAAACGTATTAGTGCCCAGGCCGGCGAACGCGCTGCCGTTATTGTTCCCCGCGGAAGTGAATGCATAGAGCACTTCGCTGAAACCGTGGGCGCCGGGATTGAATATGGCCGCCTTCGCCTTGGGCAAGACCACGGCGAGCGCGGTCCCGATAAGGACGCACATGTGAGGTATCAAAAGTATGAGCGCGGCCATCTTCATCTCAAAAGACTCTATCTTCTTGCCCAGATATTCAGGAGTCCGGCCGATCATGAGCCCGGCGATAAAGACGGCGACGATCACAAACGCAAGCATCCCGTAAAGGCCTGACCCTACGCCGCCGAATATGACCTCTCCCAATTGCATAAGCCACATCGGGACCAGGCCGCCAAGCGGCATGTAAGAGTCGTGCATCGAATTTACCGACCCGTTGGAGGCAGCCGTAGTAGCCGTCGCCCAGATAGCGGAACTTGCTATACCGAAACGGGCCTCTTTGCCTTCCATGTTCCCGCCCGGCTGGGAGGCGGCGGCTTTCCGGTCGATCCCCAAGCGGTCAAAAGCGGGATTGCCTATTTGCTCAAAGTGGACGCATATCCAAAGACAAGGGATAAAGATGATGAGCATCGCTGCCAATAAGGCCCATCCCTGGCGCTTGTCCCTGACCATGTAACCGAAGGTGTAACACAAAGCGGCGGATATCACGAGTATCGATATGACCTCGAGAAAGTTTGACAGAGGCGTAGGATTTTCGAAAGGATGCGCGGAATTGACGTTAAAGAACCCTCCGCCGTTCGTACCCAGCTGCTTGATGGCGATCTGCGACGCGGCCGGGCCGAGAGCAAGCACCTGTTCCGTGACAGGTTTCCCGTCCGCATTTTGCGTCGGCTGGAGCAACGCGACCTTCGCGCTCGGATTAAATGTCTGCACGACTCCCTGGGAGACCAACAATAAAGCAAGTATCAGCGAAAGCGGTATCAGTATATATAGCGTCGACCTGACCAGGTCTACCCAGAAGTTGCCTATCGTCTCGGCCTGTTTCCGGATAAATCCCCTTATAAAAGCTATAAGTACTGCCATCCCGGTCGCGGCAGAAACGAAATTCTGCACCGTCAGCCCGAGCATCTGGGTAAAATAGCTCAAGGTCGTCTCGCCGCCGTAGCTCTGCCAGTTCGTGTTCGTGGCAAAACTGACGGCCGTATTAAAAGACAAATCCGGGCTCACCGCGGCCATGGACATCGAGTTCAAGGGAAGATGCGCCTGAAGGCGCTGGAGGCCATATACGACTATTAAGCCGATAATGTTAAACAACATAACGGCTGCCGTATACGTCTTCCACGACATCTCCCTCTCGGGATCCGCTCCGGAGAGCCGATAGATCCCTCTCTCGAGCGGGCCCAGCCAGACATTGACTCCGGCCGGCTTGCCTTCGTATATACGCGCCATATATGTCCCTAGCGGCTTTACCAATAAAAGCAGCACCCCGAGAAAAATGACGCTCTGTATCAGGTCATTCCAGCTCATTAGAATATCTCCGGCTTCAATAAAGCGACCAACAAATAAACAAAAATAACGAGAGAAACAATACCGCCGATCCAGTAAATAGCCGTCATCAATGCCTCCTGTCAGACCTTATCGCAGAGGGCGATAAAGCCAAAGGAAATCACCGTAAGAAAAATTATTAACGCTACGAAAATAACGTCCATTTCATCCTCCTTGATCGTAATACCTGCCTATAGGCAGGTATGTCGCTTTCGCTCCAAATAAAAAACCAGAGAACGCATTCTCCGGTGTGTTCTCTCTAAAATGGGCTGACGAGGTTAGCTGTCGGACTCGGGCTGAGCGGCCCTAATCTAAACTTCAGATATTCGCCCCAAAAACTTGGTTCCCCCGCTTCCTCTTTTATCCCCGATAGACGCGGGTGATAATGAGAAATTAAGCGTGTATTTTGTAAAAATAAAAAGACGCCCCAATGTGGAACGCCTTTGTCTATAACGATCTTACTGGCAGATATTTTACCATATATCCCGGATTTGTCAAGAGCTCCCGGAAATTTATTTCATACCCTTATCGGAAGGATGACTACCGGTATCCCCTCGTGGTAGAACTTCCTCTGCATCGAAAATACCGTATAGTTGTGTAGCAATCTGGTAAGGAAGGTCTCCTTCGGGAAGACTATCTGTCCCCCGAAAAAGACTGACTGAGGATATTTTTCGACTATCTTCGGGCCGAGTTTTGAGGCCTCCTCGACCACGTCGGTGCCGATCGAGAAGAGGCCTTCGGCATGGTAGCCGTGCTGCTGGACAAATTTGACGTAGCGGTCTATCTCGCTCTTGGCTTGCGCCTGCAGCTTGTCTAATTCGGCCGCCCCCTTGAAATTCCCCGCGTCTATGACGCCTATCTGGACGAAAACGAAATTCTTGAACGAATCCCCGAAGAGCCGGAAGACGTTGAAGAGCGTATGGAGCCCCATCCCGTTAAATCCGTTGACGAGCAGGACGGCCGTCTTGGCCTCCGGGTCGAACTCCCCTATCTCTTTCTTTGTTATGCCCGGGATCTCCTCGGAGCTTGAATAACCGGCCGCCATTACAAGGGCATCGAGCCTTTTTAACAGTTTAGCGGTATTTTCATAATTGCGTTTTATTATAAGCACTACTGCGACAAGGCTCCCGGTCACGACCAGCGTTATCCATCCACCCTCTGTGAATTTCACCACGATGATCGATATAAGTATAAAAGCGGTCATGATCAGGCCGATGCTGTTTATCGCGAGTTTCCTGCGCCACGATGACAATACCTTGCGCTCTATCCACCAGTGACGGACCATCCCCGCCTGCGAAAGGGTGAAGGTTATAAAAACGTTGATACTATAGAGGACGACCAGGAGCGCGACTGAGCCCTGGGTAACAATCATCAGTATCAATGCCCCGGCGCCCATTATCAGGACACCGTTTAACGTGACAAAACGGTCGCTTAACGTCGCGAACCTTGTCGGGACCCATTTGTCGAGCGCCATATACGATAACACCCTCGGCCCGTCGATAAAACCGGTCTGCGCCGCGACGAAAAGCAGTACTGCTTCGGAGACGAGCGTTATCAGGACAAACGGCACTCCCCAACTCCTACTCCATGAGCCGGTCACTTGCTCCAGTAATACGGCGTTTAATGTCTTGCCTTCCTGGAACTGTATCTTAAAAAGGACGTAAGCAAGCGTAAGGCCCAAGACCATAAAAGCGAGAGACAGGGACATGTAGAGCATCGTCCGCTTCGCTGTCTCGACTTTCGGCTCCCTTAAAACGGGAAGAGAGTTACTGACCGCCTCTATACCGGTATAAGTACCTGCACCCATACTGTATGCCCTTAATATGAGGAATATCATCCCGAAAAATCCGAGTTGTGCGGCCGTCCCGCTCGCGTCGAGCCTAGTCTGCGATACGACCTGCGGGAAATTCGAGGCATGCAGCGAGAGGGCATATAAGATCAGCAATATATGGGTTATCATGAATATTATGAAGATCGGCATAAGGACCAGCACGGATTCCTTTACGCCCCTCAGATTAAGCAGTATAAGTCCGAACAATACAAGACAGGCGAATAAAAGCCTGTAAGGATACCAGCTCGCCGGAAGGAAACTAAAAACCGCGTCTGCACCGGCCGCGACAGAGACGGTTATCGTAAGTATGTAGTCTATCAGGAGGGCGCAGCCGGAGACCATTCCGGTCCTCGGAGAAAGCAGTTTGCTGGCGACAAGATACCCTCCGCCGCCTGATGGGAATACCTCGACTATCTGCGAATAGCTAGTGCTTATGATGATGATGGTAGCGGCAGAAAGCAGGGCGACGAATATGCCCAGGTACATATGCCCCTGTAACGCTAGGAACGCTTCCTGCGGACCGTAGCAAGACGAAGAAAGGCCGTCAGCGCCGATACCTATCCACGCGAAGAAAGCTATAAGGGAGATATTATGGAATAGTTTCTTATCGTGCGGGTCGTGCGCCCCGCCTATCACTATATTTTTAAGTTTTCTGCCTATCGTCTTATCGGGTCCCATAAGCTTCCTTCTTCATCAAAAAGAAAACAGGTATCGCAAGCAACTGTAAGACGACTGCAACCGCTATTACCGCCGCAATGGAATGGTCGTAGAGCACACCCATCGCCGCGCTGCCTACGAACATCGCGAGCCCGTAAGCCGTATTGAATATCCCGTATCCCGTCCCCCTCTTCTTCATCGGGGTAAGGTCTGCGATAGCCGATTTCATGATCGTCTCATGTATGCCCATAACTATACCCCAGATAATAGCGCTTATCAAGGCGAATGTAAAATTCATGGAAAAAGCAAAGACGGGTATGAAGACCGAAAAAAGCGGGATCATCAGCAGCGCGCCGAGGCCGGCCCTCTCGTTATCGTGCCTCTTTTTTAGCCGGTCGTAACGGATGCCGATGAACCAGGCGGCGACACCGTCTACGGCCATCGCGACGGCGTAAAAAAGCGGTATCTGGGCGTCTGAGAGGACGTTCTTGGCCTTGAAGTGATAACCTATAAGCGCGAAATTCACGAAACCCATGGTAGTAATAAAAGAAAAAACTGTATAAAGCCAGAAGGTCTTCGATAATTTGTCCGGTTCCGGGGCTTTCTTTACCGCCATCTCCAGTTTTTCCGGGTTCGGGACCTTTATGAACGCGAACGTGACACAGGCCATTACGAGGATGAACGGTATCCAGAAGAGGCTGTAACCTTTCTGGTATTTGGCTATCTCATTTCCGGACGTGCCCATGACCAGAAAAAGCCCGCTGAGGATGAGCGGGCCGGTCAAAGCCCCGACCTGGTCCATGACCTCTGATATCGCGAACCCTAAGCCTGTTCCGACCTGCTTGGACGCCTGGGAGACTATTGTGTCCCTTGCCGGCGCCCTAAGCGCCTTACCGAACCTTTCCATTACTATGAAAAGCGCCGCGACCTGCCAAACGCCGGTCAGGGAAAGCAGCGGGACAGAAATGAGCATCCCGTATCCCAGGAAAGTGAAGACCCAATATGCCTTTGTCTTGTCGGCGAAATAACCGGAAACCAAACGTATCGCGTAACCTATGAACTCGCCGAGCCCGGCGATAAACCCGACCACGGCAGCGCTGACGCCCAATGTCTTTAGGTACGGGCCGTTGACGCTGCGCGCGCCCTCATAGACGATGTCGCCGAATAGGCTGACCAGCCCGAATATGATTATCAGGTGGAAAGCGGCTTTCCTGTGATTTACTGTCACCGTCTCCATTTAGATATCTCTTCTTCCTTATTTTCATGCCGGCGTTTCGCGTCCATCGCTACGATCAGGGTGCGGACACTCTCGCTCTCCGAGACCCATTTGAGCCCGAGTATCAGCGACGCGACCAGGAATTGCGCGAAAAATTTCGGCGCGATAAATGACAACAGGAACGCCGCCGCTGTCGCGGCCAGCCACAGGTTTGTCCGGATATTCTTCTTTCTGGGATCCATCTTCGCTATGCCTTTCGCCTTTCGTATTATTTCCGTATCCGATGCCGGCAGGCCTCCCCCGTCATGCAATCTCTCGCCCAGGTAACCGGCCCTTACGTTCTCCAGGCATGCGGGACAGCCGGCTATATGGCCTTCGATGGCGCGGGCATCAGCCTCCTTGAGCTTGCCGCCGAGGAAGGCGGCCAGCGCGGCCTCATCCGGACATTTTAGCGCCGTAGCATCATGTAATTTCGTCATGTTCTTTTCCATACTATAATAGACGCTTTCCTTCTAGTTTTTCTTTCAAGTATTTCTTGGCCCGCGCTATCGTAGTAGATACGGTATTTACCGGGATATTGAGCATATCGGCTATCTCTTCATGCTTCATCCCGTGCAGGAGGTTGAGTTTTACGACCGCCCTCTCCTTCGGCTTGAAATCCTCGATGGCCGATTCCAGGGCCTCGCGGGCGTCGTTTAATTGCGCCTGTTCGTCGGGCCCGGCGGCTTTGGACGGCAGGACATCTTCGAGGGTCCTCGCCTCGCCGTCGCCGTTCTTGTATATCTCTTCATATATCGATATCGAATTTGGAGGAGACTGGCGTTTCATCCTCCTGAAATAGTCTATCGCCGCGTTGCCTGCCACCATCGCGAGCCATCCGGCGACCTTCTCCCTCTCCTTGAGCTGCGCGAGCTTACCGTCGGCCCATAAAGCGATAAAGACATCCTGGTGGATGTCATTTATGTCCTCGTCCTCGAAACTGTACCCGAAACGCTTCAGCCTGTCCCTTATCGCCCAGTATACGACTTTCGAATAACGCTCGACGAAGATGTCCCACGAACGCTTGTCTTTATTTATGCACCCTTCTATCAATTGTTCCGGGGATGGGCTGGCCAGGTCTGAGGATCCCATTTACTTATTTCGGCATGACCTTTTCTTCAAAGGCCTTAGCCGTGACCGGCATCGTCTCCCTAAATATCTCCAGGAGCGCTTTCGCGTATTCGCGGATCTCAGGCTGCGCGGCCTTGTCCAGGCGCAGCTTGAGGAAATTCATCAGCGACCGGGCGTTCACGGTCCAGTAATAGAGCGTGTAAAGGGAAAGCGGCAGGACGCCGCGTGCTTGTTCCCGTTTCACTCCCGAAGCGACGATCGCCTCATAGGCATCAAAGGCGTCGTTGATGGTCTTTTTGTATTTTTCCAGCGTTTCACCGGAGAGATCCTCCGGTATATAGAAATCCCTCTTGGCCAGGCAATAGCGCAGCGACATCTCGTTGTATGTACCGATGCGGTGGCGGATCCACTGGCGCGCGACGAATATCGGGCATTTTACGTCGAACCTGAAATAGGCATGCTCGAACGGCGTGCCGTGGTCTTTTGTGATGAGGTGGCGGATGAGCTTTGAGTCCGCAGACTCACCCTGCGGCTCGCTCATGTAGCAGCGGCGGGCGCCTTCTATTACCGCCTTATCGCCGCCCATTGAATCGACGAGCGCGACATATCCGTTATCCAGTACTTTTATCTTCTGGGGCATGATAGGCTATTTATTTTCCGGGGTGTTGTACTTCTTGGCTTTCTCTTTCTTCTCGTAGCATTCCGGGCAATTGTAGACCGGCTTGGCCAGCGCCCTGTCGTATCCAGGGGCGACTACCACCCTTCTTACCTCGGGCACGTCGCGTCCGCATGTGTCGCATTTCATAGGAAGTCCTCCGATGTGATGATTTTATCAATATTAACGGGCTTTTTCAATGGCTATTTAGGCTTATGGACGGTGAAAGTCATAAAGACCACGATAGCCGTAACGGCGATAATTATGCCTATGATGCCGGCATAAGAGAGCGTAAATGCGGCCTGCGGCGCGGCGAGGACCGCCGTCCCCCACTGGCTCGGGTCTGAATAGAACTCTTTCGTCCCGGTCCACGCTAATTGCTCTTTCCTTTTGCCTTTGTCGCTGTCATCGACAGCTATATCGAAATCGAACTTCTTACCGAGCGCCGGGGTGAAACCTCCCAACACCTTAAAAGGTATTTTGGCTTCGATCGTATATCCTTTTGACCACGGCTTCGCCGCAACCTCAATACCGCCTTTATAATCATCGCGCCGCCAGACCCACTCGCCCGGCTTGATATCCTTGTTGTTGCCCGGGCTTAACCCTATCTGGTAATCGCCCTTTCCGAAATAGATCCTCGCGGGATCCGCCTTCCCGTCCATCCCCAGGAGGACCTCAAGCGAGTCGCCGTCCCAGATGTCAGGCCCTTCTTTGTTGTTATCGAACGGGACATCATCGGTCACCCTGGCCGCGACGTAGAGGTTTTCATCGTCCCATAGGAGATATATATCCGCGCTGATGTCATTCTTTCCGCCGTATTCGAAATACTGGAGCCTTTCGAAGGACTCATTATCCATCCTTATGGCGTACGCGGGGTACTCATCCAGGTTCCCGTCTATCAAGACGGGCTTTTCCGCTTTCGGGATGCGGACCGCGGGTTTCTGCTGCGGCTTGTCCGCAGAATATGCGTTACTAACCGGGAGAAAAACCAAACACAGAATGGTCGCTGAAAAAAGAAATCTTGCCTTCATATCACCCTCCTAATATTATCACTAATCTTTATCAATCGGCTTGTTTATCCAGCCGTTGAAATCCCTGACGCCGTTTATCTCGCGGTTGATATTTCCGATCCTCTCCCCTTCGTAAGGGTGGGACCTGAAGTAAGTGTAGGGCCTTATCCTATCCCTCTCGGCCTCGTGCATCGTCTGCATAAAAGTTATCAGGGCGTACGAGTCGTAACCGGCCTTTTTGGTGTATATGACCGCCCGCCTGTCGGCCTCGAACTCATCCTCCCTCGAATAGGCCGCCATGAGGGACGTGAGGGCGAGATTGGTCGCCTGGGCGCCTTGCCCCCCTGTGCCCAACGCTGCGGCTATCATAATGGCGGTCATTATAGAACTTGTTTCCTGTTGTTTGGCGGAGTGCCGCGCGCAGATGTGCCCGATTTCATGGGCAATTACCCCAGCCAGCTCATCGTCGTTCTTGCACTTCTCGACCAGGCCCTTGAAGACATAGACCCAGCCGCCGGGCAGGGAGACCGCGTTTATGTCGTCAATATCCAGCACCTTGAAATGGTAGATGAGCTCTTTGCGGTCGCAGACCTTTGCCAGGTTGTTGCCTATAAGCTCCACCCGCTCCTCCATATGCTTGTCCTGGACGAGTTTGTAAGCTTTTTCGATCTGCTTGGCGACATTATCGCCTATGGCCACCTCCTGTTCGGTGGACATGCGGACCGGCTCATCCCTGTTCGTGACGGTGTTATATTCAGCGTAAACCGGCACCGAGCAAAGGAGGACGGGAAAAATCGCCAAAAAAACGGGAAATTTCATAGTACTAAATTAACATATTGCAAAAAGGAAGTAAAGCCCTTATAATAGCGGATGTGAGATATTTCATATCCTTTATCCTTATCGCGGTTTCCGTGTTTTCCGCGGCCGGATGCGGGGAAAAAGGGCCTAAAAAAGAGGTTATCGCTAAAATAGGCGATTATTCCTTATATAAGGAGGATCTCCTCTCGGAATTATCGCTCTACCCTCCCGAATACCGCAACAAAGTCCCGAAAGAACAGTTCATAAACGACGTGATAGAGAAGAAAGTCTTGCTCATGGAGGCCAGGCGCCAGGGCATGGACAGGGAACCTGAATTCATGAAGATGATCGAGCGGTTCTGGGAACAGAGCCTCCTGCGTTCGCTTTTGAGCAAGAAATCCGCCGAGGTCCTCTTGTTGATCCCCGAGGCGGAAAAAGACCGCGGCAAAAAGGCGAGCGGGATGATCAAGGCGTGGATAGCCGGCCTCGAGAAGAATACGAAGATCGAGATCAACAGGGAAGCCCTTAATAAGATCGAGTTAAAATGACAAACGCCCCGGATCAGAGGAATAGGAGAAGGAATTATTTCATAAAGAAAAAATTCCAGGCGAGTTTCATACTTAAGTTCTGCCTCCTCCTTATATTGGCGTGCCTGATAATGAGCTCGATCTCCCTCCTTCTGACAAAAAAGACCGTAACTACAAGTTTCGAGGGCCTGAGGCTTGTAGTAAAGAGCACGGCCGACTATATACTGCCGGTTTTGGCCTCAAGCGGCGTAATAGCGATAGTCCTCGTGAGCCTCGCGACCATAGCGGTGCTCCTTTTCATATCCCACCGCATCTACGGTCCTATATATCGCCTGGAAAAAGACGTCACTGAGATAGGCAAGGGCAACTTGACCATGGAAGTGCATTTAAGGCAGCACGACGAGTTCAAGGGTTTAAGCGACGTGATCAACGCCATGGTCCGGAACATAAAAAACCCGCTCTCCTCTTCACAAGCCAAAATAAATGAACTGGAAGAAGAGGTCAAAGGGATAAGGTCACTGCTGCGGTCGAAGGAAGCACCCGGAGGTGAGATAGACAAGAAGATAGCGGAGATGGAGAAAAAGATCGGGCAGGTAAAGAACAGCCTCTCTTATTTCAAGGTATCGCCGGTATTTTTGTTCATCCTGCTATTCACCGCGTCGGCTGCGTCGGCGGCCGTCGTTTCCGACGACCGGTTCTCCGACGGCAGCGACTGGACGAGCGTAAACAGCACCTATTGCAACGTCTTCTTCAAGGACGGCGTCGACCTCTCGTCGGTAAACGACAGGATAGACACATACAAGATAGATTACGGCCTTACGGAAAAACCGGCGCGCGCCGGAAATGACGCGAAGGATGAGATCGCCTACAAATTCGACCTGATATTTTCAAAGGTGCAGGAGATACTGGATATGAGGCCGAATGACCTTCACTTAAACGTCAGGATCTACAAGGGGCAGGATGACCTTAACAGGATATACGTGGAAATATTCAGCCAGGATAACAAGTTCATAGCTTATTACGTCTTCAAGATAAACACGCTCTTCGCAAGCGAAGAGAAACTCTCGGCCAACGTCCTCGCCCACGAGATAGCGCATTGCGTCGTGGACCATTACTTCTCGGTCACCCCGCCCACCAAAGTCGCGGAGATGATCGCGCAATACGCGGACGCCCACCTAAGGGACTAGTTGTCCCTTAAATCCGTTAAGGGATCAGTTAGGCTTCTTGCCCACCCTCGGCGGCCCGACTGCCGCGCGGCCCTTCGACCATAATTCCTTAAGGGCATAATACGCCTTTTTGGGAATCCTCTTGTTGACGCCGTTATCTTCTTTCTCGAGGCTCATCCCCACGATGCCGTACCATTCCTCGTTCATGTTCATATGGCCTTCGGCCTCGATATCGAAATAATAGGAACCATTCGTCCAGCCGGCGGCCTCGTCCTGGACAAACCAGCCGGCGGGATTGGCCGGGTCATGCTTCCACCATTCATCGTTCCACTCGAATATGCATCCTCCCAGCACCGTCCCCCTGCCGGTCATATCGTAGGTATTGCGGAGCATCTCCTTCCACTGGGATATGAGGAACTTGACCTGGTCGTCCTCGTCTTCCTTTTTCGTGAGGGAGTTGAACCTGTCGCAGCCGAATTCGATCAACACTACGGGTTTTCCGATACGCTTATCCACCTGTTCCCATGTATTGCCGAAACTTATGCCCCGGTAAGAGATAAGCCCGAGTATGTCCACATCCGGCGTCAACGGCTTTGCGATATCAAGATAGAATACTTCGCCGTTCCCCATCGCGACCGGGTGGTTCGGGTCTATCTTCTTAAGATCCCTGGCGATATCGTTCACGAAAGAATAATATATCTTCGCCTTGGCGTTCGCCCTCTCTTTCGGATCGGCTATCGCATCGAGCTCGGCAGAACCCCAGGCCGCGATCGTGTCGTCAAAACTATAATCGTTCTCGTTGCCAAGCACCCACATCAATATCCCGGGTTCATCCTTGTAGGTCTTGACTATACTCAACACCTGTTCCTTCAGCAGCTGCCTGTAACCTTCATCGGTATAATTAGGCGGCGGGATATCATATATCCCGAGGTTGTGGCCGAGGATAGTGCGCACGCCGAACTTCTGGAAAAGGTCGCTTATCACCTGCTTGACCTCTTTCGGGTTCTCGCCCGGCTGGTAGATACGGACCGTATTGATCCCTGCATCCTTCATGAGCTGCCCGTCGACCAGCCACGGCTTCGCCGGGTCTCCCCACCAATTGTAGTTATAGTCATTCCCCGGAGGTACAGGCTGGTAGCATACACCCGTGATAAGATACGGTTCGCCGCCGACCAAAAGCCTGTAATGGCCGTTTTTCAGCAGCCTCTCCAGGACGACCTTATTCTTCTTAACCGCGGCCTTATGCGAAATGAAGTTCAGGAGGAATGACCCGCCGACGAAGAAGCCCAGGAGCAGGAGCGCCAGCAGGACTACAAGGTAGCGTCTCTTCCTGCGCCGGCCGCCCGCATGATGGATCTCGTGATGGCCCACATGATGCGTCTCGTGATGCCCGGGATGGTGGTTCGTGTGATGGTCCATATTTTATTTACTCGTAATAGATTTCATCTAAGTAGATAGTAAACCCGTTCGGGTTATCTGCGGCGCTTGCCGACCAGCAGAAACCGCCTGAGATGTACGAAAGGTTCTTCCCGGCCAAGTCTATCGTGTATTCCTTCCAGTCGCGTGTAAGGGTTATAGGCCCTATGGAGGCAGAATCCGAATCCGAGTATTCACCGGTGATGCCGCCTACCTTGACCTCGGCCAGCACTTCTCCGCCGCGTTCGCCGCGCGCCCAGAATGTAAGTTTCTTGGCGCCTGTCAGGTCAAATCCGCCCTGCTTAGTGCCCCAGTTATTCGCAGGGTTCTGCCAGAATATGCCGCACCAGCCCGCGCCCTGTTTCTGCTCGGCCGAGTATACGATCTTGATGGATGTCGTCCCGCTATGCGGATTATCTTTGCACCCGGCATCGATCTTTATGTCGCCGTAATCGCCCATCCAGCCCGAAGGTATGTAATGGTTATCGCGCACCGACCTGTCTGTATAGACGTTGAATCTCTTGAACCCCGTGTTAACGGCGGAAGTCGCGGTAGTATCAGCCGCGTATGAACGGCCCGCGGCGCAGCCTACCATCGCCAAAAGCACCAACAGAATTGCCAACTTCTTCATTCCCTTAACCCCCTTTCGCTATTCGTAACGTATATCGTCCAGATACATCGTAAAACCGCCCGGATTAGACGCGGCGTTAGCGACCCAGCAGAAACCTCCGGAGATCGATTTGAGGTCTTTTCCGGCCAGGTCTATCGTATATTCCTTCCATTCGGGCGCGAGCACCACGTCGGTCAGGCCGGCGGTATCGGAATCAGCGTATTCACCGGTAATGCCGCCGATCTTGAATTCCGCTAACTTCTCTCCGCCCTTCTCGCCCCTCGCCCAGAAGACGAGCTTCTTGGCTCCGGTAAGATCTATGCCGCCGGGCTGCGTGCCCCAGTTGTTCGCCGGGTTCTGCCAATATACACCCGCCCAGCCCGCGCCCTGCTTCTGCTCGGCCGTGTAGGTGATCTTTATGGAAGTTGCCCCGCCGTGGGGTTTCTCTTTCCAACCGGCGTCGATCTTGATATCCCCGGTATCGCCCATCCAGCCCGAAGGGATGTAATGGTTGTCTTTTGCCGTTTTATCGGTATAGACATTCAGTCCCTTGAACTCGGCGTATGATACCGCCGCCGCCGCGAGCATACCGAGAGCTATCACTAAAACAACAAACCTCTTCATCTAACGTGACCTCCTTTTGTCAAGAACCGCGCTTTCATACTAAATCCATATTATACTATCAGAAAAAGCTAACGTCTACTCGTAATAAATATCATCAAAGTAGATCGTGAACCCGCTCGGGTTATCCGCAGCGCTTGCCGCCCAGCAGAAACCTCCCGAGATGTAGGTGAGGTCCTTGCCGGTCAGGTCTATCGTATATTCCTTCCATTCGGGCGTGAGCATCAAAGGCCCGATCGAGACGGAATCCGAATCGGCATATTCACCCGTGATGCCGCCGACCTTAACCTCGGCCAGGGTGCCTACCTGGGTCTTCGAAAGCATCTCTCCGCCTTTTTCGCCCCTCGCCCAGAAGACTAGCTTCTTGGCTCCGGTAAGGTCGTAGCCGCCCGGCTTGGTTCCCCAGTTATTCGCCGGGTTCTGCCAGAAGATGCCTGCCCATCCGGCGCCCTGCTTCTGCTCGCCGGTGTAAACGATCTTTATGCACGTTGTCCCGCCATGAGGATTATCCTTCCAACCGGTATCAAGTTTTATGTCACCGTAATCACCCATCCAACCGGAAGGTATAAAATGGTTATCCCGAGCTGTGCGGTCGGTGTAGACATTAAACCTCTTGAACCCTGTCGTTGTGGTTGCAGCAGGAGTTGTTACAGCCACATCGGCGGCTACGGATATACCCGCGACGCATACGGCAAGCGCCATTACCACCAACAGAATCACTGACTTCTTCATCTCCCTGACCCCCTTTCCCTATTTTGTCCAGTTTTCCTTGTACCAGTAATAAGCCTTCTTTATCTGCCTTAAGAACGGGCTGTCAGACCCGTTACCCTGGCTTGTCACACCCAAATATTCCTCATGCAGCCATCCGTCAGGGAACGGCCCGCGGAAATTCCCCGGGGTCTTTGATTTTGTCTTGTAATCCCAGCCCTCCGGCTCCTGCTTCGCCGGATCAAGCTGCGGCGGAGGCCCTGCCTTCCACCACTCGTCCACCCATTCGAAACAGACGCCGCCGAGGGCATTGCCGAAACCCGAGCCGGCCATATTATAGGCGATGTCTTCCCAGTTGCCTTTATGGTATTCCGCCTGCAGTGTCTCCCCTTTTTCCGGATCATCTTTAAAATAAGAGGGGCAGCCGTATTCGGTTATGATCGAAGGCCTGCCGGTCAGGTCCTTTACATCCTCCCAATACGTCCTCCCGAAACCGTTCGGGCCGCGGTAGACATTCGCGCCGAAGACGTCCACATCCGTGCAATATTTTGCGAAATAATTGAGATATACCGTCTCGCCGTTGCAGATGGCGACCGGATGGTTAGGGTCGATCGATTTAATCATCTTAGCGACTTCGTTGACGAAGGCGTAATAGGCGTCGGGCTGGAGTTTCGCGCGGCAACCCATTCCCGGTTCGACATCAGGCGTGCCGGGATATCCGTAATTGTTCTCGTTGCCAAGCACCCACATGAGGATATAAGGTTCATCCTTATATTCCATGACGACCTGCCTGACGCTATCCATCATCTTCTTCTTTTGCCCTTCGTCGGTGTAATCGGTGCCCGAATACCAATCCGCGCCCGAGCCGGCCGCGTACATCCCGAGGAAATCGCCCATGAGGTACATGAAACCGTACTTCTCGTAACCGTCCTTAAGGAGGTCTTTATTGGTAGAATGGTGATAAAGGCGTATAGTGTTGACCCCCATATCCTTCATTAATTGGAAATCGCCGACGAACGGTTCGTCCGGGTCCTGCTTGTTGTTCTTATTCATGTCGACGTAGGCGTCATACGGCCCGTCGATCTTGCCGTTCTTGTTAAAATCCGCGGTCATCCAGTCGGTCTGAACGTTCAGGGAGCCGTTATCAGGCGAGAGGCCGACCTTGTTCGGGGAATACGCCATCGCCTTCATCGGGAAAGGCTTGCCGTCGACCAAAAGCTGCCAGTGGCCGTTCTCGTATTCGACGAGCTTGACGTGCGCGCCGCCTGCGGTCTTGATGACTTTAAGTTTTGAGAGATCTATCTTCGGGGGGATGACTTCTTCGGGTTTTACCTTGACGAGTTTTCCCGGGTCTATGATGAATTTGTCGTTGGATACGTCGTTGTCGAAAGAATTTTCTACGGTTATCTTAGCGCCCACCAGTTTAATGCCCAGCTCCGGATGGGTCCTGGTAAGGTATTCGATGTCATTTAATGCCATCTTCGAGCTATAAAGCGGGGTGTGCCAATATGTCCAGCCTATCGACCTCGGGTAATTCACCAGCACCGCATAATATGCTTTTATCGCCTGGAGCGTGTGGCCGGACCTGGCGAGGGCAGCGGCGGTATAATACAGCTTTACGCCGGATTCTTCGCTTGCCGTCGCCCATTTGTAAAAGGCGAGCATCTGGTCCTCGTTATTCACGAAATCCCAGTGTTTTCCCACGAGCTTCCCGCTCGCCTGCGCTTCCCTGTATGCGGGGTCTTTGGTGACGCTGGTGTTTGGATATATGCCCTCGCCTACGGCTGCGGCAAGGCCCTGCCTGTCTTTGATCTCATACTTGTAAGCCTCGGTGCCTATGCCCTTGAACTCACCGTATTTGGCGTAGTCAACCGCTTCTTCGGTTCCCGGGTCAAAAAGCGGCGCTATCTGCTTGGCGACTGCCGTAAAAGCCGGCGCCGCATGGCCCGCCAATAGCACCACAAAAGAACCGATAAGAAGAAATGCTTTAAAACGCATTCAAGGCCTCCTTCTCCAAATGTAATTTTTGCAGCAGGGGACTTTTTAAAACAGGTATGTAAGGTATTGTTATTAAGTAGGTTGTTTTAATATTGCCATATAAACAGGGCCTTGTCAAGATTAATTATTCACGTTTCGAATTGTGCCTTAAAAAACGGGGCCTTTTCCAAGGCCCCGCAAGATTCTTCCTTCCGACTACAAGATTTTACTTTTCGTTAGAATAAACAAACTCAGGCTTTACGATTGGCGCATAGCCTTCGGGGATCGGGAACGGGAACGTCAGGGCTTCATAGATACCCGCGCCGGTACGGACCAGGCCTAAGCCTAATCCTTTTATCGTCCCGACTGTCAGCCCGGTGAATACGTTATTGGCCTTGCTCTCATCGACTATCCCCTTCGGGATCTCGAGCCAGCCGGTCAATGTATTCACGACTCCGCGGCCTAGCTTATTCAAGGCACCCTGGGCGTATGAAGGCGAGCTTACCGATAAAAGTCCGATCACTACCAATACTAAAATTGCGGTCGTCAACAGTCTGCTCTTCATAATTTCCCCCTTTCTTTTGTAATAAGTATACTTAACCGAAAAACCTTTGTCAAGGAAATTTCCTCCCTCACGAACGGCGTTACGCTTAAACCGCCTCCACCTTCTCTATCTCGGGAACTGCCTCTTTGATCGCGCGCTGTACGCCCATCTGGAGCGTCATCTGCGACATCGGGCAGCATCCGCACGCGCCGGTAAGTTTCACTTTAACGACCTTCCCTACGACGTCTACCAGCTCGATGTCGCCGCCGTCGGCCTGGAGCATCGGGCGTATCTTGTTCAGGGCCTGCTGAACTTTTGGTTTTAGATCCTGATCGCCTGCCATTTTGTCTCCTCCTCTTTTATGCCTTCGGGAACAATTCTTCGAGCTGCTTATAATAACTTCCGATAGACTGGAAAGCGCCCCAGAATACGATGGTCAGCGCCACGCTGACCGCCAAAGTTATGATCGTTATGTTCATCTTCTTCGATTTGCTGTAATTAGGGTTGAACCATACCATCGGCAGGGCGAACGGCCCGATGCAGAGGAAAGCTATCACGAAGGAGTAGGTCTTGAAATACCATTTCTGCTTCTGCTTATCGAGGAATTCGCCGCAATGCTTGCATTTTATCGCGTCGTCCTGTATCTCTTCAGCGCAATACGGGCATTTCTTCATCTTTAGCCTTTCCCTTTTTTGCTGTACTGGCAGCCGCAGTAATCCTGCCTGTATAATCCCGCCTCTTTGGACATCTGCGCGGACTTCTTGAAACCGTCCTTCTTCTTGAAATCGGCGCCGTGGAATTTCAGCATGTACATATCCGCGATCATCGCGCCGAGCGAGTTTATCTTTTTCGCGTCCTTATGCGGGCTGATAGTCAGCGTCGTAGCGAAATAATCAAAATCATTAGCCACGGCAAACTTAGCGGTCTTGCCCAGCCGCATCCGGTAACATATCTCGCAGCGGTCGCCGCCCTCCGGCTCGTCCTGGAGGCCTGACGTGGCGCGATACCAGGCGTCTGCCTCGTATGCGGACTTGTACAGGATCAAGCCGATCTTAGCGGCGTATCTCTCCGCCTCGTCAAGCCGCGCCTTGTACTCTTCCTCAGGATGGATGTTCGGGTTGTAAAAGAATAATTCTACCTCAAATTCATCCTGCAGGGCTGTTATCGGGTAGGTGCAGCAAGGCGCGCAGCAGACATGCAAAAGTAATCTTGGCTTCTCCGGCACAGGCATATTCTATAACTTCGCGGGTTGAAACTCAACCGTTTTGTTTGTTCGGTTTCTGTATTATTCTCCATGTCCTGATCAAAAGAATGCTTGAGAGGCGCGACTCGAAGTCCCTTTGCCCCTCCGGCGAAACATTCTCATACCCTGAAAGGTCAAGCTGGGCTTCGAACTTACCTCCGATAATCAACACAAGGATCTTGGCGATGGTCGTGCGAGTGTTTGACGCTTTTGCGAGATAGTAACGCACAACCGCCTCGGCTAAAAAGGCGTTGAATCTGCCCGGTTCAAAAGGATTTAAGAATCGGATCTCTCCTTGAGCCGCAACATCTTGATACGTGGGACCCCGTTGAGCGTCGCCCTGTGTTTGTCCGATGGATAGGATGAGCTCTTGGGGAGCATTGCGGCGTTTAAAGGTGCAAACGACAGGTGGTTGTGACAGATCGAACTTCATACTGTCAGAGTGCGCATGGTATGCGTCATTTGTCGCAGAGAACCTGAAGTCTTTAATCATCTTCTTTTTCTGATTATTGGGTAAATATTTGATATAACCAACAAGCGCAGGCAATAAGCCCAAATGCGATAAGTAAGCGATGGCCCCAAATCATAAATGCTTTATATTGATCTAAGCCCTGCGTTTTCATAATGAAAGGAATATTTTTCTTTTGCCAATTAAATATATTTTCTATCCTTTTTTCTTTAGTAATGAAACGATAGTACGCTATGATTAAAATCGCATAGATAACTATTCCCAAAACGTCTATTATTTTATTCATTTTTTATGCCTAACGTCTGAACTCAGCGGCTGCGACTTTAAAACAGGTAGTTGGCGCAGTCCGCTGGAGTGAAATGTTAGATTTTTTTGAAATATCTTTCTTCGAATGATTTTTTCTTCCAAAAATAAAGAATGCTTAATAATGATCCAGAATACTCTAAAACCTTATTATTCCCATCAGAATCAACTATCTGTATTTGGGACCCTACTACTGTAGTTCCGCGCAATTTATTAACAATTTTTAGCTTTCCACTTAAAGAATAATCTATAATTTTCAAAGCTTCTTCAATGGTATCGCGGTGACAATGAGTTTCGCCCATAGCCAGCGTTAATTCATGCCCTTCATCATATATGTCAATATCAAAGTCAGAATTACCTTTGATTTTTATACCCTTGCCGTTATTCACATAGGGTATATTTTTCTCATTTAATTTCATTATTAGCTCATTAATCATTTTTAAACCTAACGTTTGAACTCAGCGGCTGTGCCCTTAGCATATAACATGATTATAACGCCAGAAATGCTTATTTCAAGCATAATAAGGAGGGTTAAATATGGGGGCCGACCGGAAGAATCTACTTTACTATGCCCTGGGAGATGACGCCGATGGATTTTTGGTATGACGCGGAGGCGGTCAAATAGTCCGCGATCGCGGAGGCGTGGCCCTGCCTGGCCGAGACGAGCGAGTTCTCTGCGTCGGTGACTTCTATTATCGAGCCGAGGCCTTCCTCGTACCTCGCGTTGGATATATCGAGGTATTCTTTCGACTGCTGGAGGAGTTTTCCCGTCGCGGTGATCCGCTCCTTCGATTCCCCGAGAGAAAGCACCGCGCTCTGGACCTCAAGGGCTATGTTCAATGTCTCGTCCTGTATCCCGAGCTGGGCTAACTTAAGGTTCGCCTGCGCGGCCTCGATATCGGACTTTGTCTTGAAACCGTCGAACCACGGCCAACTGATCTGTGGCCCTGCGTTCCAGCTATGGACGTTTCCGACGCCGGGCGTGCTCGTATCGCTGACCTGGTGGCTGCCGCCGACCGAGATGACCGGCCAATTGCCTTTCTTCTTAGCCGCGAGATCGGCCTGGGCCGCCCGCGCCCTGGCCTGGAGCTTCGAGAGCTCGACGCGGTTTGACGCCGCCGACTTCAGCGCCTCATCAAGGTTTATCTCGTCCGGTTTGAAATCCCCGATCTCGACCACCCTGTATGCCGTCCCGCCGGTATTCCCCATTATATTATTGAGCGTCACTTTGGACATCTCGAAATTCTTCTTCGCGGTCACGAGGTCGAGGTTCGCGTTAGCTACGTTGACCTCGTCCTTCGTAACGTCATAGGCCTGCCGGTATCCCACCTCAAAGAATCCCTTTGTGCGTTCGAGGTGGACTTTCATCATCTCATAGTTATCTTTCGCCGCCTCAAGCAGGAGCTGAGCGCGCATCGCGTCGAAATACCCCTTTTCGGAATTAAGTATCGTGTTCTCCTGCGTCTCAAGGAACTCATACTGCGAGGCCGAGAGAGTCTCGTTGGCAAACTTGATCCTGTTCAGCGTCTGGCCGAAATCCCAGATAAGCTGGCTTACGGCGGTGTTCTCCGATAAGACTTCGTATCTCTTATCTACCGCAGGGAACGCGTTTGCCACGTTGCTCGAGATCGCGAAAGAGCCGAAAGCAACTTTCGAGGTATCATAATGCAAGTAGCTGGCTGTAGTCGAGAGCTGCGGCAGGTAAGCGGACTTCGCCGAACCGACCCCGGCCTTATTCAGGTCAACATTACTGACGGCTTCCTGCAGCTTGGGACTGTTCGCGAGCGCGGCCTTGACGCAGTCGTCCAGGGTTAGCGTCGCCGTACCGGGGATAACCGCCTCGGCGGGATATGCGCTGCTTGCCGCCATGAGCGCAAGCACGGCCGAGAATATAACTATCTTCCTTATATATATCATCACATCGTCCTCTTGAACGTCAAAGTCGCTAAACATAACATAAACGCGATAAACGCCACGAAAAACATAAGGTCACCCCGGATCGCCGTGAAACCGGAACCTTTAAGTATAAGTTCCTTGAAAGCGTGCACCGCGTATGCCTCGGGATTGACTTTCGCGAAAGCCCTTAACCAGTTGGGCAGGCTCTCTATCGGATAGACCGCACCGCTCGGGAAATAGAATATGACGTTCAGGAAGCCTACCAGCACGCCGACTATCCTCGGATGGTCTGCCCGCCCCAGTACCGTAAATATCATGCTCAACAGCCCGAGGGCTGTAAGTACCATCGTGACCAGCAGTAGCAGGAGGGTACCTATGCCGCCCGCAAGCTTTATCCCGGTTATCATAAGTCCGCCTATCATGACTATTATCGACATGACCGTCGTGATGAGCACTCCGCTCATTATCGTTCCGGCGACGAGGTCAAACCGGGTAAGCGGCGTCGACAGGTAGCTCTCGTGTATGCCGAGGAACTTATCCATGACGAGGCTGAACGCCCCGGTGAACGTCGTGCCCATGAATATCGCCATGACGATTATGCCCGGGACCAGCGAGGCGTCGTAGTCTATCTTCTTATATAATTCTATCGAGCGCAGCTGGGGCGTCGCCCTGTCCGGACGGACCGCCAGGTAATCGGATTTGAGGTAAGCCATCGACCTCGAGACCGCGCCGGAGATGCTCCCCGCGGATATCGAATCGGTATTATCCAGCAGCAGCCCGACCTGCGGCTCCACGTTCTTGACGACATTTTTGCTGAAATCCGGCGGTATTATTATGACCCCTTTATAAAAACCGTCCCTTACCATGTCGACCGCTTTCTTCTGGTCGTTCTCCCTGGTTATCTCGAGAGTGCGGGGGCCGTCCTCGAGCGCCTGAAGTAATTCGACCACGCGCCTGGAGTAAGGGCCGCTATCCTGGTTTACCAGGAGGACCGGAAGGTGCTTGAGTTCGCCCTGGAACGAATTGCCCATTATGACAAGGTACATGAGCGGCATGAATATGCTCGCTATTATGACGAACGGGTTGCGCATGAACCTTTTCAGGTCCCTTTCGCTTACCGCCAGCGCTCTCATATCCTGGCTCCCGGCATTTTCCTCGGGGCCCCGGCCCCTATAAAGAAGTTCACCTTTTGGGTTTCCGCTTCCCTTATTGTTTTCCCCGTATAATGTATAAAAACGTCCTCGAGCGTCTGCTCGTGTATCGCGAGGTACTCTATGATGACACCCGTCTTCTTGAATTCTTCGAAGAGCACAGGCATGGACTTTGCGGCGTCTTCGACGTATATCCGCAAACTCTCATCCTTTTCGGTTACGCTCTTTACAAACGGCATCGCCTTGAGCTTTTCCATGGCTTCCGTCCCGAAATTGCCGAGCGTGACCTCGATGATATCGAAACCTCCGATGGTCCTTTTTAAGTTGGCCGGCGAGTCGAGCGCCACGATCTTGCCGTAATCGATTATCCCTATCCTGTCGCAGAGGACATCGGCCTCGTCCATGTAATGGGTCGTGATGAATATCGTAAGCCCCGTCTCCTTGCGTATCTTCTGCAGGAGTTCCCATATCACGCGGCGCGACTGCGGGTCTAGCCCGATCGTCGGCTCGTCGAGGAACAGGATATACGGCTTATGTATGAGCCCGCGCGCTATCTCGAGGCGCCGCCTCATGCCGCCCGAGTATGTCGCGACGAGGTCCTTCGCCCTGTCCTTCAGGTCGACCTTGCCGAGAAGGTAATCTATGCTCTGCTTGCGCTCTTTCTTCGGCACATCGAAATATTTCCCGTAGATATTCAGGTTCTCATAAGCCGTCAGGTCGAGGTCGCTGGTAAGCGCCTGCGAGACGACGCCGATATTGCGCCTGACAAGCGACGGGTGCTTGACGACGTCGATGCCCCTTATGCTCGCCTGGCCGGATGTCGGTTTCATCAGGCAGGTGAGTATCCTTATCAATGTCGTCTTGCCCGCCCCGTTTGGGCCCAGGAATCCGAATATCTCGCCCTCGTTGACCGAGAAGCTGACATCGTTGACCGCCGTGACCGACGAGAATTTTTTTACTATATTTTTCACTTCCGCCGCGTATGCCATCGCATCCTTATTCCCCGAATACGGCTGTGGCAGTCATACCCTGCTTAAACAGCCCTTTCGGCTCGTCTATCTTTACCTTCACCCTGAATGTTTTGATATCCTGCCTGCCCCTCTTCACGTCTCGCTGGGTCGCGAACTCGCCCTCACTGTTTATCTCGGTGACGCGGCCTTTGAATTCGCTGCCTTTAAGGGAATCTACCCTGACCTGCGTGATATCGCCGAGTTTTATCTTCGAGACCACCGTCTCCTCCACGTCTACGCGCACCCATATGTCCGACAAGTCAACAATAGTCAGGATGGTCGTGCCGTTCGAGGACATCTCCCCGGGCTCGAACGCCCGCAAGACCACCATCCCGGATAAACTGGAATAAATTACCGTATCGTCGAGATTTGTTTTGGCGACCGTTAAAGCGGCTTCAGACTGTTTAACGGTCGCTTCGGATAGGGTCTTCTGGGCAACAGACCCGTTCAACTCGGCGACCGCCGTATCGTAAGCCGTCTTCGCCTTGTCGACATCGTTCTGAGCGGCCAATTTTTTTTCCAGAAGCCGCGAATACCTGCCGAGGTCGCGCTTTGTATCTTCGATCTTGACCTTCGCCTTCTCTATATTAGCGTCAGAGGTCAGGACGTTCGCTTTCGCGACCTCGAGGTCGGCCTGGGCCTGTTCGTACTGCGCTTTTTCCTTCCTGTCATCAAGGACCACCACGACCTCGCCTTCCTTTACGTAATCCCCCTCGTGGAGCCTGATCTCTTTAATCCGCTCGGAGATCTTCGGGGCAAGGTTCACTTCTGTCGCTTCTATGATCCCGGTAGTCTGGAATATGCCTTTCGGCGCTTTGCGCGGCATTATATAAAATAAGGCTGCGGCTAAAATGGCGACGACCACAAGCAGGATAACGGATCTCTTTAAATGTTTCTTCATTTTAGAATGCCTCCGAAGTATATTTTTTTGACGGTATCCACCGCGTCCCGGGCGGAAAATTCGGCGTGGCCGAAATGCATCGCGATCGCAGGGATCTGCATCATGCCGAGCAGGCCGAATGCCGCGGCCTGCGGGTTTACATCCCTGAACTCACCTGCTTTGATGCCCTTGCCGATTATCTCCGCGATCATCCGGCAGTAGGGCGACATGGCCAACTTTAACAACTGCTCTTTTATCACCGGGGTATCGCTTGTCCTGTCGAGGACGCCCCGGAACATGCTCTTCTTGCCTGTAAAATGCCCAAAATGGAAATCTATGAGCTTTTCGAGTTTCTTTCTCGGGCTGCCTATCCCGGAGATCTCCTTATCGAGGGCCTGCCTGTAGTTATCGGCCCTCTCCTTTATCATGTTTACGTAAAGCTCCTGCTTGCTCCTGAAATAATGGTATATGATGCCTTCGGAGACCCCGGCCGTGCGCGATATCTCCCCGGTCGTCGCCCCGTCGAAGCCGTTCTTGGCGGCGACGATCAAAGTGGCATTTATGATCTTCTGCCTTGTATCGGTATGTAATGCGGTCACGTTTGCCATGGTCTCCTTATTGAGTGAGCGCTCACTCAATAAGATGATTATAATGATATCCGGGGTTTTGTCAAGAGGAAATGTACCGGGGACCTACATAACGGAAGGCGGCTCTTTGCCGAAGACCTCGAACTCCCAGAGAGAATAACCGTACTTTGACCTGCGCTCTGAGCCGTACATGCGCACATACCTGCCGGTAACGTCCAGGCCGGTGATCTCCTCGGTCCCCCCTGCCCCGTTATCGGTCGAATAGACTGTCCTCCAGCTCCTGGCGTCATCAGAGACCTGGAGCTTGAACGCCCTCGCGGACGCATTCTCCCATTCGAGGCGGACCGCCTCTATCGCGCAGGACTTGCCGAGGTCTACATATATCCACTGGGGGTCAAAGAACTCCGACGACCAGCGGGTGCCCATATCCCCGTCGACGGCGTTCCCTGCCGATAATTCGGGGCTCTCTGAGGTCGACGCAGCCGTTTTCTTGCCGCGCGAAATGAGTTTCGGCGCGTTGGGATCAGGTGCGAAATTCGCGGTTATCGTCTTGTGCCTGTTCATCAATACTGTACCGGGATTATTGCTGCCAAGGTTTGCGTCCCCGTTCCAACCTTCGAATTTATAGCCTATCGCGGGGACGGCGGCCACCCTTACCTTATCGCCCTTGTTATACCTCGGAAGCCTGGGGTCGACCGTTATCTTCCCGTTTACTGCAGATGTCATGAGAAAGTATGTGCCGGGTATCTCCTTCATGTAGACGCGCACATAATCTACCTCGTGGTGTTGCGGAAAGACCGTCGTTTCGTCGGGGTCACGGGGCATCGTACCCCCTACCGCGGTATTGAGTATTATATAGAATGGTTCGTGCGGGACGTTCCTCGACACGGAAAAATGCATGACGCCGTCTATATACCAGTGCAGTCCCGCAGGATCCCATTCCAGCGCAAAGACGTGGAAATCTTTCGTGTAATCCGGGCCGTTGAAGACCTTTGAGTCATAACGATTACGCGGGAATTCGCCGTAGTGGTTCGTCATGTGTATCGCATCGGGCTTGCTCCCCACGAGTTCCATTATATCTATCTCCGGCGGCCATCCGCCCTTCGCCGGCATCATCCAATGGGCCGGCCATAAGCCTTTTGTGCCGGGTAGCTTGGCGCGGACCTCGACCCGGCCGTATTCAAAAGAATACCTGCCTTTCGTCTCTACAAGGCCCGAGGTGTACGGACGCCCGCCCTGTTCCTTCTTTTCGCTCTTTATGATAAGCTTCCCGTCCCTAACGTAGACGTTCGCCGGGGAATAATATTCCAGTTCCTTGTTCTTCACGAGAGCGGCATCTTCGACCCTCCACTTTGCCGGGTCAACCTTGTCACCGTCGAACTCGTCGTGCCAGACCAGGTACCACCCCTCGAGCTTAGGAGGAACGGTATTGCCGGGGGCGGCTTCGGCCGCAGGAAGGAAAAGCAGGCAAAATAATGCGAACGCGGCGGCTGATCTCACGGCGTCCCGACCTTGAATTCGCGCAGGAATTTAGCCGACTCCTCAGGGAGCGCGACATTTACGGCCATACCCGAACCGATCTCAAAGCCCGCCGGCGTCGTAAGGCGCGGGAGTATCTGTATATGCCAGTGGTAATAAGGCTCGCACGCCGAGTAATGGGGGACGCTCTTTATGCAGTAATTGTAATCGGGATTGTTCAGGCCGTAATATAATTTCGCAAGGATGTCACGCAGTATCTGGGCGAGCGACCCTGTGTCCTCGGGCAGCAGGTTGGCGAAAGAGGTCGAGTGCTTGAGCGGCAATATCCAGGTCTCATAAGGGAGCAGCGCCGCATAAGGGACGAATGCGACGAATTTATCATTTTGCATCACCAGCCGCTCTTTCTCCGCAAGCTCATATTTTATCATGTCGCAGAAGACGCACTTTCCGAGTTCGTCGAAATATCTTTGCGCTTCTATCAAGGCATACCTCATATGCTGCGCGATGATAGCTGTGGCTATTATCTGAGAGTGCGGATGCAGCTGTGAAGCGCCGGCGCCGGCGCCCTGGTTGCGGAATATCAGGACCTGCTTATACGCCGGGTCCCGGTCGAGCGCAAGGTATCTTTCGTGGTATGCCTTTATTACGGTCGCGACCTCGTCGAGCGTCATCGTCGCAATAGTCTTGTTGTGGGCCGGGTTCTCGACGATAACTTCATGCTTTCCGATCCCTTCCATATGGAGGTATATGCCGGCCTTGTGCCTCTTCACCTCGATTGAAGCGCCTTTACGCGCGGGGACAAGCACAGGATACTTATTGGGGATCGCTCTTATCTTCCATCCCTTTTCGCCGGGCCTGGTCCCGGGGTCACGGATCGAGAACTCCTCGGTCTGGTCCGGGGTCTCGTTCCCCTCGCAGAACGGGCATTTCGCGTCATATGCCGGACGCGGCGCCGGCAATTCTTTGCCTTTATTGAAATCGTCGGACCTCTTCGCGCGCTCGGTGGCGATCGCCACCCATCTTTTAGTGGCGAGGTTCTCCCTGAGCTCGGGCATCTATTTCTCTCCTTTTTCTTTAAAGACGAGTGACGCGGCTATCGACGCGGCCAATAACCCGAATATGACCGCCAGTGAGATACGGATATCTATCTCTACGAAATGGGAGATGAGCATCTTGACGCCCACGAAACAGAGTATCGCCGAGATGCCCAGCTTCAGGTAACGGAAGACCGGCATTATGCCGGATATCACGAAGAAGAGCGAACGCAAGCCGAGTATCGCGAATATGTTGGAAGTATATACGATGAACGGGTCCCTGGTGACGGCGAGGACCGCCGGTATCGAGTCCATCGCGAATATCACATCACTCGACTCTATCAGGAGCAGCGCGATGAAAAGAGGGGTCGCCGCCCAGGCGCCGCTGTGCAATACGAAAAACCTGTCCTCGTGGTATTCCGCGGAGACCCTGAAGAACCTCCTGAACAAGCGCAATAACGGGTTCTTCTCGGGTTCGAATTTTTCCTCTTTCCTCAACACAAGCTTGACCGCGGTAAAAATAAGGAACGCGCCAAAAACGTATATTATCCAGCCGAACTTCGTGAAGAGCCCTACCCCCGCTATGATGAACAATGCCCTCAACACTATGGCGCCGATTATCCCCCACTTGAGCACGCGGGGCTGGAAAGTCCGGGGAACGTGGAAATATTCGAATATCATGATAAAGACGAAAAGGTTGTCGACACTCAGCGATTCTTCGAGGATATAACCGGTAAGGAATTCGAGGGCCTTTACCTTCCCCATAAGGAAGAATATCCCCGCGCAAAAGAACAGCGCTGCCCCGACCCAGATGGCGACCCACTTCAGCGCCTCCTTGACCGAGATCGCGTGCGACTTCCTGTTCACGACGAACAGGTCGATGAAAAGCATAGCGGTTATCGCGACGCCGAATACCGCCCACAATTCAAACCTGGCCGTCATATCAGTTTATCTCCCGCCGCAAACAGGGCATTTCACGTCCTTTTTATATTCCGATATCCTGAACTCTCCGGTAAGCGCGTCGTACCTTAACAGCCGCCCGACGAGGTTCTTCCCTATCCCGAGCAGGTATTTCAACGCCTCGTTCGCCTGCAGCGCGCCGATCACAGCCGGCACTGAACCGAGGATCCCTGCCTGCTGGCAATCGCGGAACGCGCCCGGGCCCGGCAGTTCCGGGAAGATGCACCTGTAACACGGGCCCTTGCCCGGCAGGATGAAAGTCACCTGCCCGTCAAAACCGTAAATGCCTCCGTGCGCCAGGGCCTTATCCAAAGAGACGCACGTGTCATTGATGAGATACTTGGTCTCGAAGTTATCGGCGCAGTCGAGTATCACGTCGTAATCTTTGATCAGGCCTTTCGCGTTATCCGCATCCATCCTGACCTTATAGGTCCTGATATTAACGTCGGGATTTATCTCTTTCAGCCTCTTCTCCGCCAGCAAGACTTTGGGCTTTCCTATATCGCCAGTGGAATATAATACCTGCCTGTGGAGGTTGGAAAGTTCGAGGTCGTCGCTGTCGACAAGGCCGATCGTGCCCACCCCGCAGGAGGCGAGATATAAAGCGGCTGGCGAACCGAGGCCGCCTGCGCCTATTATCAGGGCCTTCGAAGAAAGAAGTTTCCTCTGGCCCTTTTCGCCTATGGCATCAAAGATGAGATGTTTCCTGTACCTCTCCCGCTGGGCGGAAGTGAGATCAGCCGGCATCTATCTCCTCCTCCGTCACCATGCCTTTTATTATCCGGAACGAACGGACCTCAGGCATGCCGTTGATAAGCGAGACGATGACATAAGAACATTCCGGATGCATCGCGCGCTGGATATCGCGGAAAGAGGGATAGGGCCGGACGTTGGGATGAGAATGGTATATCCCGACTATCTCCATATTTTGCGAACGCATATCCCTGGCCGCGTCGAATTGTTCCTTGAGGGCCATCGAATACCTCATCCCCCCCCTTTCGGTATTCGACATCCGGTAGACCTTGCTTACCTTCCTGCCTTTTCCGGCCAGGAGGCCGCACGCTTCGTTCGGGAAATCACGCTTCGCGTGTTCTATGATCTCGGCTATGTGCGTTTTTTTAAGGGATAATTTCATTTCAATATCGATTTAAGCAGGTGCAAAAGGGCATAGGTGAGCCAAGCCGACGTGAAAGGCACTATAAGCCACATCAGGAGGTTCCTTACCGCATGATGTTTCTTCAGACTCGGCATTATCCCCATATCGGCGCATCCGAGCCCGGTCAGGCTCGCGGTAACTGTTACGGATACCGAGAGCGGGATACCGTTTATCGAGGCGGCCAAAAGCGCCGTGGCGCATATCAGTTCGATGATTATAGCCCTGACAAAACCGATCTCGCCCATCTCCCTCTCGTCGGTCTCGAGCGCCGCCTTGCCGAAGATAAGGGCCCCGGCAGCGATCCCGACGCCGGCTATCAGTATTCCCCACCTGGTATCTATGAAACCCACCGAGACTACCGGGGCCATTGCCTTACCCACCCCGTTCGCGCCGCCGGCGAAAGCCACATAGCACCCGGAAAATGTCAGGAGCGCGCCTAGCACGGCCCTGCCCTTCTTCTCCTCCTTCAGGTGACGGTAATCCGTTACGGCCCTGGAATTAAGCAGTTTCCCGATGGCGAACGCGGCGCCGAAGACGCAGATAGGCGAAAGGAACCACCAGGCGAGGATGTCCGTGTACTTATCGACGTTCATGGTCTCGTAATATATGCCTGCCGCCGCGATCGAAGAAACTATCGCGTAGGTGGTGGGGATGGATACCTTGAAGATGCTGGATATGAAATCATAAGCGGCTGAGACCGCCATAACGACGAAGACGATATAAAAATAGGTTTTGAAGGTCCGGATCGGGACTATCCCTTCGCTCAGGGTCTTCAGGACGGGGAGGCCGGATATTATCGCCCCGAGGATGACGAAGGTGGCGATCAATATCAGCGCTTCCTTTTTAGTGCGGACGCCGGTCCTGTAGGCCGCCTCCATTTCGGCGGCGGCGTTGTTCGCGCCGACGTTCATCGCGAGGAAGACCGCGATCAGGATTATAAAGAAAGGCATAGAAGCAATTATACCAGATTGGAAAATATTTTGGTAGCGTGAACGATAGTGTGCCTGACCTTCAGGTCATGGTCGAATATCACGATATCGGCGTCTTTACCGGCCTCGAGCGAGCCCTTGCTGCCGTCGATGCCCAGGACGCGCGCCGGATTAAGGCTCGCCATACCGACCGCTTCGGGAAGGCTTACGCCGGCAAACCTCATAATGTTCCCGACCGCTTCGTCGAGGCCGATGACGCTTCCGGCCAACTTGCCGTTTTCGAGCCGCGCCTCTTTTCCCTTCACGCGCACCTTCAGGCCGCCTAGTTTAAAGGCCTTTTCCCCGTCGCCTATCCCGTCGGATATCAGGATGACCTTGCCGGGACCCTTTGCCTCGACCGCTAATTTTACAGCGACGGGATCGACGTGGACGCCGTCGGCTATGATATCCGCCGTAATATTACCGATAGTAAGCGCAGCGCCTATGAGGCCGGGCCCGCGGTGATGCAGGGCCGGCATAGCGTTAAAAAGATGGGTAACATGCGTCGCGCCTTTGCCTGCGGCGGCCTCAACCTCCTTATATCCGGCGACCGAGTGGCCGATGAACGGTTTGATGCCGCGGGCTGTCAACGCCTTCAACAGGCGCATCCCGTTCTCTACCTCGGGCGCGAATGTCACGGCCTTTATGATCCCCCTTCCTTCAGAGAAGACGTCTTCCATCTCGGAAGGAACGAACGGACGTATGTATTTACGGTTCTGGGCGCCGCTGGCTTGGGGGTTAACGAACGGCCCCTCAAGATGGACACCCAAAAGGTTCGTGCCGGGATTGTCTTCAATGAAGTCTTTGACTACTCTTACGATCTTCAAGAGCGTCGAAGGCGGAAATGAAACCGTAGTCGCGAGGAAACCCGTGACCCCGTGTTCAGCCAGCCGCCGGCACATCTCTTTCAGGCCCGAGCTCCCGATGTCCGCGGCCCTGTCCGCGAAAAGCCCGTGGACATGGATATCTATGAAACCCGGCGAGACGAAAAGGCCTTTGGCATCCAGGACCTCATAGCCCCTGACGCGGCTTTTTCCGACCGACGAGATCTTTCCGTTATTTACGAAAAGTGTTTTGCCTCGCTCGATCTTCCCGGGTAATACCAGGCTGCCGTTTACTATGCAAAATTTATGTGAGTTCTTCGTATAACGCCTCTATCTTTTCTACCATAGCTTGAGCGCTAAAAAAACGGTTGAGCTTACCCTTGCCCGACTTGCCCATCCCGTCGGCGCGGGCCTTATTTCCCAGTAAAGATATTATAGCTTGCGCCAGCGCGTCCGGATCTTTCGGAGGGACCAATATCCCGTTCACCCCATTCTCGACAATTTCAGATACCCCGCCGACATCTGTCGCGATTATCGGTTTGGACAGGGCCATCGCCTCAAGCAGGCATCTTCCCATCCCTTCATTTAAAGAAGGCAGGACAAATATGTCTAACGCGGACAATGCCCCGGGGGCGTCATTTGTGGCGCCCCGGAGAATGACATTCCGTGATAAAGAAAGTTCCTTGATCTTATTTTCCATAGCGCGTTTTTGCGCTCCGTCGCCCGTTATTATAACTTTTAGGTCAGGAAAGATCTTGATAACCTGCGGTATCGCTTCGATGAAATACATGTTCCCTTTTACCGGCTCGAGCCTCGTTATGGTCCCTATCACCGGCCCGTTTGGCGGGATGCCAAGCGATTCCCTCGCCTGCGCCGGGTCATAGTTTGAATTTATGAACTTTTCTAACTCTACTCCGCTATAAATAGACACGAATTTATCGGCCTTGGATATCCCGAATTTAACGTGCTCATCTTTCCCTCTTTGGGTTAATGTGATTATCCTGTCGGTAATATGCGCAGTGAACCGTTCCAGCATAATGAACAACCTGTTCCTTACCGGGCCAAAATAACCGTAAAAGATATGGCCGTGCGGGGTGTGGATTATGACCTTGACGCCGGCTAATTTCGCCGCCCACCTGCCCAGGATGCCTGCTTTTGACGTATGGGTGTGGACGATGTCGAAATCCCCCCGCTTTATTATAGCGTATAACCTCAAAAAGGCGGTCAGGTCGCTCCAGGGATCCAGTTGTCTTACGAGCCGGGGGACTACCCGATAATTTATCCCGTTATCGGACAAAGCCCTTCTTACCCGGCCGTCGGGGTCCTTGGTTTTCCCGAAGACTAAGGTTACATCAAACCTTCCCTTATCCAGGCCGGAGGCGGTCAACAAGGTATTCTCCGAAGAGCCGCCTTTATCTAAGCGCGTGATTATATGAAGGACTTTTAATCTTTTTTTCATTTAATATTTTCTCCGCCGCTATCAGTACATCTTCAGGCGCAATACGCTCCATACAGCCTTTATCTGCGCAATCATGCTTATAGCAAGGCCGGTTACAACCGACGTGTTTCCTTACGATCGCAAATTTATCACTCTCGGCATAAGGCCGGAACTTATGGATGTCCGACGGTCCGAATAAAGCCACCGTGGGCGTACCCACGGCCGCGGCGATATGCATGGCTCCGGTATCATTAGTAATGAAAAGGTCGAACCTTTTAAGGATGGCGGCAAATTGTTTTAAATTAAATTCGCCGGCGCCCGGCGTCAAGATTATTTTTGCCCCGTATCTTATTCTTAATTCTTTTTCCAGAATATCCCAACTTTCATCCGGCCAGCGCCTGCTCGGCCTTTTAGCGTCTTTATGAAGCCCGAACAACAGGTCCTCGCCGGAAATATTATGCGACTTAAGATAATCACTGGCGAAATCCATCTCATTTTTTTCAAGCGGTATCTCCATGCCTTTCCCGTCCGAGTTGCCGCCCAAAAATCTCGCTATGTCCAGCATTGACTCGACCGTATGCCTTTTCAGCCGGGCGCTTTCAAAAATTTTACGATTTAAGAAGAAGCCTAATCCGCCGGTATTCCGTCCGACTTTATATTTTCCACCCACGAACCAGAAAAGAGATGCCATCTTAATAGCGCCGGAAAGCGAACCTATCTCGTAAAGGTTGATCAGCATGTCATATTTGGCTTTCCTTAGATCCGTCAACAGCCTTAAAACATCTCTTATACCCGGTCTCCCCGCGTCTAAAGCCAATATCTCGTTTACATCTGAGCTGCCCCTGAGGATGCCGGCGGAACCGGGGACCGTAAGGAACGAGATAAAGGCCGACGGAAATCTCTTTCTCACCGCCCTCAAGGCAGGGGTGGACATCACAACGTCTCCTATGCCCGCCAGGTTTACGATAAGGATCTTTTTGGCGTCCTTAAAATCGTCCCCGGCGATCCGGGGGCAATGCCTGCCCGTAGCTGAGGGGACATCTTCTACCGCTATATCCATATCCTTATTTACCGGGTGATCTTTGTCTATATATATCCTGTGCCACATCTCCAGGTTCATAAGCGCCCAGATCCTGTCGGTGAAATCCCGTTTTCCGGAGTAATGCTGGTCCAGGATCCAGCGGACATATTCGTAATTGAAATAGCCGCGCTTTTCAATTTGCCGCCTGGACAAGAGCTCTTCCGCGACGCCCTTCAGGTCCTGTTTTATCCATCTGCCTATGGGGATCATAAAACCTTGTTTTCGCCGGGTTAAGACCTCCCGGGGCAGCAGGCCCTTGAAGGATTTTTTTAACAGGTATTTTAATTTAAGCCCTTTGAGCTTTAATCCGTAGGGGATCGAGGCGGCAAACTCCATCACCTTGTGGTCGCAATACGGCACCCGCAATTCCAGCGAATTCGCCATGCTCATCTTATCCGCCATAAAGAGCAGGTCATCGGGGAGATAGGTTTTTATATCGAAACGAAAAATCCCCTCCAGCGATCTGTCCCCGCCGAAATAAGCCTGCTTATCCTTGACCGGACCGGCATCTTTTAAATTTCCGATAAAACTTGCCGTGTAGAGTTTATTTATCTCGTCCGGTCGCAGGAAAGTCACCCAATCGAAATACCTCATTCCAAAAGGAAGGAGCCCGCCCCTGGCAAACCTCCGCGCCCAACTAAAGAGGTCCCTGTTCTGCGTGCTCTCGGGAAATAAAGATGCCGCTTTATACGCCGCCTTTCTCATGATTTCCGGCAGCCGCTGGTAATATCCGGAAATATAAGCGCCTAAATACCTGGGATATCCCCCAAAGGCCTCATCTCCGCCGATGCCGCTTAAGGCGACCGTTATATCTTTTTTCGCTAATTTTGAAATTAAGAAAGTGGGGATCGCGGATGAATCCGCGAATGGCTCATCGAAATGCCAGGCGAGTTCCGGTAAGAGTCCGATCGCGTCCGGTTTGACGATAAACTCCCTGTGCTCCGTGCCAAAGCATTCACTGACCAGGCGGGCGTATTTCAGCTCATTATAATCTTCGTCTTTCCTGCCGTATCCGATGCTAAAAGTCTTTATCGGTCGATTTGTCAAACCCGCCATAATGCTTACCAGGACGCTCGAATCCACTCCTCCGCTCAAAAAAACCCCTAAAGGCACATCGCTTATTAAATGTAACTTTACCGCCTCTTGCAATAGATCGTATATCTTATCGAGGTAAAAAATTTCATCCTTTTCCTTGCTTATATCCAATTCCAGGTCCCAGTATTCCTGTACCGAATAACTCCCGTCCTGGAATCTCAAGGTATACCCCGGCGGTAATTTAAAGACGGATTTAAAGATCGTCGAGGGGGCGGGGATATATAGGAACGTCAGGAAATCATGTATCGCCTCAGGGTTTATCTCTTTTTTGATCACATCCGCCTCCAATAAGGCCTTAAGTTCTGAGGCAAAATACAAAACTCCGTCAACAGATGTGTAATAAAGCGGTTTTATCCCGATCCTGTCCCGCGCCAGAAATAAGTTCCGGTTTTTTTTATCCCAGACAGCGAAGGCGAACATCCCTCTTAAATGTTTGACGCAATCCTCGCCGTATTCCTCGTAGAGGTGCACGATCACCTCGCCGTCTGTCTTCGTATAGAATTTATGCCCCTTCGCCTCAAGGGAATATCGTAATTCCTTAAAGTTATATATCTCGCCGTTATAAACGAGCCAAAGCGCCTGATCCTCATTGTGTATCGGCTGATGCCCGGATTCTAACCCGATTATCTTTAACCTCCGCACGCCCAATGAGGCATCATCATCCAGATAGGCGCCGCTTTCATCAGGGCCGCGATGGATCGTGACCGCGCCCATGCGCTCCAAAAGCGAAGGGTCCCGGATCCCTACCGCGCCGTAGATTCCGCACATTTATTCTTCACCAAAAGTTTCATCTGCTTGTCAACCGCCTCCAGCATTTCATCCACAGTGATCAATTCCATGCACTCGTGCGTCCCGCAAGAACCTTTCCCGCAAGGGCTGCAAGGCAGGTCCTTCCGCAGGACAATGTGGCCCTCCCCGACAGGCCACCACCGCCAGGGTAAAGTCGGCCCCATAGTCGATACCGTAGGCACCCCTAATGCGCAGGCGATATGCAAGGGCCCGGAATTATTACAGACCAAAAGCTGGCACCGCCGGATCAGCGCCGTTAAATGCGCCAAAGAGATGTCTTTTACGACAATAGCTTTTACCTTCATCGATCCCGCAGCCCTTTCCATAAAATCCCTTTCTTCCGGCCCTCCGATAAGGACCACCTTAGCAGTGTATCTTTTTATTATTTCATCGGACAGCGCGGCGACTCTCTCCGCCGGCCAGCGCTGCGATGGATAATATCCTCCGGGATGGATGCCGACTAAAATTTCACCCTGATCAATGCCCTGTGATGATAAAAAATCCCTGATAAATCCCGAATCCTGCGGGGCAACATGAAGTTGAGGCCTCCCCCCGCCGGGGACTATCCCCAGCTTTCTTATGACATCTAAATTATTTTCAACGAGATGTTTCTTCTCTTTGCCATATCCGGCCCTTATATTGAAAAATATGCCCCTGCCTGCAATATCGTACCCTGCCCGATAAGGGGCCCCGCTTAAATAAGCCAAAAAAGCGCTTTTATAATCCCGGTCCATGACCAGGTCGACGGCTAGATCGAACTTCCTGTCCCGCAGTTCCCCGATGAACTTAAAATCCCAAAGGGGCTTGCATCCGATGACCTCATTTATGGCGGGATCGTTTATGAGTAAGCCCTTATATTCCCCCCTGACCATTACCGCGATGTGCGTTTCCGGAAAATATTCCCTCACCGCTTTAATTGCCGGCGTAGAAAGCACTATATCCCCTATGCGGTCTAACCGGAGGATCAGGATCTTCTTAATCCTATTTTTTTGCGTAAGCAACGATAACCTCGTTTTGGCCCAATAAACCCCTGAATCGCATCAAAGGCTCCCTGATCACGGACAAAAAAGGCAGGTGCTTTACCAGATAACCTTTAACCCCGTATTTTTTCAGCATCCCTCCCAGATCCGTCCCTGACGGCTTTTGTTCTAAATTTAAAACGGTAAATCCTGAATTTTCCAATAAGCGGGTTAATGTACGGCTTGAAAAGTTATAGAGGTGTTCGCGACGTAAAACATCATTTAATTTATCGGCCTTAAATTTGAAATAATAATCCATATTCGGGGTCTCAAGGGCCAATACGCCCCCTTTTTTCAACGCGCGATAAATTTTCTTCAGGGCCCCTGAAGGACGCTGTAAATGTTCTATCACGTGCCACATTGTGATCACGTCGAAGGAGCCGCTCTCCAGGTCCGCATCTTCGATCGAGCCCGTAAACACGTCTACGCCGGATGACCGGGCTATATCGGCCGACAACGATGAAAGTTCTATCCCGGAGACCTGCCATTTCCTCTCCTTAGCCGATTGCAAAAAAAATCCGACGCCGCATCCGATGTCTAATAACCTGCCTCCATTCTTATATTTTTTGATCGCATCTAGCCGTTCTTTAAAGCGGCACTTGTACAGCCTCTCTTCTTCGTAATGGCCTTTCAGGTCCGAGTAATAGTTGGCATAGTATTCGCCTAACAACCGCTTATCCGGCCTTGGGTTCATATATACCAAACCACACCCCTGGCATTGGACGATGTTAAATTTATCCGAGCTCACTATATTTTTCGTCTTGTCGATCCCGCATATATCGCAGCTGACCTCTTCCATGATCACCCCTTAAGATTTACCGTCCTTTCTAATTACCCACAATAAATTAGCGCTTAAAAGATCCTTTAGCAGGGGTATAGCCGCCAAATATGGCCGTGTAATATCGACATAATACCTTTTAAAGATAAGGTTGTTCCTCCTCAACAGGCCTTCAAACCTAAACCTGTCGATCAAGCCGAAATGGAGCCTTGTTTTGTCGTTACAATCATTTCCCTTCCTGAACGCACGCAATAGACGCCGCTTTAAATGTCCCAAAAACTCCCTTATCCCGTTGGGCGTATAGATCACCAGCGTTCCGCCGGTTCTTAAAACCCGGCGTACTTCTTTGATCAGCTTTTCCTTATCGAAATGGGTTATGTGTTCGATAAAATCGGCCGCCACGACTTTGTCAAAAAATCCGTCATTGAAAGGCAAGGCGCCTCTCGTGACGTCGTGGACCAAAAACGTCGCTTTATCTTTAAAGTTATAACGCTCGGAAAGCCGGACGGCGGCCTCTATCGATTTTTTTGAATAGTCGATCCCCCAAGCCGCGGCCCCCGCCAGCGCCGAATGGTAAACAAGGGCGCCGGCCCCGCAGCCCAGGTCCAGTATCTTTTCGCCGCCCGCGGCGTCCAGATTTCGTAAGATCACCTCCAGCCTCTTCTTCCTTTCGGGATCCTCGGGATCGTAATATTCGTCGATCAACGACTCCGGCGTCTGTATTGATATGCGTTCATCGTAATCTTTATCGCTTACCGTTTTCTCCCTTATTTGTCTTTTGATGATTTCGAGGTCCCTGTATAAGCGGGACCCTTTTAATATCTTTTTAGATATCAGGAAAGTCAAAAAATTCTCTATCAAGAAATTGTTCCTATCCTTAAGGAAATCACCGGTTGACCGGAAGTTTATGCCTCCCCCCGCAAGATAATCCGCGAATTCATCCAACTGCCTCCGATGCTCCGGCTGGATCGCAAAGACGTTCCGGTCGCCCCAGATCGAATCCAGGAATAGGTCCGCGTATTGTTTTATTGCGCCTGTTCCATATCCTTGGAGCAATTCCCGGTAGATCCCTTCGATCTTTTTTATCTGCCTCTTCAGATCGAATGATCCCTCGACCGTCTTCCTGCCCGCCTCTCCCAGGATCCCGGATCTCGCTTTATCCCTTAATAGGCCTAATATCGTCTTAGCCAGCGCCTCTGTGTCCCCGACGGGGATCAGGAACCCGTTCACCCCGTCTTTGATTATCTCCGGTATCCCGCCGGCATCAGTTGCGACAACCGGCACTTTTAATGCCATCGCTTCCACCACTACCCTCCCGAACCCCTCCCTCTCCGGACAATGGACCAACAATGCCAGGGAATCCAGTATCTCGGCTATATCATCCCGGAATCCCAGGAAACAAACCGACTGTGAGATCTTTAGTTTATCCGCCAACCTGGTCAATTCGCCTTTATATACGCCGCTGTCATGCTCTTCTCCTACGATCAAGAATTTAACCTGCGGCGATTCCCCGATCACTTTAGACGCCGCCTCTAAAAAGCATTTCTGGCCTTTTTTCGGACTTAATTCCCCGACCATACCGACTAAAGGTTCATTTTCACCGAATCCGAGTCCGGGAGCTAACTTGTTTTTCCTTTCGCAGGGCTTAAATTCTTCCAAATTTATCCCGTTATATATGACCACGACCTTATCTGCGCTCCCCCGCCAATTCGCGAATTTTTTACCGACTGCCCTTGAATTGACGATTATCTTATCGGCGAAGGCATACGCCGCCCTTTCGGCGACACCACCTGATTCCGGCACCCTTACATGCCAGACGAGAGGGACCTTGAAATACTTTGCTATCGCCCCGCAATAGATCGCCGCTCTCAGGCCGTTTACGTGGATCAGGTCGATCTTGTGCTTTTTGACAAGCCCCGCCAATTTATTAAAAGTTAATAACCTGGATATGGGATCTATCGTTTTGAACGTGCCCATCGGCACAATTTCAACGGTGATCGAATGGCTCCGGATCAAGTCGACAAACTTGCCTTCCTCCGGGCAAATTATGACCGGATTGAAATGTCCGGGATCTAACGACTTCGCCAGGTCCATCAGGCTTCTCTGCCCGCCGCCTATCCAGTCGCCGAATATGTCTACATATAACACATTGAAGGTTCTCATCTCTTCCTTAGGCAAAAGATCACATTTTCCGACCAATTTTTCCCGAAAGGCAGGAGATCCAAAACGATATCAAGAAACAGGACAAATAAAAATAAAACCCTGTGGGGATCGATCTGGTGCCCGCCGAAAAGCAGGCTTCCCCTGCATATTTTCTCGATCTTAAACCCTTCGTCCTTAAAGACCCCGACCCAATCATTCAAGCCGGAGACGGAAATATGCCCGGCGTCCGAAGTATCCCTGCACCCATCTTTTGCGGATCTCAAAAACCATAAGGATCTCCGGATCCTCATCATGGGATTGGACTTGTTCGGCGTGCTGACTACGGCCACACCGTTATTTTTAAGGACCCTTTTTATTTCCCTGATCGCATCCGAAGGCCGGGTCAAATGCTCTATTACCTCGGAACAGATCACTAAGTCGTATGAAGAATCCTTTAATTCCAGATCGGCTATATCGCCGACGCTGAATCTTACATTTCCGTCTCCCCTGAAATCCTTCCGCGCCTCACAAAATCCTATTTTTTCGGCGTTTTTATCGACTCCGTTGAACGTTAAACCGAATTCGGCGCCGTATTTGGAGTTCAGGCAAAAAATATCGTCTCCTACGCCGCATCCCAGGTCCAGGATATCTTTTATATTCCGGCTTTTCAATTCCCGGCGCACAATATCGCAAATCACCCTGTTCTTCTTCCACCAAAAGTAGAGCCGCGAATAACTTAAGAAATCGGGGCTCTCTTTAGCTAGTATCCCTTGTTTGTGAGGATTATCCGGCATGATCTTTTTTCTCGATGAATATTTTATGCCATATTTCAAAATTCGCAAGCGCCCATAAGTGGCCGGCATAATTTACCCTGCCATTCCGGTGGTCCGTCAGCATCCGCTTGATAAAATCCGTATTAAAATATTCTCCGGCAGCCGACTCTTTGCTTAATAGCGTCCGCTCGATAAATCCGCTCAGGTCTTTGCTTATCCATTTCTTTAACGGGACCGAAAAACCTTGTTTTTTCCGGTTCAATACCTCCTCCGGCAGCAACCCTTCCATGGCTTTTTTAAAGATATATTTTCCTTCCCCTTGTTTCAGTTTCAATCCGGCGGGGATCGTTGCGGTAAACTCCAAAAATTTATGGTCTAAAAAAGGCGAGCGCACTTCAAGCGAATTCGCCATCGAAGCGATATCCATCTTTACCAACAGGTCTCCCGGCAGGTAATTTTTGATATCCACGTAGAGATGCTTGTCCAATATGCCCAGATCCCCGGCGCCCTTGAGGCATTCGAGCAATAGACCATACTCGCGTTCTTTCCTCGATCCTTTTTTTAGTTTTTCATTATAAAGCTGCGATTTTAATTCCTCGTTAAAATAAGATACCCACTCGCCGTATCGCTGGATGGGACCTAACCTGCCGTACTTCATCGCTTTTTGAAGGCGCCTTAACAGGACGGACCTGCTCCTTGCAAAACCCATCGCTTTAAACAAGGATTCATTTAAGGCGAATAGAGGCCTCGGAAAGACCTTAAACGGCGCGAAATAAGAATGGATGTTGTACCAGCCGTAGCCGGCAAAATTCTCGTCCCCGCCGTCGCCTGAGAGCGCGACGGTCACGAACTCCCTCGATAATTTTGACAGATAAAAAGTCGGGATACAGGATGCGTCCGCGAACGGTTCTCCGTAATGCGAAATCAATTCCGGCAGGATCTTCACCGCCTCAGGTTTTACGATAAATTCGCGGTGCTCCGTATTAAAGCGTTTTGCGATAAGGCGGGCGTATTCTAACTCGGAAAAATCGGTCTCTTCAAAACCCACCGAAAAGGTCTTGACCGGTCCGCCTGAAAACTGGGATGCCAAAGCGGTGACCGCGCTTGAATCGATCCCGCCGCTTAAAAGGACCCCCAGGGGCACATCGCTTACCAGGCGGATCTTTACTGCCTCCCTTAAACGGTCCATGATCTGTTCTTTCCATTCGGCCTCCGTGAAATCACCCTTGGGTGTAAATTTCAGGTCCCAGTATTCGTTTACGGTCATTTTCCCGTCTTCCCAGACCAGGATGCTCGCAGGCGGAAGTTTCCTCACCCCCTGGAAGATGGTCCGTGGGGCCGGAATATATTTATAGGTAAGGTACAGGTCCAAAGCCTCTAAATCCATGCGGGGGGACGTTTCAGAAACAGCCAGTATCGACTTGATCTCGGAGCCGAAGACCAGCCTACCGTTCTCCAGACGATAACACAAAGGTTTCTTTCCGACCCTGTCCCTTGCGAGGATCAGTTTATCCCGTCTCTCATCCCAGATCGCAAAAGCGTACATCCCGCGAAGATGCTGCACGCAATTCTCGGCATATTCTTCGTATAGATGGACCAATACCTCTGTATCCGACTTTGTGTAAAACTTATGCCCCTTGCCCTCTAACCCGTCCCTTAAGTCCCGGAAATTATAGATCTCGCCGTTCATGACGACCCAGATCTTTTTATCTTCATTATGGACCGGTTGGTGCCCGGTAACCAGGTCTATGATGCTTAAGCGCCTTACTCCCAGGCCGATCCTTCCGTTTGAATATATGCCCTCGTCATCCGGTCCGCGATGCTTCAACTCATCGCACATCCTTTTGATCGAGCTTGGCTCGACGGATCCGGACTTATTAAAATCTAAGATCCCGCATATGCCGCACATAGTTTATTTATCCGGACTTTCGGTGATCAGAATTACGGATGGGGCCAATAGAATACTCCTTAAGCGATGATTATATCACAGGAGGTACCCGTATTCTAGGGCTTTGACCTGGCGGCTGAGGGGCAAATTGTCTTGATTTCCGTCTTCCCCATACTATAAAATGTACCCTGTTACTAACCGGAGCGACTTTATGAAAAGAACGATCAATGTCTGTTTAATAAGCCCGCCCCAGATCAACAGCCTGGATGACAGGATAGACCCGCCTTTAGGCCTGCTATATGTGGCTGCCTCAATAAGAGATATGGGTATTGAGGTAAGGGTCGCCGACCTGGCTTCACAGCCCTATGCTCAATGGGAAAAATTGATAGGTAAGGCGGATGTATACGGAATAGAAATTTACACCTGCAATTACCCTATCTCAAAACAAATAAAGAAGATCTGCAAAAAACTAAACCCCAAATCTAAGATCGTAGCCGGCGGGGCCCACCCCACGGCCTTGCCTAAACAGTCGTTAAAAGATTTTGATATAGTCATAAAAGGAGAGGCGGACCTGAGCATAAAGGAATGCCTGAAGGATATAATTAAGGGGAAGCCGAAGGCCGTTTATGACTTTAACATACCGCAGGACCTGGATAAATTACCTCTTCCGGCCAGGGACCTGGTCGATATAAAAAATTACCATAGGATCGTGGGGGGCAAGTTAGCGACTTCCATAATAACTTCGAGGGGATGCCCTTACAAATGCGCTTTCTGTAATAGCCCCATGACCTTCAAAAAGATGAGATTTCGCTCCAACCGGTCGGTCGTAGACGAGATAAAACTGATCATAAAACGATATGGTATCAGGAACTTTATCATTTATGACGATATTTTTACGTTAAATAGAGCGCGGCTTTATCCCCTCCTGGATGAGTTCAAAAAATTGCGGATAAAATTCCGGTGCAACGGGAGGGCGGACCGGAATAATTACGAAGATTTTGTTAGATTAAAAGAGTCGGGATGCACAACTATCGCATTTGGGGCAGAATCCGGCAGCCAGGACCTTTTAGACAGGATAAATAAAAAATGCACGGTGAGGCAGAACATCAAAGCTATAAAAGACGCCAAAAAAGCGGGATTGATAACGAAGGTTTACCTTATAGTGGGCATACCCGGGGAAAATAAGGATACCATCCAAGAAACAAAGAGATTCATGGAAACGGCCGATCCCGATGAATATACGCTTTTTACCTTCATCCCCCTCCCGGGCAGCGACACCTGGGAGCATAAAAAGAAATACGGGATCAGGCGCATCGTTAAGGTCTATAGCGAATTTTATAACATAGCCGGCCAGGGAGAAGGGGGCTTGGTTACCGAAACCGATTCCTATGACCTGGAAGAGCTCATGGAAATGAGGGAAGACCTGAAGGGTTTTTTGACCAAAAGAAGGTGGAGAGGCGACATTCAGGAGTATTTTAAAAGGATAAAATGGCGGTAATCACCTAAATCCCCGACGATATCTTCATCCTGCACTTAGGTCCCTTATGATCTGCGCTAATTTTTTCGCGCTTTCCTTTAAAGAATACCTTTCAAGGACCGTCCTTCTCCCCTCGAGGGAAAATCTTTCCCTTAAATCATCATCCGTGATCAACGCTTCCAATTTCTCGACCCATTCTTTTTCATTCGACGCCAAAAATCCGTTCTCGCCGTTCCTGATGATATGCCTGTTTTCTCCGACCGCGCTTCCTATCGCCGGTATCCCAAGGCTCATATACAGCAGGAGTTTCAGGCCGCATTTGCCTCTTTCGGCCTCCCCGTCGTAAAGGGGCATAATGCCGATATCAAATTTGGAGATGACCTCTATCTCATCATCCAGGTCCCACGGCCGGTAAACGATCTTTACGTTTTCGAATTCCGGGAGATCCGCCGCTTCACTTTCCGGACCGATGATCTTCAACTCTATATCGAATTTTTTGCCTAAGGTCGAAAGGGGTTCCCGCAATAAACTCAGATATTTTAAATTTGAACCCGTTCCGCACCAGCCGATACAAAAACCGTTCTTATCCTTTCCCGGGTTTGGACCAGGCTTCCATTTATCGGTATCGATCGAGGTGGGGATCAAAAATACGTTTTTATTTAACTTCAAAGCATAATCCCTTAAATGATGGCTGCCGGCGATAACCGCATCGCTAACCTCTATTATGGTCCTCGTCACATGTTCAGGAGGGTTTAAATAGACCGCGTCGTCGAAATGAAATATTATTTTTTTCTTCAAGACTCTTTTCGCAAAAAGATAGAGCCGGAATACCGCCCTGTCGAAAAAACCTCTCCATGGGATGCCGCGCTGGATGAATATTATGTCGCCTTCCCTGCTGGTTAATACCGTAAGGGATTTTTTAATCAGGTTTTTAACAAGCAAATATTTTTCTCTAACGTAATTTAGGGGTTTACCATACGGAAAAACAGAATGAGAAATGCAGGTCCTTATGCCTTCCCTGGTTAACGCCTCTGCTAAATAATAACAGTTATACCTGCTCGCGGGATTAGTTATATTCCCTTCCGGGAAAAATATGACTTTATATTTGGTTTTCGTTTTAAGTTTTTTGTTGACATAAAAATCATAGAGTCCTTCTATTTTATTGACCATGACGTCGGCGCTGAATTTCTCGCGATATAACCTCTTGCCCTCCTCCGCCATTTTTTTCGCCCTGGGAGGGTCTTTTAACAGGGAGATAACCGCTTCTGCCAGGGCACCGGGGTCTTTCGGAGGGACTAAAATCCCGTTTATCCCGTCAGAAACCGCTTCGACATTTCCGCCTATTCTGGTTGCGATTACAGGCAATCCAAATCCCATCGCCTCTGTTAAAGCGCTCGAAAAACCCTCCCTTTCCGCCGATGCTAAAACGAAGATATCCATTATCGATAAGGCGTCTTGCGGATCCATTAAAAAGCCCGTGAAGACCACTTTATCCTTAATTTGAAGCGCATCCGCTAAATTTTCCAATTCCCGCCTCTGCGCGCCATCCCCGGCGACCAAAAACTTTATATGGACGTCCGCCTTTGCCGCTTCGGCTGCCGCCCTGATAAAATATTCCACCCCCTTGACCGGCTCGAGCCTCGCTACCGTACCTATCACTTTGTCGCCTTCTTTTATGCCCCATCCTGACCTTAGCGCAGCTTCCGGATGAGAAGCGGGTTTTACCCTTCCGCCGTTGTGGATCACGGCTATCTTTCCGGGATCTATCCCCTCCGTCCGTATTATGAACTCCTTTACCGCATCAGAGACGCAGATTATCTTGTCCGAAAATAAAGAAAGCACCCGTTCCGTCAACCGGTGTTTAAATTTAAGGTCGTAATAAGTGCTCGATATCTTAGTGAAGATCACCGGCACCCGGGCGATGATGGCTGCCAAACGGGCGAATGTGCTTGCGAAATAACCGTGGGTATGGAGGATATCCACCCTGTCTTTCCGCATTAAACCGGCGAGTCTTAAAATATTTACCGGGTTATGATAGGTCTTTAAATTTAACACCTTAACATCGTAGCCATTTCTGACCAATTCATCCGCGATCGCCCCGCCTTCAGCGAGGCAATAGACCTTGACATCATATTTATCTTTATTTAAGCCCTGCGCAACGGTCGAGACCGTCTTCTCGATGCCGCCGATGCGCAAATTTTCCACTGCCTGGGCCACCGTTATCTTTTTCATATTTTCAAATACGAGAATATTTCTTTCATCCTGTGGACATAAGTATGTTTTTCCAATACTTTTTTATGGCCGCTCTCCGAGATCTTCCTGCGTTCTTCGGGGTGGGTTAAATAATACTTGGCCAGGTCCCTTAATTCATCGCCGTCTTTATAACAGACCAAATCCTCTCTATCGGAAAATAAGGCCAGAATGTCTTTTTTCCTGTCCACTAATTGGAATGTCCCGCAGGCAAGTATCTCGAATGTCCTGGCGTTTGTCATCTGAATTTTATCCCCGCCGATTTTTTCTCCGTATTCGCCGAAATGACCGACAGAATTCAAGGCGATCTTCGCGCTATTATATAATTTTACCCAATCGCAAGGAGGCAAGGGGCCGCCCCTTATGCTTCTCCTTAAAGCGGATGATGTCCCGATTTTCTGGTGGCGCTCATCCCAGGTCCAGATACCAAGCGGAAGATCTGCCAGGTTCCCGAAGAGACTTATCCTCTCCGGATATAAAGAGCCGATAAATACTATGTCATCATTAAACCTGAGCCTATCCTTTTCATCCAATACCAGGGGTTTATGTATATCGGGCTCGCAAGCGAGCGGAAGCCACTTAACATGCGTAATCCCGTTTTCCAGGTATTTTTCCAACGCATCCGTCCCGTTTACAAAAAAATGATCGTATGCCTTAGCAACTTTTAAACCGTGATCTAATTCCTTAGGATAATCTACAAACCAATTAACTGCGATCAAGCCTAAATTTTTCTTCATTTCAATGATCGTCTGCGGCAGGATGGTCTGTCCCTGGACAACGAATAGGATATCCGGCTTGAAGGACTTAGCTTGTTCATAGAGAAGCCTATTGATCCTATGCGTGTCCCAGCCGTGTAAAGCCGGGAGCCTCTTTCTGATCCCGAAAGGCAAAAGATAGTCCCTGAAGTCAAAGACTTGCACGCAATGGCCCAATTTTTTAAGAGCGAGTTCGACATATCCCCCGTTCTCTATGAACCGTTTATTGGAAGAGGCGCATAACAATATCTTCATTTATTACACCTTCCTTGCGCAGCAGATCATTACATCTCCCATGCCAAGGCCCGCTCCGATCCCCCCGACGGCCTTAAATAATATTTGCTCAATGGAATGCAGGGAATCCTTTACCGATATACGGCTTGAGGGCCTTGGCGAGGCGCCGTTAAGGGAATTGCTTCTTCCGGCCAGGGCCTGCTTTTGAGGATACAACCTGAGATCTCTCAACAAATACCTCAGGCTCTCTCCATAAAGCCACGCAGAAGCGCTCTCTTGAAATGTCTTGGTCGAGATCACCCGGTAACCCGCCCTTTCCAATAACGACTTCAATGAGCGGGGAGTGAATTGGGAGATGTGAAATATTCCGGCCACCGCCAAATAATATCTGCCGAATATCTTTCTTTGGAAGCCTTCAAAATTAGGCACGGTGATAACAATGATCCCGTCCTGCTTTAGCAGTCTATGAATGTGGGTTAAGGCCTGGTACGGCGATAACAGGTGCTCCAAAACATGGCGCAAATTTACGGCATCAAAGGACCCGTCGGGGAACCTTGTCTCCCGGAGCGTGCCGGAAAAGATATCAAGCCCAAGCTTTTCTTTTGCCTGCGCCGCCATTTGTTCATTTAGCTCAACTCCAAAAGCGGACCAACCGGACTGTTTCATCCTGTTAAGGAAAAATCCCCTTCCGCAGCCTATGTCCAAAATCGTTCCTTTATCTTTAATGGATAAAAATTTCCTCACCTGGGGTAAATATGATCCGTCGTCTATTTCGCTAAAAAGCTGGTTTTGAACGTAAGATTCCAGCTTCTCCCGGCTTGGTAAAGGGTTGATAAACGCGAGTCCGCAGCTTTTACACTTTACAAGCCGCAATTTATCCTTAAATTTGCGACTTCCATCGAAGAAATTACATATAAAATTAAAATTTTTATTTCCGCAACCGATGCAATCTGCATATTTTGATGTCATATTTACTGCTCCAAACAAGAAAAGACCTCTTTCATCCTGTCGATATAGGTATGCTTTTCTAATACTTTTCGATAGCCATTTTCAGAGATCCTTTTGCGTTCCTCGGGGCGGGCTAAATAATACTTGACCAATTCCTTGAGTTCATCATCATCTTTAAAACAGACCAGATCCTCCCTATCGGAGAATAATAAAGAGGAGATATCTTTTTTATAATCGACTATTTGAAATGCCTTACAACCAAGCGCTTCAAAAAATCGCATATTAACTATATTATTCCCCGTAAGATAGGGAGGCATGTTATATTCTCCGATATGATTAAATGTGATCTTTGACGCATTAAAAATTTTAACCCATTCCGAAGGAATGACAGCATCCCCTCTGACAAATCTCTTTAATGAAGACCTGTCTTGCAAATTCTTCCAACCCGGTCCCCAAATTGCCAGGTTAAAATCAACCAGGTTTTCAAGCAGTTTGATCCTGTATTCGTACATGCTGCCTACAAATACGATATCCGCCGCGTAAGTTTTTTGCTCCCCTTTTGTTAAATTAAAAGGGCGGTGGATTTGGGGGTCGCAAGCAAAAGGGAGGCATTTCACATTCTTATTTCCAATGTTTAAATGATATTGGACAGCATACGAGTCGGTCATAAAGAAACGGTCAAAGACAGGCGCTAATTTCAAAGAAACTTCGAAATCCTTCGGATAATCCTGGAACCAGTTTATCGTCGTCGGCCCAAATCTTCGCTTGATCGCTGATATCGTTTCCGGAAAAAGCGTATGCCCCTGGATTACAAATAAAATGTCAGGCCTGTATTCAGACACTTTTCTGATCAAACTACGATTTAGCCTGTTTAAATCCCATTTATTAAGAAGGGGAGCCCGGTATCTTATGACACCGGGCACAATAAATCGACGAAAGTCGAACTTCTCGCACCGATGCCCTAATGCATTCAGCGCCCTCTCCACGTATCCTCCCAATTCGATAAAGCGGGGATTACTGGATGCGCAAAGTAATATCTTCATGGATTGATCACTTTTTGTTTCCTAACAGCAATTTCATGGTCCTTATAAAGGGGGCTGCGCCGTAATTATTCCTGCCGGTCCATCGCCCGATCCCGCCTTTTATCGCCATCAAAACCAGGTTCAAGCAATTGAAAAAATTGGATGTGTGCCATGATCCGCAGGTTGTATATATCACTTTCTCTCTCTTGTGTTTCTTCAGGATCTTGTCGAGAGTTATATAATATTCATCGCCCATGGGTCTGCTGGACAGGTGCCATACCGGCAAAGGCAAAACATAGGCTTTCAGGCCCGCCTTTTTTACCGATAGGGAATAGTCCACGCCGTATAGATGCCAGCCGTCGCAGGTCTTTTCGTCAAATTTAATGCCGGTAAAAACATTTCCCGGGACTATCAGCAGTTGTTCGTCTAAAGTCTGCACCTCTATGGGCCCGGCAAAAGCATTCCCGTACATTTTCGGCTTCTTTTCAGGCCCCTGATACACAAAACAGGCCCGATTTTCAACGGGGATCTCGCCGACTTTAAAAGCGCCGGCGGCCTTCGCTTTTCTCATGCCTGCAATTCCGGCTACTCCCAGATCCGGGATCTTCCTCAAAAAAGACTCCGCCTTTTCCAGCCATTCTCCGGACATAAAATAGACATCCTGGTGCATGAAGATTATATAATCTCCTTTTGCGCTTCTGCCGCCGCGGTTAAGCCCTTCGGCAGCCGATTTGATCGTGCCGGAGGTATTATCCACTTTTATCAGCTCAAAGCTCGAAGTTTGCTCTTTCAGCCCCCTGAGCAAATAATCGTCCATGACCTTTTCATTATTATACGTGCAGACTATGGAAAACATGAATTAGCATCTTTTTCGTTAAGAGACGACTCATACAGGTCCTCGACCTTCCTTATCAAAACACTTGAACTAAATTCCTTAAGGCATCTTTCCCTGCCCATTCTGCCCATCTCCCGGGCTTTATTCCTGTCGGACAAAAGAGAGACTATCGCCTTGGCAAGCTCGCCGCTATTCCTTGGCGGCACCAAAATTCCCGTCTCGCCTTCAATAACAGCCTCCGGGATACCGTCGATCCTGGTCGCTACAACGGGTTTAGCCATATACATCGCCTCCAAAATCGCGACCGGTAAGCCTTCTGATGAAGACGGTAAGACAAATATGTCCATTAAATCCAGGACCTCTTCTATATTTAAATGAAAATCCAGGAAGATGAGATTAGCTAGGACGCCGAGCGTCTTTGCCTGTTCTATAAGCCCCTCTTTTAACGGGGAGAACCTGCCTATCAATATAATTTTTATATTAGGAAATAAGGACGTGATTTTAGGGATAGCATCAATCAAATATCGATGTCCTTTGTCCGGGCTAAAATTCGCTACACAACCTATGACGATCCCCTCATTGCCTAAACCTAATTCTTCACGCAAGCCCTTCTCATCCTTGCCGTGCGGGGAAAGGAATCTCCCTTCGTCAACGCAATTCTGGATCGTCAACACCTTCGCATTGTTCACATTGCAACTCGAAATAAACTGTCCCGCTAAAAATTTGGAGCACGCGATATATTTACCGATAAAAAACCTGGAAATAACCCTGTATCGCCATTTATATTTCCGGAACCATGTAAGATAACTTTCACCCGCTATATGCGATATAACGACCGGGACCCCTGCCAATTTCGCCGCTATAGCTCCCAATATATCCACGTCGAATTGAAAGCTGTGGACGATCTTGATCTTCCTTTTCTTAAGGAACCTGGAAAGCTTTATAACCGCCTTGAGCCTGTCCCACCTCGAAATATCAGCCTTATTTGGGCCGACGCATAAGACCTCTATCCCATTTTGCTTCAACAGATCCTCCAATGGGCCGCTTCGAAAAAAGTAAGCTACGATAGGGGTAAACCTCTCCTTATTTAAGCTCTTGGTCAGCATATACAATGTCCATTCCGCTCCGCCTATATCAAGGGTCGGCGTAAAATATAAGACATTGATCTTAGCCATATTTGTCCTGACGTTATGTTTTAAACCACTTGCGTATGTATTCATCGGTTGCCGTCTTTTTTCTTTGGATGATCCACCGCTTTTTTATAACCGATGGAAGCAGCCTTATTATGCCAAACCAGCTTTTAAATAGATATCCTTCAATAAATGCGGTTTTCGACCTGTAATAATCATAAGTGCAAACCTGGCGGAAATCTTTTAATATATTAAATAAAGAATCGTTCTTGAAAATCATCAGGTGCCAATTCCGATAATCAAAACAACGTCCCAAACGCCCGTGGAGGCCGCTTCCGCCGCGAACATGGTAGCTGATCGCCAGGGGCGTATAATAAGCTTTCCATCCCCGAAGCTGCGCCCGCCATCCCAGATCCACATCTTCATAATATGAAAAAAACAATTCGTCAAGATATTCCCCGTCTATTGAGATATCCTCCAACATCCGCCTTTTATACAGCCCGCAGGCGGCGCAGACGCCGAATACATATCCGCAAATATCGTATTGCCCTTTATCCTCTTCGTCCCCTCCCCTGTCGCAAAAACGCCTATACCTGCTGCCCGTATGGCCTGTCGAATCTATGACCTTTTTGCCGCTTTCAGATGACTGTTTTAATATCTTACCCGTTACAAGGCCTATTCTTTCGTCTGACTTAGCGGCTTTGACCGCCTCCTCCAAAAAATCCGGCTCTATAAATGCATCCGTATTCAACAATAGTACGAATTCCCCTTTTGAGAATTTGATCCCCTGGTTGTTGGCTTTGCTGAATCCGGCGTTTGCCTGATTCCGGATCAGCCTGATCCGGGGTAAATAACTTTCGATCGACCGGTCCGAACCGTCCGTTGAGCCATTATCTATTATTATAACTTCGAAATTTTTATAGGTCTGCTTAAATACGGCTTCGAGGCACTGGATTATATATTTCTTGCCGTTCCAGTTGACAATAACTATAGATACAAAATCCTTTTGTATGGAAACTTTTTTAGTTCTCAATTGCTCGGTATACCCTAAATTTTTGTAAAATTCCAAAATAGTGTAATAATACTTGAACAAGAAACTTTTTATTTTAAACCTTTCGGATATTAAAAGCAGCGGTTCTAATAACTTGATCTTCAAGCGCAATCGCTCCCGGGGCTTAACAACCTCTGCGGTGCCAGTCAGTTGTGAATATTTTTTAGAATAAATTTCAGAAGCGCGGCCTACCATCTTTTGGCGTTCACAAAATTTTTTTAGGGTATACGAATGATAATGCCAGCCGATAGCATTTTTGTTATAGATGATCCTTAAGCCTTTGTTCTTTAATCGCGCGCCTAATTCCATATCCTCATAGGCCGGATATTTAAAATCCTCGTCAAATAACCCTTTTTCCAGCAGGAATTTTCTTTTCAAGGAAATGTTGGCCGTATAAAAAAAATTGAAGGGTACATCGTCGGGATCCTTGATCAAGGGATAGCCAAATTGGAATCCCACCTGTTCGACGAACTCCATTAAAGGATTGATTTTTAAATCCGGCGACCAGGTTACATATCCGAGCACAGCCACATTTTCGCCCGAAAATTGTTTATGCCGGTTAGCATGTTCTTCCAGTAAAGTAGGGGCAGCGATAATATCGTCACCGATGATCAGGATGATCTTACCGTTCGCATTCATGATTCCCACATTCCTTGCCGCGGCAGGCCCTTTGTTTTCCTGTTTAAAATATCGTAAAGCGCAAGGCGAACGGTTTATTTCAGATCCAACCAATTCGTCGGTCCCGTCTGACGAGCCGTCGTTTATGACGATAATTTCATAACCGGATTTGGGATATGTCTGCCTAAAAAGCGCATCAAGGCACTTTTTAAGGACCTCTTTTCGGTTGCACGTCGGGATAACCACGCTTAACGATAGGTCTTTCAAGATTTCCTTCCTAACATAAAACCCACATTTTAAAACGCCAGTCCATCAGCGCTGATCTTAACCGGCCCTTTAGCGAACCATCGCGCGAAAACGAAAAGTACTTAAACATCATTTGCTGCGCCTTTATTAAGTCCTTGGCCGAAAGGTTCCCGGTATGCATCACGGGATAATGACCCCCGAACCTTGACCACTCCTCTGCCTCGATCCAGCCTTTTTGTTTCGCTTCGTTGTATAACAGCGTTCCTGGGTATGGGGTGATAATGCAGATACCGATACTTTCAGGTCTTAGATCGCAGATCAATTTATACGTCGCGTAGAGAGTTTTTTTAGTCTCATCAGGCAAGCCCACCATCAGTAAAAAATGCAGCCGCATATCCAATTCCCGCGCCGCTTTCCTGATCTCCTTAAGCTTATCCAGGGTCATTCCGATTTTTGCCTGTCTCTTCATGAGTTCCGGATCGCCGGTTTCTACGCCAATGTTCATCCCAAGGCATCCGGCCGTTTTCATCTTTTTCATAAGGTCGAAATCCAGGCAGTCTACCCTCGTTTCGCACCACCAGTTGACTTTTAATCCTTTTTCGAGAATTAACTCGCATATCCGCCTTGCCCTTTCCTTGTCAAAAGTAAAAGTGGCGTCGCGAAATAAGATCTTTTGTATGTGATATTTATTTACGATATCTTCGATTTCCCGAACGACGTGTTCCGGGCTCCTTGAGCGCCATTTATGGCCCTGCGCCAAAGGATAGGGGCAATAATATGAGCAGGGAAACGAACATCCCCGGCTTGTCTGCATCGTCGTTACTCCATCGCCTAAAAGGACGTATCTATACTTTTCATTAGGTAAGAGTTGCCTTGCAGGCAGGGGCAATTTATCCAAATCCTGTATAAAATTATTTTCTTCAATTATAATTTCATCATTTCTAAAATAAGCTGTACCTTTTCTTTCTTTTTCTGAAATTATCTCTTCGATATTGAGATCGCACTCACCATAAATACATAAATCTGCAGAGCTTCTTTGTAATAACTCTTTTAGAATAGGGGGATAAGAAATGTTTGTTTTGGCTATTACTTTAGCTGAAGTATGCTCTCGAATACCTTTTAAGAATAAGCAATCCGAGTAAATACTGGGCAAGGACACTGTGGCAACTGCTACCTCTGGTCCATATTCTCCTGTAATTCGGTAAATATCTTCATTTGAAGAACTTTCAACATCAGCATCTATTATTTTTATTTTATGACCTTTATTCAATAAAGTAGCAGCCATATAAGCCAAATCCAATGGCGGAAGAACTATGCTGCTTCCGCCGTCAAACCCAAGCCCCCCCGCCATATCCCTGACTACCGGATGTTCCCTTGCAGGTGGATTTATAAATAAGATCCTCATTTCGGTAAAAGACCTTCCTTTTTTGCCCACTCTATAGTTTTTGCTATCCCTTCTCGCAAATTCACCTTAGGAGAATACCCGAATTCCCTTATTGCTTTTTCTATTGAAAATATCCAATGGGGCCTCTCTTTGACGCTGTCTCCCCGGCAATGGTAAAAATTATCTGCTTGCCTTCGTAAACTTAAACATAATTTCTCAATTTTATTTAACCTTAACGTTCTTGCATCTATGTCTAACGCTCGGGCTATTAACTGAGATAAACCTTCAACTGTAATATATTCTGCATCTGTTAGAATATAAGTATTATTTATCCCTTTTATTTCTGCAGCTTTCATAATTCCATCAATAACATCTTCAATATATACAGGATGCCATAAATACCTATCGCGATTAAAATATAGCCATCTTTTATTTTTACTTAAAATAGCGCTGGAAATAGGTGAAATAAAAGATAAGCTTTTAGGGCCGTATACATTACCTAGGCGCAAAATAACTGTTTCTACTTTCCCCTCGCTTCCAACTCTTGTTACTTGTTTTTCTGCCTCTAATTTTGATTCTCCATAAGCATTTACAGGCTGACAAACGTAAGATTCCTCGGCTGGAATTTGCTCTTTCGTTATAGGGCCCATTGCTTCAATGCTACTGATATACACAAACTTCTTAATTCCGCGCTTTACAGCAAGATTAAGAAGGTTTAAGGTTCCTTTTACATTTGTCCGAAATAGTTTCTCTTTACTTGCATTGTAATCTGTGCAGGCGGCTAAGTGAAATATTATATTCATATTCCCAGCTAGAGGAAATGAACGTTCAAGCGATGCCAAATCAGATATATCGGCCCTATATATTTTTACTTCTTCTTCAGGAGAAATGTCTAAAATTTTTTCACCTCTACTCAAAACTCCTACTCTATTACCCTCTCTGAGTAATCGTTTGACCAGCGCACTTCCAATAAATCCCGTTCCGCCCGTGACTAATACGTTCACCTTTTATACCTTGACATGCGCTTCCTTGCTGTCCAAATCAAGTTTTTTATTATTTTTGCACTAATAAGCCACTGCAAAAATTCTTTTATTAGATTATATTCCAGAGCTCTATAAAAAGTTTTTCTTATATCCTGTAATAATAAATCGTCCTTTGACAAAAGTAATGCCATTAAATAAGCTTTTTTTCGTTCCTCTCGAGTAAAATAAGGAGTGTCGGCATTTGGTTCAAAAGATAGCCCGTCTTGCGGGATCGTAAAGGGTATAGAAGCATTATTTGCTTGTCCGTTCTTTTTAAAATATTCATAAACTCTTGTCCCTTTGTAGGGAACAAGTATGTTCCAATGAATATGATCTGGTTTTAACTCTTTCGCAAACTTAATAGAGTCGAGGGTTCTTTTTAAAGTATCGTGAGGTAACCCTATGATAAACGAACAACCCAATTTCATTCCGCATTGGTTTACCAATTTTGCCGCTCGCCTGATATCTTCCAGCGTTTCTCCCTTTTCAACGTGCCTGAAAACTTCTGGATTCCCATGTTCAACGCCAAATTGGACTTCTTCGCATCCGGCCCTCTTAAGAAGCGACAGGAATTCTTTATCGATCTTATCTGCCCGGACATTAGCTAAGCTTAATTTATATTGAAATTTCTCTTTGAGCCACAATTGCAAAAAAAGCTTTGCTCGATCTATATCTAATGAAAAATTGTCGTCCCAAATCATTACACTTTTAACAAAAATAAGTTCCGACTTAATTCTTTTTAATTCTTCAATACAGTTCCCTAGAGATCTCGGTCTCCAGTTTTTTGAATTTGAGAGTCGTACAGAACAAAAAGAACAGTTAAATGGACAGCCGCGGCTGGTGATAATTGGATATAAGTCGATACTCTCGTGATTATAAAAGGAAGTGTAATCTGGAAAAGGCAATTTGTTAATATCAGGTAAGGGGGCATAAATTACCTGGGGTAGTTTATTACTCGTAGCCTTTTCCACCAGGTCAACAATAATGCTTTCTGCTTCTCCAATAATAATATAATCGAATCGAGAGTCAGTAGATAATTCCTTATAATATGAAGAGGTATGTGGACCGCCGCATAGCAATGGGATATTTTTATTCTTGCCCTTTATGACCGTGATCATCTTATCGGCAACGGATACCGCACAAGAAAACAGTGAAATTCCCACTACATCGGGTCTAAAATCGTCAAGAATTTTTTCAATCTTTGGTGTTTTAGAAAAAAAATGGTAGTCCGCAATCTTTACCGCGTGTCCTTGTTCTTTCAATACAGCACCTAACATCGCCAGTCCTGTATGGGGGACGCCACATTTATTAACTGCTGGGTTGATAAATAAAACTTTTTTCATTAAGCGGGTATTAGTTCCTTTGAGTAAAGGCAACAATCACATATCTCTGTATATTTCTTATTCAAAATTTGCTCTCTAAATTTGATGTATTCGGGAGAATACCATAAATTTAATATATCTTCTTTATGGACATTCCCAAAATTCATTGTAGGAACTATTATTTTTTTACCCTTATATAAAAGTGGTAAAGAATGGAGGTAGGTACAACAAGGTTTTACGTCTCCTTTCCAAGATACAAATAAACATTTCCAGGGTCTAAACCTGCAATTTGAGTTTTCTACTGCCTGCGACGGAGGTAGTATTAAACGAATTCCTAAGTCCCTCGCTTTTGATATTGCCTCATTCCATATTTGTTGATGTCTTGGATCACTATGATTATACAATGCCTCCTTTTCCTGGTCTTCTGAAAACGTAATAACATGGCTTACGACAATTTTATTAATGCCAATTTTTTTAGCTAAGTCAATATATGGTAAAAGCTCGTGAATATTTTTGGTTATGGCAACAAATTCCAATCCTAAAATTGGATTATTCCTATTAAGTTCTTTTTTCATTTCAGTAAAGGTCTTGATATTTTCGATGACTTTATCGAAGTTTGAACCGATACGAATTTTTTCATATACTTCTTTAGTAGCGCCGTCAATAGAAAAAACAAAAGTATCCAGCCCGGATAAGATTAGATCTTTAGTTAAACTAGGCGTTAATAAAACGCCGTTAGAATTAAAACCAACTGAAAGCCCATATGATTTGCATACAGCGATCATTTCGAGAATGTTCTTGCTTGCTAAAGGTTCGCCGATACCCATGAGGCATACCGATTCAACATACGGAAAAATCCTTGCAACTCGGGCAAAAGTGCCTAAATCCATTTCACCTAATTCTTCCCTTATGTGACTACGGTGACATATGACACAGCGTAGATTACATACTCCGGTAACCTCGATAAAAAGAGAACTAGGGAGTTCGCCGTGAAATAAGGTCTTTGTCTTTCTTAAAACCCTACGTCTTACTGACAAAAAGAGGTGCTTTGGATGAAAGGTATAATACAGGGTTCTTAATATTTTATTGAGTGCTTCTAAAGCAGTCATTGCAAGTCTTTCCCATTGATCTTATCGTCTCTCCGGGAATTACCGCCCTTCAAACCTTTTATGCCATAAGAAACTTGCGTAAATAGGCTTTTTGCTAAGGACACATCTTCCTCGTTAAAGTACCTGGTGACCCAAAGAATTGCTATAATTATCACCCCGAAAGCGAGACCGTTACGAACTAAAATGCCAAGATTGGCAAGGCGGTCTACCGCAAGACCTGACGGAGCAAACGGAATATTTAAAAGATGAATAAAAAAAGCTGCCAGTAAGCAGGCGAGTAAAGGTTGAAGAATAATCTTGCAAAATTCAACGGAAGAAATTTTTAGCAATCTATTTACTAAGAAAATGAAATAACCGCCCGTGAGAAAACAAGACAGGGATGTGCCAATTAAAACACCCACAAAACCAAATTTGATGATTAGGGTTATACTCAAGAATAAGTTCAAGAATAAATGCAACAGGCTAACTCTCATATTGTATTCTGGTTTTCCTATGCCTTGTACAGTAACTGCCGCCGGCCCGGTTAGGATATTTGTGAAAATCCCGACGGATAAAATCTGTAAAGCGAGAACCGCTTTTTCAAAATCTTGGTTCATCCAGGTTAAAATAATTAGGCGAGCATCTGTAAAAAGAAAAAAAATCAAGGGCAGGGCAATTAATGTAACATATTTTATGCTCCTAAAATACAGCAGAGCAATTTTGTCCATTTTCCTCCCGGCATCAAGTTCTGATATTGCCGGCAGAAGAGCCGAAGTGATAAGAAGGGACACGTCTTTTGCTTTCTCAACAATTGTATTACCCAGATAATAAAAAGTTACCGATCCCAGGCTTAAGAAATAGGTGATCAGCAACTTGTCGGTTTGTGACCCGGCAAAACTGCTCATTTTGACTATTTGCAATTTATAACCAAAGGTGAATAGCTTCTTAAACATTTTCTTGTTCTGCAGGAAAGGATTAAACCTTAACTCGGGTAATATCTTGAAAGAAATAACGATATTGATTACGCCACTTATAACAAACATAATAATATTGTTGATCATAAGACCCGGTAGACCATACCCTTTTTCTAAGAAAAAAAATGTTCCGGCAATAGTTGGTATTGAAAGGACTATTGCCACCTTATTGGTAATATCCATCCGTTGTAAACCAGGTTGAATTACCACAAAGGCACTTAAGACATTGGAAATACCAAAGAGAATAACCCCGGCTAAAAAGACAAACACCGTTTCGCTATATAGATAGGGGGGGATTTTAAAAAACGAGAGTAGCGGCTTAATGAAAATAAATGCCAGGGCAATAATAATTATTGCAAACATGGAATAAAAAACAAAACCTGTGTTAACGACCTCGTTTATTTTTTTAAATTCTTTATTTGCATAAAATTCAGCGATGTATTTTACAAACGAGGTCCCTATCCCAAAATCAAACAAACCAAAATAGCCGGTTACCGCCCCTACGATTGCCCAAATTCCAAATCTTTCGATGCCGATATGATGGATAACGTAGGGAGTCAAAAATAGAGCAACTAAGATCCCCAAAAAACGACCAGCGGCATTAAAAATGGTATTCCTGACTATCTTTTGCGATAGGCTTTGTTCTGTTTTAGCAGCCATTTATTTTTATCTTGCTTTTTCCTCGGCCAGCCGGGGCAACACCATGACCATAGCCGTCAAAAACCAGAAGGGTTCCATTATGCGAACGATGATAAAGCTATTTGCCGTCAACGCCTGGACCATAAGCCCCACCAGGCAAACGAGCAGTCCCAGACTTAAGCCCTTGTAAAAATCATCATCTATATTTTGAAAATTCCAGTATGCCTGCCGGAAGATCGTAGACAACATCCAGAAGAATACCGCTATGCCGAAGAAACCGACCTCGCCCAGCATAAGGAAATAGTTGCTGTCGATAAACCCCACGCCTGTCACCCCCCAGCCAAAGAAAGGTTTCTTGGGGAACTCCTTGGTGATGATCCATTCCCAGCTTACCAGCCTCAACATGGCCGAACCCTCCAAAGACACCGGTAATTTTTTCCCGGCCACCTCATATTCCTTGGTTATCGAATCCGGCACAAAGGTCTCTTCTATCCTGTGCTTTACGAAACTGGGCAAAACTACCGGCAGCGATAAAATAACGGCGGTCAAAATAACTACAAGGATAGGGCTCTTCTGCTTGTGCAGCATGGTAAGCGTGATCGCCATCGGCGGCACCCCTATCCAGGCGCCTCTTGAAAGCGTGCGGAAAAAAGGCAGCAGGGTAAAAAGGAACAGGCCGAAAATCAAGAAGCGCGCGCTAAACCGTTTCAGGCATAAGATCAGCCCCCAGCATAAGGCCATTACTATCAACAGGTACCCGGAAAGGGTATTCGGCTCGGACTCCCCTTCAAACGGGGCCGTGACCCTCGCTTCCGTCCCGAACTGGGTCCAGGCATAGATACAGATTATGAACGCGGTCAATAAAAATACAAAGATAAACGCCTTTAACTGTTCTTTGCTTTTTACGATATTGGAGATCATGTAAAACAATAAAAAATACTCAAAATATTTTAATAAATAAAAGAGGCTCTTGATCGGTACGATCCAGCCGCCGGCGATACCCCACGCCGTCGAAAGGATGGAAATTATCACATAAACCGCGATCGGCAGGTTCAGGGGGGTATTTCTTAGCAGGCCTAATTGCTTATTCATGGCCATCTTTGCCAGCCAGGTCAGGAAAACCACGCAAAGTAATATATCGTCGAACCTGAGGACTACAGCATGGCTTGGAACCTGCGCCAGCTCCAGTTCCGGCGAAAGGAGCATGGAGAAGATAAGCAATATTACCGCGGCATCGGTATTTACCAGGACAAGCATACCGACTAACAGGCAAGTCAGCGTTATGACCGGAATAAGGAATTCGCCCAATTAAAGATACCCCGATACGAGGGGATGAAAACCGGTATAACCGGAGGGCATCATGTCTCTTTTACGCCCCGGCCGGGCTTCTCTTCGCGCGGCTTATAGTGATAATAATAACTCGAATATATCTCTACTTCGGGCGAGATATCGTTTAAGACCACTCCTTTGACGGGCGCTTTTACGGATTCCAATTGCATTTTTGCCCGATGGAGCGCGCTCCTGGATATCTTCCCGGCCTCATAAAGTAAGATCACCGCATTTACATTCGGCGCAAGCACGGACGGGTCGGTAACCGCCAAAACCGGCGGGGAATCCAATAATACGACGTCGTATTTTTCCCTCATCTTCTTAAGGAAATTGACCATATTTTGCGAACCGAGGAGTTCCGCCGGGTTTTGGACGGTCGAACCGGCGGTTAAAACATTTAAATTATCTATGCCGGGGATCTTTAATGCCTCATCCCAACCAAACCCAAGAAGGAAATCCGTCAAGCCCCTTATTGAATTTTCCGTCGCAGTGCCCAACAGTATATCGGCGAGGCCGGGTTTTTTATCCTTAAATCCGAAGACCTTATGGATTATGGAACGCCTTAGGTCGGCGTCGATCAGGAGGACCCTTTTGCCCATCTGCGCCATCGTGAGGCCTAAGTTTGCGATCGTTATCGATTTGCCTTCGCCGGGACCCGTGCTAGTCAATAACAAACTCTTCCCGTTAAGCTCTCCGCCGAAGACTTCTATTTGTATGCTCGTATACAAGATCCGGTATGCCTCGATGATCGGGGATTTATTCGGATAATTTATGACCAGCTGTTGTTTCAGCCGCAATAACAGGTCCTCCTCCTTGACCTGCTTTATTATCGAGAATCTCTCCCTGAAGCTCTTCTTCTCTTCATCCTTGATCGGTAAGTGGGGGATCACTCCCAGGACCGGCAGTTTGATCACGCTTTCGATATCTTCTATCGTCCCTAACGAGGTATCTAAATGTTCCGTGACAAAAGCCGAGACAAAACTCAAAGTCAGGCCCACGATCAACCCCATCAGCAGGTTCAATACGCGATCCGGTTTCACGGGACGCGGCGGGACGCTCGCGGGATCGACTATATTGACATCGGAAACCTCCTCCGCTTCGGCGAACTGCGCTTCATGGTATCTGGCCTCCAATTCCTGGTACGCCTTTTCGTTCATCTGGAATTCCCGGGTCAGCCGCGCAAATTCGAGTTCCGTTCCCGACATGCTCTCGAGCCGCTCCTTTATTCCCTGGATCTGTTCGTTTATTTTTATGACGTCGGGGTGGACTTCGGTATACGTCAAAAGCAGCTCGGCCCTTTTGCTTTCAAGCTCTACCAGTTTATTTTGGAGCGGGACCGCAATTCCCGCCGTCGATTCTTTCCTCCTGAATTCCATAAGCGCGACTTCAGACGCCCTTAACTTCCCCTTGATTTCCTCCATCCTTTTCTCGACAAACTCGCGCACAGAGCGGGCCTGCTTATTCTTTTCCTTTAAATTTTCGACGACAAATGCCCTGGTGGCGACGTTGGCGATCGCGGCGGCTTTTCGCGGGTCCCTGTTAACCACGTCGATGCGGATGAGGTTCGTATTAGTCACTATCTCCGTCGAGATGGACGCTCCCACGACCGAAGTCATCTTCTGGACCTCTTCTTCGGTCGGGTTGACGCCGGCTAAATTCAATTCCCTGACAACCGCTTCTGCAACCGGCCTGCTTTTTATGATCCTCGACTGGGAGAGAAGCGGGTCGCCCGGGGAAACGATGAATACCTCGGATAACATCTTCCCGAAGGTTTTCTTTTCGGCTATGCTGACGGTCGCGGAGGCTTTATATATCGGTTCTTCGAGGAGGGAATAAGCGGCGGTCAAGGCCAAAACGACGCCAAAAGTAAGAAAAACTACCGTCTTTCTTTTTCGTAAAATTACCCAATAGTCACGCAGGTTTAATTCATACTGCGGCATTTATGCTCCTTGACGGAACTCTTTTATTTTCATAAACTTGCCATTGATTATATAACATCTATGGAGAGGTGTCAAGCAGCGAACCTACCGCTTTGGAAGATTCGACGAAAATCGCTTTAAAGTGAAAGAAGTAAAGGCGCGGAAGCGAATACCCGGGCAGGTAAACGGCCCTCAAAACGCTTGGGCGCGGCAGTATGATCTCGAATAAGTACAAAAGCTTATCCTTAAGCTTTTCCAAAGATAACAGGATAAAATAGAACCTTACCTTCTCGGATATATCTTTATGCATCGCCAGATCCAGGATCTTCCTCGTCAAGATGTTCTCGGCCGGCGGTTTTAACCTTTCCAAAACTTCCCGCGGGACAAGGGTCCCGAGTTTTATTTCGGCAGCCGAAAGACAATAGTAAACTGGGCTTTTGACCTTAAACCTGCGGCATTTGTCCAGGAACCTGGCCCAATCAAATACATTTTCATGCGTATTTAACAACGCGTAAATATCCACGAACCAGATCAGCCTTTTCAGGCCGTGGTGATAGAACAAGTGCAGGCAGAGCGAGATCAACTGGTCCTCGGGCGAGAGGACCCTGGCCTTTCTCCCGTCCAAAATCATGGAACCGGAATCCCTCCATAACTCGGCGTTATCGACCTCGCAGGTTTTATGCCGGCTCTTCACCCTGACCGAATTTAACAGGCTCGAATGGATGTCGATGGCTATTTCGCCGTTATAGAAATCCTCCCGGCAATATTCTTCGCAAGCGTATCCTAATTCGTTCAACTTATTTTTCGCGCGCGGAAGATCGCTTTCTTTGATCAAAAGGTCTATATCGGTTATGGGGCGTACGGCTATATTTGGATATACCGTATCCATCAGCGAGAGGCCTTTTAAGACTATAGCGTCGATCCCGGCCGTTTCAAAAGCGGCCAGAACTTCGCCTAATTTCTTTTGGGCGAACAGGTTGAAAGAGGCGTTATTGTAATAATGGCGGGCCAATCCTGAAATAAATTCGGGCGGTAACAAGCCTAAAAGGCTTGTATCTTTAATGCCGTAATACAAAAGGGCGCTGAGTCCTTCCTCATGCGCCCTTTTTGCTAATTCATCTAAAACCATTCTACCAGCCCGGGTTGACGATTTGTTTAGTCAAAATATACGTGGTCAACGGTTGATTTATCTTCGTGAAGAAATCTGTCGCGTTTGCTATGATCGAGCGGGAGACGAAAACGATGTCATTCGGCTGCAATAAAATATTGTTACGTAAATATGCTTTTGTATAGATATTCGCCACATCGATCTTTATAAGTTGGGGTTTTTTATCCTTCGTAATATCCCCCCTTATCACCAATACGCTTCTCGGGACCGCATCAAGAGTGAACCCGCCCGCCACGCTGATGGCCTCTATAAGCCGTATTTGTCCGCCATACTTATAAACACCCGGGCTCTTGACTTCACCTAATACAAATACGCTCTTGCCTTCGAATTTCTTGAGGATGACCGTAACTTGCGGATGCCTGACGTAAACGGAAAATCTTTTCGTCAACTCGTCGTTCAACTGGTTCATGCTTAATCCGTAGACGTCGACCTCGCCTATCAACGGATATGAAATTTTCCCGTCCGGCCGGACCGTTATATCCTTGGAAAGTGCGGCAATGTCCCACACTGAAATTTCGATAACATCGCCATTACCTATGTGATATTCCAGGGGCCTCGTCCAGTATTCCTCTTCTACTACGGCCGGGGCCGGAGCCGCTGCTTTAGGGCCTCCCGCAAGATAACCTCTATTACCGGTTTCGGGCTGTTTCTCTTCGGAAAAGACAGGGGCGGGCAAAAAAGCTAGGAGGCAAAGGATAAGGCTTACTGCGATAAACTGATTTTTATCTTTCATCTCAGCGGCTATTATAACAGCATCCCGCCTTTCTTTCAATGGTTTTCTTATTACGAATAAACTGGTTGCCAATTACTTTTTGCGGTGGTATAGTTAGTCAAAGGCGAAATAAAACCTAACCAGATGAGACCTATATTAGAAGTAGACGGGCTAACCAAGGATTTTACCCCTCCCCTCTCTTTCGGAAAATTGATCAAATTCGATCTCGGGCGCGGGATACCGGTCAGGGCGCTCGATGATGTTTCCTTCCGCCTCGAGAGGGGGAAGATACTTGCCGTGCTGGGGCCGAACGGGGCGGGCAAGACCACCCTTTTAAAGATAATCGCTACGCTCCTTTTGCCTGACAGGGGCTCTGTCTTATTAAACGGCTCCGGCCTTGAAGAGAAGATAAAGATGTCCATCGGATTGGTGGCCGAGGAAGAAAGGAGTTTCTATTGGCGCCTCACGGGCAGGCAAAACCTGGAATTCTTTGCCGCCCTCTACGGGCTCGACAGGAAAACCGCCGGGGCCAGGATAGGCGAGCTGTCGGAATTATTTGCGGTCGATTACGCGGGTAAAAGGTTCGATTCCTACTCGACGGGCATGAAGAGGCGTTTTGCGTTGATGAGGGGGCTGCTTCACGACCCGGAACTCCTGTTACTGGATGAGCCGACAAAAAGCCTCGATTACGCCGCCGCTTTGAGCTTAAGGGGATTCATCAAAGAAACTTTAGTGAAGGCGCGGAATAAAACCGCAATAATTGCCACCCACCATATGGACGAAGCCCTGGATTTCTGCGACCTGTTCATGGTCCTGGATAAAGGAAGGCTCCGCGCATTCGGGACATTGGAAGAATTACGCAAGCAAGTGGGCGGTCCGACCGCTACGCTTGGCGAGGTATTCGTGAAGCTGACTGCGGGGTCATAGGATGTGCAAAATACCGCTGGCCTTCATAAAGAAAGACTTCCTTATCGAGTCCAGTTATAAACTGGCTTTTCTCGCCAATATCTTCGGGGTACTGATAAGCCTGCTGGGTTATTTCTTTATCGATAAATTATTCGGCCGGATGCTGGTCAGCCATTTGGAAGAATTCGGCGTGAATTATTTTTCCTATGTCCTGCTGGGTATGGCGTTTTTCAGCTATGTCGGCATCGGGTTGGGTTCTTTTTCAAGCCGGATACAGTCCGAACAAGCGCAGGGGACCCTGGAAGCGATACTCCTGACCCCCGCCGGGATACCGGCCATATTACTCTCTATGGCCTTGTGGAACCTGATCTTCGCGACCATGGATATGGCCATCTATATCGCATTGGGGATCTTCCTGTTTAAAATAGACTTTACCCACATAAATATATTATCCGCTATTGTGATCCTGTTTTTGACAGTCGCGTCTTTCAGCGGTTTAGGGATAATATCCGCAGGTTTTATTATGGTCTTCAAGCGCGGGAATCCTTTGGGTTGGATAATAAACAGCGTCGAGGGTTTGATAGGCGGGGTATATTTCCCCATTACCGTATTGCCGGGGTGGCTTCAATTCCTGGCGAAATTTTTTCCCATCACTTACGCTATCCGGGCCATGGAATTATCGGTCTATAAAGGCTATTCTTTAGCGCAACTCGCCAAAGAGGCGGGGTTTTTGCTGCTATTCTCCGCGTTGCTCATCCCGTTGAGCATCGCCTTTTTTAAATACAGCGTAAAGAAGGCGAAGACGGACGGCAGCCTGGCACAGTATTAAATGATATAAGCCCAGGACGCGGTTGAGCGGCACCCAAAAGGACGATTCGAGGTTTAACGTCAGCGCGTTTTTTTGGATATGGGATATCTTGCCGAATAAATTTTTATGCCCGAAAGGCGCGTCGGCCGTAAAAGTCCTGTCTGATTTCGTAACAAAGACATGCCGGTTGCCCTTGGCGCGTTTCATTATAAGCCTGTGGGCGCACAGCTTACCCCTGACGCCAAACACGGCTATATCGCCGATCCCAATCTCGTCAAACGTGCTGGGCCTTATGACTATGACGTCCCCTTCTTTTATCAGCGGGCCCATGCTGTCTCCCTTAGCGCGCAGCCTCATCGCAGACCCCCCTCGTATCATGGCCTCACGCATGATAGAGAACGATTCCCGTACGCGCGCCGTTGCTTCCGTCATCTCAGGTCCGGCCCTTATTTATGAAAGAAGGCGAAAACAAGGGATTGCTTTCCTGCAACCGCTTTCGCCTCCCCTGGATGTATTACAAACCGTGGATATCACCTCTATCTTTTTGGAAAAAATGACGGCCGGTTTGCGGTACGGCCTTTTCTTGTCTTTACGCGGGCTATTTTCCATTGTTTATCAACTCCTCTTTTTCCGCCGCAATTTCACTTACCGCTGCGGCGACCGAACAGTCGAAATTCGACGGCCCTAAAATATCGTTATCTTCGGAAAGCGCTATTCCCGAGCATCTAAAACAAAATTGAGCGAGGCCGCAGCTTTTGCACTTCGGCAAGTCGGGCAGGTTTATGTTTCTTACAAAATTCAATTCCTCCGAGGAACGCCATATATCCTTGAGGCTCCCTTCGCGGAGGTTGCCTAATTTCACGTCCAGCCCGATACAGGGATAAACATCGAGATGGGGCGTAATGAAAATATTATTAAGGCCCGCGATACAAAGAAGATCCTCGTCATCGGCTTCCTTTTTTCCCAGAGGGAGATCGTTCGATATAAAAAAATCTTTGATCTTCTCCTTATCGAGCCTGTATCTTAATGGGGCCTTAGAGCCGTCATTTTTGCCTACGACGCAAAAATCGAATACAAAATCCGCGCCGATCTCTCCCGCTAATGATCTTACGGCCCTGAACTCTCCGATATTGTCATTCATGATAAGGAATTTAAAGATGACCCTTACGTTCCTTTCCTTGAGGAGCCTCGCAGCTTTTATCGTCTTATCGAAAGAACCCGCGGAAGAAGTGATGGCATCGTGAAGGTCCTTATCAGCGGCATATATGCTCGTCTCGACCGCTAAAGGGTAGAGAGACGCTATCTTCTCGCTGACAGCTTCGTCGATCAGGGTGGCGTTCGTCATCAGCCGCAGCGCGAAACCCTGCCCTCTCGCATACGACGCGATATCGAAAAAATCATCCCTCATCAAGATCTCGCCCCCGCTGAAGATGAGATAGAGGCAGCCCATATCCCTGAGTTCGTCTATGATAGGCCTCGCCTCTTCGTAAGAAAATTCCTTACCGTCTTTCCTTCCGGCGGCGTAACAATGCCTGCATCCCAAGTTGCATTTATAGGTCAATTCCCAATGGGCAAGGAAGCAGATAGAATTATCCATCGTCTTGCGGTATATCCTTAAATACTGGTCCCGGCCCTTATCGGCTTCTCTCATCTTATTTGACCTCCACCGCCCCTCTCTGTACCATATCCTCCACGAACTCGGTAATGTCTTTCAATGCCTCTTCATGCGTGGCGTCGAATTCCGATATGATCGCGCCGCTGATCTCGCCTATATCCTTCTTGCCGTCCATGATCTCCCATATGCGCGAACCGACGTCGCTCAAGACAATGGTCTCCTGTTTATCCAAAAGGACTATAACGGCTTCCCCGTCTATGACCCTTGAAGCGGTCTTGCCGGACCTGGCCGGTATCCTGGTCTTCATATCCATGGTCAACTCTCTCTCTTTGAGAACTCTATTTCAGGTTTAAGCCCTTCGATATGCCGCCAGAACGACGGCTCCGGCAGGAAATGCATCCCATAACACGGCACAGCGGATAAAAGTTCTGAAAATGTAGTCAGCAACTCGTCCTCTGGGATCAATTCAGCCGGTATATGGGGTACGGTAAATATATTCGCCAAGGCATACGCGGGCGAGAATTTTTCCAGGTACACCGTCTTGTCTTTTATTAATTTAAACAAATTCTTTATCCGGTAAGGCCTGTTCCGCCTCGGCCCTGTTTGCCTGTCGCCCCAGGCCGGGGTAGGAAAAACTTTAAATTCTCCGTTAACTTTTTTGGCAAGTATCAGGTCGTCGCTCAGGATGACTTTGCCCGGGGAGAGGCTCGCCACGGTGGACTTGCCCGCGGTTGACGGACCGATAAATACATGCGCCTCTTCCTCTTCCAATACGCCAACTGCGTGCAGGGCTACCCCTTTGTCTTCCAGTACCACCAAAAACGTATAAACATTCCTCAGGAATGTGCCCAGCGGATACAGGGGATTTACGGGATTTAATTTTATCCGGCCGCGCTTTTTTTTCAGGTCTAAACTGCCTAAAAGACAGTCATCTTCTATGGCAATAGTGTTATTTTCAAAAATGAGCCTTGAAGAAGGGAAGTATTCCGGAGGCGCATCGCCGGTTAACTCTACATCGACGGAGATCGTCGGCTCAGCGCCGGAAATGAACATATTATACGCCCCAAGGACGTCTTTTATAAAAGACGGGTGGCGCTCTTCATCGATGTTGAGGCCCACGACATGGTTAGCGACCTCTATTTTAAGCTCTCTTTTCATCTCCCCTCGGACAGGTCCTAGTCTTCCGGCCTTCTGGATCTTTTAAAACCGTTGCCCCATTTCCCGCTATCTTTGGCGTTTTGCATAAGCTGCTGGAGGATGTCCTTAAAATCATCGTCTGAGGAAACCGCCAGGGGCTGCCGGCCCAATGATTTCTTCCGCCACTTCTTCTCCTCTTTTACTCCCGTCTTTAAAGACAAGGCCGGGTCTCCGAAGAGAGTCTGCGTCTCTATCAGGTCCTTATACTGCCCTCCCATCCTGGAATAAAAGTTGATCTTCGCCCGGGTCGTGGCCGGGCCGAGCCTGTAATTACCGTCCACAAAGATCGACTTAAATAATTCTTCGCTTAAGGCTTGCTGCCCTTCCGGCATTCCCATGCCCGTAGGAGAAAAACAGGCGATCGCGCCGGCATCTTTTTTATTTAAAAACACCTCGGCCATAGACCTAAACCCGTCGTCCGGGTCAAGGAAATAACCGTCCAGGCAATCGAAGGAGACGACAAAGGGATACTTGCGGTAATTATTTAACAGGCCGACCGTGCCCGTATTAAATAATTCCTCCTCGGTCCAAAGGTTGGTCGAGCCGTGTCCTGCGTAATTCAGCAAGACCGTGCCGCTATTGATCTCGTTTATCAGGTCCCGGGTAAACCGCGAATAATCCGTATAGCCGGAAAGATATAATTTCGACGGGATCATGTTCCCGGGCAGGTATTGCACCAGGTTATCAGAGGTCTGTTCAAAGATAGCCTCGTCATCTGCCGCAAAAGTGACTTTTTTGCTCTGATACCTGTAAGGCAGGGAGGTATAATCTATGATCTTTTTGACCACGTTATCGACCTCATCCTTCCCGCTCGCGGGGATCCTGCCGATGAACATATCCGGCAATACATCATCCTGGACCTGACCGGCGATAAGCTGGGGAGGGTCCAAGCATACGAACCAGTTGTCCGAAGCGGTCTCGCCCAGATACGGCGTGTTGGGCAAAAGATAAGCGGGGACGTAGTTTATTTTTCCGGAACCCAGGTTATCCCTGTAATCGTAATTTGCGTCTCCGACCAGAAGCACGTATGTAGGCGCCGGGCGCTGCCATGTATTATAGGCGTACCTTAAAAAATCCTTTATCGCATAGGGGCTCATTAGGCCGTAATTAAACTCATCGTATACATCCTCTACGTCGACCACGCTGACGCTTAGCCCCTTCCTTTCATACAATCTCTTAAGGGGGTAGAGGTTGTCTTTAAAGGCCCCGTACGAGATCATTATATAATCGGCCTTGTTTTCCGGTGAAGAGAGGCCCGAAGGCGCGTAGATCTTTAAGCGCCCGGCCGGATCCGCTTTATCCGGGGTCAAGGCGAGGAACCTCTTCCCTTCATCCGGTTTAAAATCGTATTTAAATACCAGCGAATATGAACCGTTCGGTTGGAATACGGTCTCGGACCCGGTAACGTACCTGGCCCTGGCCGGTTCGGTTATATCAAATAATTCGACATTATCTTTCGTAAACCCGGATATATTAAATTCTGTCACTCCGCCGCCAACCGGCCTGTAAGAAAAATCCAGGGCATTGTCGGACGCGACGAAATTCCGCCAGTACTCCACCTCAAAATAATTGGGCACAAGCAAGTCATATTCTGTCCCCGGGGCAAGTTGCGCCGCCAGGGTTATGGTATTACCCCCCTCGGCGAGAACGTTCTGCGGCACGCTCACCTCCGCCACATGCTCACATTGGCCCGTCCATGACGCATCATTGACGGTCCCGCCATTCAGGCGGGACAACGTATGATGGTCGACGTCAAACAGGGCATAATAGGCGATCTTCACTCTCGCTTCGTCTCCCGGATGGAGGGGGTTTACATCCTTAAGGCCTATAGGGTAATTGACCTCGGTACCTCCCCAGATGTAGCTGCTCCAGAACCAGCGGTCGATATCTTCGGGGCCTTCGCGCTCACCCCAGTAAAAATCGTTCTTCTCGAGGTGCACTTTCGCCCTATACCTGTCCGGGACCGCGACCGGGACACCGGGGCTACTGGGAATATTCTCCATCCTCAGGCCTTTTCCCTGGGTGTAGGTGAGCCAATAGACGTTCTCCGTTGAATATTTTGAATTATTGGCCTGGGCGTAAAATTCGATGTAGTCGTCGCTATTGAACCTCCCGTCCTCTTCCCCGGCGATGCGTATTGCCACTTCCTGGCCCTTGTTATAAAGCCTTATCTTGCGCGGATCCAGCCAGATGGCATCATAAAATTTGGCATTCCAAAGCGCGTCCCATCCTATCCGGCACAATCCTTCTTTCGTTGTGTATATCTTTATCTTGGCATCCAGGCTCGGCGAAGACGGGGGCGGCCCTATCGGAGGACCGGCTTCGGCACTCTTAAATTGCAATTTGAACTTTATCCTTTTATAAAATTTTAAGCTGTGCTGGGCCGGGTTGAAAACCAGCGGGGAGATGTCCACGCAAGCCGTTCTTTGGCCTCTCATATCTCCCACAAACCCGAGGCTGACTATATCGGCAGGATAATAAGTATCCGTGGAATAAAATTTCTCGTCTATTACGAGATGTGATTCTATCTTTTTGAACACTGGTTTTTCCGCTTTCAGGTCTTCTTTTCCGGCCATTGTTTTCCTTAGGTCGTCTACAAGGCGGGAACTCCTGACAGGATAGATATTGTATCCGGACAGCTCGGTCACATCAAGGTCCAGGTCCGCAATAGCGCAGGATACGTCTTGCGGGATACCCAAGAGGACCGGCTTGAGCGGCATTTGGGGCTTTCCCGGTTCGTCGGTATACCCGTGCTCATATCCGGGGATCTTAAGGACCTGGTATGTGACTTTGTCTATTTTTTTAGGAGTCGCTTTAAATTCTGAGGTTACGAGCTCCAGGGTTATGCCTGTTTCGTCCGAACTGATTATGCGCACTCCCTCCTGCGCCTCTTCATCTTTTTGTGTCGGGTCCGTACCCTTCAAAAATTCATCTAAATTAGTGAGCCCGTCGCCGTCCGGGTCAAGCAAGGCGTCGTTGGGATTATGCGGGTCAAGCCCGTAATAGGTCTCCCAATCGTCAGTCATACCGTCGCCGTCCGAATCCAGGCCCGGATGGGCCGCTACCGGCCCGTGCATCTTTGAGCGGCCGCTTAATTCCACGTCCTCCAGTTTATAATAATAAGTCCTTTTGTTTATTATGCCGGTATCGGTATATGAATATTCCCCTCCGGTAGTGGATGTGCCCAGGCCGGCGATCAACGCGGGATTCAGCTTCTTATACGGGCCGCCGGGATTCTCGCTTACGTAAACATTAAAACCCGCGTTATTGTATTCCGAGGCCGTCTTCCAATATACCCCCACCTTGTCAAAATAACCGATGGCGTAAAAAGCCGATAATTTGACCAGGGTCGGAGAAAACCAGTTGCTGTTATTCCCGCCGTCGTTGGAATTATCGGGATTGATATAATTGCTATTGAGGTTTACGGAATTCGACACATCCACGTACGCAACCGTCCAACCGGGCGAGGCGCCCTTAGAACCCGCCGGATATATGGCCCATTGCTGTGAACCGCTTCCGTCCGAACGGCCCAGAGTGATCTTGTTGCCTGTACCCGAGCTGCCGGAAAAATTCAGGTTGCGGGTGACGGTCGTGATGTAATTATTAAGGCCCGTTTCCACATTAAAAAGCAATGTCTTGCCCGCGGTCGCGCAGGTCAGGTTATAAAATGAGCTGCTTCCGTATATGGTAGAGGTCCTGGTATTGTCGTTAAATATGAGCGTGCCGCCGTTGGCGATGACCTGGGCGGAAGTCCCCAGGTTCTTAAAATTCCCCCCTACGGTGGTTGTGGCGCTTGAAAGAGTGAGCACGCCATTTGCGGTGGATTCAGGGACGGTGCCGCTCGTTACAATACCAAGTTCAAGCCCGATGCTGTGAGTGCCGCTTCCTAAATTAATGGAAGAGACATCAGAGCCGTTTTTTCTGGGATATACATGCATATCCAATCCTACCGTGATGTTGCCTGTCGTAACGTTCACCTGGCCTACGCATGCAAATTCGGTCAGGTTCCATTCTCCCGCGTCGAACCATCCCGAACTTACAATATTGTACTGGTTGACGTTAAGGACGTTAGTCGTATTCTGGCCCTGATGGCCTGTCTGCCAATTTCCGGAATGGGTCACGTTCCCGGTAAGGGTCAATGTGGCGCCGTTGGCAATAAATATCTGGGTGGTCGATAGATCCCCGCCATTCATGATGGTGGGGGCGGCTAAGTCGAACCAAAGCTCCGTCACGTAAATTGTGCCGCTGTTTACGATCGTAGCGCCGTATACAAAAATCTTTTGATTAGCGATGCTTTGCTGGAGAACGCCTGTCCCGACGGTCAACGTCCCATGGATATCGAAGCCCATCCAGTCGGCGCCCATGTTGATCGAAGTAGTCTTGCCGGCATAGCCGCAGGTCAAACTATTGAAAGTTATGTAGTGGCTATGGCCGATTATCGAGCCCGTGCCCTTAAGGTCGACGAGAGAAGTGCCCCATTGAAAATTAGCCTGTACGTTCACATCGAAGTTGCCTGTTGCGGCGTCGTCAATGGTTATCGTCGAGGCGTTCGCGTAGAAAGGGCCGTTTATACTTATCGTGCCGTTTACGCCGCCGGCGCCGGTAGTGAGGTTCCTGCTGGTCAAGGCGTCGTCGTCAAGGGTGGTAAAATATTTCCCGGAGTTGTTTGTAAACGTCCCGTCGAGGACCAGGTTATTGGTATGGATATAATTCCTGCTGCCGGTGGTACCGCCGTTATTGACGAGATTGCCCAGATTCGCGCTGGAATTTATGTATTTGCCGTCGCCTGTCATGGTAAGGGTGTTCTTGGTGGTTGTGGCGCCGAAAGCGGTTATTGCCACATTTCCCGAGGCGGATACGGTATTGGTCTGGCTGTTGGTAAACGTCCCGTCATTGGTGAAATCCGCGCAGGATATGGAACAGCTTGCGGTATTGGCGGTATAGGTACCGCCGCTCTCGTTAGTGAAATTTCCGCAAATGATCGAACCGTTATTTGTAATGATGCCGTTCGCGTGGGTCAAAACTGCTCCTGAAAAAGTGCAAACACTGCCGCTTCCCACGGTAATAGAACAGTGGTCGCCGCCGCTGGTTATCGTCTCGTTTACAAAAAGGTTGAGCGCAGTTATGCTTCCCGAACCGGTGGTTAGCTGGCCTACCTGGTCCCCGAATGTATGTTGCCCGAGGATAATACTTCCTGAGGATGTAAGATTATAACCATTAAGGTTAAGGACACCGGGCGAGTTAGATTGCCAATAACCTATTCTCCACTCATAAGAGGCGGTCACGGCCCCGGCCAGGGTCACTGTGCCCTGGACGATCTGGATGTGGTCGCCTGTGTAACTGCCGCCGCCCATGGTGGCGGTGCCTGCGCTGCTGCCAAGGTTAAACTCGAACTCTACCGGGTTGCACGTGCCGCTGTTGACTACCGTCGAGCCGTTTAGCATCTGGACTTTTCTGTCGGCGACGCCGGTAAGAGTGGCTCCCGATAGTATGGTCAGGGTATGATAAACCTGTATGCCTTCCCACGTGCCGCCGGCGGTGACTGTTACAGTCGGGGTCGCCGACACTTTACCGATAGTCAAATTATAAAATCCGGCTTTAAAAGTACCGCCGCTGGCTGCGCCCTGGATATCGCCTGTTGCCTGTATGACAACCGTAGAAGTGCCGTAAGTGAAGGTACCCTCAACATCAAAATTGCCCGCGCTGCCCGTCAGGGTGATAGTCTTATTAGAGGCATCCAGGGTGCCCGTACTGCTGATCGTCATATTATGGGCCACCCCTATAGACGATTGCAGGGTATAACTGCCTGAGACGACCAGGTTATAAAAGGCGCAGGAATTACTGGAGGTGGTGGTTATGTTCTTGGCTGTGCCGGTTAAGCTCACCGAGGCTGTGCCTGTGCCCGGCGTGAAAGTCCCCGTGCCGGAGACCTCCCAGCTGCCGCTTACCGTTAAATCGTAGCCTCCCGAGTTATTAAGCGTGCCGGGGTTGACCGTCATATCGTCGAACTCGCAGGCTGAGTCGAGGACTATGGTGTCGCCTGCCGCACCTAGGTTAGTCGCCACCTGGACGTCCATGTTATCGAGGTGGACGGTCTTACCGTTAAAGTCGATGTTATTGTTGGTAAGGGCCCTCTTGGCGCCTGCCGAGCCCTTTATTATTATCGAATTGGTCGAATTCGCAAGGACTATGCCTTCGCCGGCAGCGTTCCCGTTATTTACTATGCTTCCCCCGACCTCGACCGTCACTGAGGCGCTTGACGCATTTACTGACAGGTATTTATTGTCGTCTATGGTCAGGGTATTGGATGCCTTTATGTTGGTACTTAAGGTATACGTGCCCGACACTGTCAGGTTATAGAACGTTGTCGAGCCGCCGCCTGTTACGGTCTTGGTTGTGCCTGTGAGGGTCGTAGTGCCTGAAGATGTTTGGGTTATGGTGCCTGCGTTTGTCAAGTTATCCGGGACTGTGAGGGCAAAACTTGCCATGCTCAACGTCGCCCCTGACTCTATCTTCAAGGCCCCTGTGCCCTGGAGGGTCACACTGCCTCCCGGGGCGAAGGTTTTAGAGCTCGAGCCTTCGAGGAAGAGTTCGATATTGCTGTCGACGGTGAGGTTGCCGCTTGAGGCGGCGGAGACGGAATAGAGTATATTTGCATTACCGTCGTCAACCTTGTAAAGGTCATCGTTTGTCATGTCGGTTGTGTCGTTATTAAACACGACGACATTGTTTTTATAAAGGTTTAGGTTGGATACGTTGCTTGTGCCCCCGCACCTATAGACGGAGGTAGCCTTATCGCTGCCGTCGAGGTAGGCGCAGATTATATCGCCGGCGCCGAGCTCTCCGCTTTGCAGGGTCACGGAATAGACGCCGCTGCCGTTTGTTGTGGCCGTAAAAATGGACGTCCTGGACAACGAGCTGTCGTAGACGATCACTTTAACGGGCGCGCTGGCTATTGGTGTAGCCTCAGTGTCATCGGTGTAGGCGGTGCCTCCCACAGTGGGTCCCGACGGAGCGGATGTGCCGGCATACAGATCATCTAAGCTTACCGCCCCCGAAGGGCCGGCCGAGGTCCAGTCTTTTACCCCAAAGACCGGCCTGCCGTAAGCGGCAGTGGCCGGTGACGTAATTTTTGCGGATACATTTTTCCAAATATTATAAGGATCGGTACCATCCGGATAAAGCAAGCCTATCGTATCTTCCGAGATCTTCGTAGATCCATCTGATAAATACCACTCGACTTTAAGGTACCCCTTCCAAATGTGCAAGGGGTCGGTAGATAGATTATAAAAATAAGCATTAAAGTAATAATCCGTACTAGCGCTTACGGCAAAATTCTGCCATATGCCGGAGTCATCCCACCAGATCTTTACCGCCTTTGAACCGCTGATCGTATGGTTATAATCGTTGTGATGGTAGCCGCTGCCGCCCCAGCTGTTCCAGCTAGTGATCGTGCCTAATCCTCCCGTGCTGCCTTCTTCAAAATCTCCATTTAATACGAGGCCGAGGGCGCCCGCAACGGCCTCATTGCTGACGGCAACCAGCGAAAATACCGCCGCAAAAAGCAAAAGGGCGGGAAAATATCCCGCCCTTATCTCGTTAAAAAATCCCTTTTTCTTGTTAGACCTACGCCTAACTATCATGCAAATCCGCTCTCCTTAAGATCTTCCTAACTATTTTCGCTGTATAATTATACATAAAATACGCATGATTGTCAAGGAGCGAAAAATATCACCGCCGCCGGCCGGGCACACAACGGGCCCGATCTCGGATTTCGGCCTTTTTTTCTTGACAAGGGGACGTTTTCTAATCATAATGCGTATTATTCGCAAAAAGATGAATATCTCTATCCATCAGCCTCAATATTTGCCCTGGCTCGGCTATTTCGACAAAATAGAGAGCGCCGAGAGTTTCGTCCTGCTCGATAACGTCCAGTTCGCCAAGGGCAGCTTCCAGAACAGGAACCGGATAAGGACAAAGGACGGCTGGATCTGGCTGACCGTCCCGGTCATAACAAAAGGGCATTTCGGGCAGGCCTTGAACGAAGTCGAGATAAACAACAAAGTCTGCTGGCAGCACAAGCACTGGCAGAGCATTAAAATAAATTACAACAGGGCAAAACATTTTAAAGAGCACGGCCCGTTCCTCGACGCGGTATACTTCAAGCGCTGGGACAGGTTGGTCGACCTGAATATCTTCATAACAAAATATATACTGAGTTACCTGGGTATCGAACGGAAGATATATTTTGCCTCTCATTTGAAGATCGACGGCAACAGCACCGACAGGTTGATCAACATTTGCAAGTGCTTGAACGCCGACACGTACCTGTCCGGGACCGGCGCATACGATTATATCGACGCGGCAAAATTCACCAAAGAGAAGATAAAGCTCAAATTCCAGGATTTCACTCATCCCGCGTATAACCAATTATATCACCCGTTCATACCGTATATGTCGATAATGGACCTGATCTTTAACTACGGGCAAAAAAGCCTGTCTATACTCTCGGGAAAACTCGAACATGAATATATTAGCGATCGGGGCGCATCCGGATGACATTGAATTCGGCTGCGGCGGGGCTTTAACAAAATATTCCAGGAGCGGGCACAAGATATACCTTCTGGTCCTAAGCAGGGGTGAGGCGGGAGGTAACCCGGCATTAAGGACGAAGGAGCAGGAGAAATCGGCAAGGCTCCTGAAACCAAAAAAGATATACTGGGGAGATTTCTCCGACGCGATGATCCCCGAAGGACAGCCGCTCATCTCCTTTATCGAGGATATCCTCGATAAGATCCACCCGGACATCGTCTTTACCTGTTATCCGGATGACATTCACCAGGACCATAGGAATGCCGGAAAAGCGAGCCTTGCGGCGGCCCGGTTCATAAAAAATGTCCTCCATTATGAATTACCTGGCAGCCAGGGCCTTGACCCCAATATTTTCATAGACATAAGCGGCACCCTGGACGCCAAGATAAAACTGCTAAGGTCCCACCGTTCACAGATCAAAAAAACGCCGAACCATAATTCAAACATTTTAGGGACCGTAAAGTCCTGGGCGGCCTTCAGGGGAGCGCAAGCAAGGGTAAAATACGCCGAAGGTTTCAAGTCCCACCGGTTGTTGCTAAAGATATGAAGCCGCTGGTCCTGTTCCTGGCCTCTTTTTTAGCCGCCATTATCCTGACCCCCCTCGCGAAATTAATTGCCGGGCGTTTTAAGATATTAGACTATCCTAACAAGAGAAAGATCCACAAAACCCCCGTGCCCCTTTTGGGCGGGGTCGTTGTCTGGGCTTCTTTCTTGATCGCGCTTCTATACGCCGGGCCGCGGCAGACCGAAATAAAGGGGCTGGTCTTAGGCGGGAGCCTGGTCATGCTCGTCGGGCTGATCGACGACATAAAAGGGCTATCCGCGCTATTCAGGCTTATAATCCAGGTCATTGCATCGGTAATAATAATAAAATACGGCGTCTGCCTGTCGTTCTTTCCTCCTACCCTATGGGGAGATATGGCGGAAATATTGCTGACGATATTTTGGGTCGTCGGCATAACTAACGCCATGAATTTCCTGGATGGCTTGGACGGGCTGGCGACCGGGGTCAGCGCAATAGTTTTGGCCTGTTTTCTGGTAATCGCCATATTGACCGGCCAGCCGGCCATTATAGCGTTAACATTGGCCGCCTTAGGCGCCTGTTTGGGATTTTTAATATATAACCTGAGGCCTTTCAATATTTTTTTAGGCGACGCCGGCAGCAATTTTTTAGGCTTTATTTTGGCCGGCTTTGCTGTTTTAGGGGATTGGGCATACAATAATGAGGTGGCGCTTGTCGTGCCGGTCCTGATCCTGGGCGTCCCGATCTTCGATGTTATCTTCACGACGATCATGCGGGTCAGGCACGGGGAAGTAAAAAATTTCAAGGAATGGCTGGAGTATACCGGAAGGGACCATTTCCACCATCGCCTCCTGGACATGGGTTTCAGCCCGTTGAAAGCAACGATATTTATCTATTTTGTAAGCTTATCGCTTGGGATCAGCGCAATTGTTTTATTGAAAGCACCCTTGATTCATGCTATACTGATTTTGGTGCAGATATCCATAATCTTTATCCTCATTGCTGCTTTAATGGTCGCCGGTAAAAAGGCGACGAGGTAACGATGTACGAGGAATATTGGAAGCTTAAAGAAAAACCTTTCGAGAACGTACCCGATCCCCGTTTTTTATACCATTCCCCGAAACACGAAGAGGCGCTCATGCGCATGTTCTACGCCGTAAGGGAAAGAAAAGGCGCCGCCTTGCTTACGGGCGAATACGGAAGCGGCAAGACCATCTTAAGCCGCGTGCTTATCTCGGAACTCACTAAGAAGGATTCCAAGTATAAAGTCGCTTTGATCGTAAACCCGAAACTTTCCCCCCGGGATTTCCTGAGGGAGATATTATTCCAAATTGAAGGCACGGACGTGGTCGGCGGCAAACTGCAACTGCTCCATATGTTAAACGAAAAATTATACGCCGACTTGAATAACGACGTGGAAACCGTGATCATCATTGACGAGGCGCAGGCGATCGACAGGCCCGAGGTCTTTGAGGAATTAAGGCTGCTTCTTAATTTCCAGTTGAACAACAGGTTCCTCCTTACCCTTATCCTCGTCGGCCAGCCGGAACTCAAAGAGAAGGTTTACAAGATCCCCCAGCTTGAACAACGGCTCGCCATAAGATATCACCTGAATAAATTAGACTATGAAGAGATGAGGCAGTATATCATCCATCGCTGCACGATAGCCGGCAGGGAAAACGAGATCTTTACCGATGACGCCTGTAAAGTCATCTATGAAGCCTCCGAAGGGATCCCGAGAAGGGTGAACAACCTCTGCGATATGGGGTTGATAGTGGGCATGATGGCCAAAGCGCAGAACGTGGATGAAAAGATCATGCAGGAAGTAGCCGAGGACTTTGGCGTCGTAAAAAGATGATACGGCTCTCAGACTTAATAAAACTTACGCAAAAAATCTCAAAAAAACCCGAACCGCCGAAAACCCCGGTTGAAGATAAGAAAATTGAGGAGAAGAAAGAGGAGCCGGCAGAAAAACAAGAAGAAAAAAAGACGGAACAATCTTACCTTAAACTCGCGCAGGCAATAAAGGAGATGGACCGCAAAGAATCCAAAAAGGAAGAACCGACCTACCAGGTCCAGATCTCAAAAGCGATAAATAAGATGAAAGAAGATAAGGAAGAGTCCTCCCAAATTTACGAGGAAGCGTATAACCTGATAAAGGATATCTTCGTTAAGGTAAAAAACGACGAACCTTTCGATTGCCAGCAAGTGGTCCCGGTGATCAGGAAGATGGTCGACCAGGTCTGTTTAGGCGGACACGAGCTGGCAGTTATAACAAACAGGTGCTCACCCGAGAACTACCTGTGGTGCCATTCCGTGAACGCCTGCATCCTCTCCCTTTTGATTGGGGCAACATTAGGCTATAACAAGTCCAAACTCCAGGAATTAGGGATAGCGTCATACCTTTATGACCTGGGGATGGTTAAAGTCCTGGACCTGGTCGAAACCCCGAAACCGTTATGTGAAACTGAATTTGATGAGGTTAAAAAACATACCTGCTACTCATCCGATATTTTAAAAGGCCCCAAGGACGATATACTGCAGCTCGCCGTTAAGATCGCCCACCAGGCCCATGAAAGGGTGGACGGCTCGGGTTATCCCGATGGCATCAAAGGCGAAGATACTCATGAATATACGCAGATCATCGCGTTAGCGGATATGTACGAGGCGATGACGCACCCCCGCCCTTACAGGGATAAATATTTCCCGCATGATGCGATCAGGGAAATATTAAGGAATTCGGAACAGTTCTCGCCGTTAGTTATCAAGGCCCTGATAAAACGCGTCAGCCTCTATCCTATTGGGACGTGGGTCAAGTTGAATACCGATGAGATCGGCAAGGTAGCGGAAGTCCATGAAGATTATCTCTTGCGTCCGGTTGTAAATGTGGTCTTCGATATAAACGGAAGGAGACTGGACGAGATAAAGACGATCGACCTCGCAAAACAGCAAAGCATCCATATAAAAGAGAGCGTTGACCTCTCAAAGCTGGCGTTTAAATTAGATACGGGTAAATAAAGGGCCTTCCTTTTTTATCTTTTCATTAACTATCCTGCATAATTCGAAATTTCCGCAAGAGGAACAGCAATGGCTCTCCCCCTCCCTGGCCAAGTTGTCCGGGCGGGTACTGCAATCCCAGAACATCTTGCACTGGACACAGCAATCGAACTTTTTCGTACCGTCATTCATTATATCTGACCAGGTTCTTTCCGTCAAAATACAGGTACTGCGTCTTCGTAAGATATCCTTCGTCCACCGGCAGGCCGGTCATCCTGCCGTAATACGTCCATCTCTCCTTGGCGTTGCCCCATTTGCTGGTACCGTCGTCGAATTCCTTCAGGTCAGGCTCCCCCCACTGCGCGAGGACCTGGTCTTTAGTGAGGCCGGCCCTGAGCATAGAGGTGCCGAACGGGTGTTCTATTATCTGTTTGGGGGACGGAGGTTCTATGCCTGCGCAACCGGGAAGATAGGTTAAGACAGCGGCTAAAACGGTAAAAATAAAACATTTAAGCAGGCTTTTCTGCATATCTTTACCTCCGTTTTTTGAGGACCAGGTTCGTTCTTATGCCGGATGCAGTAACTTGGCTAGTTATGCGCCGGCATGCCGAAGAATCACTGCTGTGAGCTGCTTCATTCGGCATTGATTTAATATTATAGCCCTCTTTGGAATCAAAGTCAAAATTATAAAATTTTTCCTTCAGCTCGAACGATCCTCCCCTTTCCGCCAATTCCCGGAACTCGGAAAAGAGCAGGGCCCTGGTCTTCGCCCTCGAGTTCAGGGTAGAGTTGACCGAAGGGCCGGTCACCTTGAATATGAGCTCGTCATCGAATGTCTTCTCTCCCGGGTTAAAAGTCTCCCCGTGCTGGAGATACCTCGCGTCGACGCGGATATTCCCGCGGGATTGGGTCCAGCGGAGGTCTTCCCATCCTCCGATGCGGTCGTCCTCCGGCATCCAGAGGTCTATGACATAGATCCCGCCGTCCTCGAGTGAAGCGGAGACGGATCTTAGGTGGGATAATATATCTTTGTCGGTCAACAGGTACCTGAATGAATCGAGCATGCAGATAGCGCATCCGAACCTGCGTCCAATGTCGAACCTCTTCATATCCGCCTGCGCGCATTTTACGTCGAGGCCTTCGGCAGCGGATCTCTTCTGGACGAAATCGACCATCTCTCTTCTCGCGTCTATACCCGCCGCATCGTATCCTCGCCGCGCGAATTCCATCAAGTGTATGCCGGTCCCGCAAGCTATATCAAGGATGGAGCGGACTTTCGCGCCGGAATATTTCTCGATGCACCGCTCTATGAAGTCGCATTCCGGCCTCCTGTCCCAGTCGTAGGCGACGTCGCAGAAACCCGGATGCGAATACGCGTCTTTCATCGCAGTCCGCACCTGTCCAGGGCTGCCCCTAACATCATGTTTATCATCCTCTCGTACGTCATCCCCATCAGCTCCGCGACCATTGAAAAATAATCGTCCCTCGCCAGGGACGGAAGCGGGTTTATTTCCAGTATGTGGGGCTGCCTCTTCCGGTCGACGCGGAAATCGATCCTGGCAAAATCCCTGCATTCCAGACCTTTGAACGCTTCGAGCGCAAGTTTTTTTATTTTTTCCTCGAGCGGCGCGCCTATATCCAAAAGGTCCCTGTAAGCCAAGCCTTGCTTATCCGCGCAGGCCTTGCCGAAGATGTGGCTGCTCAATCCGGTCTCCTTCTCCACGTGCCGCTGCACGACCGGAAGGACTACGGGGTCCTTGTTGCCTATTATGCCTACGGTAAATTCCCAGCCGTCAATAAATTCCTCGACAAGGGCAGGCTGCCCGTATCTTTTGATTATTTTATTCACTTGCTTCTTGAGAGACGGCATATCCCTGACCACCGAACCCGGCTCTATTCCCTTGGCCGAGCCTTCGTACCTCGGCTTTACTATGAACGGGAATCCCGATCCCCCGGGCACGACAGTCCTGCCGCCTTTTACGCATTCGAAATATGCCGGCGTAGGGATCCCGTGATGCATGAATATTTTTTTTGAGATTATCTTATCGAGGGAAAGTGAAAGCGTGAGCGCGTCGGAACCCGCATAAGGTATCCCGGCGATGTCGAGGAGCACCGGGACTTCGGATTCGCGGTTCCTCCCGGATATGCCTTCGGCTATATTAAAGACTATATCGCATTTGAGGGAGGATAATGCGGAGAGGAGGCGCCTGGAAGAGCCTATGCGTATAGCCTTGTTCCCGGCCGAATTAATGGCCTCAACGATGGTAGAGATAGTGTCTCTACCATCGTGTTCGGCCCATGTATCGTCCGGAAAACCTTTGGGGACTTTGTGGGATCTGATATCGAATGTCAGGCCTACAAGGAGCCCCATTACTTCATATCTTACTTAACGAACGCTATGTCGTCTATGTAGATCGTTCCCTGTTTCTTCGACGCGCAGGTCATATCATCGAATACTATGACGAACTCTGTCAAGGAAGTGAGGTCTGTCAGGCCCGTTAACTGGTTTAACGGTATCGATATCTCCTGCCAGTCCTTGGTGATACCGGTGACCAGGTATTTACCTACCTCTCCCTTGGCATTCTTGACTTCGAGCTTTACCTTGGGGGAGAAACCGGCTGTCTCATCACCCTTGATCCAGAAACTGAGCTTGCTGTACTTGGAGGCATCCGTGTTCTGGAGCTTCATCCATAAGCCGTTGTAGGCCGGATTGGGCGAATCTACATCGTAATCCAGGCGGATAGAAAAGCCCTTGGTGCCGTGCACCACCTTCGAATCAAAGTCCATCTTGCAGCCCTGGGTCGCATCGGCCTCGTCCTTGTTCCAGGCGCCGAAATCGCCGCCTATGTTGTTAGGTTTGGTCCCGGAATCAAAGTCGGCTATGACCAGGGTGGCGGCACATACCTGCCCCGCAAAAAGCAACACGATCGCCATTGCGGTTAACGCGGAATACACCTTCTTCATCTGAACCTCCTCCTTTCCTCTCTTATAAGGTTAAATCTTACACTAACCATACACCTATTTCAAGCCAAAACAGCGTTTCGTTATTCCTTCAATCCCGTCAGCGCGACACCCTGGATGAATGTCTTCTGCGCGAAGAAGAACAATATCAATATCGGCAATAATACCATCGCCGAAGCGGCCATCAACAGGTGCCATTCGGTCCCGCCGTGCTGGCTCTGGAATACCTGCAAACCGAGTGAAAGCGTATATGTGTCCTTGTTCGTGAGGTATATCAAGGGCCCCATGAAGTCGTTCCACGCGTACATGAAATGGAAGAGCGCCACTACGGAAAGCGCGGGTCTCGACAGCGGCAGTATTATCCTCCAGAAGATCTCGAACTCGTTGCAGCCGTCGACCCTGGCCGCGTCGGTCAGGTCGCGGGGTATCGTCATGAAGAATTGTTTCAGGAGGAAGATATTAAAGGCGCCGCCGAAGAAACACGGGAACCACAGCGGCTTTAAGGTCCCTATCCATCCGAAATTCTTGAATACGCCGTAAAGAGGGACCATTACCACCGCAAAAGGTATCATCATCGACGCAAGCGTCAGTGTGAATATGAAATCCCTGCCCTTCCAGGTGATCCTGGAGAAGCCGTATGCCACAAGCGCGCTGGAGAATGTCATCCCGATGACGCCGAGGATGCAGACGATAAGCGTGTTCTTGGCGTAGTTGAGGAACGGTATCTTCGCGAAGACGTCCAGGTAATTAGTGAACCAGAATTTCACCTTCTCGGTCACTTCCTGCGGCGGGACGAACGTCCAGTAAGGCTCGACCTTTTCGTACTGCGTCGAAAATTTCTCTATGACCTGCACCCACCCTGGTTGTACTTTTTTCTCGATATCCACGGCATAGTAATTTTCCTCGATCCTGTCGGCTACTTGGACCTGCAGGAGGGCCTTTCCGTCCTTGAGTTGGGAGTCGGCCACAAAAACGCGTTCCCCTCTCTTCGGCCCGTCCTTGACGACGGCAATGACTCCGGCCTCCTGCGTAACGACGCCTTTCTTCACCTCGAGCTTCTTGCCGGCGACCTGTATATAATAGGTCTTCGGGACCCACGTCGGCGGGATCGTCATCGTCTGCTCGACGGGTTTTAAGGAAGTGACCATTACCCATACGAACGGCAGCGCGAAGACTACCGAGCAGGCGGTCAAAGCCAGGTACGTGAAAAATCTTATGCCTTTACCTTGCGGCATCATCAGCCCCCATGGTAATAGACTTTCTCTTTGGAGATGCGCTGCACGAGCATCGTCAACAAGAGTATTATGACGAATAATATCCATGCCATCGCGCTGGCGTAACCCATCCTGAAATCCTCGAACGCGGTCTGGTACAGGTAAAGCGCGTAAAAAGTCGTCGAGCGCTGCGGGCCGCCGTTGGTCATGATGTAGGCCTGGGCGAAGATCTGGAAACTGCCTATTATCCCCATAATGATATTGAAATAGATCACCGGAGATATCATCGGTATCGTGATATTCCACAGCTTGTCAAACCAGCTGGCGCCGTCGAGGTCGGCCGCCTCGATAAGCGTGACCGGCACATCCTGCAGGCCGGCGAGATAGATGACTATCGTCTGGCCGAGCCCCCAGAGGCTCATGATTATGATGGCGGGTTTCGCAAAGTTCACGTCCATGAGCCAGTTCGGCGGGTTAGGGATCCCTATCTTTACCAGGAAACTATTGAGGAGGCCGTACTCGCCGTTAAAGATCCACATCCAGAGCAGCGAACCCGCGACCATCGGCACTAAGGACGGTATGAAGAATATCATCCTGTAAAAAGCCATGCCCCTCACTTTCGTATTGAGGAGCATCGCCAATGAAAGCGATGTCACGAAGCCGAGCGGTATCATGAAGATGACAAAATAGGCCGTGTTCCACAACGATTTCCAGAATATCGGGTCGGTAAAAAGGTCCCTGTAATTGAGGAGCCCGATGAACCGGGGCGGTTGGAGCACGGAATAATAGCAGAAACTGTAATAGAACGACGCCACGACCGGATAGATGACGAATATCGACAGGCCGACCAGCCACGGCGAGGTGAACAGGATGCCCTTTAGCAGGTCCTTCTTCTCCCCTTTGGTCATTTCTTTCCCTCGGCCCTCTCCGCCATCTTTAGTTCCCTCTCCAGCCTTCTTTGCATCACTTTTTTTACCTCAGCCAACGCATCTTTAGGCGCGGCCTTCAGATCCCGTACTAATTCGTAGGCGAAACTCATCTCGCGCTGGTACTCCTGCCATATTATCATCTTTGGCGTAATAAAGGCGTTCGGGCTCTCGGCCAGCGACCTGAATACGCGGATATACGGATTCTTGTTCCTGGCATAAAAACCTTCGCTTACATTTTTAAGCGGAGTAAACTTCACCTGCCCTTCGCACAACAGCTCCATTGCTTCCTGGGTATTGACGAAACTTATGAACTTGAACGCCTCGGCCGGGTGTTTCGCGCCCCTCGGCATGACGAGGACGTCCGCTTCGACGTAAGCTACGTCCTTTAACCTGCCCTCATCCGACGGGAACGGGGCCGCGGCCCAATCCATTCCCGCGGCATACTTGTCTATGAAATTATACATCCATACGCCCTGCACGATCATGGCCACTTTTGAGGAGAGGAAGGCGTTTTGCGGCGAGGAGAAGACGCCGAAGCTGCTCGAAAATTTTTTTATGTTATCAACGCCGAATTTTTCCGAATAGGACCTGACCCATTCGTAAGCCTTTATGTTCCCCGGCTCATCGGTCGTTACCGTCCCCTTCCCGTCCCATAATTTCCCGCCGAACCAATAGCCCCACGACCACGGCCACCATCCGGGCTCGGACGGGAGGAAGCCCATCTGTATTATCCTGCCCTGGGCAAGTTGGTCCTTATAATTCGTCCTGCTTTTCAATTCGTAAAACGATATGGGGCTATCCTGGCCCGGCAATTTGACGAGGGTCAGTTTTTCCGCCATTATGTCGAGCTCCTGGATAGTCCTCGGAGGGGTATTCGGGTCGAGGCCGGCTTCCCTGAAGAGCCTTTTGTTCCAGTGCAGCGCTGCGGACCCGGGCGTGGACGGGAGGCCCCACATCTTTCCCTTGTACCTGCATATCTCCCAGAAGACGGGCAGATAGCTGTCTTCGGTGATGTTCGCTTCGCGGAGGTAATCATCGATGCAGGTAAGCGCCCCTTTTTCCGCGTATGCGGTGACAAGCCATGTCCAGACGCCGGCTACATCAGGCGGGTTCCCTCCGGCGGCCGCCGTAAGCAGCCGCCTGTCGAGTTCGCTCACCACGCTCATCTCGACATGTATGACCTTGCCGTCCTTATTGGTGAATTTCCTGGAATTAAAAAGGTCTATGACCGCCTGCATGGCGTCGGCCTCGAAGCCGGTCCACTTTTCCCAGTAAACCACCTTTACCGTATCGAGATTTTCCCCTTTGTTGGCGCAACCGGCCGATTGGAAGGCTAAAATCGCGGCGAATATCAAAACGACGAGTTTTTTCATCAACTCTCTCTTAAAGAGACGCTTCCACCAGGTGGATCTTCTTGTCCCTGAGCGGCGGCACGATATTGCCGTCCAGCTTTTTGCCGTCCAGCTTTATCTCTTTTATGCCGTGCGAGACGTGTGAAGCGTTTGAAATGATTATTTTGTAGGTGGCTCCCCTGAACTTGCGCGTCATCTCGAACCCGTTCCATTCCTTGGGGATGCACGGGTCTATGAGGAGCCCCTCAGGGACCGGCCTGACGCCGAGGATCCAGTTTGTCGCAACCCTGCAAAGCCAGGCCGCCGAACCCGTATACCAGGTCCAGCTCCCCCTGCCGTAATTCACGGAATCCGGGCCGTCGGTGTTGCCCGGGGTGACATAAGGCTCGGCCTTGTAATGGTCTATATCTTTACTCCTGTTCGGAGGGCATATCTTGCTGTAAAGGTCAAAGGCGGTATCCGCGTCCTTTCTCATGCATTCTGCGATGACAGCCCAGGTCGCGGCGTGGGTATAGACCCCTCCGTTCTCCCTTACGCCGGCCGCGTAGCGGCTGATATAACCTATCTTCTCGTTAGGCTCGGAGAACGCGGGATAAAGCAATATTGCGCCGTAGTCCCTGTAAATATATTTCGAGCAGGAAGCCAGGGCCTTCTTTATGCGCTCTTCGGTGCCTGTCCCGGCGATGACGGCCCAGATCTGCGCGTTAAGGAATATCTTGCCCTCTCTGCATTTGGAGCTTCCCACAAGGGAACCGTCGTCGCAGGTCGCGCGCCAGTACCATTCGCCGTCCCATGCGTACTTATTGATCGCCTTCTTGAGGTCTTCGAACTTCCTGATATATTTTTTCGCGTCGGCTTTCCTGCCAACTTTTTTGCTGGAGAGGACCTCCTCAGACCACCTCTTCAATATGTCGGCGAAGAAATGCGCCATCCAGACCGACTCGCCCTTGAACTTCACGCCTACGAAGTTCATGCCGTCGTTCCAGTCGCCCTCGCCTATCAGCGGCAACCCGCGTTTCGAGAACCTCGACAGCACCTTCTTTATCGAGCGTTCGCAATGGTCGAGGAGCGTGGCGCTTCCGCCGTCCACGAATTTGACTTTCTGCCTCAGTATGCCGTAATCAGCGGTCTCTTCTATATAACTCAACGTAACGAATACGAGCCAGAGCAGGTCGTCCACCTTCTTCGTCCTCGGGCCCCATTCGGCGAGCGTATGCCACCAGTGATAGACTGTGCCGTCCTTGAACTGGTGCGCCGCATGCAAAAGTATCTGTTTCCTGGTGAGCGACGTATCCAAAGGAAGGAATATCTGGCTGTCCTGGAGCTGGTCCCTGAAACCGTACGCGCCGCTCGACTGGTAATAGGCGGCGCGGGCCCAGATCCTGCCTGATATCGCCTGGTATTTGAGCCAGGTGTTCGTCATAAGGTTAAGCGCGTCGTCCGGCGTATTTACCGTAAGGCCGGAGAGCATCTTTCCCCAGTATTTCTTGACCTCGGTAAGCGCGGCGTTCGCGTTATTGACGTCGAAATATTTCTTTATTATCTTCGCGTCCTTTGCCTTGCCCTGGCTTAAGCCCAGGATAAATATGATCTCCTTGCTCTCGCCCGGGTTCAGGTCGACGTTGACGTGGAGGCTGGCTATCGAGTCGTTCCACCTGCCGGTGGTATTCGTGAGAGAGCCCTTCTCGACCGCGAGCGGATCAGCGAGCGAGCGGTACATCCCGATAAAATTTTCCTTCTCGCCTTCGTAGAACTCCGGCTCGACCGACGAGGCGAAGAACGCGGTACACGGGTACTCGCCCATTATCGAACCGGGGAGCCTCAGCTCTTTCCTCTTCTCGCCGTAAAGCGCGTGTACCCCTTTTTCGTATGACGTGCCGATAAAGGTCTTGTGGAACTCCCTGTGGGAGTCGTCCTTGTTGCCGAGAAGCCATTCAAAATACGAAAAAAGCGACAGCGGCCTTACGGTGCCTGATTCGTTCTTTAAAGTGACCTTCCATATCTCGACCGGCTCTTCGCGCGGGACAAAAACGGTCATGGAGGAGGCTATGCCCATGTATTTGTTAGACAGGACGGTATAGCCCATTCCGTGGCGGCATTCATAGCTGTCGAAATCGCGGCATACGGGTTTCCATCCCAGGGACCAGAAATCACCGCTATCCCTGTCCTTTATATAAAGGTATTTGCCCCACTCGTCCTTGACCAGGTCCTGTTCCCACCTGGTAAGCCTGGCGAGGTTAGAGTTCTCCCACCACGAGAAACCCGAACCGGTCTGGGATATCACGAGCGAATACGAACCGTTGGAGATCACGTTTGCCCACGGCCGCGGGGTATCGGGCCGGGTTATCACATATTCCTTGCCGTCATCGGTGAAATAACCGTAGTCAGTCTGGAATTTCATTTTCTCGCTCTACTTTCCTTCCTTTAACAGTTCATTGGCTTTCGGCACTATCGCGTCGACCGATTCCTTCACCGGTTTAAGCCCGTTGAACATCAGGTCGAATTCCGGGTTTATGTACAGGTCGCGTATCTCGCGCCACTTGGAGTTGAAGGGGTCGTAGACGCAGTATTTTACCGCCTCGTTCAGCATCTTCTTGTTGAGCGGCGGCTTGTTGCTCCCGGCGAAATGTTCGCTTTCCGCGATCTTCTTGTTCGCCGGCTGCGCGAGCCCGGACTCGGCAAGTATTATCTGGCCTTCGTCGCCGCTTAACGCCTTCAACACCTCCCAGGCCTGCTCGGGATGTTTCGTGGTGTTCAATATGCTGTACGCGGTCCCGCCGGTCGCGAATCTCCTTATGCCGGTCGGGCCCTTCGGGAACATCGCGACATCCCAACTAAAATCCTTCGTCTTCCCGACTACAGGAGTCTCCCATATGCCCGAATGGAACATCGCCACCCTCTGCATCATGAACATCTGGATGACGCCGAGGCCGAGGTTGCGGAACGTATTTGAAGTGGGCGATACCTTATATTTAAGCGAGAGATCGACCAAAAACTGCAAGCCCTCTATTGATTCCGGGGAATTCAGGAGGCATTTCGTGGGGTGCTTTACGTCGTTGACGATCTTACCGCCCGCGGAAAGGACAAAGTTAGGCCACATGTCGCTGTAGAAGCCGTACTGGATCACCTTGCCCTCTTTATCGACCTTGGTAAGTTTCTGCGCCTTGTCAAGAAGGCCGCTCCAATCCCAGTCATCGGTGGGATAGGGCACGCCCGCTTCGTCGAAAAGTCTCTTGTTATAATATATGCACGCCATCGGCGCAGTATCACGGGGGATGCCGAGGATCTTTCCGTTGACCGTATACCTGTCCACGACCTCCGGGAAGAAATCCCCGAAATTGAACGATTTGTCCTTATCTATGAAAGGCTTGAGATCGACGAAGACGTCCTTATCCGCGAAAGATGCGAACATATTGACTTCTGAGGCGATGATATCCGGCGCCGACCTTCCGGCGATCTCGGTAAGTATCTTGCTGACATAGCTCCCGAACGGTATATGCTCGACCTTTACCTCGATATCCGGGCGTGTCTTCTGCCAGTCCTTTATCGTCGCGTTGAGTATCTCTATCTCTTCCGGGCTGCCCCAGAAAGCGACTTTTATCGGCACCTTCCTGGGTTTACCGGCCCCTTCGCCGGTCCCGCCGCAACCCGTGATCTGCAACGCGAAAACCATTACGACAAAAAACGCCAACAACCTGTTAAATCCCTTCATCCCAGTGCCTCCTGCGTTTTGCCTGATGCTTGCGTTTTTTAGGCATTCGTGAATATCCTCTGCAAGACGAGGCAGGCCGCGCCCATCGCGACGGCATTTTCCCCCAGCCTGGCAGGAACTATCTTTAAATTCCTTATATTCTCTTCGCGCGCCCAGGAATGGACTGTCCTCTTCGCCGAATCCATGAATATCGAGCCGGCCTGCTCGACCCCCCCTCCGATCACCACAACCTCGGGATTGAGGAGGTTGACGAGGAACGCCACCTTCTTCCCCAGCTGGTTGCCGGCATTCTCGAGCAGCTCGCTGGCGAGTTTATCCCCGGCCTTGGACGCCTCTATCACCAAATTAAGATTTATCTTGCCCTGATCGTTCCCTGCCAATTCGAATATCCTCGACTTCGTCCCTTTTTTCATCTCTTCCCTTGCGTAATACCCGATACCGAGGTCGAGCTCCCATGTGCCAAGGGTGAGGGATTCGCGCCTTCTCGCCTCGGGGTCAGGCACGGCGGTATTGAAGATACCCACTTCCCCGGCCGATCCGTTCGATCCCCTGTATATCTGGCCGTTTATTATCAGCCCGCAGCCGACGCCGGTGTACATATAGATCATATCCTTTATCCCCGACTCAAAACCGAACCAGCGCTCGCCGAAGACGGCGCACGCCGCGTCATGCTCGACCAGTGTGGGTATGTCAAATTCCTTCTCGAATATGTCCTTAAGGGACACGCCGGATATGGATACCATCGAAAGGCCCATCGCTCCGAGCCATCTTATCGTCTGCCCCTCGACGTCTATGACGCCGGGTATGCCTATCCCTAAGCCTTTTATCTTCTCAGGCTCGATCTTCGATCTGGCGAGGACCTCCTCGACCGTCTCGACGAGCTTGCCGATTATCACCTCGCTGTTATCGGCGGGCCGCTCCTTCTTGACCTCGCAGACGACCTGCATCTTGGGGTCGACAAGGATCCCCACGATATTCAGGGCGGTCAGGCCGACGCCGATTATATAACCGAATTTAGGGTTGAGCTCCACGAGCGTCGGGCGCCTGCCGCCGGTGGAAACGTCGAAACCTTTCTCTACGGCGAGGTCGGCCTCTATGAACTCATTTATGTAATTGGAGATAGTGACGATATTGAGGCCGGTCTGGCGCGAGATCTCGGTCCTCGATATGGGGCCGTGCTTTACGACAAGCTCAAGGATGGAGAGGTTCTTCCTCTGTTTATCGGACAGGATCCTGTCGGTCGCCAATACGCTGTTTGCCTTGGTGGTCCTCATGGCTAAACCCTCTCTATTCGAAAAAATCCTCGTTTAAGAGCTTTTCCGTCCTCTTGGCTACCGGGTCCTTGTGGAAACGCTCCCTTATCGCGCCGTTATTCAGGTAGTTATCTATGGAGGGGAGTATCATGCCCTGGTCGAGCGCAAGATACCTGTAAGAGACCTTCCCGCTCTTCACGTTCACGGCATCATACATCCCGAACTCGCCGTATATATTGTAATAATAAAGGAGTCTCCTGATATTCGAGATCGCTTCATCCGGCACAAAAGTAAGGGAGAGGAAAACCACGTGCGGCGTGACCACGCCCTCGTCCTTATATCCTTTAAATCCTATCCCTCCGACGCCGAATTCGGTATACCCGCCGTAGCTTCCGTCAGGCGTCGAGCACGGCGAGAACCCCCAGGCATTATATCCTTTATCTTTAGCCATCCCGATATGGGCGTTGGCGCCTTTCAGGTCGTTCAAACCCAGCCCTTTCGGCGCAAGCTCTTTCTCTTTAACCATAAGCGAGGGCATCAGGAACTCGAATAGGCTCCCGCCCCAGCTCGGGACGATCTTTTCGCCTTTATAGGTATAATAACCCTGGAAATATTTGACCCCTGACTTCTTGACCCATTTGCCCTCCGGCTTCTGCGCCTGCCAGTCTATCTCAGGCGGGAAGGTCCTCGCCATCTTGTACCAGTGCTCCTGCGGGACGTTGCCTTTCCCTATCGCAACGAGGCTGGTGAACCGCGCCTCGCCGTTCAACTGGCCATAATTATAAGGCGAATATTTTTCGGTCTCCCTGTCGTAGCCGAGGTTGAGCTGGCCGAGCTCCTTGTTATAAAGGGCCGAGAAGTCCATCTCATCCAGGAATTTCGAGCAGCGCTTGCCCAGTTCCTTGTCGAAAGCCTGCCTGGCTATGATAAGGCCGCCGGCAAGCCATCCGTTATCGACCGATGAGATATAGCGGCGCGTGACCTGCAGGTTAGTAGTGGAATGGTAATTATCCCACAGCCCGCGCCATCGCGGCATCTTCTCCATCACATCAAGCGTGTCAGATATCCTTTGGACAGCCTCTTCCCTCGTTATTAATTTAAGGTCGCAAGCCGCCGTTATATTTATGAAATAGAGCCCTGTATTAGTGGGAGAGGTGTAATCGCCCATCGCCCTCTCCGGCGCCATCTCTATCCAGTCGAGCGGCAGGTGGCTCCTCTTGTCCACCACGTTCTTGAAGAAACCCCATGTATCCTGCGCTATCCCCATAAGCATCTGGCTGTCCGAACTGGTGAGCAGCTCCTTCTTGCGCGCGTCCGCGAGGATGTTTGCCGGGTAATAGGCGATATTATCTTTTAACCCCAGGAAGAATAGCTCCGGGTCGCCGTAGAAGGCGATATCGTCCAGGTATATCTTACCGCTGATCACACTGGGGTCGCCCTTGAAGTCAAGGCTGAATTTTGCCATGCTGTTCGTGTCGATCGACGGGAATTTTTCTATCGGGACTTTTATCTCCTGCCAATCGGTCGTCGGCTTGATGTAACCGGCCAGGTTGACTTCGTCTTTCTTGCCGGCCTTATCTTCCAGCGCCATCCAGAACTTTTCGGAACCCTCGGTGCCTTTTATCCAGAACGATATGCCCTTTGCCGCGCTGATATCGAGTTCGTTGAGGCCGGTCGACCATACAGCATCCTCGCCCTTTGGCACATAAAATCCAAGTTCAAGCGAATAACCGGCGGCGCCGTGTTTTTCTTTTTTGCTGTATGCGGATTGGAGGAAAGCGGGTTTTTTGAAATCCATCGACGGGTATCCGCCGATGCTGTTCGGGTCTTTGCCGCTGTCGAAATCGGCTACGACTTTAATATCGGAACGGGGGGGTATCTTTACAAGGATATCTTCCTGGGCGTTACAGGGGAGCGAGAAAAGAAAGGCAAAAGACAAGACAAGAAATATCGGTAGGGTCCTCACCGCCTGCATCTCCTTTAGATTAAATTGATCTTCATTAGGACAGGGCCTTCGTCGCTGTGCCTGAAGGGTATTATCGCCTCGCCCGACCTGTAGGAAAATTCCAATTTCCTGCCGTCGGCGTATACCTGCTTGGGCTTTTTCTTGATGGCGACGGTCAATTCGCCTTCCGATCCGGGCTGGCCGTGTAATTCCACGAATACGGAATCGCCCTTCTCGAAAGCGCTCAATATCTGCGACGTCGAGAAGATTATCTTCGCGGCGCTGCCATGCACCGGGAAATTCACCGGTATGATGAGGCCGGTCAGCCCCGCGAGCACCAGCGGCATGTTATGCGGCATCTTCCTCTCGTTCTTCGAGACCGGGTCGGTGAAAGTTATGTATCCGGATTCCGTGGTCCTGTAATAATTCGCGATGAAGAGGAACGCCCGGTCTTCTACGAAAGACTCCTGGACGATCATCTTTTCGTTCGTCGGGACCGCGCTGCCGCGTATATCATCCATCTTCAGGATGCGCGAATACGCGTCTATGTTCTCTTCGGTCGAATGCCCGAACGCCGTCCCCACAACCAGCGCCCAGCCGCCGCCGAAATGCTTGACGAAACCGCAGGTGCTGCCGTCGGGAAGCAGCGCCATAGGTTCAGCATTAGGCTCCTTGAAGACCTGCACCGGGTTAAGGACGGACATCTCCTTGACGTCAAAAAAATCTATCGTGGGGCCGCGGGGAGAGACTTCCTCTGTCTCGCCGACTTTCAGGAATTGCCCCAGCACCTCGCACGGCTTCAGCGAGAGGTCGTACTTCGGGACCCTCGGCAGGATGACCAGGTGTCCGCCGCCGGCGACATAGTTCGCCAGCAGTTTCTGCGGCTCCGCGTCCATGTATTCGAGCGAGACGACCCACGCCTGTTTATATTTGGCCAGGTCTTTCGGCTTGGTAAGTTCGATGTCGAGGATATCGTAATCGCAATTGACCATCTTGAGGATCTTCGCCATGCCCTCGTAAAAGATATTATCCCTTAACGTCTTCGGGCTATAACTCAGGCCCATCTTCTCCAGGTCGTAATTATGGGTAAGTTCGGTATAGTAATAAGGCTTATAGAAGAGCAACGCCACTTTCGGGTCGGTCTTCGCCCTTGATACAAGCGCGCCGAATGTCGAGGCGAGTTTCCCGAAGCGCCTTACTACGGGATAAAGCGCGGTCTCCTTGCCGTCGTAATCGAGCGGCGTCTGCCAGTAGAAAGTCGGGCCGACCGCGGACTTGCCTTTGGGGTTCTTCCCCTGCGAGAACATGTAGAAGTTCATCCCGGCCGCGCCGTATGCCATGGAGGACTTGTAAAAAAGTTCCAGCTCGTCGGGATAAGTGACGACGTTATGCTCGCGCGTCCCGGCCTGCATTTCGGCGACGAAAACCGGGCCCCTGTTCCCCTGGATCGCCCTTGTGAACTGCTGTATTATGGCCGCGTCGTGGAAATTCCTGTAAGAGACGTTCTCCGGGATATGGTCGACCGTGAGAAAAACCTTCGGGTACAGCTTGGCCACATCCTGGTACATGGTGATATTCAGCGGGTATTCTACCGCCCTGCCCCAGACCCATCCCGGGAGGTTGTGCGTGAACGGCAGGCGGACGCCGCTCTTCGTCGCTTCCTTTAACAGATGTTCTATGTAAGCGGCATAATAATGGCGCCAGAAGAGATGCCAATCCAGGTCAGATGCGAGCTCGGTCAATCTCGACGTGCTTCCCGACGGCGGGACCACGGACGAGAAGCTCTTGTATTTAGACTTATAGAGGACATTCAGGCGGTTTATCTTCTTGTATTTTTCGGAGAGGAATTTCCTGTAATAGTCCAGCGCGGCCGGGTTGTAATCGGCTTCCTTGTCGAGCCAGGCGAAGACGCCTATCTCGTTGCACAGCTGCATCGAGAGTATTATCCCGCCGGTCTTTGTTATCGAATTATTTTTTATTATCTCGAGGACCTTGTCATACCACAGCCTCGCGTACTTCAAATAGACCGGGTGCATCAGCGTCACGCGGGCATGGCTGAAAGGCTTGCCGTCCCTGTTGAGCGAGAGTATCTCGGGGTGCGATGAGAGCAGCCACTGCGGTATGCCGTGGTCGAGGTATTCGGCGAGGATATAAGGGCCCGGCTTGACTATCAGGTACAAGCCATTCTTCTTGCATAACTCTATGAAACCGAGGAGGTTCCTCTGCGGGTTCGTATGGCCCGAGAAATCGAACTTCCCCTCTTCGTATTCGTGCCAGTCCCAGGGTATGTAGGTGCTTACCGTATTAAGGTTTGCGGCCTTGGCCTTCTTTAGGTGGGTGGCCCAGTTCTCCGGCCTTATCCTGAAGTAATGGACCTCCCCGGAGAATACGTAAATGTCCTGTCCGCTTAATTTGAAATTATCTTCGGTTATCTTGAAGTCCATGGGTTTTTAGTCTTTCGCGAAGCCGATGTTGTCGAGGTATATCCTGCCGACCTTGGGCCTTGTCACGGAATCCTCAAAGACGATGGTAAACTCGGTCAATTTGCTGAAATCTTTTATACCGTCGAAACTCGAGAACGGCACCTCTACCGGCGCCCATGTCGGGCTTATCTGCGTCACGTAATATTTTCCGGTTTCTCCGTTCGCGTTCTTAAGCTCTATCTTGAATTTCGCGGGATATCCTATTTTCGCGTCCCCCTTGACGTAAAAAACGAGCTTGCTATAAGGCGTCGCGTCGAAATTTCCCAATTTCATCCAGAAACCGTTGTACGCGGGATTCGGGGAATCAACATCATAATCGAGCTGAAGGGAAAAACCCTCCATCCCGTACCGCTCATCGGAAGTAAAAGAGTCCTTGCAGCCCTGGGTCGTATCATTCGGGTCTTTGTTCCATCCGCCAAAATCGCCGCCGAAATTATTGGGTTTCTTTCCCGAGTTGAAATCGGCCAGGATGATCTCCTTGGCCTCGGGTTTGGGCGCCTGGACGGCTGGTACTTCGGCCCGCTGGGCCTCGGCCTTAGAGGCCTCGGTTTTCTGCGAAACTGCGGTCTTCTGCCCGCATGCCGATAACGTCATAACGAACAAAACCGACATTCCCAAGGCAAAAAGAGTTCTTTTCACGTTAATCTCCTTCGTTTTTTGGGTTAAAGTTCAGCCAGACTTGAAAAAATCTTTTTTCGATTATATTATAAAAACTTATTAAAGTCAATAGGGCTACTTGTCCCGCTCCAGCTCGTCGGTCAGTATTATAGCTTCGGCGATCTGCTTCATCGTCTTGCGCAGGCTCATCGCCTGTTTCTGTATCTTCCTGAAAGCGTCTTCCTCGGCCATGCCCCTGCGCATCAGTATCCCCTTCGCCCTCTCGACCATCTTGCGGGCCTCGAGCTCCTCCTGTATTACCTTGGACCTGACCATCAGCTGGGCGTTCTCTATGGCGACTGCCGCCTGGTTGGCGACCGAAGTCAGGACGTTTATCTCATTCCGAGTAAAGATATGGGGCGTCGATGTATAGACGTTCAGGACGCCTATGACCTTCCCTTTCACCGTCATCGGCATCGAGAGGAGCGAGCAGAGCTTCTCGCTTTTGGCGATATCCCTGTTCAGGTAACGCGGGTCGCCGCGGACATCCGATACCTGGATCGGCTTTCCTTCCTTGGCGGCCTTCCCGGCTATCCCGGCGCCTATCTTCATGTTGGGTTTCTTGTTATACGCTTCGCTGACGCTCTGGGTAGCGCGTATGACAAGTTCGCCCTTCTCCTCGTCCACGAGCATGAGCGAGCATATTTTTGAGTTCATCACCTCGGCCGTGACCATGACTATAAGGCGCAGGACGTCTTCCAGGTAAAGGTTTGAGGCTATCGTCTGGCTTATTTTCGATAACGCCTCTATCTGTTTCTCGTATGACGACTGCGATTTCGGGCTTTTGGCCGCGGGTTTACGCGTCATAATATCGAAAGGTATTCCTTTAACTCATAATCGGTGACGCGGGCCCTGTATTTATCCCACTCTATCTTCTTGTTCTCGATAAACGAACGGAAGGCGTGCTCGCCGAGGGCTTTCCTTACCACGGAACTCTTCTCGGTTTCGCATATAGCCTCATAAAGGTCGCCGGGTAACGGCCTTATCCCGCGCTTCGTCCTCTCTTCCGGCGTCAATTCAAAGACGTTCTCTTCGGTCGGAGGGATTAGCTCGTAATTCTTCTCAATGCCCTCTAGTCCCGCGGCAAGCATGACACTGAACGCAAGATAAGGATTGCACGCGGGGTCCGGCGAGCGGTATTCTACGCGCGTCGCCTTCTCTTTTCCGGGCTTGTATTCGGGTATCCTTACCAGCGTCGAGCGGTTCCTCTTTGCCCACGCGATGTATACCGGCGCCTCATAGCCCGGGACGAGCCTCTTGTATGAGTTGACCCACTGGCTCGTGACCGAGGTTATCTCGCGCGAATGCTTGAGCAGGCCTGCGATATAGTTCTTTGCCAGCTTTGAAAGATGGTATTTATCCTTCGCTTCAAAGAAGGCGTTCTTGTCGCCCTTAAAGAGCGACTGGTGGACGTGCATGCCCGACCCATTCACCCCGTACACCGGCTTGGGCATGAACGTCGCGTAATAACCGTAGCGCTGGGCGACCTCCTTGACGACGACGCGGTATGTCATCGCCGCATCCGCCATCGTGAGCGCGTCGGTATATCTTAAGTCTATCTCGTGCTGGCTCGGCGCGACTTCGTGATGGCTGTATTCGACGCCTATGCCCATCGCCTCGAGCATGAGGACCGTATCGCGCCTCAAATCCGATGCCGGGTCAGGCGGTATAAGGTCGAAATACCCGCCCGCGTCTAGCGGCTCGGTCCCTTTATTATCCTTGAAATAGAAGAACTCCAGCTCGGGCCCGACGTAAAAAGTGAATCCGAGTTTCGCCGCGCGCTTCAGGTTCTGCTTCAATATATATCTCGGGTCCCCCTCGAAAGGCGAACCGTCAGGCCGGACGATATCGCAGAACATCCTGGCGACGGCGAATTCGTCCTTCGGCCTCCAGGGAAGAAGTACGAAAGTGCTTGGGTCGGGCCGCGCCATCATGTCCGACTCGTCTATGCGCGCGAAACCCTCGATAGAGGAACCGTCAAATCCCATGCCCTCTTCGAGCGCCCCTTCGAGCTCCTCTACCGTTATTGCGAAAGATTTTACAAATCCCAGGATGTCGGTGAACCACAGCCTGATGAACTTTACGTTGGCCTCCTTGGCCATCTTTAATACATATTCTTTGTCCTTGATCGATTTGGCTGCCATCTCTTTCTCCTTTTTTAATATCTGTTTGTTATGGGCACCCTGCGGTCCTTGCCGAAGGCCTTCGGGGTTATCTTGACCCCGGGCGGGCTCTGGCGCCTTTTATACTCGCTCTTATCGACCATCGAGATGACCTTCTTCACGACCTTAGCGTCGAAACGCTGGGCGACGATCTCGCCAGCCGACTTGTCTTCCTCGACATAAAGTTTCAGTATGCCATCAAGCACGTGATAAGGCGGAAGCGTGTCCTGGTCTTTCTGGTTGGGTTTCAATTCGGCGGTCGGAGCCCTCTTTATCGTCGTGACCGGGATGACCTCTTTCCCGGCGATTGCGTTCCTGTATTCAGACAACTGGTAGACTACGGTCTTCAGGACATCCTTCAGTACCGCGAAACCGCCGGCCATATCGCCGTAAAGGGTGCAGTAACCCACCGACATCTCACTCTTATTGCCGGTCGTCAGGACGAGCCAGTTGAATTTATTCGAAAGCGCCATAAGGATGTTGCCGCGTATCCTCGCCTGCAGGTTCTCCTCGGTTATGTCGACCTTGGAGTCCTTGAACTCCTTTTTAAGCATGCGCGTATACGCCAGGTGGATGGTATTTATGGGTATGGTTATCGTCTTCAGGCCGAGGTTTTTTGCGACGGCGACAGCGTCGGCGCGGGTCTCTTCTTTTGTGTACATCGAAGGCATCGTCACGGCCGCGACATTGTCCTTGCCGAGCGCGTCTACGGCTATGCAGGCGGTCAGGGCCGAATCTATTCCCCCGCTCACTCCGACTACCGCCTTCTTGAACCCGTTCTTAGTCATATAATCCCTGGTGCCCAGGACAAGCGCCTTGTATATCTCCTCTACGCTGCCTAATTTCTCAAGGCGGCGCGGCGGGAAAGGCGGCCTTATCTTCACTTCGCATCTCTTAAGGGAAAGTTCCTTGGCCCTGTAATTATTTACGGCCGGCTTCCTGGCCGGCACCTTCCTGTATTTAAGGTATTCCTCGGGATTGAGGTCGAAGAGCGCTATGTCCTCTTCAAATTGTTTCCCGCGTGCGAGAATGCTGCCCTTCCAGCCTATTACCATGCTACCGCCGTCGAATACGAGCTCATCCTGCCCGCCTACGAGGTTGTCATAAAGGATTATCGAGGCGGTCTGCTGCGCCCTTTCGACAAGCATCTTCTCGCGGGCATGCAGCTTGCCGGCGTGGTAAGGAGAGGCTGAAATATTTATTATGACCTGCGCGCCCATATCGACAGCCTCGAAACTGGCCGGTCCGCTGCCATCCCAGATATCCTCGCAGATATTCAGGCCGATCTTAAGCCCCTCGAATTTGAACGCAAAGGACTCGTTGCCGGCCCTGAAATACCTCTTTTCGTCAAAAACGCCGTAATTCGGGAGCAGTATCTTATGATATATATGGATAAGTTCCTTGTCGCGGATAAGAGCGGCCGAATTATAGATCCCGTCCTTGGTCTTGTCCAGGCAACCCAGGATCACTATGATATTATCGGTCTTATGGGCTATCTCATTAAGGATCTTCATGGCGTCATCGGCAAACTGGGGCTTTAGGAGGAGGTCTTCCGGCGGATAGCCGGTTATAGCGAGCTCCGGGAGGATAACGATGTCGCAACCCAATGATCTTGCGTCACTTATGCACTTTATTATCTTCTCTTTATTGCCCTGAAGGTTACCCACGGTGGGGTTTATTTGGGCTATGCCAAAGCGGATCGGATCCATTTTCACCTCGCTAATTTAGCCCCCTATTATACCAAACTTTCCTGAAAATGCAAGAAAAGATTTTTTGACGATAATCCTTGCCTTTGGGGGTAAGTTTGGATACAATTTAGGTATATAGGGGGTAACAATGAAAAAGATACTCTTAGTGTGCGCGGCGATTGCGCTTTTAACGGTGAACGCGTGGGCGGATACGGTAACTTTCAGGTCCGGCAAGAAGGTCGAAGGGAATATCAAGGCGATAACCAATAATTCCGTGACCGTAGACCTTTACGGCGTAACCGAGATGACTTATGACCTCGCCGACATACGGGAGATAAACGGGCAGGCGGTGGACCTTAAACCTGCGGAAGCATCGCCCGCGCCTCAGGCCGAAACCGTCGAGACTGTCCCGCCGGTGGCTGAAGCCGTGACACCTCTAAGCCCGTCCCAGGAAGAAAAATTATCGGGCCTTTCCGTCACAGAAACCCCTAAGATCAAATTACCGGATAAAGAAAGCAAGGTCGTGTTAGCCGCCATCATAATGGCATTCCTCGGGGTCATAATAATCGCCTGCCTGATCTTTTATATCTATTCTGCCGTATGCCTCCAGGCCATCGCAAGGAAAACGGATACCCAAAACGGCTGGATGGCATGGATACCCATTGCGAACCTCTTCCTGGCATGCAAGATAGGGAACGTAAGATATGTTTGGCTATTGTTGCTCCTTACCGGGTTTGTGCCGATACTGGGAGCTTTCTTGGCGCCGATATGCGACCTGTTCCTCTTCGGTTTCATCTGGTTCAGGATCGCTTTGGCGCGCGGCAAGGAGGGATGGATCGGGGTTATTACGATCATTCCCGTCGTAGGATTATTTACTATGGGGTACCTGGCCTTCTCTAAAAAAGAAGGGGCAGCTCCTGCGCCCAACATTGGGGGTGGGCAGCCAGCCAATCAATTAGGAACCGCCCCTACTTATAAACCGCCTCTCGAATAGTGGTAGAGTAGACTCTCTACCATACCCTTAAATATCGAAATAGAGGTAGAACTCGTAAGGATGCGGACGCATTCTCACCGCGTCTATCTCTTTCTTCCTCTTGAATTCCAGCCAAATGTCTATAACATCCTTTGTGAATACCCCGCCTCTAAGCAGGTACTCGTGGTCCGCTTCCAATGCATCCATCGCGCGCTTCAGCGATGACGGCACCGTAGGTATCTTGGCTATCTCTTCGCCGCTCAATTCGAAGAGGTCCTTGTCGGTCGGTTTGCCCGGATCGATCTTGTTGATGATACCGTCCAAACCGGCCATGAGCATGGCGCTGAAGGCGATGTAGCCGTTGCATGACGGATCCGGAGGCCTGAACTCGATCCTCTTGGATTTCGGGCTGTCGCTGTACATCGGTATGCGGACGGCCGCCGAGCGGTTGCGCGCCGAATATACAAGGTTTACAGGCGCTTCATAGCCCGGGACCAATCTCTTATAAGAGTTTGTCGTAGGGGCACAGAAGGCCATAAGGCTGTTCGCGTGCTTTAACAGGCCGCCGATGTAATATTTGGCGGTCTGGCTTATGAGCGCGTAGCCGTTCTTGTCGTAGAAGAGGTTGACGCCGTTTTTCCAGAGGCTCTGGTGGCAATGCATTCCCGAACCGTTGTCCGCGAAGAGCGGCTTCGGCATGAATGTCGCTACCATGCCGTTCTTCCTGGCCATGTTCTTTATGATGTATTTGTACATCAAAAGTTTGTCGGCCATCTTGGTCAGTTTATCGAATTTGATGTCGATCTCGCATTGTCCGGCTGTGGCAACCTCGTGATGATGAACCTCTATGGTCACTCCCGCTTCCTTCATCTTCAAGATCATGCGGCTCCTTAGATCCTGGAGCGTATCGTGCGGCGGGACAGGGAAATACCCTTCCTTGAAACGGATCTTATACCCTAAGTTCGGGTCTTCCTTGCGCCCGGTGTTCCAGTCGGCTTCATCCGAATCGATATAGTAATAACCGGAATTCTCGTTCTGGTCGAAACGGACGTCGTTAAAAAGGAAGAACTCGGCTTCGGGGCCGAAATAGATCGAGTCGGCTATGCCGGTTTCTTTGAGGTATTTCTCAGCTTTCTTCGCGATATAACGCGGATCGCGTGAATACGGTTTACGCGTCAACGGGTCGTAAATATCGCAGATAATGCTTAAGGTCGGGACCTCGCATATGGGGTCGATGACCGCGGTAGCCGGGTCCGGTATCATGATCATGTCCGATTCCTGTATCTTCTGGAAACCGCGGATCGAGGAGCCGTCGAACCCGATGCCATCGACCCAGATGGAGCGTGTTATATCATCCATCTCGAGCAATTCCGAAGCCGGTATCGAGAAATGCTGCCACAACCCCGGCAGGTCGTTGAACTTAAGATCGATTATATCGATCTTCTTTTCCTTCACCATCTTCATCACGTCGCGCGCGGCCTTTTCGTCGAACGCGCCGTTCACGAGCGGATTTTTTGTCTTCACTTCCGCTGCCCCCTTCTTTACTGCTTTCCCTTTCATGCTGGCTTACCTCCCTTTTTATTTTATGCCAAAAGTATACAGCCCCAATGTTAAATCCATATTACACGGATGTTAAATCTCAATCTCTCTCCCCGACAATCAGTTCGCTTGGCCTTATTTATTACTCGCTTCGACCGATAGCAACTGCGTCATAAATCGGCTCTGCGCGAACCTGATTGTCCGGTCGGCATTTCGAAATACACATTATCCTATCGCCGGGCCGCCCTTCTCGCCCGTGCGGATGCGGATGGCTTCCTGCAGGTCGAGGATGAATATCTTGCCGTCGCCGACGTGGCCTGTGCGCGCGCCTGACTTTATCGCCTCTACCGCAGGTTTTACGAAATCGTCATTCACGGCGATCTCCAGCTTTACCTTTTTAAGCAGGCTGCCCGCCTCCTTATGGCTCCTGTAGACCTCGGAGATGCCTTTCTGGCGGCCGCGGCCCATCACGCTGGTCACGGTCACCAGGTGTATCTCCTTTTCTTCCAATTTCGTCAACACATCATCTAGCCTGTCAGGCTGGATTATAGCAATAATATATTTCATGGTTCCTCCTTAATCTAAGATCGTGTAGCCGGCTTCACGGTGTTGCGTAAGGTCGAGGCCGATGCGCTCGTCCTGCTCCGAGGCGCGCACGCCCATAACCGCGTTGAGGACCTTAAGGATCACAAAAGTCATGACAAATGAATATACGGAAGTTATTACCACGGCCTTTAACTGGATGAAGAACTGCGCCGGGTTGCCGTAAAAAAGGCCGTTCGCGCCGGCAGGATTGACCATGGTTGTCGCCCAGAGGCCGGCAGCCAGCGTCCCCCACATTCCGCCGATGCCGTGGACGCCGAAAGCGTCGAGCGAATCGTCGTAGCCCAATTTATTTTTCAATATCGCGACCGCCATGTAGCATAATGCCGAAACGACGATCCCTATCCATATTGCGCCTATGGGAGTTATAAAACCCGAGGCAGGGGTCACCGCGGCGAGGCCGCCGACAGCTCCGGTTATGATGCCTAAGACCGTCGAACGGGAATTGAATATCCAGTCAAGGAGGGCCCAGGTCAGGCCTGCGGCCGCGCCGGCAAACTGGGTATTCACAAAAGCGCTTGTCGCCAGTGCGCCTGATGTGAGCGCGCTCCCTGCGTTGAACCCGAACCATCCGAACCAGAGCAGGCCTGCCCCCAAGACTGCGAACGGCAGGTTGTGCGGCGGGGATATCTTGTCGGGATAGCCTTTACGTTTCCCCAATACGAGGGCGCATGCTAATGCCGCCACGCCGGCATTGATGTGGACGACGATACCGCCGGCAAAATCAAGCACTCCTGCGGCCTTAAGGAACCCGCCGGCGCCCCATACCCAGTGGCAGACCGGATCGTATACGAGGGTCGCCCAGATAAGCGTGAATACGCAGAACGTCGAGAATTTCATCCTCTCGGCGAATGCGCCGCATATTAGGCCGGGAGTTATTATGGCAAACATCGCCTGGAATATCATGAATGCCTGATGAGGGACGGTCGCGGCATAGGCCGGATACGGTTCAAGCCCCACTCCTTTGAGCCCGAACCACCCGAGGCTGCCTATGATACCTTTTATGTCAGGCCCGAAGGCAAGGCTGTAACCGAACAAGGCCCACTGCATCGTGATGAGGCACATGAGCATAAAACACTGCATCAATAATGAAAGTACGTTCTTGCGGCGGACCAGTCCGCCGTAGAAGAATGCCAGTCCCGGCGTCATGAGCAGGACTAACGCCGCCGAAGTGAGGAGCCATGCTGTATCACCGGAATCTACCTTAGGCGCGGGAGCGGCTTCTGCCGCAGCCACTACTGTCGCGGCTATCGTGAAGAGCAGGAAGGCCGCAAGAAACCAGAACTGCGGACGTTTGAACAACTTTATCATTCCCATATATCCTTTTGTTTGCCGGTCATTTATACAATTGATTATTCAATTGATAAATTTAGGGCAAAAAATTACTTTGTTTCCGTCCCAATTTTATGGGAATAGTGTACTAACTGAATGTTAAATCCATGTTACGTTAATGTTAAATCGCAATCTCTCCCCGACAATCAGTTCGCTTGGGCGGGTCCTGCCTGCCCAGTCACCCGCTTTAATCTATCCAATTGCAGGATTTCCCTTCTCTCCTGTACGTATACGAATACATTCCGGCAAATCGAGAATAAATATCTTTCCGTCGCCTACGTGGCCGGTCCTTGCGCCGGACGTTATGGCATCTATGGTCGGTTTTACAAAATCATCGTTCACGGCGATCTCCAGCTTTACCTTTTTAAGCAGGCTGCCCGCCTCCTTATGGCTCCTGTAGACCTCGGAGATGCCTTTCTGGCGGCCGCGGCCCATCACGCTGGTCACGGTCACCAGGTGTATCTCCTTTTCTTCAAGTTTCGTAAGCACCTCATCGAGTTTATCGGGTTGTATTATTGCTACAATATATTTCATGGTTCCTCCTAATCTAAGACCGTGTAACCGGCTTCACGGTGTTGTGTAAGGTCCAGGCCGATACGCTCATCCTGTTCCGAAGCGCGAACACCCATAAAGGCATTGAGGGCCTTAAGTATCACGAAAGTCATTACGAACGAATAAACCGCGGTGATTATAACGGCCTTGAACTGTATAAGGAACTGCGCCGGGTTGCCGTAAAAAAGGCCGTTCGCGCCGGCCGGATTGACCATTTTTGTCGCCCAGAGGCCGGTAGCCAGGGCCCCCCAAATGCCTCCTACGCCGTGGACGCCGAAAGCGTCAAGCGAATCGTCATAGCCAAACTTCACTTTTAATATGGCAACGGCCATGTAGCAGAATACCGAGACGCCTATGCCTATCCATAATGCGCCGACAACATTGACGAAACCTGACGCCGGGGTTATCGCGACAAGGCCTCCGACAGCGCCGGTTATAATACCTAAGACGGTGGAACGGGAACTGAATATCCAGTCAAGGAGGGCCCAGGTCAGGCCGGCAGTAGCAGCCGCAACGTGCGTCACTACAAACGCGTTCGTCGCAAGCGAGCCGGAACCAAGAGCGCTTCCGCCGTTGAACCCGAACCATCCGAACCAGAGCAGGCCTGCCCCCAAGACTGCGAACGGCAGGTTGTGCGGCGGGGATATCTTATCGGGATAGCCTTTACGTTTCCCCAATGCGAGGGCGCATGCTAACGCTGCGACACCGGCATTGATATGGACGACCGTGCCTCCCGCGAAATCGAGCGCACCACCCGCCCTTAAAAATCCTCCGACGCCCCAGACCCAGTGGCAAACAGGATCATATACTAGCGTTGCCCATAAAAGAGTAAAGATACAGAACGTCGAGAACTTCATCCTCTCGGCGAATGCGCCGCATATTAGGCCGGGAGTTATTATGGCAAACATCGCCTGGAATATCATGAATGCCTGATGAGGGACGGTCGCGGCATAGGCCGGATACGGTTCAAGCCCCACTCCTTTGAGCCCGAACCACCCGAGGCTGCCTATTATCCCCTTTATATCGGGACCGAAGGCAAGGCTGTAACCAAAAAGTACCCATTGTACGGTTATGAGGCACATCAGCATGAAGCACTGCATCAGGATCGAAAGCACGTTCTTCCTGCGCACGAGGCCGCCGTAGAAAAATGCCAGGGCCGGCGTCATCAATAACACCAGCGCCGCCGATGTCAAAAGCCATGCCGTATCACCGGTGTCGACCTTAGCCGCAGGAGTGACCTCCGCGGCCGCGACTACCGTCGCTATTACAGTGAAGAGCAGAAAAGCCGCGAAAAACCAGAACGCGCTCTTCTTCAGGTACTTTCCCATCGCTTACCTCCTTTTATTTCTTTCGTTTAACCATTTGTATATCCAATTGCAAAAAACCGGCAAAAAAAATCCCTATATCCCGAGCTTTCTGGTGATCATCTCCGCATAAACCCTGTTTATGCGGTTGGTCTTCAACCATCTCTCAAGGGTGGACGGCTGGACGTCCACCCTTTTCGATAACTCGTACAGGGTATATCCCTGATCGGCCTTCAGCCGTCTTATCTTGTCTATCAATTCCTTGTTGATCATTTTAGATCGCGCCTTCGCCTCTCTCGCTCGTCCTTATGCGTACGGCGTCTTCCATGTTATAAATAAAGATCTTGCCGTCGCCTATCTCGCCGGTCCTGCCGGATCTTATGATCGTCTCGACTATCTTATCCACATCGGCATCTTTCACGACGATCTCAAGCTTCGCTTTAGGCAACAGCTCCGTCTTGAATGTTTCTCCGCGAAACTGCTGTTCCAGGCCCATCTGTTTGCCGTGCCCTTCGATCTCCGTGATCATCAAGCCCGGGTGGCCTAACTTTTCCAGCGCCGAACATACCTGGCCCACCCTCGCGGGCCGTATTATGGCTTCTATCTTTTTCATCTCGATCCTCCCTATATGGCCCAGACGCCTTTTTCGCCGGTACGTATGCGCATGGCGTCCGTTGCATCGACTACGAAGATCTTTCCGTCGCCGAAATTCCCGGTACGGACAGCCTCTCCAATAAGATCCATCACCTTCCTGACATCCCAGTCTTTTACGACCAGGTCTACCCTGATCTTGGGAAGGAATGTGATCTTGTCTTCGCCCGGATCCGAACTCGCGTCAACATTACCCTTCTGCCGGCCGAATCCCTTTACCTTTGACACCGTCATGCCCATGATAAGTTCGTCTTCCTTAAGGGCCTCTGTCACGATATTAAGCTGCTCCGGCCGTATCATGCACGAGATCATCTTCAGGCGGTATGACCTCTTGACGGTAGTCACGGCGACATACGCGATGCTGATAACAGCCCACGCCCCCGCGATAAGGAAGCAGATATTCGCTTCGGCTTTCGCGTCGGCATTACCGACGCTGTACAGATAAATGATCGCGATCGCCATTACTACATTAGTGACCAGGCCCAGCGCGGGAATGAGCCAGTGTTTTATGAAATTAAACCTCACCCTGCCCTTGAACGCGATTATGGTCCAGAGGCAGGTCAGGCCGTATAATATGAACGTCCCGAAGTTCGAGGCAAGCGTGATGCCGGTCAGGCCCACGACAGATCTCACTCCGATAGCGGCGATCACCGAGGTAACGATCACCAGCGTCCAGAGGGAGACATGGGGAGTGCTGAAACGTTCATGCATGAAACCGAGCATCTCGGGCAATTCACGGTCGGCAGCCATTCCGCAGCTTACGCGCATGGCCGTGCTCATACAGCTTAATGTCGTGCCTATTATGGCGATAGCCACCGTGACCGCCATCGTTATCATAAGCCCGAAGCCGAGACCGCCCAGCAGGTTATTGCCGATAAGCTTTGCCAGGTCGCCTATGGGAGCCCCTGAGGCGGCTGCGGCAGTCATGGTAAATTTGTCGCTTAGCATGAGCCCTGCCGCAAGATACTCGAGCAGATAAGCGAACAGGCCCTGGATGACGAGCGATATGATGATCGCCTTCGGTATTGTAGTCTCCGGGTTTTTCGTCTCGGCGGCGAGTGCCGTGCAGCTTTCAAACCCGACAAGGATGAGGATGGCCAGCGTAGATTGTATCAGCACGCCGCTGATCGAATGGGGCCGCATTATATCCAAGGCCCCGCTGAACGTCCATTGGGCCGCGTGCTGGGGATTGGAAAAACGGTACCAGATGGCCAATCCGCTGAATATGACCAGCGTGACAAGCTGTATGACGTTTATCCATAACGCCGTCTTGGTCGAGCCGGTCACCCCGCGGAAAGCGATGTATCCTGTGGCTATCGCAAAAACCACGCCTATGACCGTCAGGACTATGCTCGATAGCGCATGGCCGGTAAACTGGGTATAAATATAACCGATAAGCGTCGCCATCATCGCGACCATGACGCCCGGATATACCCAGTAGAACAAATGGGCTGCCCACCCCGTTGCTATTTTGGCGAAACGCGCTAAAGAATTCGGCGCGCTCCTCTTATTATCTTTGTGGCGGTCCAGAAAAGCTTTTTCCGCAAAATAGACGCAGCTCGCAAAACCCGCTTCCGGATAGATCTTCGCCAGCTCCGCGTACGAAAATGCGGTAAGGAACGCGACGATCAGCGCGAGGACTATGCCGGCCCAGATATCGCTCGAGACCGAGGCGCCGTTCGGCGCCGTGGCCGCGGCCTGCAGCTGGTAAGTGATCCAGAGGAACGCTCCCGGCGCGATCAGCGCCATGGCGTTTACCGTTGCGCCCAATAATCCGAGCGTAGGTTTTACTACCGGAGAAGTCGTTTTAAGGTCAGTCATGGCAGCCTCCTTATTTCTTTCCTTTAAACAGCTTGCTGAACGCGTCAAAATCTATATCGACCTGCACGGTTACCGTATCGGCAAGATTCCTGTTGTTGTAACGGTCGAAACCTACGAGCAGCGAGACGTTATCGGAAAATTTCCACGACCCGCCGAAATTCCACGAACCGTAGGTGCTCTTCGTCCCCTGGTACTCGACGCAGAGCCAGAGCTTTGGTGATATTTCAGTCATGGTGCGCTCCCAGGCGCCGAAAACATCGGCGTTGTCCTTTCCGCCGTTCGGGCCGCGTAACAACTTGCCATTGCCGTTAAAATACCCCATAGAGAGGCGGCCGAGGTCGAAACCCTTGATCTTGAATGTCTTCGCACCTTTGAAGTAGAGCACGTTATTATTGGTCTTGTCGGTTTTTGTGCCTATATCATAAGCGCCGATAGCCAGGGCCGGGAACCACTCTCCAAACGCGCCTTCAGGTATCCCGCCTTTCGCGTTGAAATACATCGGATCATGATCCAGGTCCCCCAACCCTGCCTTGTAGTCGAATCCGGCTTCAACGTTGAACTTATCGAAAGGCAACACGCCCACGGTAAGCCCCGAATTCGTTATCACGGGCACCCTATTCCCGGATGAGTCCTTTTTTACGGGGAGATACACGTCCGCGGGGGTTACGTGGATGACACCATACGGCTGTACGTCAGTGGACGGTGCCCAGATGTGGGTGGTGGCGGTCGCGAAGCATGCCGCGGGGAATATTAATGAAGATAAACCAAGAACGCATAAAACCAATACCTTTTGACGGAACATCTGTTCATCTCTCTTTCTCCCAATGTTTTCACTAAGCAAGTATAGCGATCAATATTACAAACATATTAACCCTAAATTAATTTTGGGTTAAAAACCGCTTTTCTCTCCGCTGACCTGTCGACACCGATGTCGTCAAAAGCTCCGGGACCGGCCCTGCATATCGGGCAGCTCCTCGGGGGCGCCTGCCGCTGCGTCAAGTAGCCGCACTTTGCGCACCTGAACTTGCGATCAAGATCATCTTCTTTGATCTTCATACCCGTAAGTATACGCATCAATGTTAAATCCGTATTACATGCGCGTTAAATCCCGATTAATTTTTGGAGGGACGGAGGGGGAAAGCGGGGTTACTCTGCGATGAATTTGTAGCCGATGTTGCGGATAGTCTCGATGAAAGTATGCTTACGGTCTTCTATCTTGCTGCGGAGGCGGCGGATATGGAAAGATTGAGGACGATTATACAAGAAACGGAAGCTAAAAACCAGATTAAAAGTAGTACAGTTATTAAGCGGGGCACACCACCCTGGGGATGCGGACACCGGCGCAGATCTATGAGGAATGGAAGCTAAAAAGCAGGTTAAAAGTGGTACAGATTTGACTGGGGCAGTCCACTTGCGCATGGGAGGGACCTCCTTGATTTTGTGGCTGATGTTGTAATGATATAATTTTTGATAAATAAAACGTCATTTTTTGTCCAGAGCGACGAATTAAAATAAGTCTTATTTAGATATAACCATTCTGCCCTTCCAATCGGTCTTTACTCCTATCGGCCTACCGCTAATTTTAATCTTCTTGGGTGGAGATATTTTGAAATTTATATATTCATCCGTAATTTTCCACACGATATCTTCGTACCAATATTCTTGTTGTATATTACCTTTAGTATTAGTTTCTTCAATTTTAATTCCTCCAACATTATCATCATACCTGTTTGATAATATCTTCATTTTTGCATGTTGAGTATTGTCGTAATTTATAAAAGTCTTTGCTACGGCTAAGACAAAATCTTTTTTGTTCTTGTAAAAAGAAAGACCCTTGCTGGGCCCTATGGTAAGCCAGAGGTAACCGTCTCCAATCCTAATTTGGATTATGTTATTGTCCTTTTTATATCTTCCGATGAAATAATCACTTTCATCATATAAATTTTCCAGAAGAATAAATTGATCTGTAAGATCAGCGGGAATCCATTCTTTTTTTAGCACTGCATTAACCCATACTTTAAGATAGTTATAGTCAGATACGGGTATTTTATTTTTAGCTATGGCCTTCTCTTGGATAATCTTTTCAGAAGGCCAATTTAATTCTTGAGACGCACCTTTAGGACTTACCTCTAAATTATTATCGATTTTCTCAGAAGCATCTGACATTGCGAAAACACAAAAACATAATAAAAAAATAGGAACTAACGATAAAATAATCTTCATTAATAATTTATTATTCATTATATCCTATACCATTAGGGGCTTGGATAAGGAGGCCTATCCTCGTATCTTTCAATTGGGTCAGAACATATTTCATCTGGTATCCCATCAAAAACTTCATTTATCCACCAGGCTTGAACACAAAAAAGTTTCTTCAATATGTCTAAATTGGACCGCCCCAGTCAAATCTGTACCACTTTTAACCTGCTTTTCAGCTTCCATTCCTCATAGAACTGCGCCGGTGTCCGCATCCCCAAGCCGCTATGAGGCGCCTGGGTGTTGTAGTCCTCTATCCAGCCGCCTATTTTAGCGGCAATGTCTTCAAAGCTCTCACAGACGTTCTGGTAGACGTAATCCCTTTTAAAGCTCTTAAAGAACGACTCGGCGATGCCGTTACTTTCGGGGCTCCTTATCGGGGTATTGCATACCGTAAAGCCCATTTGCTTTAACAGGAGCCGCAACTCCGTCTTGATGTACTCGGGACCGTTGTCGCTTAGGAACTCGACTAAAGGAACCCGTCCATCTGCAAAGCGCTTCTCTGTTGCCCTCTCTACCATACGGCCGATATCATCGCCTTTGATGGATCTCGCCCATAGGTATTCTATCACCTGACGGGAACCGCAATCAATAACGATTGCAAGCCTGCCTTTTTCGTTGTTCCAGGCCTTGATGATCGTAAAGTCCGATGCCCAGCGCATATTAGGCTCAGGAACTGAGACCACGCCTTCCCGGCGCTCCCGCGCTTTGCGCTTCTGGCGGTCTGAGGCTAGCCATAATTTAAGCCTCATATACCGGTTTACCGTCTTAGAATCGCATACTATGCCCATATGCCTTATCTTGGCATGCACCCGACGATAACCGTATGTGGCAGGCCTGTCCTTGATGATTTTTCTTATCGCCTCTGCCACTTCAGGCCTGCGGATTATGGGGATAAGGCGCCGGGGCTTTATCCTGTAAAAGTACCAACCCTGGCCTTTGCCTAATACCTTTAAGACTATTCTCAAAGAGCAGTTACAACGAAGAGAGAGGAGCCTTATATCCCCTCGGGTAATTTTAACCCCTTTAGTTCGAAGCTTTTTTTTAAAATGTCGAGCTCTAAGGTCTTTCTGCCTAAGGCGCGCTCAAGCTCGTCTATCTTCTTCAAGGCCGCCTGGTACTGGCCTTTGGCAACGATCTCACTACCCGCCTTTAGGCCTTCCTTACCGCCGGACTCCAACGTCCTTCTCCACTTATACAGCATCTGAGCGTGGATATTGTACTTGCGGCACAGCTCCGCTGCATCCACCCCGGAGTTAAGCTCGCCTATGATGCCCATCTTCTGCTCTAGACTCCACTTCCTTTTACCGCCCTTTGTTACCGCTACGTGCATTTCATCCATCTCCGCCTCCTTGACTTTTATACCATTTAAGTGGTACAGTTTTCAAGCGGGGCACACCA